>SWDO01000023.1:68408-82606 GCA_005116895.1 Nitrospira sp. | reverse complement strand
GAGCTCGCTGCTCAAGATCATTGCAGGGGCCGATTCGAACTATACCGGTGAAATTACGCGGTCGAAAGGCTATAGCGTCGGCCTGCTGGAGCAGGAACCTCAGCTGGACCCGAACAAGACGGTCAAGGAAGTGGTCGAAGAGGGCAAAGCCGAACTGGTCGCCCTGATGCACGAATATGAGGCCGTCAGCAATAAGATCGGTGAAGTTGGCCCCGATGAGATGGAAAAGCTGATCGACAAGCAGGCGCAGCTACAAGAGAAGATCGAAGCCGCCAATGGGTGGGAGCTGGAAAACCAGCTTGACCTTGCCATGGATGCGTTGCGCTGTCCGCCCGCTGATCAGAAGGTGGGGACGCTGTCTGGTGGAGAAAAGCGCCGGGTCGCCCTCTGCCGCCTGATGATCCAAGAGCCGGACATTCTGTTGCTCGACGAGCCGACAAACCACTTGGATGCTGAATCGGTTCAGTGGCTTGAACAGCATCTACAGCAGTACAAGGGGACGGTCATTGCCGTGACGCACGACCGGTACTTTCTGGACAATGTGGCCGGATGGATTCTGGAGTTGGACCGAGGCCACGGGATTCCATTCCAAGGAAATTACACTTCTTGGTTGGAACAGAAGAAGGATCGACTGGAGAAAGAGGAAAAGGCGGAGTCCAAGCGCAAGAAAACGCTGGAACATGAGTTGGAATGGATCCGGATGTCGCCGAAGGCTCGGCAATCGAAGGGCAAGGCGCGTCTGAACCGCTATGAGGAACTGGTGAATCAGAAGCAGGACCAGGTGGCAGCTGATCTGGAAATCTATATTCCGCCAGGACCGAGGCTCGGCGATGTCGTCATTGAAGCCAATGGGATCAGCAAAGCCTTCGGCGACAACGTGCTCTATGAGAACGTGAATTTCAACCTGCCGAAAGGTGGGATCGTCGGGGTGGTCGGGCCGAACGGCGCGGGTAAGACGACGATGTTCAAGATGATCATCGGCAAGGAAAAGCCGGATGCCGGATCGATCAAGATCGGTGAGACGGTCAAGCTCGGCTATGTGGACCAAGATCGGAGCTTGGACGGCAACAAGACCGTGTACGAGATCATTTCTGATGGGCAGGACACGATCAAGCTCGGGAAGGCGGAGGTCAATGCCCGAGGCTATTGTGCCCGCTTCAACTTTGCCGGGACGGATCAGCAGAAAAAGGTGAAGGAGCTTTCAGGTGGCGAACGCAATCGGGTGCATCTCGCGCGTATGCTGAAAGAGGGCGCCAATCTGATTATCCTCGACGAACCGACGAACGATCTGGACGTGAATACCTTGCGTGCGCTGGAAGAAGGCTTGGAAAATTTCGCCGGCTGCGCCGTGATCAGCAGCCACGACCGCTGGTTCCTCGACCGCCTCGCCACCCACATCCTCGCGTTTGAAGGCGACAGTAAGGTGGTCTGGTTCGAAGGCAATTACAGCGACTACGAAGCGGATCGGAAGAGGCGCTTGGGCAAAGATGCCGATCAACCGCATCGGATTAGATACCGTAAACTGACCCGCTAGGAAGTCCTGCCTGGCATACGACCGATCGCTCTTGTGATCGAAGGTAGCCACATGGATGGAAGCCTCGGCCAAGACTGCTGTACGATGGGTGTCTTGTGGGAGGGCCGCTGAACTCTCCGCGCTACTCTTCCTCAAGATCTGTCGGTAGCTTACCGATATAACGACGGAGCAGAGAAGAGCACCATCGAGTCTGAAAGACAGGCGATGGTATGTTTGGCCGATTCTGTGCCGCTCAGGTCTCTGCCGGTCGATGTGAACCAGAAGGGTTCAGCATCGCCAGGCAGAGGATCCAGGGAGCGACGCATGAACGCAGACTCATTCCGGAATCGACACCGCTCCTGCCTGTTTCAACACTCCTCGGAAGACCGCCAACAATATAGTGAGCGTTTTGTCCCACATCCGGTGTCCTCATGACCCACTGGAACTCAGGACACGCAACTGCACGGACGGTAGATCTCAACAACCAGTACTGGGCGTTCGCGCTCGAAGGCAGTGGTATTGGTGTGTGGGAATGGGATGTCACCGCGAACAGCGTGGTGCGTTCAAACGAGTGGAATGCTCTGTTCGGCTACGCAGAGGGTGCCGTCGGAAACAGCTTCGACGAATGGTGTGCTCTTATCCATCGAGAGGATCGGTTGGAGGCTCGGGCCGTTCTTCAGCAACTGGTCCAGGGGGGAATCCCCGGTGTGCTGCTGATTATCGGATGCGGTGCAAGGATGGGTCCTACAAATGGATTGCTGCACGAGGAAAAATTGTTCCACGAACTCAGGATGGTGCACCCCTCCGTGTCCTTGGCACCCATAGGGATATTACAAAGCAGAAGCAACTTGAGCAGAGGCTGACTCTCCAGCACGAGGTTGCCAACGTGTTGGCATGCGCTTCCGGACTGGACAATGCGATGGCGGCGATTCTGCAACCGGTGTGTGAAGCCTTGGGGTGGAATGAGGGGTTACTGTGGGTGGTGGATGAGCCGGCCCAGAGACTTCGATGCCACTCCATGTGGACTGTGTCGGGCACCGCATCGGAGCACTACGGCACGGCGAGCCGAGAGCTGACCTTTCAGTGCGGTGTCGGGCTACCCGGTCGGGTGTGGGCGAGTACCAAACCGGAATGGATTGCAGATGTGACTCAGGATCTGAATTTCCCTCGAGCGGCTTTGGCTGAGCAGGCGGGTTTCCATGCGGCGGCAGCCTTTCCCGTCAGACTGGCTGATCGTGTCTATGCCGTGCTCGAATTTTTCTATCATGAGATCCTGCCCGAAGATCGCTCACTCCTGACGACATTCCAGGCCGTCGCGGATCAGCTGAGCCAGTTCTGCGCTCGTGAGCACGCACAGGCCGAAATTGACGCGACTACGGCGGAGCTGAGAAGCGTCTCCCTTGCCATCGGCGCAGTACAGGGGATCGCCGAGTTCGCGCACGACGGAACGCTCCTGATGGCCAACGACAACTTCCTACACGTGATGGGTTATGGGCTTGATGAAGTCTTGTGGCAGCATCACCGGATGTTCTGTGATTCAGTCTATGCGAGTAGCCAGGCCTATAGCGTTTTCTGGCAGAAGTTGAACCGGGGAGAGTTTGATGCTGGGGTGTATCGGCGCATCGGCAAGGGGGGGAGAGAGGTCTGGATCCAGGCCTCTTACAGCCCGATCTTTGATACAAGCGGCAAGGTCTCGAAGGTTATGAAGTTTGCGATCGATATCACAGCCCAGAAATTGGCAGAGGTCAAGCTGACACAGGCTGCACAGGATTTGGAACAAAAGAACAAGGATCTCGAAGAGGCCAGAGATCAAGCGTTGGAGGCTGTGAAGGCCAAGGCAGAGTTTCTGTCCACCATGAGCCATGAGATCCGAACTCCGATGAACGGGGTCATCGGCATGACAGGGCTCCTGCTCGACACGACGTTAACCCTGGAGCAGCGCGAATATGCGGAGACTGTCCGGCTGTCCAGCGAACACCTCCTGGACATCCTCAACGAGATCCTCGACTTCTCCAAAATTGAAGCTGGGAAGCTGGACCTGGAGCACGTCAACTTCGACCTTCACACGACGGTGGAGGAGACCCTTGGTCTCCTTGGGGAGCAGGCCAATGCCAAGGGTCTGGAACTCACCTCTCTTGTGCAAGCCGGTTTGCCAACACTGCTGCGAGGTGACCCTGGCCGACTGCGCCAAATTATGGTGAATGTGGTCGGCAATGCCATTAAATTTACGGAACAGGGCGAAATCATTGTGACGATCAGTACTTCGGGAAAGCCTGAGCGCCCGACATCGACAATCGTGACTCCACCGCGTCAGTGGTTCCGAATTGAAGTGTCAGATACCGGAATCGGTATCGCGCCAGACCAACAGGCCAAACTTTTTCAATCCTTCACGCAAGCAGACGGCTCCACCACAAGGAAATACGGTGGCACGGGGCTCGGACTGGCCATCTGCAAAAAGCTTGTGGAATTGCTTGGTGGGCGAATCGGTGTAGACAGCACGGTTGGTGTCGGCAGTGTGTTTTGGATTACCGTGCCATTTCAGCTTCAACCAGAAGGTGCCCAGCCAGTTTTTCCGCCTCAAGTGGCGCTCAAAGGCCGGAACATTCTGATCGTGGACGATCATGCCACGAATCGGAGGGTTCTTGAGCGCTATCTTACCGGAGCAGATGTCACGTGCCAAAGTGTCGAGAATGGGGAGCTGGCCTTGCACTGTCTGCGTCAGGCGGTTGCTCGTCGTACGCCGTTTGATTTAGCCATTTTGGATTTGCACATGCCTGGCATGAATGGGCTGGAATTAGCCCAGCGGATCAAGTCAGATCACGCGATCAGGGCCACGCGGCTGGTGCTTCTGACATCGGGTGGTCAACGTGGAGATGCCCAAGCAGCGCAGGAGGCTGGTTTCGAGGCGTACCTGACGAGACCGATTCGCCGGTCGCTGCTGTTCGAGTGTCTCGGCACCGCCCTGGGGCACATGCCTCGTATTGGGAGGTCAGCCGATTGCGCAGCGGCTTCGATTATTACGCAGCACACGGTATTGGAATCCATGATGAAGGCTCGTCCGCTTATTTTGGTAGTCGAGGACAACCCGGTCAATCCAAAGGTCGCAGCCAAGATGATTGAAAAACTTGGCTATCGGGTCAATGTTGCTGCCAGCGGTCGAGAAGCGGTCGAGTCGCTCGCACGGATTTCGTACGACTTGGTGTTTATGGACTGCCAGATGCCTGAAATGGATGGGTTTGAAGCGACACGAGTGATCAGAAGCCAGGAGGCTAACCTTCTGCAGGCGGTCGGCAAGTCGCCACACCTACCCATCATTGCGATGACGGCCAATGCGATGCAGGAGGATCGTGATCGATGTCAGGCGGTCGGCATGGATGACTTTCTCAGTAAGCCGGTCACGAGTCAATCCCTGACAGCGGCCCTGAATCGCTGGCTGCCGCATGGCCAGGTCCCAGCCGAGACGGAATCGAAAGCAGCGTAGTCGTGAAGGAACCGGAATGACTAAGTCCCTCCCCCCATTCTTGACCTCTGTGCCAGCCTGCATGTGAATCAGTGGCGGTAGGCCCTGGCGGACCCCGCCCGATACACCATTCATCGCGTATCGCATCTTCCAAACGAACAGCCTGAAGTCGTACAATCTACGGTCTCGCATTTAGAGCGATGTGCATCGATGGTGCATTGTTATAGATGGGCACCATACACAGCGGGCAGCGCTCTGGATGGCTTGTCGGATGTGTTTATTACGCGCGTTTTCCTCATTGACGCACTATGAAGCCACGTGTCATCGTCACCGGAACGGCAGGATTGATAGGACAGTACTTCGTGAAGTCCGCTACTCGATGGGCGCCCGGATGGGAGGTCTGTGGCCTCAGTCGGGCTGATCTTGATCTCACGGATCACGCCGCCACCGAACAGGTGTGGCAGCGTCTCAAGCCCAACGCAGTCATCCACTGCGCGGCTGTAAGCTGAACGACAGAGTGCGAGCGAAATCCTCATGTAGCCCGTCGTATGAATGTGGACACCACGGCGTATCTGGCTCGACTCTCTCGGGACATTCCCTTTATCTTCTTGTCGAGCGGCGAAGTATTCGACGGGAAGGCGGGTTGGTACCAAGAGACCGATGAGCCCCATCCGATCAATATCTACGGCAAGACCAAGCTTGAAGCGGAACAGCGCGTGTTGGAGAATCCTCGACACACGGCGGTTCGGATTGTCCTCACGGCGGGTGCCTCACAGTATGGCGATCGAAGTTTCGTGGAAGATATGTGCCGGTCGGTGAAGAATGGCAAGCAGGTGACGCTGTATGGCGATGAATTCCGCTGCCCGTTGCCGGCCGGGGCGATTACCCGCTCGGTATGGGAGTTACTCGATCAAGACGCTCCCGGTCTCTACCACCTGGGCGGACGAGAACGGCTGTCACGCTGGGAGATCGGAGAGGCCCTGCTACCATGGTATCCAGAGCTGCAGGGCCATTTGGTTGAAGGATCCGCTGGAGAACATACCGGTGCCCCAAGGCCTGCGGATCTTTCATTGAACTGTGAGAAAATCCAGGCGCTCTTGTCGTTTTCTATCCCAGGGTTTTGCAGTTGGTTGAAGAATCGGAAGCGCCAAGGCGCCGACGTTTGGGACTATGAACCGGGTGTGTCGTAAAGGGAAGGGATGATGGGACCAGAAGAAGGAATAGACGTATCGGATCCGTTGCAGCTTGTCGTGATCACCTATGTCGTCATGGCGGTCGTCATGGGTTTCCTGTGGGTTGTGCAGAAGAAGACAAAAAATGCTTCGATTGTCGACGTCGCGTGGTGTGCGGGGCTGATCGCCGCAGTGTTGTCGTACATGACTCAGGCTCCCGCCGGAATCGAGCGCATCCTGCTCACAGCAATGCTGGTCCTGCTCTATGCCGGCCGTCTGGGACTCCATATCTACTTCCAACGGGTGGACGGGCAATCAGAGGATGCTCGCTATCGCCGCCTGCGACAAAAATGGGGTGATGCAGAGTCGGTGAATATGTTTGTGTATTTTCAATGGAAGGCGCTGTCCGTGGCGGTTTTCTCCCTTCCGTTTCTGGTGGTGCTCTGGAATACTCGGATTCCATCTTCAGTGGTCGAGATGGTCGGATTGCTGATCTGGAGCGTGGCCGTCGCTGGTGAATCGAAGGCAGATCGGCAGCTTGCTCATTTCCGCGCTGATCCGAAGAATGAGGGCCGCGTCTGCAGAGAGGGGCTGTGGCACTACTCCCGCCACCCGAATTACTTTTTCGACTGGCTGCACTGGTGCTCGTATGTCGTCATGACGATGGGGGCACCCGGCTGGTTATTCACCTGGATTGGTCCGATCGGGATGGGCTTGTTACTGTACAAGGTGACTGGTATTCCACGGGCGGAAGAGCAAGCCCTTATAAGCCGTGGGGAAGCGTATAAAGCCTATCAGGCGACGACCAATGCGTTTTTTCCATGGTATCCGCAGCAAGGGCCGGAGACGTCCATTCACTCATGACGCCGTTAGGCTGACCGTTGCCGAACAGGCTTCGAAGCAACGCATGCGGCCCCTGTAGCCATTACGAGCATCAAGGGTTGAGACGGCGCTGGACGACCATGCAGGATGTGCACAAAACCACTGTTCTCACCCGCCCGACCCCGGCGCGCCCGCTTCGCCAACTCAGCCCGCATCGAAGAGTCTGCGAGGCGCGCCAAGACGCGCCTCTCCACAGACAAGCCTGCTGACCCTAAGGTATTGAAAGAGCCTTTCTCAGGCGTCACCACCGACTTGCTGGTAACGCGACAGCGTCTATTTCTTGCTGTCGAGATCGGCGAGCCGTGCCCGAGCGATCTCAGCCACTTTGGTGGATGGATAGAGATTCACCAGTTCTTGGTAGAGCTGCTTGGCATGGGGAACATTCCCCTGGTTTTCTTCGAAGGCCGCCGTTTCAAACAGCTCGTTTGCTTTTTGATCGGAGCAGCCGAGCATCATCAAGCAGAGGGCACAGAGTACAAGTCGCGCGGTTATCATCGTCATCCTTTCCAGGCGTCTCTTCGCTGTGACACCTTCGTGTTCGCGTGAGTCAATCCTGATCCGAGAGAGTCGATTCCGTAGCGTGGAGCGGAGATCCCTTCGCTTCGGCATTGTGGACAGCGGCTTGGTCGTGTCAATCTGGTGCGATCACGGAACATAAATTTACAATCCAAACAGATGGACGGCTCGAGGACAAACCGTCGTGCTCGGTCCCGCGACACCGTTTTTACCACATGAGCCAAGTGCTCCTCTACCTGCCGTTCCGGAATCCCGAGCATGCGAGCCAATTGATCGATGGCCATTCGAGTATCCGTCAGGAAATCAATGAGGCGCTGACGCAGGGTCCGTTCGAGCGGCACCATGCCCCTATGGTACGGACTGGGGCACGGAAAATCCAGATAGTCTTAGCTGGTTTCCCATGAATCATCTTAAGTCTTGCGCACTTAAAGGTTGCACCAACGCCTCCATTCTGGCACAATCCGTCCCCGCATCAGTGACCACATCATGATCAATTTACTGGCCGGGCCTTTCGCTTGTCTTCGGAATAATTGGTATCTGGCCAGCGTATATAGACCAGGAGGTTTGGGCAATGAAGTTTCTCGCAGTCCATCCAGGTCCGCTCATGTACACCAAGATCTATCTGCGTCTGGAGCCGCTCGGGTTGGAGATGGTGGCCCAGGCAGCCCGCCAAGCTGGGCATGAAGTTCGCCTGATCGATCTGCAGGCGGATACGTGGAAAGACTATGAAGCGCTCATCCGTTCCTGGAAACCCGACGCGGTGGCATTCGGGTGTAACTATTTGGCGAACGTTCCGGAAATCGTGGACCTGGCCAAACTCACGAAGAAAGAGTTGCCTAACAGCTTCGTCTTCGTCGGTGGCCATAGTGCCTCATTTGTGGCGAAGGACTTTTTGGAACACGGCAACGGGGCCATCGATTGCGTCCTCAAGGGCGAAGGAGAGGTTGCCGTTCCGAAATTGCTGATGGCGGTTGAAGAGGATCGCAAGGCCATCACCAAAGTCCCGGGAGTGGTGACGCTGGACGGTGAAGGGCCACCGCCACAATTCATCGAAAATCTGGATGATGTCCGTCCCGCGCGGGATCTGCTCAGAAACCGGCACAAATACTTCATTGGTGTGCTCGACCCCTGCGCCTCGGTCGAGTTTGCACGAGGCTGTCCATGGGATTGTTCCTTCTGCAGCGCCTGGACCTTTTATGGGCGTAGCTATCGCATGGTCAGTCCGGAGAAAGCCGTCGAGGAGCTGGAGCAAGTTCAAGAACCAGGGATTTTCCTCGTTGACGACGTTGCCTTCATCCAAGGCAAACAGGGCATGGAGATCGGCGAAGCGGTGGCGCGGCGCGGGATCAAGAAGCAGTATTACATGGAGACGCGCGGCGATGTCTTGCTGCGCAACAAGGAAGTCTTCCAATTTTGGAAGACGCTCGGATTGCAGTACATGTTCTTGGGCGTCGAGGCCATCGATGCGGAAGGCCTCAAGATGCACCGCAAACGCATCTCGTTGGGCCGAAACTTCGAGGCGCTTGAATTCGCTCGATCTCTCGGAATCACTGTCGCGATCAATCTCATCGCCGATCCGGACTGGGACCGGCAACGGTTTGAAGTTGTCCGGCAGTGGTGTTTGGACATCCCCGAGATCGTGAATATCAGCGTCAATACTCCGTATCCAGGCACCGAGAGCTGGGTGACGGAATCCCGCAAGATGCACACGCGGGACTACCGCCTGTTCGACATTCAGCACGCCGTGATGCCGACCAAGATGCCGCTCCCGGAGTTTTACGCGGAACTGGTCAAGACCCAACAAGTCTTGAACAAGAAGCATCTGGGCTGGGCTGCGCTCAAGGGGACGGCCAAGATTGCGGCGGGTCACTTGATGAAGGGCCAAACCAACTTCATCAAGATGCTCTGGAAGTTCAACAGCGTCTACAATCCCGAGCTGCAAATGGCGGATCACCGCCGGCCAGTGGTCTACGAAATGTCGCCGCCGCCCGAGAAGAAAGACAAGATCGACGCGAAAGAACTCTACATCCTCCCGGCGAAGGGCCGTCAGGGTCGGGCCATCGACGATTCAACGGAGACCTTCGTCGATGAATCGCGTATGGGCACAGCGGTCTGACGACCGTCAACGCAACAGGAGCCTGCAATATAAGATAAGGCTTTTGAAATACTCCAGCCGATTTACTTCGGCTGGGCTGCACCGTCGTCCGCCTCTTTCAGCGTAAAGATGGTCTGGTCCTCGCAGGAGTCGCCGCAATTGCCCCTGAGTACTTTCCTCGCCACTACACCATCCTTGCCGACGTAGGTCCAGCCCTTCAAGAGGTTAATTTCATCAGCGCCACGAGCGACGGCGTACATCATATAAAAGAATGGATCGGGCAACTGTTTTCCCGGAACACACTTGAATTCTTCCATTGTCCATGGCCGTACCGTTTCATGTGTTGGATGGATCAGGTAGTGCAACTCAATGTCAGCTGAACCAGTCTGACTACTACTTGCGCCGCTTCCCTCAGGCAGTTTGATGGATATTCCGGCAACCTCGAACCCAGTAGTCCCATGACCCATAACAAGATTCGAACAGGGGTCTCTGTTTGGAGGTGGACCAGTCTGATAGCCCAGCATGCCGCTTCCGCGATACCAACCCTCCTTTCCTTCGACCGGCGTCAAAACGACTTTCGCGCCAGCCACCGACTCGACCGGCTCCGTAATTTCACGTGAGACAATCCTTGATTGGAATTCCAAGACATAGGACGCCTCCGCCAATTCCCATTCTCCATCTTTGGCTTCCGCAACGCCCGCGCGGGAGACTGCTCCAACCCAGAAGCCGCTGTGCCGCACGCGTGTCCCCGGCGCTCGGTAGGTAAACGTCGCCGGAGTGTTGAGCTGCGACTCTTTCTCCCTTGGAGACGATGTCGCCGCATTCGACCCTCCACGCCCGAACACCAACGACGTATCAAGATCGACGTACTGGAGCTTCGCATCATCGTCGACGCGGCCTTTGAGGGTGGCGTGAACACCCACGGCGTAGTACTCGGTTCGAACGGAATTGGAATAATTGATCGTTTGGTCCACGACCAGCGAGAATTCATAGTCGCCCTCGACGACATAGGCTCCTTGCTCGCCGGGGTCCGGTGTGGGGCATTTCTTGGCATAGCCCCCATTGATGAGTGAGAAGGCCTTGCGGTCTCCGGCCGTTTCTCGTGTCTTTCCTTCCTCAATTCTCCATTCCCGTGACTTCTTGCCGACCGCATCGGAAGGGATGGGGATGTTCACTGAGCCTTTCGTCACGGTATATCTCTCCTGCTCACCTTCTGGCGACGTGGCCTGCGCAAGTTGAAACGAGCTGTTTGCTGGTCCCGTGGCCAACAGGAGGCGAGGTGTGTGAATGGGCTCGCCGAGGCGGCTCTTGCGCGTGGGCGTTGGCGAGGGACAATCGGCGATAGTCGGGCCGAGTAGTGCCTTGAAGTTCTCGAACAACTGCTGATCTAAGGATTGCGCAATCGATTCGGCCTGAGCACCGAGCAATTTATTGAACGCTTGACCGTCTTTCCCTGTGTCTCCTCACGAGCTTTGTGCTGAATCTGATTCCGGTTATTGTCTCAGCTCAGCAGACCATCAAACCCTCCGACAAGCCGTTGTTGCTGAACGCAGAACAACAACGGGATATTCACGATCACATTATCGAGAGCATCCGTCTGCAATCGATGTGGATGACGCTCATGGCCGAACCGATTTCAGAAAAGAGGAGCCGTTTCTTCTTTGAACAGATCCTGTCGAACGACTGGCTATCACCAGCTGTGCGGCCAGCTTTTGACAGGATGCTCACTCCCCATCTGTCGAACCTCCGCACCATGTTCCCGCAAGTCGAACAGCAGGCGCGCAAGGAGCTGGAACGGCGGCAACAAACACTGCCGAACACGTCATGGCTGGAATTGGATGAATCACCAGCCGTCGTGCAACCGGTATCCTATCCGAGCCCTCTAACGTTCAAACGCTTCTTCACTTCTGCCCATGCCGCGCCCAATCGTGATCCTCATCTGACTTTGGTGGACGGGCCAATGGGGGGCGCTATGCACACAGGCGGCGGATCCATGACCCAATCCAGCGACAAGGGGTCATCGACCCTGTCAATGACGCTCGATACGCTGGCAGTCGACAATGAACATGTCGGATCAGACGACGGATATGGGTTCGGCATTGACACCGAGGCAAAGGACAAGAGCGTCTCAGGGGGCGGGAAATTTGGGATGAGGATCAGGGCCGTCGTGCTGAGTTGCCCGACGGCTGAAGGGATCGTGTCGGGAGATGCGAAACTCACCGTAGACCTTTCCAGCTCGGTCACCGAGGGTGGTCAGACGACGATCAGCCGAAAGGTGGAAAGTGTCACCGCGCAAACCGAGGGTCAGGTGACGGACGAGGCCAGGCTCAAAGAGATTCGGGTGGATGTGACACTCGTGAGCGAAATGACCTCACGGGGTGGAGGTCTAGTCAACCACGCCACAGCAGTTCGCGCCATGGTCAAGGCGGTGCTCGACCCGGGCGGCGGCATTCTGCA
Organism: Nitrospira sp.; assembly: GCA_005116895.1. GTDB lineage: Bacteria > Nitrospirota > Nitrospiria > Nitrospirales > Nitrospiraceae > Nitrospira_D. The sequence goes on along the minus strand of SWDO01000023.1, from coordinate 70,511 downwards.
GATGTCGGCTCCGACTTGCACGGTGTCACAAGGGACACATGGCATATCCGGGGTCTTGGGCGGTGATTGCCTCTCGATGGCGAGAAAGGGTGTAGACATCATCGCGTATCTCGCGAAGAAAGCCTATGGCGAAGCCGAAGAGAAATGGAACAAGCCGGACGATCAGCAGAACGGCAACGAGTGCGTGAAGCTCCACTTTACTCCGCCGACGAAAACGGAGGAGGTGGCGCCGGGCCAATCCACCGACGTGAAAGCGGAGATCCGCACGGTGAAAAGCGCTCAACCGACCTGGGGTCGGCTATCCGAGATCGAAGACTATCGAGGCGGTCATGCGTCGCCGGCTTCGGTCGGGACCGCACCTCAAACGCCAGCGGTCTTTCGGTTTGTCGCTCCATCGGACTTGGGCGATCCGAACGATCCGCCGGGCTTTTATGTCAACAAAGGCACATCCAGGGCGGGCCGCATCAAGTCCAAGAATCTCTGGCAAATGGCCGCGCCGTCGCTGGTGCTGGAATTCGACAGCATGATCGTCGGCACGGTTCAATATGGAAAATCGCATGCGCGCGCCGTCGTGCCCTTGCGGTATACGCGAGAGCGAGGCTACGTTGGTCAGGGACCGCTGTATTACGAGACGGTTCCATCCCTGATGGCGCCCTGCATTGTGATAGTCGAGGGCAAGGGAACGACGACGTTCGATGTGACCGCAGGCTTGCCTCAACTGCGCAACGGCGCGGTGGTGGATTATGGGCTGTTCATTCGACCAGGCGATACGGATGAGATCGCTCGAGTCACACCCTGCAAAGGACCTCCCCCGCCTCCGGTGCTAACGTCCTTCTGGAGCGGCTTGTTCAACATCACACGGTTTGGGACGTTCAATTGGCAACTGGCGGGTTTCCCCATGAACGGCTGGACGATCGTGAACCAAGGCGACGTACTGGCAACCAAGATCATGACCACCAACTGCGGCAAGCTCTGCAAGGAAACCACGACGATGACGCTAAAACGAAAGTCGAGATCAACGGCTCAACCAGCCGGGGGCGGACCATGAGCAGGAGGCATTTACGCGACGGTTCGTAGTTGCCGTTGGACTGTCGTTAGCGTACAATCCGCCACGACTGAAGGGAGGAACGGAGCTTGCGCTATCTTGCGTTGACCATCGCGCTCTGCCTCCCGTTACCCGCCTACGCCGGCAATATCAAAGACTCCGATCTCATCACGAGCAATACGTTCTTCTTGCCGCCATCGACGGCGAAAACCGTGTTTATCCAGGCGCGCAATTCATCGGACAACCAAGGCGTGTCGCTTTCCGATCTCGGCGCTCGTTTAACCGCAAAGGGCTATCAGATCATCCAAGATCCCAGCGCCGCTCATTACGTCGTGCTCGCGAACATCGTCTATTGCAATATTACAAAGCCGGACATGCCCGTTGAAGCGATGGTGGCGAGCGGCTATGGATCCGCGTTCAACTCGGCGATGGGCGCCATGCAGGGCCTCACGAGCATGGCCAGCATGGCGGGACCCTACGGGGCGATGGGCGGTGCCGCAGCTTCGATGGGGTTGAGCGCCATTCAAGGCATCGGTGATCTCTTCAGTTCTTCGTCATCTGCTCCCAAGATGCCGGATGATGTGAACTATGCCTGCGTGGCCGACGTGCAAATTACCGAGCAGAGTCCCGTGCCAGCCCCCAGCGGAATGAAGACAGGAACAGGCGAGGAGTCCGGCGTGTATCAAACCAGGCTGGCTGCCGATGTGCATCAAAAAAAACTGGATGAGGAAGAAGCCACGCCGTTGCTCCAACAGAAACTGAGTGCCGCGGTGGCGGGAAACTTCTGATGACCCACTTATCCGTTCGTTTCACGCTTCACGTTTCACGCATCACGAGGCCGCTCTTACTGGTATTCATATGCGGCCTCCTCACCGGTTGTTCCAACGTCATCCGCTCCGGCCTCATGAACAGCAACACGGTCTTTCTCGATCCCAGCATGAACCGCACGGCCTATCTCCAGCTGCGAAATATTTCAGAGAACCAACAGATTGCCCTCACTGACATTCAGACCAAGCTGACCACCAAAGGCTACCAGGTTTCTGCCGATCCCCAACAAG
>SWDO01000023.1:67447-68308 GCA_005116895.1 Nitrospira sp. | reverse complement strand
TTCCAGCTTAGATTGGCACTGAAAACCACGGCTCAAGTCGGCGTTTGTTCGCTTTCTCTGTTTCAATCAATATATAAAGAACGATTCAATATTTTAGGTGTAACTGGTGCCATTGATCACATCAAGAATGGTTTATGAAACTTAACAAGCGCTTCGAGACGGACACGCCTACGTCTTGGATTATGAGGACTACCACTAATGGCTATGCACAATCCTCCCCATCCCGGCGAGTTCATTATTCAGGTCTATCTTGAGCCGAACAATCTGAGCGGCCGCGAACTGGCTGGGAAGCTCGGTGTAGCTGCCTCAACGTTGAATCGCATTCTGACAGGTATGAGCCGTATCAGCCCTGAAATGGCGCTACGACTGTCCAAGGCGCTTGGCCGTTCTCCAGAGAGTTGGCTGGCCATGCAGTACAACCATGATCTCTGGCACGCCAAGCAGCATGTGAAACTTGGCAAGGTCGGAAAAGTCCGGCTCACAGCGGCTTAAGCGGCTGGCGATCGTTGAGAAGGAAGGGCCCGAGCATATCGCGCTCTGCTCTAACCTTGACGTGGCCAGCCAAGGAGACACCGTTGAATCCGCCACCGCGAATTTGAAGGAAGCGGGAGAGTGTGCAAACTCAAGATCCCCCCACCAGCTTCGCTTTTCCACGCCCCGGCCAACGCGGTTGCTAGGCTTTCCGCCTCGCATCAGCCTGATATTTCGTATATATTCTCCACATGAGCACAAGTGCCATCACCCGTGACGAAGCGATCCGGCGGCTTCTCACCGTTGAGTCCAAGATTCGGGGCCTTGGTGTTCGTCGGCTGGCGCACTTTGGGTCCGTGCTTCGTAACGAGGCTCGCCCCGACAGTGATG
>SWDO01000023.1:47841-67347 GCA_005116895.1 Nitrospira sp. | reverse complement strand
CTGGCCTGAGCAAAGCACAGTGCGAGCGGGAGCTGAAGCGGTTACTTGGTTTGGAGAAAATCATCTGGTTGCCTGGCAGTATCGGGAAGGACATCACAGATGGGCACACAGACTTTTATGCCCGATTCGCGAGCCCTGGTGTCGTTGTCGCTGGTTACGATCCCGATCCAAAATCCTCTGACCATGTCGTAACCAAGCAGCACCTGGAAATTCTTCGAGCATCCACTGATGCCAAGGGCAGAGCGCTGGAAGTGGTTGTGATTGATGCTCCGTCAACGGGTCGTGGCAAATTTGCAAACGACGATTTTGCAGCGGGGTACATTAACTTCTACGTATGCAATGGCGCGGTGATCGCACCTGAATTTGGTGACAAAAGAGCCGACTTGGCGGCAAAGCAAACGCTCCAGCGACTGTTCCCGAAACGAAAGGTTGTTCAGATCAATATCGATGGCATTGCTGCTGGCGGTGGTGGCATCCACTGCACCACGCAGCAAGAGCCAATGGTCTAACAAGTCGAAGCATCGGACAGCTTTAGGCTGCCGTTGAACAGAATCACGAGTCTATGTGGGAGGCAGCGTGGTGCTGTGCGTTCAACTCTTTGTCATGAGACCCGATCAGCAGGTGACCGTGTTGGCCTCCAACGCGGCGACACAAAGCTAATTCAGGTCGTTTCCCATGCTTTCACCATTTGACTCCTCACCTGTTATACTGACCCATCCCTGCTTTCAATTCGAGAGTGATCGCTATGAACTCTCCGACCTGGGATGAATTTGCCGACCTTGCACTGAAACGTATTACGGCGTCAGGCGCAGAGTACGGCGACATCCGCATTCAAGACAGCAGCACGGAACACATCGAAGGTGAGGATCGCCGAATCGCCTCGATTCGAGACATCAAGGACATCGGCTTCGGCGTGCGTGTGCTCTATCACGGAGCCTGGGGCTTTGCCGCGAGTTCGATCTTGTCGTTGGAAGAAGTACCGCGGGTGGCGAATCTGGCCATTGAGATCGCCAGAGGGTCTGCGTCGGTAGCCCTGGAAAAAGTGCGATTGGTACCAGAGCCGGTTCATCGTGACCGCGTCATCACGCCCTATCGCATCGATCCCTTCACTCTCCCGCTTGAGAAGAAAACCGACTTATTGCTGAATACGATGGAAACACTCCATCGACAATCCGGTATCGCACGGAGCAGCGCAAGCCTGTGGGCTCGTCGAGACAGGAAATTGTTTGTGTCCACTGAAGGAACTCATTTGGAGTTCGATCTATTGGCCGGGCAAGGCGAATGTACCGCAACGGCTCTCTACGAAGGTCGCTTTGCCTCGCGCAGCTTCAATACGCCACATCTTCGGAAGGGATATGAACTGATCGAGGAAGCCGACCTCCTGCGCGAGGCCTCGCGTGTTGCCGTGCATGCGATCGAAAAGGTCAAAGCTCCAGCGGTTGATACGGGCCAATACGACCTCGTGCTCGACCCGGAACATCTGTCATTGACGATCCATGAATCTTGCGGCCATCCGAGCGAACTGGACCGTGCGCTTGGCTACGAAGCCAATTACGCAGGGACCAGCTTTCTGACGCCGGAGAAGTGTGGCAGCTTTGGCTATGGTTCCCCCTATGTGAATCTGGTGGCCGACAATACCGAACCCGAGACAATGGCGGCGACTGGCTACGACGACGATGGGGTGAGCTGTCAGCAATGGGACATTGTCCGGAACGGGGTGTTCGTCGGGTATTGCACGAACCGTGAAGTCGCGTCGAAGATCGGTGAATCTCGTTCACGTGGCTCCAATCGGGCTGATGGGTGGAGCCACGTTCCGATGGTACGCATCGCGAATATCGGACTTGAGCCAGGCTCAGCGACTGTCGATCAGCTGATTGCCGACGTGAAGCACGGTATCTACATCGAAGGCCATGGGTCCTATAGCATTGATCAGCGCCGCTACAATTTCCAGTTCGGTGGTGACGCCTTCTGGCTGATTGAGCATGGCAGACGAACCCACATGCTGCGAGACGTGATCTACCATGGGATCACGCCGGAATTCTGGAACAGCTGCGACGGAGTAGCCGACCGAACAGCTCGCCGTCGATACGGCTTCATCACGTGTGGCAAGGGGCAGCCAGGCCAGTCTGGTTGGATGACTCATGCCGCCTCACCGGCGAGGTTTCGGCAGATCCATGTGATCCGGGGAGAGGGAAGCGCATGACCGCACTGAGCGGCACCTGGCCCAAGCTGACCAGCAGCGAGGAGTTTCGATTTCTGAGCGATCTGGTCCTGACCCGCTCATCCGCTGATCAGACAATCGTCCGTCTTCGCGATCATCACGCCGGCACAACGAGATTCGCCAACAATCAAATCATCCAGAATGTTGATGCGAGGCGGGGCTCACTGGCAGTGACGGTCGCCTTCGGGGGTCAGCAGGGGACCGCGAGCACGACGGATTTTACCGCTGGCGCGATTCAGGATGCGTTGGCGCGTGCTGAGCGGATTGCTCGGGTCTCACCGGTTGACCCCGAATATCTTCCACCTCCCGATCCGTGCCTGTTCCCAGTTCGAGCGACGTCGAAACCGGAAACTCTGGCGGCAGGACCAGTCAAACGTCTGGAGTATGCGAACGAAGCCATCGGACATTGCCGGATGGAGAACCTCATGGCGGCCGGCGTCGTGGCATCATCCGGGACCGCGATCGGGATTGCGGCGAGCAATGGGTTATTCGGCTATGAGGTACGAGCAGACGCGAGGTTTAGTCTCACGGTCCAAATTGGTGACGCGACGGGCTGGAGTGCGGCGGCACATCGGTCGATCGATCATTTGAAGGTTCAAGAGCGGACCTTGGCGGCCATTGCCAAAGCCAAGCGAGGCCGGGATGTGTGTGAGATGCCGGCGGGGCAGTATCCCGTGATTCTTGAGCCGGCAGCCGTAGCCGGACTGTGGGCGTGGGTGCTCTGGTCTCTGGACGCCAAGTCGTACACAAAGGGAACGAGCCCCTTTGCCGGCAAGCTGGGCCAGGCCATCGTGGACGAACGGCTGACGCTCAAGAATCACCCCGATCATGCCGACTTGCTTGGAGAAGGATTTACCCATGACGGTCTGCCGAGTACAGCCTCCCTGTGGATCGACCATGGAATTCTCAGACAGCTTGCCTACGACCGGTTTGCGGCGAAGGCTGATGGCATACACACCATTCCGACACTGGAGGCTCCGGTCTTGTCGGTTGAGGGCCTTCCGATGGCCTCGATTCAGGATCTCATGAAGAACATGGACCGTGCGATCTTGGTGACGAATTTTTGGTATATCCGTCCTGTGAATCCTCAGGACCTCATGCTGACCGGAATGACCCGAGATGGAACGTTTTTGATCGAGAAGGGGGAGATCGTCTCAGCTGTAAAAAATTTCCGATTTCATGAAAGCCCGATCCAGGCCTTTCGACACCTCACGGCTTGGACTGCGCCGATGGAGGCGGTGAACTCAGAGACCGGAAAGATGTTGGTTCCAGCTGTGGCCCTCCCGCATTTTCGTTTCTCAAGCGTCACACGGTTCTAGCTGTGTCATGAGGACTCCAAACATGTTTAATCAACCGCAGAATAAAAGGGTTGACTCTTCTGTGCGCGAGGAGTAGGTACAATAAAGGTATCTTACTAGGTCTGATTGAAGGGGGGATCTGCCAGATGGCCCCGCGATTCAACAAAGAACCCATCAACCTCATTCACCGAATCCCATCACAGAAGCAGATTGATGAAGCTCGACCGGTTGCCAGGCCCTACGGTCAGATCCTGCTCAATGCTAGTGCCCTGTGCTGGCGCAAGGTGGTTGACCTCTTTGCCTACGTCACGCGCTATGAGGATGAGATCCATCCACGCCTGCGTAAACCCCTTGCGCTCCCCGACCGAAGGATGGAGCATTCCACGATCCAAGGGCAGGGTCCCGTCTGGCCGAATGGAGTGGAGGAGCCAATCCGGGAAGCAGAGAGCCCTGTGGCCGCGAAGGTCACCGTCCTACAACAGCCGTCTCCGATACCGGCTCATGTGCAGTCGGAAGAAGTCGCCGAAATCCGAGCCTGTATGATCGGGCAGCAAGATGAGATTGCCAAGCTGACGTCGCACATTCAGGAGCTGACCTCCTTGGTGACCTCTCAGCAGGAGGTCCTCGTTCATCTTGGAAAAGAGCTAGAAGCCGGTACATTTTCACCAGTGTCCACCAGCACAGCGGCGGCCTCTCTGAGGCGAAACCGTATCGGGCGGAAGAAGCCGACGGTCAGCGAAGCGCCCAATCCTCATCAGGAACATGAACGCCCGTTTCCTCTTCAGGAAAGTGACGGTCAGTCGCTCCATCTGTAAGCCAGCCCGGTTAGCCGTTGAGGCTGAAGACTTTTCCATCGCGTCACTACTAGACAAGGGCGAATCCTACTGGCCCCACAAATCTCCCGTCATACCGGCGTATCTGTTCCTCTAGCCAGATAGGGGCTCCGTCTGCTAAAAAACCATCAATGACCATCGTTCGTGTTCTCTTGTGGGCTGTGCTGTGGCTCAGCCTGTTGCCGATCGATCTCGGTGCAGCTTCTGAACGTTCTACCACTCGGGTGCCCCTCTTTGAGAATCTCGGTACCCTCCATCACCCCATCACCACGAGTTCACGCGAGGCGCAGCAATACTTCGATCAAGGTTTGCGGTTCGTGTACGCCTTCAACCATGAAGAGGCGATCCAGGCCTTCGAAGAAGCCGCTCGCCTGGACCCCTCTGCCGCCATGGCCTATTGGGGGGTGGCGCTTGCATCGGGTCCGAACATCAATGCGGCGATGGATAAGGCAGCTGAACGACGGGCGTGGGAGGCCGTACAACAGGCTCGCGCGCATCGTGCCCGCGTGAGCGCAGTCGAACAGGCGTATATCGACGCCATCGGCAAGCGATACGAGCTCCGTGGACATGCGCGACCGGCTCTCGATAAAGCGTATGCGGACGCGATGCGTGTAGTCTGGCGGCAGCATCCAAACGATCCGGATGCCGGCGTGTTGTTCGCCGAAGCCTTGATGGATCTGCGGCCGTGGGATTTATGGACGGCAGACGGGCGGCCCAAACCAGGCACTCTAGAAGTCGTGTCGGCGCTGGAATCGATTCTGGCGCGTTTCCCGGATCATCCAGGAGCGTGCCACTACTATATCCATGCGGTCGAAGCCTCTCCGACCCCGGACCGAGCCGTTGCTTGTGCGGAGCGATTGCCCAGACTGATGCCGGGTGCTGCGCACCTGGTCCACATGCCGGCCCACATCTACATGCGACTCGGTCGATATCACGAGGCCGCTGAACAAAATGCACATGCGGCGGAGGTCGATCGCAACTATCTAGCCAGGAGACAGTTACACGGCGACTATGCCGACGGCTATTACACCCACAACCTCCATTTTCTCTGGGCTTCCTTGGTAATGGAGGGGCGAAAAACCGAGGCCTTGAAGGTGGCCCGTCAACTGGCGGGGACGATTACCGAAGAGGAAGTGCGGAAGGATGCCTGGAAGGAATTGTACCTTCCAGCTCCCTTGTGGTCGATGATCAGGTTTGGACAATGGGATGACTTGCTGCGCGAACCGCCTCCTCCAAAGTCGCTGCACGTGCAACAGGGGATGTGGCGACTGGGAAGGGGAATGGCGCTCGCGGCGTCCGGTCGTATGCCTGGGGCCGAGGGCGAGCACGTGGTCTTGGCCGGCCTGGCGAAGCGCCTCGGGCGTGATCGGACGCGGGAAGAGAAAACGGAACGGACCCTCCTGAAGATCGCGGAGCGGCTGCTGGCTGGTGAGCTGGCGACGCATCGCCGTCAATACGATGAGGCCATCAAATCCCTCACGGATGCCGTCAAGCTGGAGGAGGAGCTGCCTTACACCGAACCGCCGTTCTGGCCGATTCCCATTCGCCACTATCTCGGCGCGGTCTTGTTGAAGGCCGGTCTGCCGGGTAAGGCGGAAGCGGTCTACCGAGCGGATCTGACCAAGAATCCACGGAACGGCTGGGCCCAGTTTGGACTCATGCAGAGTCTTCGCGCTCAGCGGAAAGGCCGTGAAGCCGATGCCGCGGAAGAGCAATGGAAACAAGTCTGGGAACATGCGGATGTGACCCTCACCGCTTCTCGGTTTTGAGGAAGAGGAAGCGAACTGAAGGAGGATTGATGCGATTTGTGGTGGGAGTAATGGGGCCGGCCAAGGCTGCGAAGAAGGACCTTGAGAATGCCAGGATCCTTGGAGAATTTATTGCCCGGCGTGGTTGGGTTGTCTTGACCGGTGGTCGAAACGTGGGTGTCATGGACGCGGCGTGCGAAGGAGCCAAGCGGGTGGGCGGAAGCTTGACCATCGGGGTCTTGCCGACGGCCAAGGACAAGGTGTCCCGTCATGTGGACGTGCCGATCATCACGGAAATGGGCAGTGGCCGAAACAATATCAATGTTCTGACCAGTCATGTCGTGGTGGCCTGCGGATTGAGTGGCTCGGGCACCGTGTCGGAAGTAGCGTTGGCCGTCAAGGCTGGGAAGCCGGTCATTCTGGTCGAGGCGTCTCCTGCTGATGTCGCTTTTTTTCGAAAACTCGATACGCGATTGGTCCAAGCCGCTGCCTCACCGGAGGAGGCGATTGAACTGATCATGAAACTCATGGATGGGCGCCAGCGACGAGTGCGTCGTACGGATCAGGATCTAGACAGGTACATTCCAGTCTGACACTGAAGGACTCATATGCCGGCGCCTGCCCAGCCGTTTCCACACGAGTTCCACCTGCCTCTCCACACGCGTCGTAGTAAGATGTAAGAATAAGACTACTGCGACGACTCTGAAGAAGGAGGAGACGATCATGACAATCCTGCAGCGTCTGACATCTATCAGCATTAGTCTCGTGATCTGTGCGACTCTCACAGGCTGGCCCTCAAGTGGAGTGCAGAGCGCACCGACCACCGCCAAGGCGTATTTTGCAGGCGGCTGTTTCTGGTGCATGGAAGAGGCCTTCGAAAAGGTGGACGGAGTCCTCGCCGCGGTCTCGGGCTACATGGGCGGCACTGTGGCCAACCCTACCTATGAAGAAGTCTCGGCTGGGCGGACGGGTCACGCAGAAGCGGTTGAAGTCACCTACGATCCAACGAAGGTCACGTACCAGAAACTCTTGGATGCCTTTTGGCGCAACGTCGATCCGGTCACGCCGAACGCACAATTCTGCGACCATGGGACGCAGTACCGCGCGGCCATCTTCTATTCAACCGATGAAGAAAAACGGCTCTCGGAAGAGTCAAAACGCGCGATCGAAGAGTCGAAGCGCTTTCCCCAGCCCATCGTGACTCAGCTGGTTCAGGCCTCAACCTTCTACCAGGCTGAAGAGTACCATCAGGATTACTACAAGAAAAACCCGCTCCGGTACAAGTATTACAAGTACGGCTGTGGGCGAGCCCAGCGGTTGGAGTCGTTATGGGGGAAGTCATAGAGCGACGGCCCTACGACGAACTATGGCGCAGTACGGGCTTCACTTAATCACGTACACAAGACCGACTGGATCAGGTATGAGTCAGTGCTTCCACATCGCCATCTTTTCTTGCCTTCTGGAATTTATCTCCTAGAATTCTAGTGATCGTTCTCACGTATCCCACGGTTGGCTCGATGTGCTAATGCAAGACCAGACCCCACTAAAACGTTAGCATGACAGGGTTGCTTCAGGCCTCGGAAGCAATGGCTGCAGAAGGATTTTGCGCCATGATAGGGATACTGGGACCCTAATAAGCAGGAGCTGACGATGTTCGGGAGCGCTCGCTCGACGACGTATGGTTTGATGTATTTCTTGGTTGCCTTTTCAGTAATGGACGTAATCGTTGCTAGCCAACAGTATTTTATACTGCAATCAGAAGAGAAGATGATGCTTGTTCGGCAAACGCTAGACGAATCATTCATCGTCACCATGAAGAGGATGGGGGGAGAATCTAATCCTGAACTGGCCAAAGAGCTGGCTCATCAGAAAACGATACTCGAGGGAAACTACTCCAGCGCAGCAACTATGATTGCTCAACTTAAAATTCGTGCGCTTACGGAGACGATTGCGTGGTGTGTGGTCTTTATCATCTCCAGTTGGACTCTCATTATTAATCATCGTAAGCAGCCGACACCTGATGCCCGACACGGGAGTTCCTCTGCTAGAGATTCGAGTTAGATGGGGCCATTGCTTGATCTTGCACCGCCCGCGACCATCACCTAAGCACCCAGTGGGGCCTGGCATGCGTATTGACTTATTAGCACCCTGACGCATGCATATCTGCAGCGGCCAATCGGATCAAGACCGGCGGGACGTTTGCCCGTTCCAACATCTCTCCGGCTCTCACCACCACAACCTACAACGCCAACAATCAGCAGACCACATTCAGGGCAAGCACTCAGACGTACGACCTCAATGATAGCTTGACGGCGGTCACTGTACGTTACGATGAGGACATGTTTGGATAGTGTGGGGGATGAGTAAGCGGAACTGCTGCTACAGCCGGGCTTTCATGATCAGGCCTCTTAACCGTTCTCGCTGAGCCAAGCGGATACTGGTGAATTCCAAACCGAATTGTTTCCCGTCGATCCAACGCACGATGGCCTGATCGACGCGGAGGGGCCACTTAAAATCAGGAAGAAACAAGGACAGTTTCAGCAGCATCCCAACTGTCACGTCGATCGATGATTCGGCGCTGCACCCGTTTGTTGATATGTCCAGAATCTTCGCTTCACCTTCAAAGTCATCATCGCCAAAAAAAAACAGGCGGCAGGAGAGGGCAAGTCTTCTGCCACGTCGGTCCTGTTGGTTCTCCTCTGTCTGACTGAGTTCTCGAGATGGCTTTGATGTCACGGCGGTGGTCCTTTTCAACGAATGATCGGGCCAGCAGCCTTTAGTGTACGCATAGAGCCGGCCTGAGCAAGTAGAATCTCAATTGTACCTAAGGTGACACCTACAGCTGCTTTGCCATGCGCGCACCCCTGACTCCACCTTGACGCCGACCTCATCCTCTGCCACAAAGGACACCGATCGTGAAGTCTTAAGAAGGAGACAGGTCATGCGAACAGTCAGTCGACGGATGGGAGATCTCGCGCAATCGGAAATTCGGGCGATGACCCAGGCCTGCGCGAATGCGAAGGGCCTCAATATGGCACAGGGGGTCTGTGATACGCCGGTGCCACCGATCGTCCTTGAAGGTGCTGAACGGGCCATCAGGGATGGACACAATGTCTACACCCGCTTCGATGGCTTGCCCGAATTGCGCCAGGCCATCGCCGACAAACTGGCGCACTATAACGGGATACGCGCCGATCCTGAAACCGAAGTCACCGTCAGCGCTGGGGCAACCGGCGCCTTTCACTGTGCCTGTGCTGCGCTGCTGAATCCCGGGGACGAAGTCATTCTCTTTGAGCCGTACTATCAATACCATATCAGCGCGCTCATGGCGGTTGAAGCAGTCCCTGTGGTCGTCCACATGGAGCCACCAGCCTGGACCTATTCGTTGACCCAGCTTGAGCAGCTCGTGACCACAAGAACAAAGGCCATCATCGTCAATTCGCCAGGCAACCCCTCGGGGAAGGTCTTCAGCCGAGCGGAACTTGAGGCGGTGGCAGAGTTTGCGCAGCGTGACGGGGTGGCGGATTGGGTACAGTGTGGCTGCGCAGATGTGGACGCGAGCGATTGGCGCGATGAACGATCTCCTCTATGTTTGTGCTCCGGCGCCGCTTCAAATGGGCGTGGCTCGTGGCATTCGAGACTTGCCGGACGATTTCTATGGGAGCCTGGCTCGAGACTACCAGCACAAGCGCGACAGATTTTGCAGCGCTCTGGCGAAGGCGGGACTCACTCCCTCGATCCCAGAGGGGGCCTATTACGTGTTGGCGGATGTGTCCCGACTTCCAGGCGATAGCGGGAAAGCTCGCGCCATGTATCTGTTGGAACAAACCGGTGTGGCTGGTGTACCGGGAGAGGCCTTTATCCCCGGTGTGGCAGGGGCCAACTTCGTCCGTTTCAGTTATGCCAAGACCGACCTAGATCTCGATGAAGCCTGTCGGCGGTTGACCCAAGCTGGCTTGTAAATGCGCACGCGAGGAAGCGGCCGTTTCTTGCCTGAAGCCAGAGCCCGTGCTATGAACTCGACCATGAGTCTGCACCTCGCTCCCATAGTCGCTGCTGTTGCTGCGCTGCTGTTGACGGGATGCGGTCATCGGGCCACTGTTCCTCTCTCTGTCTCCGCAGACCATTCGGCTGGTGATCGTTCCGTCCTGGAAGGGGAATGGGAATACGAAGACGGCGGGGCGGTCGTTCTTCGACTCGATGATCAGGGCAACGGTACGTACGCATTCAAGGATGGGCGATTTGAAACTCTTCAGCTCAACGGCCGGACATGGATCGGTAAGTGGTCTCAGAAAGAAAACGATCGGGAAGGCGGTTTCGTTGTAAACCTCTCTGCCGACGCTGTGGAAGGCGACGGGACCTGGTGGTATGAGCGAATTGGTGCCAACACGTCACCATCAGAGAAGGGTGGCACGTTCCACCTGACGAGGAAAACCTCCATGACACGACTTGGCGACACTCCTCCCGCACCCTGATCTTCCATCACTCACTATTACGCAATGCCGTTGTCGGTCCCACAAGTCAGGCACCTGAGTTGTCGCGCGAGCACCTCGGGACAGTGTGGGCCTGTGGCGATGATGCCACGATAGCGAGGCGTGCGTTGGTTAAAGCGTAGTTCCTGTCCGAGGCCATCGGAGATGGTTCCCCCTGCCTCCGTGATGAGAAGCGTCCCCGCAGCCACATCCCATTCATTTTCTGGTTCCCACGTGACTACTCCCTCGATACGGCCGGTTGCGGCGAGTGCGAGAACCCAAGCGATTGAGCGGATAGCCCGCTTATTGATCGATGGCTCCAGGGAGGGGAAGCGGCCGATCTGTTGTTCCCATTGATTCAGGGCGATGACCGGATGTCGACCGTTCCACGAAGCTGGCGGAGCAATCGGTTTATTATTGAGGCACAGACCTCCGCCCAAGGTTGCGGTGAATAATTCGTCCGTGGAAGGGTTGAAGATGCCTGCCACGATCGGTCGGCCCTGTTCAATGAGGCCGACGGAAATGCAATACTCCGGTTCACCACTGATGAACGCTTTCGTCCCGTCTATCGGATCAACCACCCAGACCCGTCGTTTCTGAAGTCGGTCTAGATGATCAGGTGATTCTTCAGAGAGCCATCCATCCTCAGGAAACGCGGACATCAGGTGGGAGAGAAGGACCTCATTCACGGCCAGGTCCGCCGAGGTCACTGGGGATTGGTCCGGCTTCTGAATCGTCTCAAAGCCATCAACGGCGAACCGTAAGGCCTCTGCTCCAGCCTTCCGAATCGCCATGCTGAGAACATCCAGTTCATTGTCCCATGTCATGACAGGAGAGTAGCAGGCCTGGCGACAGATGAAAAGAACCAAGCATGTGCCGACTTGACCTGGCCGTTGAATCTGCGTACAAGCAGGTTACGATGAAACTGGTCCAGAAACGGTCGAAGAAGACGGGGCTCTCACCAGGCACGCTTGTTCACATCGGCGAACAGCGAACTGAGGCTGTGAGCATGACCCTGTTCAATTATGCCGGTGCGCGGTGCGAGGAGCAGGTGGTCACAGATGTGAGTGCGCTTCGACTGCCTGCCGATGAAACCGTGACGTGGGTGAATGTCGGTGGGGTCCATAAAGTGGATGTGTTGGAAGGATTCGGGAAACATTTTGGCCTCCACCCTCTTCTGCTGGAAGACATCGCCAACACGGATCAGCGTCCGAAGCTCGATGACTATGAGACCTATTTTTTTCTCGTCATGAAGATGCTCACGACTTCTGAGCGAGGGGACATTGTGGTCGAACAGGTCAGTTTTGTCCTCGGACGCAATTATGTCCTTTCGTTTCAGGAAAACGGGACGGATGTATTCCAGTCAGTGCGGGATCGTCTGAGAGGCGGCAAAGGGCGTCTCCGTCAAAATGGGTCGGATTATCTGCTGTATGCACTCATTGATGCCGTGGTCGACCAATATTTCGCAGTGCTCGAAATGCTGGGAGAACGGATCGAATCGCTGCAAGAACGGGTGATCACCGATCCCAAGCCGGACATCCTCAAAGACATTCATGGGTTGAAACAGCAGTTGTTGTTCGTACGCCGTGCCGTGTGGCCGCTCCGGGAAGCGATCAATAACCTGTCTCGGTCGGACTGCCCCTTTTTGCATGAACCCATCAAGGTCTTTTTTCGAGACGTCTATGACCATGTCGTGCAGATCGTCGACACCATCGAGACCTTGCGGGAAATGGTCTCGGCCAGTCTGGATATTTATCTGTCGAGCGTGAGCTATCGACTAAACGCCGTCATGCGAGTGCTGACGGTGATCACGACGATTTTCATGCCGCTCACCTTTATCGCGGGTATCTACGGCATGAATTTCGAGTATATGCCGGAGTTGAAATGGCCGTGGGGTTATCCGATGGCGATCGGCATCATGGGTCTCGTCGCTGCCATCATGCTCATTGGGTTCCGTCGCAAGAAATGGCTGTAGCAGGATGTTGGAAAAACCCTCCAGCTTCGTTCTCGCGTCATTTTGAAACAGGTGAAGTGTATCTCGTGAAGCGTGAAGCGCGGAATAGAACAGCGGGAAAGATCTGGAGAGCTGCGGCCTTGCATGCGGAGAGGCGCGTCTTGGCGCGCCGGGGTTGGGGGGGTGAGATGTCTGGACTTTTTGAACATCCTGGGAGTTGGTACAACTATTCTTGGACTTCGACTTTGTCCACGAAATAGGTGGTGTCTCCGAAGCAGGTGGAGGGAATGTAGCGATACTCCTTGTAATGCAAGATCACCCGTTTCCCCATGACCTCTGACAGTTGTGCGGCGACTTTATCGTCCGAGATCGTAAACGGCCAGAGAACAGGTGCCGTTCCCGGTACGGTCGTCATGGCCAACTCTCCTTCATGGCTCTTACACAGCCAGCCCTTCGTTGAAAATTTTTGAATGTAGCCGGCCCGGTTTCCATCGGAATAGGTCCAGTTGAAGACGACCGTCAGGTAGGCAGCGCCTAGAAAGAAGAGCAGCGTCACAAATAGTTTCACCGGTATCTCCTCAGTTACGAATGAATGTCGCTGAACAACCAAGGAGCGTCAGTCTTTCGACGAGACTCATAGGCCGAGATCTCAGACTCATGTTGGAGCGTGAGGCCGATCGAATCAAGCCCTCGATAGAGGCAATCCTTGCGGAAGGGGTCGATTTCAAACCGGTATGTTGTCTTCTCGGGTGATGTGACCGTTTGGCTGCCAAGATCGACGGTAAGCCGGTATCCCTCGGTACCGACGGCGTGTTTCATGAGAGCCAGCACTTCATCTGCCTTCAGTACAACGGGGAGAATGCCGTTCTGAAAACAGTTGTTGTAAAAAATGTCTGCAAAACTCGGCGCAATGATGCACCGGAACCCCTGATCCAACAGGGCCCACGGCGCATGCTCACGAGAGGAGCCGCAACCAAAATTATCGCGCGTTAATAAGATCGAGGCCGATTGATAGCGAGGTTGATTCAAGAAAAAATTCGGATCGGGCGATCCATCTTTTTTCTTTCTCCAGTCAAAAAAGAGGCCTTCGCGGAGTCCTGTCCGTTTGATCGTCTTTAAAAACTGCTTCGGAATGATCTGATCCGTGTCGACGTTGATGAGATCCAACGGGGCAACGAGACCGGTGAGAAGAGTAAACGGTTCCATAGCGTCATCAGCTCCAATGTCGAATATCGACGAAGTGACCTTCAATAGCCGCGGCGACCGCCATCGCAGGGGACACCAGATGGGTTCTCCCACCTGCGCCCTGACGGCCTTCAAAATTTCGATTGCTGGTGGACGCACAACGTTCCCCTGGCTGCAGGACGTCGGCATTCATGGCCAGACACATGCTGCATCCAGCCTCTCGCCATTCGAATCCTGCTTCGCGAAATACGTGATCAAGCCCTTCCGCCTCAGCCTGTTGTTTGACGAGTCCGGACCCTGGGACCACCATGGCATGCACGGACTTGGCAACTCTTTTCCCCTTGGCAAGGCTGGCTGCCAGCCGGAGGTCTTCAATTCGTGAATTCGTGCATGAGCCGATGAAGACGCGGTCGATTGCAATATCCGTAATCGGTGTATTGGGCGAAAGCCCCATGTAGGTCAAGGCACGTTCCGTCGCGCTCTTCGCGTTTGCATCGGACATCGTTCGTGGGTCTGGGATCTTTTGATCAACACCCAGCACCATCCCTGGACTCGTTCCCCAACTGACCTGAGGCGCGATGTCTTCAGCCTGTACCGAGACGGTCGCATCGTACGTCGCATCCGGGTCAGTGGTGAGCCGTTGCCACGCCTGCACAGCTTGTTCGAATAGATCCCCTTTCGGAACGAGCGGCCGTTCCTTCAGGTAGGCGATTGTCTTCTCATCGGGGGCCACTAACCCAGCGCGGGCTCCTCCCTCGATCGACATATTGCAGAGGGTCATGCGCCCTTCCATGCTCAGAGCGCGAATAGCCGACCCTGTATACTCGATCACGTAACCGGTTCCACCGGCCGTGCCAATTTTTCCGATAATCGCAAGGATAATGTCCTTTGCTGAGCAGCGGTCGGAAAGGGTCCCCTCAACCCGGACCTCCATCGTTTTTGGTCGTTTTTGGACGAGGCATTGCGTTGCCAGCACATGTTCGACCTCACTGGTCCCAATACCAAATGCCAATGCACCGAATGCTCCGTGGGTCGATGTGTGAGAATCTCCGCAGACGATCGTCGTCCCTGGCAGGGTGAATCCTTGCTCGGGGCCAATGACGTGCACAACGCCTTGTCGGATATCATCCATGCCGAAGTAGGTAATGCCGAAGTCCCGACAGTTGTCCTCAAGGGTCCGAATCTGCTTCGCGCTGATCTGATCGGCGATCGGTAGCTTCCGGTCGGTCGTCGGAACATTGTGATCCGGGACGGCCAGGGTTGCAGCCGGTCGTCGAGGCGTTCGCCCAGCCAGCTTCAACCCTTCAAAGGCTTGAGGCGAGGTCACTTCATGAACCAATTGTCGATCAATATAGAGGAGCGTAGTCCCATCTGCTTCCGCCCGAACGACATGCGCATCCCAAATTTTATCGAATAGTGTTTTGCCTGCCATGGCTACTCCCGTCTTTATGAATTCGAAGCGTCATTATACAGAGAAGCCCTATGGTCTTGACAAGTGCATGTCCAGAGCTTGCCCTGCTCTACGAGACGTGGTACCACCGCATCGATGAAATCCAGACCCTGGAGCGAGCCGCGTATTGTTGAGTGGAGTCACCGACTACTGGAGAGCTACCATTATTGGATCGGACAAGACCTCATTGATCGGGCAGGCGATCGAGCGGCACAGGCCCTCCGGTTATTCGAAGCAGCCATTGTCGTTGTATCGCACGGTGTGGAGCCTGACCCGATCTTAAATTATGGCAATCAAGGCGCCTTGAATCTGTGGGAGCTGTCCTGGGAGCAAGTCATCCAGACGCCATCGCGACTCACGGCCGAAGCGGATGACCGTACTGAACGAGAGCGGATGTTGATGCAAGCAAGGGCCGAGGGTTACTACAATGGATATCGGGGGGTGCGAATTTCCTCAACGGGGAGGCGATTTCTTGTTGAGCAAGCCGTGATTTGGAATGTGATCGATCTTGCAGGACACCGCATCGGTCAAGCGGCGGCGTTCTCTCAATGGTCATACTTGTGATAATCGAGGTGAAGGAGTAGCCCGGAACCCTTCCGGATTGATCACGACGACGATCACCGCATCAAGTCGAGCCGAGACCGGTCGGAGGAACACGATCGACGAGAGTCTGTCTATGAAGTCATCAACGGAGCAGTCAGGTCCAGAGTTCGAGAGGGCCGTGGTTGGCGATACCCTGCAGTAGATCTCGGGCAGCAAGAATGCCGACCAGACGGCGATGGTGATCCAAAATCGGAACCGCATGAATTTGTTCATCCAACATGACGCGGGCAATTTCACGGACCTCTGTGACGGGAGTGGCCGAAATAACTCGGGACGTCATGATGTCAGCCAATCGCCGTCTGGAGGCCTGTCGCCTATCGGCCGCTGTGATCAGTTCAGGAGCATGGCGGAGTAAGTCGCGATACGACACCATCCCGACGAGGGTGTCGTGCATCGACGTGACGGGGATATGATGGAATCCCTTGTCTGACATGATCGTCCAGGCGTCAAGCCAGGTGCTATCGGATGGAAGAGAGATAACCGGAGTACTCATCAGGTCCCGCGCGAGTATCGCCGGTTTCGGGTGCGATTGTTCGATGCTCTGCTGTTGATAGGCTGTTTGTGCTGCCAAGGCTGAGTGGTCCAGAGAAGAAGCGTGTTGGCCATGATGCTCCCGCTCCCTCGCGTATTCAGGCCGGGCATTCCGTGGACCAGCCGGTTTGACCGGGTACGTTTCCACAATTCCGTTGACCGCCAGAATGATGGACATGGTGCAGTTCCTCAACTGCCCTATCGGAGTTTTCGGGAAATACTTAAGCGAGGTCCTGATCAAGCAAATATGTAGCGAGAGTATGGGGTGCTCTGCCACAATTAGTATTCATTGTCCGGCCCCGAGAGGGCTGACACACTATCCAGGGCCATTACCCGTGGAGCTGGATTCCATCGGGTGAGCCACGGTTCAAGCAACCTCGGCAGTTCCAAATCAATTGCTTCCGTTTTGACCCATATGCTATACAAACAATATTATAATGTCGTGAATGTTGGGACCTAGTCGAAGACAACGAGTGTGTTATTGGAACTAGTCGTGTCCTTTGTAAGTTTGGCGGCTACATATTCACAAGCCTCTATTTGTTTCTTCTTAATATTCGCAAGGGGGTAGTCATGGGCAAGACGATGTTGGCGGTCTTCTTTGGCCTTGGAATGGTGTTGGCTGGGGCGTCGAGTTCGTATGCGCTTCAAGCAGGAGGTGTAGAGACCGGCGATCTGGAAACGGGTTCTGTCGTCGGCCAGCCGTTTAAGGAGCTGAGCGTGGATGTTGCGTTCTTTGCTGTTGAAATTGGAAACATGAAGATCTGGTATCCGCCGATGACCGTCATCGATTTTAAAGCGCGTCCCGGTGCTCCAGTGTTGTTAAAAGTGACAAATAACGCAACGGCTGAGCACGGGTTTCAGCTCAGCGCCGCTGTGAATCAATCTGCACCGACCGTCTTGCATACCAAGATCGTGCTCAAACCAGGGGAAACGCAGTATATCGGTGTTCCGACCAGCGATCTATTTTATTCCGGGGGAAATGTTCTTGAATATCGTTGCCACTTGCATCCGGGCCATGTCGGTGGCAAGTTGCTGATGCTGAAGTAGGTTGTATGGATTTCAGCCGGCGAAAAAGGCCTCGGTGAAGCCCACCGCGGCCTTTTTCATTGTTCGGTCACAACAGCCCAAAACAAAGGGCCCTGGTTCCATCCAGAACCAGGGCCCTTCAATACATCACAGAAAAATAGTTAGTTTCTCACCCCGCTCCATATTTTGGCAGGATCAATTACTTTATCTGGATTCAACGTCTTCGCCCTCTCCAGAAGCACATCCGTCGTTTCAGGATAGAGAGGATCCGAAATGCAACAATTATCAACAGGGCAGACCGCCGCGCATTGGGGTTCGTCAAAATGACCAACGCACTCAGTGCAACGGTCATGGGCGATGACATAAATACTGTCGCCGACTCCCTGCCCATCGCCAACATGATTACCTTTGGCCTCAGCGTCGCTCCTGGTTTCAAAGATCGCTTCATTGGGACATTCCGGGATACATGCTCCACAAGAGATGCATTCATCGGTAATCAATAATGCCATGACCCAAGCCTCCTTCTCCCTCCAAAAGACTGACTCACTACTAGCACGTTGACAAGTTCACGCAGCTCACACCATAGTGCTCCCATCGACGTGTGATGGGCAGGTACGCGAAGTGATATTTTATTCCGTGATTCTTTTCCAAGTCAATCGAACGGAACGCGGTCAGAAGACCTAGCTTACGCCTCTGCCTGGGGCCTTGTGCCCAGCAGAGAAAGAGACCGCCGAATACCATCAATGGCAGCTGATCAAGCCCAGGCGAGCAATCGAGAGCAGCAGAAGAAGCGGATCATCATGATGATTCTGCTTGCCCTTCTCCTGATGAGTGTGTCGGTGTTTCTCATTGAGCGCAAGGAATCGGACACCATCGTCGTCAAGTTTCCGAGCGGAGTGGAGCTCGAAGCCGAAGTGGCGAACACGCCGGAGAAATTGCTCTTTGGACTTGCCTTTCGTGAGACCTTGCCCCCAGGCGGAGGCATGCTTTATATCTTTGAGCAAAATGGGATGCATCGCGTGACAACCAGGGAATATCGATTCCCTATCGATATTCTGTGGGTGGATGAGGGGCATCATGTCGTGCATATGCTGGAACATGCAGAACCTTGCGCGAAAGACCCGTGCCCATTTTTCGGGCCACCGCCGGAAGAAGCGCGGTATGTGATACAGACAGAATCGGGGTTCATTAAGACAACAGGAGTTGCAAAAGGCGACGAGCTCAAGTATGCCCTTCGTATGTAGCGTCTACGAAGAGGGTCGAGGAATCACGCATGATGGATGGGTTTCAGAAGGTTGCACAGATCGATGAGGTGCCTCCGGGAAAGTCAAAGATTGTCACGGTTAATGACCGTCCGCTCGCGTTGTTCAACGTCGAGGGGAAGTTGTACGCCATCCATAATAGCTGTCCCCATGAAGGGGGTCCGCTTATTGAGGGGAGACTCAAGGGGTATGTCATTGCCTGCCCTTGGCATGATCTGGCGTTCGACATCAGAAATGGGCAAGGCACCGACGGTGGCGGGTATTGCGTAGGGAGCTATGAAGTCCGGGTGGACGGCAATGATATTTTGATTGGCTCTCGGCGGAAAGCATAACAAGAGAAATCAGCTGGAACGGGTGTCTTCGCGACACGGATCGGGATATCGA
The DNA here is from genome assembly GCA_005116895.1 of Nitrospira sp. GTDB lineage: Bacteria > Nitrospirota > Nitrospiria > Nitrospirales > Nitrospiraceae > Nitrospira_D. The sequence continues at coordinate 48,380 of SWDO01000023.1, read as the reverse complement.
CGTGAGTATTTCCAGTGCCGATCACAATCCTACATTGGACGGCAGTGATTGCCGCGTGGTCACAGTCGACCAGCCATTCGTCATCCATTTATGGGAAGATCGCACCAGAGGTGAACAGTGGGTGCCGTCCTATGATGCCAAAGGGCTTACCCTTCTCAGCGACGAATTTCTGCGCGTCGCGAGTAATAACGCCGTGGAGAATGGGCAACGCATCTTTGAGTTGAAGGCCGTGCAGTCAGGGGACTATGAGCTGATTTTCGAAAAGCGCATGGGGTGGAAATTTACCGCGGAAGATCGGCGCGTATTCAGAATCGAAGCACAGCCACCATCCGGGAATTGAGCCAATGCCAGACATCGCGTTCATCAACGGTCGCTTTTTGCCTTGGGAGGAGGCGACCGTTTCCATTGATGACCGGGGTTTCCAATTTGGAGATGCCGTCTACGAAGTCATTCGCACGTATCGAGGGACGCCGTTCGAGTTTGCCGCACATCTTGCCAGGCTGAATCGGAGCGTGGGAGAGCTTTCGATTTGCCAGCCC
>SWDO01000023.1:10184-47741 GCA_005116895.1 Nitrospira sp. | reverse complement strand
CCCCTCTGGTGACCTGAATGTAGATCTTGGCATCTTGATAGCCGGCCAGGCTAAGTCCTTGTTGAATCCATCTACATTCAGGTCACCAGAGGGGTGGCTCCTCGCGAGCATGGTTTCCCCACCGATACTCTTCCAACGGTCGTGATGACCATCAGGGAGTTTCATCCTCTGACACCGGACGTCCGCCGCACCGGCGTCAGCGCTTGCACCAGAGAGGATCTCCGGTGGGGGCGTTGTGATATCAAAAGCGTCAATCTTCTAGCCAACGTCCTTGCCCGTGAAGAAGCGAAGAAGGCCGGCGTCTTCGAAACGATTTTAGTCAGAGACGGTTTCGTCATGGAAGGTGCGCTGAGCAATGTTATGGCGATTCAGGATGGGGTGGTCGTGACGGCTCCCGAAGGTCCACGAATTCTATCCGGCGTCACACGGACCGTGGTCTTAGAGTTGGCGAAAAAAGACGACATTGTCATCGAAGAACGGTTCATACCGCTCGATGTTCTGTATCATGCAGATGAAGTCTTTCTGACGGGGACTACGCTCGAAGTACTCGGTGTTGTCCGGATTGATGGAAGAACCATTGGCTCTGGCCAGCCTGGTCCCATCACAAAAACACTGGCTGCTCGCTGGGCCTTGTTAACCGGCTAGTGCCCTTGCTTTGCACCGGGGTGCATGGTATGGTGCTGCCTCTGTAAGTGGGCTCATGCCCACTTTTTTGTTTGGATACATGTCGAAGGGAAATGGGCTGAGTATACCAGGCAGTAGTCATCAGCCGGTTGCCGACCGGTTGGAAAAAATCATTTCGCCGATCCTATGGACGCTCGGGCTTGAGTTGGTTGATGTGGTGTGCGTGGGAAAAGGCCCTCGCTCGGTCGTTCGCGTTCTGATCGCTAAATCGGATGGAGTCAGCATCACAGACTGTGAGCAGGCACATAAGGCTCTAGGACCGGCGCTTGACGTGGCCGATCCATTTCCCCATGCCTATACGCTTGAAGTCTCTTCTCCGGGTCTTGATCGACCCTTCAAGAGATCCCAGGATTATCAACGGGCGATTGGAAAAGAAGTGAGTCTCAAGCTTCGAGAGCCTCTCGAAGGCCAGTGGAAGATTGCTGGTCAACTGATGCAGGTGGACGAAGAGGCGGTCGTGCTGAGGGTGGTTGCTCCGAGAGCATCTCAGGCGGTGAAATTGAGTCGAGAGTTGATTGCTGAAGCAAAGCTGGTTGTGAAGATCTAGAGAGGCCGAACGTGGAGATTGTGAAGTGGTAACCGGATGCAGGAGCGTGACGTATGAACCGTGAACTGATTTCCGTGATCGACGAAATCGGGCGTCAGAAGGGAATCGACAAGGCCCGAGTCATTGGGGCCATCGAATCCGCCCTGCAGACCGCCGCGAAGAAACGCTTCGGCCAGGCCGAAAATATCCAAGTGGAGATTGACCCCAAAACCGGGGAAATTTCCGTCGTCTCCAAGAAGATCATCGTAGAAACGGTCAGCAACCCCAAGGCGGAGATCTCTCTTCAGGAGGCCCGCCAATACGATAGCGAGGCGGAAGTCGGGGACGAAATTGGATCGCTGATCGAAATGAACGAATTGGGGAGAATTGCCGCGCAAACGGCGAAGCAAGTGATCTTCCAGAAGGTGCGCGAAGCGGAATGGGAAGCGGTTCAAAAGGAATATTCCACACGTCAGGGCGATCTCGTGACAGGAATTATCCTCGGCATGGAGCGCCGGAATTACCTGGTGGACCTCGGAAAGACCGAGGCCATCCTGCCGATCCAAGAGCAGATTCCTCGTGAGACATATCGTCGCGGCGATCGCGTGAAGGCGATGTTGTTGGAGGTGCGTCGGACGCCTAAGGATGTTCAAGTCATTCTGTCTCGTAGCCATCCGCAGTTTGTCGCAAAACTCTTTGAGCTCGAAGTGCCAGAGGTCATGGAGAAGATCATTGAAATCCGATCCGTCGTTCGAGAGCCTGGGGACCGAACGAAGATCGCAGTCACGTCTCGTGAAAAGGCTGTAGACCCGGTGGGAGCTTGCGTCGGCATCAAGGGCTCCCGCGTACAGGCAGTTGTTCGCGAGCTGCGGGGCGAGAAGATCGATATCATTACCTGGACGCAGGATCCGCGAGTCTTTATCGCCGAAGCCTTAAACCCAGCAACAATCGAAAAGGTCGGGATTGACGAAGAGAAGAAGTCGGCGCTCGTGGTTGCAGCCGACTCGCAATTGTCGTTGGCAATCGGGAAAAACGGTCAAAATGTCAGGCTTGCCGCACGCTTGACCGGGTGGAAGATTGACATTATCAGCTCAACGGAATACGAAAAAGAGAAGGTCGAGCGTGATAAGGAAATTAAAGCCGCGATTGCGGACGAAGCCGAAGCGCAACGATTGCAAGAAGAAGCTCGGCAGGCTGCCAGAGCTGAGGAAGCAACGAGCGGATAGAATACGGAACCGTCCTCATGGCTATGCGTGTATACGAACTTGCAAAGAAGTTAGGCATGGAAAATCGAGTGCTCATCCCCGAGCTCAAGAAGCTGGGGGTCTCGGTTTCATCTCACAGCAGTACGCTCGAGGAAGACATCGTTCAGAAGGTGTTGGATAAGTTGGCCGCAAAATCGACGAGTCAAGGGACGGGAATCGAGAGAGAGGTCGGTGCAAAGTTGGCGGAGCATACGAGTCGGGGGAAAACTGTGGCGGCAAAGGGTCTTGTCGTCGAAGAGCCGCTCAAGCCTGATAAGCGGCGCATTCTCATCAAGCGAAAGAAGGAAGACGAGCCGATCGAGGCCATTCTTTCAACTTCGATTGGTGAGACTGAGCACTCAGCGCAGCCCGCGTCCTCAAGTCTTGTGACGACACCGACTCAACCGGTTGACCTCCTTGCTACCGAGGGACCTGTCGACCTCAGTCATCCAGTGAAAGAAGATCCGGACGAGGTTGCTCCCTCCGCACCGGTGCCGCTCGATGTGAAACCGGAAGCGCCGCTGGCCAAGCCGACCATCACGCCGGCAATACCCGGGGTGGCGACTCCCGAGTCTGTCACCAGTAAAAAGAAAAGCATGGCATTCGAGGCCATCGAGGCAGAGGCCCTCAAAGAAAAGCTCAAGAAAGCAAAGAAAACAGGCCGTCCTAAGGACGAGCAGCAAGATGTGAAATTACGTGAAGACGCCGCCCGGTGGCAGGACCTTCGTGCCATTCCAGTGCAGCGCCGCGATGACCGATCGAAGCATGTCCACCATAGTACTCCGGGAGAAATCACCAAACCACGTCGCAAGAGCGTGAAAGTGACCCCTCGGACAACGGTGAAAGAATTCGCTGAGTTGATCGGTCAACGGCCGGCAGACATCGTTCGGAAGCTAATGGATATGGGACAAATGTTAACGTTTCACCAACCTATGAGTCTGGACGCTGCATCGATTTTCGCCGAGGAAAGCGGGATTAAAGTTGAGGTCTCGGTCGAGAAAATTGGGGACGAGTTGCTGCAAGATATCATTGAGACCGGCGATGATGAACGGCCGGAACCTCGACCGCCGGTGGTGACCATTATGGGGCACGTCGATCATGGGAAGACGTCGCTCCTCGATGCGATTCGCCAGACAAAAGTAGCGGAAGGGGAAGCCGGTGGCATTACTCAGCATATCGGTGCCTATACCGTCTCAGTGCGTGGCAAGCAGGTCACGTTTCTCGACACTCCCGGTCACGAGGCGTTTACGGCCATGCGATCTCGTGGCGCGAAGGTCACGGATATCGTCATTTTGGTTGTTGCGGCAGACGACGGTGTGATGCCTCAAACGATCGAGGCGATCAACCATGCCAAGGCAGCCGGAGTGCCGCTGATCGTGGCGATGAATAAGATCGACAAGCCGACTGCCAATCCTGATCGGGTCAAAAACGCTCTCTCGGAACATGGATTGATTTCCGAGGCTTGGGGCGGCGATACCATTATGGTCGAGGTGTCTGCCAAAGAGAAGATGGGTCTTGATACTCTCCTCGAGATGATTCTGCTTCAGGCGGAAGTACTTGAACTCAAGGCGGATCCACACAGACAGGCGAAAGGCACCGTCATCGAAGCCAAGATTGAACGCGGGAGGGGTCCGGTTGCGACGGTGTTGGTTCAGAGCGGGACGCTACGGGTGGGGGACGCGTATGTCGTCGGAACATTCAGCGGGCGTGTTCGGGCTCTCCTTAGCGACCGTGGTGAAAAAGCGCAGCAGGCAGGGCCGTCCATTCCGGTGGAAGTGATTGGTTTGCCGGGCGTGCCGTCGGCGGGAGATGTCTTCCATGTTGTCTCCAATGAGCGAGTTGCGCGAGAGATCGCGGAGGAACGAGCGCAAAAGCGTCGAGCTGCAGAGCTGACAGGCCCCGCGAAGGTCACCTTGGATGATCTCTTTGCGAAGATTCAAGAAGGATCCGTGAAGGAGTTGGCCATTGTCATCAAGGCTGACGTGCAAGGATCGTCTGAAGCATTGGCTGGCGCGGTCGAAAAGCTGTCGACGAATGCCGTCAAGCTGCGCGTGATTCATAACGGAGTTGGTGGAGTGATGGAATCTGATGTGTTGCTTGCCTCCGCGTCGCGAGCCATCATCATCGGTTTCAATATCAGGCCAGAACCAAAGGCAGCCGCATTGGCCGAACAGCAGGGTGTCGATATCAGGCTCTACACAATCATTTATGACGCCATTGCGGACATCAAGGCTGCAATGGAAGGCTTGCTCGAGCCGACCCTGAAGGAGCGCGTGTTAGGACGAGTGGAAGTACGGCAGGTCTTTACGATTCCAAAGGTCGGAGCCGTAGCAGGGGCGTATGTGATTGATGGGACGATTTCTCGGTCAAGCGTCGGAGTCCGAGTGATTCGGGACAATGTGGTGGTCTATCAGGGGAAACTTGGTTCGTTGCGGCGGTTCAAGGATGATGTGCGTGAGGTGCAGCAGGGGTATGAATGCGGATTGAGCGTCGAAAACTTCAACGATATCAAATCCGGCGATATCATTGAGGCCTATGCAGTCGATAAGATCGCGGCGAAGCTCGAGTAGCAGCCGAAGGATTTTTAGCGTAGCCTCTAACCTGAAAGCCTGACAAGCTCATGAAGCTGAATCATGGCGCCTCTATTGTGAGCCGACGCTAACTCGAACCCTGGCCATGGTCGTGGGGCTATACACCGTCGAGTTATTCATCTCAGGGAGCCAGTCGCTTAAAGACAAGCGCCAAGTCCTTCATGGAATCAAGGACAGGCTTCGTGGCAAGTTTAACCTCTCAGTGGCCGAAGTGGATGGCCAGGATCTCTGGCAGAAGGCTATTCTCGGAATGGCTTGTGTGTCGAATGAGCGTAGCCATGTGAACCAGGTGCTTGAACAAGCGTTGAATCTGATTAAAAGCATGCCAGCAGTTGAAGTGTCACGAGTCCAGTTGGAATTCCTCTAACCCTCCTGTCATGCTTGCGACTGGTAAGGCTGGGTACGAAGATGTCGAAGGCGACCTATAAACGGGCAGACCGAGTGGCTGACCAGATTCGCATGGAAGTGGCGGATATTCTCATGCGAAAAATCAAGGATCCTCGGGTCCATGACGTCACGGTTACTGATGTCGAGCTGACAGCGGATTTGCGCATCGCGCATATTTTTGTCACGACCATGGAAACGGGGGAAGCCGAGCGCGAGGTCTTTACTGGCCTCTCAAAAGCCAGTGGGTTTGTGCGGTCGGAATTAGGGCGGCGCCTCTCGCTCCGCTACCTGCCCGATGTGATTTTCAAGAAGGACGTCAGCGGACCTCGCGGTGACCGGATCATGCAGCTCTTGGAAGGCCTGCATGGGGAGCCTGAACAGCAGGAAACCCAGGATTCTCCGAGCAGTGCTCAGAGAATCACGGACTCTTAAGGGTATGGAACAGATAGCTATCAGAACGGACCTGGGTGAAGTCCTGGAGGGTGTCCTCGTTGTCCATAAAGAAGCTGGCTGGACCTCACACGATGTCGTCGCCAAGGTCCGGAGCTTATTGAGAGGAAGCAAAGTCGGTCATGCCGGTACGCTCGATCCTAGTGCCACAGGTGTGTTGCCTATTCTGGTCGGACGGGCCACGAGAATCGCCGAGTACCTGATCGATTGGGATAAGGAGTACAACGCCGTCATGCGCTTGGGGGAAACGACCGACACCCAGGATGCAACCGGGCAGATTTTGAGCAGGGCCGATCCAGGTGCGATCACGGAGGACATGCTTCAGGCAGTGATCGCCCAATTCCGAGGAGTACAGCAGCAATTGCCACCGATGTATTCAGCTGTGAAAGTCGGCGGACAGCCGCTGTATAAAGCAGCCAGGGCAGGTAGGACGGTCGATCGGGCAGAGCGGTCGATTGTCATTCATCAGCTAGAGATCGTGGCCATTCACGGTCGTGATGTGGCCCTGCGCATTGTGTGTTCCAAAGGCACGTATATACGCACCTTGTGTACCGATATCGGACAGGCGTTAGGGGTTGGAGGGCATCTCTATGCTCTCGAGCGTCGGCGTGTCGGCCCACTGTCCATCGAACAGGCAGTGACGATTGATCAAGTTGCCAGCCATCTCACGATGGGAACTCTCTCGAGGCAATTCATGTCGTTGGATCAACTCCTCGTCCAACTCCCGGCAGTGGTCGTGAACGCGGAACAGGCGCAGCGTGTCTTGAATGGCTCACCAATTTTTCCGATGGGAGTCGGGCAGCTCTTGCCTGCCCATTCCACAGTGTCTGTACGCCTCAAGGATGAAGCCGGTCAGTTGTTGGCCATTGGAACTCATGATACCAGCGGCATGGGGTCGATTCGAATTCGCAAAGTACTGAGTCTCTTAAGTCATTAATACGGAAGGAGAAGGTATGGCGTTGTTAAAAGAAGTAAAGAGTGAACTCATCAAGCAATATCAGCAGCATGACAAGGATTCTGGATCGCCGGAAGTTCAGATTGCGGTGTTGACCAACCGGATTACGTATCTCACCGAGCATTTCAAGACCCATAAAAAGGATCACCACTCGCGTCGTGGATTGTTGCAGCTGGTTGGACGCCGGCGTCGTCTACTGGACTATCTCCGCGGTGTGGAGGAAGCGCGTTACAAAACCGTGATCGAGCGACTCAACATTCGCAAGTAACCGGTCGTGCGAACAGCGGCGTTGACCGGCGCCATAGCATCGTTCGAATGTCCCACAGATGAACACCGATATACGCTCACACCAAGTGTGCGGTGTACAAGTGAAAAGCTGTAAAGCTGGCGAGACATCGCCAATTTCAGCTTTTCAACTACTCACCTACCGTTGAGCGTATCTCAGTGGGCATCTGTGGATCTAACCAGAGGAGACACCATAGATGATACACGTCGTAGAAATCGACATAGCAGGTCGAACCCTTCGCCTTGAAACTGGCCGTATCGCAAAACAAGCTGACGGGTCGATATGGGCTTCGTATGGCGATACGGTTATCCTTGCGACGGCCGTGGCTGCGCAAACCGCCAAGCCCGGGATCGATTTCCTGCCCTTGACCGTCGATTACCAGGAGAAGGCCTACGCGGCCGGGAAAATTCCTGGAGGCTACTTCAAACGAGAAGGTCGACCGGCTGAAAAGGAAGTCCTGACCAGCCGCTTGATTGACCGACCGCTCCGTCCGTTGTTTCCCGAAGGCTACTATTTCGAGACGCAGGTCATTGCCTCAGTCCTGTCGGCAGATAAGACCGGTTCGTCCGACGTGATTGGAATCACTGCGGCATCAGCGGCCCTCGCAGTATCGAACATTCCGTTCAACGGCCCCGTGGCCGGTGTGAGGATCGGTCGCGTCAATGGTCAGCTCGTCGTCAATCCTGACCTTGAAATGATGGAGCAGAGCGAGCTGCATCTGGTGGTTGCGGGCACAGCGGACGCGGTGATGATGGTGGAGGCCGGTGCCAATGAATTATCCGAGCAGATGATGCTCGAGGCCCTGGAATTGGCTCACTCCGAGATTAAGAAAATCGTCCGGAAGATCGATGAATTGGCCCAGAAGGTTGGAAAAGTGAAGCGGGTAGTTGTTCAAGAGCCGATCGATTCCGCGTTGCAGGCCGAGATCAAGACATTGGTGGCGCAACCCATTCGTGACGCCATCATGATTGCCAACAAGACTGCCAGGCAGGAGCGGTTGGACCACATTCTGGTCGACACCATTGCCAAGCTGAAAAAGGCAGATGATTCCTCAAGGGAACGGCATATCAAGATTGTGTTCCATCAATTGGAATACACAGAAGTCCGGAAGATGATTTTGGAGAAGCGATCTCGCGCCGACGGACGCGGTCCTGCGGATATTCGTCCGATTACGTGTGAGGTGAGCGCTCTGCCGCGAGCCCATGGGTCTGCGATCTTTACCCGCGGCGAAACACAGAGCTTAGCGGTGGTGACGCTAGGGACGACCGACGATGAACAGCGCATCGATGCGTTGGAAGGCGAGTACATGCGGACCTTTATGCTGCATTACAACTTCCCGCCTTTCAGTGTCGGTGAGGCGAGGCCACTACGCTCGCCCGGACGGCGTGAGGTTGGGCACGGAGCCTTGGCGGAACGGGCGTTGAAGCCCGTCATCCCAGGCAAGGATGTCTTCCCCTACACCTTACGGATTGTGTCTGAGATTTTGGAATCCAATGGGTCTTCCTCGATGGCCACCGTGTGCGGTGGGACGCTGGCCATGATGGACGCAGGCGTTCCCATCAAGGAGCCAGTCGCCGGTATTGCGATGGGTTTGATCAAAGAAGGGGACGACGTCATTATCTTATCGGATATTCTCGGCCTTGAAGATCATCTGGGTGATATGGACTTCAAAGTGTGCGGGACTAAGAACGGTGTGACAGCACTGCAAATGGACATTAAGATTGGTGGCATCACCACAGCGTTGATGCAGCAAGCCTTGGAGCAGGCCCGGTTGGGACGTCTCCACATTCTTGGCCATATGGCGAAGGCCCTCAGCAGCCATCGCGCCGAGTTGTCGGCGTTTGCCCCTCGTATCTACACGATGAAGGTCAAACAAGATAAGATTCGTGACATTATCGGACAGGGCGGTAAAACCATCCGTGGCATTCAGTCCGACTGCGGCGTCAAGATCAGTGTCGAAGACACCGGGATTGTGACCATCGCTTCCGCAGACGGGACGTCTTTACAAAAAGCCAAAGAGATCATCAACCGACTGACCGAGGAAGTCGAAGTCGGGAAAGTCTATACGGGAACGGTCAGAAAGATTATGGACTTTGGCGCCTTTGTGGAGGTGCTGCCAGGCACCGATGGGTTGGTCCATATCTCACAGTTGGCGCATCATCGAGTGAAAGCCGTGTCTGACGAGGTCGCCGAAGGCGATCAAATTCTTGTGAAAGTGCTGGAGATCGATAGACAAGGCAAGATTCGGCTTAGCCGAAAAGAAACCATGCCCGCACCGACGGGCGGCGGTGCAAACGAGTCAGTGGGTGGGTAACACTTGTACCGTAAGCTCATCCTCGAGAACGGGATTCGCTTGGTTTCCGAGCGAATCCCAACCCTCAAATCCGTCACCATAGGCATCTGGGTCAATACGGGCTCACGTGATGAAAGCCCCACACAGGCTGGGTACGCCCATTTCATCGAACATATGTTCTTCAAGGGGACGGCCACTCGATCGGCCACGGAGATTTCTCGTGAAATCGATGCGTTGGGGGGCGAGATGAACGCCTTTACCACGCGCGAAACCACAACATACTACGTCAAGGTCTTGGATCAACACCTCCCCAAGGCCCTCGACCTTTTGGGAGATCTGTTTCTCCGCTCCCGACTCGGAAAGAAAGAAATTGAAAAGGAAAAGCAGGTCGTCCTTGAAGAAATTCGAATGGTTCAAGACGATCCCGAGGATCTCGTTCAAGAGTTGCATACCAAGTTAGCGATGGGCCAACATCCCTTGAGTCGCCCCATTCTTGGGCGGGAATCAACAATTACCCGGATCCGCCGACAGGATCTCCTCGAGTACATTGATACGCACTATCGTCCCGAAGAGATCGTGCTCGCCGTAGCCGGGAATTTCAATCAACAGCAGCTGGAAAAGACGATGGCTCGCACCTTTGGGAAATATCGACCCTCGTCAGGCGTCCTTCCTCGAAAACGTTGGCCTCCGGAAATCTGTGGTGGCGCCATCGTGAAACACAAATCGTTAGAGCAAGTGCACCTCTGTCTGGGACTCAAGGGCGTTGCAGCCGGTCATAAGGATCGATATGCGGTTTATGCGTTGAACAGTGTCCTCGGCGGTGGCGTCAGTTCGAGACTATTCCAGGAGATCCGTGAAAAAAGGGGTCTCTCCTATTCGATCTACTCATTTTTGTCGGGTTATTCAGATGGCGGTACGATCACCGTCTATGCAGGCACGCAAGCTCGGGAGGTTGAGCGCGTTCTTGAACTCGTCAGTCGCGAGATCCGGCGCTTGAGCAGAGATGGAATTGATCGGCATGAGCTAAAACGAACAAAAGAACAGATGAAAGGCGGCCTCATGCTCAGCTTGGAAAGTTCGCATAGCCGGATGAACAAACTCGCAAAAGATGAATTGATCTCCCGCGCCCATACGAACCTGGAAGACATGATTTTGAAAATAGATGGGATTACACCACAGCAAATACGTCAAGTCGCACAGGATCTCTTCACCCCTGAAAGAATAGCCCTGACAGGGTTGGGGCCACTTTCCTCACGGCAAGTGAAGGCGTTAAGCGGGCAATTCCAAAACATCACAGCCTGACCACAGCATGCTTTCCAGTCGGAAAGGACGTATAACTTATTGTTTTGTATATGCTGTAAGGGTTGTGTATCCTCCTGTGATAAGTCTGGCAAACATTTTCTTGACAGGGCGTTGTAGTTTCAGTACCGTTCCGGTACCAACCGGACCGCTTTCCATTCATTTTGGTCCAGGTTATTGAAGGACTCTAAACTATTAAGAGGATTTTCGACCTAATCTTAAGATCACGTATTAGGAAGAGCTAATGTCTCATCGGAATATCGGGCTCAAATTGACGAAGGAGGGATTGCGTATGAAAAGGGCTGTCGTTCTAGCAGCAGCGGCGGTTTTTTCGTCTTTCGGTTTGCTAGCGGCTGATTTTTCGTTCGCTGCAGGGGCAATAGAACACATAGGCCTCGCCGATGCAGTCGTTGGAGGGAAGCCCTTAAAGGCTGCTGAGGCAGCCAAGAAACTGCAAGGCCGAGTCTGGTCGCAGTGGGCGGACAACCCAGATGGGGAGCTCTTGTTCGGCATTCAATATTGGAATACGGGAGAACCAGGCTCCGGCGACAGTGGAGGGCGATCATCAACGATGCTTGACGTGAAGCCGCCTGATCCATTGTTCAGTTGTTGTGCCTGGGGATTCTCCGGAGGTAGTGAGAAAAATTCAACCTATTCTGGCTGGTACCATGCGGCCACCACGGTTCGACTGGCGGTCAAAGACAAAGCCTTGATGGACCAAATTATCAAGGCCTCTCAAGAATTGGTTGCCATGGAAGTCACGCTAGACGGCAGAACCATCACCGGGTTCAAGGTGATTAAAGATTAGCCGATCTCCGGTGCATAAGACGCTGAATATGTTGTTTAAGGAGGACGTGAACATGATGTTGCAGAAGCGAGGAGCAGCCGTTCTGGCAGCCGTTGCGCTGGTCGTCGGTATGGGTTCGACTGCCTCGGCTATTGAGTCATTTCAAGAACGATTCGAATGGGGCGACATGAGCAAACCGACCACCATTCAAGGTCGGGTGATCATCCTTGATCCCTACGATGAAGCTGTGTGGATTAACACAGCCGTCTTCGGTGGTAATGCAGAGAGCGGGTTGTACTGGCAAAAAGTTCATCCGGGCAAAACGCTGAAGTTCTATGCCGATAAGTCAGCCTGGCAAGAGCTGAAAAAGATGGGACGGCCTCATGCTGGACCAACAGCAGCGAAGGAAGTTCCTCCCGGCAGCACAACGGACTTGATCGAATTCGTCGCCACGGAAACCGAGCAGAATCATCGGGTGATTTCATCCGTGAAGAAGTTACCTGAGGTTTCCGGTTCAGTGGGGAAGCCTCTGAGCATTTCCGCGCTTCGTCTTAGGGAATGCGCTGGAAAAAATGAATTCGAACCAACTTGCGCGAAAGGCATGGCGGGTCTTAACAGCTCGCCGGTGACGCCCGATGGCGGCAATGTGGGCATGCAGTACGATGTGATGCTTCCAGGCGGGAAAACCGTCGGCGGTTTAATTCATTCGACCGCACAATATAACCAAGCGCACTGAAGACTATTGTGAGATGCAAACGGGCGGCATTTCTCTCGGAAATGCCGCCCGTTTGCTTTATACCATCTGATCAATATGGGTTATCGATCAGATGGATTGTCGCCCTCCGATCTCACCATACGTTGTAACTCAGCAAGACAATTCAGCGCATCGAGCGGTGTCATCGAAAAGAGGTCGATCTGTTTGACCTCTTCTATCATCGGATGAGGAGAAGGAAGGAGTTCCGTTGTCGTCGGGTGTTCATCCTGATTCATCCTTGAATTGGCAGACTCCGGTTGTTCCAGTTGTGACAGCACCGTTTGTGCGCGGCGAATGACCTCCCCCGGAAGACCTGCCAGTTTGGCCACGTGGATGCCGTAACTTCGGTCAGCTTTCCCTGCCACGATTTTTCTGAGAAACACCACCTCACCATCACATTCCTGGACGGCGACACGATAGTTCTTGATTCCGGTTCGTTGTTGCTCCAGTTGCGTCATCTCATGATAGTGGGTTGCGAATAAAGTGCGCGCGCCCAACCTGGTGCAGTCGTGAATATATTCCGCAATTGCCCATGCGATACTCAGGCCATCGTAGGTGCTTGTACCGCGCCCGATTTCATCCAACAGAATGAGGCTGCGGGAAGTCGCGTTTTGGAGAATGTTCGCGGTCTCCACCATTTCGACCATAAAGGTGCTTTGACCCCCGGCCAGATTATCCGAGGCTCCCACTCTTGTGAAGATGCGATCGGTTAATCCAATCGTCGCTTCTGAGGCGGGTACAAAGCTGCCAATCTGAGCCATCAAGATAATCAGTGCGACCTGACGAAGATAGGTGCTCTTTCCTGCCATGTTTGGTCCGGTAATGATCAGGAGGCGGTTCTGTTCAAGGTCTAACACGGTATCATTCGGGACGAATACTGAATCCGTACAGAGTCGCTCGACGACAGGGTGACGACCTTCCCTGATGATAAGGGCACCGCCTTCAGTCACCGTCGGCTTGGTATACCGGTACAGAGCGGCCACCTCGGCCAATCCGGCAACGACATCAAGAAGCGCAAGGGAGGTCGCCATGGCCTCCAATCGAGAGGCCTCTTGAGCCAACCGCAAGCGAAGCTGAATAAAAAGCTCCTGCTCACGAGCCAGGAGCTTGGCCTCGGCTCCGGTAACACGTTCTTCCAGCTCTTTTAATTCAGCGGTCATAAATCGCTCGGCATTGACCAGCGTTTGCTTGCGAATGTAGTCAGTGGGGACCCGGGCAAGATTGGCTTTGGTGATCTCGATGTAATAGCCAAACACCTGATTGTAACGGACCTTCAATGACTCAATGCCCGTTCGGTCACGCTCCTGCGTCTCGATTGCAGCGATCCAAGTTTTCCCCTCCTTGCTGGCTTTGCGCAACTCGTCGATGACCGGGTCATAGCCATCTGTGAAGATGTTTCCGTCTCGAATGGAAGGTGGAACATCGGGTCGGATTGCACGCTCAATCACGTCGTAGAGATCCTGGCCGCTATCCCATGATGTTCGCGCCTGACAGAGCAGCAGACTCTGAAGCGGTGCGAGTTGGATATCAATCTCGGGCAAAACCGAAAGCGATTGCTTGAGGGCCAAAAGTTCTCGCGGACCGGCCAAGCCGAGTACAATGCGACTGCCAAGTCGTGCGATATCCTGGATCTCTCGCAAAGCGCTCCGTAAAGCAGTTCTGACCTGCATGTGGTCTTTGAGTTCTTCGACCGCATCAAGGCGCTGCCGTATCTGGTCGGCATGGAGTAACGGCCGTACCAGCCACTGGCGAAGGAGTCGACTTCCCATGGCCGTGGAGGTCCGATCCAGCACGCTCAGGAGCGTCGTAGACTTCGAACCCGACGCGTTCTCGTTCATCAGGAATGGTTTGAGAAGTTCCAGGTTACGGATGGTGGTGCCATCCAGGTGCATGTATTCGTCATTGCGCTGGATCGTAAATCGGCGAATATGATCCAGAGGAACCGTCGGTTGAGTCTCGCGCAAGTACGATAAGACCGCGCCTGCTGCGCTACTGGCGGCGAGACTGTCGGCACAGCCCAAGGCGGCAAAGTCCTGAACGTGGAAATGCGCCATTAAGGTCTGAGCAGCGGAGTGCTGGTTGAACGATGTGGGAGGCCGTTCACACAGGCGTGTTCCGACGATTTGTTGGATCCAATCGGAACATTCAGGAACGAGGTTTGCTGGAAAAAGAACCTCTCGAGGGTCTAGTCGAGAGATTTCATTCAATAGTTGCGTGACTGCGTGAGGACCGTGAAACTCCATCCCCCAAAATTCACCAGTTGAAACCTCAAGGACGGACAAGCCGATCGATCTTCCATGAACCGTGTCTGATTGGAGGACGAACGCGGCAAGATAATTGAGCTCGCACGGGGCGAGAAATTCTGTGTCTACGAGTGTGCCCGGAGTATAGAGCCTGACGACTTCACGGCGTACCAGACCTTTGGCGACTTTGGGATCCTCGACTTGTTCGCACAATGCCACGATACGGCCGGCCTTCAACAACTTTGCGATATAGCCGGTTGCGGCATGATAGGGAACGCCGCACAGTGGAACCGGATGGGCGCTGTTCTTATCGCGAGACGTGAGGGCGATCGATAAGAGTCGGGACGCCTCCTGAGCGTCCTCGTAGAACATCTCATAAAAATCCCCGACCCGAAACAACAGGATGGCTTCAGGGTATCCCTGTTTGATATCCCGATACTGCCGCATAAGCGGGCTCAGGGTCTGGTCACTCATCAGTAAAGTCTCTCGAAGACTCCATCGGTGTGGGAGCGTGGGTGCGTCCAGATATCTTCTCAAGAGACTGCCGAAGTCGCTCTAAGTTCGATTCAGCTTCCTGTAAGGCCTTCGTCTTACGTCGAAGATCGATACGCCCACGGATCCAGGGTGGAAACAACAAGATGGCTGCGACTAAAAGGCCGATGAGAAATCCAGCCATAATGGGCTTGTAAATAGGAGTTGAGGCTTCAAGTAATCCAAAGAAATAGCGGAGCGTGACTTCCTGTTCTTGGTTTTGAAGGAAGAAGGCCAAGGAAAGGAGCACAAGAATGCCGATCAGAATCAGTCGAGTCATCGCGGCGAAGTCTTTCTGTCTGGTTGCAGGATTGGTTGAGATGATCGAGGGGTTCGACGCAAAATCTTCTTGATGCGAGCGAGAAGTAAGCGAGAGCGGGAACCTCGTGCTTCCAACACAGCTCTTCTGGTTCTCCTGGTTCGATGGGCGAGCCTCACTTCAAGTCGGTCATCCGGAAGCAGCTGGGGAAACCGATCTGCCCACTCTATGGCGACGGCGACGTCATCCGAAAGGTAATCGGACAGTCCAATCGATTCGGCCTCTTCTGGCTTTTGCAATCGGTACAGATCGATATGAATGACCGGAAGCCTCCCTTGGTATTCATGGACGAGCACGAACGTCGGACTCGTGACAGAAGCAGCTGGGACGCCGAGGCCAGCCACGACTCCGCGGACCAGTGCTGTCTTACCAGCTCCTAATTCACCGATCAAGGCAAGTACCTCACCTACACGAAGCACCTGACCAATGGCGTATCCGAACGATTCTGTCTTGCCAGGAGATAAGAGGAGAAGGTTCAGAGAGCTGACAGATGTAGCCATGGGACGTCCTCACATGGGATCGTTCCGCATTATCTCATTGGCCTCGTTTGATGGAGCCTGATACATGCGCTTGAGGGCACAGGGAATCTCCTCGATGACATCGCTGGAGATCAAACCGGCTTGGCCCTTTCTCGCTGACGCCAAATCCCCAGCGACACCATGCAGGTAGGTGGCGGCACAGGCCGCTTCCCAGGAGGCTACGCCTTGAGCCAAGAGTCCCACGATCATGCCAGTCAATACATCGCCTGTTCCAGCAGTCGCCATGCCAGGATTACCCGTCGGGCAAATAGCGACGACTCCATCAGGTCTGGCGACGACGGTCCGAGCCCCTTTCAGAACGACGAACAGTCCCCGTTCCCGTGCGAAGCGGGTGGCAGTACCAATCCGATCGTTGTTGACGGTCTGAGGCGTGGCGTCAGCCTCCAGTCGTGCCATTTCTCCAGGGTGAGGGGTGATGATTGGCGGTCTTTTGCAAGCCGCCAGAAGGGCAGTCCGTCCCGTCAACGCATTCAGGGCGTCCGCATCCAACACAGCCGGCCGGTCCAGCTGTTTCGTCAAGGCCCGCACCAGCTCCACCGTTTCAGGATGAGTTGATAGACCTGGACCGATAGCGATAGCCGTTCTCGCCTCCATGAAGGCGACGAGCCGATCGAATGCGGTTCGCGCCAAAGTGCGCGCTTTCGTTTCAGGCATCGGAATCGTCATCACTTCCAGCAACTTTGCTTCCAATACATCGTTGACACTCGTAGGGATCGCGACAGTCACGAGGCCCGCACCGATACGCAGGGCCGCCTGAGCAGCCATGGCGGCTGCACCAGTTTTGCCGACGGATCCTGCGATGATACCGGCATGGCCGAATGTTCCTTTGTGACTCGATGCTTGCCGTTTTGGCAGGTATGTGCGCACCACGTGCGGTGTCAGCAAGGTCGTTCGGCTCTGGACCGCGTCGATGTAGGCTGGCGGAATTCCGATGTCGACGAGCGCCACCTCTCCAGCGAGGTCGATTCCATCATTCTGATAAAGGCCTAACTTCGGTAGCCCAAAGGTCACGGTGAAGGAGGCACGAATGGCTCGGCCAAGGATCATTCCAGTATCAGCATGGAGGCCCGATGGAAGATCAACGGCCACCACGGGACGACCGGTTTCATTGATGCTGTCAATGGCCTCGGCATAGCGCCCAGTGACAGTGGCAGAGAGTCCTGTTCCGAGGAGGGCATCGACGAGAATATCACTATCTTGTAGAAGTGCCTGCGCCTGGGCCTTGGACGCATAGAGGTAGACGGAGGACTTCCCTGCGCCACGAACGAATTGCTTATACATGGTGGCAGCATCACGGCTCAGTTCGGACGTGGGGGTCACGACGAGGACACGCACGTTCGCATGGCGTCGACGAAGGAGGCGCGCAACAACGAATCCATCCCCCCCATTGTTGCCTTTGCCGCACACCACGGTGACTCTCTTGCCCCGTGCGGGCCCCAACCGTTGCTCAAGACAAGAGACAACGCCCGAGCCGGCGCGCTCCATCAATGTGGTCGCAGGGATACGAGCCTCTAAGATTGTCCGGCGGTCGAGTGCCTGTATCTGTGCAGCGGTAATAATCTTGGTCATGGTGAACGAACGAGAAGAACGGGCGGACCCAGCAGGTCGACGATCTCAAATCAACTGAGTAGGGCCTTCATTTCTTTCACGGCTTCTACGAGCCCAACGAGGACCGCCCGTGCGATGATACTGTGTCCGATGTTGTACTCGACGATTTCAGGAATATGCGTCAAGCGTTTGATGTTGCGGTAATTCAGCCCATGCCCGGCATTGACGCCGATCCCAAGCTTGTAGGCCAGCTTGGCGGCGTGGGTAATGGCTTCGAATTCCGCATCGGCTTCTTTAGAGCGGGTGGCATTCGCGTACCGACCGGTATGCAACTCCACGAAATCAGCCGCAACCTTGTGCGCAGCCCTGATCTGATTCAAATCGGGCTCAACAAAGACACTGACGGGAATCCCACCGTTATGTAACAGAGTTACAATGCTTTGAATTCGGTCACGGTGCCCGGCGATATCCAGGCCTCCTTCAGTGGTAAGTTCCTGTCGCTTTTCTGGTACCAACGTGACCAGGTCGGGCTTGATGGTCAGGGCGATCTTTGCCATTTCTGCGTCGGCTGCCATTTCAAGGTCGAGCTTTGTGCGGGTTATTTCGCGAAGGAGTTGAAGGTCTCGATCTTGGATATGGCGCCGGTCTTCCCGCAGGTGAACAACCAGGCCGTCTGCTCCTGCCAGCTCGACAAGCACTGCAGCCGCCAAAGGATCTGGATCGGTTCCTCCACGTGCCTGCCGCAACGTCGCCACATGGTCGATATTTACACCAAGCCGGGCCATCTCCCCTCCTTGCATCCACTCAGCCGGAGAACACGTGCGTGAGACAGGCTGGAGCCATCAATCCAGCGATAGTAGTAGCAGAAAGGGACGAGAGGGGGCAAGAACGGGCTCATAGATCGGTGAAGCACCGGATAAGGAGTAGGCGCATCTGACAACTACAGAACCCCATAGAAAATTTGGTAAATTGACTCGACCAAAGCCCTCCATTAGAATAGGGCCCTTCAGGATCCCTTCACTCATTTTGACGGGATGAGTGAGGTGTGAGAAATATTTAAGAGCAGTCAAAAGGAAGTTCATGGGGTTGGGCGAAGGTTTCTATCGGATCAAGCGACTCCCGCCGTACGTGTTCGCGCAAGTTCAATCACTCAAGCTTGAGGCTCGCCAACGCGGGCACGACATTATTGATTTTGGGATGGGAAATCCCGATCAACCGACCCCGCCTCATATCGTCGAGAAGATGATCGAGGCCGCCCGTAAAGGAAAGAATCATCGTTACTCGGCCTCGCGCGGCATCACGAAACTTCGGCATGCGATCTGTGGCTGGTACAAGCGAAACTACAGTGTTGACCTGGATCCGGAGACCGAAGCGATTGTCACCATCGGATCAAAAGAAGGTCTCGCCCACTTGGCGTTGGCCCTGATCGGCCCGGGCGATGTGGTCCTGACCCCGACGCCGACATATCCCATCCACATGTACAGCTTCATCATTGCGGGTGGTGAGGTCCGTGGTATCGAGCTCCGTCAGGATAGCGATTTTTTCGAAGATCTGACGCGCGTCTATCGGCAGACGTTTCCGAGACCGAAGATTCTCGTCATCAATTTCCCCCACAATCCTACAACGGCCGTCGTGGATTTGGGGTTCTTCAAGAAGATCGTGGTGTTTGCCAAGGAGCACAACGTCATTGTCATCCACGACCTTGCCTATGCTGATTTGGTGTTCGATGGGTATAAAGCTCCAAGTTTTCTGCAGGTCCCGGGAGCAAAAGATTGTGGCGTAGAGTTCTACACGTTATCGAAGGCGTACAATATGCCAGGCTGGCGAGTCGGATTTTGTGTGGGTAATCGAGAGGTCGTCGGAGCGTTGGCAAAGATTAAAAGTTATCTGGACTATGGTATTTATCAACCCATTCAGATCGCCAGTGTAATTGCCTTGAATGGCCCTCAGGACTGTGTCAAGGAGACGGTGTTGCGGTACCAAAAACGCAGGGATGTGCTCGTGGGCGGGCTGAATCGGATCGGCTGGCAAGTCGCAAAGCCCCTGGCCACGATGTTTGTGTGGGCACGTATCCCTGTGCCTTATCGCCACATGGGATCCTTGGAGTTTTCAAAGCTCTTACTCAAAGAGGCCAAAGTAGCCGTTTCTCCGGGGATCGGATTCGGTGAGGGCGGTGATGAATACGTGCGGTTTGGGCTAGTAGAAAACGAACATCGCACCAGGCAGGCCGTCAGAGGAATCCGGAAAGCCCTCAAGCTCAATGGGGATGAGGAATGAGATCGCGTATCGGAATCGGGATTGTAGGGTTCGGTACGGTCGGCACCGGAGTCGCCAAAATCCTTCTCGATAATGCCGCCCTCATTACACGGCGCGTCGGGGTGCCGGTTGAACTCGTTCGCGTGGCAGATCTGGATGTCGTCAGGGAGCGTGGCGTCGCCTTGGCTGCCGGGGTGTTGACGACCGACAGCAGACAGGTTCTGACTGCTCCAGACATCGATATCGTCGTTGAGCTCATCGGCGGATACGATACGGCTAAACGCGTCATTCTGGATGCGATCGCGGCCGGGAAGCATGTGGTCACGGCAAACAAAGCGCTCCTGGCGCTTCACGGAGAAGAAATCTTCGACGCTGCCGTGCGCAAAGGAGTGGATCTAGGATTTGAAGCCAGCGTCGGCGGCGGGATTCCCGTTATTCGTGCGTTGACGGAGGGCTTAGCCGGGAATACGATCGAATCCATCTACGGCATCATCAACGGGACGTCCAACTATATTTTGTCGAGAATGACCCGTGAGGGGCACAGTTTCGAGGACGTGCTCACGGACGCACAACGAGCCGGGTATGCCGAAGCTGATCCGACCTTTGATGTGGCCGGGATCGATTCGGCGCACAAGCTGGCCATCCTCGTCAACCTTGCCTATGGAACCCCGGTCAACTTCAAGGACATCTATACGGAAGGGATTACCAACATCACGCCGATCGATATCGCCTACGCGAAGCAGTTTGGTTTCACGATTAAGCTGCTCGGTATCGCAAAACTGGTGGATGGAGAGATTGAGGCGCGGGTTCATCCTACGATGCTCCCTTCGGCGTCTCCGATTGCCCAAGTTGAGGATGTGTACAATGCCATCCAACTCGTCGGTGATGCGGTCGGTGACGTCGTCCTCTATGGCCGGGGGGCCGGATCCATGCCAACTGGGAGTGCGGTGGTCAGCGACGTGATTGCGATCGGACGGAATCTTTTGAAAAGCAGCGCCGGTCGCGTGCCCGTGGCGTCGTTTCAGCCGGATCAGCGACGGCCGCTCCGGCTGAGATCGATGGAAGAGATCAGCTCACTCTATTATTTGCGATTTATGGTCGTGGATCGGCCTGGCGTATTGGCGCAGATCGCTGGTGAGTTGGGACGCTGTGGAATCAGCATTTCGTCGATGGTGCAACAGGGGCGCCGCGAAGGACAGACCGTGCCGATTGTCATCAAGACCCATATGGCGAAGGAACGGGATGTCCAGACCGCGTTGCGTGAAATCAATCGGAAGGCGTTCGTCTCCGAGCCGCCGACGCTGATTCGTATTGAAGGCAAGGATGAGTAATTGATGAACCCTTGGCGTGGTGTGATTGAGGAGTATCGTAAATTCCTCCCCGTGACGGAGAAGACTCCTGTGATCAGCCTGGGAGAGGGCAACACCCCTCTGATTCGGGCCACGAGATTAGCTCAGGCCATCGCACCAGGGGTCGAACTCTATCTGAAGTTCGAGGGGGCCAATCCAACCGGGTCCTTCAAGGACCGCGGCATGACCTTGGCCATCTCGAAGGCGGTGGAAAGCGGTGCGCGGGCCGTGATGTGTGCGTCGACCGGCAATACCTCCGCCTCAGCCGCCGCGTATGGGGCGCGCGCAGGGTTGTCCGTTTTCGTATTGATTCCAGCCGGCAAGATCGCGATGGGCAAGTTGTCTCAGGCGATGATGCATCAGGCCACGGTGATCCAGATCGAAGGCAACTTTGACCAGGCCCTGACGCTCGTGAAGGAGTTTTCAGCGACACTGCCCATCGAATTGGTGAACTCGGTGAATCCGTTCCGGATTGACGGGCAGAAGACCGCCGCCTTCGAGGTGTGTGATCAACTTGGCGAGGCTCCGACGCTTCATGTGTTGCCGGTCGGAAACGCCGGAAATATCACCGCCTATTGGAAAGGGTACCAAGAATATCGTGCGGCCAATCAGATTTCGAGGGTGCCCCGCATGATGGGATTTCAAGCCGCTGGTGCGGCTCCGATCGTGTTGGGCCGAGTCGTCGAGCAACCACAGACCATTGCCACGGCCATTCGAATCGGCAATCCTGCCAGCTGGTCTTCAGCAGTACAGGCGGTGGAGGAATCTGCGGGCGCGATCGATCTGGTGACAGATGAGGAAATTCTCCAAGCCTACACCATGGTGGCGGCAACCGAAGGGGTCTTTTGTGAACCGGCTTCCGCGGCGTCCGTCGCCGGCGTGGCCAAATTGCATCGAGCTAATGCGCTACGAGAAGGAGAGACAGTCGTATGTACGTTGACGGGGCATGGGTTGAAAGATGCCGATACGGCAATCAGCGTGTCGAAACAACCGCAGACGGTCAAGGCGACGCGCGAGGACGTGGCTCGTCTATTGAAAGTCTGAGAGACGTGTGGATCTTATGAAATATGTGATTGTGCATGCCGGTGGAATGGCTCATCACCCACAAGATGAACTGGGCGGTCGGACGCCGCTCCAAGCGGCGGCGACGCCTCATCTCGATCGTCTAGCGCAGAGCGGAGAGCTGGGTCAGCTGATGATTCCCGCCGATGGGGTGCATCATGGCGGCGGATTGGTCGGCACCGCAATCCTTGGGTACGATCCCAAGAAGTTTTATCCGGGCCCTGGACCGCTTGAAGCGGCAAGTTTAGGTGTGTCCGGGACGGAACAGGACGTCGTGTTCCGCTGCACGATGGTTACTGTGATGCCGGAGAGTGGGAAGGGCGGTGAGATCAAGAAATTGGGCCAGCATGTCGTCCTGGACGACGCAACGGCCGGGCTGATCGAGACCGAAGAGGCCCGCGAATTGATCGAGGCGATCAATGAACAGCTCGGCTCGGAGACCATCCAATTCTATCCGGGGGCGGGTCACCGCCACCTGATGGTATGGGTGAAGGGGACGCCGCGAGCGATCTGTACCGATCCGCAGACGATCCTTGGTCAATCCATCGCAGAGGCCTTACCGAAAGGCGATGGAGCCGATATTCTCCGCCAGTTGATGGATGCGGCCTATTTCATCTTGCGCGATCATCCTCTCAACGAGGAACGGGTCGCTGCGGGGAAGAAACCGGCGAATTGTATCTGGCTCTGGGGCGAGGGGCGAGCGGTCACATGGCCGAGTCTGGTTGAGAAATACCAGGTTACGGGGGCGGTCGTGGCGACCAACGACGTGCATCGTGGTCTTGGGATCTGTGCAGGACTGGATGCGGTGGACCTCGATCAGCTGGCCGGCGGCGATCTCCAGACTAAGGCAACCGTGGCGTTGGCAGAACTTGCCAAGAGAGATTTTGTCTATGTGCATGCCAAGTTGGCGGATGAGGTGATCCACGGCACTGATATCAAAGCCAAAGTTCAGGGGATCGAAGAGTTCGATCGCCATCTCGTCGGTCCGTTATTCGAAGGCTTGTCCACACTAGGTCCCTATCGTTTTCTTGTGATCTGCGATCATACCGCAGGAATCGAGGGCCCGGCGTTCTATGCGTTTGGTGAAGGAGGCGGAAAGGGATCCGAGACGGTCGGCCGCCGGTTCACTGAAGCGGATGCGCTCGCAGCGAACATGCCTACCCGTGATGCCACGAAGTTTGTCATAAAGTTCTTCTCAAAGAGCTGACGCTGTGGCGTTGATCGTCCAAAAATACGGTGGAACGTCGGTCGGCACGATCGAACGGATTCACCGTGTTGCCGACCGTGTTGCTCACACGCAACAGGCTGGAAATCGCATCGTGGTCGTGCTCTCAGCCATGAGTGGTGAAACAGATCGATTGCTCAAGCTGGCACACGACGTAACGGCTACCCCCGATGAGCGTGAGATGGACATGCTGCTCTCAACGGGGGAACGAGTCACCATTGCGCTTCTCGCGATGGAGTTGCGAGGGCGGGGGATTAATGCCCGGTCCTTTACCGGCCGACAGGTCGGCATCATCACGGATAGCGCCCATACCAAGGCGAGAATTGCGCGTGTGACGGCGGACCGCATCCGAGAGGCCCTGGAACAAGGGGTCGTTCCCGTTGTGGCTGGGTTCCAAGGGATCAATGAGCGGTCGGACGTGACCACGCTCGGACGAGGAGGATCGGATCTCTCGGCCGTGGCACTGGCGGCGGCCTTGAAGGCCGATCGCTGCATTATCTTCACCGATGTCGACGGGGTCTATACCGCGGACCCCAATATTGTGCCGGCAGCGAGACGGATCGATCGGATCGCCTACGAAGAAATGCTGGAGATGGCCAGCCTCGGCGCAAAAGTGCTCCAAACGAGATCAGTCGAGTTTGCGGCCAAATTCAATGTCCCGGTCGAAGTGAATTCCAGCTTCAAAGAGGGAAAGGGGACGCTTGTGACGAAGGAAGATACGGATATGGAAGCGGCAGCGATCGCTGGAGTAACCGGAGATCGTAATCAAGCGAAAATTACCATCATCGGGGTGCCGGACAAGCCGGGGATTGCGGCAAGAATTTTTGGACCCGTGGCCGATGCGCATATCAATGTCGATATGATCATTCAAAACATCAGCCAAGCGGCCCTGACGGACCTCTCCTTTACCGTCCCCCGCGCCGACCTCAAAAAGGCCGTACCGCTCATTCAAGCCGTCGCAAAAGACATCGACGCCAAGTCTGTCTCAGTGATTGAAGCCATCGCCAAAGTCTCGTTGATTGGGGTGGGGATGCGGTCGCATTCCGGCGTGGCGGCGAAGATGTTCGAGGTGTTGTCTCGAGAAGGCGTCAATATCATGATGATCAGCACGTCTGAGATAAAACTCTCCTGCGTCATCGATGAGAAGTATCTCGAATTGGCCATGCGCTCACTCCACTCGGCGTTCGATCTCGACGTGGCATAGTTCATATTTAGCCATGAGGCAGTGGTCTCGTACGGCTTGCATGAGGTGAGGCGCTAGATACAACTCATACCCTTGCTGTCTCGACATCGCGACCTCGCTCCTGGTACCCTCTTCCCCCATGGCTCGCAAAACCACACAGCCTCGCTCTCCCCGCGCCGCCCATGAGCAGCGCGCACTCCCGATCGAGCTGCAGCGTTGGAAATCTATGACACCACCTTGCGTGACGGCGCTCAGGCGGAGGACGTTAGCTTCTCTGCTGAAGACAAAGTGCGAATCGCGCAAAAGTTGGATGACCTTGGGGTTCATTTTATTGAAGGCGGTTGGCCTGGGGCAAATCCAAAAGACATTGAATTCTTCCGGATGATCAAGACGATTCCGCTGAAGCACGCCGACGTGATCGCGTTTGGATCGACCAGGAAAGCCAGTAATACCGTCAGGAAAGACCCCAATCTCCAGGCCTTACTCGCCGCCGAGACCAAAACCATCACCCTCTTTGGGAAAACCTGGTCGCTGCACGTGACCGATGCGCTCGGCATCTCGCTGAGCAAGAACTTGGAGTTGATTGCCGATTCCATCGCATATCTTCACGGCAAAGGACGCCGAGTGTTCTACGATGCGGAGCATTTCTTCGACGGATACAAGACCAATCCGGAGTATGCGCTTGCCACCATCAGAAAAGCGGTGGAGGCCGGAGCCGAACGGGTCATCCTCTGCGATACCAATGGAGGGGCCATGCCGTGGGAGATCCGCGAGATCTGCAGTGTGGTTCAACGCGAGTGTCGGGTGCCGCTCGGCATTCATGCGCATAACGATTGTGAAATGGCCGTGGCCAACTCCCTTGTGGCGATTGAATTGGGCATCCGGCAGGTCCAGGGGACGATTAATGGGATCGGAGAGCGGTGCGGGAATGCCAACCTCTGTTCGATCATCCCGAATTTAGAACTGAAGATGAAGCGTCCAGCCTTGACCGATCGATTGAGCCATCTCAAGGATGTCTCAGGGTTTGTCACGGAGATCGCGAATCTGATGCCGAATAAGCATCAACCCTATGTCGGCGATTCCGCGTTTGCGCACAAAGGGGGCGTGCATATTCATGCCGTGCTGAAGAATCCGGCGACCTATGAACATGTCGATCCGGCCAGGGTCGGGAATCGACAGCGCATGCTGATCTCCGACTACGGAGGACGGAGCGGACTTCTCGACAAAATTGAAGCGTACGGGATCACGCTTGCAAAGAACCACGCAAAGGTGGACGAGCTGATCCATACGCTGAAGGACCGAGAGAGTCAGGGCTATCAATTCGAAGGTGCTGAAGGGTCGTTCGAATTGCTCATGCGAAAGGCCATGGGGAGTCATCGGCCCTCGTTTCAATTACTCGGATTTCGCGTGATTGTTGAAAAGAAGCAGGAGGATGGAACGACTCTTTCTGAAGCCACAGTGATGGTCAAAGTCGGCGATGTGGTCGAACATACGGCGGCTGTCGGGGCTGGACCGGTCAATGCGCTCGACCATGCGCTGAGAAAGTCGTTGGAACAATTCTATCCTCAGCTTCAAGAAGTGAAGCTTCTTGACTATAAGGTGCGCGTCCTGGCGGCTAATCGAGGAACCGAGTCAAAGGTGCGTGTCTTGATCGAATCGGGAGATCATAAGGACAAGTGGGGGACAGTCGGGGTCTCAGAAAACATCATCGAGGCAACATGGCAGGCTCTCGTTGATAGTATCGAATACAAACTTCTCGCGAAGAACTAGAGTCTTTTCATAAGCATGAGCCAAATTTATTCTTGACAGGTTTCATAACCTCACGTAACTTAAGCAAAACTCATCGCTTTGCGAAAGAAGTCGATCAGACAGACTCGCGGCGAGTTGCAGTGGTCACGTAGGGGGGTGGTATGAGAAAGGCGGATATCGCTGACGAGATTTTCAAGCAAGTCGGCATTTCAAAAAATGAAGCCGCTGATATTGTTGAGTTTGTGCTGAACATGTTGAAGTCTGTCTTGCAGAAGGGAGAATCGGTCAAAATCGCGGGGTTTGGAAATTTTGTTGTCCGCAGCAAGGGAGCCCGAAAGGGACGAAATCCTCGAACCGGAGAGGAAATTGGAATTACCCCCCGTCGAGTCGTGACGTTTCGACCAAGCCAGGTATTCAAGAAGTACGTCAATTCATAGCAGGATGCTGAAAACAACCACCCGCGTCATTCTCGCATTGGTCAAAGCCTCACCGTACGGCACATGGTACGAGTGGGCTTCTCGCTCGCTGCGGCCTTGCGGGCGGTCTTTTTGATCATCCTGCGTAAACAAAGCAGACAGGTCAACACAACAACCAACTCGGCTCCGTCAATCCAATACAAGGCGTACCGTGAGGCCGGTCATGGGAACTGAACCCAGGCTGGGGAGCAAGGTTTTCTATAAAATCGGAGAAGTGAGTCAGTTGACGAAACTTCCCGCGTATGTGCTCCGCTTCTGGGAATCTCAGTTCACGTTTCTGAAGCCAAAAAAGAGTCGAGGAAATCAACGCCTCTATGTGCAACGAGATGTTGAAACCGTGCTGGAAATCAAGCGGATGCTTTATGAGGAGGGACATACCCTCGATGGTGTGAAGCGATACTGGGTACGCCGTGGGCGTGCTGCGTCACGCAGGCTGCGTCCAAGAGAGATCGCTAAAAAGTTGAGAGGGGATCTCCAGGTTATTCTCAAAATTATCGACTCGCATTCATCCTGAGAAAAGGGTAGGTTTGCTGAAGACCATTCCCTGATCATCGGTTAAGATGGGGACGTCAGGAGTTATAAACGTGTCGGGGCGTAGCGCAGCCCGGTAGCGCACTCGCTTGGGGTGCGAGTGGTCGTGGGTTCAAATCCCGCCGCCCCGACCAGTTTACCTCGTGGAGTAGGAAGAGCATTTGGAACTGGGGGCCCAGTCCCATGCTCGGTTCGGACATCGGAGCTGCCTCGGGCAGCTCTTTTTGTTGAAAGTCGATTATGCGAATCCTCGTCACCAATGATGATGGTATCCAGTCGCCGGGGATTACCGCCTTGGCAAAGGCACTTGCTGCGATCGGTGAAGTTTGGATTGTTGCCCCAGATCGAGAACGCACGGCAGTCGCCCACGCTGTGACATTGCATAAGCCATTGCGTCTCCACCAACTGAGTCCACGCACGTATGCTGTGAATGGGACTCCAGTGGATTGCGTGAATCTTGCGATACTGAAAGTCATGCCGAAACCACCCGCCATTGTCGTGTCCGGTATTAACAAAGGGGTCAATCTCGGCGATGATGTGCTGTACTCAGGGACCGTGTCGGCAGCGATGGAAGGGACCATCCTCGGTATACCGTCCGTAGCCGTGTCGCAAGAAGGACAGGAGACATTTCGATTTGAAATTGGTGCGATCTATGCCGCGCGCGTCGCGCATCTTGTGCTTGCTCATGGTCTGCCCGAGGAGACGCTTCTGAACGTGAATATCCCAGATCGCCCGCGAGGAGGCATGAGAGGCGTGCGGGTCACCTGTCTCAGCCGAAGGCGGTTTGATAATCCCATTATTGAAAAACTTGATCCGCACGGACGCAAATATTACTGGATTGCAGGTCAGCGAGTCTCGTGGAGTCGTAGTAAGGATGCTGACCACGAGGCGATCGAAGAAGGGTTTGTCTCGATCACGCCGATCCACCTGGATAGTACGCACCACGGCGTACTGGATCATTTCCGCGCGTGGGAGCCGATCATGAATCGGGGGATCAAGAAATCTCAATCCCTTGCTCGCAGATCGAACCGTACTGGGAAACGAGAGGTGTGATGGGAGGGTTGATCGAAGCCATCATCGGTGAGTTGAGCCGGTTTGTCATCGCCTGTATCTCACGATTTGGCTATGGCGGGATCCTTTTCACGATGGCCGTTGAAAGTGCCTGCATTCCACTGCCGAGCGAAATCATCATGCCGTTTTCAGGTTATCTAGTCACGACCGGACAGTTTACGATGCTCGGGGTCACACTAGCCGGAGCGATCGGCAATGTGCTCGGTTCGATCGTGGCCTACTACGCGGGGGTCTGGGGTGGACGACCGTTTGCAGAGCGCTATGGACCGTATTTCCTGGTTTCGCACCACGATCTAGATGTGGCCGATCGCTGGTTTGCAAAATATGGTGAAGCGGCGGTCTTTTTTGGCAGAATGCTCCCGGTTGTGCGGACGTTCATTTCGCTCCCGGCTGGCATTGCGAAGATGAATTTTCCGCGGTTTGTCGTTTTCACCTTTGTTGGGGCGTTGCCCTGGTGCTATCTCCTCGCCTATATCGGTGTGAAGATGGGCGAACAGTGGGAACATCTTCGGGATTACTTTCATCAATTCGACATTGTCATCGGCCTTTTTTTGGCGCTTGCCCTCGGATATTTTCTCTGGTCCCATTGGCCGAAGCGTAGCGCCACCACTCCATAGCGGGTCTACACATGCTCAAGATCTACAATACGCTGACGGGAAAGAAGGAGCCGTTTGAGCCGATCACGCCGAAGACGGTGAGGATGTATGTGTGCGGTGTGACCGTCTACGACTATTGTCATATCGGTCATGCACGGAGTGCGCTGGTTTTCGACGTGCTCCGGCGTTACTTGGAATACAGTGGCTACACGGTGACCTTCGTGAAGAACTTCACCGATGTCGATGACAAGATCATCAAGCGGGCACATGAACAAGGTGTTTCTTGTGATGTCGTGACGGCCAAGTACATCCAGGCCTACCATGAGGATATGGGCAAGCTGGGCATTCGAGCTGCGACGGAAGAGCCGAAGGCCACGGAGCATATCGGCGACATCATCAAACTCACAGAACAATTGGTCCAAAAGGGGTTGGCGTACGTGGTGGACGGGGATGTGTATTTTGAAGTCTCCAAGTATCCGGAGTACGGACGGCTGTCAAAACGACGACTCGAGGACTTGCAAGCCGGCGCGCGTGTGGACGTGGATGAACGGAAGCGCCACGCGATGGACTTTGCCCTGTGGAAGAGTAGTAAGCCAGGTGAGCCGACATGGGAAAGCCCATGGGGACCAGGGCGGCCAGGCTGGCATATCGAGTGCTCCGCCATGTCGATCCGGCACCTCGGTGAAACCTTCGACATCCATGGTGGTGGGATGGATCTCATTTTCCCGCACCATGAGAACGAGATTGCCCAATCATGCGGATCGACGGGAAAAGAATTCGCACGCTATTGGGTCCACAATGGCTTCGTTCAGATCAATAAAGAAAAGATGTCGAAGTCGCTGGGGAACTTCTTCACGATTCGGGAGATTTTCGAGAAGTCTGAATGGCCGGAGGATGTGACGGGAGAGATCTTGCGGTACTTTCTTCTTTCGACCCATTATCACGGACCGCTCGATTTCTCAGACCAAGCATTGAAAGAAGCAAAGAGTGCGCTGAATGGCTTCTACGATCTCTTTCAACGGTTGGACGAACCGGAAGAAAGAGCCACAGCCGATCAGAAACTCCGTGAAGTGATCGAACGGTGTCGGGTGACGTTTCAATCAACCATGGATGACGACCTGAATACACCCGAAGCGGTCGCCGCCTTACAAGGCATGAAAGCCAACGTCAATAAGCTGCTCGGTCAAGGTTTATCCATGTCCGCACGCAAAAGGGTCAGGGAAGAGTTTCGGAGTCTTGGAGAAAACTTTGGGCTCTTTCAGTTGAACAAGTGGCAGTTTGGGCCGTTTGTTGTACCAATTGGTCAAGCCAAGGAAACTGACGATGCCATGCCGATTAGTGTGAAGACATCCGGACTAGCTGATACTGAGATCGAAGATCTGTTACGGGAGCGAAATGAATCCCGCCGTAGAAAGGACTTTCAGCGAGCAGATGAAATAAGGAAGTCGCTTGCTTCGCAGGGCATCATCATTGAGGACAAGCCTGATGGCACAACCCGATGGAAGCGCTGAGGCGCAGGAAATTCTCTACGGCCTCCATGCCGTACGCGAAGCGCTGAAAGCCGGAAACAGGCCATTACAACGTCTGTTGGTTCTTCGAACCGACAAACAGTTCACTGATGTGGTCCAGCTAGCTCGATCTCAGCGTGTTCCCATTCATGTTCAGCCCCTCGCTTCGTTCGATCGTCTTGTATCTAACGGCAAGCACCAAGGCGTCGTGGCCTTTGCCGCCGCAAAAGCCTATCAAACGGAAGAATCGATTCTGGCTCGTGCCGCACAACGGAACGAGCCGCCGCTCTTAGTAATCCTGGACGGAGTCGAAGATCCACACAATCTCGGCGCCGTGCTTCGGACGGCAGAGGGCGCGGGTGCCCATGGAGTGTTTATTCCCGAACGCCGAGCCGCCGGACTGACCTCAGTGGTGGCAAAAGCTTCGGCCGGAGCGATCGATCACATTCCCGTTGCGCGCGTGACTAATATCAGCAGATCGATTGAGTCGTTGAAGGCGGTTGGAGTGTGGATCTACGGGGTCATCCCATCGGCGAGCAAGATATTTACGGATGTCGATCTCCGAGGACCGGTTGGGCTCGTCCTGGGAGGAGAAGGAACGGGAATCCGACCTGGCGTCTTGCAACACTGCGATGAATGCGTCCGCATTCCTCTGAGTGGCCAGGTCGAATCGTTGAACGTGTCCGCTGCGGCAGCCATCGTTCTCTTCGAAGCGGTTCGTCAACGCCGAGCAACTCAGGACCGGCCTGACTCTAGCGGATCTTGAGTGCGCCGCCCTGGATGGCCATCTTCAGCAGCTGAGCCGTATTCGACACGCGCATTTTTTTCATCATATTGGCGCGGTGGGCTTCAACGGTTTTGACGCTGATCTTCAACCGTTGCCCGATTTCCTTGTTTTTAAATCCCGCCCAGATCAATTCCAAAATTTCCTGTTCGCGTGACGTGAGCGACTCAGGCCGTTTCGTGCGCGCCGGAGGTTCAAGATTGGCAAGAGATTTTCGAGGCCGTGGCTTTGCAGTTGCCTTCGCCATAATAGTTAGTTCTCCATACTACGTAGGTCTATGCTTCAGGTATACTCATATACGCAGAAGTGAATTACACTTCATCCAGCGAAGCTATTATGGAACGATCCTACACGAATGTAAAGAAAGGCACTTCGGCCCTAGTAGGGTTACTGGGTAGGGAAAGAACTCTGGGCAATTATGCATGATGGACCAATCCTGTTCCCGCTCCTGATTGCCGGACTTTTTGGTGCCCTCATCGGCAGTTTTCTCAACGTCTGTATCTACCGGTTACCACGGCTGGAATCGATTGCGTGGCCCGGCTCTCATTGTCCAAGATGTACCCATCCCATTGCCTGGTACGATAACATTCCCATCGTCAGTTACGTGGTGTTGGCTGGACAGTGCAGGCATTGTGGCGTGCGCATTCCTTTTCGCTATCCCATGGTCGAGATCCTGAATGCCTTAGGTTATATAGGGCTCTTCTGGTTCTTCGGCCCAAGCTGGGCTACAGCGGCGTACGGCTTGCTCTATTCAGCCCTCCTTGTGGTAGCTGGGACGGATCTTTCTCATAAGATCATCCCCAATGCCGTAACCTTTCCTGGGATCATTGTGGGCCTTGTCTGTGCCGCGACCGTTCTACCCCTTGGCTTCCTGGATAGCATGTTGGGAGTGCTCGTCGGAGGAGGAATCTTGTGGCTCCTAGCGTGGGCCAGCCCCTATCTCTTTGGGAAAGAGGGGATGGGGGGAGGGGACATCAAGCTTCTGGCGATGATAGGTGCGTTTCTGGGATGGAAGCCTGCCCTGATGACGATCATGGTAGGGTCGTTGCTGGGATCACTTGTGGGGCTTACCCTGATCGCCACACAGGTGATCAAACGCGAAGACTATATTCCCTTCGGACCGTTTCTGGTGTGTGGTGCGCTGGTTTCACTCTTCTTTGGCCAGTTTCTCCTTGATTGGTATCAAGGGCTCTTGGCCGGATAACGGCTCTCCTGGCCGATTCCCCCCATTTCGTACTGTATCTCTTCTGTCAAGAACTGTATCTCTTAAGGTACTGCTCCTATCTACAATCATTTCCTTCCAGCGAGACGGCATGCCTTCCTGATCATCCCGGACCTTTCTTCTATAAGCGCTCTTTGGTTCCATCGATTCAATAGCTCAGGGACTTGTAGTCAGCCCTTGCTTGATACGGAGTCAATCTGTGGAGGCTTCAATCATGAGTGGCACGAGTTTTGAGATAGCGTCGCACTACCAAACCAGTGCAGACATTGTCAGGAGAGTATGAAGCAAGAAGGCAAGACATTGATGGAGCTCATGGTGGTCGTGGCGATTATAGGGATAGTCGCCACGATGGCCCTCCCCAACTACTCGGTCCTCAACTCGCGCACTCAGATCCGTTGTACGACCGAAGAAATTGCTTCGGAACTACGCCTTGCACGCCAGCTGGCGATGGCCTATCGGGATCGTGTTCGAATCATCGTTGACCGGGAACAGCAGGCCCTTACTACTCAGTTCATCAATACTGCGACCACGCATCACATCTATCGCTATGGAGGAAAGGGGATTGTGATCGAAGAGCCCAGCGCAGGGCCGGAAATACTCTTCCATCCAAGCGGACGCTCGGCCAGTGCCACGACGATTGAACTACACAGCTTAGAAGGGCAGACCCAGCAGCTCACCGTGAGCATTACGGGTCGGGTCTCACTCCTATGAGACGAACGATGAAGCATGATGGTTTCAGTCTGGTCGAAGTGATGGTGGCAATGGTGATTACCGGAGTTGCTCTGATGGGTACCCTGGGTGCAGTGGAGATATCATCTAGGCACGTACAACAGGGCGGCTTGCACAGTAAGGCGGTTGAGTTGGCCCAGGCACGGCTGGAAGCGAAACGGTCCGTTCGCTGGCAGTCTCTTCTGGACGATGACCTCGATCACGATGGTGTTCCAGAATCGCTCATGGCCGATGATGGCCAAGGCTCCGACATAACTGCGGATGATGGCATCTACACAGCCGGCTACGAGCGTGACGGGGTGACGGTCGTGTGGACGATTGAAGCTGAACATCCAGGGCCACTACGTTCCACCACCATGGTAAGGATTCGAGCGGTCGCGTCTTACTCCGGCCTTAATGGGCACAAGAGAGAGGTGCAAATGGCAACCATTCGAACCAATCCAAACTTTGTGGGGCTACGATGAATCAAAAAGATGTAACCAGGTCGGACAGGCGGGGCCGGCGCTCCATCGACCTTCTATTCGACAAGAGTGGAGTATGTCTGACCGAATTGATGGTCAGTTTGACGGCCGGAGTGATCGTATTGGCCGCAGCGTTGAATGCCTTCAATGTTGCGCAGGTCCATGCGAGTAAACAGCAAAAGGACCTGAGACACCAGCAAGACCTCCGACTAGGGCTAGAAATATTCGAACAAGAGGTCCGTTTGGCGGTTGCCGAGTCAATCATCT
This sequence comes from Nitrospira sp., assembly GCA_005116895.1. Classification (GTDB taxonomy): domain Bacteria; phylum Nitrospirota; class Nitrospiria; order Nitrospirales; family Nitrospiraceae; genus Nitrospira_D. Next base: position 13,836 of record SWDO01000023.1, on the reverse strand, counting down.
CAACGGCTCCAGATGCATTTCGCTTTCATGCCAATGTCAGCGACCATCGAACAATAACCACTGGTCCGGTTGTGCCGGGTCAATCAGTGGTTACGGTGCAGGATGGGAACGGATGGAGTGAGGGAAAGACCGTCATCATTTGTGGTCAGCACGCCTGCGAAACCCATAGACTTTCCCGGTCAGGGCAGCACTATCAGCTGATCTTGACTGAGCCAGTGGCCTCGTCTTTTCCCACCGGTGCCTCTGTGGAAGTGAACAATCGGGTGGGCTATTACACCAAGCGAAGTGAAAACGGAACTGTGCACCTCATGCGGATGGTCGATGGAGGAGCGAATACGCTCATCGGAGATCTGGAAGATCTACATTTTTCGTATTGGGACGAGCATGGGCATGTCACGCAGCAGCCATCGCTCGTGAAGCGAGTCGTGCTTGAAATCGAGTCGAATCACTCCCTGCATCGAATGATGCGGGAAGTAAGCCTTCGATCATAGGAGTGAAGATATGTTGTATTGGACTATCAAAGACGGTCAGCAGGGGATTGCGCTTCTGGGGGCTATGATCGTCGCGCTCATGCTCTCGCTGTTGGGTGTAACGCTTCTCAATCTCGCCGGACAAGAGGTCGTCAGTGCTGGATTAGCAAACCAGGCATCGGTTGCCCAACAACTGGCCGATGGGGCCGGTGAGTTGGTGGTGGCCTGGTTTCACAGTCCCCAGACAATGACGGACTTATCTCAGCTGGCGTCTCTTCGTGAAAAGAGACATCGCGATAGGGAAGGCGCACCATCCTTCTTTGATGCGACTGGCCGATCACAATTCGTGGGCACGGCAGATCAGCCGGATGTGCGGTTACAGGCAGCCAATCCCGAAGATAACAGACTATTAAACGATCCTGAGATAGGGATGTTTCGCACCATGACCTACTTAGGGCAGGTAGAAGACGTCAAAGTCTATGCGCCGTCCAAGCCGGGCCTCCTGTGTACGATCGAGACCACGGTTGCAACAAATACCAATCCTCCGGTTCGGCAATCGATCCTCATGCAGTTGGGCGCGATGGACGTACCGCCGTTAAGAGCCGCTGTGCAGGTGGGCCAGCAGCTCGGCCACTTCCAGTCAGGAAGTGAATCACCGGTCGCTGTGCATTGGGGTGAGTTAAAGGTAGGGGGTGATCTGATTCTCTCACAGCTTGATGAGATCCCACTGAAGAGTGCACTTGCTCCAGTCACCGGGCAAGCCTATGACGAAATGATGCCACGAGAAGATCGATGGGCTGAAGCGTGGATAGGCGGGACGGTTCAGGTGACACAGGTAGCATCCGAACGGACTTCTCGTTTCCCCCACAACCTTCATATAGGTCAGAATCCGACTCCGGGAGTTCGACTTGATCAGTGGACCTATGAGCACCTCAAGCGAGTAGCCAAGCGATTCGGGCGCTATTTCGCCATTGATCGCGAAGGCCTTCTGTATCCGCAAGGCATTATCGAGCCAGGACGTGGCATTTCCCCAGACGAGGTATTCCGTTCACAGGGAACCGGCGATCACCAGGGTCTGATCTTCATTGACACACTCGATCAGACGGCCCCCCGGCTGGACAATCTTGGGGTAGTCAGATTACAGGATCCGTACTTTGAAGGCATGGCGGTTGTGCAAGGCCACATTCTGCTTGCTCCCAGTGGATCAGGACAGTCTATCAAGGTACTGAGTCCTCCGTCAGATCAGGGGACCACTATCGCTCGGATGCCCGTTCAATTGTCGGGCGTGCATGTCAACGGGGTGCTCCACGCAAGCGGGGATATTACGATAGCCGGAAGAGTCAGAGTGTATGGAGCAGTGGCAGCAGGTGGGACGATTACCTCTGCCAGTTCTGGAAGCACACTGGAGGTGTGGTATGACCACGATCTCAGTCGAGGGTTCTATCGTGGATTGCCCGTGGTCTATCGTGCCCCTGGTACATGGATGACGCGATATTGAGCTGTAGATGAAGCTCGAGTGCTATCAGTGAGAGAGACCGAGACATGAAAACAACTTCTTATTGTCGATGTGAAAGGATGAGATAGAATGATCACTCAAAGCGCTGAAACTTATCAGAAACGGCAGGTCCTCTCGGTTGCCAGTCTGAAAAAGCTGTCGATGGGCAAACCACCTCGCAAGATGACAATGGGGCGCAGTCTCTTAGACTGCATCGCCTATCGTGGGCTGATCAAACAGGCAGAACTCGATGCTGCAATAGAAGAATCTCTCTCGCGGGAAATTGATCTGGAAACCCTCTTGCTCGATAAGTACCGCGTGCCGAAGTCTGCCCTCGGGTCAGCGCTCAGCGAATTCTACCAATGCCCCTACGTTTCTTATGATGAGCGCACCGTCATTGACCCAGAGCTCTTGAAAAACCTCAGCTTCGACTATCTCAAAAGAAGTGCCTGGATCCCGTTGAAACGACAGGGGTCTGTCCTTGACATTATCATTAATGATCCACACGATCTGGAGAAAGGCCTCGATATCCGGCGTGCGTTCCCTGGGACGACGACACGCTTCTCCGTCGGGCTTCGGCGGGATATCGAACAATATCTTCTTGTCGCAACAGGTCAAGCTAACGGAGGATCGATAACAGAGATTCTGGGCGAACTCGTCGATGAAGCGGGCATTGAACGAAACGGCGAGGCCGAGTCCGGAGAGATCGATGAAAATGATTCGGCCATTGTGCGCCTCGCGAACCAGGTAATCGCTGAAGCGTATCGATTAGGGGCCTCAGATGTCCATATTGAGCCCTATTCGGATCGCAAGGAGACAGCCGTACGGTTTCGTGTCGATGGGAGCTGCTTTACCTATATGCGTATTCCTGCCGTCTATCGGCGTGCCATTGTGTCGCGGTTGAAGATCATGGCCAACCTCGATATAGCCGAGCGACGGAAACCCCAGGACGGAAAAATCCGCTACAAATTAGCGAAGGATCGTGAAATCGAATTGCGGGTAGCCACATTACCTACCGCAGGTAACGGATCCCATCGAGATTACGCAGGAAGGGTTACGGCAGGTCCAGGTGCATCCGAAAATTGGGTTTACCTTTGCCACGGCGATGCGTGCATTTCTCCGGGCCGATCCGGACGTGATCATGATCGGAGAAATGCGCGACAAAGAAACGGCTGATATCGCGATCGAAGCGTCGCTCACCGGCCATCTGGTGATGAGCACGCTCCATACCAATAGCGCAGTAGAAACCGTCACTCGATTGCTGGACATGGGTTGCGACTCGTTCAATTTTGCCGACGCGATGTTGGGAGTGTTGGCCATGCGCCTCTGCAAACGCATTTGTTCTCACTGCAAAGAAACCTACCATCCGACTCAGCAAGAGTATGACGAACTCGTGCAAGGCTATGGAGCGCGATACTGGGGAAAGCTCGGAGTGACCTACACGGAAGACTGGACCCTCTCTCGTGGACGTGGTTGCGAGATTTGTAATCACAGCGGGTTTAAGGGACGAGTGGCACTGCACGAGCTTCTGGTTGGGTCTGAAGATATCAAGAATCTGATCCAGGCCAAAGCGAGGACAGCCGAAATTCTCAGCGTGGCAATGCGGGATGGAATGGTCACCTTGTTGCAGAATGGGATCCAGAAGGTGCTGAAAGGTCTAACGACCTATCGGCAAGTCCGAGCTGTT
>SWDO01000023.1:3432-10084 GCA_005116895.1 Nitrospira sp. | reverse complement strand
AGTCCAGCATTGGAAATATGCGAGTAATCGTTCCTGCACCATGGACAAGATCCGTACATCGTCCTGGGCGAAAATTGTTGTACATAGGCGCACAAAATGACCAAATTTGGTTGGCTCTATCAGGGAATGTATTCAGCAGAATCAAGAGGTTAGAAGGGGGGGACGTCTTACCGAGAGCGGCATGCCCCTTGCTCGGTCAGGAGGTGCCATGGTGCAACCCGCAATAGAATCACATCAAGGACGGTGGGGGCAGCGCGGATATACGCTCTTAGAATTGATGATTGTCGTCGCGATCATTGGAGTGATCGCAGGTATTGGAGGAGTTAATTTTGGAGTGTGGAAATCTCGCGCAGACTTGAAGGAAGCGATTCAGCTTGTCAGGAACGAATTAGCGGTCGCGCGTATGACGTCGATGAGCCGAAATGTACCTGTCACCACGAATATCACAGTTGTTCCTACGATGGTCACAGTGACAACCATCAATACGAATACATTAGCGGTGCTCTCTACAGCATCGAGCAAGATCACACGAATCGATGGCATCACCAGCCAAACAGGAGGCGTGCCTGCCGCGCCTGTCTTTACGGCAGCTCCGGTTGCCACTGTTCAGTTCAATGCAATGGGGTTTCGAGTCGGAGGAAACGTGCCGGGATCCCAAAATCAAGTTATTGGCCTAGTCAATGACGTGGGGACCACTTATGCCATCCGCATTAATCCGCGTGGTGTGGTGGACTGGTGTCCAAGCCAATTCTGCATGGGGACTCGTTAGCAGGAAGAGATCATGAAGATAGGACGAACTGAATCTGGATTCACGCTACTGGAAGGCATGATTGCCACCGTGATCTTGTCAGTTGGCGTGATCGCTATGGGCGCGATGCAAGGGATTGCCATCACGCGCAACGTCGATTCGACGGAACTCACGCTCGCGACCAATTTGGCTTCGGAAATGCTGGAGCGGATCCAGTTCAACCGTCGAAATGTCACGGCTTATGCCAACATGGATATCAACACCGCCAATCCCCCTCCCAATCCATGTGTCTTTCCTGCAAACCAGACAATGGCACAGGGAGATTGTGTCCAGTGGCAAGCAATGATGACGAACCAAGGCGCCTCAGGGATCAGTCAGGCATCGGTGCTAACTGGGGTGCGAGGGGTCGTGACCGTCACTCCGGTCGTGACCATTCCACCGTTGAATCAGAGCAGAGTGAATGTCGTCATCACGTGGACTGGGCGAAATATGGGCACGACTGCTGCGGCTCCAAGAAGAGTTATGTTGGATACCACCATAGCACCAGAGTGAAGGGATAGTCGGCAGAACATGGAAAAGCCTAGGCGTCAGACGAGCAATCAAGACGGGATGACGTTGGTTGAGCTGATGTTTGCGGGGACCATTGCAGTGGGTATCGTGGCCGCCGGACTTGCCGTGGTGACGTCGTTCGAACGGTCCAATGCCACCACGGGGCAAACGGGAGAAACGCAGCAGAACGTGCGAAACGCCATGGAAATGATTGCCCGAGATATCAGGCAGGCAGGATTCGGATCGATAGGGGCAGTGGGCAATTGTCCAACAGCCATTGTCCCTCTGGATAATGCCGTCGCTGGGCCCGACACAGGTCCGGATCGTATCAGCCTGGTTGTGCCGCTTGGAAATCCAGTGGGGACGGCGACCAGACCGGCCTGGGTACTACAAGCCCCAATCGGCCCCGGCTACAATATGTTTACATTGGCTTCGGCGCAGGCCGTCACAGATATGACCACTGAGTGGGGCGGAGCCAGTTTAGTAGGGGCTACGGTGAGTGTCGCAGGGAGCTCAACCGCCACGGTCACCGCAGTCGGCGGATCGACCCTCACCATTACGCCGGTCCCAGCTCCAGTGGCTTTTGGCGCGTTCGCGCCGGTGTATCTCCTCCAGTGCATCACCTACCAAATCATTCCGCCGCCGGATGCGAATGGGCTCTGTGACGGTCGCTCCCCATGTTTGGTGCGGGGCGTAGGCACAGGGGGCTTGGATTGCAATACGCCAAATAGTCGTTGCCTGTCCATTGCTGATGAAATCGAAGACATGCAATTTACCTACGCCTGCGATGGGTGCTTTCTGGCGCTGAATGGCGGCATTCCAGACGGCATCATTGATAATCAGGTCGGGAGTGCCGCTGGGTTCGATCAGTTGGATTTTGTAAGTAATAACGCATGTAATCTTGCGCCCATGACGCCGGACAAGATTAGTTTAGTGCAAGCCAGCATCGTCGGGCGCGAACGCTTTGTAGATCAAGGAGCGGGAGAAGGGATCGTGGCCGGTCGTGTTGTGCAAGCTCAACCATTACAAGTGTCAGATCACAACCATGGCGCCGGGCTCTTTGCGGCTGGTGATTTCGCAGGGCTCAATCCACCCTATACGTCGACCAGACGGCGCTTGTTCGTTCGAACGATAGAGGTACGCAATCCCGGGCGATAGTGATGCGAAGGAGATGTAGCGTGAGCACAATAAGTTCAAGACCAAGGCGGCATGGAGTGTTGAAGGACGAGCGAGGCTTTGCTCTCTTTGGTGTGTTTCTGACTATCCTCATGATGACGGCACTTGGTATTGCTGCGATGACGATGACAGGGCTGGAGAATCGCATGGCTGGATCTGCCAACTCTACGGATGCTGCGGCGGCAGCGGCTGAGTCCTGTATAGGGACCGGCGTCAACGTGATTATGCAAACCTTGCAGGAACGGCAAGTCCCTCCCAGCTATGTCGGGCCTGCGGCGGTGGTCCCCGCAAACGCCGAAGGCGCGATCGCGCCTACTCTCACGCAAGAAATCATGGGGCAGTGGAACAATAACGCAGACGTCTCCGTTGGGGCTGGTGCGTCTCCCGATATTCAGATGGCCGCCGGACCCTTTGCAGTCGTTGGCGACATCGATCGCCTCTACTTTAAGAACAAGGTCGGGGGATCGCTACAGTTCGCAGCTGGGTATGAGGGTGCCGCTCAGGGGGCTGCCGGCGGCGGCGGAGAAGCCATCTATCAAATCGATTGTACGGCCACACTGACGGCAACCGGCGCGATGAGTCGGATTCAGGCGGTTTTTGCCTGTGTCAGTGCGGGGGGCGAAAGCTGTCAGCGGAAGATCTAAGGGAGGCATCAATGTTATACGCGTGGTCACATGGGAACATGCAAGCATTGAGATCATATGTGTTCGCAAGTTGTTTGCCGATTTTGTTTCTTGTCGGTGGTGTTGGAGTTGTCAACTTTGTGACTGTTCCTCACGCATTGGCCCATGAGGACAAGAATCCCTATGCGAATTTCAAGGCAGGCGAAGTGACGGGCATCCAAGGGGCTGGGATACAAATCGACAACACGCATTATCCGATCCTCTCAGCGGCCACGATCACAGATCAGTATGAAAATCCCGTGAGCTTGAAGGACCTTTCTCAAGGGGAGAGGGTACTCTTTCATCTCGATCAGAAGGGACGCATTGATCGGCTCGTCCTATGGGTTCCAAGCTAAGCGGGCAAACCGAGTAAGACCGAGGAAGTTTTTGAGGGTAAGGAGGGAATTATCATGAACGGTCGCACCATTGTCAGCTCTATGCACGTCGCCCTTGTTGCAGGGAGTCTCTGGTGGGGCGCATCGTCACCGGTCTCTGCTCAGACCTTGTCACAATATACAAGTGAACCACCGTTCCTGACGGAGGCCGTCGCGCCGAACATCCTCCTCCTGATGGATAACTCAGGAAGCATGGATAGCTCGGCGTACCACAATGCCAACGAAGCCTACAATCCTGCCAAGGCGTACTACGGCTATTTCGATCCTACGCTCTGCTATAGCTATGGATCCAGTCGTTACCAAATCGGAACTCCAAGAGCAGCGACGGCGCCGACCTGTGGTGTCACCTATCCCTGGGACGGCAACTTCCTCAACTACATGACAATGTCTCGCATGGAGGTTGCGAAGTGGGTCATGATAGGCGGTAAATGTACTCCACGAGCAGGCGATGGAACCTGTTACCCAGGAGGTGGAAAGCTCCGTCATGAAACGACTGACCGGTTTACGGCGTTGACAGCCGGCGCAACGGGAGTCACCTCCTACGCCGGCACGAGGTGTTTTGATCGAGACGGTAACAATCTCATCGTGTATGGTGGAGCCGCTTGTAATGGGGGCAGCACGTCCCACTCGCTTAGTGTCGACATCGCTTCTGAACCGATGGGTGTGATCCAACAAATAGGAGATAAGGCGCGATTCGGACTGATGGAGTTCAAAGGGGCGGGTGACGGAGGGAAGGTTTTAGCTGATGTCGGTTCCGGCCTGACGCCTATGGTGAATGCCATCCAAAACACTCCCGCTTCTACGTGGACGCCCTTGGGAGAGTCTCTGTATGAAGCCACGCGATATTTCGCCCAGGTCCCCCCAGCGTATAATAACTCAGATTATTCTCATACTGTTCAGAGTCGAGACCCGTACTACTTCACCTCTCCATGGTCGGACGTTTCTCAGTATGTGAAATGCTGTAAGAGTTTCGTCATGATTTTTACGGACGGGCAGCCGACTCAGGACTTAAACATCCCTTCGACCATTATGGATAAAGCGCATACAGCGAACGCTCATGCGCCAGTCGGGTTTATAGGCCATTGTCCAGGTGCTGCTGGTTGTACACAGCCGCATTCGTCAGAGCCACATATCTCTCATGGTGGGGGAATGCTCAACCACGATGCGAACGGGCAAGTGGATCATCACGACAATTGTTCAGCGTATTATGGGGGGCTCAATGCTGATCCATGCACCGGGAATGGCAGCCACTATCTGGACGATGTCGCGTACTATGCCCACACGACGGACCTTCGGCAGGCGACCATTCCAGGCCTGAATCTCAATGGGTCGGACGCAACGGGGAAAGACATTCCAGGTGTCCAAAATCTCGTTGTCTATACATTCTATGCCTTCGGCAGTGGTTCAAGGCTTCTTCAGGATGCTTCCAAGATGGGAGGATTTGAAGATCGCAACAACAACTTGGCATTTGATGCGGGCGATGTGTGGGATCAGTACAACAACAACACCGGTGGATTAGGCGCCGATGGTGTTCCCGATACGTATTTTGAATCCTCAAACGCCGATGATATGCGCGACAGATTTATCTCTGCCATCAATAGTATTCTCCGTCGGAGCCAATCCGGCACCTCCATTTCGGTCTTGGCAACATCCGGAACGGGAGAAGGTGCGCTCTATCAGTCATTTTTTTACCCCAGCACGGCAGAGCCGGCAACCAACGCGGATGTTCGATGGACTGGATTTACCCAAGGGCTCTGGGTGGATAAGTTCGGAAATATCCGAGAAGATACGCTAGAGGATAACAAACTCACGTTGGCGGACGACTATATCGTGAAGACGATTATCGATCCGACGACTGGCGATGTCGGCGTACAACGGTTTCTGGATAGCGATGCTGACGGGAAAGCCGACAATCCAACGGCCCCTCTTCCGACTATTTCCTTGAGAGAGGTGAAGGGGATTTGGGAGGCTGGTAAGCAACTCGCCAAGCTAGACCATGCGAGTCGTCGAATCTTAACCTGGGTCGATGCCAACAATGATGGCGTGGTCGACTCGGGAAAAGATACGAAAGGCCAAACGGACGGGACTCATACGGCGGCATCAGGAGAAGTCATCCCATTCACGACGGCAAGCGCGGCCTTGTTGAAGGAGTATCTCAGGGCCGATGCCGATGCACCGACCACCAACCCGTTTAAATCAACCGATATCATCCAGTTCATTCGAGGTTGTTATGACACCAGCGCTGGTGGGCCATGTCCAAAGTCGGCCCAGCTCCGCGATCGTCGGTTAACAGTAGCGGGAGTGGGGTTGTCCGTATGGAAATTCGGCGACCCTGTGCATTCGACACCGACGATCGTCTCCCAGCCGAGGGAATCGTACGACTTTATCTACGGCGATCCGGGCTACTTGAATTTCTTCAAGCGATGGAAGAACCGAAGGCATGTTGCCTATGTGGGAGCGAATGATGGGATGCTCCATGCCTTTAATGGGGGATTCTATAACCGGGGTGACGATACCAGTACGTCCGGGGTGGTGGAGCATGGATGGTTCTCTAATACCGCGACGAGTGATGGGCGGGGACAAGAGCTCGGCGATGAACTCTGGGGCCTTATCCCCTATCAACTTTTGCCGCATCTTCGCTGGTTGGCGCAGGCCGACTATACACACGTGTACTATGTGGACCTCAAGCCGAAAGTGACGGACGTTCGTATCTTCACTCCCGAGCCGGCCTGCAGTGATCCAGTGGCCGCGGGCTGTATCCACCCGAACGGATGGGGCACGATTCTCATCGGGGGATTTCGCATGGGTGGGAGCTGTGGGGCTTGTGGCGCTGGTGGTGCTGCTCCCATGACGGTGAGCATCGGAGGAACCAACCGAACGTTCTACACCGCCTATTTTGCCCTCGATATTACGGATCCTGATGCAGAGCCTAAGCTCCTCTGGTCGTTCAGCGATGCTGGTATGGGGTTATCGACCAGCTATCCCACAATCGTACGAATGAATCCGCCTGGTTCGAATACCTGTCCTCTTACCGGTCCCTGTGATGATGTGTGGATTGCTGTGTTTGGATCAGGTGCAACCGGATATGAGGGCCAAATTGGGCAGACAGGGAAATTCTATGC
>SWDO01000023.1:0-3332 GCA_005116895.1 Nitrospira sp. | reverse complement strand
CTGGGCCAATGGTAGCCGCTCCAGGCCTTGCGGTCGACGATGCCAACAATTTGTGGCTCTTTTTTGGAACGGGCCGGTTCTATGGCAATACCGACAAGACCAACTCCGAATCGCAGCGCTTGTATGGCATCAAAGATTCGGTATTGAGTGATAGCTGTACAGAGGGGAGCATAGACGGTTGTAAGGCGGCCAGCCTCGTGAATGTCTCTGACGTTGCAGTATGTGTTGTCTGTGCAACAGGGACGAATCAAGTGACTTCGACAGCACTGTCAGGAGTTCAAAAGGTTCAAGGAACCGATCCAACCACGACTTTACAAGGTCTGGTGCAAAGCAAGAACGGTTGGTTTACCAATCTCACGGCCACACGGGAGCGGTCGATCACCTCGCCGACGGTACTCGGCGGGATCGTGTTCTACCCCACCTATGTGCCGCAGGACGATCTCTGTATCTCGGCCGGTGACGGGTATCTCTACGGTCTGTTTTATCAAACTGGGAGTGCCATGAGCACCCCTGTCCTAGGGACCTCCGCATTAGGGAGCAGTACGATGGCGAATGCAAGGGTCGATATCGGTCAAGGCACGGGAATGCTGTCGGTGATGGCCGTTCACATTGGTGCCCAAGGTTGGGGCACTGGTGGTGCTGGGACTGGCGGAAGTGGGTGTCAGTCAGGCATTACAGGAATGATGCAATCGAGTGCGGGATTGACCAACACGATTTGCACGAACCCTGGAGCTGTCACTAGTCGATTCATTGCTTGGATCAATCTCCGCGAGTGAACGAGTGCGAAAGAGAGGGGTCCCAACATCCGGCGAGCAGTGTGGCTGTTCTTCTCAAGCATGGTTGGGAAGAACAGCCGTTCAGCCGCATTCGTGGAAACAATCGCGGAGAGGGATAGAGTCAGTATGTGTTCTGTTAATGATCATCTCTCTGCCCGTCCCTGGCTGCACATCACGATCGAGTGAACCTCCAAAAGCTAATCAGCCGCCTGCCATTCACTCCATTGTCTTGGGGCCAACCCCTTTCAATCGGCAAACGGATCTCATCGCGCAGGTCAACACGCATGATCCGGACAATGACACGGTCCAAGTTCGGTATCACTGGTATCTGAACGATCAAGCAGTCGATGGCGAGAAAAGCCCAACTCTTTCGGCGTCTCTGCTAAAGCGAGGGGACCGAGTTTATTTGGAAGCGGTGCCGTTTGATGGAAAGGTTGCCGGGGCTAGCCGAAAATCTGAAACCATTACAGTGGACAATACTCCTCCGTCGATTGCTCAGGTCGGTATTGGCTTAAAATCGGACGAACGAGGAGATCGGCTTCAAGCATTGGTGGACGCCTCGGATCATGATCAAGACATCCCACAGTTTCTGTATCGATGGACCAAGAACGGACGCGTCGTGAAAGAGGGTGAAGAAGATTTTCTCGAACTAACTGAGGTCAGACCGCAGGATCTTGTTGTGGTTGACGTCAGGCCGCGCGACCAGCACGCTGCCGGCAAGGTCTCACGCTCGGATCCTTACACGGTTGGGAATAGCGCACCCAAAATCGTCTCATCTCCACCAATGTCCATCGATCGCGATCGATATGAATATGCAGTGAAAGCTGTAGATTCAGATTCCAACTTGGTGAGCTTCCAGCTCGATATGGCCCCACCCGGTATGGCTATCGATAGAACGACGGGTAACATTGTGTGGGATATCGGACATGTGAAACCGGGAGTGCATCGAGTGAAGGTTGTCGCGACGGATGAACAAGGAGGGTTTTCCTTTCAAGAGTTCGAGCTTACCATCGCAGCTCATGAACCGTCCAAACCAGAGTCTTAGCCTGCGATGTGCTTCGGTATTCCCTGTGCTTGTCTCGACTTTTCTTAGTCTGTTACAATCCCTTCATCATTGAGGAGGGAGATCACCCCAGACTCGTGCGCAAACTCAAACTACGAGAAGGCACCAATACCGCTGTCTTGTTCGGTCACCATGACCGGCATCTCAAGCTGATCGAAGACGAGTTGGGTGTTCGACTCTCTGCCCGCGGGGAAGAACTCACGCTGGATGGTCTTCCTGAGTCTGTTCGTCAAGCGGAACGCATTCTCGTTGAACTTGCTTCTCTGACCAACCAAGGGATATCACTCCAAACTGAAGATGTCACCCATGCGCTCAGCGCATTGCGTCGAACCCCCGAGGCGTCGCTCAAGGACGTGCTTGGAGAGTCGGCCATGATCGTGACAAACAAACGGTTTGTTGGTCCCAAGTCACCCACGCAGAAGGTCTACATCGAAGCAATCGAGCATCACGATATTGTCATTGCCATCGGACCGGCTGGAACGGGAAAGACCTATCTCGCTATGGCCATGGCGATCAGCGCGTTGATGAATAAAGAGGTGAGCCGGATTATTCTTGCGCGGCCGGCTGTTGAGGCGGGGGAAAAACTCGGATTCCTGCCCGGCGATATCTACGAGAAAGTGAATCCCTATCTGCGGCCGCTCTATGACGCGTTGTTCGACATGATGGATATGGAGCGGGCGAATCGCTTGATCGAACGGGGAGATATTGAAATCGCCCCCTTGGCGTTTATGCGCGGGAGAACGCTCAATGATTCGTTTGTCATCTTGGACGAAGCACAAAATGCTACGGCAGAGCAGATGAAGATGTTTCTCACCAGGCTGGGGTTCCATTCCAAAGTGGTCGTGACCGGCGACATCACGCAAGTTGATTTACCCAGTGATCGGGTGTCCGGCCTCATTCAGGTGAAGGAGGTTCTCCGCGATATTGAGGGAATTGGGTTCGTGTACTTCGACGAAAAGGATGTGGTCAGGCATCGACTAGTTCAAGAAATTATCAAGGCTTATGATCGCCACCAGCCGGCACATGGCAGTGATGTTCGGCATACTCGAGGGCAGGTCTTGTCTCAACAGCGTCCATCGTCCAATCCCCGCAAGTCGCCAGCGTCAGGCTCGTCGCCTGGCGATCTACCCAGCAGTTCTCATTGATGGCAGTCTATCTTCGCGTGCGTCTCACGCGGTTCGCCGTCAGACAAACCATACTTGCCTATGTAGCTGAACGTCTTTTGTCGGCAGTTGGAGAGTCTCGGTCGGAATTGAGCCTGGAGTTGATTGGAGATAAACGTATGCGACGTCTGAACCGTGAGTATCGCAAGAAGGATCGACCAACTGATGTCCTGGCTTTTTCCATTCGTGAGGCCGTGATGCCTCACGGTGTGCGTCCTGTCACCCATATGCTCGGGGATGTTGTGATTTCGTTACCAACCGCCGTTCGCCAAGCAAAGGAAGCTGGACGATCGATCGACGATGAGCTGACGATGTTGTTGGTCCATGGGG
>SWDO01000022.1:1306-10416 GCA_005116895.1 Nitrospira sp. | reverse complement strand
TGCAGCGGCAGAAGCTCCTGGCGGTAAATCGGCACGTCCCGCGGAGCTTCGATGCCCAGCCGAATCTTGCCGCGATCGATATCAATTGTGAGGTAGGGCTGGCCGAATACTTGTTCGACTTTGATATCTCGGACCCCTCGGACCGCTTCGAGGACTTCGGCGATTTCCTGGGCTTTATTCCGGAGCACTTCCAGATCCTCACCGAACAGCTTGACCGTGGCTTCCGTGCGCACGCCGGAAATCAATTCATCGACGCGCTGCTGAATCGGCTGGCTGATGAGGAATGTCGCGCCCGAGACACTCGTCAACCGCTCCCGAAACTTCTGCATCAACTCCGGCATCGTCTTGGCCGTGGTCCACTGATGCAGCGGGCGAAGCCGTACGACCGGATCACTCTCATTGGGCTCCTGCGGATCGTTCCCCAATTCCGTGCGACCAATTTTCGAGACGACCATCTCCACTTCCGGAAACTCCATGATCGCCTGCTGCATCCGCTTTTCGATTTCGATTGAGGCGGGAAGCGACACGCTCGGGAGCCGAATGGTTTGTGGAGCGACAGATCCCTCGTTCAGAATAGGGATAAATTCCGAGCCTAATGTGGGCACCAACGCCAGCGCGCCAATGAGCGCGGCGACGGCCATCACCACCACGGCGGTTCGGTGCCCGAGGGCCCAGTGGAGAGTCGGCGCATAGAGACGCTTGGCTTGCCGCACAATCCACGGATCTTCCTCGCTCCCCTGCTTCAGAGCTAACGAACAGAGGACCGGCGACAAGGTGAGCGACAGGACCAGCGACACCATGAGCGCGATCATGATGGTATAGGCAAGCGGTTTGAACATCTTCCCTTCCATCCCTTGAAGGGACAAGAGAGGGAAAAACACCAAGATAATGATCAGAATCCCAAATACGACCGGCTGTCCGACTTCCTTCACCGCCTGCGTCACCAGCTGAAGCCTCGGTATTGCGGCAGCAGAATGATGAGACAGATGGCGATACACGTTTTCGACGACGACGACCGACCCGTCCACGATCATACCGACCGCGATCGCCAGCCCTCCCAGCGACATCAGATTTGCGGTCAGCCCGATTTGTCCCATCACGATGAATGTGGCCAGCGGCGCCAATACCAGCGTACCGACGACGATCAGTGCACTGCGAATATTCCCAAGAAACAGGAACAGCACCACGACCACGAGCACCACACCTTCAGCCAACGATTTGTACACAGTATTCAACGCTTCGGTGATCAGTTCGATACGGTCGTAAAACGGCACAATGCGTAAGCCATCCGGCAGCAGATGCTTGGCATGGATGTCCTCAATGCGGGTCTTGATCCCCTCGACAACATCTCGCGCGTTGCCTCCCCGCAACATGAGGACGATTCCGCTGACCACCTCGCGATCCCCGTTGAGGACTGTCGCCCCATGCCTCACGGCATGGTCGATGAGCACTTGCGCGACATCTCCGACAAACACCGGGGTTCCGCCAGTTTCCTTCACGACGATCCGCTCGATATCTTGAAGCGAATGGATTAGGCCGATCCCCCGCACAATGTATTTTTCATCATGTTTTTCAAGAATATTCCCGCCGGCATTGGCGTTATTTCTCGCCACCGCATCAAACACCTCATGAAGCGTCAGACCGTATTTCCGCAGGAGGCCTGGTTCGACCAACACTTGATACTGCTTGACGTACCCGCCCATCGAATTGATATCGATGACCTCCGGCGTACTCTTCAGGAGGGGGCGAATGACCCAGTCTTGAATGGTCCGCTGTACAATCAGGCTTTGGTGTTCGGCTTCGGTATCGGCGGCAGCTCGTTGCGGCGCCTCCAAGTAATATTGGAACACCTCGCCTAGGCCCGTGCTGTTCGGCACCAGCATCGGCTCGGCTCCTGGAGGCAGTTGTTCTTTCACTTCGAGCAATCGCTCGAGCACCAGTTGGCGTGCCAGGTTGATATCCATCGAGTCATCAAACACAATCGTAATGAGCGAGAGACCCACTTTCGTGAGGGAACGCATTTCCGTGAGAGCCGGCACACCGGTGAGCTGCAGCTCGACCGGATAGGTCACCAGTCGCTCGACTTCGGCGGGAGAAAGCCCCGGCGCCTTGGTCACGACCTGCACCAGTACGCTGGTCACATCGGGAAAGGCATCGATCGGAATGGTCCGAAAGGCATAGATCCCGCCGGCGCCGATCATGATCGAGCAAATGATGACCAGGAGCCGCTGGCGGAGGGAGATATCCAGGAGACGGGAAACCATTAGCAGTCTGCTGAAAAACTTGGTTGATACATCAACGACCGTTGAAATATGACAGAAGGAAATACGACACGATAGCCCTCAGGATGCTCAAAAAGGCCGTCCAGCAAGGCCGCAGCGAGCGAAGGGGCGAGGCGTACGCTTCGGTACGTTGAGCCTCTGAGCGATGCGAGAACGTTGTTGGCGGACTTTTTCAGCATCCTGTTAGACGGGTTTCTTCAATAACTCGGACTTCAAGACAAAGGCACCGTGTGTCACAACCGGCTCCCCTTCGTTCAGACCGGCGAGGATGGCGGTGACGGTCCCGTTGGATTCGCCGACGTGCACGTCTCGCACCTCATACTCATTGAGGCTGCGTTGCACGAAGACGAAGGTGCGCCCTTGATCGCGTTGCAACGCGGCCTCCGGCACCGCCAGTCG
This sequence comes from Nitrospira sp., assembly GCA_005116895.1. Classification (GTDB taxonomy): domain Bacteria; phylum Nitrospirota; class Nitrospiria; order Nitrospirales; family Nitrospiraceae; genus Nitrospira_D. Next base: position 7,735 of record SWDO01000022.1, on the reverse strand, counting down.
ATCGGGCTGGGCTTCGGAAAACAGTCGAATCGTGGCGAACATTTCCGGTTTGAACCGCCCATCCCGATTCGGCAACTCAATCCTGAGCTGCATGGTGCGTGTCACGGGATCGAGCACATCCGCGATATAGGTGATCGTGCCTTGAAAGACTTCCTTGGGATAGGCGTTAATCCGCACCTCGACTTGCCTGTCACCGGATGCATGGACGGAATGCGCGAATGGAATGTCCTTTTCGGGAATATTGGCTTGCACCCAGACTTCCGACAGATCAGCAATCACAAATAGATTTTCAGTCGTCTCGACGACCTCGCCTCGTGCCAACTTCCGCCCGATGATCCGTCCGGCAAAGGGAGCCACGATCGGCACGACCGAACGGATCTTCCGGCTGCTCTCGAGACGCCTGAATTCTTCGTCATTCATGCCAAGCAGCTTGAGCCGGTCGTGCGATTCATTGGCTTCGGCCTGAGTGCTCAGCAGCTCCGCTTGTCGGCGCTGCAATTCCGCCTCGCCGATCACCTGCTCTTGTAAGAGAAATTGCGCACGGTTGAAGGCCTGTTCCGCAACATGCAGCTTGGCCCTCGCCTTGAGATAGGCCGATTGGGCAAGCCCCAACTCGCTGCTATACAGGATCGCCAACGGGGCATTTGCTTTGACCTCCTGACCTAGCTCGCCGTACACCTCGACCACGCGCCCTCGAACCAACGCCGTGATCTCCGCCATGTTCCGTTGATTGGGTTGCACAATCGCAGGAAAGTCCCGGTGCATTCGAAAGTCACTGCGCGCCACCGGCTGGACAACCAGACCCACCCGCGACGACTCCTCCGCCGACAGCGTGATGCGGCCAGGCGTTGATACGGCGACAGGCGACTTACTCGCCACCACATCGCTCGGCGTTCCATCACAACCTGATTCCATCACCATCAAACCGAGCAGAAGACCAGACATACCGTGACGAATACATGATGACGCTCGTCGTGTACCGAACAGAACCTTCACAGTGTTCCTCCTACGGCTTGCTCCAGCCGGGCCATTGAGACGGAAAGGTCACGACGCGCCAGCGCATAGTCCAGCAAGATCTGTCGCTGCACACGCTGCGCATCGAGGACTTCCAGCAAGCTTGACGCCCCCTGCTGAAAACTGAACTGCGCCAGCCTCAGTGCCTCCTGCGCCTGCTTCAGCAACCCTTTATCGAACACCTCAATCAACTCCGCAGTGGTGCGGACATCCTGAAAATGTTGATAGACGGCTCGCCCGAGTTCATTGCGGGTCCGAAGCAGCTCGGCTTCTTCTCGGCGTTTCACCAATCGCAGTGAAAGGACATGGATAATTTTGATGAATGAGATGGGGCGTCTACGAGTCATGAGTCCTTCGATCTGGAGGTCACGAGGGAGTCTCCTGAATTCGCCATAGGCCAGATAGGATGGCCCAAGCGCACCACCAGTCAAGGTGTCGACGGCCACGCGGTTGATCCGAACCAGATTATCCGCACGCGCGAGTTGCTGCCGCGCCTTCAGGACTTCCACCTCTGCCTTGATGGATTCAAATTGAGGCGCTTCGCCAGACTTGACGCGCGCCCTCACGATCCTGGCCACACCTTCGACGGTATCAAGATTCTGGCGCGCCAAATCAGCGTCATGCTGAGCCAGCAACAGATCGTAGAATGACACTTTGACCTGTGACGCCAAATTCAATCGCGTCTCCAACATACCCACATTAGCCGTCGACAAGCCAAGATCCGCCACTCGTTGCCGCGCGGTACGAAGCGCCGGCCACTCGACCGGTTGTCCGACCGTCACATTGTATTCTGCGAGTGATTCGCGATCGAGACTCGATCCGGAACCTGCCCGACTTGTGTCACGCAACATCCCATGACCTCCGGCACCTCCGACGGTGGGGTTCGGGTAGGCACCAGCTGCTGTCTGCTGCCCCTTCTGCTGTTCGATCGTTCCTTCGGCGAGCGAGACCAAGGGGTTTCTTGCCAAGGCCAGATCCACGATCATGTCGAGGCTATACAGCTGCTCGTCGGATTGGGCAGAGGCCGTAGCCACGCTACATCCGAGACCGATCACACACAGCAACGCCAACCTTATCCGCATTCTCGTCTCCAGCCTGGATAGCATGAACTGCACCTCATAGTAAGCCGAACGTCTTTTACTTTCAAACATCTATGCTGAATGGCCCAATCCCCTAGATCCGCCATCGGAGTCGAGCCGCAATGCGCTGAAGTAAAATGCCGAAATCGCCGCGGTCGCCGCAACATTCAATGACTCCACCCCCTCGGCTAGTGGGATGGAAAACCTGACGCGCGACGCCTTCACAATGTCGAGGGCCAACCCTGCTCCCTCGTTTCCAACCGCAATCATGAGGCGGCTGGGGATTGTTCGAATACTCTTGATAGGGACTCGATCAGCCGAATCCAGGACCGCCGCATAGATGTCACACCCATAGGAGGAGAATGTCCGAAAATCCCGAATATGAAAGACCGGAAGGCGCAGAATGGTGCCGGCGGTGGCACGAACCACCTTGGGACTAAAATGATCAGCGGAATCGGCGCTCAACCATACTCCGGACAAGTTCAGCGCCGCGGCTGTCCGAATGATCGCGCCGACGTTCGCGGGATCTTGCAGTCGGTCCCCATACAGGCCAAGCACACGCGACTGTTTGAACACCTGGGCTTCATCCCACCGAGGTTGCCGGACGATGGCCAGTATCCCTTGCGGCATCTCGACATCGGTCAGCTTGTTAAAGTCGACGTCCGGACAAAGGAACTGGGACCCAGGCAGTTCTGTACGCGCCCTTCGATCTGCCTGGGTCTCCACGGAGAGAAAGCGCGGCGAGACAATCAGACTGAGGATTGACTGTGGAGACTGGTGAATCAGGTCACGACAAGATTTGGCCCCTTCAAGGACGAAGGCACCTTCTGTCGATCTGGTCTTCGTATCGCGAAGCAGTTGCCGGATTCGCGAGGCCCCTGCACGAGTGAGAACCGGTAGCTGCAGCACGGCAGCCACCTAGAGACCCATCATCGCACTGAAGAACATACGGGCAAGACAGCTAGAGTAGGTGATCAACGACGCCTTCGTTCAGAGGCCGCTTCAGCCGCGCGGATACGTTGAGCCCTCACCTTGGCACGTTTCAAGGCTGTCAGCTTTCCCCGTGTCCGAGTCTGCTCAAACTGTAACTGTTCAAGCTGAGACTGCAGATGCGCTTTTTCCTGCTTATGCAGACTCGCGCATTCCGCCTTCGACAGCTGTGTCCAATCCCCACTGCTCCTGGCACGCTTGATTCGATCATCCAAGGACTCCCGAAGCTGCCTGGACCGCATCGTCATGAGCGACTTGAGCGCCTCTTGTCGGCGCTGGACTTCTTCTTCCTCAGCCATGATGCCACGAATATCGGTTCCTAACATAGCTCCCCCACCTCCTTCAACGCGATGAAACTTGTGCCTGCATTATACCGATTTCATGCCCATTCTTGAAATTGATCATAACACATTGATTTTCATAAATAAATATCAATTTGTCGCATGTTTTAATTGAAGCTCAACCTTTCATTGTGTATCATGGCCTTATGTCGATAGGGCTATTTATCCAGGGCTGGAGACTCTCCAGAAACCAATCGATCGAGTCGTTATCAGACGCGGCAGGAATTTCGACGACGCTCCTTGAGCAAATCGAAGCGGGTCAGGCCGATCCCACGACCAGTACGATTGAAGCTCTTGCCTCCGCGCTTCGCATTCCTCCTTCTTGGTTATTCGACAACCCTCAATCCTTCAAATATCTCTTCACAGATTCAGCAGAGGAGGAGCCGGACACCGCTCAGATCGATCCGGTGACCGATCGGATCTTGGTCGGATCTCACGCCGATCGATCCCTCTATGTCCTGCTGACGACACTGATGCAAGCTGGCGATCCCAAACTCCTGCGAGCCGCGGAGATGAGCCTGCGGAGCCTGGTCAAACAATCTCGTCAAGCGACTGTGCCGTGGCAACAGCGCCCCTCCGGACATTTCGAGCCGCCGAGCGATTAGCACAGCCGCTAAGCCCTGAGCCAGTCCTCCTCATCATTTACTGCCAACTCGCTGCGAGTACCGTCTGCACATCCTGCGGCCGCTGATCGATCGCGTGATCCCACGTCAGTCCCGTCTGTTGCGTGAAAGCCGCCATAGCTTGGATCAACTGGTCAACCTGTGTACTGAGCAGAACCTCCCCATTACCGGCTTGAAATGTCTCAATGTGATTCGTCCTGCCGAGATACCAATCTTTTACCGTGACCTGATCTGCCGAGCCGTGAATGGCAAGCCGGAGGTCATTGGCCTGGCGGCTTATCACGAGATCAAGGGGATCAATGGCCGTCCCAAATAGGGCACGGTCTTGATTGCCCAAGAAGGCATCGACATCCAGAATCGTGTCCTGGCCATCACCTCGTGCGAACTGGTAGGTGTCATTCCCTGAGTTGCCGACCGACGTGTCATTGCCCCGGCCGCCGGTGAAGTGATCCGCCCCGCTGCCGCCTATGAGCTGATCATCGCCGGCACCGCCCAACAGTCGATCGTCACCCGACCCACCGTCGAGCCTATCAATCCCTTCACCACCATTAAGGAGATCGTGTCCGCTCCCTGCATAGAGGCTGTCGTCCCCCAGTCCACCCAAGAGCCTATCGTGACCGCTCCCTCCAAAGAGTGCGTCACTCCCCATCCCACCGTCCAACGTGTCATCGCCGGAACCGGCGTCGAAAAAATTGTTGCCGCTGTTGCCCAACAACACGTTATGGGCTGAGTTCCCCGTACCGTTGAGATTGGCCGAACCGGTGAGGATCAGATGTTCCAGGTTTGGTCCGAGAATGTAGGTGATGCTGCTTTCCACCGTATCGCTCCCTTGTGCAGCTAGCTCAGTCACCACATCGCCCGCTCGATCCACGACATAGGTATCATCGCCGACCCCACCGATCATCGTATCGCTCCCGAAACCGCCATCGAGCCGATCATAACCAGCTCCGCCATTCAAAGTATTGTTGGCACTGTTGCCCAGGAGCACGTTGTTTAAGGCATTTCCGGTCCCATTGATCGCCGCCGTGCCGGACAAGGTGAGATGCTCGATATTGGCGCCAAGGGTATAGGTGATGCTGCTGTGCACGGTGTCGATACCTTCATGAGCCAATTCGGTGACGACGTCGCCAGGCCTATCAACCATATAGGTGTCGTTGCCCGTTCCGCCCTGCATCGTATCAACTCCCATCCCGCCATCGAGCACGTCGTTGCCTTGCCCACCATTCAAACGATCGTTTCCAGCCAGCCCGTTCAACGTATCGTCGCCCCGGCCGCCGGTCAGAATGTCGTTGTCCACTGTGCCGATCAGGGTTTGAGGGAGAGGTCCCGATACCGTCAGCGCAAACTGATCCGTCGTACTCGCGGCCTCTGCATCCGTTGCGGTCACCGTGACGTGCAGCACACCAGCTGCGCCAGGGCTAGGAGTTCCCGCAAACGTCTGGGTCGTTGGATTGAAGCTCAGCCAGCTTGGCAAGGGACTGCCATCAGCCAACATCGCGCGGTACGTCAGGTGATCGCCGTGCACCGCGTCGACATCAGCAAAGGTGCCGCTAGGCATCGTGAAGGTGAACGGGGAATCTTCCGCCACAGTCTGATCCACCAACGCGTTGACCACGATCGGCGCGTCGTTCACGTTCTGCATCGTGAGGGCAAACGTCTCAGTTGCAGCCAAGCCGCTCTGGTCTGTTACCTTGATGGCAATCTCAAAAGTTCCAACATCATCATTCAGCGGCACACCGCTCAACGTCCGAGTGGTCGCATCAAAATTGAGCCACGAAGGAAGCGCCGTTCCATCGGCGCGCATGGCACTGTACGTCAGCACCTCGCCGGCATCTTGATCGGCAAACGTGTTGGTCGGCACGGTGAAGGTGAAAGCCGCATCTTCCAGTACCGTATGATCGGCCAGTGGCGCTGCCACTGTCGGAGCGTCGTTCACGTTCTGCACGGTGAGGGTGAAGACATCAGAAGCACTGAGATTGCCCGTATCCGTAACCGTCACCCGCACATCGAGACTCCCCACCTGCGGATCATCGGGCATGCCTGTAAAAGTCCCGGCTGTGGCATCGAAGCTGAGCCACGATGGTAAGGCAGTACCATCAGCCAAGCTGGCGCTGTACGTCAGCACATCGCCAGGGTCCTGGTCGGTAAAGGCCGTGGCCGGCACCTGAATGGTGAACGGCACCCCCTCAGCTACCGTCTGGTCTGCGAGCGGCGTAACCATCGTCGGTGCCTGGTTGGAGGGAGCGAACAGATCCAAGAGGTTCACCGTACTGCCGTCGACGAAACTAAGCGTCTCCACCACTAATGAGCCGTTTGCCCCGGTAGAATCGAAGCTGGGCAACACCAGTTTATCCGTCCCGCTGCTGCCCACTTGTATCGTCA
>SWDO01000022.1:0-1206 GCA_005116895.1 Nitrospira sp. | reverse complement strand
ATCGATCTCTCGCAATCAGTTCGCTTTTCCTCGACAGGTTCCGATTCCCTAATGGCCACTGAATCTTGGTCTCCATTAGCTCCCGCACGTCTAGCGGCGTACAGATTTACGGACGAGCTCCTTCTTTCCCCGCGGCAGGTGAAAGTCACATCGCAGCCGACGGAAGAATTCCGCCCCTTCCAGCCGTTGAATTTCATCCGGCATTGCGACTTCCATCACAGATTGACCTTTCATCGGCGTAACCTGGACATGCACCGCCTTTCCCTTTCGATCCTTTCCGGGGGTCAGAATCCCTCCCCCCACAATTGTTCCCTTCTTATCCGTGATGATACACATCGTCCTCTTCGCTTTCACTTGCGACCTCCTTCAAAACGATTAAACATTGCCCCCGCCTTGAATACTAAAATGTGCAAGCTCTTCGCCGATATTGGTTACGGTCACCGAATAGACGATCGGACTAGGCGAACCTGGATGCCAGCGGATGGGCTTCTTCTCTTTGGTGTGCTCGCTGACCATGAGTCGAACCGGGTTAATCCCGATGCCGTCGGCCATGATCCATTGCGCGCCGAAATCTTGGCCACCCCATTCTGCCTCATTGACTAAACCGCCGAGAGCAATGTGAACGCGGGTGGATTGACCAGGCGCCAGCCAGAATTCTCCGACCTGATTGAATGCCATGAAGGACCTCCTTAGGAAAGTTGCGGTGTATTATAGCGAACAAGCGCATGCAATGACATCCAGTCCTCACTCGACATCGACTCTAAGTTCGTCCTCCTACATATCCAAAACCACTACTGAAATCCGAGATAGATCCTTCAAGATATGCATCCCGTGGGTAACCGCCGCGCCTATCCCCAGCACCACAGCAACGAGCATGGAATCTGCCATGTCCGACTGCGACGTACCGTGCTCCCTGGATTTATTCGCGTGCAGTTCGCTGCAATAGAAGGCAGTAAAGAAGTCGGAAATCTTTCCTTGACCACCTCACCTACTCACGCCCTGAACCTTAGCGTCAGACGACTGTCTTTCCAGATTTCAATTTTGGCTTCGTTGTGAGGCACCGCTCGGGCTGACTACGGCTTGCAGAATCTGCCGTTGCAATCTTGCATGTACGTCGAAATCCATCGCGACAGTGGTGATGACGTAGCCTTCTCCTAAAACACCTGCACGATAAAGCACTTCAGATACCGCGTCTCCGGCATGCTG
>SWDO01000021.1:192575-228810 GCA_005116895.1 Nitrospira sp. | reverse complement strand
CCCCGTTCGCAGTGCCGAGCGCGCCGAAGGTGTTCTCCCATCTCCCGATAAACGACTTCTTGTTGCGGTGCAATTGGATCTCGAACGTGGACTTGAACGGAAGTGGCGTGAAGTCCATCGTCACCTGTGCGGAACAATCTTCCTTCACGGTTGCCTCGCCGGTAAATTTGAGGCCGGTCAAGAGATTCCCTTGATCGTCCTTCAACGAAAAGTCGCAGGTCCCTTCGGTCTTTCCATTCTCAATCGAAAGCTTGCACACCCCGGTATGCGGATTCTTCAGAACTTCGTTTTGATACGAGACCCAGTTTCCTCGGAGGTCCCGTTTCTGGCAGCGACCTTCTTCTTCGAAGAATGCGTGAGCCTGGGTGCAGAGGATGAGCGAAACAACGGCGGTCGACAACAAAAGACGTTTCATGACGGTGCTCCTTCGATTGAGATAATGAGGTGTCAGGGATCATTCCCTGCGTGCACGAAGTGGTAACAGGCGCAGTCACGGATAAGCGAGCAATGGGTGCTGTTCGATGCAACAGATGTGACGGAAAATGGCTCTGGTCATCCATTTCCGATGCTGAGTTTCAGGTTTCATGTTCAATGTTTCAAGTTATGCAGAAACCAACAACCTGAAACTCGAAACATGAAACGTGAAACTCAGCATCGACGGAACGAGCGACGCAACTATCTCCATACCGGCCATTCCAGATCTGGATCCTTGAACACCGGTTGGCGTGGTGTCGACTTTTGCCTGAGACTGCGCTGTTTCCTCGGACGACTACGGTTCTCCATGATCACCGAGTCGACGAGGTCGCCGCAGGCGACGCATCGCCAGGCCTGAATATGGTCATACTCCCCGCCGCGCAGCACATCGAGGGGATCAAGCGGATCAATCGGATGCATGAGCCCCTGGCAACGATGACAGATCGCTTGATTCATGTCGTTGCCTCCCGATGAACGAGCTGTTCGTATGTGAGATTCTCAACTGCCCATCCATCCTGCGAACCTGCCTCTCTGTTTCGGACCTCCAGTGATGCGGTGGCCCGGTTGAGTTCCGCCTGAAGCAAACGACCGATGTACGTGAAGCCGATGGGTTTGACCAGAACCTGGCGCACGGCTCCATCAGCCACGACCTGGATGAGCTTCTCGCTTGCTCGGTATCCCATGGTAATCACCGGCACGAGAGGGCACGTGGTCTCAATCACACGGAATAATCCACGCAGGTTTAGCTGGGCTTCCGGCTCAGAACGACTGAGCCCGATGAAGACGACTTGTGGGTGGAGGTCTCGGCATTCATCGATCGCCGTTTCGATCGACCGGACCAGCACCGCCTGGTAGCCGTGTGCCGCGAGCCAATCGGCGAGCTTGATCCCAAAATCCAAGTCGTGGTCTACGATCATGACGCAGGGCCTCCTCTTCGACAGGTCTTCCATCTCTCGTTCTCCTTTCGCTCCGGGGCTGGCCAAGATTCCCTTTATGTTGAAACTATCGGGTGAGCATCGCCGTTGTTGTCGGCTGGATGTATCCAAACACAAGACGAGGAGCCTAGGCTACCGAGAGGCGCTGATCGCTGCACCAGATATGGTGAAAAATATGTGTGGATGATGCGCAGGAACGGGTTGGGAGCGTTGTTGTGATCGGATAGGGGCTCAACCGTGTCACCGGCCGAGCCCACATCCGTCACACACCGAAGATTCAGGACCGGTGACTTATGCGGCTCTGCGCCGCCGAGCCCACGCCGCAAGACCCGCCATTCCGCTGCCGAACAGCCACGCCGCGGCGGGGAGGGGGACGGCGGCGATGTCTCCGGTTCGAACTGCCCAAGCCACGTAGGGGTCGCCTTTGTAAATAATGCCGGACTGCGACCCGAATTGCGTATTGAACGTCCAGGCATGCGACCACTCGAGGGGGTACTCATTGTCGTACCATAGGTAGGTGCCAGGAAGATTCGTGAACGGCCCGGAATTGAGCAGGCCGGATCCCGGTTGAGGAACTCCGGACGTCGTATAGAAGCCCTTGTTGTCTAACGTGACATGAAACATGTGCCCCAGCTCGGAAGTCGGGCTGCTGATGTTGTAGCCCACATCGCGCGTGCCGTCGAAGGCGCTGCCGTACTGGAACGTACTGCCGTTTATCGGCGAGACGGTCGGCAGCCGCCAATCGCTCTGACCTCCAAGCTCGGTGCTGTTCAGGTAGTGGGTCCACGCTTGCGCTCCCCACCACGTCATTCGGCCGGTGGCCGTGTCGAAGTCTGCAGCGGTAAGCGCATAGCTCCCGCTGTAGGGAACCGGACTATCGCGGACGTTCGGGGTATCGAGCACCACGCCTCCGACCGACGCAATCACGTCCGCCACCAGGCTTGGATTCGAGGCCGCCTGTGCACGAAAGAAATTGGCATCAGCCATCCAAGTGACGTTCAGCGTCGTGTCATAGTACGCTTCATAGGTTGATACGTTCCCGTCGAAGCCGGTCCCCGTCAGGCTGCGCCCGAAGAGTTCGGCCTGGACGGGAGAAGAGAGTCCCAGAAACAAGATAGCTGCATAGGCCAGTTCGGTGTAATAGGAGTGCACGTATTCTTAAACACCTAAACAAGGAGATCATTGATGAGAAACAGACAACCAAGTGCCTATACACAACCGCGACGGGCCGCCGCGCGTGTGCTGCTGGCGATAGCTTGCCTCGTGGGTGGCATGGGTCTGACCACCGGACAGGCCTCCGCGCACGTCGTCTATGGCGATCCGTTGAACGTCAACGGCAACCAAAACAACTACGTCTCCAGCAATGCCGGTTGGTTGGCCGGGCAGAATGCGACCACGCAGACAGATAGCCATCTCAACCGGTTCTTTAAGTTCGAGCTGACGGAGACCTCGACCGTTGATTTCACGATCTCGGCGATCAGCGGGTTCCAATATGTGCCCTTCGGCACCACCACCATCGTGACTGCACTGGACGACTTGAATCCGGGCTACTCTCTGTTTACCCCGATCGCTTTAGACTTAGTCCATGACGGGGCCGCGTATCCTGGCCAAACGCCCTTTGCAACTTGGTCTCCCTTTGCGCTTCCCCATGACGGCCAGCCTGGAGCCCCGACCGACCCCAATTCACAAAAGTGGGGAGAATATCGCTCCAATGGCGACTTCACGATGGCGAACGATGTCCCAGCGTCTGCAACCTCGCACTTTTTGTTCGGCGATGGCAACCCCACTGGGAATAGCATCACCGGGAATTATGTGCTGGGCCCCGGTGTGTATAACTTGGTCGTCGGCGGTGTGAATCAGGATAATCTGGATACCGTGTTTAGCAATGTCGTCGCATCGAACGGATGTGGGACAGCCGGTGCAGCGTGCGATGCCTATACGGCAGCCCGTATCGGCCGAGGGTTCAACATTCAGTTCACCGCAGCTCCAGTGCCGGTGCCCGCGGCCGTCTATTTGTTCGGCAGCGGCCTGGTCGGCCTTGTCGGACTGGCTCGTCGCAAGATGAAGGCCTCCGTGTAGGCGGCGATAACAAGAAATCCCCAGAGTGCCTAGTTGCTGACTGGATCGCATCCGGCGGTTCAGGATATGGGCTGTCACTCTGGGGCTTTTCTTCATGGTCCTGCTCTCCTTCCTAATTCCGCCATCCACCAATCGTTCATTTTTTCGGTCGCGACAGTGCCATGGCCTCTCAGCCGGATACACGCGTCACTCGGAGCAGTGATGTGACGTGCCGTGGATTGTTCGGCATGACGAACTAAGTTGTCGCTAATACGCCAACACGGCGAGTAGTTTATGTCGCATCTGTTGCATGAGTCGGTATGCATCGGTAGAGCACGAGATCAACATTTGATACACCGGTTCCGATGATCTGCTGGAGGGAGACGGGCGCAAACCAGTTCAAGAAAAGGAGGAATACAAAGATCGTGGCCGATAGTGGTGTGCGATCGTACCAGGATGGTCTGCCTCGCCTGTTCTTAATCTATAGGCAATCCAGCGAAGTTCTCAACCATAAACAGCAAGGAGATTGTGCATGCGTAATAAATCACTCATAGTCGGATCCCTTTCCGCCATGGCGCTCACACTGGCGGCCGGTGTCGCCTCCGCGCACGTCGGGTACGGTAGCTCGCTCTACGACCAATCTACCAATACCTTCGGCGCGCTGAACAACTTTACCCCCACCGCCAGCAGCAATGCGGGGTGGATATCAGGCATGAGCAACAACGGCGTCAATCGCACCGGGGCGGTCGATACGCTGGCGGATACCCATAACAACCGTTTCCGGTTCTTCACCCTCGACTCGGCGTCCACCGTCAGCATCACGGTGACCGGCACGGCCAACAGCAACGGCGCATCGGTGCTGAATCCGGGGTTCTCCCTGTTCAGCGGCCTGGTGCCGGCCTCATCCCACGACGGAGTGGGTGACCTTAATGGATTGACCCCGGCCCAGATCACGACCTTGCAAAGTGCGGCGATCGTGGGAACTGCCGCCAACACCCCTGGTGATGGAGGCTATCTGCAAGGCCAGGCGGCCCTTGCCACCTGGTCGCCCTTCTTCGACGCCATGGATGAAATCACCGCTGAGGGCGGTGGGGCGGTCGATGCCCTGGGGGCCAATTGGGGTGTGTACCGAGCGGATGGCAACTTCGCCATGGGTAATAACAATGGTCAAGTAAGCACAGCTACCTTCACGGGTACTGCCGTCGGAGACGGTCATAACGGCGATACCCTTGATAATCAGGTTACCTGGACCGGTAGTCTCGGCCCCGGTACCTATTCGCTGGTGATCGGCGGCGCCGACTCGAATGCGCTGAGCTCGCTCTTTACGGCGGTGCAAGCCGGTACACCGATCGGCTGCACGGGCGTCTCCACGACCTGCAATGGTACGGCGTATGGCACGGACTATACGAACTTGCGTTTGGCTCGGAACATGTTCATCAGCATGGACGTGAACGGGAATGTCAGCCCCGTCCCGGTGCCGGCGGCGGTCTATCTGTTCGGCAGCGGCCTCGTCGGCTTGGCCGGCATGGCTCGTCGGAAGATGGCGGTGAAAGCGTAATCATAGTTGTTTTTGCTCGGCGGGATCGTCACGATCCCGCCGAGTTCGATGTTGCAGAGTGGGGAGGCGGTCGGTCTGCTTTACCTACCTGCTACCCTGCTCCCTCCTGCCAGTGCTGCCATACTTGCCTCTCCCGTTCGAGTTGGCAACTTCGTGGGACCGGTGTAGAATCCCACTTTATGTCCAGGCCTCCTGCACGTCCATTGCTGAAGCTGCTGCCGGCCTATCTGGGAGTCTCATCCCTGGATGACGCGTTATGTCATCCACGGATCGGTCGTATCCTGTGGCTTGAAATTCTGGTCAACGACTCGATTGAATGGACAGCCTTGCATGATCCGCACGTGCAGGAAGCGTATGAGACGGCCTGTCGGTGGTACACGCGATATCGCAGCCTTGTCTCCGGGCTTGTGTCCCGTGCGCCGCTTCCTGAAAATCATGGCCCCATCGACGAGCGACTCCATCGTCAGCTTGCGGAGGCTCTCGAATTTGCCCACGCTCACGCTTGATCGCCTACAGGTATTGCTCCGGGAGTATGTCGATGAGACCGGGCACCAGATCGATTTAGTCTTGATCGGCGGCATGGCCATGCTGGCGTACGGTCACCTCTCTCGTGCCACAATCGACGTGGACGGGGAACTCCGTGAGGGCGTCCGGTCCTTGAAAGCGTTTCTGAGCCGCCACAATATTCCTGCGAATCTCGGTCAAAGTCTGTCCGGCTGGTCGGTGGTGGCGATGCCGCCCGGGTATCGCGATCGCGCTACGATCATGATTGATGAACCAGGATTTCGGCTGTCCCTTTTGGCTCCGGTGGATTTCATTGTGAGCAAGCTTCGCCGAGGCACCGATGAGGATCTTACCGACGCAACCTGGATCGCAGAGCGTTTCCACGTCCCTGCCTCCCAAGTCCGTGCCGCCGCCGAGGCCGCTTTGGCCGCGTCGCTTGAAGACACGGCGCTCTTTCTCTTCGAACGCACTGTCGATCGATTTTGCCGAGCTCTGGGGTAGACTGCTTCCGAATCTGAATAGTTTGCAACCGGGAGTGCATCGAAGAGCCGACGGGGTGAATCCGTCGGCTCTTCTTCATTTGGTCGATGCCGAGACGCGTGTCGCCGTCTTACAACGGCTACGCCACCTTGCGTCGCAGCCAAGCTATGGCCGCGAAGCCAGTGGCAAACAGCGGCAGCGCGGCAGGAAGTGGTATGGGACTCATGTGCCAGTCGGCTTGCGCATACGGGCTATGGGTGAAGCCATAGGACGTACCGGCTGCGATAAACGGCCCATTAAAGAGCGACGCCAAACTGTTTCCCGCATTGATATTGACACCATTCTCACAATCTCCCAACTGGCAGAACACGACGTTCATGTAACTGCCGTCCAGGGTCAGCCACGGTGTCGTCTCATCGGGAAAACCGGGTTGGAGTGGGAAAAGATCCGGGAACAACACCACGCTGTATAAATGGTCGGCATTATGGACGAGAGGTAGTGACGGCCTTGCTTCACCATTGAAGGTGAGGGTCGGGATCGAATCGACAGCCACTTTGTTGTTATCCCCTAAGCAGGGTGCCGTCCACGATGTCTTGGAGGGTGTTCCCGTTGTAGACATAGGAAAAATCGAACAGAGCTGCTTCAGCTTGTGGTAAGAAGAGCGCCAGTCCGAAGCTGGCGGTGAGTAGGGTGTGTTTCAAGGCTCCGGTGGAGAGAGGCCAAAATACGCGTAAAAATGGATTCATTGTGTGCCCTTCTGTTCGTGTGAGTTGATTGTTTCCGATCTCTCGGAAGCAGTGCAATGCTGCCCAGGACGTCTTCTTCAGCTGGAGTGTAGCTACTGCGAAGTGGAGACGGCTACTGGTAGCATGCAAGATATGCTACAGATGTGACGAAATATGTAGGATGCGGGGCAGCGCCTACCGTCTTTCTCCAGTCAGACGTCAGTGATGGCTAGAGGCGAGCAGAAAAAATGGCAGGCAGCTGTCGGAGCTGCCTGTCGGTTGCGCCCTTCGAATCAGAATATCGAAACCCGCTAGGTCAAACAACGATGGCGTCGGCGCACCAGGGCGGCGATACCGGCCAACCCACTTCCGAATAACCATGCGGCGGCGGGAACGGGGACAGGTTGCACATCGGAGTCAAAATGGACCAGCCCATTCAAGAAGAACGAGGCTTGTCCTTGTTGACAGTTTTCATCAAAGACGCGATCCCATGACAGCGCAAACTCTTTCGACGTCGGATTGTAGAGGCCGGTGACGGCGGTGCCGATGTTCCACAGTCGATAGGCATTACCCTGATTCACGCTGAAGAACAGGGAGGAGAGGTCGACCGTGATGACGGAGTCCGTGATGACAGCTGACGGAGCCGCGGCCCCGCTGAAGCCGGAGGTGAACAGCGCATGGGTCTCGTTGGATCGGTTGATCGTCGGGACAAGTTCGCCGACTCCTTGAAATCGTCCCATCTGCATGACGCCGTCCTGCGCGAGCAGCCGATCGAGCGCGTCCTGGTTCGGCCCATCATAATTCACGGCGCCTCTGGTCACCTCGAGATGCGTCACGGTTACCGCGTAAGCAGGCGATTGGAGAAATACCCCGACGCTGAAGAGCCCCCACGCCAGAATCGACCTATCCCATTTCATGTTCCACATCCTTTCGTCACCGGACTGAATCCCTGTCTGAGACTCAGGTTGTTACAATCAGGATATGAGCATAGTGGACATGAAGATACATCGTCTAGACTGGGTGCAACAGATGCAACACATTAATGTGTCAAGAAATTTGGAAGTCGTGTCGCCTCTTGCCTGAACGAATAACACCGGCTGCAGCAGATCTCAGGATAATTCGGCCTTCGCCGACCCTGATTCGGCGGGATTCTTGGGAAGAGGTGCGTCCAATCGGGAGTTGCGGAGTCAATCCGTCGTGGGTACCCCTGTGCGCCATCGGTAGTTGTTCATGATTTTTGACAATTTGTTAACAGAGATTTGAACCCCTTGTGGCCCATCGGGGTCGTCTTTGGCAGTAGACTGTATGTTCTGGTTGCCGTGGCAACTTTGCTAAGGACATTGGAATGAAGACGACGATCTGCTGCCTGGAGCCGGTTCTCGCTCCCTACAGTATTCCGCGGTTCAAGGCGTTTCAATCGCTCAGACCGGACTATTCCGTGAAAGTGATGGCGTTGAGCGCCAGGGAACGACTGCGGGAGTGGGGGATTCGCAAGCAAGATCTCGGATTTGACTATGTTGAAGCCTTCTCTGAAGAGAGCTTGGAAAATCTCAATTCGCAGGCGCAGGCGGAGCGAGTGATTCAATGGCTGAAGCGTGAAGATCCGGCGGTAGTTGTGATTACGGGCTACTTCCTTGCCGGTATGCGCGCGGCGGCCCGATGGACCAGACAACACCAGCGGCTCAGTATCTACATCGGGGACTCGCAATGGGGAGACCGTCGACGAAACCCCGTCAAGGAGTGGATCAAGGGATGGTGGGCACGCCGTCATTACGATGCCGCGTTTGCCGCCGGCGAGCGTGCGGCGGCGTATCTCCAGATGATGGGGTTCCCACGAGAGAAGATTTGGACGGGTTATGACGTCGTCGACAACCAGACCTTTGCAACAGGGGCGGCTCTTGCCAGGCAGGATGCCACCGTGCTGCGCATGCGTCTCAACCTTCCCGAGAAGTTCTTCCTCTTTGTGGGACGTTTCGCTCCAGAAAAGAATCTGCCTCGCCTGATGGAAGCCTATGCCTCGTACCGTCAGGCTGCCGGAACCGATGCATGGGGGCTTGTTCTGGTGGGAGGGGGACCGCAGGAAGAGCTGTTGCATCGACAAGCTCAGAAAATTCCGGGAGTCGTCTTTGCGGGTTCTCATCGATCTGATGAACTCGGGCTCTATTATGGATTGGCTTCCTGCCTGATCTTGCCGAGCGTGAGCGAAACGTGGGGGCTAGTTGTGAATGAAGCGATGGCGGCGGGTCTTCCTGTCATCGTGTCGCATCGATGTGGCTGTGTGGCAGAGCTCGTGCGGCCCGGCTTCAATGGATACGTGATCGACCCGCTTGATGTCGAGGGCATGGCTCGAACGATGGCGGTCATGTCATCAACTCTAGTCGATTGTGCCTCCATGGGAGACGCATCTCGGCAGATTGTGGCTCTGTATACACCCGAAACTTGGGCGAACAGTCTTGCCGACTGCATTGAACGAACAGCCGCAGGGCGCCGTGAGCCGGCAGTAAAGCCTGCGACCGGCATGACGAAATCCTTTCAGCCAGAAAACCAACCAAGCTGAGCGTAGACGCTATGGCACTCTTCACGCGATCAGTAGTGTGGCCCGCACGCCTGCGCGGCGATATGGTACTGGAAACCATGCGAGACCTTGCCGGTTCCGCTCGCACCCTGTCAGGGTATTCACTCCTCACTGGTCTTGGGCTACTCCTCGGGCTTGCACGCGAACTGGCGGTCGCTTCGGCATTCGGCCTCAGCCCTCAGTTAGACGTCTTTGTCGCGGTCCTGACCATCCAATTGTTTTTCGGTGCCCAGGTTGGGAACGCGTTGGAGACCGCCTTCATCAGCCGTGTAGCGGCGGAGGGAAAGACCCTCAACGTCTATCGATCGTTGTGGCCGGCGATCTATGGGCTGTTGCTGGTTCATGTCGGCATCATCGGCTGCCTCTCGGTCATGGGATCGTTCTTGCTCGACACTATCTTCCCGAGTTTTGACCGTGGCCAGCTCGCGCTTGCATCCCATACGCTGCATGCCTTGTTTCTTCCGATCATCTTCGCCAGTACTGCCGGTCTGCTGCGGGGGGCACTTGCCGTGTTGGGATCATTCGCACCTGGTTTTCTAGCCGGGTCGATTGTGTCGTGCTGTACGATCGTCTCGGTTGTCCTCTTTTCTTCCAGCCTCGGGATTGATGCATTGACATTGGGAGTGTCGATCGGAAATCTCGGCGTACTCAGTCTATTTGCGGGACGGCTGGTGTTTCTCAAACGCGAGGTGGCGTCCCTCTCCCCGCCGGCGTTATCGCAGTCGGCGAATGGTGGCTGGTTTGTGCTGTGGGGAGCCGCGACAACGGTGCTGATTGGGGAGCTCGTCTATGCCGGAATGGCTCTCACTGAGCGTAGCTTGGCGTCCCGGTTGCCTCCCGGCTCGATCGCGGCTTTCTTCTATGCCAGCACGATCGTGTCCGTTCCGCTCTCTCTGCTTGTGCGCCCAGTCACGACCATGCTCTTTCCGCGCATGGTCAAAACGTTTAAGGAAGACGTACGAGCCGGGCTCAGGACCTTGCGTCTGCCAATCGTGGCGCTTGTGTCGGCGAGTGCCGTCGTTGTCTTGCTTGTGTCTCTCTTGACCGAGCCGATCGTCGAAACGGTATTTGTGCGAGGGCGGTTCTCGCTTGATCATGCCAAGCTGACCGCCTCAATTCTGTCAGTGACGATTTGCGCATTGCCCTTCATGAGTGTGGGGCAGCTGATCCGGAATGCGTGCTATTCGCTCTCGGACTATCGAAGCCCCATTGCGGGGCTGGTCGTCCAGTGGATGATGGTGATCGGACTCGGAACCCTTCTGATGCCACGTTACGGTGCACCGGGATTAGCGACTGCGCTCGTCAGCGGTGAAGCAGCCGTACTGGGCGTGACGGGACTCCTCCTGATGAGACATGTGCCACGATCATGACTGACGCAGATGACATGTTTCTAGATGAAACTCACCCGCGTTCGTGGGTAGGCATCGTGTTGGGTGTCTGGCTGGCGGGAGTGTTCGCTGCCTCCTTGTTTGGGAGATTAGACGCAGGACGGGAAGCCATCACGTCGATGGTGTGGATTGGCGCTGCTGTGACGTGGCCGCTCGCCTATTTCATGGTCGCGCGTTGTCGATTCGTTCCTGATGCCATGTCCATGCTCGGGACGGTCGCCGTGGTGCTGTTCGGAATATTCTCGATCTTGTCGAGTTTTTTCAGTCCTGTCGCGCTCCTCTCGTCCGGGTATGTCGTGCTGACATTGCTGGGCCTCTGGCTGGCCCTGCAATTCAACAGCAATCTCGATGCGGAGCAGTATGAGCAGGGATTAAAACTGTTTGCGGTGCTGACGACCGGACTCTTAGTCGCCTTCGCCTGGTATGACTATGTGCCTGGGACGAGGTTAGGGACGGGGAAAAATATTTTGAACCCGAATACCATCGCTCTGGTGTCCGCGTCGGTGTTCATGGCGGCCATGGCCATCCGCACACTGGCAATCAGGTTGGTCGTGATGGGATTAATCGCGACGGTGATCGTTCTTACCGGTTCGCGAGCCGCTGCCATCGCGGTTGTGCTGGGGCTGACGGTGACTGGATGGCTCCGTCTCCGTAGTCACGGAAGACCGGTGCTGTTGCTGTTTGGTGTCGGATGTCTGTTCGTCGCCGGTACGGTACTGATGTACGGAGGACAGGTGTACGACACCTTGGACCGTCTCTATTCACTTAGCACGGCCGATCGAGGCATCGGATCGGGGGCATCAGGACGTCTGGAAGCCTGGAAGTGGACCTGGGAGTTGTTTCTGCGCAATCCCTTCATCGGCGTGGGCTTTCGCGCCCATGAATTTCTGTTACGCGTCGACTCATCCTCGCACAACGGCTACCTCGCGACACTTGCTGAGCTTGGACTCATCGGGTTTCTGGCGATTGCCTGCCTGATCGCACGGGGCCTGCAGATCCTGTGGGTGAGAGCACAACGGCCGGAAGGGGGATTCGTCCCAAGCCTTCTCTTGGGACTGAGTGTCGGCTATCTTTTTCTCGCCGTGTTCGAGCGATTTCTGCTCAATGTCGGGAATCCGACGTCACTCCTGTTTCTGCTCGCGGTGATGCAACCACAATGGGATGCTGATCCTCTGCCGGAAGAGGATGAACTGGCCTTTCCCGTGATCGAGGATTCGACCGTTGGATGATCCACGTTCCATTCCGTTGCGCAAGAACGTGGAGAGACGAGACACGTCACCGCGTGATTCGCTCGCGGTATGGCAGCTCGCGAAAGAGCAACTCAAGGGGCTTCGTGCCTGGTTCCTGCGGATGGTGTGGTATCCGGATGCTCGAACCGGAAAGGGCTTCCATGTTGGAAAGGCGGTGTACATTGAGGAGGGGCTGATTGCGGGCGACTACGTGTACATCGGCCCATATAGCCAACTGTCACCACAGGTTCACATCGGACACTACTCGTCGCTGTCCGCGCATGTCGCTGTCGTCGGGCGCGACCACTATTGCGACACACCCGGCACACCGATCGTATTTTCAGGTCGCCCTCCGTCGTGTGTCACGAGAATCGGCGCTGATGTGCTTGTGGGGCATGGGGCCATCCTCCTGCGCGGAATTACGATCGGCAACGGGGCAATCGTCGGGGCCGGCGCTGTCGTGACCAAAGATGTTCCCCCCTATGCGATCGTCGGAGGCGTTCCGGCCCGAGTACTGCGCTATCGATTCAACGAGCAGGAGCACGCGATCCATGAAGCCATGTTGGCAGAACCGACGAGACGAGGGACGCATCCAGGCCGGCCCAGATAATGACCGAAGCCGCATGTGAACGCATCAGGCTCATGGAAATTTAGCATGCACGTGGCCTGGGTGACTGTGTGGAGTGGGAGCCTGACTGAGCGTCTTGATCTTGATGAAGCGCTCTGTGGTATGGCTGACTTCCCGAGCTGCGTTCCCTCCTACATCCTCAGGCATTGGGGGCGCGGAAGGTGCTGAGCGCTGTCAGACTTTGTCGGGTGGCTCGTAGGCATCAGCTCCACCACAATTTAATGTTCTGATAACACAGATTTGAGACCGCTGTTGCGATGAGGCGTTGCTCGACAAGGTACAGTTGGCAAAGAGGTAATGTAGGAATTTGGCATGTCAGAACCGTGCGCCATGGAAGGCGCAGAGCCTTCGTATTATCCGAGTCCGCACTCTCGCATGAATCAAGTCCTGCGGTTCCTGTGGCGACTTGTGTGGCTGGTTGCGTATCGTCCGAGTCCCAAGGCGTTCCATGGCTGGAGGCGATTTCTCCTCCGTCTGTTCGGCGCGAAGATTTCACGACGTGCGTATCCCTATCCCTCGGTGAAGGTGTGGGTGCCCTGGAATTTGGAGATGGGTGACATGAGTTGCTTGGGACCGGACGTGAATTGTTATTGCGTGGACAAAGTCGTGCTCTGTGCCGGCGCAACGGTGAGCCAGTATAGCTTTTTGTGTACGGCCAGTCATGACTACCAACTGCCCAATAGGCCGATGACGACTGCTCCTATTACAATTCGGCAACGTGCCTGGGTGGCGGCGGATGCCTTTATCGGCCCCGGCGTGAGGATTGGGGAGGGAGCTATTGTGGGTGCGCGTGCCAGCGTGTTTCGTGATGTGGATCCCTGGACCGTCGTGGGAGGGAACCCCGCTCGGGTGATTCGAACATACCAGCCTGAGCCGGGGGAATAGGGTCGGACAATTCCGGCATCATGTGCGGGTAGGGTAGATAGCAGGCAAGGAGAGCGCCTTGTGTCGAACCGGCTGACCAATGGAACGAATCAGGCCACTGCAGCTCTCGATCCGGATCGGGAGTCGGTCGGGATTAGACTCGTCAGTGAGCCAGCGGCTGGGATGGAACGGTTGGGGTTTGGCCTGTCCAAGCTGATGCGTATCCCTTCTCGTGCGGACCGGCAGCGACTTTTGGACACCGTCTATGATCAAGGGATCCGCCATTTCGATGTCGCCCGCATGTATGGGCTTGGCGCGAGTGAGAGAGAACTAGGAACGCTGATCCGGTCGAAACGAACGCAGGTTACGGTCGCCACTAAATTCGGTATTGAACCCACTCTGGCGACTCGTTGTCTGTCGTCCCTTCAGACGCCTGTCCGGTGGTTCTTCACAAGGCTTCCTGGTTTGAAAGCTGCCGCAGCCGAGACTCGTCAGCCTTTGTATCGTCCCAAGCGGTTCACCCCGGACTCCCTTCGAGCGAGTCTGGACATGAGCCTTCGACAACTTGGGACGGACTATGTCGATATCCTGTTTTTGCATGAGCCGATGCCGGGCGACCACATAGCGAATGAACTGAACGATAGTCTGAAAGATCTTCAGACGCAGGGGAAAATCCGGAGATTTGGTATGTCATCGACGGCGAACAGCCTCCTGTCTCTGATCGAACAGTATCCTGGTCTGACCCCTGTGCTGCAGTTCGATAACGACGCGGCTGGTCGCCAAATCAACAGCCTCCCTCTTCCGCCGCATTCAAGCCTGTTCACCTTCGCGCCATTTTCAACGGCACTCCCTGTGGTCCAAACACGATGTGAACAGGTGCCTTCCGTGGTCAAGAACGTCGCTGAGCGAACCGGTGTTGATCTTCGGTCGCCTCAGGAACAGATTCGACTCTTGCTCAGCTATGCCCTCCATGCCAATCCACAAGGGATGGTGGTCTTTGCGTCCACGAATGTTCACCACATTGCTGCGGTGACGAAGCATGTTCGGAGTGAATTGATCGGAGACGATAAGGTCCGAGTGATCCTTGAGGAACTCGGATTGTTGTGCATCGACTCCGGAGTTCGGATGGGCAGCTCATGATTACCGATCTCGTTCGCGGAGGCCGTCGCCAAACCCGCACGGCGGACATTTGCGTGATCGGTGCAGGGACGGCCGGCCTGACGCTTGTTCGTGAGTTGCTCGGCAGTGGTCATACGGTCGTGGTGCTGGAATCCGGAGGGATCACGCTCGAAGAGGAGACTCAGCGGCTCTATGACTGTACGGTTGCCGGCTTACCACATCGAGGGTACCTTCAGGGCCGCTTTAGAACGCTTGGAGGGACTTCTACGCGTTGGGGGGGGCAACTGTTGCCGCTCACGGCGCTCGATATCGAGCATCGGGATTGGATTGGTGCGGTTGCATGGCCGCTCACGTATGCCGATCTGCAGGACTATTACCAGCGGGTTGAACATTTATTTGGTGTAGATGGTTATCCGTACGAGCCTGGAGCACTGAATCGATGGCCGATTCATGGGACGGATTTCGATGCGAATCAATTCACCGCACGGTATGCCAAATGGCCTCCATTTGTAAGGCGAAATCTGGCTCGTCTTGTCGGGAAGGACTGTGCGGAGTCACACTCGGTGGAGGTGGTCCTTCATGCGAACGTAACAGAGATTTCTCTCAGTGATGATGGAACACGGGTGGTCTCCGTCAAAGCCTGTACCCTGGACGGGGCTGTGATCGACGTCAAGGCGAAGCACGTTGTCGTGGCGACAGGAACACTGGAGACGATACGACTCTTGTTGGCGTCCAGAGGCGTGGTCTCAGGCGGCATTGGTAATCATTCCGGCCATCTTGGGAAGAATTTCCAAGACCATCTCTCGATTCGTGCGGCGGAGTTATTTCCTCGGTCAATACGCAACTTCGAGCACGGATTTGCTCCGTTCTTCATCGATGGTACGATGCGTACCGCTCGCCTTGAACTGAGTGCGGATGTGCAGCGGGACAGGAGGCTGCTGAGTTGTTTTGGGCAGGTGTTGTTCGAGACTCCTGATGATTCAGGGTTTGCTGAGCTTCGTGAGGGATTGCGCCGTTTTCAGGCTCGTCGCAATCCTTGGCCGAGTGTCAAGGGATGGACCAATATCCTGAGGGATATTCCTAATATGTGTCGACTTGGGGCGGTCAGATTTCTAAAGCAACGAGTCGCCTACCCCGACAATGCGCGGTTTCACCTTCAAGTGGATGTGGAGCAATGTCCAAACTCTGAGAGCACAGTGAGCTTGGGGCACGACCGCGATGTGTTGGGGATGCCGATCCTGACCCTCAATTGGCGAATCAAGCACCTTGAGAAACAGACCATGCAGGAATATGTCCGCCTATTCCGTCATGAATGGGAGCGGCTGGATCTTGGCGATGCACGATGGAATCAAAAGTTGTTTGAAGAAGGAGATCGGTGGCTTGAAGATGTCATTGATGTCTATCATCAAACCGGCGGAACGACGATGAGCGAGCATCCGAGTGAAGGTGTGGCCGATCCGCAACTGCGTGTTCACGGCGTTGCCAACTTGTTTCTCGCGAGTTGTTCGGTCTTCCCCTCTGCCGGAAGTGCGAACCCCACGTTCACGCTGTTGGCATTGACCGTGCGGTTGGCCGATCATCTGCGGGCGTTGCTGGCTGCCGACGCAAGTCCGTTGCATGTGAATGCCCCACAGGATTGCGAATGTCCTAGTACAGCGTAGGCGAAATGTTAGGCATATTATTCCACCTTCTAGAGGTTACCTCATGAACACCCTGCTCATTCGTGCCCGATCGGTCGCTAGGAAGCTGGGCATCTTATCTCAGTTGAAGGCCGTCCATTCTGTGTTTCAGCGGGGGTACGAAGAGCACTTCGATACCGCGCTTCTTGCTCACATTCAGTCCGGCGATGTCGTATGGGATATCGGCGCAAACCTTGGTCTGTACACCGAAAAGTTCTTGGAGAAGGTAGGACGTGGAGGAGCCGTTGTCGCGTTTGAGCCTGTTTCAGACTGCTTCGCTGTGCTCCGCTCAAAGTTTGCCGGTAAGCCTAACGTGACGCTGGAGCCTCTTGCCTTGTCTTCAAGTAATGGAATGGGGACGATGAAGCTCGCGGCAGATCCGCTCGGGGCCACACATCAATTGGTCGACCATAATGCGCATCCAGGTTCCGAAGCATCCGCTCAGGTTACGGTTGTGACGGCTGATAGCTATGTCGCGCGCAGCCGGACTGTTCCGAACGTCATCAAAATCGACGTCGAAGGTTTCGAATACGAGGTGTTCAAGGGTATGAAGGCACTGCTGACGGAGCCAAAGTTGAGAGGGGTGTTCTGTGAGATGCATTTTGCACTCCTCGAAAGCCGGGGACAGATGTTGGCTCCAGTTGAGATTGAACGACTACTGACTCATGCGGGGTTTGAGGTGAAATATACGGATAGCTCGCATATCCAGGCTATCCGAGCGAGCTAGCCATCCTGCGTCCCTTGCTCTCCTTCCCGGTGAGCGGTCCAGCGGGATCGCCTGGTAGGGTTATCGCGACGCCGAGCCTATTGTTAAATTCCCACGAAGGCTGTGTCGACGTTGTCCGATGGCCTCACCAGGCTACAGGATCCGCTATGTTCTGAGTGTTGGTCGACTGCCAGGTCCGTTCCTCTTTTAATCTTCCCGTAACAAGAACTTAAGTCTGCCGTTGCCATGACCCCTGATCTCCGGGGGTAGACTGTGCCGAGATTATGAGCCTGTCTATCCTTATCTTGACTCTGAATGAAGAATGTAGCCTTGCCGACTGTATCCGGTCGGTGAGTGAGGCTGACGACATCGTCGTTCTGAATTCTTTCAGCAGCGACCGGACGGTCAACATCGCGGAAGAGATGGGCGCACGCGTGGTTCAGCGAAGGTTTGATAATTACGCTGCCCAACGAAATGCTGGGTTGAACGAGGTGTCGTACAAGCATTCATGGGTGCTCATGGTCGATGCCGACGAACGAGTCACACCCGAGCTCTGGGCGGAGATGCGAGCGGCTATAGGGACCGCTGAGCCGGCGGTCAGTATGTTTCATATGAGGAGAAAAGACTATTGGTTTAGACGGTGGATCCGGCGGAGCAGCGGCTATCCTACGTGGTTCGGCAGATTAGTTCGTGTTGGGCATGTGACGGTCGAGCGGGAGATCAATGAACAGTATGTGGCGCATGGGGAATCAAGATTTCTGAAGGAACATCTGCTGCATTACCCATTCAATAAGAAAGTTGCCTATTGGCTTGAACGGCATAACCGATATTCGTCGATGGAGGCGAACACGCTCGTCGGAGAACGACGGGAGAACATCGTGCTTCAGGGACTCTGGTCGACAACGCCGATCATTCGCCGGAAAACTATGAAGCAGATTGCGTACCGACTTCCAGGGCGCCCGCTCTGGGTCTTCCTGTATCTGTGCGTGGTGCGAAGAGGGTTTCTCGATGGTCGCGCGGGATTACGGTATTGCAACCTCCGGGCGATCTACGAGTACATGATCGACCTCAAGGTGAAGGAACAATTGGAGGAACGGAATGCCCACGGATCTGCCGAGAAAAATAATCTTCATCAATCGCTACTTCTATCCCGATCATTCCGCGACGAGTCAGCTCCTAAGCGATCTGGCTTTTGATCTTGCCTCTCGTGGTCAGGAGATTCATGTCGTCACTGGTTGTCAGTTGTACGGCGACCCTCACGCTGCACTGTCCGCTGAAGAGTTGATCCACGGCGTGCATGTGCATCGCGTGCCCACCTCGCGGTTTGGGCGAACCAACCTCTGGGGGCGAGCTGCTGATTATCTGACGTTTTATCTTGGCGCAACTGTGCGCCTTCTTCGACTGGTAGGCCAAGGAGACATCGTGGTCGCCAAGACCGATCCGCCGATGATGTCGGTTCCCGCCTCATGGGCGGTCAAGCTCAAGCGAGGAGTGCTGGTCAATTGGGTGCAGGATTTGTTTCCGGAAGTCGCCACCTCTATGGATGTGTACGGACTTCGATTTGCCGCTCCGATGCTCAAGCGGCTGCGTAACCAATCCTTGCGATCGGGCCGAGCCAATGTGGTGTTGGGTGAGGTGATGGCTGAGCGTCTCCGTGAAGAAGGTATCCCATCCGATCAGATTACGATCATCGAAAACTGGGCGGATGGTGATGCCATCCAGCCTGTCCGACGACACGACAATCCCCTTCTCCATGAGTGGGGTCTCGACGGCAAGTTTGTTCTTGGTTATTCCGGAAACATGGGTCGTGTACATGAATTCAAGACCATGATCGATGTGGCGGAGAGGCTGAAGGTCGTGGATGAAATCGCCTTTGTATTTATCGGCGATGGCATAGCCAGACGATGGCTCGAGTCGGAGGCGGCGGGGCGTGGTTTGAAAAATGTGCAGTTTTATCCATACCAATCTGCCGATCGATTGCGGTGGAGTCTGAGCGTGCCTGACGTGCATTTCGTGTCGCTGCGACCAACCCTGGAGGGGCTCATCGTGCCAAGCAAGTTCTACGGCATCGCGGCAGCGGGCCGACCGATCATCCACATCGGCGATCCCGACGGAGAGATCGCCCGTATTCTTGATCGCGAACGGTGCGGGTGGAGCTTCTGTATCGGTGAAGTCGACGCACTGGCGGCCTGTATCCTCAGACTGTTCCGCCACAAGATTGAGGTCGTCGACGCAGGACGCTGTGCGCGGCGAGCATTCGACCGGAAGTATTCACGTGAGCATGCGCTCGACAGTTGGCGGGTGTTGTTGAAGGCGGCTTCGACCGATCTTGCTTCAGCGAATATTGAAGCGGCTGTGGAGCAACCGGTTGGTGGAGAAAGGCCGTGATGCGATCCCGACGATTGAAATGGCTTCGGTTGTTTGTAACCGGCCTCGCCGTGGTTGGAGGGATGGGGCCTGGTGTGACGAGAGCTGCGGAGGTCGAAGGTCCTCCCACTGTGCCACCACCGTTCATCGTGTTTGACGCGACGTTGTATAAGAACAAACCTTCCTTCTCGGGTTATCCCGGCCTTCGTCCAATCACGGTGCTCTATGAATGGCCGTTGTTTCTCACCGGTCAGTCGTCAACCGGATTGCCGTCGGAGCAGACGGTGCGATCCGTCGTCAAGGAGTTGGGCGAGGCGTCGGAGCCGGTCGTTCTCGATATCGAGCGCTGGCCACTCAAGGGCGATGTTCAGGCCGTGAAGACGAGCGTCAGTAAGTTGTTGGCGGTGTTGTCTTGGATCAAGAATGAAATGCCCCGTGCCAAGATCGGGACCTATGGAACTGTCCCGTTGCCGGACTATTGGCGGGCTATTCGTGGGCCGACGAATGCAGAGTTTCAAACCTGGCAGCAGGATAATGATCGATTGGATGAGTTACTCCCCCATATGGATGCCTTATATCCCTCTATCTATACGTTCTACTCCGATCGACAAGGCTGGGTCACCTACTGCGATTGCGCAGATCGGGGAGGCTCGCCGAAAAGCCAAGGGAAAGCCGGTCTATGCATTTCTGTGGCCGCAGTATCATGAGTCGAACCATCTCATTGGTCTCGAACCGATCGAGCCAGATTATTGGGAGCTGCAACTGAATACGGTCTCTCAACATGCGGATGGAGTCGTGATCTGGGGCGGGTGGGGGAAGAATGAGCCGGAACCGTGGAACGAAGCTGCTCCCTGGTGGCAGGTGACCAAGCGGTTCATGAAGCGAATCGACGAAGTTGCCCCCAAAGCTCCTTCAGGTTTGAAAACGCAATAGCGCTGAGCTGACCGCTGGATGGCGCTCGATTGTGGTTGGTCTGGTTCTTAGCTATCGGTTCTGAGGGAATGAATCGACACCTGTTCCCCCGGACTCGCTCCGCCGATAGGTCCGGTTAGAGGCCGGTCGAGTGCTGCTTCTTCAGCTTCGTCTGGGTTGCCGCAAAGGGCTGTTTCTTGCCAGCTTGTTTCGCTACAGATGATCAGCCGGCCCTTTCACATTCACACCCATTTTAACGATCTGTTAACACAAACTTGAGATTGACGTGGCCCACGACCGATCGGCGGACGGTAGACTCCTGCATCGTTGCTACTGAGGAGCTGTCATGAGTACTCAACCTACGGTGTTAGGACAGTCGTTGCCTTCCCCTTCCGGACCACCCTTGATTCACTCGTCGACGCAGGGGAGCGCCTCGGTGCAATGGGCGATCCTTGCCGCGATCATGACGGTCCTCGGCTATCTCTACGCGGACAGCCTGCGGTTCTTGGGGGAGTCATGGTTGGAGGACAACAACAGCCACGGGCCCTTCATCCCGTTGATCGTACTGTACATGATTTGGCTTCGGTGGCCGACACTCCATGCCATTGAGCATCGCGGCTCATGGTGGGGGTTATCAATCGTCGGGATCGGGCTGTGCGTGTACGTGGTCGGCCAGTTTGCGGCCATGCACGCGGTCGTGCATTTCTCGCTCTGGATGGTGATCGTCGGATTGCTGGGCTGTGCGATCGGCTTGGCCGGCATTCGTCAGCTCACGTTTCCTTTGTTGTATTTGCTCGCAGCCGTTCCCCTACCGGTCTTTCTGCAATACGAGTTATCAAGCAAACTTCAACTGTGGTCGTCGACCTTGGGTGTTGGCTTTCTTCACGTGATCGGCGTGACAGCCTATCGGGAAGGGAACGTGATCGATCTTGGTCCGACGCAACTTCAAGTAGTCGAGGCTTGCAGCGGTCTTCGGTATCTGTTTCCACTCACGGCCTTGGCATTGCTCGTGGCCTATCTCTACCGAGAATCGCTGTGGAAGCGCCTCGTCCTCGTACTGTCGAGCATTCCTATTTCAATTATCTTAAACGGCTTTCGGATTGCTGCGATTGGTGTGCTGGTCGGCTTTTATGGGCAGGGCGCTGCCGAAGGGTTTACCCACTTTTTCGAAGGGTGGATTATCTTTGTCGCGAGTCTCGCCTTGCTGTGTGGCGAAATGTGGGTTCTCGCGAGAGTCGGTTCGAGCGGACCTCGCCGTTCATTCGCCGAATTGATCGGTCTGCCGGCTGCGGGCAGTGCGATCGCCTCCAACATCACTCAACCAGCTGCGGCAATTTCCTATTCACCCCTGGTCGTCGCGGGTGGATTGCTTGCTGTGGCGGTCGTCGCTGCTCCCACCATCAATCCCGAGGAGTTTCCTCCTCCACCCAGTCGGCAACAGTTAGTCGACTTTCCTTTGCAGCTTGGAGGGTGGAGGGGAGTCACTTCTCCGATGGAGCGACAGTACCTCGATGCGTTGGCGCTGGACGATTATGTGATGGCGGATTACACGGCAGCCGATCGCCGCCCAGTCAATGTCTACGTTGCCTACTATCTCTCTCCAAAGAAGGGTCGTTCGTCGCATTCGCCGAAGCAATGTATTCCGGGAGGTGGATGGGAAATCACGTCTTTTGAACCGACACGGATGAATCATGTGTCGGAGATCAGGCCTGGCCAGGAGATCAATCGCGTCGTCGTGCAGAAAGATGGATATAAACAGATCGTCTATTACTGGTTCAAGCAGCGCGATCGCTGGATTACGAGCGAATATCTGGTGAAGTTTTTCCTCTTTTGGGATTCCCTGACCAGGCATCGCGCCGATGGAGCGCTCGTGCGGTTGTCCTCGTCGGTGCATCCCGGAGAAAACGAAGCGATCGTCGACGAACGGCTCCAGGCGATGGCGGGTTTGGTGACGCCGTTGTTGGGTCGGTATGTTCCCGATTGAGGTGCTTGCGGTATGAGTTCGGCATTGTTCCTAAGCTTTATCGGATCTCTCGTCATCTGTATGGCGCTCATCCCGGTTTTGTCTACGTCGGCCAGCCGATTGAGCTTCATTGATTCACCGCGAGAGCGGCATGTGCATTGTGAGCCCATGGCCAAGGTGGGAGGAATTGCC
This sequence comes from Nitrospira sp., assembly GCA_005116895.1. Taxonomy (GTDB): domain Bacteria; phylum Nitrospirota; class Nitrospiria; order Nitrospirales; family Nitrospiraceae; genus Nitrospira_D. The sequence continues at coordinate 206,454 of SWDO01000021.1, read as the reverse complement.
TTTGCCTTTGCGACGTTCATCGCCGTGTTGGTGTGGGCTCCGAAAGACTCGTTTCTCCTTTCCAGCCTTCTGGGTGGCGCCGTTATCCTGTTCTTCGGGATATGGGACGATCGGGCCGATCTGCATTATCGAGTGAAGTTTGCCGGACAAGTGTTGGCTGCCTTGGTGGCCATGGGCGTCGCCGGAGTCCACTTCTCTTCACTCCCATTTTTTGATGAGCTGACGCTTCCCTCCGTGGTGGCGCTCCCGCTGACTTTGCTCATCATCGTCGCGGTGACCAATGCTGTCAATCTGTCCGATGGCCTGGATGGTTTGGCCGGAGGGTTGTCGCTCATCAGTTTCATCGGGTTGGCCTGCCTTGCCTATCAGGTCAACGAGCCGCAGCTCATTCTCTTGATCGTGTCCATTCTCGGGGGCCTCCTGGGTTTTCTTCGATTCAACACGTACCCTGCGCGTGTCTTCATGGGCGACGCAGGCAGTCAATTTCTTGGTTACTATCTGGCCGTCGCCGCGCTCATGCTGATCGATGCCCATCGTGCGGCGTATAGTCCACTGCTGGCCCTGTTCATTTGGGGTGTTCCGTTGCTCGATATGGTCGGCGTCATGGGGCAACGGGTGCTGGAAGGGCGGTCACCGTTCGTCGGCGATCGAAACCATATTCATCACCGACTCCTGTCCTTCGGACTGAATCATGGTCAGGCTGTCACGGCCATTTATCTTGCGCATGGTCTCATGGTGAGTTGCGCGTATTTCCTGCGATGGCAGTCCGATGCGGTGCTCCTGGCGATGTATCTTGCGTGTGCGGGCGCCGTCCTGTTCGTTTTTGCCCAACCGCCTGGACGGATGGGGGCGCATCGTGCGTCGCCGTCGGCCCAGCCGCTTCGGGCGATCATACACACCGTGTCCAAGAGTCAGCCGAAAAGTGAGTGGCCGCTTAATCTCCTGTACGTGACCGTCCCTTGCTATCTGGCCTGGGCGGTGACGGCTCCAAAGGAAATTCCTTCTGATGGAGGAGTGGTTGCAGCCGGTCTGGCGCTCGTTGTGATCGGGTCATTGGTGAGTCGTTCCGCAATTGCGTGGGTGGTGCGTGCTGCGCTCTACATCGGGTCCATGTGTCTTCTGTATTACGGAGAGGCGTTTCCGCGTACGGGCGTCACGACATTACTGACGCCTACGAATATGGCGATGGTGATCTTGGCTGTGTTGGTCTTCCTCGCGATTCGCTGGGCGGGAGACGGCCAATTTCAAACCACTCCGCTCGATCACTTGATCGGATTGTTGGCCGTGGCCATGCCGTTTTTGCCGGAGATGACCATTGGCAATGTGTCTGTCGGTCCGCTCATGGCGAAAGCCGTCGTGTTGTTCTTCGCGTTTGAGTTGCTGTTGTATCTTCGGGCATCTGCGGCCATGCGCCTGGGGCTGGTGTCCCTGGCGATATTGACCGGGATGATGTGGCGAGCCTGGTGGCCATGATGGGAGGAGGGGGCAAGGTGATGAAACGATATGCGGTGCTGTGGGTGGTCGCACTTCTGTTGGGCGGCATCGTCGCCTGCGGCGGGCCGGAAGAACGCAAGGAGAAATACCGCCTGCGAGCGCAGGAGTATTTTCAGCAAGGAGATTACGCGAAAGCACGGGTTGAGCTCAGGAATGTGCTCCAAATCGATCCCAAGGATGTCGAAGCGTATCTGCTCTATGCGCAAGTGGAAGAGAAAGAGCGCAATTACCGGAATGCCGCCGGAGCCTATCAACAGGTGATCGAATTGAGCCCGGGGCATGACCGGGCGATGATCAAGCTGGCCAAATTCTATCTGGAGTTTCGAGCGCTCGAACAGGCGGGAAAACTTGCGGACCAGCTCCTGACCAGCCGACCGGAGCATGTGCAGGCTCGGGCCATCAAAATTGCGATCGTCGCCTTAGGGGGAAACCTGAGCGGGGCCGTGAAACAGGCTGAACAGCTCGTCACCGACGCTCCGGCGGAAATCGATGCAGTCCTTCTCATGGCTTCGCTGTACACCTCGACTCAACGTCCGGCAGACGCGATGCCCCATCTGCGCCGTGCGCTCGGCGCGAACCCGAACAACCTCGAATTGTTGGATGCCATGGCGACCACATCGATGAAGCTGGGGAAGATCGCGGATGCGGAGTCGATGTTTGAACAGATCGCCAAACTGGAACCGACGGTCCTCAGTCACCGACTTCGGCAAGTTGCTTTTTACGACCAACAGCAGCAGTACGACAAGGCCGAAGCGATTCTGCAGGAGACCATCCGATTGAACCCGGAGGATGAACAGCGACGGATGGCGCAGGTCGACTATATCGCTCGTCGTCGCGGCATCGAGCAGGCTGAAGCGGCGCTGCAGCAAGCGAAGAAAGAGCTGCCGCATGCCGGGAAGCTGTGGTTCGCACTCGGACGTCTCTACGAATCGACCAAGCGAGGCGACCAGGCGCGTGACGTGTATCGCGACATTCAGAAAGAGTTCGCCGGCAAGCCGGAAGCGTCGGAAGCTCAGGTGAAGTTGGCAGGGATGGATTGGGGAGCTGGAAAGACTGAAGACGCCGAGCGACAGATCGAGGCGGTCTTGAAGGAGAACCCCCGCTCCACGGATGCCTTGATGTTGCGTGGACAGATGGCGCTCAAGCGTGGCAAGGGCCAAGACGCCGTTCTCGACTTTCGCTCCATCCTGAAAGATCAGCCGGAATTAGTGGAGGGGCATGTGCTACTGGCGAGAGCCTATCTGCTCACCGGCGAGCAGTCGCTGGCTCGCGAGAGCCTGGATCGGGCGGTTGCCTTGAAGCCTTCCATGGCAGAGGCACAGACTTTGTTGGTGGGATTGGATGCTGCAGCCGGCCAGATTAAAGAGGCCAAACAGCGACTGGATCTGCTGATCGCTCAGGACCCGAACAATGTGGCGCTGCTCGGCATGCAGTTTCAGTTGCAGTTGAAGGAAAAAGATTGGGGTAAGAGTCAGGATACTTTGAAGCAGTTGCGGAAAGCCGGGGCGAACGAAGCGCTTGCCAGCTTGGCCGAGGGGCACGTCGCACTCGGGCAGCAGCAGTGGGATGCCGCGGAGAGTGCCTATACCAAGGCGGCTCAGCAACATCCGACGGCCCCTGAGCCGCTGCTGGCGCTGGTGCAGTTGGATATGCGACGTGGCCGGCCGGCGCATTCGCAGAAACGTTTAGAGGGTCTGTTGGCCAAGTTCCCAGACCATCCGTACGCCGACGGCTTTCTCGGCGAACTGCTGCTGACGAAGGGAGATTCGGCGTCAGCGGTGCCACACTTTGAAGCTGCGACTCGTATCAATCCCAAATGGACGACTCCATGGGTCCACCTGGCGCGGGCTCGATTCGGTCAAAAGCAGGTGGTTGAAGGCGATGCGGCGCTGTTGAAGGGGCTGGAAGTTAATCCCAAGCATGAGCAGCTACGATTGATGTTGGCCTTAAGCCTCACGGCGCAACGTCGTCATGATGAAGCCATTACACACTACGAGACCGTGCTGAAGCATGCTCCTGGATCGCTCCTGGCGGCGAACAATCTTGCCGTCGCCCTGGTCGATCACAAAGGTGATCCGCAGAGCTTGGAGCGTGCGTTGGCGTTGAGTCGTGGATTCGAGTCGCAGAAGCCGAATCCCTACCTCCTCGACACGCTGGGCTGGGCCTATTATAAGTCGGGGCACGGAGCCGATGCCGTCCGTATCCTCCAAAAGGCCACGACACTGGTTCCGGAACACCCGATTCTTAATTATCACCTCGGCTCCGCTTACGCCAAAGCCGGGCAGCGTGCCGAAGCCGTCACACATCTCAAGAAAGCGCTGGCGTCCAGCACCATGTTTGAGTGGACCGATACAGCGAAAACGTTGCTGGGAGAGGTCTCCTGATGAAAACGCCACGAGAAGAAAAGTCTAACTTTTGGTGGGAAGGGCTGGTGCTATTGATCGCAAGTCTCTGCCTGTCGATTCTGAGTCAGGAAGCTGTCTTTGCATCGGAACCGGTCAGTGCCGAACCGTCGTATCTTCTTGGGCCGGAAGATGTCCTTAAGGTCGCGGTCTGGAAGGATGAACAATTGACGCAAGAGATGGTGGTGCGACCCGATGGGATGATCACGTTCCCCTTGATCGGAGAGGTCATAGCCGCAGGGCGAACGGCCGAGGATGTGCGTTTGGACATCACGAAACGCCTGATGAAATATCTTCCGACACCGAATGTGACGGTCACGGTGCTCAAGGTACAGAGTTATCGCATTTATGTGTTGGGACGCGTTCTTAAACCGGGAGAGTATCAGGCAGGGCATCATACCGATGTGCTGCAGGCACTGAGTATGGCCGGAGGGCTCACTCCTTATGCTGCGGAGAACGACATCAAGATCATCCGTCGGCAGCAAGGCAGTGAGGAGCTCGTCTTTTCCTTCCGCTACGGCGATGCCCGAAAGGGCAAAGAATTACACCAGAACATCGTCCTGCAGCGCGGCGATGTGGTGATGGTGCCGTGACGGAATGGATCGTCCCTTTGTGGTTCACAGGCCAACGGGTACTCGGGCTCGAATATGGGTTTGGGCCCTTGCCGGAACGTGGGGCCTGGCGGTGTTGACCATGGGAGCTGGGAACGGGGTGGGTACCGCCGCCGAATGGTCGGCGGCTCCGTCGTTGAGCGTGAAGGGCGTATACAACAGTAATTTGCTGTTGAGTGGTGGGAACAACGAAGTGATTGGCCATTGGGTTACGCCGGATCTCAAGTTCAAGGGAGCGACGGAAAACTTCGAAGTTCAGGGAGAGACCAGAGCGGATTTTATTCACTATTATGGGAGCAATGAGAGAGAGCTCACCAACCTGTATTTTCCGCTGAGGGCATCATATCGCTTGGACCGACACAGCTTTGAGTTCGATGGCGGCTTTACCCGTGACAATACGTTAGTTGGAGAACTGCAAAGGACCGGGTTGGTGCTGGGCTTTACGCAACGGAGTATGTGGACGGCCATGCCGACGTGGAAGATTGGCATCACCGAGCGGTTGTCCTGGAAGAGCGGGTATCACTTCATGGACGCGCAGTATCAGGACGGCAGCCGACTCGGATTTGCGAATTATCAAGTTCATGGAGTGAATGCCGGACCGACCTATCACCTGACGGAGTTGGATGAAGTGAGTCTGACGGGTGAATACAACTTGGTCAGAATTCCTTCGGTTGGACTTGAATCGACGTATTACGGGGCACAAGGTTCGTGGGTGCACGATTTCGGTAATCAGCTGATCGGATCGATATCAGGAGGAAGTCGATTGGTGAGTTCGGCGCAGGATGTGCCGGCCATACCAGGGATTCTTGGGATTCTACTCGGAAGAAGCCGTGACCGCACGCTCACCAGCGAAGAGGTTGTGTGGGTGTATCGAGGGTCTCTACGAAAACAATTCGAGCGGACGACGGTTCAGATCGACGGAAGCCGAGAAATTAACCCCAGCGGGTTCGGCCGTCTGTTGCAAACCGACCGCGTGGGCGGATCACTTTCTCACAGCATCAGCGAGTCGATCAATCTCTCAGTTTCCGGAGCGCTCTATTTTGTCTCGGGGCTCAGCACAACGGAAGGCAGCCGGACGTTGCCCCGTACGACGTTTTTCTCCGTCAGTCCCACGCTTTCGTGGCAGTTCGCCCAATGGTGGTCGGTCGCCGTGTCCTATACATATGCGGAACGAGCCGTGGATGATCTCGATCAACGGTACAATTCAAATTCGACTTTTATCATGTTGACGTACGGAGGCGATAAATGGTCAGTGTCGCGATGAGTCAAGATCAGAAATTGCAGGGACGGGCAGCCGCGCGTGCGCGGACATTGCCGGACTATCTGGTTCTCTTGCGCCGGCGCCGAACCGTGATTCTGGTGGTCTGGGCGGCACTCATGGCCGCGAGTACCGCGCTGGCATTTCTCCTTCCATCCGTCTATCGCTCGACTGCCACGATTCTCATTGAGGAGCAAGAGATTCCCCCGGATCTGGTTCGGTCGGCGATCGCGACCTATGCCGATCAGCGCATCGAGACGATCAAGCAACAAGTTCTCAGTCGAGCCACGCTCTGGCGCATCGTTGAACAGTATGGCCTTTATGAGAAGCTCCGAAAACGGAGCCCAACGGAGGAAGTGCTGGAGCGATTTACAAAGGACATTCAGAAGCATTCGAAACAGCCTCAACCGTTCATTGATGGTCCGAAGGTGCCGCAGAAGGGACTTATTTCCCAAGACTCGGGCCAATGTGTCGTGAAAGAGCGTGTCCAGTATGGCGAATTCCTCTGGCTTCTTGGACGATTCCTTCAAGAGTTCGGTCCAGGTTTGTTTGAGGTCAGCCAGCTCGGCCGCAAGCTGTATCGTCTGCTTCTTGGTCGCGAGGCGTTCGACGGTATAGAGTTCCAAGGCCAAGCGCACCTCGTACAGTTCCTCGATTTCTTCGATGGTATACTGATTGACCGCGTAACTCCGATTCGGTAGTTTTTTAACGAAGCCGTCGGTTGCCAGCACCCGGAGCGCCTCCCGAACCGGACTGCGGCTCACGCCGAAGGTCTTGCACAATTCGTCTTCCGTTAACCGGTGGTCCGGCGGGTAGTGCCAGTGAACGATCTGTTCCTTCAGTGTGGTCACGACGGACGAGCTTAGGCTGGAAGGGGTGTGTGTTGTCCGTCGGTCATTGTGCTGTGCGACTTTGGTCATGCCTGTTCCTCAATCGTTTCGTATCCGTGCACCTGATTTACCATAGTGCCCATACGAAAGAGTACCAGATGTCATTTGAGCCCACCAAGATGTGGGCAGTGCGTAGATATGAGGCGAAGGTATCGAGCGTTGACGGTATGGCACTCAAGACCTGCCAATATCGGTATCCACCACAGCGGACATGGGAGCTGCGTTCTTCATCCCTTTTGGGCACTCATGGCCTGGCGCGGGATCAGAGACAGTGTCTTGTGCGAGACGCGCTTACCAATAGTAGGGCCAGGCGTGCCAGTATGGAGACCAGTAGGGGCCCCAATAGGGACCAGGGCCGATGGGACGACGAATGCGAGGAGGCTCCTCGTCGTTCTCGGTCCACACGCGCAGATTGGTGACGTTGAGAAGCGGGTAGGTGTACTCCGTTTCATCGAGTGGAAGGGTGACGGATCCAGCCAGTTCTCCGGTAACGGTGACAAATGTACCGGGAGGGATCGTTGCGGGATCAAGGAATTGCTTCTGCATCGCGATGAATCGGCCCTGGGATTTGCTGAGGTCCATGGTTGGCTGAAGAGAGGAGTCCAGCGCCAATTGAAGAATTTCGATTCTTGTTCCTTCCTTCAAGCGCCTTGCGCCCAGCACCTTTCCTCCGAACGTCACCGGCTGTCCGTTGTATGATCCTGGTGTCTCCTGCACCTGCGCATAACTAATTTGAGAAGGGGCTGCAGGCCTGGCGCCGGTCAGGTTTCCGTTTGAGGCACAGCCGGATACAATCAACAGCACCGACGCGATCCAAACAGGCCAAGATATTCGCATGACAAGAGTATAACAGAGCACAAGGAGGCGCTCCATCCGCTATAATGGGGCACGACTATTTACCCGTGAAAGGAGTTTCAGATGAACGGTCGGACGATATCGATCTGGACGTGTGTGCTTGTCGTGGTGGGTGCGATCGGGTTTGTTCATGCGCCGGTGAGTGCCGCTGTGGACAAGCCGGAACTGAAGGGCAAGTTCGAGATCCTCAAGGATGAGCCGTCGACTCATCAACCAGGCAAGGTGAAGGTGATCGAATTTGCGGATTTCTATTGTCCGCATTGTCATCACTTCGAGGAGGCAGGGGTCCCTCTGCTACTGAAGGAATTTGGGAATAAGGTTGAGGTCACGATGGTCGGATTTCCTGTGATTCCCGGGAAGCTGCCGACCCCGTTTGACATGTATGAGCAGGCAAAACTGATGGGCAAAGGCGATCAGATGAAGGCTGTCTTGTTCCGCATCATTCACAAGGAAAAGCTTGATGGGGTGCTGGATCGTTCCATTCGCGCCATGTTGATCCGGGAGGTCGGGTTGGACGTCAACACGTTCGAAATGGGAATGGAAAGTGGAAAGCCGGCCAAGCTGTTCGAAGAGGGGCGTCGATGGGGCGAACGGATCAAGGTGTCATCCACCCCGTCGCTCCTGTTGGACGGCAACATCAAAGTCGATGGTGCGAATATGACACCTGAGAACGTCATCATCATTATCCGGAGCATTCTTGAAGCAGATTCGAAAAGGTAGTGAGAAGTGAAACGTGAAGCGTGAAACGTAGGGCGTGAAGAGGATTGGATGAAGATGGCGATCGATCCTATCTGCGGCATGACGGTCGATCCTGCCAAGGCGGCGGGTCAGTACGACTACAAAGGGACGACCTATTATTTCTGTGGGACCTCCTGCCTGGAACGATTTCGCGCCGACCCCGACCGTGCGCTGAGCAAGAAACCACTGAATCTGATCACGATGCCTGCTCCACGGAAACCGTTGCCGATGATGGCGCAAGCGGCGACCGGCGAAATCGATCCCGTGTGCGGTATGACGGTGCAACCAGCCACTGCAGCCGGTTCCTACGAATATCGAGGAAAGACGTATTACTTTTGTGCCGCTCGATGTCTGGAAAAGTTCAGAGCCGATTCCGACTATTATTTGACCCCACCTGACCAGCGCATTCCAAAGTCGATGTCCGTTCCAGCCGGCGGCAGCGTCCAGTATGTCTGCCCGATGGATCCAGAGGTGTCGGAAACCAAACCGGGCGCCTGTCCTGTCTGCGGAATGGCGCTGGAGCCAGCGGACGTGACTGTTGCGAGCACGCGGACTGAATATACCTGTCCCATGCATCCGGAAATTGTGCAGGCTGAGCCTGGGAGTTGCTCGATCTGTGGGATGGCCTTGGAGTCGCGTACGGTGACGATGGAAGAAGCCAATCCTGAGCTGGTCGATATGACTCGCCGATTGTGGCAGAGCATTGTGCTTGGCTTGCCCATCCTGGCGTTGATGATTTCCGAGATGATGCCGAGTCAGCCGTTGCAGCACTTCTTTTCAGGACAAGCACTGGTCTGGTTTCAGTTTGTGCTGGCGACGCCGGTGGTGTTCTGGGTCGGGTGGCCGTTGTTTGAACGAGCGTGGGCCTCGCTCGTCAATCGCCACCTGAATATGTTTACCCTCATCGGTCTTGGTACCGGTGCGGCCTATCTCTACAGCGTCGTGGCAACTCTCGCGCCAGGCCTATTCCCTGATTCGTTCCGTGGTCACGGAGGAGCGCTCGCCGTCTACTTTGAACCAGCGGTTGCTATCATCGCGCTGGTTTTGTTGGGGCAGGTACTGGAATTACGGGCGCGGAGTCGAACCAGTAGCGCGCTCAAGGCGCTCTTGGGGCTGGCACCCAAAACAGCGCGGATTGTCCGGGCTGATGGCCGCGAGGACGATATTCCATTGGACCAGGTCCAGGTGGGGGACCGATTACGCGTCCGACCAGGTGAGAAGATACCCGTCGATGGTGTGGTCGTGGATGGGACGAGTACCGTTGACGAATCGATGGTCACCGGTGAATCGATTCCCGTGGAAAAGCGAGCAGGGCAGAAAGTGGTGGGCGCGACGGTCAATGGAACGGGCAGTTTCGTCATGCGGGCCGAGCGAGTCGGTCGCGAAACGTTGCTCTCGCAAATTGTCCGCATGGTCAGCGAGGCCCAGCGTACCCGGGCACCGATTCAACGGTTGGCTGATGTTGTGGCTGGGTATTTTGTACCGATCGTGATCCTTGTGGCGATCATCACCTTCGCGATGTGGGCGTTCCTTGGTCCCGAACCGCGTATGGCCTATGCGTTATTGAACGCGGTTGCGGTATTGATCATCGCTTGTCCCTGTGCCTTGGGGCTTGCGACGCCCATGTCGATCATGGTCGGCACCGGGCGTGGCGCGACGGCAGGGGTGTTGATCCGAAACGCGGAAGCGCTGGAGATCTTGGCAAAGGTGGATGTGCTGGTCGTTGATAAAACGGGAACACTCACGGAAGGCAAACCGCGTCTGATGACGGTGGCTCCTCTCCCGAATATGAGAGAAATCGACCTGCTTCGGCTTGCAGGTGGATTGGAACAGAGTAGCGAGCATCCGCTGGCTGGCGCGATTGTGTCAGGGGCTCGCGAGAAAGGCCTCGCGTTGGCTGGCGCGAAAGATTTTCGATCGCTTACGGGGAAAGGAGTCACGGGTACGGTTGCGGGCCGTGTAGTGACCGTGGGGACTGCGCTGTTTTTCAACGAGTCGAACATCGAGACGACGGCCTTGTTGGCGCAGGCTGAACCTTTGAGACTTGAGGGCCAGACCGTGATGTTCGTGGCGATCGACGGCAAGCCGGCAGGATTACTGGGTGTGGCTGATCCGGTTAAGTCCACCACGCCGGAAGCCATCGATGTATTGCATCGTGAAGGTCTGCGGATCGTCATGTTGACCGGCGACAATCGGACGACCGCTGAGGCGGTGGCGCGCAGGCTCCAGATCGACGAAGTGCAGGCCGATGTCTTGCCCGAGCAAAAGGCGGCGGTCATCAAGCGGTTCCAAGCAGACGGACATGTCGTGGCCATGGCGGGAGATGGGATCAACGATGCGCCGGCTTTGGCGCAGGCGCACGTGGGAATTGCCATGGGAACCGGGACCGATGTGGCCATGGAAAGTGCGGGGGTCACGCTGGTCAAGGGCGATCTCCGGGCCATCGCGAGAGCGCGCCGGTTGAGTCGAGGGACGATGCGCAACATCCGGCAGAATCTGTTCTTCGCGTTCGTCTACAACACATTGGGAGTTCCGATCGCCGCCGGGATTCTCTATCCGTTCGTCGGTGTCCTCTTGAGCCCCATGATTGCAAGCGCCGCCATGACATTTAGTTCCGTGTCGGTGATTGAGAATGCGCTGCGCTTACGTAAACTGCCTCTCTAAGAGAGCTTGGGCGTGCCGCTCTCAAAGAAGATGAATGACCAGGTGATATCCAGACGTCTCTTGCTCAAGCAGGCGGGGGCATGGGGGGCTGGCTACAGTTCAATCGAGTACTCCATTCTGCACGAGTCATCCGAGACCAGCACAGGGCATCTTGTTTGATGCATCTAAGCCACTGTGCTAGCCTACTACTATGAAGGTAGCACGACGTCATATTCTCTCCTGGTCTCGTCTGATGGTCTTGGCCTGGACATCCTTGTGGATGCTGGCGGCTCCTCTGTTCCATGTGCATCCCGAGGCCGATCATCGCCATGGAGAAGTTGGGCATGTTCATGGCGGGACGGTTCACACCGTATGGTCTCCTGACCTAGACTGTGAGTTCGACAAACCAGCGCAGACAGTTCACGGTCACGCACAATTCGCACATTCGGGTGACAGCCATGCAGAGTTCGGTTTGTCGCTACTGACCGATTCAACCGATCGCAAATCCCTCAAGCCGCTGCTCATTCAAGTGCTCGGGCTTTCGCCGAATGCTGATGTCGGTATGGAGCACAATGTCTGGATACGGTGGAGCGTCGCCACTCTTCCATCTTCCTTCCTATTTATTCACGCCATCCCATCGCGCGGTCCTCCGAATCGTCTCGCATAGACGTCCTGCACGTTCACTCTATCTAGCTGGGTTATAGACACGCCTTGGACGAAAGGCCATGGTGAGAGGAGAGGTGCCAAGATGGCTTCCTGGAAGGCTATCTCGTCGAAATGTATTGTGCGGCTTGCTGTAGCCGTAGCGACTACTGCCGTATCTGCATCGTGCCAGCCGACACAGGACGAGACGCAGAAAAGGCCTCCGCAAGCGATACCACCTGCGACTCAAGCAGGTGTGATTGAGCTGCCGGATGGGAGTTCAATGCTCTCACAGATTCATACTGAGCGGGTGGCGCACCGTTCCATGCGAATGTCGCTGAAGGCGCAGGGAGGAAAGATTTTGCCCAATGAGAACCGGCTGGCCCATCTCGGCCCACGAGTGCCGGGACGCATCGTAGCCGTCTATGCCAATCTTGGCGATCGGGTGCAATCTGGAGAGCGGCTCATGTTGCTCGATAGTCCGGCGTTTGGTGAGGCACAGCTGGAATATCGCAAGCGGCGCACGGCGATGAGAGTGGTGGAAAAGGCCTTTGAACGGGCCAAGGCGCTCTCGGCCGAAGGTGCGATCGGGATTAGCGAATATCAACGGCGGGAAGCCGAGCATGAAAATGCCAAGGCCGAGCTCTACGCAGCAGAAGAGAAACTTCACTTGTTAGGTATGTCGGAACGCGAAATTGAGCGGCTATCTGCTGAACGGTTGCCCCATGCCGAAGTGGCTCAGGTATTTCTGCGGGCTCCCTTCTCCAGTGAAATCATCGAGCGGAATGCGACGGTCGGCGAAGTGGTCGACTCGAGTAAGACGCTTTTCACCGTGGCGGATCTCTCCACGGTGTGGGTCAGGGCGGACTTTCCAGAGCAGCAGATCAGCACACTGAAAACCGGACTTGCGGTGGAGGTTCGAGTCGCCGCCTATCCGGATACAGTATTTCACGGCGCCATTACCTATATCGGTGCCATGATCGATCCGGCCACAAGGACGGTTACGGCACGTTTGCAGATTCCCAACTCGGATCGGCGTTTACGTCCGGAAATGTTCGCCGAGGTGACGGTACGCACGCAGGAACAATCGGTTTTGACCATACCGCGTACCGCGTTGCAGCAGGTCGGTAACCGCACCATGGTATTTGTCACACGAGGCTCGCGTCGGTTTGAATGGCTCGAAGTAACAATCGGAGAGTCGTCGAACGAATACGTCGAGGTCAAGGCCGGAGTGAAGGAAGGCGATGAGGTTGTGACGGAAGGCAGTTACGCGCTCAAGTCTGAAGCGCTTCGCGGTCAGATGTCGATGGGAGGCCCGCTGTGATCGAACGGCTGATCCGCGCATCACTTGAGCAGCGGGTCAGTGTGCTGCTGGCGGCGTTCGGCGTGAGTATCGGCGGAGTGGTCGCGTTCCTTCATGTGCCGATTGATGCCTTCCCTGATGTGACGCCGGTCCAAGTCCAGGTCATTACCCGTGTTCCTGCTCTAGCGCCTCCGGAAATCGAGCGCCTCGTGACATTTCCGCTTGAGATTGAATTGATTAACTTGCCTGGGAAAACTGAACTTCGATCAATCTCGCGGTTCGGGATCTCAGTGATTACGGTGGTGTTTGGAGAGACGGTGGATAACTATTTTGCCCGGCAGCTGGTTTTCGAACGGCTGGCTCAGGTCCGTTCACAGTTGCCGCCGGGGGCCGAACCAGTCCTCGGGCCTGTGAGTACGGGGCTCAGCGAAGTCTTCATGTATCTTGTGGAGGGGCCATCACAGAGCCTTAGGGAATTACGGACACTCCATGATTGGGTGATTCGTCCGATGCTGCGGGCCGTACCAGGGCTGGCGGACGTTGATACTCTGGGTGGATTGTCGAAGCAGTACCAGGTGCTCGTGGATCCCAATCGCTTGACCAGCCTGGGCCTTACCTTGCGGCAGGTTCAGACAGCGGTGACGGAGAATAACCAAAATGCCAGCGGCAGTTACATCGAGCGAGGCGGCGATAAGTTGGTGGTCTATGGCCAGGGGCTGGCACGGTCGGCTGAGGATTTGGAACGCATTGTCGTGACGGCCCGTCAGGGGACGCCGATCTACCTGAGGGATGTGGCGGAGGTTCGTCAGGGACATGCTATTCGCTTGGGCGGCGTCACACGAGACGGAACCGGCGAAGTGATGCAAGGTATCGCCGTCATGCTGCGCGGAGGAAACAGCCGACAGGTTGTTTCCGCGGTGAAGGAGAAGGTGGGATTGATCAATCGCCTATTGCCGGATGGCGTCACAATTACGCCGTTCTACGATCGGATTGAACTCGTGACCCGGGCGCTTGAAACGGTCGAGCGGGCCTTGTTAGAGGGG
>SWDO01000021.1:173245-192475 GCA_005116895.1 Nitrospira sp. | reverse complement strand
CGTTCGCTACCGTATCGGAGCGGCTTCCTGTGGTCCTTCGTGCTGTGCTGGAGGTGCGCCGGCCAAGCCTGTTCGGAGAATTGATTATCGCGCTCACATTCATCCCCTTGCTCACGCTCCAAGGGATCGAAGGCAAGATGTTTATCCCACTGGCGCTGACGGTGGTGATTGTCCTCTTGAGTTCGCTGGTGCTCTCGATGACGGTGATACCGGTGCTGGCAGTCTTACTGATGCGGCCTCGATCCAGGGGGGAGGGTGGATCAGCCTTGGTCACAGGGCGGAGGCTGTATCGGCAACTCCTAGAGATGGCCATTCGTCGTACTACGGTGGTTGTGATGGCAACCGTGATAGTTCTGGTCTGCGGCATCGCCATCATTCCCTTTATCGGGAGGGAGTTTGTGCCGATCATGGATGAAGGGTCGATCGTGGTGAATTTGGTGCGGCTGCCGAGCATCGGTCTCAGTGAATCACTCAAGATTTCTGGACAGGTCGAGCGGCTGTTATTGGAACTTCCGGATGTACGTTCGGTGGTGACCCGCACGGGCGCAAATGAGTTAGGGACGGATCCGATGGGAATGGAGCTCAGCGACATGTATGTCTTGCTCAAGCCTGAATCAGATTGGAAGGCACGCAGCAAACATGAGATTGAAGACCTGGTTCGTCAGCGATTGGGGCAAGTGCCTGGCATTGCGTTCGGGTTGTCTCAGCCGATCGCCATGCGCGTCGATGAGCTGGTGTCTGGTGTTCGCTCTCAAGTGGCGGTCAAGCTCTTCGGAGACGACCTCGATGTCTTACGGGTGAAGGCAGAAGAGGTCGCTCGTGTGCTGCGACAAGTGAAGGGCATCTCCGATCTCCGTGTCGAACAAGTCTCAGGCCTGTATTACTTGAAACTTGACGTCAATCGATCCAAGGTGGCGCGGCATGGAATCAATGTGGCCAACATCACGGAAGTGATCGAAGCCGTCGGTGCCGGTATCCGTGCCGGAGACGTCTTTGAAGGGCAACGGCGATTTCCGATCATCGTGCGGTTTCCGGATGACCGACGGGGCGATATTGAATCGATCAAGTCCCTCTGGGTGACGGCACAGGGTGGTGCTCGAATTCCCTTGCGGGAGTTGGCCGACATCCAAGTAGTAGAAGGCCCGGCGCAGATCAGCCGTGAACAGGCCAGCCGACGAGTAGTCATCGAGGCGAACGTGGTTGGGAGAGACCTGGTCGGGGCCGTGGAGGAGGCTCAGGGAGCCGTGGCCGGTCTTGTGCAATTGCCGACTGGCTACTATGTCACCTGGGGAGGACAATTCGAGAATCAGCAACGGGCGATGGCTCGCCTGGCCATCGTGGTGCCCGTCGTCATCGCACTCATTTTTCTGCTCTTGTTTTTGACGTTCGGGAATCTTCGGCAGGCCGCGCTGATTGTTCTCGCCATTCCGTTTGCGATGGTCGGCGGCCTGGCGGCGCTGTTGATTGGTGGGCTCTATCTCTCGGTCCCGGCCTCCGTCGGCTTCATCGCTCTATTCGGAGTGGCCGTGCTAAACGGGGTTGTGAAGATCGCCTACATCAACCAGCTGCGCGAACAGGGGATGCCGCTTGATGAGGCGGTATTGACCGGCATGGTCATGCGACTCCGGCCCATATTGATGACGGCACTCGTGGCTGCGCTCGGCCTGACGCCGTTACTCCTCGCGACGGGACCAGGCTCTGAGATCCAAAGACCGCTGGCAACGGTGGTCATCGGCGGATTAATCTCATCAACGGTCTTGACGTTGATCGTCTTACCGGTCCTGTATCGGTGGATCGAACAGCGTGCTGCGAAACGAAACAGGAGCAAGCAGCAGGACATCTCGCTTGCCACAATTCGTAGTCTATCGTGAAGGAGGAATCGATGTCTTTGGCTGGTTCGCTCGCGCTTTATGTGCTTGCTGGATTGTGTGAAATCGGTGGCGGATACCTCATGTGGTTAACGCTCCGGGAAGGCCGGCATTGGGGTTATGCCGCGGCAGGCGCCGCCATCCTGATTCTCTACGGCATTATTCCGACCCTACAGCCAGCTCATTTCGGACGCGTCTATGCGGCGTACGGTGGAATGTTCATCGTGCTGTCCTTGCTATGGGGCTGGGGTATCGACGGAGTTCGTCCAGATCGCTATGACGCGATGGGAGCTATCCTCTGTTTGGCCGGCATGATTGTCATCATGTATGCGCCCAGGACATGAGGGAAAAGTCGTGGGTCGTCACAGATGCCCGGGCTTGGAAGCTGTCGCTGGACGTAGACAGAGGTGATATCCAACGAGATCGCGTACGAACTCCGCTCAGCGCTCGATCCGGAGTGTCAGATCATCGAAATAGGTAACGGCATCAGATTTGGTCCAGAGTCCAACCTGGCCGGTTGAGAAGGTCTGATCACAGAGGTCAAACACCTCCTTGCCATCAAAAAAGACTTGAACCTGGCATCCCTTGGTACTGACGCGGAGGGTATGCCACTGTCGGACATCAATGATGTGATCGAAGTTCTTGAGCATCTGCCGGACCCCATTCACGACCCGATAGATTCGAATATTCTGCTCCAGCGGATTGGCCCTTGTCAGGTAGTAGTTGCGGTCGTCTCTGGCCCGCCAGATCAGGCCGCCTCCCATGTCGGCTTTGCCGTCGATTGGCAAGAATGAGACGTGGAGATCGAGGTCGGATGCCTTGATCCCGTTAATGAACACCGTTTTATACGCGTGTTCCGCGCCCTTTCCCATGAGCTGCCCGAGCACGCGAGGTGAACTCTTAGCACGATCGGTTTCAATCACTGTCCACTTCCCGGCTGGTCTCCCATCAAACAAGGTCCCTATCTGGAATTCAGGGGGAAGAGTCTCCGGTGGATTATTGTCAAAGGTCCACACGTGGGTCGTGCTCTCAAGTCCATACCCAACCGCCGGCGCAGCTAGCAACAGGATGGTACTCAGAAGAAACTGTTGAAGAGAGGTGCTCATCCTTAGCGCCAGGTGACTTCTTCCCAGCAGAGATGGACAAACGTTTCAAATGGGGGAAAATTGTTCGTGTTTTGTTCCTTCGATCGCACCCAGAGATCGATTTCCATGCCGGCAGGATCGGTTTCTCCGCCGGGCATAGTGCGTTTGACCGGGTAGTGGACCTCATGGGTCTTCGGATCGCGCGAGCGCTCCATGACCATGAAGTGTGCGTCATAGTCTTTGTAGAGCACCTGGTCATTCTTATACATCGTCGCAGTACCCCAGCCACCCAGGTATAACCAGGTTTTCGGATAGAGCGGATCGCCGTTATTGGAATCCCCATGTTCGTAGATTCGGGTGGCCACACCGCCGCTCTGAAGGGGAGTTTTTGCGGCAAATCGATCGAACATCACGCGATACTGGTCAGCTCCCTCGACGAATTCTGCGACCACTCGTCCCGTATTGATGTGTTCGTTCACCTCGATCTCAATCGTTCCCTTCACCGCGTTCAGGTGTTTGCCCGCATAGTCGAGATGATCCCAGGGTGTCGTATCGCCCATGCTTCCAATGAGCGTTGCCCGATCACCCTTGAGGCGAAATTCAGCGCTATAAAATGGATGCTCAGTGGCTTTGAAAATCCTGGTGCCTTCATCCGCCTTGGGGGTTCCAAACTTGCCTTCCTCAGCCTGCCCAGGGGAGACAAGCATCCCTGAAACGGTCCAGAGCAAAATGGATGCAACGAAGATCGTGGAGGGTGGCATGGGCTACCTCTTGGATAACAGCCAAATCGTACAGTGAATAAGAGTCGGTGATGATCGTAACACACTGGTTCGCTGGCCGACCAACTCACCATTGGCGGCCTCGAATCGGCTGGAGTTGGTGCGAAAGCCGGGTGAGTATTTACACCCTGCTATCGTGCCCGTACACTGTTGCTGATGTCATATTGAATTATGAATGCGTGAGCCAGTTGTGCATGATAGGCTGGCCACGGCAACTTGAAAAGTCGAGAACCCGCTCATGCACAAGAGGCGTATTTGTGAACAGTAGCAGGCTCATGTTGCAGATGGTCGTGTGGGGAGTCCTGAGCAGCCTGTTAGTTCCCGGTTTGGGCTTGGCCGGCAGCCAACAGGTTCCTGCCGTGAACGGGCAGGATTTGCAGAGCCAAGTTAAGGGGACGGCCACTAAAGTCATTCCGGCTGTGGTGAGCATCGCGTCAACCGTGATGGTGCGCGACCAGGCGTTCAGCGACGAAGCCTTGCCGTTCGGGCTGTTCAAAGAGCCTCCGTCGCGTCGGCAATATGGACAGGGGTCTGGAGTGATTGTTTCGCCGGATGGTTACATCATCACGAATAACCACGTGGTCGCCGATGCCGTCGATGTGGAAGTCATCTTGGCGGATCGCCGCCAATACAAAGGCAAGGTCGTCGCGACGGATCCGAAGACTGACGTGGCGGTGGTGAAGATCCAGGCATCGAATCTACCAACCGCGGTCTGGGGAGATTCGAGCCATCTGGCCGTCGGCGACTTCGTGCTCGCCATCGGAAACCCGCTGGGTTTGAGCCGTACCGTCACATTCGGCATTGTAAGCGCGGTCGGTCGCGCGGATGTCGGCGTGGCGGACTTCGAAGACTTTATCCAGACGGATGCCCCGATCAACCCTGGAAACTCAGGCGGCGCGCTCGTGAACATCCAGGGCGAGCTGATCGGGATCAACACGGCCATTGCGAGTCCCACCGGCGGAAGCGTGGGGGTCGGGTTTGCGATTCCCAGTAACATGGCTCGTGCGGCCATGCAGAGCCTCATTAAGACGGGCCGCGTGGTTCGAGGATTTTTGGGAGCTTCGACGCAAGATGTCAGCCCTCCGTTGGGAAAAATTTTGCGTCTGCCGGATGTCAAAGGCGCGATCGTGACGGACGTGCAACCCAAGGGGTCAGCCGAACGAGCCGGCTTGAAGCGAGGCGATGTCGTGGTGCGCTTCGATGGGCGCGATATTATGGATAGTGGCCAGCTGCGGAATTTGGTGGCGCAATCGTCGATCGGCAGCAAACATCGCCTGGACCTCATCCGGGAGGGGAAGCTGTATCAGGCCGATCTGGTCATTCAGGAAGCGCCGCGTGAACGGGTAAAGAAAAGCCAGGCGGCCTCGTCGTCCGCATCGACCGCCCATCCATTATCGGGCGTGGTCTTCGATGACGTGACAGCTCCCTTGGCCCGGCAGATGGATTTACCGGTGAATAATGGCGTCGTGGTGACGGATATTGAAGAAGGGAGCTTAGCCGAAGCCTCCGGTTTGCAACCAGGCGACGTCGTGCTGGAACTAAACCGACAACATGTAAACAGTTTCGGGATACTGCAACGCCTCGCCGATCCCCTCAAACCCACCGACCTCGCCCTCCTGCTCGTGAACCGTCAGGGCAACATCATGTATATCCCGATTCAGGGGGAATAAAGAGACTGCTGCCTGGCAGGAAGACAGAGGCTGCGAGATTTGAATCCTCTACAGACCCAGGGACTATAGTGCCTGGTAGTACCTCATCGTTTCAATCTCAATCACTTCAGAGGAATCAGAGGTAGGCGGACAACCGATGAAGCCAGGTCGGACCGGATAGTTCTGCCACAGTTTAACCACAGTCATGGGACACTAAAGGGGGACTCCTGAAGGCCGATTCTCGATATAGTCCTTTGTGGCCTGGGGCGAGTAAAAGCGAGAGATGCTCTAATAGACCACATTTCTCGACATAGAGCTTGAAATGTTTCAAGCCGTAGTTACTCAAGCAATTATAGAACAACAAGCTCAATTCATAACTGGATAGCTGAGCCTTCAGGATATTGATGTAAATTTGCTTCTCTTCAATCTCGCTGGCGTCAACGAATTGTATAATTTTGTACAAGGTACTGAAGTAATGGCCGATGTCTGATTGCCTATACTTAGCGAACCGTTCATAAGCCGATATGCACAGCGCGAGGTCGTCAGCATCAGGAACTCTTTTTCGCTCTCCCTCATACTCTCGTTTGAGGTCGAAAAAGAAATTAGAGAAACATTCGCGGCCTTTTGTCGTTATATCACGATGAGGACTGCCTAATTGAGGCGAACGTATTTCAAGCGCATCTACAATGCTGATGTACAGATCTATGAGTGAAAAGAAAGTATTCTCGAAGTTCTGCTTCTTGAGAGTTGTGTTTTGAGCTTCCAGTTGTTCCTTCTGGCCGCGCACCTCGTGCCGAGTTAGTTCTAGTTCTTTTCGCTGGAGAGCCAGTTCAGACTTTTGAAGAAGGATGGCATATATGACTCCCCAGAATGCGAGGCCTGAGAAGAGGGCGTTAAGTGGATCAAATTTGGCTTCTGTGAGGCGAGGGGTAACCCATATCCAATACGCTCCCCAAACAAAGATGATTATTCCAAGAACGATCCAAATGCCAGGTCCTATCGAGCTGGCTCTCTCAGAACTTTCTACCGTTGTTTCATCCATGGGCTCTCCATTTGGGTGGTTTATTACGCCCATTGAAACGTACAGCTATCCAAGTAGGAAAACAATTAGCGAATTGCATACTCGCAGCTTCTGCATATTCAAAGGAGCAGCCTGCTAGAGGGGAAATAGCCAGATCAAAAGCTCGTTCGGTAAACCAGACGAGTGCGATGGCGATCATCGCTAGTAATCTGCCGGTGAGGACCAATCTTGGATATGAATAGGAGCGGCGAAACAACTGGCGGGACCAATGCCTTTGACCAGGCTATACCCCTACCCACCTATCTCCAGACTCTATAGAGTCGGCAATAACTGTTGCAGTTACATACAATCATATAGTTACAAAGCATAGTATGCTGAATTAATACCCATGAGACGAAAATTCATAACTGTGGTCGATGACATAGCCCTATCAAGATTGCCGGTACTGGCATCGAAAGGCACGAGCAAACTCACGGCGGGGGACTGGGTACGTCTGCTCCGGAATCGGTTACGGATGACGCAGGTTGAACTGGCTCAACGTGCCCATATTACCCAGCCAAATCTCGCGGCGATTGAATCTGGGAAAGTTGATCCCCAAGTCGGGACGCTCCGACGAATTTATGAAGGCTTAGGGTGTGAGCTCAACCTCGAACCACTGCTTCACAAATCGCTGGAAGAACTCACGAGAGATCGCGCCCGAGCAGTTGCCCTTAAACGACTGAAACAGACGATGGGAACCATGGCACTTGAAGACCAAGCACCTGATAAGGACACATTCAGACAGCTCCTTGAAAAACGCACCGACGATATTCTCCGCAGCCCTCGTAAACGAATTTCAGCTCGATGACCATCGTGGACGAAAATCAACCGGATGGTGAAACCTCGGGTGATGACACCTCAGGGCTCATTCTTACTCAGCTCACGACCAGGGCAGACCGGAACGCAGCCGAAGCGCACGCCATTAGTCTGGCTTATGACAAGTACATTTTTGAGGCCCGTAGGAAGAAACGGGGGGCACGATGGCTCACCAATGGCTTCCTCTGTGCAGTTCACCACGATATGTTTGGCGCAATCTGGACATGGGCGGGGAAATACCGGACGGAAAATCTCAATATCGGCATTGACTGGCACCTCATACCAGAACAGATTCGCATATTATGTGATGACTTTCATTATTGGAATGAACCAACGTCGACGATGCCGATTCTCGAAGTCGCCGCGCGTCTTCAGAACAGGCTGACGAAGATCCATCCCTTTCGAAATGGGAATGGACGGCATGCACGACTGATCACCGACATATTCTTCTATTCCCACGGACATCCTTTGCCGAAATGGCCTCAAGCCCATCTCATGTCAGAAGGCCACCAAATCCGAGGACGGTACATTGCTGCCATGCGGGATGCTGATCAAGGAGACTTTTCGTCTCTGAGCAAATTCTTTGAAGACGCTCTTTCAAACCATTCTGAGTAATGCACGACTCCAGTAGCCCGCTAGCAGGAAATAGTTGCCAATCAAACGCCCGTTCAGTGAACCAGACAAGTGCGATGGTGATCCCTACCGCTTAGTCTCCACGATATACGCCCCTCCTGTTCTAACGAATGAATGATGTCGCGAAGGGTTTTGCTTTGCCCCCTTCTTCTTGTCGATGACTCATAGCCATGTGCGTGCTTGTCTTTATGGAGATCAAGTCGTATCTCTAGATAACAAACATGGAGGTGGTGATGAAAGTCATTGGTTATACGCATGCTCATTCGTTGGATCAATTCAATCTGCAACACATGGAGTTGCCTGACCCTATACCTAGCGGTCAAGATCTATTGGTTGAGGTGAAGGCCGTCGGGTTGAATCCTATCGACTACAAGGTTCGAACCAGGCGATCCGGCTCCGACGGACAGCCTGTCATTTTAGGGTGGGATGCCGCAGGCATTGTGCGGGCTCGCGGTCTAGAAGCGATACGGTTCAATGTCGGCGATGAAGTCTTCTACAGCGGAGATCTCAACCGGGCAGGGTCTTATGCAACGCGGCAACTGGTGGATGAACGGCTTGTATCCTTGAAGCCGAACACCCTCTCGTTTACGGACGCGGCGGCGCTTCCGCTGACCAGCTTGACTGCCTATGAGATGCTCTTCGAAAAGATGCGCCTCATCGGGTCGGAGCGGCGGACGATCCTGATTATTGGTGGCGCCGGCGGCGTTGGGTCACAAGCGATCCAGCTGCTCAAGCTGAAAACCCCTATGACGGTGATTGCCACAGCTTCACGACCGGAGAGCAAACAGTGGGTCAGCCGTCTTGGCGCTGATCACGTAGTTTCTCACCAGACGTTTGTGGCTGATATACGAGCACTGGGGATGAAGTTTGTGGACTTCATCTTCAGCACGACGCACTCTGGGCAGCATTGGTCGAAGATGGCGGACATCATTGCTCCATTTGGAGAGGTGGGGATCATCGATGATGGAGATGGACTGGACCTCTCAGTGTTCAAGTCGAAATCGGTGAGCCTGCATTGGGAACTCATGTTCACGAAGTCAAGTTTCGACTATCGTGTGGCCTCTCAGGGGGAAATCCTCGAGGAGGTGAAGAGCTTGAGCGAATCCGGCAAGATGCGCACGACGGCCAACCGTGTGTTGACTGGACTGACGGTCGAGAATCTCCGCGCCGGCCATACGATGCTGGAACAGCATACCAACATCGGGAAGGTCGTCGTGCAGCTGTGAGTGCCATTTTGCCAGCAGGCTGTTCAGAAAGGCCGTTCAGCAAGGCCGCAGCAAGCGAAGAGGCGAAGCGTACTCTCCGTACGTTGAGCCTCTGAGCGTCGCGAGAACGCCGCTGGCGGACTTTATCAACAGCCTGCTAGAGAGGAAACAGCTGAAGATCGAACGCGCGTTCGGTGAACCAGACGATCGCGATGGCAATTACTGCCAGTGATCCGCCGGTGAGGACCAACCTTGGGTATGACCAGGAGCGGCGGATCAGGTAGGCGAGCGGTAAGAATGCGGCGACGATGACGAGTTGGCCGATTTCTACCCCGATGTTGAAGCTGACGAGACTCAGCAACAATGAATCGTGAGGCAGTCCGAGATCCGTGAGCACGGCGGCAAATCCGAACCCATGGATGAGGCCAAACCCAAAGGCAATTATCCAACGGCGACTCATCATCGTGGGATATAAATTGCCAATTCCTGCGAGCACAACTGATGCAGCAATGGTCGATTCCACTAATCGAGATGGGAGCTGGATGATATTCAGGGTGGCCAGGCTCAATGTCAAAGAATGGGCCATGGTAAAGGCCGTGACGATGCCGACGACGTTCCGACACACCGATGCAAAATCACCTGCCGCCTTCCAGTGACCTTCCATTCGAATCAAGACAGAGGGAAGCAGGAGCACAAGCAAGAACAGAACATGGTCGAACCCCATCCAGATGTGCCAAATCCCCTCGTGAATAAATTGTAGGCTCTCGGCCCAGCGTGACCGCTCGGTGATCGAGAATTCCTGAGTCGTCAATTCGCGACTGAAAATGGCGGTACGCGTTTGTCCTCCTTGGGTCAGACGCAAGAGTCCCTTATGCTGTGCATCGATCTCGAAGAGGAGTCGGTAGTCCACTGCAAGCCCTTCAATGGGCGCATCGCAATCCGATCGGAAACGCAGGACTGAGTAGGCTCCGTCTGTGTGATGATCGATAAGTTGCTCCAGTACCTGAGTCGTACAGGCCTGCTGATCAGCCGATAAGGCCAGACGTGACAGTGCATAGGTCCTGATCTCGCCATGTTTGTTCCGGACCTCTCCCCAGGTGAGTTCCCCGTTTCCATCACTGTCCAATCTGATTGCATCGGCGAGATCGCGTAAGGCGATGTCCCATTGCCCTTCAATGTGTTCATTCTGAACAGACAGTGACAGGTAGCTGTCGCTTGGCTTATGGGCCCAAGCCGGCAGTGCAAACACAAGCGAGACAATGACGAGCAGAATGCGCATCAGAATGGTGCCTTTTGAATCTGCTTCGCGAGTTGTTGCAGATGAAAGTCTTCCACATGGTTACTCGTCATCCAATCAAGCACTGGTTGAGCCGCCGGTGAGTTCTTCGTGGCGAGTGCGCTTTCTAGGAGGATCCTGGCGTCCGCCGGTTCTCGCTGCACGTTCCAATTGGCCTGGGCTAACGGCAGTGCCCGTCTGGCATTGTGTAGTAAAGCCAACGTGAACCGTGCCTCTTCCCTGATATGGACGGTCGTTCCGCGATCACGGCCGGCGGCAAAGCGGGCTGCCAGTTCGGCTGTATGGTTCTGGAACGTGGGCAGCTTCAACGCCTGCTCCGCGAGAGCGAGACGCAGGAGCAATCCATCGGCCCTCGTCTCAGATTGAAGGAGGGAGACGACGTCGTGATGGCGGCCATGGTCGAGAAGAAAGTCCGAGTAGGCGCCGAGCAAGTATTGATCCTTGATGCCGACCTTGAAGGCCTCAGTGAAAGACTCCTCAGCCTCACGGATGGCCCCGGTGCGGGTGGCTGTTTCAGCCAAGATCGTCGCAATCCAGATGCGCTCGTGTCCCGAGAGGGTCGTATCCAACAGTACCGGCCGGAGCAGCTCGCGACTTTTCACCGATTGACCGGTCACTCCCGCGATATCGCCCAGGCATCCGAGCAGCACATGAGCGGCAGCTAAGGGTGTGAGTCGTTGACAGGCGCGGCGTGCCTCGTTGTAACGTGCTTGTACCTGGAGAATGGAGGCTTTGGTGAGCCATGCCTGGGCATTGTTTGGTTCAACCGCCAACACCTGGTCAAGGTCGGCAAGGGCCTCGGTGAACTCGTGGGCGTTCTGCCGGATCGTGGCACGTAAGAGGAGTGCGGGAGGTGGAGGTGTCGGCTCATCCCACCAAGGACTCAGAACCGCCTGCGCTTGTCCAAGGAAACGCGGATCGCCTTCCGAGCGTCCTTGTTCGATATAGTGAGTAGCCAGTTTCACGGCTGATTCAAGATTGCGAGGATTTCCGCGTAGATTGGTACGCAGGCTGTCGAGCTCACGCGCGACAGGATCAGATGCCTTGAAACTGAGCTGCTGGAGAACCTGGGTATCATCGGTCGGCCGGTAGGGTTCAGCGTACGTGGCGTCGACGTGGCTCACCATGAACCATCCAACCATACAGACAATGGTGAACAATCGATTCATGGGCTACTCGCGTGAATAGGTAATGGGAATGCGCATGGCGACCTGCTGTCGGTCCAACGGGCGGTCCAGTTGCATCGGGAAGGCTCGCTGCACGAGTGCCATCGCTTCCTGATCGATGCGATCCAGGCCGGAACTCTTCACGACCACGAAGTTCAGTAAGGCTCCCTCCCGTGAGACTACGGCCTTGACTGTGACCTTGAGGGGGCGTGAGTCATCGAGTGATGGGCGAGAAGATCGCTTAAGTTCCTCCAGCCGCCGGAAGATAGCCTGTTGAAGCCAGCTGTAGTCAGGTCGTATCTCGGAAACGGCGGTAGCGTCTAATACGGTGGCTGACAGTGGCGAAGGCTGGACAGCGTCAGTACGTCGAGTACTCTCTTCGATGGGAGTGGCGGCAGCGGCTGTTCCCAGTTGCGGTGGTGTTTCTGCCATTGAGCTGACCGGCGTGTCAGTCGGTTGTCGTGAAGGTTCACTTGCCTGGACCAGAGGAGGAGGCCATTCATTCGGTATTGAGACTGTGGCTGCCTCATTCGGTGATGTGACCAATAAAGGACTGTCAGGCATGGATGTCGGTGTGACCGGTGCTTCGGAGTTTCGGGCAGGTGAGGTGATGCGCTGAGCAGATGGTGTTGCTTGATGGGTCGTGCGTTTAGCGTGAGAGGCAGTGGCTGTAAGATCTGCCTGTTTCAGTACAGCCGGAGTGGTGGCATCGGTGGCTTGAAATGACTCGTGAGCGATCGGTGTCGATTGCACAAGTGCAACGTCCCAGTGAAACGGTTCGTTGTGAATTGTAATCAGGGACTGACGGAAGAGCGGAAAGAGGCTGAGAAACACGAGTCCATGGAGCGCGATCGACCCGAGCCATCCTTGCCGGAATGGCATTCGTGACTCTTGTATCGTCGTGTCTTGGTTCACGCCCTGGTCCTGTCATAATGCGGGCGCCGCATCATTGTGCGGCACCCGCTAGGTACTGACTACTGTGGCTCTCCTGGATCGATGTGTCGACGGTCGCGCCCATCAAACGGTGTCGGAAGGAAAGGAAACACCGTTGCAATGCCGTTGGCCGTCTTGTTGTTGCCGACTGATCCGACATTGAAATTCACGCCGTCTCCAAGGTTCGGCACGGCGGGGTTGGTCAGAATTCCGGCCACGACGCGCAGGGCCACATCCGTGACATCGTCGTTTGGACGACGTCCGTTCGGCCAGCCAGCTCTGTCGGGTGTGGCGTTGCCTGATGCATCATGTGCCAGGGGGCCAAGTCGCTTTTGACCTGCAGCCGGAGTTGCGGGGGCATCCAGATCGACACGCAGGAGATCGGCCAGCGCTTCATTGGTTCTGCCGGAGCCGCAGACCGCCGGACCCGGTGCATAGCGAAGGAAGGCGTTCACGAGATCTTCCCGATTCGCGGTCGGGAAGCCGGTGCCGAATACGACATTGAGAGCCGTGGCCAGCGCGGAGTTACAGTAGAACGAGACGAACTCGTTCTCGTCTTCCGCATCCGTGGCGTTCCACTTATCTTTCAGGTTCGTCGCAATGATCAACTCGTTGACGAGTGGATTACCCATGCGCGCAACTTGGACAAAGCGCGCACTGTTGTCACGACCGCCGTTTTTCTTGATGACGCTGACTTTGGGCCGGCTTGTGCTGGCATAGGCGCCAAGCAGCTTATTGCCGTTCGGGCCGAGAAGCTCGCTGATAGGAATTTCCAGCGCAATCGTGTTCACATTGAAGCCGCTGAATGTATCGGCGGTGCCGGCACCCGGCGCTCCGACGATGATCGCGTCGTTGGCATCATCGGCATTAGACAGGATCGGCGAGATGTGGAGATTCAAGGTGTCGAACGTGCCTCCAAGATCGATGTAGAATGTCTCATCCCGTTGCCCGGCGAAGATCCTCCCTCCGTTTTTCAGGGGGTAGATACCCTTCTCTGCGAGGTCTTGGTAGTTCGGTATCGTGCGAGGACCGACATTTGATGGGACGGCATACATGACACCGGTCCCAAGGTTCCTCGGTTGCTGCCCAGAGCGGACTTCTGTGACGGTATAGCTTTGGCGCAACAGCAGCCCTTCCGATCCGTTCCCGGTAAGAGCGGTAATCGGGGGCAGTGCAACATAGGACAAGGGAAAGACATTGCCGGGTTGGCGGATCTCCGTTTTAAATCTGATCTGGTAGACAATATTTGCGGCGATATTGTTCTTATTGTTGTCGATGTGGATTTCATACAGCACATCATCAGCAAAGTTGAAGTAGTTGGGGCCGGACCCCGGCTCCTGACTTGGAATCACGTTCATGAGCAGAATCGCTTTGTCGGGATCCTGCCAGCTCCGGAAGAAATAAAAGTCGGTGATATCGGCCGCTGGGTCATTGGCGATCAACGGCGCCTCGCGATGGCTGGCGGCCAAGACCGGCGACGCTGTGAGCATTGCCAGTAGCATCAACATGAGTGGTCGAATTCGAGCAAACATGGTTTCCTCCTCCTGCATTGATCCGCCCTGTGAGCGGGTTATGTTACAGATCCGCCTTAGGAGCCGGGTCGGGTTCCGAATTAGCTTGGCTGACCAGCGCGGCCTCATCCGATGTGAGCGCGTCCGATTGCGGAATGAGCTGATCGTCAGCTGACGCTGTCGGGCCGTTCGGAGTGATGATGGGCAGGTTATCGTTTCCCCCACAGCCGGACATGAGTCCGACGGCGCAGACGACTCCCAGAGGCCACACGATAGGTAATTTCATGGTTCTGTCCTCCTCCTCCTCCTCCTCCTCCTCCTCATAGTGAAATGCTGCTGTTGTGAATCTGTCTTTGTCATCAGCACCTGCCGATGGTCTGTTCTTAATTACGAGACCAATGTTCATTTGGATCTATTCTTCGGAGGTGAATTCTTGTTGCCCTGATTTGTCAGGTGATATAGTTGCTTCTTCAAAAGGGGCCGAGAACAAGTTTCACAACCGGAAATCCAATCTCCTCCATCCTCTCGTAGAGATTGTTGGGGGAGACTCGATGGTAGTGATGCCTCTAGAAACGAGCAGGCTGATTCAGGAGCAGGAGTGGGGCCAACTGATTGCCCAAACGGCCCAGGGCGATCAGGCTGCGCTTGCGTCGTTGTACGACCGCACCAGTCCGCACGTGTTCGGGTTCGTCCTCAAAATTCTCAACAATCGCGAAGCGGCTGAGGAAGTCACCTTGGATGTCTACACACAAGTGTGGCGTCAGGCCCATACGTATGACCAGACCAGAGGGGCGCCGGGCGCTTGGTTGATGATGTTGGCGAGAACGAGGGCGATCGATCGTTTCCGAGCCGGGGCGGGTGAGCGCAGTCGCATCGAGTCACTGGATGCAGTGGCACTGTTTGCCAGCGATGATGATACGCCGGAGCAGAAAGTCGAAGGACAAGAGCGGCGGAGGTTTGTTCAGCAGGCATTGGCGGTGCTGACTGCCGAACAGAGGCAAGCCATTGCGCTGGCCTATTTCTATGGGTTGAGTCAGAGCGAAATCGCCGAGCAACTGCGGTTGCCCCTGGGGACCGTGAAGACGAGAATTCGGTTGGGGATGATCAAATTGCGCGAAGCCCTCGCGCCCTATGAGACAGGATTAGTGTCGTGACAGAGACCAAGCTGCCGGAAGAAATAGAAGAGCAGGCGATACTCTATGCCCTCGGGGTATTGGGACCTGAGGATCGTCAGGCCTTTACGGTGAGACTCGAAGGAGAATCAGATCTCTTGCGTCAAGCGACGAAGGCCTATCAAACGACCACGGAGGCCTTGGTTGGAGTTGTGGTTCCGGTCACGCCTCCATCAGCGCTTCGGGACCGGCTCGTCAACCGCGTTGCCTTGGAGGCTGCTCGCGAAACCGAGCAGTTCGAGTTAGCGACCAATACCCTGGCCTTAGGGGCTGTTCCTATCACGCCTCGGGCTTCTGTACGGGAACGGCTCCTGTCGCGAATCGAAATGCATGCGAATGCACAGGCTGATGTCCGGGAACCGACTCGCATCCTCGCTGAAACCTCCGTTCAGAAGGACGATGGGATGGTGAGTCACTGGCAGAGGCGCCATCTTCAAGACGACATTTCCGTGGTCGATGTGCTGCGATCTTACTGGACAGCCGGTTCGAACTTCCTACGGACCCTTCTGATTCGTTCCATGACCTCTGAACGGGTGAGATATTGGAAGGCCAAGATGGCATTTCAACAGCCGACTAAGGGGCTCACCTTCATCGGGGCCTCCGAGGGAACCTGGCGGGAGATTGCTCCAGGCGTGATGGTCAAGCTGCTCTCCTTCGATTCAGTTTCACGACGGATCACTACGCTGCTCCGTTTTGCTCCGGGCACCAGCTATGCGCCGCATCGTCACACCGAAGTGGAAGAGCTGTTGGTGCTTGAAGGCGGCTGCAGTATCGCCGGTCATGAGATGATAGTCGGAGATTACCATCGTGCCGAAGCCGGGACGGCACACCACGATACGTCGACGGACGAGGGATGTCTCCTGTTGGTGATTTCCTCTCCTCAGAATGAAATACTGCGGTAGCCGTTCGCTTGGCGCCGTTTCCCTTTCGCTCATACATCCAAACAAGCCGGCCGTGTCGTAGATCAAACAGGAATAGAGTTGTCCGGGTTGCGCTCTTTCCCTAATCGTGCTACGAAAATATAATTCATGCTACGAATGAGAGGGAGGCGGTATGGACGAGCTGGTTCGGTTCGGCGTGTCGTTAGATCGGCGTCTCTTGGCGGAGTTCGACCGTCATATCAAGCGGAGGCATTACACGAATCGCTCGGAAGCACTCCGTGATCTGATTCGCGATAATTTGGTCGGAGATGAGTGGGATGACGATAAGGAGACGGTCGGCACCATTACGTTTGTGTACGACCATCATGTGCGAGACCTGACGAGCAAGTTGACCGATATTCAGCATGATTATCACGGGCAGATTCTTTCAGGGATGCATGTGCACCTCGATCACAATCATTGCCTTGAAGTGCTGGTGGTGAAAGGCAAGGGGACGGAGATCAAAAAGGTGGCGGATGCGTTGGTGTCGGTCAAGGGTGTGAAGCACGGGAAGTTGACGATGACCACGACGGGAAAATCTCTCCGCTAACAGTTTTCTGATGAAACCTCTATTGAGCAAGCGATTGTTGTCCGTGACCTTGTGTGTGTGCCTGGTGTTGGCCCTCTGTTGGGGAGACCGTGCATCTGCGCATGATCCCGATGAGCCCGAGCTGGAAGTGCCGGAAGTCGCTGTGCTTGGTGAAAAACCGGTGGCGGCGTCTTCTCAACAATTCATCCCTGACAAAGAGATTATCCTGCAGCCTCAAGGGCGTCCTGCGCAGATTCTTCGGCTGATCCCAGGCTTCGTGGCTGTTGAGCATTCCGGCGGCGCCGGGAAGGCCGACCAATACTTTCTCCGCGGCTTCGACGCGGATCATGGGACGGACGTCGGTTTCTTCCTCGATGGGATGCCGATCAATCTCCGAACCCATGCGCATGGACAAGGTTACACGGATCTCAACTTCATTATTCCTGAGACGATCGAGGGAGTCGATGTGCACAAGGGGCCGTACCTGCCGGAGTATGGAGACTTTGCCACAGCGGGAGTGGTGAACTTTCGGACACGCGACACGGTCAAAGAAGGTCTTATCCAGGGAGCGGGGGGCGAATATAGCACGCAGCGGTATCTACTGATGCTTTCTCCAACCAAAGATCGTGTGCGTACATTGTTTGCCGCCGAGGGATTCTATACGAACGGCCCGTATCTCAACGACAACCAATATTATCGGACTAACTTGTTCGGCAAAGTGACCACGAACGTGACCGGGAGGGACGAACTCAGCCTGCAGGCCACCTTTCTTCAGTCCAGGTGGGACGGCTCCGGTGAGATTCCGTTTCGTGCCGCGAGTACGGGTCTCCTCGATCGATTCGGGTCCGTCAATCCATACGAAGGGGGCAACACACTACGGAGCACCGGCCATCTCAACTATCACTACGACACGACCTCAGGTGGGGAGTTTTTTGCGAACGCGTACGGCCAATACTATCGGCTGGACCTGTTCACGGATTTTACGTTTTTTCTCAATGACCCCGTGAAGGGCGATGGCTTTGCCCAATTCGATCGTCGGGCCATCTATGGCGGTGACATCGGGTACAAGCAACGAATGCAGCTTTTCGGTATGCCGACCATTGGGACAGTGGGGTTTCAGACAAGAGTCGACGACGTCCATGCGAAATTGGGGACTCAAACCCTTCGCACTCCAACCGGGACCACGATTGACAGCGATGCCCGTACCGTGTCCTATTCCCCCTTCGTCAAGGCGGAAGTCCAGCCGTTTTCCTGGCTGAGGCTTTCTGGAGGGGTGCGAGGAGAGTTTTTCACATTTGATGTGAGCAACCGTTGTACGACCTGTGCCGAACAACCAGACGGTCGAAAGGGTTCCGGCATTGTCCTCCCGAAGATGAGCATGATCGTCGGACCCTGGGTGGGAACAGAATTCTTCGTCAACTACGGAGAAGGGTTTCACAGCAATGATGCCCGATCAGCCGTGACAATCGGGGCTTCCTCATTAGCCAGGGCAAGAAGCTATGAGGTGGGGATTCGCTCCAGGCCGTGGGGTCCGCAGGGCCTCGAGCTGATCGCCACAGCCTGGCGATTGGATCTCAAGTCGGAACTCGTTCTGGTCGGTGACGAGGGGACAACAGACATTCGCGGCGCCACCAGGCGCCAGGGCGTGGAAGTTGCTGCTCGGGGGCAAGTCTGGGGCCCGCTCTATGTCAACGGCAGTTTTACCTGGACTCATGCGGAATTCCGCAATGGAGATGCGATTCCATTGGCGCCTGAGTATACCGCCTATGGAGCGGCCATCTTACAATGGCCTGAAGGGCTCACCTCGCAACTGCAAGCCACGTATCTTGGTGTTCGACCCCTCATCGAAGATCGAAGCATCACGTCGCCTTCGTGGATCACGTTCGATCTCTCGGAGCGGTACCGTGTGCCGGTCAAGTTGCCGCATGGACGGCTGGAAGCGTTTCTCTTTGTTCAAAACCTATTCAATACCAAGTGGGAACAGGCGATCTTTGCGTTCGAATCGCGGCTCCGCAATGAGGCGACCGGAGTCAACGATATTCACTTCGTACATTTTACGATCACCGGTAATTTTGGTTGCAGAGGTCACCGGTGGAGCAATGGTAATCTGAGGTCCCTGGACATTTGGAAGCCTGCCGGCACCTTGCCCTTCTGTGATACGCTCATTATCGGTTTTCATCAGTTTCTGTTCCGCGTTCTTGACCGAATCCGCGGATTTCAGCAGTGAGGAAGTTCCGTACGCATCCGACTGGCCTGGGTCGTTTGCTGTCGGTTGGCCGGTCACGGGGCTGCCGGAGTTCTTCATCGGATAACCGTCATGTTTGGGAAGCAGCGCCGGATTGGCCGATGCCAGTGAAATTCCAAATAGGACTGCGGAGGCTGTTGCAACTGCGGCGGTCACGAGTTTCATACCCATTCTCCCTTTGAGCTATGACAATGGATAAACACCATTCAACGCATTCAATTCGGATGACTCTATACTGAGGCGTGAATCATAGCGATGGAGGGTCATTCTGTCAAACGGGCGAGACGTGGCGGACAGTGTCTTTCGAATCCCATCCTGTTGTGCTGAGCCGTGGGTGGTGAGCGTGAGAAAAGGACGGACGT
>SWDO01000021.1:163910-173145 GCA_005116895.1 Nitrospira sp. | reverse complement strand
GATATGCAGGTGGCCGCCGGGAGACATGGCCTCACACGCGTTCCTGAAAATGCTCAAGAACGTCTGTTGGAGCTTGGCTTCATCGCCGCGCACCGGCGCAATGATATTGGCGTAGTCTTTGGTGACCTGAATACGAGTCGCTTCCAGGTCGGTTCCGACCACCACGAGAGCGCTTTCGAGTACCTCCGGAATGCGGCAGAGATGGCGATTCAGTTCGAGCGGCTTGGCGAAGTCGAGAATCTCATTGAGGATCGCCTCAATCCGGATCAAGTCGCGCATGGCATTCTCAACCCGTGTTTGAGGGTCGAAGTCGAGGATCCCTTCACCGGTCACTTCTTCAAGTTGCGAGCGAATGGACGCGAGCGGCTCGCGAATTTCCGTCGCCAAGAATGCGCTGAATTCGCCGATCGCGGCCTGACGTTCTTGTTTTCGAATGATCGGCTCAGACGGGACGGCTATGGGTGGCCATGGGCCCGCAGTTCCGTCGAGGTCCGTCGTCGGAGAAGGAGCGGCAGCCTGCGGCGCCGGTGCCTGTAAGAGCTCCGCGAGTTTGAGAATAATAGGCTCCAGCGTACGGGCATCGGTCGTTTGATATCGTTGTGGATCCTTCGATCCCAGCGTAAACGTCCCGCCGACCTGGCCTTTGACGAAGAAGGGGATGACAAGTGACGACTGAAACCGGTCCTTGAAGAGATGTTTGTGATCGAGAAAGCGACCTTGGGTAGACGCCAGATCATGATCCACGCGGGGCTTACGATGGCGGACGGCCCATCCCGCCGCCGAACTGTCGAGCGTCAGGCGTTGACCTGGTTTTAAATCCTTCTTGGCATCTTTGGGGTCGAGTTTCACATCGCCGGCAGCTCCCAAGACCTCGACATTTCCCGCCAGCGGATCGTAGCAGCATGCCCAGGCCCGATCATAGGCCACATATTCATGAGCGTCGGCCAACACCGACTCGATCTTTTCTTGGAGCTCGGGTGAAAAGTGCTTGGCCATCGGTGGAAACAAGTCCGCTCCGGTTTGTTGAGGAGGACTCGGCTCCTGGGTGACGTAGGAACGACTCAACATCACGCTGGTGTTGAAGAGTCCTTCGCGGTCCAGTGTCTTGGTCATACCGTCGCACATCTGCTCCAGCTGAGATTTGTCCTTTTTGGAGAACGCGGCGTTCTCCTTCCGTCCGATGACCAGGCACCCGTACACGGTATTGACATGGCGAAGCGGAATGATCAGCAGGGATTTTGCCCCGGGGGTGATCACCCGCAGGCGGATGGCACGTCCACCGTCAGGATCTTGGGCCGTCGGAGTCAAGGCTGCGGCACGTTGCGTCGAGAGCGTGCGGAGAATGGCTTGGACATCTCTCGGTGTGAAACCGCGCGACGCATGCTCAACAAGCGGGCCATTTTCTTGGTGGAAGATAGCCGCCATTGCGGCATCCGTGCCGATATCGTTCAACGCGGTATTCAACGTCCGTTGAAGAAGCGTTTCCGGGGCCGGTTTGGTTTGAGCAGGTGCGGTAGTCATACGTTCAACTTTAAACCGAGGCATTGTAGCGGGAACATTCATGAATAGCTACTCTCTCCATGAACGTGGGCAATCTGACGATCAATCCCTCGGCATTTTGTCGGGGTCGAGTTCAACCAGTCGCATGCGCCCATTGGCGATATGGTCGGTTTTATAGATCCGATCACCAATCTGGATGGTTCCGATCAGAAGATTGCCGGTGATGACGAAGGTGAAGTCGCCTTGCACAGGAGGCTTGAAGGTCCCGCGAATGACGGCGGTGCTGTTGATACGGGAGACCGTGGAGCTGACGTCCAGTTCAGGGTTGGCATTGTCGAAGAGCTCGATGGTGATTCTAGGAAGCGGCCTGGCTCCTGCATCCTTTAGGACCTGGAGGAGCGGGTCGTCGAGTGTGATCTCTCGTTCGCGAAGCATCCACGGTTTTCGTGGCATCGGTGGTTGGCCAACGGAGGGAGGAGTCAGGACGGAGTGCCACAAGCCCTTTGGTGTCGGTGGCTCATCAGCCCACGCAAGCTGGCCAATAATGACCCCCACGACTACAGCGAGGAGAACATAACTGAATCGGTGAATCACAGAATCGTCATTCCGGGCTAACCTCACAAGCCGCTCATTCTACCAAACGTGACATCCTGACGCGATCATGACAGGGAGGACCGGAAGCCGGTCCTCCCTGTGTCGTAACGGTTAAGGGATGTTTCTACGAGACTTTCCCCGAGAATCGTTCCCTGATGTATCGTCTGAGTCATCATCCGAGTCGCTATCCGAATCATCATCCGAATCATCGCGCAACGTTGCACGGGAATCTTTCAAACCGTCGGGAGCTGCGGCGGCGGATGTTGCGGTTCCAGTGCGCCACGCCGCAATGACGCTCCGGACCTCGTTCATGGAGCGGGCATTATCCGCAGAGTTTGCCGGATTGATTCTGTGATCGATCCCGGCTGGACGACCGTTGATCTTGATCTTCGGGTTTGAGAAATACTTCACGCGTGGACAGGACACAGTGGGGCAGGCGTAGGCCATGATGGTCCTGAATTTTCCGATGGGGTCGCGATATCCATAGGAATAGGGAAAGACGCCGCTGCCGCCGCTCGCGCGATCATGGGCATCACCCATATTGTGCCCCAATTCGTGGGTGAGGGTGTTATTCGACACACAATCGCGATCTGTCACGCTGAATGCGTAACTGGCGAAGCTGGCTCGTGGCCCATTGGCCATGACATAGGCGATGCCGCAATAGGCCCCGCCATTGTCTACGATCAATGCAACGAGATCGGCCTTGTATTGATTCCGCAATTGATGAACCGTATCCAGGAAGCCATCGTTCGTTCTTTGCAAGCGCGAAAGATCAGTGCTGATGTTGCCCGTTTCCACATAGGCGACCTCAGCGGCGCGGACCAGCCGGAGCTGCATTGCGATTTGGCTGTTCCTGTAGGCTTGATTGGCCAAATCGACGCCCAGTGTAATCAGCGCATTCATAGCAGCCTGGCCACCCTGCTTGGTTCGTGCCGTGGAGGTGTAGACGACTAACAGGTCGACGACGGTGTTCGCCGTCGCTGCCGCGGTGGTCACGGTGTCGGTCGCGGCAGCTGAACGCGCATCAGACTGCAGGAGGTTGGGTTCTGGGGCGGGAGGTTCTGCGGGAGTCCCATCGTCGGGCACCACGAGTGGATGGTGATCCGGTCGCATGGCGTCTTCGTCAATTTCGACAAGACGATGGCGGTTGTTCTCGGCCGGCTCGATTTTGTAGAGACGCTGACCTGAGGTAATCGTACCGACCATCTTGGTGCCGCGTACGGCTAAGGTGACGTCGCTGTTCTCTTCACCTCGCACCCGCCCGTGCCACACCGTTGCCTTATTACGATGTATTTCTGGTTCATCGAGCTCTAGCGTCCGTGTGCCGGCATCGAAGAGGTCTAGTGAGAGATCCTGTTTCGAATTTTTTCGTGCGAGTTTCATGGCGTCCAATGCAGCGGGATTGAGCCCCATAGAACGGTGACGACGCACCCATCGTTTGGACATCTCAGGTGAGGAAAATGCCTGGGCAATCGCCGGGGGAATATCGTTCGGGTTTTCAACAAAGAGGGGGACCGGTGAAGGAGTCGATGCGCAGAGTCCGGCAGTTGGGATGCCAAGTGCGGTCATACACAGGCACATGGCCATCGCGCGTGAACGAGCGAACGAGAGGCGATGTGTCGTACGACCTCTTGGTGGCTGTCGAATGACCAATGTCGGCTCCATGGAATCCTCCTCTGTATAAATGAGTGATAGTGTACGGACAGCAAGAGGCATACCTCTCAATCGGGATAATAGCTCCTCATGGTCAAGAGCTCAGATCATCCACAGTATCAAGCGTTTTCACCGCAGACGCGCAGGGTTCACAGATGCGTAGGAATGAAAATTGTGTGGCAGGGTGTAAACATGAAGGGTGTGACCTACGCAGAAAATCATATGGTCATTGAATGCTTTTGCCAGAGCGATCAACGGGAATCCTGTCATTCGTGCGTTCCTGGAGAGTCGCGGATGGCTCAATCCGGATTGATGATTTTGGGAGGGCGTCGCGGTTCATCGGGGACCTCCGGAAGGGGGCGACGGTCGACGGTCCAACTGTTGAGGATGGTGGTGACCAAACTGATGATGAGTGCCCCACCGACAGCAGGCCAGAACCCTGAGACGGTAAACCCCTTGACCAGGAACGCGGTCAAGCCCAGCAACAAGGCGTTCAAGACCACGAGAAAGAGACCGAGTGTAAATACGATCAATGGCAAAGCGAGCAGAAAGAGAATGGGGCGCAGGATCACATTTAAGAACGTCAGGATCAGCACGGCGGCAATGCCGGCCGTCAGACTGTCTGCTTCCAGGCCGGGGATGATCGAGATCGCCAAGAAGACCGCGATTCCTGTGATGAGAATACGCATGAGCGCATGGCGTACTCCTCCATGGAACGGGGATTCGTGGACCGTTCTCGCAAAACGAATCGTCGGCATCGATTACCGCAGTGGTGAAACAGTTTTGATGGGTGAATAATGTACCACTGTTGCTGAAATCTTTTTGGTCTTGTCGTCTTTGGTCGCCTCGATGATGACCCGGTCGCCTACCGTGGGCGGATCGTTCGACTTGGGGTTACTTTTGTTCTTGAACTTCACCTGCTTACTGAGCAGGACCGGAACAACCGGTCCTTTGGCGGTCTTGATGTCGATGTGTTTCGCATCGATAGCGGTCACAATGCCGAGCACGTGCAGGAGTTCCGGGTCCTTGGCCGACACCACAGGGGAGAGCCATAAGGACGTGAGCAGGATCACGCTGACGGTGATGAAGTTGGAATGCTTTGCCATAACGAAGTCTATCGAGAGTATGGGTCGAGTAGGGGGCTCTCGCGGCAGTTCAGGATTGCACCACCGTCTCTTCTCTACATGACCACAGCAGACTGTTTGTCACTATACAAATTCTTCAGCGTGAATGCCACCGTACTATTCGGTGGGGTGGTATCGCCGAACGTGAGAAAGGCGGGCAACGAGAAGAACGAGGATGGGGAGATGCATGAGTAGGCCGCTCAGGCCCATGAACGTTTCGCCGATCCAAAATGTCATGCCGAGGTTGAAGGCCAAGACTCCATAATACAGCCCGACTCCTAGCAATAGCCGCTGAGTGAGTAATTGGGGTGGTGAGAGAGGGGTGAGGCGTCGGTCCAGCGGAAAATAGATAGCCAGTGAAATGAGTCCCACCACAGCCCAGCCGATGTAGTTGGCCACGGGAACACCGAAATGCCAGCCCGGGTCGGGGTAATAGTAGATTTTGCCCAAGAACCAACGATCGCCGCGCAGAGCGACCGGATCAATCACCATATCGATAAAGGCGAAGAGGAACGCGGTGAGGGTATAGACACCCCAACTCGTTCGCATACTCAGATCGAAGTTCAGCTGCCGTAGAGGAACGCGGGCATGTGTTGGCAATGATGTGAGCGGCAGCAGCAGCCCGAGCGCGACGCAGTAGGCGGCAAACAGCAGGAAGCTGAACGAGATGGAATCCATGAACGGCACGTCAAAAAAATAGAGCTCTTGGTCGACGGTCGAGCCATTGTAGAAGTACCAGCCGAATGGGATGCCGGTTCGCGTGGACGAGAATTCACAGACGAACGCCGTTGCCCAGCTGATGAGCCAGAAGCGCCAGGTGCGTGGCCAGCCAATCAGTTGGAAAGCGGCGAAGAGAAACGCGGTCAGGAACGCAAAGACATAGGGGCGGAGGAGAATCGTCTTGAGAAAGAGGGTGACTGCTTCCATTAATGTGGCTTACGCGGTCGCTGTTCTGCGTACCACAGCGCATAGTGAGCAGCGACGTGGTAGAGGTGGCGGTAGCCGGCGAGGGTTTTCATTGCGAAGACGTGAAGCGTGAAGCGCGTGAAATGAGGATAACGGCTCGATTGTACGGTCTTGCGTTTCACGAGAGACGCTTCACGAACGACATCAGTTCTTGCGGCTTGTGATATACCGCGCGATTTCGCGCAAGGGATCGGCGGAAGGCCCAAACAATGACAGGCGGTTGATGGCGCGGGTCACACAGTCGTCTGCCAGATTCTTGGCTCCGTCCACACCGTAGAACGTCGGGTAGGTTTTCTTTCCGCGCTCAGCATCTGTGTTGGGATTCTTTCCTAGCTCTTCCCTGGTACCGGTCACGTTCAGCACGTCATCGGCAATTTGAAAGGCCAAGCCAATATCCTCAGCATAGCCGGTCATATCGTCAAGCTGGTGATCGTTTGCTCCTGCGGCAATTGCGCCCATGCGGACCGCGGCGCGAATGAGCATACCGGTCTTGTGTTTGTGAATGTTCTGAAGGGTCGGGAGGTCGATGTCCTTGTTCTCAGCCTGGATGTCGAACACCTGGCCGCCCACCATGCCGATGATGCCGGAGCCAAAAGCCAACTCTTGAATGATGCGGACTTGCCGCACCGGATCGCAGCCTTTCATGAGATCTGGCCTGCTGACCAGGTCGAAGGCCATTGTGAGCATGGCATCCCCGGCAAGGATGGCCATCGCCTCGCCATAGACTTTGTGATTCGTCGGTTTCCCACGGCGAAAGTCATCGTTGTCCATCGAGGGCAGATCATCGTGGATGAGTGAATAGGTGTGGATCAGTTCCAGCGAACAGGCGACTGCCATGAGACCAGGGGGGGTCTGCCCCAATGCTTCCGCTGCCGCAATCGTCAGAATCGGCCGCACCCGCTTCCCACCCGCCATCAGGCTATAACGCATGCTCTCATGCAGCGTCGTTGGTGGTACAGCAGCAGGCGGAGATACGAAGTCGAGAAACCGGTCGACCTCAATGCGTTTGTGCTCCAAATAATCCGCAATATTCATGAATGCTCGCTTGTGTTGGAGTATAAAAGCGTGACTGGCGCGGAGAGTAACAAACGATTAGGGATGAGTCAAACGGGTGGGGTAGGAGAGGGAACTCGTGGTTTCCTGTGCTCGCGCATTGCGCACACGGGACTGATCGAAGTTTATCTCGTGGGTGGTGTTCGGTGCATGCGCGCAGTTGGAGACCACCGATCTCCCTCTTCTCAAAAAAACAAGCAAGGACAAAAAGTCTAGCAGGTCAAAGAATTAAGCGTTCTTGATCGTCATTCATCCCAATTGAGTCTGTAGATAGCAAGTTCGCTCCGATGGTTCGCCACCTCGCGGTGGCGTTCGTGAAGCCAGGCTACCACTTACCATACTGTCCAATTTTCCGGAGCCCCCTCTATGGGGGCATGGTCGCCGAAAGTTTGAGGTTAACGGAACGTGGGGGCGGGGTTGATCGGAAGCTAATCTGACTCAGCATGGCGAGTGTACTCCACAAGTTTGTGTCGGGCCGTCTTGTTGAGACGCAAAGACGGATGACTACGCGCTCAAGCCGGACGGCGCGCAAGCGCGCCGCCGCTTAGCGCGGGCGTGAATGTTTTCCAGTATGACCTCTCCCCGCAACATTGTTCGCGTCGATCATGAGGCAAGCCGAACCCATGCTTGGCGGGTTACGGTGCAACGACACAACGATATCGCCGTGAAGACGTTCTCCGATGCAATCTATGGAGGGAAAGGGAAGGCCTTGAAGGCGGCTGAGGCCCATCGAGATGAATTGCTTCGGCGATACTCCACCTACGTCCATGCCATTTGGGTCCGCACTCGCCTTCGTCGGAACAATACATCGGGCATTCCAGGCGTCGGCAGATACGAACAAGTGGA
Source organism: Nitrospira sp. (assembly GCA_005116895.1). Classification (GTDB taxonomy): domain Bacteria; phylum Nitrospirota; class Nitrospiria; order Nitrospirales; family Nitrospiraceae; genus Nitrospira_D. Next base: position 165,409 of record SWDO01000021.1, on the reverse strand, counting down.
TAATCCAAGGACCGGATCCGTTCGTGTCTTTTGGCTGGCCTCCTGGGTCGACGAGCAAGGAGACAGTCGTAAGCGCAAGTTCATGGTGTCGCACTATGGAGAACGCCAAGCTAAGCGTCTTGCTGTCGCAGAACGTGAGCGTCAGCTGAACCTCGTCTGTGCCACGAAGAGTGGGAGTCTATGACGTACAACCCTATCACCCAACGCATGGTGGGGAGTGTTCAATGCGCCTTCCTGTGTTGATCTGCGAAAGCGAGATGGTGGGGGCACATCTTGTTCTGTGCATGCCCAATTCCGCAAGGTATAGGGTCGCGTCTTGCAATCAAACACGACCATGGCACTCTCTCGCCCATGTACCTCTCCCTTCGCTTGTTTTTCAGACGGTCGGCCCGCTATACTCCTGCTCTTATGAGTATTCGAAAAGGTGGCGGGGAATGGGAGGCGATGCTGCTCGGGGTCGAGGCCCGTCTTTGCCGAGTGTGCCGAGAAGACCTCTATCGGGACAAAACGATGCTCCGGGGAGGCTGGTCTCGCTGCACAATCTGTGACGAGTTCGTCCATTACAGTTGCCTCGCCAGTGGAAAAGTCTCCTTTCTGAAAGCACGGCCACGGGTGTGTAAAACCTGTCGTTTGGTTCCGGAGGGGACTGTCGCTCCTTCTATGACGAAAGATGGGCCCACTGTGGTAGTCCCGTCATGAATTCCGGTTCGCCGTCTCGTCCTGCGCGCTTGCGCTAGGGACGGTTTGGTGTCTGCTCCAAAGCCATTCAGTGCGTGAAGGTCCGTTGCCCTTGCTGACCGGCATTCATGAGGTCCCACTCCACTGTGTTGACCGATGACGAAACTCTGTTGCTGGCCGATGCAGAGTTCTTTCGCAAAAAGGCCGCGATCACGACAAAAATACGAGTCATGCTCGAGGCGACGCATGGCGCCTTACAGAATGAGTTGGCAGGTCTGTCGCTCGTCGTCCCGCCCGGCTTCGATCCACGCGTCCATCAGCTGGTAAAAGGGGAGCATCTGGAAGATTTCCCGTATCAATACCTTGATTGTCCTAAACACTTCTCCGGGGCGAGCACGTTCACGTTCCGTACGCTGGTCTGGTGGGGCCATCATGTGGCCTGTGCACTCTTGCTGGAAGGTTCAGAGATCGGGCGATACAAGCGCCAGCTGCTCGGCCGATTTCACCAGCTGGCAGGGAAAGACCTCGAACTTTCCCTGGCACCGTCGTTATGGGAGTGGAAACACGGGGAGGGCTATACGCTGCCGATCACCCATGACAGAAAAGCCCAGATTGCTGCCGTGTTGGCAGAACGGTCGTTTATCAAGATCGTTCGCTGTGTGCCTTTGGCAGATTCTCGAGTACGGGAGGGGCAGTTAGCTCAGCTGGCGTGCGAAACCTTTCGGTCACTGTCCCCCCTCGTCACCCCGTAACTTATTTATCCTAATGTAATCCCACAATGATAATGTCCGGTTTCACCACGATAGAAATGTCCTGTTCAT
>SWDO01000021.1:76385-163810 GCA_005116895.1 Nitrospira sp. | reverse complement strand
AGCTCGTGGAGCTCTGGATCGCATCCTGTGCATCAAGACGACGCGGGCCCTCCGGCACGATTGGACCGTGGCCCACAACGGGCATCTCTATCAGGTGCACACTAACGTGCGAGCGAGGCAGGTGGTCATCGAAGACCGGCTCGATGGGACACTGCGCATGACGCATCGCGGCCACATGCTCGCCTATCACCCGATCACCGAACGTCCGGTACGCCCAGCAGCCCCGCGGACCGTGTCACGCCGGCATCGACCGGTCATACAGGCGAGGACGCATCCGTGGCGAAAACGGGTACTGCCGCCGCGAGACATCCTCGCGGCGGTGGGCAGCCCCTAACCCGGACATTTCTATGTTGGGAGAAAGCGGACATTTCTAAATTGGGTTGACAAACTTATTTATCCTAATTGTCTCTGGCACCAAACTTGGGTAGACTGGGCCGCCACTCTTTTTGACCTTTGACCGGGAGGAGCCTGTGAAGCAATCGTCATTGCGAGTTTTGGGCTGTGCCATCATGATGGCGACCCTGCTGGCCAGCTGTAGGGGAACAGGAGAAATGCGGTATATGGATTTGCGTGAGAAGCCCCCGATGGTGCAGGTAACCGACATCGAGCCGGTCAAGATCGCCATCGAACCGTTTGACGATCGACGGGCAGACAAGAGTCGTGTGGGCACGCGCACGCATCTCTGGGGCGGTACCACGCAATTCGATGTGTTGGGTGATCGGCCTGCAGGCGCGATCACGCAGCGCCTGGCCGATCGCTTACGAACCCACGGGTGGCGAGATCGGGTTTGGAATGTACGTGTGGCCCCGGCTGGATCTGCCACGGATGCCGATATCGTCATCAGTGGGCAGGTGCAGGATTTTTCCACCACGGTGAAGAGCCGGGTGTTTTCCACCGTGATTGATACCACCAGCCGGTTTACGATTCAGGCCAGGAACCTCGCCGACCGAAGCACCACCATCCGTACCATTGAAGGGGGGAGGAGCCGAACGGTGTTTTGGTTCAATGAAGATGACGTGCGCGAACAACTAGCGGCGACTTTGAAGGACGGACTTGATCGGCTGATCAGCGACACAACGATTGACAATAAGGCGTTACGCCCAGCCCGTCGCCTCCTGCAAGAATGAGCCTGTATGGATCTGTGGTGAGAGGCGCTGCGTGCTTGAGAGGTGACGGCACCCTCAATCTATCGTCAAGGATTCCCCGAAGTGCGTGAGCGACGGTGGGAAACGACGACGGCCTTAAGCTTCGGTGAGGCGCTTGCCGTAGGGGAACGCCTTGCTATGCTTGGGCTGAAGCCGGTCTCGCCTGCCAGCGACGTGATCTGCTATGTGGAGGAATGGACGGTCGGGTCGTTCGACGGCTTTGATCAGCTTGATCCCTGGGCCACGGAAGACGTCACGCTCGTCCATATACGGGAACAATGGCGCGGCGATTTCTTTCTGCTCTCCGGGGCCTATCACACGGTCTATCAGCGCCATCAAGATATTGGTACCTATTGCTCCATCAGCCATCCCTGGCGCATTCGAGACACGCTGCAGCTGCATGACCAACGCGCCATGTTGTGGATCGGGTTTCGGCATGCCCATTCCTTCATCCGGGTTCGTCTTCAGACCCAGGTGGTGATTACCCCCGGTGAAACGCGTGGCGATGCCGATCGTGCACGTTGGTTGGATGAGCGGCGAGCCGCGTTCCTCGACGCGATCACCGTGCTGGATCTGCCGATCGAGACGCATGTGGAGAAACACGCGGTGGTCCTTCGTTCTGCCGATGCGTCCATTCCATTCTTCTGCTCATGGCCCGACGCGTTTGGTCCCTGCCAGTTCGAGTACAACACGTCCGATGCGTTTGAATTCCTCGTACCGGCCAGCAAGCTTGCGGAGACGTTCAATCCAGAACCGGCGGGAGTGCGTGCCTATCTCACAGGATTTTCAGAAGCAGCATTGGAAGAGTTTCAAGGAATCGAACCAGGAGCGCGCCTGGCCTATCGCTGCTCCGTCCACTGTCCGCTGGATGATCTCCCTGAGGTGCAGAATGCGATCCGACCACACGGCCTCCTGTACGCCACGCTCTGTGAATTTCAGACGCAGGCGATGTTGCCTGACGCTGAGGATGCGTCGGCGATTATCGGCATCGTCGGAGTCAATGGACAGTTCAAGATCGAAGCGCGCCTGAATCAAGCACCCCTCCCAGAAGAGGCCATGGCGCCGTGGTTGGAACGGGTGATCGGTCATCCCGTTGCGTACGCTCCGCTGCCCGCGTTTGTGTGACAGAATGCGGGAAAAGGCTTCTGACTTTGTTCTCGTCTGCGGTCTCGTTGGGAAACCTTTTTGAGCATCCCGAGAATCCGTATCCGACATGGTGTGGGTTACCGCACGATTCGGTATGGCATTGAACAATCAAACGGGATTCGCACAGTAACGGCATGAGTCCTCTGGCAAAGGTGCAGTCTATTCTGGCCAAACCCTTCATGCCAGCGGTGTGCTTCCTCTCCGGCGTGACCTACGATACGCTCACGCTCACACGAATCGACCGGCTGCTGGATAACTTGATTCTGCTCCTCTATCTGGTCTTGCTCGGGGCCCTGATCGTTTTGACGGGACGATTGGGAGTCGAGCGTCCATCTGATCATGCCAAGTTCGCCTCGTATTCCCGTTTTACACGCTGGGTGTTGGAAAGCCGTCCGTACTATCCCATGGCGAGTCAGTTCCTGTTGGGCGGCCTCTTCAGTGCCTATGCAATTTTCTACTCACGAAGCGCTACGTTCACCGGCACAGCGGTCTTTTTTGCGCTGCTGATCATGCTCTTGGTGGCCAACGAGTTTTTGCGTGACCGACTCTCAAATCTTCGACTGTTGATCGGCCTGTATGCCGTGGTGTGTTTCGCGTTCTTCACGTTTTTTCTCCCCGTGATAACGGGCTTCATGAACTCGATCATCTTTGTGATCGGAGCAATGCTGAGCATTGCGGTGGTCTTGCGAGTGGCGCAGTTGATCTATCGTAATAATCCCGATCGATCACGCCGCGAAGCGATCGGGATGACCGTCCCCGCTTCGGCATTAATCGGCCTGCTGGTCGGGTTCTATTTTCTTAATTGGATCCCACCAGTGCCGTTGTCGTTCAAGTTCGGAGGGATCTATCATGACGTGAAGCGAGCCGGCGATCAGTTCGAACTGGCTTTTGCAAAAGAGTGGTATGAGATCTGGAAGCGCTCCGATACGACCTATCCCTCGAACACGCCGATCTACTGCTTTACCGGGGTCTTTGCGCCGGTCGATCTCAATACCACGATCTATCACCATTGGTATTTCCGGCCAAACAGTGACAAGCCTTTCAACCATGCTGACAAGATCCCAATTAAGATTTCAGGAGGACGCGAGGGGGGCTATCGGGCGTACAGTTTCAAGCAGGGACTAGACCCAGGTGACTGGCGTGTCGATATCGAAGCCGCCGACGGGCGTATTGTCGGTCGGGTATCAGTGACAGTTGAGGTACAGAGTGAGGCGGATCCGACGCTGGCGACGGTGTTGTATTGAACGCTGATCATGAAACGCTTGAGTGGTCTCACGTTACTTGATGAGCGGGAAGGCGATGGACGCGTAGTCCAGATAGGCGACCCTGTTGTCTATTCGAGACAGGAGCCTTCTATCGCGTATTCCGTCTCATGCTGTACTGGTGTCGGAGATTGGGTTGCGGGCGGTGATCGAAGCGAGTACAGTGCGGCATCAATGAGCCAGCGGACGCTTTTCCCCTGCCCATCCAGCCCTAATTGCGTGTCGACGCATGCGACTGATGAGACCCATGCCATCGCGCCGTTCCAGTACAAGAAGCCTCGCGCGGAAGCCAAAGAGGCGTTGAAAGCGGCGTGTGCAACATTGCCTCGGACCAAGCTCGTCGAAGAGGACGAGTCCTATCTCCACTACGAGTTCACCAGCCTGATGCTTCGATTCGTCGATGACGTGGAGTTTCTCTTCGATGAAACCACGAAGACGGTTCACTTTCGGTCTGCATCGCGCACGGGCCATAGCGATCTTGGTGTCAACCGCAAACGCATGGAACAGGTGCGCGCCTTGGTGGGCAGACAGCTTTAAGCATTTCTGTAATTGCTTCGGCGTAATCCTTCCTCCTCTTATGATGCCGGACATAAAGGGGATGGGTTATGGCTTTCAAGCGTAAGCATTCGCGTGTCGATGTCAGCCGTGTCGGTCGTTTGCAGCGCGGCTCGCTTTCGGCGCCGTGCAAGGTGCTCGACGTGAGCGAGTCCGGCGTTCGACTAGAAAGCCGTCTGTTCGTGAAGCGCGGTGATGGACTCCAGCTTTTGATAGAGCTTGAGGGTGGACGGTCCGTAACCTGCGAGTTGGAAGTCATTCACGTGCGTACACCCAAATTAGGCGCGAAAATTATTTCCATCAGTCCTGAGGATCGGGAGCGATTGACCCATCTTCTCGACGATCATGTCCAGAGCAGTTTGTCCCGTGGTTAGGTGGAGTTGACACTAACGCGTAGCCGGCCACACTCGCCTTGTATTCCTTCCCTGCAAGATTAAAATTGTGAACGGTCGGTGTGTGACCTCCCTTGGAGATGCTATGTGTTACCTAGGGGGAGATGTGTCTCATTTCAGGTCGCTCTGCTCGTTCATGCGGCTTCAGCGGTGTCGCGGGTAGCCTAGTACTTTGTACGGTCGGGGTAGGGTGTTCTTGAATTGGAATAGATGAGGCCTGGAGGACGGACACGTGATTAGGCAAAAGAGCTGGTGAGTGCCAGTTGAGAGTCTGCAGCCAGTCTATTTGGGGTAATAGGACTTACTCAGAACTAGGATAGGGATGCTCCTAATCTATAGGGCGAGTCGATCAGGGAGCAAGCTGGTCTTAGCCCCTGAGTTAATCAGAGGCTTATGGCTTTGGTCCCAGCCGGCGCGTATGTTGGAAAATGCACTTAGGACAGGTGTAATGAATAAATTGGTTGCCACCCACGAGCCGCTTCCGCATGAGCACCTTGCACCACGTGCAGAGGCGCTCGGGTAGCTCGATTCGAGGTGTGTCTCGGACGAGATCTGGAGAGGATGGCATAAGAGACATTGTCCCTGAGAGTTGAAATCTTGTCAACCGATTGACAGTGCTTTTTCACTAGAGCCAAAAATTTTCCACCACTTCACGTGCGCGAGAAACAAATCATGGTATAGTTTACGCATGATTGTCTCCGCGTGCTCAACCTTCTTACAGAAAGGGAACCCCCCTCTATGAGTACCTCGGCTAGTTCCGAGTCCACAATCTTACCATCCAACGCCCCTGCGGCTGCTGCCCGACCGATCCAAGACATGGTCGGAAGCGGTAAGGCATGGGGACTCTGCACTGCTGTTGACCTCCACGATTGCAAACCCGAACTTATCCGTGATGCGGAATATATAAAACGCTATGTCGTAGAACTGTGTGAGCTCATCGACATGAAGCGCTTCGGTGAATGCCAGGTCGTCGATTTTGGCGAAGGGCCTGTGGCCGGCTACTCCATGGTGCAGCTAATCTCTACCTCGCTCATCAGCGGCCATTTCGCCAATGAAACCAATCACGCCTACCTCGACATTTTCAGCTGCAAGGGATATGACCCCACGGTAGTCGAGTCGTTTTCGAAGGAGTTTTTCGGTGCCAGTCGTAGTGTCGCGACTGCCACACTCCGGTACTAAACCCTTCTTTTATATTGACCGTGCTTCGGGGGCGTGAGCATAGCGCCCCCGAAGACTTTAATCATCCATTGCCATGGGTATTGTCTAGACATGAAAGCCACGACTGTCAAAGAGGTATTTGACTCGCTCCCATCAAAACTCGATAAAGATGCAGCTGAGGATCTTGAGGCCGTCTACCAGTTTGATCTCCGTGGAAACCAAGGCGGTCAGTACCATCTGCTGGTGCACAATGGGACCTGTGTTGTGAAGGATGGAACGCATACCGATCCGCATGTGACCCTCTCGATGACCGGAGAGGATTGCATCGGGGTTCTGAATGGACATCTCAGTGGGATGACGATGGCGATGTCGGGACGCTTACAGATCACCGGGGATATCGGACTGGCTATGCAGCTGAAGTCCTTATTCCCAAACATTGTCGAGCGTTGACGGAGGCTATTCTGGAACCGAGGTGGCGCCAATGGCGCCCACTTCCTGGCCCTTCGCTGCTTCTTCGAGTCTCCTCGGGAAATACTCCTCTACGATCAGATACATCGTTGGAACGAGAAACAACGTGAGGAGGGTGGATACGCTCAACCCTCCGACAACCGCTCTTGCGAGAGGCGCGTTTGTTTCACCCCCTGTCCCAAGTCCGATCGCCATGGGCAGCAGCCCAAAGACGGTTGCGAGCGAGGTCATGAGTATCGGGCGTAGCCTGGTTCGTGCAGCAGTCACTACGGCTCGGTGCAGTGCGGCGCCTCTGCGGCGGAGGACGTTGGTGTAATCGACCAGTAAGACACCGTTTGAGACGACAATTCCAAACATCATGATAATGCCCATCAACGACGTGGTGGACAGTGTTGTGTTCGTCAGGAACAGGATCAAGATGACACCGGGGAAGCCCATCGGTACCGAAAACATGATGATGAAGGGGTCGATGAGTGATTTAAATTGGGTGGCCATGACCATGTAGACCAACAAGAGTGCCAGGATGGTTGCAAACAGCAATCCTTGGAATGTTTCGCGCTGTTGCTGAATCTGCCCTGCCAGCTTGATGCTGAACCCTGCCGGTAACTGGAGTGTGGTGAAGGCGGACTCAAGGTCTTCAGCGATCTCACCAAGGGGTCGGGTGGTGGGATTGGCCGTGATGTGGACCACGCGCTGGAAATGCTTCCGATCGACCTTCACTGGTCCTGCGTTCAACTTAAGGGACGCGATATTCTTCAGGAGAACAGGCTCGCCGGCTTTGGCGATGAGCAGAATATTCTCCAAATCGTTGAGATCCTTTCGGTGTTCCTCCGCCAACCAGGCGCTGATGAAGTACTCATTGCCGCTTTGCGGATCCGTATAAATGATCGGATCGGTCTGGCCGTTTCCATTCAGGGAAAACAGGACAGTATTGGCTACATCGGTCTCGCTGATGCCGAGCAGAGCTGCTTTCTCTCGATCCACTGTCACGTTAATTTCCGGATAGTTTTCCTCCCGGCTCGGTTCAATGTCCGCCAGGCCAGGAGTCTGCTCCATGATCTCTTTGACGCGCGCGATGACGTCTCTCGCCTTTTCGAAGTCATAGCCATAGATTTCCACATCAACGGCCTTTTGGGAGCCAAAGCTTGTGACGCGTTTGACGAGACCCCCGGGGTCGAAATACATCGAGACCCCGGGAAACAGTTTGACGATCTTCGGACGCACATCGTTCATGATCTCGACTTGAGTTCTGACCCGCTTGTCCGGTGAGACCAAGTACACTTGCAGCGAAGATGTATGGGGGCCTGTGTTGGGGTTGAAGAGCGACGCGCGACCTTGTGACAGGATACCCGTAGAGGAAACGATCGTCTCCAATTCGGTCGCGGGAATATTGGCTCTGAGCACCTGTTCGACTTCTGAGACTTGCTGTTCAGTCTTTTCAACCCGTTGGCCGACCGGTGCCCGCAGGGCGATGCGAAACTGACTCTCATCGGAAACCGGCAAAAACTCAGTCCCGATCATCGGAACCAAGGTGAGCGATCCGACAAAGATTATCAGTACTAAGGCGATAAAGATCCGGCGATGCCCCAGGACCCACTGCAACGAGTCTTCGTAACTTCTATCGAGAGACTCATATCGGCGACGGCTCCAATCCATCAGTGTGGTAAACCAGTGTGGCATGGTCTGCCGAGTGTCTTGCTCAGGTTTGAGGAACTTGTAGCAGAGCGCCGGCGTCACGGTGCGGGAGACTAAGAAGGAAGTGAAGAGCGCAATCGCAATGGTCACGGTCAGCGGCACTAGCAACAGACGCGCAACTCCAACCACGAAAAACATGGGAAGGAAGACCACCACCGTGGTGACGGTCGACGCGAGGATCGGCATGGCGACTTCTCGAGCGGCATTGAGAATGCTGTTCCATCGGCTGGGATTGGCATTGAGGTGGCGCTGAATATTTTCCAGTTCCACGATGGAATCATCAACCAGCCGGCCGATACCCAGCGCGAGCCCGCCAAGCGTGAAGACGTTCAGAGTTTGACCTGTAAAATAGAGGACGACAAACGTCACGAGCATGGAGAGCGGAATGGCCACAGAAATAATCACGGTACTCGTGAGATTACGCAAGAAGATCAAAATTACGGCTGCGGCCAGTAGCGACCCGTGGACTGCTTGTTCGGCAAGATTGTGAATGGATTGTCGGATATAGAGGGATTGATCAAACGAAATGCCGAGTTTCATGCCCTCGGGGAGACCGACCAGCTTGGGAAGGGCTGTGCGAAGGGCGTCCACAACTTCGACGGTATTGGCGATCGGTTGTTTGTTCACTCGAAGAAAGACGGATCTGGCCCCATCGGCATGAACAATGTTTGTTTGAATGTCGGATGAGTCCGTGACCGTCCCTACGTCACGCACGCGGACCGGATTGCCTTGCGGATTGACCTTCACGATGACGTCCTGGATTGGCTCGACTGTTCGGAACTGAGTATTCGTAAAAACGTTATAGTCGAGGTTGCCGGCTTTGATGTCGCCAGATGGCAAAATCAAGTTGGACGCTTTGACGGACTTTACGATATCGAGAATTGAGAGTCCGCGGGCGCTGAGGAGTGCCCGGTCAAGGTTGATATTGATCTGGCGGATCTTGCCGCCCTCGACGGTTGCCGCCGCAACATTGGCGATCTGTTCGATCTGTGGGGCGATCGTGTTATACGCAAGATCATAGAGTGCTCGCTCGTCCAGCTTATCGCTCGACACCGACACAATGGAAACGGGGATGTTGGAGACGTCGAACTTCACGATAAAGGGCTGTAGAATCCCCGGCGGGAGGCTGTTCAGAATCTGTGTGATGCGCTGCATCACTTCCATCTGTCCAACATTGATGTCTGCCCCCCAGTTGAACCAGATCTGGACGGCCCCGAGACCCTGCTTACTGAAGGATTCGACATGTTCGACATTGGAGGCGGAGCTGACAGCTTTTTCGATTGGATAGACGACGCTCTGCTCGATGTCGAGCGGGGGAGCCCCCTTGTACACAACACCTACAAAAGCGACTGGGACCTGGATTTGCGGGAAGAGGTCAACCGGTAGGCGTTGGAGGGACGTCAGCCCCAGTACCACCATCGCGAGCGATAACATCAGAATGCCGACGCGATTGCGTAGTGCGAGTAGAGTGAGCCACATTCTAGATTGGTGGGGAACTGAGGTGAATCATGAGACCACGGAAGCCGAACGCTTCAGCCGTATCACCCGTTACCCGTCACTCCTCACTTGGTTGAGCGGTTGGGGCTGGACGGGTGTACCGTCGTGCACCAAGTCCTTGCCTGCGACGATGATCTGTTCATGACCCGTCAAACCTTTGGTGATTTCTACATAGTTGCCGTTACGGGCACCAATTTCGATATCTACTCGCTGAGCTTTTCCCTCTTGGACGATATAGATATATTGTATATTTTCTAGTCGACTGACGGCATCAATGGGAATCTGCAACGCTTGGTGATGGGTTCCCACCATGACTTCGACTCGGGCAAACATCCCGCCTTTTAATCGACGATCCTTATTTGATAAGTCGATTTCCACCGTCATGGTGCGTGTCGCGCGATTCAAGGCCTGGACGACCCGCGTGACGGTTCCTTCGAATACGTACTCTGGGTAAGCTTCGGCACGGAGCTCGGCCTTTTGGCCCACCTTCACCAGTGGAATGTCTCGTTCGACGACTTCGATCAGCACACGCACCGTATTGATATCATGCAGGCTCATAATGCCTCGTGACATAGTCGATGTGCTGGCAGTCGCGCTGCTGACATAGGCCCCGGTATCTAAATTTCGTTCTGCGATATAGCCGGAAAATGGGGCTCGGATGTACGAGTAGGCTAAGCGTGTTTCCGCCTGGGCCAGGGCCACCTCCATTTGTGTGACCTGCGCCTGGAGTGATTCCTCTGCGGCACTGGCGGCGTCGAAGTTGACCAGCGCCGTATCGAGGTCTTGCTGTGAGACAAATTGGTCTTTGATGAGGGTCTGCACACGATCGAGCGTCAGCTTGGCGTTGCGGACGACCGCATCCTGTTGTGAGACCTTCGCCTTGGCGGCTGACAGATTGGCTTTTGCCTGATTGACGGCATGTTGATAGTCCGTATGATCGATTTCAACGAGCAACTGGCTCGCTCTGACATAATCGCCCTTATCGACATGGAGCTTGGTGATATATCCGTCAACCCGTGAGAAGATATTGACGACTTGATTAGGCGAGATATCCGCTGTGTAGGCCAGACGAATATCGAGATCCTGTCGGAGCGGAGACACGATACCGACTGTAATGAGCCGGGCCGTCTTCTTGTCGGCTTTGGCACCCGTGCTTAGGCGAAAGGCTACAAGAGCGGTGATCGCAATGAAGATAATGATTCCAAGAGTGATAAATGGATGTCGGAGGAGTCGATTCATGGTAGCGCCTGTCGTCTACGAGTCCGGCGCCAGCTTCTCGCAAGTCGGAGCATGCGCATTTTATGAGAAAATTGCGTTGTACAGGGCATGCTTGGTCGGAAAGTGTTTGCAGGATAGCGCGGCACTGATGCTCGCAGCCTTGGCGATTTGCTTTGTGGTCGTCCCGGTAAAGCCGTTTGCGGCAAACAACGATGTTGCCATGCTGAGCAAGATGGACCGCTGTTTATGGCTGAAGGTTGGGGAAGGTTGATATCGTTGACGAGAAGATGTCCGTGTCCTATTCATGGTGAGTAAGCAGTCACCCACCATGAATTAGCATGGTGCGCGTCCAGAAGACAAGGTGAGCTGGATTGCTAGGGTTGAACATTCCCGACTAGGCTCTAATAGTAGAGTCATTGAACTGACTCCGCTTGGGCAGCCGATTGGGTGTGGAGAAGTGCCCGCAACCGATCGCCATCGCGGAGGCTCACTTCATTCAGTTCAACGCCAAACAGAGATCCCTTTGTCCATGATACCACCACTTCCGAAACGAATAGGGGCTCCTCCTCGTCCGGAAGATATAAGAATAAGGTCAACTCCATGCCAATCTTGACGGGACAGTTTCCACGAATGCCCACTCCACCTTCGGAGAGGTCTACAGCGCTACCGTCTCCAATAAGAACGTCGTCCTCGTTGACTCCTGAGTACATAAGCCCCAAGGAGACAAAACTTCTTCTCATTCTGCGACGCTCAATCGAATGCGATGAGTAAGGCACTTCCGACTGTCTCAAGTCTTTCATCTGTCTCATCATTACGCCTCCTGGTTATGTCCCCATTTCGATGGGATTGATCGACTCAGTCCTGACTTGCTAAACGCTTGAGTCTCAAAGGCTCTTTCTGCCTTGCCGCAGTGCAGTCTGTATTGGAGATTTCGTATGGATGAAGGCTAGCGCAGAGTGTCAATCTTGCCTTCCCACCAGAGGAGGGGGAGTACCCAAGCCGGAAGGGGGAGGGCAATTGATAATAAATCAATCTGTTCTGTATCTACTTGAATGGAGGCTTGGTTCTGAACGCCGTATGTGAGGTCTTATGAGTTGATGAGGGTTCTCAGCTCAGTCATGAAAAGGATCATGGTGCTATCGACAGGAGGGAATAAGGGCCGGATTACATCAGTCGGAATCGAGTTCGTTGATCGCTTACGGTTTGATGGGAAATGCTTTTCCAAATGAAAGATTGCAACCGCTTCCGATGGTCTTGGCTCAGATCCATAAATCGGACAGAAAATTGACAACCCGACACCCACACAACATGCGCTGACTTCAATGAAAGCTGAGGCAATCCATCGGGAAGCGCAATGGTAAGTGTCAATAATGTTCCTCGTGTCACCGGACGGTCGCTGATGATGTGGCAACCAGAAACAGATATGTTTTTGGTGAGCCCCTCCCCCTGGTGAGGCTGCGTCGGAACTTCACCGACATAGCGCACCCGACACGTGACAGTTACACGTTCGGAATAGCGGCCATCCAACGGAACATAGGACTTTCGGCTAATCATTGGCAGTATCATCATCCTAACTTCGTCCGGAATATTTTCCCAATCAATTCAATAATGTAACTTGGTCATGCGAAGCGAATGATGCGCCAACTCGTAGAGCAGTAACTGGTGACTGGATACCATATTGATGAAGGGGATAATTGCCGGATTTTGGCCCAAGTCTTTTGATACTCTTCAAAGGAATCGGCTTCCATCCACCCCTTGAAAATCGGAACTGCCTGGATGCGATGACCATACACTCCGAAGTCATGCGGCACGAAGTCTTGCAGTGCGTGTCATCATTGGCCCCACATGATTGGAAAGCAGCGCAACCTCTTGCCAACGGAAAGTTTAGGAGATTATCTATCTACGGTTAGAAGACCGTCGCGGACGTACCGTCCGATAGTTTCTCAGGGAGGGTCAGGCTTTCAAAGAATATGATGCCACGATCAGTTCCAGTCTCGAACCGCAACGCCACTTCCGTATGAAAGCCATGCCACACATAGACTTTCACCGGGCCGACCGTGATTTGGCCCGGTGTTCGGTCGAGTGGACCATACTTGGATTGAAGGTAGGTCAGGATTCTTTCATGAGTCGCACTTCCACTGTAGCGAACGGTCACGCGGCCGAACTTTTTCTCAAACGTGGTAAATCGTATGGAATCGACGGGTATCGTGCCGAGCGCAGGAGCCTGTTTCGTTTGTTCGTAGATCTCTAGACGACCGGCATCTTCGACGTGCCCAAACTGTTCCATGTCTCCAAGAGGCGTCCCCCAAGGAATATCTTCAAAGCCATTGGGGTCGTTGACGAGTGGAACGGCCAACGCCGGTGTCGCTGCATGCAGCGCGTAGAAGATCACTGCTGCGAGGAGCGTCGCCCGTTTACAAAAGCCTGCGTTCATCGATCTATTCTGCGGAATCGGTGATATAGTCATTGAACCGTGGGGCGAGCGTACGGCTATCGATGAAGATGTAGCCGCGCTCGGTACCGGCTTGGTAAGTCAGCGTGATTTCGGTATCTGAACCGCGCCACGTGTATTGCTGATTGAGACCTCGTGCCATCTGCCCGGGAATGTGCTCCAGCCCACCGAATTGATTTTCCAAGAAGCGCAACACGTGTTTGTGAACTTGTTTCCCTTGGTATCGGATCATGACACGCGCAAATTGATCATCCAGGGACACATAAAGGATGCTCGTCATTTCAGTTCCCGCGAATGACGCCGGCTCTCTTTTGAGAAGGTATTCAATGATATGTGGCCCTACCCGTATCGTTTCCAGGTCTTGGCGCAAGGACAGGGAAGTGCCCCAAGGAATATCGTGAAATCCCTTCGGGTCATTTATCATGGGAACAGCCCATGCTGAGTGAGCGCCAATCACAACGGCGATCATCAGGACCAACGGTAAGGTAGTGGGTGTTGGTTGGATGAGCACGCGCATTATCTGGCAACGGAGTCGGATCTAACCCTAATTGCTACTCACGCTAACATGCGAGAGAGTTCAACTCAATCGCGGATCTTTCTTGAGAACATCGCAGGGCGTATCTTATAATGCGCCGGCTTTCTGCGGGTGTGTCTCAATATGCCAGGGAGAAACGTTCAGTGATTGAAAGCGACGTGTTCGTCCAAACGATGCAGGACATGGGAGTGAATTTCTTTACCGGTGTGCCAGATTCGATTCTGGGTGGGATCATTGCGGAACTCATGAACCGTCGGCTCTACACCCCTGCGGTTCGTGAGGATGAAGCGGTCGGTATGGCTGCGGGCGCCTATATGGCGGGGAAAACCCCCGCCGTGCTCATGCAGAATTCAGGACTCGGTACTTCTCTCAATGCGCTCATTTCTCTGAATATGATTTATCAACAACCCTGCGTACTAATTGTTTCCTGGCGTGGGCAGGGAGGGAAGGATGCTCCTGAACATTTGGTGATGGGAGAGGTGATGCCGCAATTGCTTGATACCGTCAAGATTCCGCACCGGACCTTGACTGAAAAAACAGTGATTGAAGATTTCAGGTGGGTCGCGGAGACATTCATGAAGCAGCGGATTCCCGTCGCCTTGTTTATCACCAAAGGCGTGGTCAAGGGATTGCATCCATGAGACCCGAACAAGGCACATTGATCAGTCGGGCGCAGGCCATGGAGGCCTTGCTGGAGTTGCTGACCGATCAGCCCGTCATTATCTGCAACGGGTTTCCCTCGCGCGAGGCGCACAAGATCGCGGATCGCCCCACTCATTTCTACATGATTGGCTCCATGGGGAATGCTTCGGCTATTGCACTCGGTGTCGCGCTCGCCAAGCCGAATAAACAGGTGATTACCTTCGATGGCGACGGGAATGTGCTCATGGGAATGGGTACACTTGCGACGGTCGGTGCGTTGAAACCAAAAAACTTTATCCATGTTGTCTTCGACAATGAAGTGTACGGAACGACCGGGAACCAGCCAACGATCTCCAACGTGGTGCCGCTCGAGAAAGTGGCGAAGTCGGCGGGCTACGTGAATGTGGAACGGGTCCTTGATCGCGACGATCTCGTCTACGAGTTCAAGGACATGCTGAAGAAAGATGGGCCCAGCATGTTGCTCATCAAGGTGAATGAGTTTGTGGAAGATGCCGGTCGCGTCCTGTACGACCCACCGGACATCACCCGTCGATTCATGAAGGCGATTGAAGAATAGGGGGTTCATCACGCGCCCTGAGAAAAGGAGAGAAGAGTGGTTCTCCTAAATCCTGGTCCAGTGAACGTGTCCGAGCGGGTGCGGCAGACGCTGTTGACACCCGATATCTGTCATCGAGAAGACGAATTTTCAGAACTGCTTCACCGTATCCAAGCCAAGCTGCTCAAGGCCTTTGTCCCCGGAGACGAATCGGACTACGTCGCCGTTGTGATGACCGGATCGGGGACGGCTGCCGTTGAAGCCGCCTTGATGTCGTCGCTTCCTCACGGTCGCCGGATGCTCATCCTCAACAACGGTGTCTATGGCGAGCGGATGTCCCAGATTGTGGGTCTCCATCGCCTGGGGGTGAGCGAGTTGAAGTATGACTGGACGGTTCGGCCAGACCCTGAGAAGCTGCTGCTGGCCTTGCGACAGCATCAGGAAGTGCATGCCGTCGGCATGGTGCACCACGAGACCACCACTGGACTCCTCAACCCTGTCCATGAGATTGCCGAGATCGTCGACAATCAGAATCGCGTGTTTGTGCTGGATGCCGTCAGTGCGCTGGCAGGTGAAACGCTGAATATTGCCAAGTCGCACATCTATATGGTGACGGGGACGGCGGGAAAGTGCATTCAGGGGTTCCCAGGCGTCTCGTTCGTGCTTGTGCGAAAAGGGTTCGTCGAGAGAATGCGCGCGTATCCGAAGCGCTCGTGGTATCTCCATCTGACCCATTACATCGACAACGAGGGGCGAGGCACGATTCCATTCACGCCCGCGGTGCAGGTCTACTATGCCTTTGACGAAGCACTTAATGAGTTGCTCGAGGAAGGCGTGGCCAATCGCATCCAGCGGTATAAGAAGATGGCGACCCTGATTCGTGAACGAATGGCCAAGCTCGGTGTGAAGGCGCTTCTCCCGGTGGACCGGCAATCGAACACCATCACGGCCTATCACCTGCCGGAAGGTGTTTCCTATCAGGCGTTGCATGACCGCCTGAAGCAGCAAGGCTATGTCATTTATGCCGGGCAGGGCAACTTGGAAAACAAGATTTTTCGCGTAGCCAATATGGGGGCACTGTCCGAGGCGCAGTTTGGCGGATTTCTCGACGCCTTCGAACAGGTCTGCAAATCAATATGAAGGCGGTCATTCTGGCAGCGGGAGTCGGAAAGCGTTTGTGGGAAGTGACCCAGCATCACCCGAAATGCCTCATCGAGATTGGCGGCCGGTCGCTCCTGCATCGCTATCTGGAGTCGCTGGTTTCCGTGGGGATTCGTCGGGCGGAGATTGTTGTCGGATACAAGCAGGAGATGATTCGTGCGGCGGTCGAGCAGGATTGTTGCGGCGTCAACGTCACGTTTTTGGTCAACGAACAGTTTCATAGGGGCAGTATTTCCTCATTGTGGATTGCACGAACCGCGCTCGACGACGACAGTATCGTGATGGATGCCGATGTGCTGTTCCATCCAGAAATCCTACGACGTCTCGTGGCGTCACCCTGTGAAAATGCGCTGTTGATGGATGAGACGGTACAGCAAACTGGAGAGGAGTGCATGGTGGTTGTGGCCGGGGGCCGAGTGATTGCGCTGTCGAAGAATATGCCGGAACGTTACGATTACGCCGGTGAAGGAGTTGGATTTCTTCGGGTTCGGCATGCCGACACGCCTCATGTTGTCTCGTCGCTCCGTGGCTACATCGACCGAGGCTCATGGGACATGGAGTATGAGGACGCGTTGCGACCGTATTTTCAGGACGTGCGGGTTGGCTATGAACGGGTTGGGGGGCTGCCCTGGACCGAGATCGATTTCATTGAAGATGTAAGAAAAGCTGAATTGGAAGTTTTGCCAAAATTATGAGAAAGTCTCCATTGTAGTAGGCTGTTCGATGAAGAGGGACCCTACGCAAGGGAACCTTGGTGAGCAGACACTAGTGCCTAGAGAACCATGAGTAAGAGCATCCTCCAAAGGCGAGTCGAGATTCAAGGGTTGGCCACGGCGATTCTGCTACCGTCGGTCGGGGTATTC
Organism: Nitrospira sp.; assembly: GCA_005116895.1. Lineage (GTDB taxonomy): Bacteria > Nitrospirota > Nitrospiria > Nitrospirales > Nitrospiraceae > Nitrospira_D. The sequence continues at coordinate 147,065 of SWDO01000021.1, read as the reverse complement.
GGCGGTCCGATTGGGACGCAGGTTGATGATGTAGGGCCCCTGACCAGCGTCGTGGGGATCGGGCTCTTTCAACGAACCGTACTCACCTTGCAACGGGCGGGGATTCGTCAATTAATCGTTCTGTCCAGTTCTGAGGAGGAGCAGCTGAAACAGGCGCTTGGCAAAGGGCCACGCGTCACGATTCCCGTCCGATGGATGCCGATCCGTGAATTTCCTCTCGATGATCCTCGGACATGGGAAGCCTTGGCGGCCGAAGTGCATGGTTTTGCGTTGGTCGCGAGCGTCAATAGCGTGTTCTCTCGAGGGTTGATTGAACGGTTGCGGCGTGAGGTGCAGGACGGTCAGGCCTTTGTAGTCTCGCAAGCCTCACAGGGGCAGGTCGATCAGTTTATGGTGCAGAGCCTGCGAGCGAAAGTCCAGTCTGATCGTCCGACGATTTTCGCCCCTCCTCGTTTCGACAGTCCTGCCTTACGTGTGGCTGAGTTAGTGGTCGTGCCGGCAAGCCTGATGAGCACCACGAATCAAACTGTGAGTGAGAAGGGAAGCCCTCCGATCCGCCAGTGGCTTGAGCGGGCCGCAGCGGATGGTCGAGTGCGTGTTGTCTCGGCTGAAGCGAAGCAGGGGAATTGGTATCAACCTGTTCGAACGCTGTCTGACGTCCAAGCAGCCGAAAAGAAGTTGTTCAATTCGCTCAAGGGGGAATTCGAAGGGTTTGTCGATCGCTATTTTAATCGTAAAGTCTCTCGCTGGTTTACACGCCTGTTTCTCGCCATGGGGCTGTCGCCCAATTCCATCACGGTCCTTGCCGGGTTAGTCGGTCTGCTGGCGGCTGCAGGATTTGGGATGGGCACCTATAGCGCCGGTATCGTGGCAGCCCTCTTGTTTCAATTGGCGGCCGTTATCGATTGCTGCGACGGCGAAGTCGCGCGGTTGACCTTTACCGAGTCGCCGCTTGGTGCCTGGCTGGATATCGTGTTGGACAACATCGTGCACATGGCGATTTTTGCAGGTATTGCCGTGGGACTCTATACGACTCACATCCGACAAGCGGACGACTGGGTTCCGCTCGCACTCGGCACCGCTGCGGTGTTTGGCAACGGCCTCTCACTTGTACTCGTCGAAAAGGCGCAAAAGATTAAAGCGGTGAGTGGCTGGAGCACCCCTGCCCATGCAGCGTGGGCGGACGTGATGTTGAAAAATGTGGCCAGCAGAGATTTTTCAGCAGCGCTGTTGGGCTTTGCCCTGTTCGACCAGCTGTATTGGTTTCTCATCTTCGCGGCAGCCGGCGCATTGCTGTTTGCCTGTGCCATGGGCTGGGTCATTCGCCCATCCGCGGTCTCGTCTCCTCGGCCATAAATGCCCCGTTCGCCATCCGACTAACGTGTTGCGCTATATCCTACTAGCCCTTGGCCTCATCGTTCTTGGCGTTCTTGTCTGGCAGATTGGACCCGGTAACATCTACGATGCGGCATTGCGGCTAGGCCCCCTCCCCTTGGTGATCATCCTGATTCCCTCTCTCATTATGTATGTAATCGAGGCATATGGCTGGAAGCTAGTATTGAGGGCATTCGCGCAAGTGATCCCGTTTTGGCGGCTTCTCACAATCCGGACCGCCGGGGAGGTTGTGAATATGACGACACCCACAGCCTACATGGGCGGCGAACCCCTGAAGGCTTACCTGCTGAAACAATACAATGTTCCGATGGCGGAAGGGGCCGCGTCCGTGGTGATTGCCAAGACGACTCTCACGATTGCCGAGGTGTTCTATATTCTCGTCGGGATCGCCATTGGATTGTTGATTTTGGGCGTCGGGAGTTCGGCGGAACAGACCATCACAGCTGCGGTCGTGAGTGTGGCGGTATTAGTCTGTTCGATTGCCGGGTTTATCTTTGTCCAACAGCGCGGGCTCTTTGCTTCGATGCTGGCAATCATGAAGAAGCTGGGAATGCGGATCCAGGTTCTAGAAGCGCAAGAGGAGCACTTACGCTCGATCGACCAGACCATTCTGAATTTCTACAGCCAGCATCGTGGGACTTTTGCTCTCTCGACCGGGGTGTGCTTTTTCGGCTGGCTGGCCGAATCGTTAGAAGTTTTTGTGATCATCTATTTCCTAGGCGATTCCGCCAGCCTGTGGTCGGTCATCTCGATGGGCGCCTTGGCAGCCTTGATTAAAGGCGGGACCTTTTTCATCCCTGGTAGTCTCGGGGCACAAGATGCCGGTAATCTTCTCTTGCTACAGGCCTTTGGGTATAGCGACGTGACGGGCATTACCTTTGCGCTGCTTCGACGTTTCCGCGAAGTGGTCTGGATTGGTATTGGACTCTTGTGTCTGGCCCTAGTGGGAAAAGGCAGGAGACCTCGGGGTCAAGAAGGTGAAAGTCCTTCCTGAGTGATCGTGTGGAGCCGTTCGACCATCCGATCCCACACAAAGCTGTGGAGCCGAAAATCCGCCGCCCGCTCCACCCTGTGAAACTGAAGCCCCATTCGATTCCCTTGGGTCCATCGGACTTCCGCTTCCTCGACCGGGAGTGACTGTGTCTGATCCGGGAGGATGAGCTGCATCCGTAGGGTGGTTCCCTCTGGGATGGTATCGGCGCATTCGATCGCGCAGCCAAACACCGTCAGGTTCATGACTGTTCCTTCCGCGATCGTTTCCGCATCGGAAAACATCACGGGGTATTGCGTGGCAAGCGGGACGCGATAGTGATGGCGCTGATGGGGGCGTATGGATTCCACAGTGACCCAGTGTAGTCGGCCTTGAGCGGCAGAATGAATCCCCCTTTCGCGGGGACGAAATGGATCCTCCAGAGTGGTCCATGGCCATATTCACTGGATATGGGGGTTGTGCTTATTCAGGCGGAATAGTGCTTATTGAGGTGTTCGCGCTGAAACTGGATGATATGTCTGATCAGCAGTTCTCGATCTGGATTGGCCATCCTGAGGAAATGGCCATGGAGTCGATACGTATTGAGCGGGTAGGGAATGGGATCCACACGCAGTATTTGAAGGTGAGACTTAAAGAGCACCTCGCCGGGAAGGAGCAGGGCGCAGGAGAGAATGGCGTTCACCTCGAAGGTCTGGTTCAGCGTGACGCCGATCCCGCCGGCACTCAGATTGACTGCTTTCTCGACGAACTCGTTCTCGGTAGTATCTGACTCAGGCTGAAGACAGATGGGGAGCGAGACAGTGATGCGATAATATTCACGGCGATCGCTCGGTGAAGGCGGTGAAGCCGGGGCATCGGGTGGCATGGTCCCGAAGAGTATACCAAAATAGGGGTACCAATCCACGATCGCTGTTGGTGAATACAAAGCGTTGAAGCGAGAGGGCGTGAGATGGCTTGTAACGAGCGATTGGCAGAACGAATCAGGGCCTACTTCAAGTGCCGAAAAAAGCTGGAGGAGAAGCGTATGTTCGGCGGGCTCTGTTTCATGCTCAACGGCCACATGTGCTGTGGGATCGAAAAAGATCGTCTCATGGTCCGGGTGGCGTCGGAGCGCTACGAAACGCTGTTAAAAAAACCGCACGCCTGCGAGATGGATTTCACTGGGAAACCACTCAAGGGGTTCCTGTTTATCTACTTGGCGTGGTTCTACTGATCGCCGCCGTGCTGTACGGCCGTGTCGTCGCGCAGTCGTCCTACGCGTGGTTATTCGAGTTTGACAAGCCAGCGCTGATCTGGCTGCTAGCTGGCTATGGTTTTCTTGCGTCAGTACTGCCCGGTTGGATGTTGCTGGTGCCGCGTGGCTATCTCTCCACCTTCATGAAACTCGGCGTGGTCTTCCTGCTCGGCGTTGGTGTAATCCTCATGGCACCGACGATCGAGATGCCGCGTGTGACACAGTTTGCGAATGGCGGCGGGCCGATTATTCCAGGCACGCTCTTCCCGTTCCTCTTTATCACGATCGCCTGCGGAGCAATCTCAGGATTCCACTCATTGGTCTCGTCCGGGACGACGCCCAAGATGATCGAGCAGGAATCGCAGGCAGTAGTGGGGTACGCGGCGATGTTGCTGGAAAGTTTTGTCGGTGTCATGGCGTTGATCGCGGCCTCGGTGCTGATTCCTGGCGACTACCTGGCGATCAATACAACATTGAGTGGGGATGCCTTGGCGGCGATGGGTTTTCCCCCGTCGCGAATTGCTGAACTGTCACAGATGGTTGAAGTTGATGTGGCCGGCCGCCCTGGTGGTGCCGTGTCACTTGCCGTTGGTATGGCGTCGATCTTTTCAGCCTTGCCTGGCATGGCGGGTCTGATGGCCTACTGGTATCAATTCGCGCTCGTATTTGAGGCGTTGTTCATTCTGACAACGATCGATACTGGCACCCGTGTGGCGCGATACCTTATCCAGGAAATGGCAGGACGGGTCTATGCGCCCTTTCGCCGAATGAACTGGATGCCGGGTGTGATGTTGAGCAGCGGTGTGGTCGTGGGTGCCTGGGCCTATCTGATCGGAACAGGAAGCATTTCAACGATTTGGCCGATGTTTGGTGCTGCAAATCAGTTATTGGGCACGCTAGCTCTTTGCATCGGAACGACCGTGTTGATCAAGATGTGGAAGTCTTCTTATCTGTGGGTCACAGTGCTGCCGATGCTCTTCGTGGGGATGATTACATTGACTGGATCGTATGAGATGTTTTGGATGTTCTTGAAGAAGGCTGGAACATTGGCGGCTGGAGAAGCCTTTTCGCTCTATCTGGATGCCGTGCTGGTGGCACTGGTTGCGGTGCTGGGTTTGATTGTCTTGAGCGACAGTTTGAGGCAGTGGTATGGCTATGTGGTCTTGAAGAAGCCGTTTACATCGAGCGAGGTTGTTGTGATGGCAGGGGGAGGATCAGCAGGGCGGATGCAAACGGCGATTTGTCAACACGATGACGAACAGAGGTGCTTCAAGCTACCGCCTGGGACAGGGTGCTGTTAGAGCGTCCCGGTCAGCCTCCCGTGCTCGCGCACCGCGCACGCAAGGTTTGTCATATTCATAAGTTAAGGGCTGCGCTCGGTGCAGGCGCGTAGTAGGAGACCGACCGAGACGATCTTTGGACTTTGAGAGTAAGAGGAGGAGGAAATCGTGGCTGATCAGTTTTCATTCGATGTGGTGTCTGAAGTGAACATGCAGGAACTCAAGAATGCGCTGGAACAGGCGACGAAGGAAGTCAAACAGCGATTCGATTTCAAGGACTCAAAGACCGAGATCACGCTGAAGGAGAAAGAAAAAGAGTTGGTCGTCATCTCCGATGACGAATACAAGCTGAACGCGGTGCAGGAGATCATCAAGGGGAAGTGCGTGAAGCGTGGGGTATCGCTGAAGGCGTTCGACTTTGGCGCGGTGGAGCCGGCGTTGAGCGGAACGGTGCGGCAGACGGCGAAGATTCAGAGCGGCCTTGCCTCGGAAAAAGCCAAAGAGATTACGAAGGCGGTCAAGGATGCCAAGTTGAAAGTCCAAGCGCAAATTCAGGGTGAGCAAGTGCGGGTGTTGGGAAAAAGTAAGGATGAATTGCAGTCTGCGATCGCATTCTTGAAGGGCAAGGATTTCGAGATCGATCTGCAGTTTACGAACTATCGATAGACAGGATGCTGAAACGGGCTCCCAACTGCGTTCTCGGTCGATCGCCCACCTCAACGTGCAAAACAGAGCACGCTTCGGCGTCCGACTCTTCCTGCGGCCTTGTTGGATAGCCCGTTTGAGCATCCTGAAAAAATCAAGACCCTACATGAGAAACCTTCTCCTGCTCCTCGTTCTTGCCGCCTCACTCTTCGGCTGCGATCGCAGTGATCCGATCGTTCTCATCCAGCTCCATCCGAAGAATCCCGATATCATCTACGTCGCGACGAACGACTACATCTATAAGACCCGTGATGCCGGCCAGACATGGACAAACCTTTCTCAAGGAATGAGCTATTCCCGTGTGATCGCTATGGCAATCGATCCCGTTTATCCCGCGACCGTGTATGCGGGAACGAAGGGCGACGCCGTTTACAAAAGCCATGATGGCGGACAGCGTTGGACTTCAATGCGATCGGGTCTCGATGATGCGACCATTACGTCCGTGGTGAATCAGTTCCTCTTCGATCCTGCCGACGCACAGCACATTTTTCTCGCGACAACGATGGGTGTGTTTGAAACCAAGAATGGCGGCGAACAATGGACGAAGAAAATGGAGGGTATGAAAGAAGTGTTGATGGTTGTGACGTTGGGCATCGATCCGACCAGGCCGTCCATTCTATACGCTGGAACCAGCGGCGGCGTCTACAAGTCGATGGATCAGGCCGGTCATTGGGTAAAAGTGAACAACGGGTTGGTGCCGCCGAATATGGTGAAAACGTCTCGGGCGCTGAATGTCACCTCCATACAGGTCGATCCATACGAGCCCGATACCGTCTACGCCGCCACGCTCGCAGGGCTCTATAAAACAACGGATGCGGCCAAGGGTTGGAATCGAATCGGAGAATCGCTTGTCGATCAGATGATCATTGCCATGGTGCTCGACCGAACGCGTCGAGGCGTGATCTACATCACGGGACGAGATGGCGTGCATCGGAGTGAAGATGGTGGGAGCACGTGGGTGGTGCTCAACAAGGGGTTGGCGACCACTAATATCAGGACCATTGCACAAAGCGACGCGGATCCGACGGCGTTCTATGCCGGCACAAATGGGAGTGGTCTCTATCGCAGTAAGGATGCGGGGGAGAACTGGGAGCCGATGCCTGTGGTGGGAGGAAAACCTTGAGGTGAGTGCTATCGCCTCTTGCTATTCAAGTCGGAATCACCGATAGCGGCGCCGACCCCTCGGCGTTGAACAGACGAAGTCCCGTCACGATTTTGGGCGTTGTCAACTTCAAAGCCTGGACTACTGGGCATCGAGGTATCCTGGATATCCGTTCCCGGTCGATGCGGGAGGTGACTGTCGTGGACCGCCTCTCCTCTGCGTGGGCGGAGCGATTCATTCACATTGCTGTAAGGGGAAGCTGAGGCTCCGATATCTGCACCGAAGTTGGCATTCAGCTTGGTATCTTCGATGCCTCCTCCGATTCGTGAGCGCAGTGTCGTATCTTGTATATCCATTCCCGTTGGGGCCGCTGAGGGCACCTTCTTGGCCTTGAACTGTTTCCTAATCGCTTCTTCTTCCTCTTGGATCTGCGTCCTCACTAAGCCGCTGCGCTCGTAGTCGACTTCGCCGAGATTATTCTGAGCCTCCGTGAGCTTGTCTAGCCGTTCCCGTAGTCGAAAGAGGTCCTCACGTGCACGTGCGACCGTCCCAACAGTTTCGCTGAGAGTATATTGGCGGGCAAACGTGCCTGAATTGTAGATGCCTTTTTGTTGGACGGCTTTGAGAATGTGGTTTGCCTCATCAATGAGGTCCACGACTTTATCAGGGGCATCCCCATCGGTCAGGCAGCACGAGACAAACGTCCGGTAGCGATCCGAAAATCTCGACGCTGCATTCTGTAGCTCCACGATTTTTATGCGGTCACGGTCGGGAAGATCGAAGCCCTGTCGACGTGCCTTTTCCTTGAACGCTTCTACGGACTGTGTGTCGTAGAGCGGCTCGCATCCGATACCTTTTTTCGTTGAAATCTGTTGGTCTGGCGTCTTGCTCGAGCACCAATAGACCGGTGCCGGTTGGTTGAGAGGATTATCCGGATTGAAGTCCTTTGCATCGGCTTGTTCCAGGCAGAGGAACGGAAGGGTGAGGAACAGAAACGGTCTTATATATGAGAAAGACGAATAGTTTCGAAGCATGACAACATTCTCTAATTGAAATCCCTTGAAGTCAACCAAACTTGACCAGTTCGACGGGTAAGGAAAGCATTGAAACCTTTCAGAGGGGTAAGTTTCGTAGCTTATTGTAAATAAATAATAATTCAATGGAATGCCGACTGCCAGATGATGCTGTTCAAAACTTCTGCACCTAAATATAGGCCTCGCTAAGCAACCGAAAGACTGTTGACAAGCAAAAATGCCAGAGTATACTTCGTCAGGGTGGGGGAAAGTGGAGGCGTGTGGGTGAAAGTATCGTTGGTGAAAATTTGCACATCCCAGTACTCGGCCAAGAAGTGTGCTCTTGGCTTATTTCTCAACAACCTACCACGGTTGTCGATTGTACAGTGGGATATGGTGGGCATGCTGAAATGCTCTTAATTGCTAGCCCTGTTGGAACAAGAGTTGTAGGGCTGGACCAAGATTCTCAGGCCATTGAGTTCAGTCAGCGGCGCTTGAATCGATTCGGAGACCGTATTGTGTTGCGGCAAGGAAATTATCGTGACTTAAAGTCACACCTTGCTGAAGCGGGTATCGCGAAGGTCGATTGTGTGCTGTTCGATTTTGGGGTTTCATCCCCGCAGTTGGACGATCCTTCCCGAGGGTTCAGTTTTCAGCGAGAAGGTCCGCTTGATATGCGCATGGACCAAACGATCGGGACAACTGCCGCCGATTTGGTGAACAGTAGTTCCGAACATGAGCTTGCGGACATCATATTTCAGAATGGGGAAGAGAGGTATGCCAGGCGAATTGCTCGGGCCATCGTGCAGGAAAGGCAACGACAGCCAGTCATGACCACCGGAGTACTTGCCTCTATTATCGCTCGGTCCGTGCCGGCGTCTTATCGCCACGGACGGATTCATTGTGCCACGCGGACCTTTCAGGCGCTTCGCATTGCGGTGAATCATGAACTGGATTTCTTGGAGCCCTCGCTTCGAGATGCAATCGATGTGTTGGCTGTGGGAGGGAGGGTGTGCGCGATTTCTTTTCATTCTCTCGAAGATCGTATTGTGAAGCATACGTTCCGGTCTCTTGCTCAAGGGCCAGACGCCACCCTGTCGATACTCACAAAGAAACCGGTCCTTCCTTCGGGGGCCGAGTGCGAAGCAAATCCACGATCACGAAGCGCTAAATTACGAGTCGCTGAATATCAACCGAGGATGGGACCTTCATGAAGACCGTCACCGTTTTTCTAGGACTCTGTCTCGTATTTGTGTTTGTGTGGGAGCGCGTAGACGTGGTTCGGATCGGCTATCAGATTGAACGATTGAAGCGTGACAAGGCGGTGCTGGAACGTCAACGAGATGAGCTTCGCGTCAAATTTTCCACATTGAGTGCCTCCGACAGGATCGCAAAGTTGGCGACGGAAAAACTCGGCATGAGTCTGCCTCAGCAAGGGCAAATCATCGTGGTTCAGTCCAGGCCAAGACCAAGTGGTGTCCATCCCTCAGGTATTGCGCTGGTTGAGCTGAAAGTCGCCAGGAATGATCTTCCCAGCGGGAGGTTCTAGTGGCCGGTTCCCTTTCTCGCGGTCGTCGGTATGTCCTATTGCTGCTGTTGCTGTGTGGGTTTGGAGTGGTTCTGTTCCGGCTGGTCACGCTGCAAGTGTTGCAAGCCGCTGTACTCTCCGCCCAAGCGGATCGACAGCACCAAAAGACAGTATCCCTTGAAGGGGCTCGCGGCACGATCGTCGATCGACATGGCAAGATTTTAGCCATGAATGTGGAGGTGCAGTCCGTATTCGGAGTTCCAAACACAGTAGATAATCCTCGTAAGACTGCTCAGCAGTTGTCGCCGGTTCTGCATGTGAAGACCGACGAGTTGGAACGAAAACTTCGACAGGACCGGAGATTTGTATGGTTAGCTCGAAAATTAGATCCTGAGCAGGGGCGTCGCCTGGATCGTTTGCCTCTTGATGGGATCGGGGTTGTGATGGAAGGGCGGCGGTTCTATCCCAAAGGGCCGCTTCTAGCCCATGTGTTGGGTTTTTCGGGAATGGACGGTGAGGGCTTGGAAGGCGTCGAGCATCGCTATGAACCGTACTTGCATGGTGAGAAGCGGATGATGGTGCTGCAACGCGATGCCCACGGGCATACGGTGTTTCCTAAGGGAATGATGGAACGGAGTCCGACGCCCGGCCATAGCCTCACGCTTACGATTGATGAGGTGATTCAGTATATCGTTGAGAGAGAGCTTGAGGACGCGGTTGGTCGAGCGCAGGCCAAGTCAGGAACAATGATTGTGCTTGATCCAAAGACCGGAGCGGTGTTGGCTATGGCGGTGAGCCCACGATTTGATCCCAACGCCGTGTCGGCACTCAGTCGTGATCGCTGGCGAAACAGGGCGTTAACGGACACCTATGAGCCAGGGTCAACCATGAAGGCGATGATGGCTGCGGCAGCCATTGAGGAGCGAGTGGTGAGGCCCAATACGATGGTGTTTGGGGAGAATGGGCATATGATGGTCGCGAACACCGTCATTCATGATCATGAGCGACTGGGATGGGTCTCCTTTGCGCAGGTGATTCAGAAGTCCAGCAACATTGGGGCGGTGAAGACTGGGATGGCGTTGGGGGAGCAGCGGCTCTATCGATATCTTCAGGCATTCGGCTTCGGTCAGCGTACGGAGATCGACTTGCCTGGGGAGGGGGCAGGATTGGTGAGCAATCCAAGAGACTGGGGGCGTCGTTCGATAGCCTCGATTTCTATAGGACAAGAGATCGGCGTGACACCACTTCAAATGGTATCTGCTGTCGCAGCCCTCGCGAACGGTGGGGTGTTGATGAAACCCTACGTGGTGTCAGAAATACGAGATGCTGAGGGCCAGATCCTTAAGCAGATACCTCCTCAAACCAGACGACGGATCGTATCCCCAGAGACAGCCCGCAGCGTGACCAAGATCCTTGAGGGTGTCGTCACGGACGGTACTGGGGGGAAGGCAGCGATCCCGGGGTTCCGGGTGGCTGGAAAGACGGGCACCGCTCAACAGATCGATGGCGACACGAAGACCTATTCTACCTCACGATTTGTTGCGTCCTTTGCCGGCTATGTTCCCTCAGATATACCCCGGCTTGCCATGATTGTGATCATCGATGAACCTCAAGATAAGAAGGCCTCAGGCGGGAGCGTGGCCGCCCCGGTGTTTAGTCGCGTCGGGGAGCAGGTGTTAAGCTACTTAGGCGTGCCATCGGATGCGCCCATCACGCTGGCGATGGCTTCGCGACGATAGTAATCGTACTGGGGAGTGTCGATGACCTTGGCAACCCTGCTTCAGTCGCTAGAGGGATGGGTGAAGATTCTCGATCGCCGTGGGAATTTGGATGTGTCTGTCAACGCTATTACTGATGATTCTCGGGCTGTCTTGCCCCACAGTCTCTTTGTTGCCGTGAAAGGCGAGCGGGTCGATGGACATGAATTTATTCCGGCGGCCAGGAATGGCGGAATGGTCGCATTGGTGTCGCAGCAGCCGGTGAGTGAGGTGTCACTTCCATTCGTCCGCGTTGACGACTCCAGAAAGGCGCTCGGTCTGCTGGGAGGCCGCTTTTATGGAGACCCCTCGTCGAAGATTCGGATGATTGGTGTGACTGGAACGAATGGGAAAACCACCACGACGTATATCTGCAAAGCGCTGCTGGAAGCCATGGGCCACCCAGTAGGGTTAATCGGAACCGTTGCCTATCAGATCGGTGAGCGCACGATGCCAGCCACGCACACGACACCTGGTTCTCTTGAGCTGCAACAGCTGCTTGCCAAGATGGTCACCGGCGGGTGCATCACTGCAGTGATGGAAGTGTCTTCTCATGCCCTGGCGCAAGATCGCACGAGCGGATGTGAATATGATGTGGCGGTCTTTTCGAATCTAACTCAGGATCATCTCGATTTTCACAAGACTATGGAGGAGTACTTTCAGGCGAAATTGAGACTATTTACAGAATTGAGGGGAGGGTTCAAGGCGAATAAACGGGCGATCGTCAACATCGATGACCCCTATGGATCTCGCATTGTCGAGCATTGTCCGGTCCCAGTTTGGACCTATGCATTAAAGGCCAAGGCGGACCTGCGTGCGGAAGCGGTGCGGTTGTCTCTTCAGGGGACAACCTTCACTGCGGCGACTCCGGTCGGGAGCTTCCCCATCGAAAGTCATCTTGTCGGTGAGCACAATGTCTACAACCTACTTGCTGCCATAGGCGTTGCGCTTCATGAAGGGGGCACCCCCTCGCAAATTTGTGAGGCCGTGGCGAGAGTCACGAATGTGCCGGGACGGTTTGAACGTGTGATCGCGGGTCAGCCATTTACGGTGGCCGTAGACTACGCACACACTGAAGACGCGTTAGTCCGATTGCTGACAGCGGCACAAGTACTGAAAACCAGACGCATCATCACGGTCTTTGGGTGTGGTGGAGACCGTGACCGAGGAAAGAGGCCGAAGATGGGAGAAGCGGCCGTGCGCTACAGCGACGTTGTGATATTGACGTCGGACAATCCCAGAACCGAGGACCCCCTCTCAATCCTGGAACAAGTTGAAGTCGGAGTGAACGAGGCACTGCGCTTACGGCCACACGTCCAGTACCGAAAAGTGTCTGATCGGCGAGATGCCATCGAAGAGGCGGTGCGGGAGGCCCAGAGTGGGGATATGGTGTTGATTGCCGGTAAGGGACACGAAGACTACCAGATCATCGGCACGAAGAAGGTTCATTTCGACGATCGCGAGGTGGCACGCGACGCTATCGAACGACTCGGAGCCCGCATCTAGTCTATGGATGCAGAGGGTGGTCGGTGCGTGGAAGTATCCAGATGACACTGTTTACTGTCGAAGAATTGCGGGAAGTGATCAGCGCTAAAGTCTTGGCTAGCGATGGGGTGAGTTGGGCGAAACAGCGTATCCGTGGAATCAGCCTCGATACTCGCTCTCTTCAGCCTGGTGATCTCTTTCTTGCGCTCCAGGGAGATCGATTCGACGGCCATGACTTTGTGGCGACGGCATTCTCACGCGGGGCGGTTGGAGCGATCGTGCTCGATTCCTACGATGTGTCGGGGATTTCCTTGAAGCGTGGTTCGAAGCGGGCCCAGCCATTTATCCTCGGGGTCCGCGATCCACTCCATGTCTATCAACAGCTGGCTGCACATCACCGAAGCCGATTTCACATTCCTGTCGTTGCCGTGACGGGAAGCAACGGTAAGACGACGACGAAAGAAATGGTCGCCAGTGTCATGGCCCATCGCTGGAAGATTCTCAAGACGGAAGGGAATTTGAATAACCGTGTGGGCGTCCCGCAGACGCTGCTTCGCCTTAATGAGCGACACAAGGGAGCGGTTATCGAGATGGGAGTCGACAATCTCGGTCAGACCACTAGGCTGTGTGAAATAGTTCGCCCCACGATCGGGATCATTACGAACATCGGCCCCGACCATTTAGAGTTTTTCGGCACGATGGACGTGTCAGCTCAGGCAAAGGCGGAGATGCTCGATCTGCTTCCTTCTGATGGAGTTGCAATCCTGAACGCGGATGATTCGTATTACGACTACCTTGCTGCGCGAGCTCGCTGTCGTGTGGTGTCGTTTGGTTTTTCATCAAAGGCTGACGTCCGTGCCGTGGATCTGAAGTCTGACGGGCGCAATGGGACGATCTTTCGTCTTCTGCTTCCTGGAGCGGTGCGTCATGCTGCGGTTCATATTCGAGTGCAAGGAGACCACAACGTCACCAATGCCTTGGCCGCAGGAGCGGTCGGTTCGATTTTGGGCTTGGCTGGAGGGGTGATCGCTCAGGGACTGTCCCGTTTCCGGCCTGCTGCCATGCGGTCGCAGGTGCGAGTGAGTCAGGGCGTGAAGTTGATCATCGACTGTTACAATGCCAACCCGGCCTCCATGAAAGCAGCCGTGCAGTTGCTCGCGCAAACAGGGGCAAAACGAAAGAGAATCGCCGTGCTTGGCGATATGCTGGAACTTGGCCCGAATGCCGCTCAGATGCATGAGGAAGTCGGCGGATTCGTGGCACGCCACGGCATTGATCAGCTCGTAGCCTGTGGACTATTGGGGCGGAGCCTCGCCAAAGGGGCGAAGCAGGCAGGACTGGATCAAGCCCATATTCTCGAAGTCCCGGATGCGCGCGCGGCATGCGCCGCCATAAAAACCTTTGTGAAGCCGGGTGATACCGTGCTGATCAAAGCATCGCGCGGGATGAAATTAGAGCTTGTCGCTGATGCGCTTCAAGGAGCAACACATACGACAAGAAAGGCGTCCTAACGGTCATTCAGGCTATGCTGTATATCTGGCTCTATCCATTCCATAAAGAATTTTCGTTTCTGAATGTCTTTCGGTATCAGAGCTTTCGCATCATTTATGCCGCGGTCACAGCGTTTCTGATCGCCTTCGTACTCGCGCCGTGGGTGATTCGCAAGCTTCAAGAAATTAAGTTAGGGCAGCAGATACGTGATGACGGACCGAAGCGACATCTCGCTAAAAGTGGGACGCCCACGATGGGCGGCATCCTCATCATTTTCGCAGTCACGTTGTCCACGCTGCTCTGGGCTGATATCTCGCGTTCCCACATCTGGCTGGTTCTTGTTGCGACACTGGGGTTTTGTGCCATAGGGTTTGCGGATGACTATCTGAAATTCATCAAGGCCCGATCGAAGGGGCTTTCCGCATCGCAAAAATTCACAGCTCAAATAGTCGTCGCGCTCATCGTCGCGCTGATTTTGTACTCAATGCCTGGCTACAGCACGAAACTGAGTGTGCCATTTTTTAAGAGTTTCACCCCTGATTTGGGATGGTTTTATGTTGTCTTTGCCGTGTTGGTGATCGTCGGTTGTTCCAACGCCGTGAACCTCACTGATGGTCTTGATGGGCTGGCGATCGGTCCTGTGATGATTGCGGCATTGGCGTACACCGTGGTTGCTTACGTAACTGGTCACCGATTGATGTCGGAATACCTTCTGATCCCACACATCGACGGAGCCGGAGAGTTGGCGGTCTTTACGGCGGCCATCCTGGGTTCGAGTCTTGGGTTCCTTTGGTTCAACACCTATCCGGCCTCGGTCTTTATGGGCGATGTCGGTTCGCTCCCGCTCGGGGCGGCCCTTGGGACGGTAGCGGTCATCAGCAAGCATGAGCTGTTGTTGCTCATGGTCGGCGGTGTTTTCGTGATCGAGGCCGTCTCGGTCATTTTCCAAGTTGCCTCATTCAAATCCCGAGGGAAGCGAATATTCCTCATGGCCCCAATCCACCACCACTTTGAGATGAAAGGCTGGGAGGAGCCGAAAGTCGTGGTGCGTCTCTGGATCATTGCCATTTTGTTGGCGCTATTGAGTTTGAGCACGCTCAAGTTGAGGTAATGGAGATGGTGGGAGTGGACACCATGCAGTTGGCAGGAGCTCGCGTCACAGTTGTCGGATTGGCACGGAGTGGCGTGGCCGCCGCCCGCCTACTCCAGGAAGTCGGCGCGGTGGTGACGCTGGCCGATCGAAAGGATCGAGGAGAGTTACTCGGTGTGCTTGAGTCGCTGGATCAGGCGACGACGCGTATCGTTCTAGGCGGGGATTATGAATCGGCTCTCGATACAGCCGAACTCGTCGTCATTAGTCCGGGAGTCCCCTATCGGTTGGAGGCCCTTGAGCGCGTTCGCCACCGAGGTGTGAAGGTCATCAGTGAACTCGATCTGGCATCGAGGTTTCTTTCCGCTCCAATTCTGGCTCTGACCGGTACGAATGGAAAGAGCACGACGGTCACGCTGACTGGGAAGATGTTGCAAGAGAGTGGAAAAAGGGTATTTGTCGGCGGGAATTTGGGCACAGCGATCAGTGAGGCCTCCCTACACTCGCTGCAAGCCATGAAGGCGGGCCGCCCATGCCCGTATGACGCGTTGGTGGCGGAAGTGTCCAGCTTCCAACTGGAAACCGTGGAGCAGTTTCATCCATGGATTGCCGCGATTCTCAACGTGACGGTGGACCATCAGGATCGCTATGAGTCGATCGACGAATACATCGCGGCGAAAAACAGAATTTTTGAGAATCAAACTCCGTCCGACTATGCCCTCTTCAATCTGGATGATTCAAGAGTGGCTCCGTTGCGGCGAAGTGCGAGGGCCCGTGTACTGGGTTTCACAAGAACTCAGAGGTTACCGTCCGATTTGGGCGGAGGGACTTATCTCGATCGAGATCGCCTTATGACCACCATTGGAGGCCAGACTCAGGAGATCTGTGCTCGGAGCGAGATCAAGATCATCGGCAATCACAACATCGAGAATGCCATGGTGGCTGCTACTTACGCACTGCTGGGCGGGTGCCCTCTCAGTGTTGTTCGTCAGGTTCTTAGAGAGTTTCCTGGCTTGGAACATGCGTTGGAGGTGGTTCGTGAGCGCCGAGGCACCTGCTTTATCAACGACTCGAAAGGGACCAATGTGGACGCGACTCTCAAAGCGTTGGAAAGTATCGAGCAGCCGATTTGGCTGATCGCCGGGGGGCGAGACAAGGGCGGAGATTTTTCTCGGTTAGCTCCCGCCATTCGACAGAGAGTGAAGCGACTCCTTCTGATCGGTGAAGCGGCGCCGCTGATTGCGAAGGCGATGGAAGGCTATCAGGCGGTCGAACGAGCTGAGACCTTGAAGCAGGCCATTGAGTTTGCGGCAGCGGGAGCCGGTGTCGGCGAGGTGGTGTTGCTGTCGCCGGCCTGTGCCAGTTTCGATATGTTTGTGGATTACCAGGATCGAGGCCGTCAGTTTAAAGCACTCGTGCAATTGTTGCCCGCGTAGCTGACGGCGAGGCAGAGGAGAATTGATACTTACCAATGGCGCAGAGATCTGCAGGGACCCTGACGCTGCCATGGTCCACTCTCAGCCCGAAGGCCACGAAGCAGGTGACGTTCGATCATCTCTTGTTGATCGTCACCGTGACCCTGGCGCTCGTGGGTCTAGTGATGGTGTTCAGCGCAAGCGCCGTGGTGGCTGGAGAAAACAAGCGCTTTCACGACTCGTGGTACTTTCTGAAGCGACAACTAGCGTGGCTAGCATTCGGGCTAGCACTTCTCCATGTGGTGTCTCGGATCGACTATGTGTGGTGGAAGCGATTGGCACTTCCGCTTCTTGGTCTTATCACCGTGTTGTTGGTCCTGGTGTTGATTCCGTCGGTCGGGGTGGAGATCAAGGGGGCCAGACGATGGCTGCGCCTTGGACCGATTTCAATTCAGCCGGTCGAAATGGTCAAGCTGGTCACCGTGATTTATCTCGCGGCGTATCTGGCCAAAAAGGAGGATCGGCTCCAGAGTTTTCGCGATGGGGTCATGCCGGCGGTTGCGGTGGTCGGTCTCCTCAGCGCGTTGGTTCTACGGGAACCAGATCTTGGAACCATCGTGGTGATCGGATTGGTTACAGCGGGGATGTTATTTCTTGGCGGGGCGCGAATATCCCATCTCTTCAGGCTCGTACCAGTGGCGCTGGTGGCGATGGCGGTATTGATTTGGCTGTCGCCCTATCGCTGGAAGCGGCTTCTTGCGTTTCTCAATCCGGAGCAAGATCCGACTGGATCGGGTTTTCAGATCAATCAATCGTTGCTTGCGTTTGGCAGCGGGGGATTGTTCGGAGTTGGGTTGGGCGAGGGCAAACAAAAGCTCTTTTTCCTCCCAGAAGCCCACACCGATTTTGTCTTGGCGTTGATGGGCGAGGAGCTTGGATTGGTAGGTGCAGGAATCATTATTCTACTCTTTGCTGTGTTCGCCATCCGCGGCTTTCAGATCGCGGCGCGCGCACAAATGCCGTTTGGCCGGTATCTCGGCATGGGGATCACGTTGCTCATTACCGTTCAAGCGTTAATCAACGCCTCTGTGGTCACGGGACTCTTGCCGACCAAAGGACTGACATTGCCGTTCGTCAGTTACGGGGGATCCTCCTTGGTCATGAGTCTGGTAGGAGTGGGGATCTTGCTAAATATCTCGCGGGATCGACAGGCAGGGCAGGAGGAGATGGGACAAAGGAGTGGGCGCGGTTTGGTGCGGCGACGATGACCATTGTGATCGCCGCCGGAGGGACCGGTGGGCATCTGTATCCAGCGGTGGCATTGGCTCGTGAATTTCAGCGTCGTGACCCTTCTACGAAGATTCTGTTTGTTGGGACGACACGAGGGGTCGAATCGAAGGTCCTCGCGCATGAAGGGTTTGAACTGGCTATGATTACCGCCAAGCCGGTGATGGGAAAGGGGCTACTGGATGTCATGCGGGGAGTCTTTTCCGTGCCTGTTGGGATTTGGCAATCACTGGAACTTCTGCAGCGGCGGCAGGCTGATCTCGTGATCGGGGTGGGGGGCTACACGAGTCCGACCATGTTAGCTGCTGCTGCCTTGAAAGGAATTGCCCGGGTGATTCTGGAGCCAAATGCCTATCCCGGATTGGCCAACAAAGTCGTCGCTCCTTTTGCGCAGCGGATTTTTTTGGCATTTGAGTCGGCAGGGACTTCCTTTGATCGGCGGAAGGTGCGCGTCGTCGGGACACCGATTCGACAGGAGTTTTTGGTGCAACCAGACAACAGCGCGCCAACCAAGCAGGGTGGCCAGCACCTGCTGATTTTTGGTGGGAGCCAGGGGGCTAGGGCCATCAACAGCGCGGTATTGGAAGGATTGCCCCTGCTGAGCCAACGGTTTCCAGGCCTGACCATCACGCATCAGACGGGCGAGGGAGATTACGAGCGAGTCAGTGAAACGTATCGGACATTGGGTATCCACGCCAAGATTGTCCCGTTTCTCTACGATATGCCGGCTGTTCTTCGGGCAGCCGATCTGGTGGTGGCGCGTGCTGGCGCGATGACCATCGCCGAACTGACGGCCTGCGGAAAAGCTGCGATTCTGATTCCGTTGCCGACGGCGATCTATGATCATCAGATGAAGAATGCACGGGCGATGGAGGCAGCGGGAGGAGCCATTGTGTTTCCGCAGGCCGATCTCACCGGAGTAAAACTGAGTGAGATGATCCACGCTGTCTTGTCGGATCCGCAACGGCTGAGGACAATGCAACGGAAGAGTGTGGAGATGAGACGAATTGATGCCGGCGAAGTGATCGTCGGTGAATGTTACACGCTCATGGGAGTGACACATGACATCAACCAATCTACTCGAGCGACCGGAGGTTAGTGTTGTTGGTGAACAGGGGATTCGATCACAGCCTTCAGCGGCACGACAAAGGCAGGCTCGCATGACACTTTTTCGAAAAATACAGCAGATTCATCTCGTCGGAATCGGCGGGGCCGGCATGAGTGGCATCGCAGAAGTGCTGCTCACGATGGGATACAAGGTGACCGGTTCAGATCTGAACGTTTCGGAGACGACGAGGCGACTGGAAGAACTCGGTGGGAAAGTGTTCATTGGGCATCAGGAGTCCAATGTGGGAGAGGCGCAAGTCGTGGTCATCTCCTCCGCCGTGGCGGCGAGTAACCCGGAAGTTGTGGTGGCGAAGAGCAAACAGATTCCTGTGATTCCGCGGGCGGAGATGTTGGCGGAGCTGATGCGTCTGAAGTTTGGAGTCGCCATCGCCGGTGCCCATGGAAAGACCACGACGACATCAATGGTCGCAAACGTGTTGGCGCAAGGTGGCCTCGACCCCACAATGGTGATTGGAGGCAAGGTCAATGCCTTGGGCAGCCATGCACGGCTTGGACGAGGTGACTTGCTCGTAGCGGAGGCGGATGAAAGTGATGGATCGTTTCTTCGCCTCTCTCCGACGATCGTTGCGGTGACCAATCTGGACCGTGAGCACCTTGATCATTATGGGTCGATGGAACGCATCAACGACAGCTTTCTGGAATTCATCAATAAAATACCGTTTTACGGCGTGGCGGTCCTGTGTGCCGATGATGATCGCCTGGCCGCACTGTTCCCTCGCTTGGTCAAGCGGTATCACACCTACGGGCTTCGGGATCGGGATGGGGTGGCACCTGATTTCAAGGCAACCGACGTCAGTCTGAAGCAATGGAGTGCCGAGTTCCGGGCGCATTTTCGCGGGAAGAATCTTGGTCCCTTTCGCTTGGCTGTGCCGGGGATCCACAACGTGTCCAATGCGCTGGTGGCCATTGCGATCGGCATCGAGCTAGAGATTCCTGTAGACCTCATTCGCAAAGGGTTGGCGGCCTTTACGGGAGTCGAACGGCGGTTTCATTTGCGAGGCGAAGCCGGTGGCATCATGGTTGTCGACGATTATGGCCATCATCCCACTGAGGTGAAAGCAACTCTTGCGGCTGCCAAGCAGGGCTGGGACCGTCGATTGGTGGTTCTGTTCCAGCCGCATCGATATAGCCGGACGCGGGATTGCATTGGAGAGTTTGCGGATGCCTTTGCGCACGCTGACATGCTGTTCATGACAGAAATTTATCCGGCCGGTGAATCACCGATACCGGGAGTTTCTGGAGCGGCCCTCGCCGAAACGATCAAGTCGGCAGGACATCCATCTGTGACCTTCCTCGAGCGCAAAGAAACGTTACCGGATCAGGTATTGCCTCATCTCAGACCGGGTGATCTCGTTCTTACGTTGGGGGCGGGCGATATCTGGAAGGCTGGAACCGGGATTCTTGCACGGCTCGAGTCTGCTTGATGGCCCATGGTGCATTGATGCACACAGTTGGAACGAAGGGACGACCAATGCGGACGCAGCGCAGATTGGAGTCTGCCGTGGCCGACGTTCGAGGGGTGGTTCGCTTCAATGCGCCGCTTAGAGAGTATACGTCATTCCACATCGGTGGCCCAGCTGATGTGTTGGTGGAGCCGGCAGACGTGGAGGATGTCGTCCAGCTCGTCAGGCAGACGCATGAGCAGAAACTTCCGATCTTTGTGTTGGGTGGCACCAACCTCCTGGTTCGGGACAAAGGCATTCGGGGTGTGGTGGTGAGTTTGAGGAAATTACGCGCGATCAAAGAAGAACCAGGATCCGTGTTGTATGCCGAAGGCGGTGTCGGCATGCCGACCCTGATTGGCCATGCCATCCGCCGGTCTCTGGCGGGATTGGAGTGGGCGGCCGGTATCCCTGGCACTGTCGCAGGCTGTGTCGTCATGAACGCAGGGACACGACTCGGTGAGATGAAAGACTCAGTGAAAGCCGTTCGGATTGTGTCGCCGAAAGGCGCACTGATGGACTGTCCCGCAGAGACGATCGAATTTGGGTATCGTCGGGCGACATTGCCGCTGGGTGTGGTGGTCGGAGTATGGCTGCAACTGAGGTCAGGAGTGCGAGCAGATATCGAAAAGGTCGTGAAAGACTATCTCCACTACCGCCGTGATACGCAGCCGCTCACGCTACCGAGCGCCGGCTGTGTGTTCAAGAATCCGCTGAACGATTCGGCAGGGCGAGTCGTTGAAGCGACAGGGTTCAAGGGCACATCCGTCGGTGATGCGCAGGTTTCGACAAAGCATGCCAATTTTATTGTGAATCAAGGACAGGCCAGTGCCTCTGACGTCCTCTCGCTGATCAAGAAGATACGCACGGGAATTATGCGAAAGACCGGGATCAAATTGGAGTTGGAATTGAAGGTCGTGGGTGAAGTGTAGCGAAGGGAGTCGTTGTAACGATGGGTTGTCTAACAAATGCTCGGATCGGCGTGCTCATGGGAGGACGATCTTCAGAGCGGAATATTTCACTCAAGACTGGTCATGCTGTTCATCAGGCCCTGATCCGTCGAGGATACGATGCGGTGACCATCGACGTCACCGATCGTCTGCATCGAGATTTGGAGGATCAGAAAGTCGCCATTGCGTTTCTCTCGTTGCACGGACCCGGCGGCGAAGACGGAACCATCCAGGGATTTCTCGAGACGTTGGGAATTCCCTATACCGGGTCCGGTGTGCGTGCGAGTGCCGTAGGCATGCATAAGGCGGCCACGAAAATGCTACTGGCCGCACATGGTGTCCCACTGCCTACCGGAACTGTTGTGCGCGAATGTGATGGGGCGTCATTGGCGAAGGTTCTGAGGCAGACCAAACTGAAATTGCCGATTGTCGTCAAGCCGGTTTCGCAGGGTTCCACGATCGGGGTGACGATTGTGCGTCGCCGCACCCAATGGAAGGAGGCGCTCGCTCTGGCGCATCGTTATGATCCAGAGGCGATGGTGGAGAGCTATATTCCCGGACATGAAGCTGCTGTTTCCATTCTGGGAACAACGGCGGAAGCACCCACCGTGCTCCCTGCCATTGAAATCGTGGCGCCTGATGGATTTTACGACTTTTCGGCAAAGTATCAGAAGGGCAAAACTCAGTATCTCTGTCCCGCTCCGTTCCCTCTCAAGGTGATGCGCCACATCAGTGAATTGGCGAGGCGAACCTACGAGGCGTTGGAGTGCGAAGGGGCTGCTCGCGTGGATTTTCGGATCACTCCGAGAGGTCGACCCTATGTCTTGGAGATCAATACGGTTCCCGGCATGACGGAGACTAGTCTTTTGCCCATGGCCGCAGCTCAAGTTGGGATTGCGTACGATGCTTTAGTCGAACGGATTCTGCAGTCGGCCCTCGATCGTGCGAATCGCTTTGCGCAGGTAGTGCCGAAGGAGTGAGTGTGATGCGATTCTTGAGAAGAAAGCGGCGACCTTCTCCCGTGGAGCCACGAAAAAATCAGTGGAAGGATCCGCAAGGAGAGAGAGCGGGGAGGGAAGCCCACCTGGGGGCAACAGCCAGACGAAAGACCCTGACTCGATGGATTGGCGTGGTACTCGGTACGGTGCTCGTAGCAGGGGTCATCATGATGAGTGTGAAATACGCTGACCCTGCGCTTCAAGCATTGCTAGAAATCAAGACCATTACAATCGAAGGAGGCCACCACATCGATAGGCAGAAAGTGCTCGATCTTGCGAAGGTGAAATCTGGCACTGGCCTCCACCATATTGTCACGAGCGTTATTAAGGAGCAGGTGGAATCTCATCCGTGGGTCAAAGAAGCCGAAGTGACCCGCGTTCTGTTTCATGAGCTACGTATATCCCTGGTTGAGCGAAAACCAGCCGCGGTCATCCGTGCCGACTCTCAGAACTTTCTGACTGATGCGGAGGGGCATGTGCTGACCAGGCTCGGTCAGACCGATGATGATGCGTTGCCTCTTGTGACGGGCATCAATTCCAAAGGTTTGCTGGAAGAGGCTGAATCGGTAAAACAGGTCATCGCGTCGGGCATCGAGCTTGCACGTTTGGTCGGGCAAACTTTCGAAGGTCGGCTACAAGTAAACGCCGAAAACCCGTCAAACCTCATCGCGCTTGTACAGGGAGTGCGATTTCAGTTCGGGGAGGCAACGGTTGGAGAGCAGTGGGAACGGTTCCAACGCGTCAAACCGACACTCAAGACCCTGAACTTTGACGGTCGCGGACGTGGAGGGAATGAAGTGGATCTCCGGTACGAAAATCGGATTGTCGTACGGGAAGGAGGGTGATCGCGGTGCCGAAACGGGATCAAATTTTGGTTGGCCTCGACATCGGAACCACGAAGATCTGTGCGATCGTGGCGGAGATGACCGATGCCGGAGGGATCAGCATTATCGGCGTCGGATCGAGTCCTTCCCTTGGCCTACGTAAGGGAGTGGTCGTTAATATCGAAAGCACCGTCGAATCCATCAAGAAAGCAGTCGAAGAAGCGGAGTTGATGGCGGCCGTCCAGATCAACTCGTTCTACACCGGCATCGCGGGTAGCCACATTTCTGCTGAAAACTGCAAGGGTGTCGTGGCACTGAAACGAGCCGAGGTGACTCGCGAGGATATCCAGCGGGCCATTGAAAGCGCTCGTACACTCGCTGTCATTCCCCACGAACGCAGGATTCTTCACGTGCTACCGCGAGAGTTCATGGTAGATGGGCAGGAAGGAGTGCGCGAACCATTGGGCCTTTCAGGCAATCGCTTGGAAGTGAATGTGCATGTCATTACCGGTGCCGTGACATCTGCGCAGAATATTGTGAAGTGCGTGAATCGAGCCGGACTCGATGTCGTGGACATTATTCTGCAGCCACTCGCCTCCAGTGAAGCCGTATTGGGCCAAGAAGAGCGTGACTTGGGTGTGGTAATGGTGGATTTAGGAGGCGGGACAACGGACCTGGCTATTTTCCTGGATGGCAGCATTCGTCACTCAGCGGTCCTTCCCATCGGCGGCCAAAACTTGACGAAGGATTTGGCCTTCGTTCTCCACACGTCACAGACTGAGGCTGAGAAGATCAAGACGCAGTACGGTGTTGCGCGGACTGAGTTGCTGACAGGGCATCAGATTATCGAAGTGCCGTCTGTCGGAGATCGGCCGGCTCGAACATTTTCCAGACGGGCTATTGCCGAGATTTTGGAGCCGCGCGTTGAGGAGATGTTTGAGCTCGTTCGGAGAGAAATTGCACGTGCCGGCTATGAAGGGATATTGGGCGCCGGTGTCGTGATCACCGGAGGCACATCGTTATTAGAGGGCATGCCCGACGCCGCTGAGAAGGTCTTGAACTTGCCGGCACGCCGAGGCATACCTTCCAGTGTCGGAGGGTTACGAGAAACTGTCGGCCATCCCAGCCATTCGACCGGGGTCGGGCTATTGTTACACGCCCGGCGACATGTCGGTGAATTAGAAACAGCCGGGCTGCGCAATGGAGGGCCCTGGGCAAAAATGCGTGGGTGGACGAAGTGGGTGTCGGAGGTCTTTTAACCGTTAGAACCCTTGCGGGCGGCAGGCAGGTCGTCGTGCGAGGCGCTGTGAGGAGGTGCCCCAATGTTCTCATTTCAGGAAGATATGCTGTCACCGGTCCGTATCAAGGTGATCGGAATTGGTGGTGCCGGGTGCAACGCGATCAACACGATGATCACCTCCGGACTCGCACGCGTCGATTTTATCGCTGGGAACACCGATCTTCAGGCGCTTGATCGGTCGTTGGCCCCGTATAAAATCCAGCTTGGGCCGGAACGTACCCGGGGGTTGGGCGCGGGAGCAAAGCCGGAGATCGGTCGAGATGCCGCGCTTGAGAGTAAAGAACATATCCGAGAATGTCTCGAAGGGGCAGATATGGTCTTTGTCACGGCCGGAATGGGGGGAGGAACTGGCACCGGGGCCGCTCCCATCGTGGCCAGCATTGCCCGCGAAATGGGCATCCTTACGGTAGGCGTCGTCACGAAACCATTTCAGTATGAAGGCCAACGGCGGCACAAGCACGCGGAAGAAGGCATCCGGGATTTGCGTCGGCATGTCGGTACCTTGCTCGTGATTCCGAACCAGCGGCTGCTGGGGATTGTCGATAAATCAACCCCGCTTCTCGAAGCATTCAAAGTCGCGGATGATGTGCTGCGCCAAGCGATCCAGGGTATCGCCGACGTCATTACGACCACAGGACATGTGAACGTCGATTTTGCCGATGTTCGGACCGTGATGTCACACACCGGACGAGCCGTCATGGGTATGGGCGTGTCCTATGGGCCGAATCGGGCGATCGAAGCGGCGCAAAAGGCTATGTGCAGTCCTCTCCTGGAAGAAGGCAGTGTCGAGGGGGCCTGCGGTGTCCTTCTGAACATTACGGGAGGCCCCAGCATGTCGCTGCACGAGATCGAAGAAGCTGCCTCGATCATCCAACAGACAGCGGATCCCGAAGCCAACATCATTGTCGGCCAGGTCATCAACCCGGACATGGGCGAGGAACTTATCATTACGGTGATCGCAACTGGGTTTGAACGAGAAGAGGACACAGCGGCTGTCGCAATTGGAGCTGATAGGGGAGCAAGTCGACCGGCCAAACCTGTCCCCTCGGCGTTAGCCAGTATGGGTGCCTCACTAGCGGCAGATCGACCGATAAAAGATCTCGATCGCCCCACCTTTTTGAGAAGAATGAACGATGCGCGAGAGTCCATGGACCGAACGGTGATGACCGCCGAAGATGAATGGGATGTGCCGACCTTTCTTCGCAAACAAACAGACTGATCGCGTGCCGATCTTCACGTGATGAGGCAGGGAATGTGATTATGGCAAGCTCATCGGTTATTACCGTGCCGGCGTTTGCGGATGCCGGGACTCTGGTTCGACATTTTTTCGGGACCCGACGGCATGCCATGGGTCTTGGCCTTGAAGCAGGGATCCCGCGGAGGGGGATAGCAGGGTCGGCATCGTCGTCATGGACGCTCTCAGTGAAGCAAGTTCATGGGACGGAGGCGTTGGTGGTGGATCGTGTCCTCACCCCAACGGACCGATTTGTGGGATGTTGGGATGCCTTGGTTACCGATCAACCTGGTATTATGGTGGCGGTACGGACGGCAGATTGTGTCCCGATTCTCATGCATGATCCTAAGCGCCGGGTTGTGGCCGCAGTCCATGCTGGCTGGCGAGGAGCGGTTGCCGGCATTGTTCCCAAAACCTTGGCCCTGTTGGAGTCGCGCTGTGGCTCGCGGGTGGAGCGTGTGGGGATCAGTATCGGTCCATCTGCCGGGGTTTGCTGCTATGAAGTGGATGAGCCGGTTCTTGACCGCCTATGTCAGGGATTTCCAGATTGGAAGAAGGTGGTTCGAACGAAGAGAGAAGGAAGAGCGCATCTTGATTTGAAAGCGCTCGTCAAAGAACAAGCGCAGGCCATCGGGATGCCTCCGAAGTCCATCACCACAGTCAACGTCTGTACGATTTGCCACAAAGACCTCTTTTTTTCCTACCGGCGGGAGGGGAAGGTCAACGGGACCATGGTCAGTGCCATTGGGTTGCCGGTGAAGCAAGTATAAGAGAGACTCTGCCAATTCTGAAACGCTTCCTTTAGAATGAGGCCGGTTCGCTGAATGGGCGGCCGCGACTCGTGCGAGAGGACCATGGAACCGCTCACCCCTGAAACGATCGCAAAACGTGTTCGATCGATTCTGACGAAGATTCGGTCGGCGGAGGAAAAAGCCGGACGTCCTGCCGGTACGGTGCGACTTGTGGCCGCGACGAAGACCGTGACGGTTGAACATATTGCAGAAGGCGTGCGCGCCGGTCTGTCCATTTTGGGTGAAAATCGGGTACAGGAAGCGCTCCCTAAAATAGCCATGTTCACCCAGGCACCGGTTCACTGGCATTTTATCGGACAGCTGCAACGGAGGAAGGTACGGTCCGTGATCGGTCGATTTGACCTCATTCATTCGGTGGATACGGTAGACCTCGCGCAAGAAATCAATCGCCGTGCAGAGGAAGCCGGTTGTCGGCAGAATATCTTGCTGGAAGTGAATGTCGGGGGAGAACCAACAAAGGCAGGGTTTCATCCCGATGACGTGGTACGATCGGTACCCATGATGGCGCAACTCTCTCATGTTTGTATCAAAGGCCTCATGACGATTCCTCCGCCGAGCGCTGGCCAGGATTCGGCCAGGCCGTATTTCCGCACACTCCATGAACTGGCTCGACAGATCGAGGCGTTAGACTTACCATCCGTAGGGATGGATGAGCTGTCAATGGGAATGTCAAACGATTTTGACATCGCCATTGAGGAAGGGGCGACATTGGTCCGGGTTGGCACCGCCATCTTTGGAGCGCGGCATGTCTAGTCCAACAGTCATGCCTAAGATCTCCTTTGTGGGCGGTGGCCGGATGGCGGAGGCATTGATCAGTGGGGTACTGTCCTCTGGGGGCTACAAGGCCGAGCAAATCTATGTTGCTGACCCAGATACGGCCCGCCTGGATCATCTCAAGCAGCAGTACGGCATTCAGATTGGTGCCACGAATCATGAGGCAGTAGTCTCGGGAGATGTCATTGTGCTGGCCGTAAAGCCTCAGGTAACGGCCGTAGTCCTCAAAGAGATCGGAGATGGGTTGGCGAAACGGCTTGTGATCTCGGTAGTTGCGGGAATGCCACTCATGCGAATTATTGAGGCTTGTGGGCCGCAGGCTCGAGTCATTCGCGCGATGCCGAATACGCCGGCGATGGTCGGTGAAGGGATGACTGCCTTGGCAATCGGTCCCGGGGTAGGGGAGAGCGAAGTGGCATGTGCGCGACAGCTCTTTGAGTCGGTTGGTCAGGTAGTGTCGGTCGATGAGCGCTTCATGGATGCTGTGACCGGCTTGAGCGGAAGCGGACCGGCGTACGTTTTTCTCATGATCGAAGCAATGGCGGATGGCGGCGTCAAGATGGGGTTGTCGCGAGAAACAGCCAGTCTCCTTGCCGCGCAGACCGTTTTGGGCGCGGCACGGATGGTCCTGGAAACCAGGCAGCATCCGGCGCAGCTCAAGGATCAGGTGGTATCTCCTGGCGGAACGACCATTGCGGGTTTGCATCGGTTGGAACAGGGAGGCCTCCGGGGTCTGTTGATCGACGCCGTTGAGGCCGCAACGCAACGTTCTCAGGAGCTTGGAGGCTGATGTTTGTTGTGGGAAATACGCTATTAGGGGTGGCCACGGTACTTGATTATGCGCTGACGTTCTATAGCTGGATCGTCATTGCCCGAGCGTTGATTTCTTGGGTGAATCCGGATCCGTGGAATCCAATCGTTCAATTCCTTACCCGAGTCACTGAACCGATTTTGGTCCCGATCCGACGGCGATTGGGCTCGGGGATGGGCATGGATTGGTCGCCATTGATCGTCATCGTGACCATCTGGTTTTTGCAGATTGCGGTCGTACAGTCGATTAAGGACCTCGCGGTACGGATGAATTGATTCAACGAATGGGAGATGCCATGAAGATCACACCGCTCGACATTCAACAAATGGTCTTTCAAGTCAAGCTTCGTGGCTATGACCGTGAAGAGGTCAACCGCTTTCTTGAAGAGATTGCACAAACCGTGGAATACCTGAATCGTGACAATGCCGCGTTGCGCGATCGAATTCTGACGCTTGAGCAGCAGGTCTCGGATCTCAAACGGACCGAGGCGACTTTGTCTACCACATTGATCTCGGCGCAGTCCTTGGCCGAGGATGTCAAGCGAAGCGCGCAACGCGATGCCGAATTGATCGTCAAAGAGGCGGAACTGAAAGCCAGCGAGTTATTCCGACAAGCGCGAGTGGAGCTAGGAAACACACAGCGAGACTTGTCTCTGCTGCAAAAGCAGCGGCTGCTCATGGTTGAGCGGATGCGGGCGACGCTTCATACCTTCGAGCGGATGTTGGACGTGGAAGCCAGTGAAGCGTACCAGGATCATGGCGTCATGCAGGAAGAAAAGCTGGAAGGGGAATCAAGCCCTACCCGTTGACCGTTCGGGGTGAGAGTGCTACCGCATGCGTCATGCGTGATCATTACCCCTGAGCATGTCTCGTCATCCTCATCCCGATGCCCAATCTTAGTGTGATCCAAGCAGCACTCGATCGAGCCGTGACCGCCGGGGTCTTTCCGGGGGCCGTATTGGCGGTGCGGTGTGGCAATAGGCCGGTTTCTCGCGTTCATGCCGGTCATCTTTCAACCGTCTCTCCAGGATCTCCCGTCAGTCCCTCCACAATTTATGACCTGGCTTCGTTGACAAAACCGTTGGCCACCGTTACGGCCCTCGTTTTGTTGATGCAGAAAGGCCGTTGCCAGCTTGATGACTCTGTGGCCGACCATCTTCCAGAATGTGTCGATACGTTCATCGGCTCTGCGACGATCCGCCACATACTGACGCATTCTTCCGGTTTGCCTGGCTGGCGGGGATTCTATGAACAGCTCAGACCGGATGGAGCAATCCCTTCGTCGGCTGGAGAGCGAGAGCAGGCCAAACGGGCTATGCTTCGCCTCATTCAGTCTGAGACGCCGGTATATGAACGGGGCACGCGCAGCCTGTACAGTGATCTCGGCTTCATGTTGCTCGGCTTTATTATTGAGCGAATCAGCGGACAATCAATGAGCGAATATTTTCTTGACCACATTGTGTACCCATTGGGGGAGCCCCAAATCGGATTTATCCTGCCCGGACAGCACCGTGCATTTTCTAATAGCCTAGATGCCGATATAGGTGGTGTAGCGCCGACGGAAATTGATCAATGGCGAGGACATCTCTTATGTGGAGAAGTCCACGATCAGAATGCAGCTGCGTTGGGTGGTGAGGCTGGTCATGCCGGGCTGTTTGGGACTGTAGACGCAGTGTTGGCGATCTCAGGCGAGTGGTTGGGAGCGTATCTTGGCCGAGTGACAATCCTCGATCGGGGCATGGTCCATGAATTTACGCGAAGACAGAAATTGGAAAGATCTTCCAGTTGGGCGCTTGGGTGGGATACACCGTCAGTCCCTTCATCTGCAGGATGCCATTTCGCAGCTCAATCATTTGGCCATCTCGGCTACACGGGGACTTCCCTCTGGATTGATCCCGTGCGAGAGCTGGAGGTCGTTCTGCTCTCAAATCGCGTGCATCCATCGAACAAGAATGAAGCGATTCGGGAGTTCCGTCCGGCGATCCATGATCTGGTGTATCAGGAATTCATCGGCTCGATTTAAGCCGGATCTGGGTAGTCAAGCCACGTTTCTTTTTCGGCGAGATAGCGAGTTCCTTTAAAATTGGCCCGCGTTCTCATGCGAGTGAACCCGAACCCTTGAAGTTTATCCACTAATTCTTTCACTGTTGCGGCAATGGTCGAGTGTGAGCGACTCTCAACAACGAAGGCTTCATACATAATCTTCCCCGAGTATCCCGATGGGGTCCGATTGACCAGAATGGTGCGGTTGAAATATCGATCACTCGGATCAACTCCTTCAAGCTGATGTTTCTCGACCAATCCTTCTTTCTTAAACATCAGTGGCAATGTGCTCATGCTTTCTTAATCCCCCAGAAATAACAATTGACGACAAGTCTCTATCCCTTAATTATAGAAGGTCATCAATACAGGCTGCAACTCGTTGACAAGCGTCGCGTCGATTACTATGATGCCACCCCTCATCCAGTCAGAGGCGCGGCTAATTCCATCCCATGAATATCCCCAATAGCCTCACGATCCTTCGCATCCTCCTGATCCCCGTCTACATAGGGTTCATGACCTACGGCTCATATGGGTTCGCACTCTCGACACTACTCATCGCCGGACTGACGGATGCCATTGACGGTTATCTTGCACGCAAACTGAATCAGCGCACACGATTAGGGACCGTACTTGACCCTCTGGCAGACAAGCTGCTGCTGACGTCGAGTTTCATCTCGCTGGCGATGCTGCATTTGGTGCCGTCCTGGCTGGTCATTCTGGTCGTGAGCCGGGACATTATTCTCCTATTGGGGACCGTGGTGGCTCACGTCACCAATACACCGATTAATGTGACACCGACGATTTTGGGAAAAGGAACGACGTTGTTTCAGTTGAGCTATGTCCTGTTGATTGTCCTTTTGACATGGCGAGGACTCGACCGTTCCATGCTTACTCCACTCATCGTCCTCATGGTTGGATTCACACTGGCCTCAGGGTTACATTACCTGTATCGAGGGTATCGTGACACGAATGTGGCGCCTCCGCTTGCCTAATGATCTCGGCTGCAAATACGACCTCTTCGAGCGTCGGGTAAATATTTCAATTGTTTTTGACAGGTTTCCGACCCCCCAGTAGACTACGCTTCGTAGCCTCAGTCTTCCCGTATAACCGGCTCAGGGAGCCATAACAGGACGAGAATCTATGGCCACGTTTGCATATGTCGGGCGGAGCAAGTCCGGAGCGGTGAAAAAGGGTGAACTCGTCGCGAAGTCGCGCGATGAAGCGGTGGAGCAACTACGCAAACAAAGCGTGGTGGTGACGAGCCTTGAGGAGAAGGCGGCCCAAGAGGGATTCAGTTTTAAGCTTGGTGGCGGAGTGAGCGAAAAGGACTTGGTCGTTTTTACCAGGCAGTTTGGGACCATGATTAATGCTGGGTTGCCCTTGATTCAGTGTCTAGAAATCCTATCGAACCAATCAGAGAATGCAGCGCTGAGGAAGTCTGTGGGTGCGATCAAAGTTCAAGTCGAGGGAGGCTCGACGTTTTCAGATGCCCTCCGCAGGCACCCCAAAGTTTTTGATGATCTGTATGTCAACATGGTGCATGCGGGCGAAGTGGGGGGGTTGCTCGATACCATTCTTGGTCGACTTTCCAAGTATATTGAAAAAGCGATGAAATTGAAGGGGCAAATCAAGAGCGCCATGGTGTACCCGGCGTCGATTTTGGGAATCGCCTTTATCGTGATTGCCGTATTAATGATCTTCGTGATTCCGGTGTTTGAGAAGATGTTCAAAGATATGTCCGGTGGAAAGGTGGCGCTTCCTGGTCCCACTCAGCTCGTGATTGATATGAGTAATTTTGCTCAGTCGAGCTGGTACATCATTCTTGGTGGGGGCATTCTCGCAGTCGTCGCGTTCAAGAAATACTATGCAACGGCCAAGGGAAAGTACCAGATGGATAAGTTGCTCCTCAAGCTGCCTGTTTTTGGAGATTTAGTGCGAAAGGCGTCGGTAGCGAAGTTCACGAGAACGTTGGGGACGCTCATAACCAGCGGCGTGCCGTTATTGGACGCCTTGACGATTTGCGCGAAGACGTCGGGTAACAAAATCATTGAAGAAGCTCTAATCAACGCGAGGGTGAGTATCAGCGGAGGCAAGACGATTTCCGAGCCTCTCGCGAAAAGTCAGGTATTCCCGAAGATGGTGACACACATGATTGCAGTTGGCGAATCAACGGGTGCGCTCGACGCCATGCTAGGGAAAATCGCAGATTTTTACGAGGACGAGGTGGATCAGGCGGTTGCCTCACTGACTGCATTGCTGGAACCGATGATGATGGTTTTTCTCGGAGTCCTCATCGGATTCATCGTGGTGGCCATGTATCTGCCTATCTTCACAATGGCCAATGCAATCAGCTCATGAACACGGATGCGCTTGTTTCGCAGGAATATATTCATTGGAGAAGGCTGACTCTGATCGTTAGGAGCTGAATAGACCCTACCTCGATGTCATCTCGGCACCACATTTCTCGATGAACATGAGTATGGGTCTAATCACGTCATGACGGCGGGTGGGGCCCATGGGCGATATCAAAACAAGAATCTACCGGTTAATGGGGTGGCGAGTCGTTATCGTCACCGTCCTGTTAGGGCTTTCCCTCGCCTTTCAGGTCACCAAGGGCGAACGGGTTGAAACGTTCTATGCCCTGATCATCTTCACCTATGCGGTCACGATTCTTTACGCGTTCATTTTCCGGCTACTGACTACTCCTCAAGTGCTTGTGCAGTTTGCCTGGGCTCAGATTGCCGTCGACTTTTTACTGGAGACGGTCTTGATTGCCAGGACGGGCGGAATCGAAAGTCCGTTCGCAGTGCTCTATGTGATCAGTGTGACGGTCGCAAGTTTGGTCCCGCGTCGCCGGGTGGGCCTTTTGACGGCCAGCCTCTGCATCATCCTGTTTGGGATTCTCACGAATGTGCAGCTCTACGGCCTTGCTGAAGTCTGGGGATGGTTGCCTCATGCTGACCTCAGTGCCGCTGAAACACTCCATGCGTTCGGTGTCTACGGTCTGGCGTTCCTCGTCGTCGGCTTCTTAAGCGGCGCCCTTGCGGATCAGCTTCGGCTGGTAGATCAATCGCTTCGTGAAAAAGAACAGGGCCTGAGCCGCCTTCAAGCATTCCATGAGAATATCGTTCACAGTATCAGCAGCGGCGTCTTTACGACCGAAGAGAAGGGTCGGATTACTTCCTTCAACCCCGCGGCGCAGGAAGCCACGGGTTATAGCTTTGCGCAAGTACAGGGGCGTCCCTGGCGGGAAGTGTTTAACTGGCATCCCAGTCAGCACGATGACGATCTCGCGCAAGATGTGTTCTCCAACATGCGGTTCGAAGTGGAGTGTAAACGATCCGATGGCAATCGGTTGATTCTCGGCATGACACTCGCGCCTTTGCATGAGCGTGGAGAGCAAACGGGACTGGTTGGCGTGTTCAAAGATCTCACTCAGATCCGTGATCTCGAAGAAGAAATGCAGCGGAAGGAGTGGTTGGCCAGCCTCGGGGAGATGTCGGCGGGAATGGCCCACGAAATTAGGAATCCCTTGGGTGCACTGGCTGGAGCGATGCAAATGCTACGAAAGGATCTCCTGGCCGATGAAACCAGCCAGCGCTTGATGGAAATTGCAGTTCGGGAAGCGACACGGCTAGATACGATCATCACAGAGTTTCTTCAGTATGCCAGGCCGCCAGCGCTAAATTTAGCAGAGTACGATTTAAACAAAGTCCTTGCTGAGACTCTTGATCTGGTACAACATGAAGCACGAAGCAGAACGAATATCACCATCGCGGCGACACCGTGCACCGGGGCATTGCCCGCGCAAGTGGATCAGGATCAAATGAAACAAGTGTTCTGGAACCTGGCGGTGAATGCTTTCGATGCCATGCCGAAAGGTGGGCAACTGACGATCGCGACGGGGGGTAGAAAGGTTGATGTCGGCGGGCGAAAGGCTGAGGTGGTAGAGATCTCATTTCATGATACCGGAGAAGGCATCCCGAAGAACAATCTCGGCAAAATATTCCTTCCGTTTTTCACTACCAAAAAGCGAGGCTCTGGGTTGGGGTTGGCAGCAGTCCATCGCATCGTCGATCTTCACGGAGGGTGGATCAAAGTGGAAAGCCAGGAAGGGCACGGAACACGATTTGGCGTTTGCTTGCCTTGTACGGCGGATTCAGGAGTACGACTCTGGCACGAAGGTAGAGAGCCGTGGAAAAGATCCTAGTCGTCGATGACGAACAAAGCTTGCGCGACGTATTGAGCATCATGCTCAAACGGGCTGGGTATGCCGTGACCAGCGCCATGGACGGAGAAGAAGCCATTGAGCTTCTGAATAAAGAAATCTTTGATCTGGTCATCACCGATTTGAGGATGCCGAAGATCGACGGCATGGAGGTTCTGAAGGCCGTCAAGTCTGCCTCACCGGAAACAGTCGTGCTGATCATCACGGCCTTTGCCAGCGCGGATTCCGCCGTCGAGGCTATGAAGCAAGGCGCGTACGATTATCTGACCAAGCCATTCCAGGTCGATGAAGTTCAGCTGATCATCCGGAATGCGCTGGAAAAACGGCGTCTCACAACCGAGAACATGCTCCTCAAGCGGGAGATGGCCAGTCAGTCGTCATTCGCGCAGCTCATCGGCCAGAGCGAGGCGATGCAGAAGGTGTTCGATGTCGTGCGGAAAGTTGCTGACTCGAAAAGCAATGTCTTGATCTGCGGCGAAAGTGGAACAGGAAAAGAGTTGGTCGCGCGTGCGATTCACTACAACAGCGCCAGAAGCGTCATGCCGTTTGTGGCGGTTAACTGCAGTGCCGTACCTGAGACGCTGTTGGAGAGTGAACTGTTCGGCCACATGAAGGGTTCGTTTACAGGGGCTATTGCCAACAAAGCCGGATTATTCGAGGTGGCTGATGGAGGGACCATCTTTCTCGATGAGATCGGTGATACGACTCCTACCATTCAGGTCAAGCTTCTGCGCGTGATTCAGGAGCGAGAATTTAGACGGGTCGGTGGCAATCACGACGTCAAGGTCGATGTGCGTGTGGTAGCCGCCACTAACAAAGATCTTGAGAAAGCGGTTGCGGATGGTTCGTTCCGAGAAGACCTCTACTATCGGTTGGACGTGATCCCTATACGGCTTCCACCCTTGCGCATGCGTACCGGTGATATTCCGTTACTGGTCAATCACTTTCTGGAACGGTTTTCAAAAGAAAGCGGCAAGCCCAAGCCTGTGATTAGCCAGGAAGCCATGCATGTATTGCTGAGTCATGAATGGCGTGGCAACGTTCGTGAGTTGGAGAATCTGATCGAACGGGTCGTTGCATTTGCAACAGCAGAGCTTGTGACCGACGCTGAGGTGCATGGATGGCTTCATCGACCTGCGACGCAGTCGCAGCACACGGCGATGCCGATGGATCTGACTGACGAGGGGCTGGATCTTGAGGGGCTCATCAACGGCATCGAAAAGGATTTGTTGCTGAAGGCACTTGAGCGATCAAAATGGGTCAAAAAGAAAGCCGCGCGCATGCTCCGTCTGAACACCAGATCATTTCGGTATCGCCTGGAGAAGTATGCTATAAAAGGAGGTCGTGACTAATCCATCTTCCCGATCGACCGTCTTATCCACGTCTCTTACCGTTTTCGCCCCCGCAAAAATCAATCTCGTGCTCCGCATTCTCGACCGTCGGCCAGATGGGTATCATAATCTCTGGTCGCTGATGCAGAGTGTGCAGTTGGAGGACGAGCTTTCGATCTCCCTCAGCGACAAACATTCGTCCATCGCCTTGCAATGCGATGACTCTTCGTTGAAGACAGACTCTTCCAACCTGGTCTATCGTGCCGCAGCGGCGGTACTTGAGCATAGTGGACGAGTCATTGGATTGGATCTGGTGCTCGCAAAGCGAATTCCGATGGGAGCCGGGTTGGGAGGCGGGAGTAGTGATGCGGCTGCGACGATTATCGGGCTGAACCAGCTGTTGAATTTAGGGTGGTCGATGGAGAAGATGGCTCACGTTGGCCAAGCACTTGGAAGCGACGTCCCATTCTTCTTTTTCGCTCCTTCCGCAATTGTGGAAGGGAGGGGTGAGAAGGTGGACCCCGTGCAACTCAAGGGGAGCCGATGGGTGGTCCTGGTGAATCCAGGGTTTCCGGTCGAAACAAAGTGGGCGTATCAGCAGCTTTCCATAAGCCGAACGGAGGTGCGGCCGCTTTCGGAGGCCCACGCGGCGCTGGGGAAAACTTCTGCGCTCTCATGGGAGAGTGTGCTTCAGGTGGCTGAAAACGATTTTGAAACCGCAGTGTTCAAGACCCATCCAGCACTTCACAGAATCAAGCGGAAACTGTTCGCTGAAGGGGCCGAGGCTGCGTTATTGTCGGGGAGTGGGGCCACGGTCTTTGGTGTGTTTCGTGACGAGACGGCAGCTCGGCAGGCCCAGGCAAGTTTTCAGACTGAACCCCATCTCAAGGTCTATGCTGTTTCAACCCCCTCCGACCTCCAGCAGTAACGACGCCATTTTCTAAACGTTCTTTCACTTCAGTAGGTGATCGGCGCATTTGATTTTGGAGGAAGTGGACTCCTACAATGGCGCGGTCGAGAGACTGCGGCTATAGGACTTCATATATGCCTACGAGACGTCCCTCCAACAAGAAACAACCTGGCAAGTCCGTTCTCCCCGAGCGTTCTACTAAGCGTCGATTTCAACTGAGGCTTCTGAAGTGGTATAGGGAACATGGCCGGGATTTACCCTGGCGGAAAACCTCAGACCCGTATCATATCCTCGTCTCAGAGGTGATGCTTCAGCAGACCCAAGTTGATCGGGTGATCCCTAAGTACCACGAGTTTTTGAAACGTTATCCGAGCTTCGAAGACTTGGCAGAGGCTCCGGTCGCCGATGTCAGGAAGACCTGGTATCCCCTTGGGTACAACATTCGCCCGGAACGACTGCACGGGATCGCCTGTGAAACGGTGGAACGGTATGGGGGAAAACTCCCCAACGATGCTGAGGAGTTGCTCTCATTCAAAGGGATCGGGCGGTATACTGCGGGGGCAATTCGCTCCTTCGCGTTCAATGAAGATGCGCCCATTCTAGACACGAACGTGATCCGTGTCTTGCACAGGGTGTTTGTCGCTGAAGGTGATCCTAAGGTACAGAAGACGATGCTATGGGAATTGTCCGAAACCTTGATCCCGCGTGGGAAAGGGTATGACTTTAATCAGGCGATTATGGACTTCGGAGCGATGGTATGCACGGCTCGTGATCCCTATTGTCTCCTGTGTCCGATGAAGTCGTTCTGTAAGACATATCCGTTCCGCCCGGCGACGCGTGAACGGTAATTTAGGAGTGATCATGCAAGTCATTGAAGTGGCGGCAGGGCTCATCCGCCGTGACGGTCGCTATTTAATCGCCCGTCGAAAGCCTGGTGCCCACTTGGCGGGTTTCTGGGAGTTCCCTGGAGGCAAACGGGAAATGGGCGAATCGCTCACGGAGTGTTTGCAACGAGAGCTGTTTGAAGAGCTGAGTGTTCGCATTGACCAACCTATTCCGTATCGGGTCATTCGGCACGACTATCTGGATCAAATTATCGAGTTGCATTTTTTTCGATGTGCTATTGAACAGGGGAAACCCCTGCCTATCGGTTGTGAAGAAATCCGCTGGGTCTATCCTGAAGATCTCACGCAGTTTACGTTTCCGCCGGCAGACTACGCGGTGATCGAAGCCTTGCGGCGTGATGCGTTCGGAGTTTCACGATGAGGGTGGTGCTTGATATCGAAACCGTCCAAGCTCCTCGTGAAGAATGGGCACGTTTGGCGGGGAAGACGCCGATGAGCAGTGAATCCCCCCAAGCGGATAAGGGGTATGACCTCTTTGCCGCAGGTGCGGCAGAAGATCGCCGGCACGCAGAGGATGAGCTGTACGCCAAGTCGGCGTTCGATGGGACGTTCAGCCGCATCGTCTGTATCGGCCTGCTGGAGTTTTCCGACCAGATGGAAGCTCGCAGCGCCATCGCTTGGTTCGGGGGGGACGAACGCGAGCTGCTCCGCCAATTCTGGGCAAGATTAGCCCAAGACCGCCCTGCCTTATTCATCACACACAACGGACTTGGCTTTGATCTGCCCTTCATCAAAAAGCGGTCGATCATCAATCAAGTGAAACCCAGCCTCGATATCAACCTTGCGAAGTTCCGTACCGAACCGGTCTATGACACGATGGCCATCTGGAGTAATTGGGATACGAGGGGGTGGGTCAAGCTCGACGTCCTGGCTAGAGCATTACAGGTCGAAACGAAGTCGGGTAGTGGGGAACAAGTCGCTGAAATGTGGGAGAAAAGGCAGGGTCGTGAGCTTGCGCAGTACTGTCTGCAAGATACCTATGTGACGTATGCCTGCTACTGCCGCATGAACTTTCGTCAGCCTCTGTCCAGTGAGGTTGTTCTGCTGCAGCCTGAGCTCTGCGACGTTGATTAGATCGATCAGTTGATTACCGAGTCTGATACGCTTCCGCCGATTTCTTTTTCGGGACTGAGCGAGCCGCTGATTTGCTGGTTTTCATAGCTTTCACTTCTTCCGTCCGTTGACGGAGTTCTTGTTTCATCCACATTGTTTCCTTCTTCAGCATTGCGATTTCTGAATCTTTGCGTTTGTTAGCTTCTCGCACTTCACGGAGCTCATCCAGCTTCTTGTTGAATAGTTCATCGGTACTCAATTGAGGAATTCCTGAGTCTGTCCGGCTATGAGCCGGAAACTCTTGAGGGTCTAGCAAGGCGGAAGCCTCCTGTGGCGATGCTGCTTCCGTGACCAATGGGTCGAGTGTCGGCGCAGCGGCTGGTACCATCGGCGCAGCCTTTGCTGTAGAAGCAGGGATAGGTTTCGGTGACCCTGCTGCCTGAATCGAACCAGGCATCGCTGCTTTGGCGAGGGTCTGGTAGTCGATGACCATCGTCATAGCGTCACTTCCCAGAGCGACAAAGGAAGGAGCTTTTTCAAGATGCGCAGTAGAACGAGGAGTGAATCCCGAGGCCTTTCGGTTTTGCGTAGAAGCGATTGTCAAATGGATTGATTCTTTGTGGACATAGAGGGTGCCCGCTGTGGGTTCAGTGCCTGACCCTGCCGATGGAGACACCTTGAAACCGACAATCTGCTCAGGTTTCGCTTGCGATAAGCCTTGGGCTAGCAGGGGAGCAAGAAACTCGGCGTCTTCATCGCTGAATACTCTCATCGGCTTGCTGCCACTGGCGGGCATGTTGCCTGACATTTTCAGAACGTCGTCGGTCACAACGCCTTTGACTACTTTTAGCATGGTCATTTGGTCGATGGTGGCAGGATGGTCGGCTGAAAATGACCAATCGGCGATTTCCTTGAGATAGACGGATCCTTTGGCATTTTTGTGAAGCTTTGCCTCTCCGGAAAACATGGAGCACCCGGTTACGATCAGGCTGACGGACATCAAGACGCCGACATAGTGAGAACTGCCGACATTGAAAGGGATATGCATAGGGGATCTCCTCATCTGTGGTCTTGTGGCCGAGGAGGCCGGGTGGCCGCTATCGCGAAAGTTCGGAATTTGACCATGGTTCTTATACCGAACTACCATACACCTAGACCCATGAGTACTATGCCGATTACCAGCCAGCCGACTACCCCAACCGAAATGATTGTTTCGAGTGTGACACGGGAATCAGATGGGTTGGGATTAGGTGTTGAATCGGAGTCGGCGGACTTCATAGCGAGAGGCAAAGGCTCTGGTTGCTGAACAGGTGGACGCCGAAATTTGAGCAAGGTCCATGCCTTCTCATTTTTGAAGTGACAGGTTGTATCGTTGGTCAAGGGAAGGTGGAGAGATTCTTACTAGAGATCAGCATCCGAAGATCAAGAATGGTGAGCGCACTCTAGAAGAGAGACTTAAGACGGTTCCTTTATAATCATGAGGTTAGCGGCGAAGGATTGATCACGTGGAGGAAGAAGCTTCGGACGATTGGGGGTGGGCTTGGTCATCAACGAGGTTACATGGGAGCGAATACAGGGAAAGAATGATCGACGAAATAGTCTGGATGTGGCCGAGCGAGCCGGTCAAAAAAATGTTCCTTTCTACCATGAGGTGTGCAGAATTGTTCCAACGGGTGCGATTGTCAATGCCTCCAATACGAACTGCCTACAAGGCTGGGATCTCACTCCCCATAGAGAGTCGCAGCCGAGGCATCAAAGATCTGTTTCGTAATCAGAGTGCCTGGCCAAAAATCACCGGTGCCTTTCTCCCATACAACCGTGATGTTGCCATCGGTTTTCCCCATGCTTTGTGTCGGGGAACGGGTGGCATCACCTTCGACTAAAATTTCCACATCCTTGCCGATGTATCGACGATTGCGCGCTGCTGTGATTGCCCGTTGAATCTCGACCAGTTTCAACACCCGCAGGCCCTTCACCTGGTCCGGTACATCGTCGGCGTATTTCCGAGCCGCGATCGTATGTTTCCGCTCCGAATATTTGAAGGTATAGGCTGAGTCGAGCTGAGCTTGTTCCACGATCCTGCAGGTATCGCGAAACTCCGCGTCGGTTTCTGAGCAGAATCCGCAAATGATGTCCGTGGTCAGGACGACATCGGGGATGATGGCTCGAATGCGATCAACCAACGCAAGATACTCGGCTCCAGTAT
The DNA here is from genome assembly GCA_005116895.1 of Nitrospira sp. Taxonomy (GTDB): domain Bacteria; phylum Nitrospirota; class Nitrospiria; order Nitrospirales; family Nitrospiraceae; genus Nitrospira_D. The sequence continues at coordinate 106,344 of SWDO01000021.1, read as the reverse complement.
AGTTCCGCCCCATCAGCTCAAGAATGCGATCGCTTCCGGCCTGCAGAGGCAGATGGATATGCTTGCAAATTTTGGGATGAGCCGCGATCGTATCGATCAGTGCCGGAGGAAAGTCTTTGGGGTGTGGAGAGGTAAATCGCACGCGCTCGATACCATCGGTGTCCGCCACGGCGCTGATGAGCTTGGCAAAGTCCCATTCGTCGTGGCGATAGGAATTCACGTTTTGGCCAAGCAACGTGATCTGCTTGAATCCACGCACGGCGGCGTCACGCGCTTCGAGCAGAATCGATTCGGGATCACGTGACCGCTCACGTCCTCTGGTGTAGGGGACGACACAGAAAGAACAGAAGTTGTCGCAGCCGCGCATCACCGTGATCCAGGCGTTCACGCCGTCGTTTCGGTCCGGCATGATGCTTTCGTAGGTTTCATACTCCGACAGATCGAGGGCGAAGGCTTTCTTCCGGAGCCCCTGTTCTTGGGCGTCCAGCGCGTTGGCCAGCAACAGAGGCAATTGTCGGTACGAGTCTGGGCCAGCCAAGACATCAATGAGGGGTTCTTTTTCAGCCAGCTCACTCTTTAAATTCTGAGCCATGCAACCCAGGACGCCGACGACGAGTGAGCGTTGCTTCTTGATCGCTCTGAGTTCGGAAAGATGGGCATAGATCTTCTTGTGGGCATTCTCCCTGATGGCGCAGGTATTGACCAGCACCACGTCGGCTTGTTCGCGGTCTTCTGTAAAGGCAAAGCCTTCCTGCTTCAGCATCGACCGGACCAGCTCACTGTCAGACTCGTTCATCTGACAGCCGAAGGTTTCGATATGCACGTGGGGGGCAGTCTTCAGCGTCATAGCACTGCCATGGCAGAGTGTGTGTGTTGAGAAGCCGTAAGATGGCCAAACGTAAAACGGTCTGCGGCGGCGGTAATTGTGACCGGTAAAATCTGATTCTGAAGGTCGCCTGTTTCTGTGACTGCCACTCTGGTGAAGTTCGGAGTTGTGCCGAAGCGATAGGAATCTCGAGTTCCAGTTTCGAACAGGACTGAGATGGTTTTACCGATCTGCTTGTTGTGAAATGTCAGTCGTTTGGCGCGATCCAGATCGAGCAGCAGATCAGTCCGTTTCTTTACCGATGCGGATGGCACAAGTTGTTTGATGCGCAGCGCGGCCGTTCCCGGTCGGGAAGAGTAGGGAAACACGTGGAGATAAGAAAATGGAAGATCTGTTGCAACCGCGACTGTATTCCGAAACGCCGTGTCAGTTTCGCCGGGGAATCCAACCAGAAGATCAGTTCCAAGGCCAAGGTTGGGAATCTTCGTGAGCGCCGTTTCGATTAGCTTGGTATAGGCCTTGATCGTATAGCGTCGGTTCATGGCCTGTAAGATCTGGTCATCTCCACTTTGTAGCGGGATGTGGAGATAGGGACAGAGTTTCTTTGAGGTGGCGAGGAGATCAATTAATTCGTCGCTGACGGTAGTCGGCTCAATCGATGAAATGCGGAGGCGTTCGAGGCCTGCGATCTGATCGAGTCGGCGAAGCAACGCATAAAAGTCTTTGTCACCGTGAGCATATTGACCGATGTTTACCCCCGTCAGCACAATCTCTCGATAGCCTTGTGCCACCAAGCTGTTGGCTTCGCGCAGGATATCGTCGAACATTCGGCTTCGCTCATGGCCTCGTGCAAACGGAATAATGCAGAAGCTGCACATCGCGCTGCAGCCGTCCTGGATCTTGAGTAAGGCGCGGGTGGAATCAGGTTCCGCAAAATGCGGGAGATCAAAGTCTCCGCGCGCCATCGTTTTCGTGTGGTGAATGTCCGGAACCAATCGCTTCTTCAGCTCGTGAATGGCTGGGAGATAGGCCGGTAGATCCAGCTTGAATTGATGCCCCACGATCAGGTCGATGCCGGCTTGCTGCTTGAGCTGTTCTATTCCCGTTTGGGCGTAACAGCCGGTCACGGCGATGAAGGCATGGGGAGAATGTTTGAGGGTTTTACGAATAAGATAGCGTGCCGTTCGCTCAGCATCTTCCGTCACGGCACAGGTATTGAGCACCAGGACATCGGTCGGCTGGCCGAACTCGACGAGCTCAAATCCCTTCCGCCTGAGTCCATCCCCAAGGATCGAGGTTTCGGCTTGATTCAGTCGGCAGCCGAGCGTATGAAGAGATGCACGGGTTGTCACCATAGGGTGGCATTATAGGGAGATCAGGCCCGTTCCAGCAAGGTTGCTTCTTGCGACGGAGGATCCAAAGGATTGTGAGCCAATTGTCGGAACAACCCATGATCGGGTTGCATCCGAGTCGCCGGGGGGAGCGTGAGGATCGTGCATCTGCGTCCGCTCATTGTTTTTGTTTTGACAGGATTGTTCTGGAGCCATCCTGTGACGGGATGGAGCACGGATTCACTTCCCACCGAGCCTGATCTCGCCACTCGTGTCGATGAGCTGTATGACCATGAGGCTCGTCTCTTCATCATGTTGTATTCGCTTCGCGGAAATGGCCACATCGACTATGTCACGGCCCGGCTGGTGCAAGAGTATTCGCGTAGTACCTACGGTAATCCTATCTATCAGACCGAGGCCCAGCCACTCTTCTATTGGTGGAACCACACCATGTGGAATGACCCTGAGCAAGACGGGGTCAACGGCAACGAAAAAGTCTACCAGGAAAATACCGACTTCGATATCTCGCGATACAAGCCCTGTTTGTTCAACGGACAACCCTGTTAGCCTCAGTGCCAGCCAGTGAGATGGTCCTCGCCTGTTTTGTGATTCTGCTGAGAGGCGGCACGAGGCGGTGGTATTCTGCAGGGCAACCGAAACGAGTTGCCCTGCTGATGGTAGGTCCATCCGATTCAGCTCACGTTTGTGCGAGTCAGTTCCCATGAAACAAGGATCCTTCGATGTATCAAGTCTCATGAATCGCCGTATCCTCGTGATGCTGCCACTGGGTTATGCGTCCGGTCTTCCCCTTGCACTCACATCCGGGACCTTACAAGCCTGGCTTACAGTGGAGGGAGTTGACCTCAAGACCATCGGCATTTTCACGATGGTCGGCTTGCCGTATACACTCAAGTTCTTGTGGGCTCCCGTGATGGATCGTGTGATCCCTCCCTGGTTCGGGCGGCGTCGCGGCTGGATGGTGCTGACGCAACTGTGTGTGGCAATCGGACTTGGGCTGATGGCCCTCACCAATCCAAAGATTCACCCAGGATGGATGGCGGCTTATGCTGTGCTGGTCGCATTTTTGGCCGCTTCTTTGGATATTGTCTTCGACGCCTATCGCACAGACACGCTCCAATCGCATGAGCGCGGTTTAGGTGCGGCGGTATGGGTGAACGGCTATCGAATCGCCCTATTAGCTTCTGGGGCCGGCGCGCTCGTGCTTGCCGATTATGTCGGGTGGCAAATGACGTATCTGGCGATGGCAGCCGTCATGGTAGCCGGAGTAGGCATCGTCTTGATCAGCCCCAACCCCAGGTTTGTCGCCGAGGCTCCGAGGAGTATGAGGGAAGCAGTCGGCGCACCGCTGGCGGAGTTCTTTGGACGGTCTCACGCGTTGGGGTTCTTGGCCGTGATTATTCTCTACAAGCTTGGAGATGCCTTTGCCTCTGCGCTTCAGACCGCTTTTCTGATCGGAGGGCTTGGTTTTTCTGCGACGGACGTCGGCGCAGTGAAGGGATTAGGGGTCTTTGCGACATTGTTGGGCGCTTTCGCCGGCGGACTCATGATGACCAAGTCGGGACTTGTACGGTCACTGTTGATCTTCGGAGTCTTGCAGGCGGTCTCCAATCTGGGATTCGTCGCATTGGCATTGGCAGGCAAGAATTCGATGGTCCTAACGGCGGCAGTCGTGATCGAAAATGTGACGGGCGGAATGGGCACTGCTGCGTTCGTCGCGTTGGTGATGTCGCTCTGCGATCCCCGGTATACCGCGACTCAGTTCGCCCTGCTGTCTTCATTAGAGGCATTGGGGAGGGTATTTGCCGGCCGCCCATCGGCGGATCTTGTCAGCCTGGTTGGATGGACTCAGTTTTTTGTCTTGACTGTGGTTGTCGCTCTGCCGGGTCTGTGGGCCGTTTGGCGGATCCGACGTTCCATCGAGCCGGAGCAGAAAGCCGCCGAGCATATTTCGGTTACGGAACCTGGAGTTTCGTCGATCTTCAAGTGACTATGAGGACAATCGTCGTTGGAGGAAGAGAACAAAGAGCATCAGGGTGGGCAGCGGAGCCAATAGAAACGGCACCAGCCAGAGCCAGACATTCTTGCCGCGTACGCGCGCTTGGTCGATCATCCAGACGAAGAGCCAGACTAAAAGACCGATATAGTTGAGGGTGATCCACTGGGTCGTATGAATCTTGAGGCTGCTCACACTCTCGGAAGAGTCCTGAAGAAGAAAGATTCCTAACAACAGGACAAATACACTGAGTAGGACGGCGACGAGTTTTTTACTCCAGACGAACATGGTCTCCTCCAGACTTGATAGACCTTGTGAAGAAAATTCTGGCTAAGCTAATTGGCGGACGGTTGTTTGTCAAATGAGGCGATTCGATAGTCATCGAACAATTTCGAGGGTAGACGATCCTATCAAAACACCATGAGTCTCTTTCGTTTGAGCGTGATCGTAGTCGCACTTGCCGGAGCAGTCGCTCTGGTATGGTCAAACCCGACTATGGACGACTATTTACGCTTCGTTGAACAGGAATTGAGCAAAGCGATAGACCGAATGGACCAGGGAGCACCGACTCGAGAGCAACAATTTATTCGGCAGGTGTTTCAGTCGCAAAGTAGGAAGCTTCTCGAATCACTCGTGAGGCCGAATACAGCGCGACAGAACTGGGGGATTGTGAGCCGGTATGAAACACAGGTGGCCGATACAAAAGTCATTGTCTTGGGTCTCGGCGGTTGGCTCATTCCCATTCAGGGCGTCGAAGAAGCAACGCTGAAGATCGGGCGAATGGCCTTCTAAAAAGAAAAAATGGCCAGGGTAATCTGACGGGGCCGTATTCTACCGGTTATTTCTGTGGATAACCCCGCTGATAAGCGACTAGAACTGGCTAGGATATTCGCATTTCGACTATTCACAGCCTTTCCCCTCATTTCCCAAAGATCCACAATACTTGGTGTTGACAAAAAAACATGATAGCTATATGTAGCTGTCCATTGAAACTACATGAGCTCCACGCACCTTAAATATGGTCTACTCAGAGGCATGGGTTATATCCTTTTCCCCTCGGCAGGAGGTCTACCGTGAAAATTGATCGAAGATTTACCAGTCGCAGGCAGAATCCCTACGAGGGGATCACGTTTGTGAAGCGTTCGTCGGAGATTCGCAATCCCGACGGATCCACTGTCTTCAAGCTCGAAAATATCGACGTTCCTGAGACATGGTCGCAGTTGGCCATCGATATATTGGCCCAGAAGTACTTTCGGAAGGCCGGAGTTCCGCAGCGCGATCAGAATGGGCAGCCTGCCATCGGTCCAGATGGCAAGTCGGTGTTGGGTGGTGAGCGAGATGCCCGTCAAGTCTTCGAACGCATGGCTGGATGCTGGACCCATTGGGGCAAGTCTTATGGGTATTTCAAGACGCCGGACGATGCTGAGTCGTTCCACGATGAAATGTGCTACATGCTGGCGCATCAAATGGCAGCGCCCAATTCTCCCCAGTGGTTCAATACCGGCCTTCATTATGCCTATGGGTTATCGGGACCGGCACAAGGGCATTATTACGTTGATCCCAAGACTCACGAAGTGGTGAAAGCCACCAACGCGTTCGAACATCCTCAACCGCATGCCTGTTTCATTCAATCAATCGAGGACGATCTCGTGAATGAAAACGGCATCATGGATCTCTGGGTTCGGGAAGCACGGTTGTTTAAGTATGGGTCCGGGACCGGGACCAATTTTTCAAAACTGCGCGGGGATGGCGAAGGACTTTCCGGCGGCGGGAAGTCTTCAGGCCTTATGTCATTTCTGAAGATCGGGGATCGAGCTGCCGGGGCGATCAAGTCTGGAGGGACGACGCGCCGTGCCGCCAAGATGGTTTGTTTGGACCTCGACCATCCGGATATCGAAGAATTTATCGATTGGAAAGTCATCGAAGAGCAAAAAGTCGCGGCGATGGTGACGGGGTCAAGGATTTGTGCGCAGCGCCTCAATGCGGTGCTGAAAGCTTGTCATACGGTCGATGGTGAAGGCGCTTTCAGACTGGATCTCGACCAGAAGACCAATCCGGTCTTGCGTGAGGCTCTGGCATCAGCCCGTCGGGATCTGGTGTCCGAGGCGTATATCCAACGAATGTTTTCTTATGCGCAGCAAGGCTTCACGCATTTTGTCTTCCATGAATATGACACGAATTGGGATGGGAAGGCCTACCAGACCGTCTCCGGGCAAAACTCCAACAATAGCGTCAGGATTCCTAATGAGTTTTTTGCCGCGCTCGAAACCGACGGTGACTGGCAACTCAAACGTCGAACGAGCGGCAAGGTTTGGAAGACCGTCAAGGCACGGGAGCTGTGGGACCGGATCGCGTGGGCGGCCTGGATTTGTGCTGATCCAGGGACGCAGTACGATACCACCATCAACGAGTGGCATACCTGTCCGGAGGACGGTCGTATCAACGCATCAAATCCCTGTTCTGAGTACATGTTCTTGGACGATACGGCCTGTAATCTCGCTTCCCTGAACCTCACGAAGTTCTATGCCGCTGATGGGCAATTCGAGCTGGAACATTTTCGCCATGCCGTTCGGCTGTGGACGATTGCTTTGGAGATCAGTGTGTTGATGGCGTCTTTTCCGAGCCGATCCATCGCCGAAAAAAGTTATCAGTTCCGGACGCTGGGGTTGGGGTATGCGAATTTGGGTACGGTGCTCATGCGTCAAGGCATTCCGTACGATTCCCCCAAGGCCTTGGCGATGTGTGGAGCCATCACGTCCATTATGACGGGTGAAGCGTACAGTGCATCGGCTGAAATGGCTGCCGAATTGTCGCCTTTTCCGGGGTACGCAAACAATCGAGAGCATATGCTGCGGGTCATCCGCAATCACCGTCGAGCTGCGTACCAGGCGTCGCAGGCAGAATACGAACACCTCACGATTGCGCCGATGGGAATCCGTCCCGAGCATTGTCCGCCTGACATGCTTCTCGCTGCCAGACGCGCCTGGGACCATGCGCTTGAATTAGGGACGGCCTATGGATATCGCAACGCTCAAGTGACCGTCATTGCGCCAACCGGCACGATTGGGTTGGTCATGGACTGCGATACCACGGGGATTGAACCAGACTTTGCTCTGGTGAAATTTAAGAAACTGGCCGGTGGCGGGTACTTCAAGATCATCAATCAAAGCTTGCCGCTGGCGCTGGCCAACCTTGGCTATACGGATCAGCAAGCGCAGGATGTCGTTCGGTACTGTGTCGGGGCTCAGACGCTCAAGGGCGCCCCGTTCATCAATCATGACACGCTGCGTCAAAAGGGATTCGACGATGCGGCTCTCGATCGTTTGGAGAGCAGTTTGGGGCAAGCGTTTGAAATTCAGTTCGCCTTCAATAAGTTTACGCTCGGAGAGGCGTTCTGCGTCGAAAAGCTTGGCCTGACCGAAGCCCAGCTGAATGAAATAAGCGTCAACATGCTGAAGACGCTTGGCTTTACGCAAGAAGAGATCGCCGCAGCGAACGATTTCTGTTGCGGGACGATGACGGTGGAAGGCGCCCCGTATTTGAAGGCCGAACACCTTGCCGTGTTCGACTGTGCCAATCGATGTGGTCGAATCGGGCAACGCTCCATTGCCGTCGATGCGCATATCCGCATGATGGCTGCGGCACAGCCCTTCATCAGCGGCGCGATTAGCAAGACCATCAACATGCCGGCCGATGCCACGCTTGAAGACGTCAAGGCGGCCTATTTACTTGCCTGGAAGAGCATGGTCAAAGCCGTTGCGCTCTATCGTGACGGGTCCAAACTGAGTCAGCCGTTGAGCGCTTCGACTGACAGTGGGAAGGCCGTGGAGGCGACTACTAGCGTGATGGGGATGGCGGAGAAAATCACCGAACGGGTACTCGTTCGGTATCTCGCCAAGCGCCGCCCGCTCCCGAGTCGGCGAAGTGGATACACTCAAAAGGCGATTGTCGGGGGACATAAGCTGTACCTGCGCACGGGCGAATATGAGGATGGGACGGTCGGAGAAATCTTTTTGGATATGCACAAGGAAGGGGCGGCGTTCAGAAGCCTCATGAATTGTTTTGCGATCGCCATCTCTCTTGGACTTCAGCACGGCGTGCCGCTGGAAGAATTCGTTGAGGCGTTTGTCTTTACCCGGTTTGAGCCGAACGGTCCCGTGAAATTGAACGATCGAATCAAAATGTCAACCTCGATCATCGATTATATCTTCCGTGAATTGGCCGTGACGTATCTCGACCGGTATGACCTGGCGCAGGTGAAAGAGGAAGATCTGCGCATGGATTCGATGAAGAAAGACGACATGGATCCCGAATGTTCAGAAGAAGAGGCGGACCTCGAGGCACTGGCCAAGTCTTCCGTTCTTACGGAACATCTTCCGATCCGTCGGAACAGTGGAAAAGGAAATGGTCATGGAAATGGACATGGCCATAGTGTTGCTCGACAAGTGGAGATCACGAGGGAAACGCTTACTCTGACAGAGATCAAAAATGCCAAAGATGCTAAGGTCAAGGGCTACGAAGGCGATCCCTGTCCTGAGTGCAAGCAGTTCACCATGGTCCGAAACGGCACCTGTCTGAAGTGTGTGACGTGCGGCGCAACGAGCGGATGTTCATAAAGAGGAGTGTAAGAATGCGGAGCAGGCGGCCGTCATTGTGTCTCTGGTGTAGGAAGCGGCGGGTCCTCCGAATTCGCTCGAGCGCTGACATCTTCTTTGTGGTACGGTTACGGGCTCGAAAACTTTGCGCGAGCCCGGCGTCCTCTCGTATCCTCTCGTATCACTATGGGTCGTGGTCTCCATTGCGAGCCACTCGCTCGGCGAGGCGGAAAAAGTCCTGATGCCGGAGGTTAACTAGGAGTCTCACTATGCCGACAACAACGCAACTTGTTATCAGTGGTCAGAGTAAACTGGGTGCCCTTGCCAGAGTGACGGCGGTCCTCGGTGAAGCCGGCGTCAATATTAAGGCGTTCTCCGCTCCGGAGGTGATGGGAACAGGCAAGTTGCGGCTGCTTGTTGCTGACCTAGACAGTGCGCGCGCGGCCCTTAAGGCGGCGAAGATTAAGTTCGGCGAAGAAATTGCGCTTCTACTAAGTCTCGAAAACAAGCCTGGCGCGTTAAGGAAAGTGGCAGATACTTTGATGAAGAGCCGGATCAACATCAAGTGCGGCTATTGTACTCCTTCACGGGAAGGGAAACGGGCGATCGTCGTTCTGACCGTTTCCAATACCGACAAGGCCTTGGCCATTCTACGCGATCAGTCGCTCGACGAGTTTTGATTGATGCGGCCGGTGCCGCTCACAAAACGTATTTCTCTGCCTATCGTGGTGATTGGACTGGGCGCCGTCCTCTCTCAAGGTTGCTCCACCGCTCCTCGTCCTATTGATCGTTTCCCCGGGTATCCCCTTGGATTTGTAGAAAGAGGAATGGCCTCGTGGTATGGCCCTGGATTTCATGGGAACAAGACAGCCAATGGGGAGCGGTACGACATGTACAAACTGACGGCTGCTCATCGGACACTGCCACTCGGGTCCGTCGCAGTTGTGCATTCGTTAACTTCAGGTCGCCAGACTACTGTCAGGATTAATGATCGAGGGCCGTTCGCGAGAGGACGGGTTTTGGACCTTTCGTTGGCCGGTGCCCAAGCACTTGGGATGGTCGGCAACGGAACCGACCAGGTCGAACTTCGAGTTGTGGACTATAACTCTCGACCTGAAGGGATGGGGGTGTTACGGGTTCAAATCGGTGCTTTCGTGGACCTTCAGAATGCTCGGGCGCTGTTAGCGCAAGTTCAACGAGATTTTGCTGATGGGCGTATCATTCAGATCGATCTCCATGAAGGGCGTCGTTACCGAGTTCAAATTGGTCGATTCATGACCGAGCCGGAGGCTCAGATGGCCGCGAGTCGCCTCGATCGTACATTGAACCTGCAATCGCTTGTTGTGCGAGATGATAGCTAAACACGAGAAGGACGGTAGCATCATTCTGAGGGTTCTCTTTGGAACCAGTTGATTTTCAAGCGACATTTCTTGGATTACTTGCCTGCATGTGATCCCTGTGATAGATGTATTAGCTGTGAACTCTATTCTAAGCGGTCCGGTTATCTTAATCGTACGATCCTCTGAAGGGTGGACCAAGAGGTATCCTCTGGGGGACGCCCGGCTTCTCATCAGGCCAGCCTTACTGGTCCAACGTTCCGAATAGACGACTGCGATGGACATCCTCATCCTACTAGGATTGATAGGGTTATCCGCCGTTATTTCTACAGCCGAGATCGGCTTCTTTTCGGTCAACGAAACACGACTGAAAGCATTGGCGCAGAACGGAAGTAAACGGGCAGCCAAAGCGCTTCAATTGAGGAGCGACCCCCAAAAGCTCCTCTCGACCATTCTCGTCGGTGACCGTCTCGTCAGTACTGCGACCCCCATGTTTGCCACCTTCATCACATTGAATGCCTATGGGGGCAAGAGTGCACTTGAAGAAGCGATTGCAGTCATGATTGGTATCCTGACCTTTGTGCTTCTCGTCTCAGTGGATGTTATCCCAAAGACTTTGGCGGCAAAGTTTTCCGTACCCGTGACGCTGAACATGGCTTACCCCATCTATGGGGTTCAGGTCATGTTGCGACCGCTTCTTTTTCTGATCGTTCCGCTGATCTACAGTTTGACGGGAGGGAAGGGGTTGACGCTTCCCTTGGTAACCGAGGAAGAGCTGAAAATTATGCTCGACCAGGGAGGAAAGGCCGGCGAGTTAGAATCAGAAGAAGTCAAAATGATCAAAAACGTATTTCAACTGAAAGATATTACCGCGGAAGATGCGATGACGCCGCGCATCTACGTGTTTTCGCTCGACGGGAACCTTCGACTGAAGGAAGCACAAGAGCTACTCTATAATTCCAAGTACTCCAGAATTCCCCTCTATGACGGCATGCTCGATAACATTACCGGGATTCTTTACAAGACGAAGGCGCTGACCGAGTTGGCTAAAGGGAGAACCGATTTGCGCCTCCGGGATATCGCCCATCCTCCGCTCTTTGTCCCGGCCGGCAAGACGGCGGACGACTTGATGAAACAGTTCCAGCAGGAGAAGCGGCATATGGGAGTCGTCGTCAACGAATTCGGCGGTGTTATGGGACTGGTGACGCTTGAAGATCTTCTCGAGGAAGTCGTGGGTGAGATCGTCGATGAAACGGATATCACTGAAGAGCTCATCAAACGCATTGGAAAGAACCAAATTCTAGTCCATGGACGGACGGAAGTCCGAAAGGTAAACGATTTCCTAAAAGTTGAGCTTGGAGATGAAGCCCTGACGATCGGAGGGTTGATCCAGGAAAATCTTGGTCGCATCCCGCAGGCAGGAGAAGAACTCCGCATCGAGAATTGTCGCCTGGTGGTCCATGAAGCGGATCCTCGATCGATACGAAGCGTGCAAATTCTTAAGGACGAGAAAGTGCCTGTTCCAGTCGAAGCCTCGGTGTGACTAGCATTCTGTATATTGCTTGATCAAGTCTAGGAACGCCTCCTCGTTAAGGACAGCTACCTCAAATTTCTTCGCCTGATCAAGCTTGGAGCCAGGGTCTGTGCCGGCTACGACATAGCTCGTCTTCTTACTGACGCTGGATGACACCGAGGCGCCCAACCGTTCGACCAGCGCCTTGGCCTCATTTCTCGTCAGCCTTACCAATCCACCGGTGAACACAAAGCTCTTCCCTGCGAAAGGCAACGCAGCCGAGCTCTGAGCTGAGGGTGTGTCTATGATCGAAACGCCTAGTGTACGCAATTCAACGATGACCCGTCGGTTCGAGCTCTCTTGGAAGTAGGAGACCAAACTCTCAGAGATTTCGGGACCAATTTCCCGAACTTCCTGAAAACGGACGCAGTCAGCCGACATGATAGCATCAAGCGAGCCAAACTCTTTCGCAAGCACTTTGGCGATGTGCCGCCCTACTTGACGGATTCCCAGGCCCATCAAAAATCGGTCGAGCGAGACGTGTTTGCTTTGAGCGAGGGCATCAAGGAGCAGGGTTGAGGATCGCTCCGCGAATCCCTCTAACTCAAGTAGTTGTTCAGCCCTAAGTCGATACAGGTCGGAAAGATCCTTCACAAGGCCGTGGTCGACCAATTGTGCCACTGTTTTCTTACCCAGCCCGTCGATGTTGAGAGCGGTCTTCGATACGAAGTGTTCAATGGCACCTTTCAGTTGGGCCGGACAGGCGGCTTGGCCTGTGCAGTAGAAGTAGGCACCTTCTCTTGCCACGGTGGAATTGCATATTGGACAGTGAAGTGGCATGTGGAAAGGGTCCGACCTGACTTCATTCAAGATAGGAATACGCTCGGTGATTGCCGGAATAACATCGCCGGCGCGCTCGACTCGAACCGTGTCGCCTACTCGGATATCCTTTCTTGCCACCTCGTCCGCATTGTGGAGGGTTGCTCGGCTGATGGTGACCCCACCCACTTCTACTGGTTTCAGGAGGGCGAGAGGGGTTAAGGCTCCCGTTCGGCCAACGGAAATGACAATGTCCTGTACTTCCGTGATCTCCTTCCGAGGAGGAAATTTGAACGCGATGGCCCAACGAGGACTTCTGGATTTCATTCCTAGTTGTGCTTGCCAATCCCTGCGATCGACTTTCACCACGACTCCATCAATTTCATAGGGGAGATTGTCTCGTTGATTCTCCGTTTCCCGGTGAAATGCCAAGACCTGGTCGATGGCTTCGCATCGTCGGCGAAGGTGAGGGACCGGAAGCCCGCACATGGCCAACATCTCTAGTTCCGCCCAGTGTGAGGGGGGATGGGATCCGGTCATTGCCATCACTTCATAGCACGTGACGACGAGTGGCCGTGAGGCGGTAATATGCGAATCGAGTTGCCGAAGAGAACCGGCGGCGGCGTTACGTGGGTTGGCAAAGGCGTCGTCCCCCCGTTCCGTCATTCGGCGGTTGAGCGCATGAAAGTCAGAGAGAGGCATATACACTTCGCCTCGCACCACCAAATGATCCGGGTACGATCCGGTCTGCAACTGCAGCGGGAGCGAGCGAATCGTGCGGAGATTGATGGTGATATCCTCGCCCACCTGTCCGTCACCACGGGTCGAGCTACGAACAAACGTCCCGTGGTCATAAACTATTTCAACTGACAGGCCATCGAATTTAGGCTCGACCGTGTAGCCGATATGGTCCGTACCTAGCTCCCGTTTCATCCGCTGGTCGAAGGCCAGGACCTCCTCGGAATTCACCAAGGAATCAAGGCTCAACATGGGCCGTTCATGCTGCACCTTGCCGAGTTTATCCACGGGGGAGGCACCGACACGCTGAGTTGGGGAATCGGGGGTAACCAGTTCCGGGTACGCCCGTTCCAGGTCGGTCAATTCTCGGAACAACCGATCATACTCTCCATCGGAAATCTCAGGGTGGTCCTTGATGTAATAGAGGTAGTCATGATGCCGGATTTGGCCCTTGAGCTGGGCGAGTCGCTCTTGCTCGGCGGGAGTGGCTTTCGACGAGAGCAGAGAGTTGTTATGGAGTGAATCCTGTCGCATTATTGCGCTCAACGAGGTGATGCCCCAGCGATCGTTTCTAAGGTGTCATGAAAGACGACGTTTGGCATGGGAGGAGAGAGAGGCCTGAACCGTGCTGACCGTAGCATAAGGGTGCGGAAACGGTCAAACCCGATGGGCCTGGTCCGCTTTGACTTTCGCATCAGTGGCCACTATTCTAAGCGTCGCTTCAGCAGGTCTGAAGTTGGCAGAGAGCCTGGGTAAGGAGGATATATGCAGAAGGGAGCGCAGCAGGTCTGTGAGCGAATCCGGAAGATCATTTCATTAGGAATACTGCTCTGTGGTGGGTGGTTGGTAAGTGGGTGTGTTGTATTAGAGGAAAAATACAACGCGGAAAAAGCGCGAAGCCTGAATTTTCAGCGCCTCCTGGCACAGGAAGAGAAACGGACGGCTGAGCTCGATAGTGAGGTCAGGCACACAAAGACTGAATTAGCTGAATTTGAGGCGAGGAATCGTGAGCTGTCTGCACAGGTGCAGGTGGCACGTGAGCAGATGGGGCGTCTTCAAGAGGAGGCAGAAGCAATCAGGGAAGCGACGGTGCTGGAACGAAAAGCCCTGGAGGATATGCAGAGAAAGGGCCAGCCCCCTCTAGTCAAACCGAAAAAAGCCGAATTGCCGAAAGCTGTTTCCGGCGGTCACAGTGGTAGTCATCTTTCAGACAAAGGCATGGCGGCAATGACTGAGCCGGCCTCTCCGATGAAGGTCACACCGGGGATGGTCCATGTGGTCAAAGCGGGGGAAACGCTCTATAGCATTAGCCGGCGGTATGGTGTTGAGGTCGATAAGTTGAAGAAGTCGAATAAACTGCCGGATGACATCGTCGAGATCGGACAGAAGCTTCTGGTGGGGGTAGAGTAAGCGGACGACATGCGGGCAGCGACCTATTCACTCACGCTGGATGAGTTTCGCTCCTACGCAAAGCAGGGCAATCTCATTCCGTTATTTCGTGAAATCTTGGCGGACCATGATACGCCGGTCTCGGCCTTTGCCAAGATCGATCATGGGCCCTCGGCCTATTTACTGGAGAGTATTCAAGGGGGAGAAAAGTGGGCCAGATATTCCTTTCTTGGAAGCGGGTCTCCGCTCGTCATCTACGAGGATCGTGGCGATCTGTGTGTGAAGAAAGGTTCGGATTGCCGGCGAATCCCTAGCCGCGGCGAGCCACTGGACCGTCTGCGGGAAATCATGGAGACGTACCGTCCCGTCACGGTTCCGGATCTGCCTCCTTTTGTTGGTGGAGCCGTCGGGTACCTTGGCTATGACATGGTGCAGACGTTCGAGGATCTTCCCTCCCGCAAGAAGGAACACCTCGATGTTCCGGACTTTGCATTTTTATTGACCGAGACACTGCTTATCTTCGACAACGTCTCGCAGAAGATCAAGGTTGTCGCCAATGCACAGGTAAAGTCTCAGTCGGAACGAGACATTCGTTCGGCCTATCGTGAGGCGACAGGCAGGATCGAAGCGATGATTGCCAGAATCCGTCGACCGCTTCGACCCGTCAAGCCGAGGCGTCGGCGAACTCCGATTCGTTTCACAGTCAACATGAGCAAGGCGAAGTTTGAGAAGATCGTGTCTCGTGCGCAGGACTACATTAGAGCTGGCGATATCTTTCAGTGTGTCTTGTCGCAACGATGGGAAACAAATCTCCAGGCTCCTCCGTTTCAGCTCTATCGGGCCTTACGCCTCGTGAATCCGTCGCCCTACATGTATTACATCAGAATTGCGGGGGTTGAACTGGTCGGCTCGTCTCCCGAAATTCTTGTACGGTGTGAGGACGGGTTGGTCTCGGTGCGCCCGATTGCCGGCACCAGACGGCGTGGCGCAACGATGGATGAGGACGTGGAATTGGAACGCCGTCTTCTTGCTGATGCGAAGGAACGGGCCGAGCACATTATGCTGGTGGATCTCGGACGCAATGATGTCGGTCGTGTGGCTGAACGGGGATCCGTCCACGTCGAGTCGTTGATGAATGTTGAACGGTACTCGCACGTTATGCATATGGTCTCCAATGTCACAGGCACGCTGTGCCAGGACAAGACGGTGTATGATGTGCTGAAGGCATGCTTTCCTGCCGGTACCGTGTCCGGCGCGCCGAAAATCCGGGCAATGGAAATTATCGAGGAACTTGAGCCGACCAGACGCGGCCCCTATGCCGGCGCCGTCGGCTACATCAGTTTTTCAGGGAATATGGACATGTGCATCAATATCCGGACGGTTGTGGTCTCGCGCCGTCGAGCCTTCATCCAGGCCGGGGCAGGCATCGTCGCTGACTCGAACCCGGAACACGAGTATGAAGAAACCTGCAACAAATCCCGCGCCATGATGAAGGCGATCGAACTGGCGGAACAGGGGCTGGAATGAGTGGTGCTTCGTGAAGGGTGAAGTGCGCCGGATTCTCTGACGAGATACGCTTCACGAACGACGAGTAACGCTTATGCTATTGGTCATCGATAACTACGACTCCTTCACGTACAACCTCGTTCAGTATCTCGGAGAATTGGGTGAGGACATACTCGTATTTCGAAACGACCAGATCACGCTCGACCAGATTGAGGAATTGCATCCGCGCCGTCTTGTGATTTCACCGGGACCGTGCACACCACGGGAGGCCGGTATTTCAGTCGACGCGATCCGTCGGTTTGGAGGGAAGCTGCCCATTCTCGGCGTCTGTTTGGGGCATCAGTCGATGGCCGTCGCATATGGAGGTGAGGTAATTCGTGCTCCCCGCTTGATGCATGGGAAGACATCGCAGATCAAGCACGACGGCAGGACCATCTTTCAATCGTTACCCAATCCGTTTGAAGCAACGCGCTATCATTCTCTTATCGTCAATCGAGACAATCTTCCGGACTGTTGCGAAATTTCCGCTGAGACTGCTGAAGGCGAGATTATGGGAATCCGCCATAAGACACTGGGTGTCGAAGGGGTCCAATTCCACCCGGAATCGATTCTGACGACCGTCGGGAAAGATTTGCTCCGCAACTTCTTGAAACTCTAATCTTCCCTGATCTGTGTGGCCATGATCAAAGATGCGCTCGCCAAATTAGCCGACCGAACTGATCTATCCGCGCAAGAGGCCGAAATGGTCATGCTGGAGATCATGGATGGGGCTGCGACTTTGGCTCAGATGGCTGCCTATCTCATGGGACTCAGGCAAAAAGGTGAAACGGTCGAGGAAGTTGTTGGTTCGGTACGTGCCATGCGGGAACGAGCAACCCGAATCAGAGTCGGGTCGCCGATTGTTGTTGATACCTGCGGAACGGGTGGGGATGGGGCCGATACATTTAATATTTCCACGACCGCAGCATTCGTAGTCGCTGGGGCCGGCATTACCGTGGCAAAGCATGGGAATCGCTCGGTATCCTCCAGGTCCGGCAGCGCGGATGTGCTGGGCATGCTCGGTGTGAAAATTGACCTCGAGCCGAGCCGTGTGGCCGACTGTATCGACGAAGTCGGCATCGGGTTCTTGTTTGCGCCGCTCTACCACGGCGCGATGAAGCAGTGTGCCGGGGTCCGACAGGAAATGGGAATCCGGACCATCCTGAACGTGCTTGGCCCATTAGCCAATCCGGCCGGTGCCACGCACCAAGTGTTGGGGGTCTATGATGCAAAGTGGACAGATATCCTCGGGCGTGTCCTCCTGGAGCTAGGATCGCAACATTGTTTCGTCATGCATGGTCTGGATGGCTTGGACGAGATCACCTTGTCGGACCGGACGAGAGTCGCTGAGGGGAAGGGTGGTGTCGTGTCGAGTTATTTTATCGCGCCGGAGGAGTTCGAGGTTCGGCGTGCAGCGCGAAAAGAATTCGTCGGTGGCTCGCCGGAGGAAAATGCACGGGTCACGAAAGAGATTCTACAAGGGCAGAAAGGGCCGAGACGGGACATCGTGTGTCTGAACGCCGCACCTGCGATGGTCGTAGGTCAAAAAGCCAGAACGCTCAAGGACGGATTCCGTCTTGCACAACAGACGATTGACGCTGGAGCCGCCTTCGAGAAGCTGGATCGGCTCATTGCATTCACCAAGAAAGCGTGAGTGACTCATGATTCTCGATCGTATTCTTGAGCACAAGCGAGCGGAACTCAGGCACAAACAGAACCGTTCCTATCTGGCCGACCTCAAGGCGGCGATTCGGGATGTCCCGCCGGTCCTTGGGTTTGCCGTCACCCTGGATGCCACACGGTCTCCCACCACCCCGGCCTTGATCGCGGAAATCAAGAAAGCGTCGCCGAGCCTAGGGCTGTTACGAGAAGAGTTTTCTAACAGGTTCGATTATCTCGGGCTTGCGCGCACCTACCAGGAGCATGGGGCGGCGGCCCTGTCCGTCTTGACCGACAAGGATTTTTTTCAAGGCGACCTTCGGTATCTTGCAGAGATCAAGCGCGCACTCCCGATCCCGGCGCTCAATAAGGAATTCATGGTCGGCGACGTGCAGTTCTATGAAGCGCGGGCTCACGGGGCTGATGCGGTTTTGCTGATTGTGGCAGCATTAGAACGGCGGCAACTGATGGACTTCCACGCCTTGGCCACCGAACTCGGGATGGATAGCCTCTTCGAAACCCATCACGAGAGGGAATTGGATACGGTTCTGGAGTGGATTCCCACTGCGCGGATGATCGGGATCAACAATCGAGACCTCAAAACATTCACGACGGATCTCGATGTAACGTTTCGTCTGGCAAAACGGATCCCGTCCGATAAGTTGATCATCAGCGAAAGCGGAATTCATAAGCGAGAGGACGTGACAAAACTGAACGACGCTGGTGTACACGCCATGTTGATCGGAGAGTCGCTCATTCGTGCCGAGCACACAGGGGAAAAAGTACGAGAGTTACTTGGCCTGGCTCCTCGCGGTGAAGGGGCCGCCTAAATCATTCAGTATGAAGATCAAAATCTGCGGGATTACCAATGTCGAAGACGCGGCCGGTGCAGTCAAGGCCGGTGCGGATGCCTTGGGGTTCGTCATGTACCGCAAAAGCCCACGTTGGGTGGAGCCGACAGTAGCGAGATCCATCATAGCCGGTCTTCCGCCTTTTGTACTTCCGGTGGGGGTCTTCGTCAACGAAGAGGCCGAGAGGGTTCGCGCGCTCATGGATGAATGTGGTTTTGCCTTGGCTCAACTTCACGGAGATGAATCATCCCTCTATTGCCAAAATCTTGGCCGTCCAGCGCTGAAAGCCCTTCGATTGAAGGATCGGGGTACCTTTCTCGCCCTGGCAGAATTCCAAGGGCGGGCCAATGTGCGAGGGTTTCTTATCGATGCATTTTCGGACCAGGCCTATGGGGGGACCGGGAAGACGGTTGACTGGACCTTAGCGCAGGATGCCGCTCGCTCGACACCCATCATCTTGGCGGGAGGACTCACGCCGACTAATGTGGCTGAGGCAATTGCTCAGGTGCGTCCCTACGGAGTGGATGTGAGCAGTGGGGTGGAGCAGAGTCTCGGCAAGAAAGACCCGGACAAAGTGAAGGCGTTTATTCAAGCGGCCAGGCTTGTTCCAGTCGAATAAGCACGATTATACTGCTACCGATTTATTCAGGAGGATACGTTCACATGTCGATGCTCCCAGATAGCCATGGTCGATTCGGACCCTATGGGGGTCGCTATGTGCCGGAAACTCTTATGCCTGCGCTCCTCGAATTGGAAGCGGAGTATCTCAAGGCGAAGAAGGACCGTCGATTTCAAGTAAACCTTGCCTACTACCTCAAGCAGTATGTCGGGCGCCCAACCAGTCTCTATCGTGCGGATCGGCTGACCAAGAAGTTGGGCGGCGCCAAGATTTATCTGAAACGGGAAGACCTGTGCCATACCGGTGCACATAAGATCAACAATGCCATCGGCCAAGTGTTGCTGGCCCTGCGCATGAAAAAGCGGCGAATCATTGCTGAAACAGGCGCCGGTCAACACGGGGTCGCCACCGCGACAGCGGCTGCGATGTTCGGGTTGGAATGTGAAGTCTACATGGGCACGGAGGATATGCAACGCCAGGCATTGAATGTTTTCCGCATGCGGTTACTTGGTGCGAAGGTGACAGGTGTCGACGCCGGCAGCCGGACGTTGAAAGACGCCATTAGCGAAGCGATGCGGGATTGGACGACCAACGTGCGCACCACCCATTACATTCTGGGCTCAGTTCTCGGGGCGCATCCCTATCCCATGATGATCCGTGATTTCCAGGCCATCATCGGCAAAGAGGCACGGAAGCAAATCCTAGCTGCGGAAGGGAAGTTGCCGAATTATCTCGTGGCATGTGTTGGGGGTGGGAGTAATTCCATCGGGCTGTTTTATGCATTCCTCCGCGACCCCAAGGTCAAGATGGTCGGTGTGGAAGCTGGAGGGAGTGGGATTGTGAGCGGCAAACATGCCGCGCGGTTTTCAGGCGGCAAGCCGGGAGTGTTGCAAGGCACCATGACGTACCTGCTTCAGGACGAGAATGGTCAAATTAATCTGACCCATTCCGTCTCGGCCGGTCTGGATTATGCGGCGGTTGGGCCTGAACACAGCCTCTATCATGACCAAGGTCGGATCGAGTACACCTATGCGACAGATACCGAGGCGATGACCGCCTTTGATCTGCTGGCGTGTGAAGAAGGGATCATTCCGGCGTTGGAAAGTGCGCATGCCATCGCGCATGTCATCAAACTGGCCCCGAAGCTGAAAAAGTCACAAGTCATCATCGCCAACTTATCCGGTCGTGGGGATAAGGATGTGCAACAAGTGGCGAGGATGCGAGGGGTGGAGTTATGAGCCGACGGCTGGAAACCACGTTTCAGAGATTGCGTGATAAGAAGGAGAAAGCGCTCATTGCCTACCTTATGGCCGGGGATCCTGGATTGGCTGAAACAGAACAGTTGGTCGTGGCCCTAGAGCAGGCAGGCGCTGACGTCATCGAATTGGGCGTGCCCTTCTCCGATCCGATTGCCGATGGGCCGGTCATTCAGCAGGCCGCTGAGCGGGCTTTGAAGAGCGGCACAACACTGCGGAAAATCCTGGCTTCAGTGACCTCGCTCAGGAAGCGGACGAACATTCCCATCGTGTTGATGTTGTACTACAACTCCATCCACGCCATGGGCTGTGATCAGTTTTGCAAGGCTGCATCAACCGCGGGAGTGGATGGGTTGATTGTCCCCGATATGCCGCCGGATGAAGCGGGGCCGCTCAAAGGCCCGGCGGATGCAGCCGGACTGCCGCTCATTTTCCTGTTGGCGCCGACCAGCACACCCAGCCGGCGAAAACTTGTGGCGAGAGAGTCGCATGGATTTGTCTACTACGTTTCGCTGACTGGCATTACCGGGTCGAAGTTGAGCAACGTGGGCGACGTCCAAGACAATGTCAAAAAACTCCGGAAAGTCTCCACCGCTCCAGTCGCCGTCGGGTTCGGAGTGGCGACGCCGGAGGATGCGGCGCGGGTGTCGAAGGTGGCGGATGGGGTGATTGTCGGTAGCGCTATCGTGAAACGTATTGCGTCCCACCAGCAAGATCCCAAGATGATCGGGAACGTCGCCGAGTTTGTCCGATCACTGAAATCAGCCATGGCCACAGGCTAGTGGTGTGGCTACACACTGCATGATTGGCTGAAGGTCGTGATATCTCGTCGCATGCGTATGCGCGTTTATTTAGCGACCGATGCTTGTCTTCATTCAACCCCACTATAAGTCATAGCTCTGACAGAACCGCGACCGGAGGCGAGTCCTTCCCTGACATGCTGGTTTCCTCCATGCTGATCAGGGTTTCTTGTCCTCATGATAGTGACGGTGTAAGATAGCGCCAATGAAGGGTGCGCACTGGGTGGAGTCAGGGACATCATGAAGACAGCCCTCTATACCATTCGTCCAGAGCAGCGAGAAGATGTGCTGGCGAAGCTCCGTGTTGAATTGGCGAAGGTATCGGGGCTGCGCTTTGCGTATGTGTATGGGTCGGTGCTTGAGTCCGATAGGGTTCATGACGTGGATGTTGGGGTTTATCTTGATGTTCCGATGGTTGCACAGCAGATGAACATGATGGATGCTCTTTTAGTAACGCTCTCAGCCGCTGTGGGATTTCCGGTTGATATTCGGGTGCTCAATGAGGCGCCGCTGCCGTTCCTCTACCATGTGCTGCGAGGGAGGCTGTTACTGTGTCGAGACGAAACATTTTTGACCGATATGCTGGAAGATGTTGCCCGCCGCTACCTTGACCTTGCCCCATTCCTCTGCAACGGCACGAAGGACGCCTTCGCCGCATGAGCCTGAATCCGGACCTCATCCGGGCACGTTGCGTTGAAATCGATACATCGTTGAGACGGCTCGAAGAGATCGGTCGTCTGTCTCGCGAGACATTCCTTTCTAATCAAGACACCCGTGATGTGGCCTGTTATCGACTACTGATCGCGATTGAGGCCGCGTTGGCCTTGTGCTTTCATGTGTCGGCGAAACGACTGCATCAAGTGCCTGAAGAATATGCAGGTTGCTTCGCCACGTTGGAACAGGCAGGACTCATCCCCACGGATCTTTCCAGCCGCCTGCAGCAGATGGCGCGCTTCAGAAATTTGCTCGTTCACGTGTATTGGAAGATCGACTATGGACAGGTGTATGACGTCATCACGACTCGACTCGAAGATTTACGGGCGTTCCGTTCCGCCATGGCTGGGCTGATCTAAATGCTGGAGCTGTGCAGATCGGGACAAGGTCTGTGTGGAAACAACAGGATCCCGGGATGGTGGGGAAGGTCGCCGAGTTTGTCCGATCGTTGAAAACGGCCATGGCGACGGGCTAGGCACCCACCAAGGTAGCCCATCGGGTCGAAGAGGGAAGTTGACGCACGGAACAAGATCTGCCCCCAACTCATTAAATTTACTGAAAGGGGTTGTGTGTTTCTAGATCTCTTTGCCGGGACGTCTACGATGGCTTAGAACCGATCCAGTATCTGCTGCTTTTTGGCGCGGTATTCTTCTTCCGTGATCAACCCTTGGGCATGCAACTGCTTCAGTGCGCGGAGTCGGTCTTCGATCGACATGGAGGCAGGGGCTACCCTCGGTGAGAGTGTGGCCGGTGCTTTGAGTGTCGAAACATCAATCGTCTGTCCCAACAGGGCTGCCTGATAGGAAATAGCCAGTTCGGCGGGTGGGGACGAGAACAGACTCGAACTGACAGTGGGGTCGCGCACGATTGTATGATGAGTCCCTGCAACCAGATCGTAGTCAGCCCCCTCGTCTGGGCGGAGCGGATGCTCCCAGAGTGATTCACGGGTGCTCCGCATCGTCACAGCCTTCCGATAGTTGGCCAAGATGAGGTGGAGCGAAGATCCTTCCACGAACCATCCCCCTGTCGTAATTTTAGCCATCCCATGCGTGGTCGGGCCACTGAGACCAAATACCACCCATTCATTGGGCTTTGCTTGGGCAAAGGCTTTGCTTAATGTTGCGCTGAGATAACCGATTTCTTCTGCCGTGAAGGCCGGGATAATCGGTCCGGGTGGGTCCCGTAACAGGAGTCCTTGGCTTTGACGTTGGACATGCAGCTCTCTGAGAAGGGACACCCACTCTTCAGGACTTAGGACGAACGGATGCGTGAACGGTCGAGCGGTTCCCATGCGTGGCTCTACCGCTGCACCTTGCAATCGGACGAAGCGATCGGTCTCTTCGCACTGGCTGCACAGGAGCCCGGTTTCTAGGTTGGCAGCTTCCACCCGTACGTGGCCGAATAACAGCCATGCCGATGCGGGGAGGATGACACTGAGCAAGGCCAGAGTTCTTGGTATTGTCCGTATCACCCAACGTGACCTTCCTCGAATTCGAAGCCGAAATCCAGTGCGCGACTTCTCATGATAGCTCCTGTTTAGCCGCCTGCCCACCTTAAAATAAAAAAGTGACACACATGAACGCAATGAGGGTTATATTGTGTTCGGTGCATCAATGGTGAGATGGATTGTCCTACTTGGCTTGACCGCTTCGCATTGAATTCCCTGAGGAGTTCTATCACGTCACGGCCAGGGGCAAGGCTCGGCAGAACATTTTACTGGATGACGAGGACCGACAGCAGTTTCCCGCGGTGCTGTCACGCGTCGTTTCCCGGTTTGATCGCCTGCTCCATGCCTATCGCCTGATGGATAACCACTTTCATCTGGTAGTGGAAACGTCAGATGGCAATCTCTCCTACTGAGCAGAGCCTCAAATAGTGCGTGTTCCAGTTCTTGAAAGGCCCATGAATAGAGCCATTTTCAGAATTGCATTGGGCATTTGTTCATGGCTGCTCGGTGAAGCGACAGTTTCGTCGTTCAGTGATGGAGAGATTCGGGTCAAGATCGACGAAAATGTGCGTGGCGCCGACGTGTTCGTTGTGCAGTCCTGTTGTCAACCGGTCAACGACTCCTTGATGGAGTTGTTGATCATCATCGACGCGTTGAAACGTTCGTCGGCCAATCGTATTACTGCCGTTGTGCCTTATTTTGGATATGCTCGTCAGGACCGCAAGGACCAACCACGAGTTCCGATCACGGCGAAGCTCGTTGCCGATTTGATTACGACTGCCGGCGCGGATCGTGTGCTCTCAATGGATCTTCATGCTGGGCAGATCCAGGGATTTTTTAACGTGCCAGTCGATCACTTGTACGCCCTTCCGGTGTTGCTGGACTACATTGTGAAGAAGAAAATCGCGGATCTGGTCGTCGTCTCGCCCGATGCTGGGGGCGTGGAGCGGGCCAGGGCGTTTGCCAAACGCCTTCAGGCGAATCTGGCGATCATCGACAAGCGACGTGAAGGTCCGAATCAAGCGCAAATCATGAACATCATCGGAGATGTGCAAGGGAAGAGCGTCTTGCTCCTCGATGACATGATCGATACGGCAGGCACCATTGTTCAAGGGGCTCAGGCTTGTCTTGATCATGGTGCTCGAGAGGTGATCACGGCCTGCACGCACGCGGTGCTGTCCGGGCCGGCACTGGAACGGTTACAGATGTCCTGTCTGTCCCAAGTGGTAGTGACCAACACGATTCCGCTGCGAGGAAAAGAGTTGGCCTGTCCGAAGTTGCATCAGTTGTCGGTGGCGCCGCTTTTAGGCGAAGCCATCAGACGGATCCATGAAGATGAGTCGGTGAGTTCATTATTTGCGTAGCCCAGCCGGGACTGGGTCTTGCGTGAGCAGTCGAGGAGACGGAGGAAGATCATGAAATTCGATTTAACAGTGGCCGTGAGAGAACAAGCGGGCAAGGGAGCTGCACGGTCGATGCGGCGGGCAGGGAAAATTCCGGCCGTGCTTTACGGACAAGGGGAATGCCTGTTATTGACTGTCAATCCCGAGGGATTGATTAAAATTTTGAAGTCTCAAGCCGGCAGTACCGCGTTGATCTCGCTCACGGTGGACGGAGCCAAGTCCAAACCGAACCGCACCGCGCTCTTGCGTGATTATCAAGTGGATCCGGTGACGGGTGCTGTCCTCCACGCGGATCTCTTTGAGATTTCTATGAGCAAACCGATCAGAGTGAAGGTTCCGGTTAAGGTCATTGGTAGTATTCCAGCCGGGGTGAAGGAAGGTGGTGTGCTGCACCACAACATGCGCGATGTGCACATCGAATGTCTTCCAGCCGCACTGCCCGATTACATCGAGGTCGATGCCTCCCCTTTGACTATCGCTAGCGGCATTCATGTGAAGGAACTCGTGGTGCGTGAAGGTGTCCGTTTTCTGGATGATGCCGATCAAATGGTGGTCAGTGTCGCGGCACCGATGTCAGATGCCAAACTCGAAGCCTTGCTCACCAGTGGTGTGGGAGCAGCGGGCGAACCGGAAGTCGTGGCGAAAGGCAAGGAAGCAGGAGCTGACGGCGCTGGGGGTGCTGAACCGGCCAAGGCTGGAGCGGTCGCGCCTGCCGGTGATGCCAAGGGTGGCGAAAAGAAAGAAGCTGCAGCGGCTCCGAAGGGTGACAAGAAAGAAGCTGAAAAGAAGAAGTAACGTTGCATCTGCTCGTTGGACTGGGCAATCCTGGGAAAGCCTATGCCCAGACTCGTCACAATGTCGGCATGTGGACCATCGAGCGGGCCGCCGCTCGATGGTCGATCCGACTTTCGCCGCGTGGGACCGCACAGCGGGGATCTGGGCGACTTGGAGGGGAATTGATCGAGCTGGCTGGCTTGCTCGACTGGATGAATGTGACCGGTCCTCCCTTGAAAGGCCTCTTCCGCGAATTCGAGCTCACCCCCAATAAACTCATTGTCATACACGATGATCTGGATTTGGAGCCAGGGCGGCTCAGGATTAAGCTATCTGGTGGCCATGGGGGACACAACGGGATCAAGTCCATCATAGAGGCACTCGGGACTCCAGAATTCATCCGATTGAAAATTGGAATCGGTCGACCCGCGCCTGGTCAGAATTCTGCCGATTATGTATTGGAGCGGGTGACTCAGGATGAGATGGCCATTATTGAGCCTTGTCTGGCACGGGCTGTCGATGCATTGGAATGTCTTATCCATCGTGGACCGGATGTCGCGATGAATCAGTTTAATATCAGAGAGAAGGTCGTGGACGAAGGGGAGGGGACGACATAAATGGGTCTCTGTTGCGGGATGATTGGTTTGCCAAACGTCGGCAAGACAACAGTTTTCAATGCATTGACCGGCAGCGGCGCCTTGGCGGCTAATTATCCGTTCGCAACCGTCGATCCGAACACCGGCATTGCCCTGGTCCCCGACCCTCGCCTCATTAAGCTAACCGAAATCTTCGTTTCGAAGAAAACCACCTACAGCACGCTGGAAGTGCGCGACATCGCCGGGCTCGTGGAAGGAGCCAGCAAAGGCGAAGGACTGGGGAATCAATTCCTCGGCCATATCCGCGAAGTCGATGCGTTGCTGCATGTCGTTCGCTGTTTCCAGGGAACCGATGTCGTCCATGTCAGCGGGGGCGTCGATCCGCTCCGGGATATTGGCGTGATCGAAACCGAACTGATGTTGTCCGATCTAGAGACGCTCGATCGGAGGAAGCAGAAAACCGAGAAAAAAGTTAGGGCTGGAGACAAAAAAGCTGCCTTTGAAGTGGAGTTTCTCACCAAACTCATCGGTCAGCTCGACAAAGGCGAGTGGCTGGGCAACCTGCCATACACGACTGAGGAACGGGTCATCCTCACCGAATGTCAGCTGCTGTCCGCCAAGCCGGTCCTCTTTCTTGCGAACGTATCCGAAGGGAAGAACGCGGATGACGCGATGGTCAAGACGGTGCGCGACTTTGCCGAGAAGCGTGGGGCTCGCGTTGTGACAATCTGCGGACAACTCGAAGCGGAACTTTCCTCGCTGCCGGACAGCGAGCGGGCGGACTTCCTGAAAGAACTCGGACTGACCGAATCGGGGCTGGTCCGACTGACACGCGAAGCCTATACATTACTGGACCTGATTACCTTCTTCACCGCCGGCGAAATCGAATCTCGCGCCTGGCCCATCCCAAAAGGCATGAAAGCGCCGCAAGCGGCCGGCAAGATTCACTCCGATATGGAACGCGGCTTCATTCGTGCCGAGGTCTATCACTATGACGATCTCCTGGCCTGTGGGTCGGAGGCAAAGGTGAAGGAGAAGGGGTTGTTCCGGCTGGAAGGTAAGGATTACGTCATCAAAGAAGCGGATATCGTATATTTTAGGTTCAACGTCTAGCCCACCTCCAAGATCATATTGGCCAGCGCACACCCTCACTGGCTTTCTTCTACATCCGAAAGGGGAAGTGGCCTAACAAATGTCGGGGCTCCTCCTACATTGACGAAATCGGGGAAAAGCGAGCCTCCGAAAACGTAGACCTTTCCTCCTACTTCAGCCATCGTTGTCGAATGTCTTGGAACAGGAACAGAGACCTGGGTCGTCCAAATATTGGAAACGGGGTCGTATTCTTGTACGATGTCATGGATGTCCGAGGTACTATAGCCCCCAATCGCGTATAGCGTGTTCTTTCCGGATGCCGCAACGAGCCTCATTTGGGAAAGAGTTTGTGGAGGAGAAGGGCGAATGATCCATGTATCGGTCGCGGGCGTATATTCTGCGAATGAACCGGAGGTGAGTGCATAAAGTTTTCCGCCCACGGATGCCACAGTATACTGAGCATTTCCGAACGGGACAGGGGATTTGTTGGTATCCCAGGTGTTCGACGTTGGATCGTACTCAAACATTGAGGAAATTGGTGGAGCGCCGCCATTGTTGAACACAGTGATATAGATCTTGCCGTTAACAGCCGTGCCTGCGATAAAGCGATTGCCGAGAATGGGGTTCACAGAATTCCCGACTGGCATTGAAGCCTTAGAGTTCCAGGTGTTGGTTAACGGGTCAAACTCCTCAGTTGCGTAGGAGTATGTCACTTGGTTGACATCAATGTAATCCATTCCTCCGATTGCATAGATTTTGTTGTTTACCGCTGTCACAACCGGAGAGCGGCGTGCAGTGAGCATATCGGCTTTGGTCGTCCACGCGTCCGTAACCGGATCGTATTCTTCAGTTGCTGGCAGTGCGCTTCCTGAAAATCCTCCGACGACATAGACTTTGCCATCCACGACCGCAGCCCCGGCTTCAAGGCGAGGTGTCGGCATCGACGCCTTTGTGCGCCAGAGGAGACCAGGCGGGGCTGTTGGAGTAGCGGAAGATCCGAAAGACTCTTCGCTCTCTCGGCCAGTATCGGCCGCAGTCACGAAAAAGTAGTAGGTTTTGCCGTTGGTCAACCCTGCGACTGTATGGGGAGACGTTACACTAACAAGCTTTGCCCCATCGGATAAGCTGGCATAGTTGCTCCGATCAAAGTTGATGTCTGAGGCCATGTAGAGGTTATAGGATGTTGCTCCAGCCACAAGGTTCCAGCGGATAGTTACTTGACCATTGCCGGCTGTGACCGCATCTCCGGTAGGAATCTGAAGGACAGACCCAGTGGGAGGGAGCGTGCCTTCTTCTACGGTAGTGAGGGGAGATGGAAAGGTTTCGCCGACATTGGATGACCCACCAAGCACATAAAGCTTGCCCAGCGCTTCTCCGACCGCAACTGAGACGCGTGATGAAGCCACAGGCGCTCGTAAGGCCCAATTCTGAGTCTCAGGATCATACTCTTCGACGGTCGTGACAGGAACGGTGTTCTGTCCTCCGCCAATGGAAAATAGTTTCCCTCCAACCGAGGCAAGGCCTGTGCGGAATCGCGTGTAGTCGTCCCTATCTCCCCCCGCCAAGAGTGTGCGCTGAGCTGGTGCCCATCTCCTCCACAGGTAGTATTTTGATAAATAGCAGTTGCCCCCCCATAGGAAGGGTGGAGGGAGTCCTATGCCGACTTGACCAGCGCTTCAAGATGGGCGATCCTCCTGCCTACGGTACATCTCGCTGTCACACTAAGCCATATTTCGTAAGTGGTAATAATGTTCGACTGGCTGGCCAATTACATCTCGCTTGAGTGGCTGGCCATGTATTGGGGAATCGGGCTGGTCTTTTTTGCACTGGAGTATTGGTGGCCCACCCGTCAAGTTCTGTATCGTCAGGTGTTCCTGCAGGATGTGGCGGCTTTCCTGACCTACCAAGTCTTCTTTATCTTTGCCGCACAGGTGACGAGTCGAATCCCGTTTCCCCATTATTCCTACTGGCGTTGGCAGGCGCTGCCATTTGCCTTTAAGCTGGTGGTCTTCTTGCTTGTCCTCGACGGATTGGCCTACTGGATGCATCGTCTCTGGCATACGCCGTGGGTCTGGCCGATCCATCGCTGGCACCATGCCCCAACGGAGCTGTACTGGCTGGCCGGTATTCGGGCGAGTTTTCCGCAAGTCGTCCTGGCCAGTGTCCCGTATCTGCTGGCGTTTCCGCTCCTTAAACCAGTGCCATCATTATTCTTTCCGCTTTATTCTTATCTGATGATCCTGACCAATAACTGGATGCACATGAACGTGACCTGGCAATCGAGAAAACTGGAGTGGCTCGTCGTCACGCCTCGCTATCATCGGGTGCATCATCTAAAAGAGGTCGGGCAGGCGGGGGCAAATTTCGGGGTCTTATTTACGGTATGGGATCGGATGTTCGGTACCTATGCGGATCCCGAGCAGGTGGAGTCGGCTGGGCCCTACGGGATTCAGGAAACCGTTCATCCTGTCCGCATGGCCATTGGGGTCTAAAGCGGAGTAGTTCTTCCTGATCAACTGCGACTCGCGATCTCTAAGTTATCCTCTCTCCGATTTGAAGTTCACAAAGCTGCTAGCCCGGCAGTTTGCTCAACCACCAGACATGTTCCGTCGCAGGGCACTTGCCCTTGAGTCCGCCAGGG
>SWDO01000021.1:33208-76285 GCA_005116895.1 Nitrospira sp. | reverse complement strand
CAAATTTAACGTGTTTGACAATATCCCCGCAGGCCATGCCTTGCTACAACACTGGTTGGCCGCGCGTGGGACACCACAGGAGCACACCCACATTTGTATGGAGGCCACAGGCCCTTACAGTGAAGCGGTGGCCATTGTCTTGGTTGAGGCGGGGTGGCGTGTCAGTGTCGTGAACCCGGCGCGTATCAAAGGCTTTGCCCAAGGGGAGTTAGCGCGCAACAAAACAGACCGGGCCGATGCCGCATTGCTGGCTCGCTTCTGTGCAGCCATGTGCCCCAGCCTGTGGACACCACCCTCACCAGCGTGGCGCGAATTGCACGCCTGGGTGGATCGGTTGCAAGCGCTCAAAGATAGGCACCAACAAGAGAGCAACCGGCTGGAAGCGCATGAGGCCAGTGGGCAACTGCTGCTGGTCAAGGCCGTACAAGCACATCTGGATTGGCTGGGGCAGCAGATTGACGAGCTTGAGCGCACCATCAACGGCCACATTGATCGCCACCCCGATCTGAAGGGTGATGCTGAACTGCTCCACAGCATTCCCGGCATGGGAAAGACCACGGTGGCCAAGGTGCTGGCCTATGCGGGCGATGTGCGGCGCTTTGCCAATGCCAAGGCCCTGGCGGCGTTCATTGAGGTGACACCACGGCAGCGTGTGTCCGGTAGCTCCGTCAAAGGCCGTACGATGATGAGCCGAACCGGGCATGCCGATTTACGCCGTGCGTGGTACCTGCCGGGCCTGGTGGCCAGGCGACACAACCCCGTGCTGAGAGTATTTGGGGATCGGCTACGTCTAACGGGGTTGGCTCCAAAGGCCGTGGTGGGAGCGGTCATGCGTACGCTGGCGCATCCTATTTATGGGGTCATCAAGTCGGGTCAGCCATGTGATGCCAATGTCACCCGGCCGCGACTTGATTTTCAAGACGGTGTCTGACCCCAGAAGTGTGACCCCAAAAGTGATGCTAAAGAGCAGACATGAGAGGAAACAATATGAGGGGGATGAGGGCTAGCCAGAAGATGGTTCCCGACACACTTTTCGCATCGAGAATCAAACCGGCCTCGTGATGCACAATGTAAGATCCGACCCCAGATTACATTGCGGCTTAAGGTAGTGTACTGAAGGCCTGACCCCCAGATGACTGTGAGTGTAGATAAGGTTGACAAGTGATTGAATGTACATGACGATCACGAATCACTTTGCAGTCTGTCTGGTGGACTAGGCTGGTCAGCAGACTCCATAGTTAGGCTCAGGCTTTACATTTGGGAGGAACTGTTGCTCTCAAAGCTTTGCAAACTGAGCGTGAGCAGTGTCATGTCGCTTGCTCTTGGGCTACAAGGGTGCATGATCGGCATCACTTCCGTGGATACCCCAGAAGTCCCTTCCCCCAGGCCTCTCTCGTTGGGTGATGTAACGTTTGACATCTGCGATCCTAATAGTGCTGTCAGGAAAGATTGGACCCAGCGAATCGAGCGGGTACTGCTGCGGGATTTCGGTATACAGACTAGGTCTGGAACACCGCTAGGCAATAAGCCGTTTTTTCACTTCCTTGTTACTCCTGAGCAATATTCAAAGTCTCCCTTAGAAGAATTATCTCTTCGTCTCTCGCTATTCACTTTTTCCGCAATTCCGGGTTATTACGTCCACGATACCCATCTCCGTTTCCAGGTTTCCGCAATGGATGCAAAGGGAAGAACCACTATCGGGGGCATTGTCTATCAATATCGTGTAAGGGCATTTCTGTGGGCACCATTGATCGTGTATCCAGATGTTGTCGCAGGCATTATTGGCGGATACGAAAACAGGGACAAGTATGATCGTCCACAAGAATTACTATTGAGGAAGTTTGTCATGGATGTCGCTGCGCAGTTGGACAAGGCATCGGCACAGGAGAACATAAGGTTTCCTTTACCGATTCGGGGTTGTCCGGTGCGTACAACGAGGGATAGCCCTTCTTTTGGCTGGTCATGGGACAGCCGAGGATCAACCCACTGGCCCGACTGAAAAGAAAGTGGGGTCTGACCTTGTATCGTGCATCGCTGGTTTGTTGTGGCTGTATTAAAAAAAACAGGCGGTGGAGTGGAGTTGCTAAGGCGTGGTTGCTGGCCTATCGATGGTGGCGCCGATACGGCTGTGGTTGTTCAACAAGCTTTCGTTTCTCAAGCGAGGGCCTGACTGCGTCCGTTGATTGAGATCAGAGTCTGTGGGCTGTACGCGATGGCGTGGCAGCTGACACCTGGTGGAGGCGGGATTGCACCGCCCACGTTTGGTTTGCATCGGGAGCGGGGAGTCGCTCTGAATGGCACGACCTGTGCGCGGCTGGAGGGGGGATGAATCAGGGCCTTGTGCCGAGACCACGGTGGCGAGGATGACGACAGAGGCAACCGCAGTCCACTGAACCAGAATCGTTCTCATCGAGTCTAAGCCTAGCAGGTGCTAGGCGGGAGTCAATGGATGTGAGTGATGAGGGCCGTATGCCAGCCTTAAATATTAAGCTGTCGTAGGCCTTTGCGAAACCGGCGCGCTTCAGGTTGTTAGTCGTGAGGTTACAGATTAACTTTGTAATGCGTGCTTCGTCCGCCCCCGGTGGGGACGAGGATATGCTTCTCAGACAGGTCTTGTAAGTCGCGCGTGGCCGTGGCCTTTGACGCACCGGTGATGGTCATGTACTTCTTGGCGCTCCTTCTTCCCTTGGGACAGGAGTGGTACGGTCGCTGTCACGGTACTCACAACAAGGCCTTTCAAGGCTACGATTGTTCGATGGGCTCTTTGAGAATGCTCAGCCAGTATCGGGTGTGTTTGAGTTCGCCGGTTTTTCGGAGCGCGCCCAGTTCAACGAGGTTCTGCAGATCTCTGGTGGCGGTGGCTCTGGAGGTGTTGGTGATCTTTAGGTAATTCTCGGCGCTCAATCCGCCTTTGAATCCGTCCAATCCTTCTCGAAACATGCGTGCCAGTGCTTTGTCTTGCCGTTCATTGAGCTTGCCAAGTAGCCGATCATACAGCCTGGTTTTGGCAATGAGAAAATCGATGAGGCGCTGGGTGTACTGCTGCGCGTCCAGAACCGTTCGTGAGAAATAGATGAGCCAGTCCGTGATGTCCAAATCCTTATTGTTGTCCTCAAGCGCCTGATAATAGGCCTTCCTATTCCGGCAGATCGTCTGAGACAGTGCGATGAGCGTCGGTCTGCCCACGCTCTGGGACAAGGCTTTTTCCGACAGCGCTCGCCCAATCCGCCCATTGCCGTCTTCAAATGGATGGATTGATTCGAAGTATAGGTGTGCGATGCCTGTCCGTGTCAGTGCTGGGAGCGGCTGCTGTCCTTCCGGTGCCGTGTGGTTGAACCATGCGAGAAATCGGTTCATCTCCACTGGGACTCTGTACGATGGCGGTGCTTCGAAATGGACCTTGGGTGTTGCGATGGGGCCTGACACCACTTGCATCGGATTCTGTGTCGTTCGGTACGCTCCGATCGTCAGGTCCTTCCGTCCACGCATCAGCATCGCATGCCAGTCGAACAACTGTTCATCAGAGAGCGCGGTGCCGGAGTGCTGATAGAGGTCGGACATTAGGGCGGCAACACCTTGTTCAGCGAGAGGGATTTTCCTGTTATCCGTATCTAACCCGAAGTTCCGGCGAATGGATGATTGTACGGAGTCACGGTTGAGGATTTCTCCCTCGATCTCCGAAGTGGTGACGGCTTCATTGCTGATGAGATCGATGGTAAGCTGCGACTTCTCCCCCTCCGTGAGATGTTTGGTGGCGCCATGAACCATTCCCGCTTCATGGATAAATTGTGTTTCGTTCGGAGCAAGAACTTCCCTGTCATAAATGAAGTTCGGCCAATTCTCTTGCTGCCAATTCCATGTCATGAGCGATAAGTCATTCCCCTATAGCTCATAATAGAGCAATTAAATGAGTTATAGAAGTGCTTTCTATAACTCATGGATATGAATCGATCGCTGGCATGCTCATGGTGGATCAGTTGCCATTAGCGCTCCATGTCGGCTCAGGCAGTTGGAGATTGAGTACGGCCAGTGTCGCGATTCCGAAGCTTTCGGCCAGCAACCCATGGACGATGTATGGCTGGTTTGGTGAGAGTAGATGGCAGCAGCTACAAACTTTCGAGAACATAGTGTGATTGATCGAACACGTTCCTGCTACGACGCCTCCGTATTGCCATATCGGGGCATTGGCCTTTTTATGCCTGGGGTTATATCGTTCGGACAGGGCTAAAGAAAATTGAGTCCAACAACATGATAACTCACTGTTCCTCCTGCCGTTTGTTTGACAGTCGTTTCTCCCCTGTGCTACGGTCCAGCGTTCTTTACGCCAAATAGGCGTCCTACACCTCGCTCTCGACTGGTTCGGGGGCCTTTGTCCAGGAGGATCGCTGCATGGAGCTCTACGAGTCTCTGTTTATTATTCGTCCGTCCGTCTCCGATGAGGAGACGAAGACGCTCATCGACAAGATGAAAAACGTCGCCGATAAGACCGGCGCAGAATTCATCAAAGCCGAGAATTTAGGAAAGAAAAAACTCGCCTACGAAGTGCGTCGCGAGCGGAAGGGGACCTACGCCTATTTCTACTTTAAGGCGCCGAACAATACCGTCGGTGAACTCGAACGGGCGTATCGATTGGAAGACAACATCATCAAATTTCTGACGATCCATCACGAGAAACCCTTAGTGGAACGGCATCCAGTAGAAGCCTCAGCGCAGGAGTCCGACGGTGGCCGGGTTTAACAAAGTCATTCTGATGGGAAACCTCACCCGGAATCCTGAGCTTCGGTATACGCCGAGCGGGACCCCGGTGGCGAGTTTTGGCTTGGCGGTGAGCCGTCGGTTTAAGCAGGGTGATGACTTGAAGGAAGAAGTGTGTTTTGTTGATATCGTCGTATTCGGCAAGCAGGCGGAACATTGTGGGCAGTATCTCAGCAAAGGCAACGGGGCGATCGTCGAAGGTCGGTTGCAGCAACGCCGATGGGAAACGGAAGACGGGCAAAAGCGCAGCAAGCACGAGGTGGTTGCACAGACTGTGACATTCATGCCCAAGCGCCAAGAAAGTGGTCCCAGTGCCGAATCTCCAGTGCACGACGAGCCTGGCTATGAAATGGGTGAAGAAGGTTAATGGCAGGAGCATGAGGAGGCAGTAATGGATCGAGGTGATAACGAACGTGGCGGGGGGCGATTGTTTCAGCGGAGGCGTCCCTGCAGATTTTGTTTGGAAAAGGCGCCGATTGATTTCAAAGACGCGGGTCTGCTCAGAAATTTTCTGTCGGAGCGCGGGCGCATCGTTCCGCGC
Organism: Nitrospira sp.; assembly: GCA_005116895.1. Classification (GTDB taxonomy): domain Bacteria; phylum Nitrospirota; class Nitrospiria; order Nitrospirales; family Nitrospiraceae; genus Nitrospira_D. The sequence goes on along the minus strand of SWDO01000021.1, from coordinate 70,989 downwards.
CGTATTTCCGGGAATTGCATGCGTCATCAGCGTGAACTGACGGTGGCTGTCAAGCGGGCTCGGCATATCGCAATCATTAGCTTTGCCGAGGAGCGATAACGAACGTGAAAGGCGATTTCGATGCATCGGGATGGGGCAGCGGTACGCTGTCGGGGGTGACCATGGATGTGTTGACACCGAAAATCGCGGATATCACGGCAGAGGGACTCTCGTTGTCGGGAGACTTGACGGGCGAAGAGTTGGCACTGACGGATGCGGATGTGTGCATTCGAGGGCCCTTGGCGATCGGACTTGATCTTCGCGCGGTTGATCGTACGATTTGCGTGACTGGAGTGGTGGAAGGAACGGCGATCCGTCAATGCGTGCGCTGCCTCAAGGATTTTGACGAGCCGATGGCCTTTTCCATCCATGTGGCCTACGAACGTGAAGTAAAGATAAAGGCGGTGACGACTGCCGCAAAGCGAACCGATCCACGGCATAGAAAAGAGACACCGGCGGTTGAGGCCGAGCCTGAAGAGCAGAATGATGACCTGTATTACTATGTGGGCGATCATCTGGAGCTGGCGCCGATGTTGCGGGAACAATTGATTCTTGCTTCGCCAATGCACCCGCTGTGTTCCGACGACTGTCTCGGCCTCTGTCCTCGTTGTGGGAAAGATTTAAATGCAGGTCCGTGTCGTTGTCGTGAAGAGCAGACGGGCAACCCGTTTCAGGTGTTGCGGACGATGAAAGACAAGCTGAGGGACCCCGGTGAGAGCTGAAGGGTGGTCCGAATCGAACAGAAGAAGGAGTCATCATGCCCAATCCAAAGCATAAACATTCACGGGCGAGACGCGACAAGCGTCGTACCCAAAAGCTGCGTATGACCCCTCCGGGGATGGCGGTGTGTCCACAGTGCCACGAGATGAAGCTGCCGCATTACACCTGTTTGAACTGTGGGACCTATAAAGGCAAGGCCGTCATTCAGGTCGAAGAGGCGTGAGCAGGTTGTCCAATTCGGTCCATGGCGCGAGTTTCCCAGCACGTCTGACGTGAGCCCAGGGGGCGACGCGTGTTCAGCCAGTCTTTCCAACACCATCCGTGAGTACACCATCTCGCATGACGATCGCGCTTGACGCGGTGGGGGGGGATCATGGCCCCGCACCCTGTGTCGAGGGTGCTCTTCAGGCGGTGAAAGAGTTTGACGTCGAGGTCATTCTCGTCGGTGACGAAACAATCCTCAAACAGGAATGTGCGCGTCAGTCCAGTCACGATTCACGCCTCACCATTCGGCATGCGTCTCAGGTCGTCGGAATGCATGAGTCGCCGGCTGCCGTCGCTCGGAAGAAGCGGGACTCGTCGATTTGGGTAGCAACTGAGTTGGTCAAGAACGGCTATGCCCACGGGGTTGTGAGCCCTGGGAACACCGGGGCGAGCATGGTGGCGTCGTTCTTCGTGTTAGGACTGACGAAGGGGGTGGAGCGGCCGGCGATTGCCACCAGCCTGCCGACGCTGGGCGGGGAAGCGATCATGCTCGATGTGGGGGCCAACGTCGACTGCACCGCTAAGCATCTCGAGCAATTCGCCGTGATGGGCCATGAGTATGGAAAGCATTTGCTCGGGAAACCAAATCCCCGTGTCGGTCTTCTGAGCATCGGCGAAGAAGACAGCAAGGGCAACGAAGTCACCAAAGAAGCGTTCAAGCTCCTCAAAGGCAGTTCGATGAATTTCGTCGGAAATGTTGAGGGGCGCGATGTGTATAGCGGCGTTGCCGATATTGTCGTCTGCGACGGGTTTATCGGGAACGTCGCCTTGAAGATCTCCGAAGGCGTGGCTGAGATGATAAAGAAGCTGTTGCTCAAGGAGATCGCGGGTAGTTTCATCGGTCGCCTTGCGTATCCGTTGATGGCTGGGCCGTTGATGAATCTGAAACGCAAAACGGATTATGCTGAGTTCGGCGGCGCCCCATTGTTGGGCGTCAATGGAATTACGATGATTTGCCATGGCCGATCATCAGCGAAGGCTATTAAGAATGCGATTCGACGAGCCAAGCGCATGGCGGAAGGCCATGTGCACGAGCTGATTCAACGGGATATTGAAGAGAGTCAATCCCAGCCTGTGGTAGAAGAGAAACCATGAAAGCCTGCATTGCGGGGATCGGCTCCTATGTGCCTGCCAGAGTGCTGACGAATGCGGATCTTGAACGCATGGTGGCCACGTCTGATGAATGGATTCGCGAACGGACCGGAATCCGAGAGCGGCGGATTGCCGCCACCGGAGAAGCCTGTTCGGATTTGGCGGTTCAGGCCGGGAAACGGGCGTTGACGGCGGCGGGTCTGTCGGCAACCGTCCTCGACATGATTTTGGTCGCCACCTGTACGGGTGATTATCCGCTCCCTGCCACGGCCTGTCTCGTCCAGCATCAACTCGGTGCGACCAAAGCGGCGGCGTGCGATCTGTCGGCCGCCTGCTGTGGATTTGTCTACGCGCTTTCAGTGGCAGATGCGTACATTAAAACGGGGATGCGTCACGTCTTAGTCATCGGATCAGAGGTGATGTCTGCCATTACCGATTGGACCGACCGGAACACCTGCGTGCTGTTTGGGGATGGGGCTGGTGCGGCCGTTATCAGTGCCAGCGATGGAAAACGAGGGATCCTCTCGACTCACCTCCGCTCCGACGGGACGCTCTGTGAGTTGATCATGGTGCCGGGAGGAGGCTCCCGTACTCCACCCTCCGAAAAAGTGATCGACGAGCGACTGCAGTACATCAAGATGAAAGGGAACGAGACGTTCAAAGTTGCCGTACGCACCTTGGAAGAGATTGCCCGCTCGACTCTTTCCGCGAATCATCTCCGTGTGGAAGATATCGATCTCTATGTGCCCCACCAGGCCAATATTCGGATTCTCAAGGCGGTGATGGAGCGGCTTGGCCTTCCGATCGAAAAGGTCATGCTGAATGTCGATCGATATGGGAATACTTCCGCCGCGTCTATTCCGATCGCCTTGGATGAAGCGGTTCGTGAGGGGCGTATCAAGGATGGCTCATTGGTGATGCTCGGGGCGTTTGGGGCAGGATTAACCTGGGCCTCTGCGGTCATCCGATGGTAGGGAACAACCAGGTCATGATCCAGGGCCATTCCGATGTGGACGTCTCGTGATTGAGGGAAGGCGGTCTGTGGCAACTTTTCCCGTTGACTTTACACGGAATTTCGAAGATATCTAACCCCCCATGGCTCTAAAAATTGGGTTTGTTTTCCCTGGACAGGGTTCCCAGTCAGTCGGGATGGGGAAGGCGCTCTATGATGCGCATTCCTCATTGAAACCCGTCTATGATGAGGCCTCTACGGTCTTAGGGTATGATATCGCCAAGTTGTGCTTCACGGGACCAGCTGAACGACTCAATCTCACGGAATTCACCCAGCCGGCTTTGCTTGTGAGTAGTGTGGCGGCGTGGAAACTATTTGAACCGGTCGGGATCAGTCCGGTTGCGGTGGCTGGGCATAGTTTGGGTGAGTATTCAGCGATGGTTGCGGCAGGCGGCGTATCCTTTCGTGATGCCGTTGGTCTGGTTCAGAAGCGGGGGCGCTACATGTCCGAAGCCGTGGCTCCAGGAACCGGTCTCGTTGCGGCCTTGTTGGGATTGAACGCCGAGGTTGTCAAAGAAGTCTGCCGTATGGCGTCATCGGTCGGGGTCGTTGCGGCCGCAAACTTCAATTCGCCTGGGCAGGTGGTGATTGCCGGTGAAAGGGCGGCGGTGGAACGGGCCATTGAATTGGCTAAAACGCAAGGCTGTAAAAAGGCCATCCCCTTGCCGGTCAGTGTGCCGGTTCATACCCCGTTGATGCAACAAGCCGCCGATCGATTGGCGAAGGACTTAGCCACGGTTCGGTGGTCGGACCTGAGCGCCCCTCTGGTGAATAATGCAGAGGCCAAAGCAATCAGCCGGGCAGGCGAGATCCAGGCATCACTGGTCCGTCAGCTGCCCTCTTCCGTGCTGTGGGAGGATACCGTGCAGACCATGGGAAGAATGGGTGTCACGACGTTTGTCGAAATCGGCCCTGGCACTGTCTTGACTGGATTGATTAGGCGAATCCTTCCGGACGCGACACTGTTGAATGTGAACGATCCAAAGTCCTTGGACGCGACACTCAAGGCGGTCAGCTAAGGCCTAACTGTTCGCATGGAAAACCAGATGACGAATTCCCTGTCAGCCTGTTAACGTATCGTCTGAAAGGTCTGAAATGTCACTACAAGGAAAAACTGCCATTGTCACCGGCGCTGCGCAAGGTATCGGTCGGGCTATTGCTGAATGCCTCGCTCAAGCGGGGGCTGACATTGCCGTAGCTGATCTGGACCCCGGCCGTTCCGTGGAAACGGTCGCTTCCGTTGAGAAGCTCGGGCGGAAGGCTCTGAATATCAAAGTCAATGTGGCTGATGCCAATGAAACCAAGGCAATGGTCGAGCAAGTCCTGAAGACATGGGGGAAAGTGGACATCCTCGTCAATAATGCCGGGATCACTCGTGATGGTTTGTTGTTACGGATGAAGGAAGAAGATTGGAATCTGGTGCTTCAGATCAATCTGAATGGGACGTTTAACTGCACGAAGGCGGTCTTGCAGCCGATGACCAAGCAACGGTATGGTCGCATCGTCAACATCGCTTCGATCGTTGGGGTCATTGGGAATGCGGGGCAGGCCAATTACTCGGCCTCGAAGGCGGCGGTGATTGGGTTTACAAAAACCGTCGGGCGGGAGTATGCCAGCCGTAATGTCACAGTGAATGCGGTGGCGCCCGGATTCATCGACACGGCTATGACCCATGGCCTATCGGCTGATGTGAAGGACACGCTTCTGAAGCAAATCCCGTTGGGACGCCTGGGAACACCGGCGGATATTGCGGCAGCCGTGCGGTTTTTGGTATCCGAGGATGCAGCCTACATCACCGGTCATGTTTTGCACGTGAACGGCGGGATGTTGATGGTGTAAGCACAGCGAATTGTGTGGATGTACGGCCGCCACAGATCCCCCATGTGTCGGTGCAGCGGGGTCATACTGGGGAAGGAGGTAGTCATAGCGATGGCAACTGTTGATGAGCGAGTCAAGAAGATTATTGCCGAACAACTCGGGGTAGAAGAGGGTGAGGTGACGCCGGAAGCCTCCTTCGTTGAAGATCTTGGCGCTGATTCGCTCGATACCGTCGAGCTGGTTATGGCGCTGGAGGAAGAGTTCTCGATCGAAATTCCCGATGAGGATGCGGAAAAGATTCTGACCGTTGGGAAGGCGTTGGACTACATCAAGGAAAAGTCCTAAGTATGTCGGCAGGAATGGCTGATCGAGCCGTACGGCGTGTTGTGGTCACCGGTCTTGGGCTCGTGACACCACTGGGGACGGGTGTTGAGAAGACCTGGAAGGCGATCTGTGCCGGTGAGTCCGGGATCGGTCGGATCACCAGATTCGACCCGACGGGATATGATGCCCAAATTGCGGGTGAGGTGAAAGACTTCGATCCGGCTCAGTTCATCGAAAAAAAAGAGATCAAGAAGATGGATACGTTCATCCACTACGCCGTGGGCGCTGCCCAATTGGCAGTGGATGACGCCGGTCTCAAGGTCGCCCCGGAAGAGGCTACGAAGGTCGGTGTGTACATTGGCTCTGGGATCGGCGGGCTTGGGTCGATCGAGCACTATCATGATGTGCTCAGAGCCAAGGGGCCGGGTCGCGTCTCGCCGTTTTTTATTCCAATGACCATCATCAATTTGGCGTCCGGGCAGGTGGCGATTCGGATCGGAGCCAAGGGGCCCAACTCGTGTGCGGTGACGGCTTGCGCCACGGGTAATCATTGCATCGGGGATGCGTACCGCCTGATTCAACGTGGCGATGCTGATGTCATGGTGGCCGGTGGAGCTGAAGCGGCGGTTACTCCACTGGGTGTCGCGGGATTTGCCTCGGCCAAGGCGTTGTCGTTCCGGAATGACGAACCGACGAAGGCGAGCCGTCCGTTCGACAAGGACCGGGATGGATTTGTGCTGGGCGAGGGGGCAGGGGTTCTTGTGATTGAGGAATTGGAACATGCCATTCGGCGTGGGGTTAGAATTTACGGCGAGATCATCGGATATGGCATGAACAGCGATGCGTACCATATCACCGCGCCGCCGGAAGAGGGTGAGGGGGCTGTCCGCTGCATGGAGCTCGCGCTCAAAGACGCCGGAATCAATCGCGATAAGATCGGGTATATCAATGCACATGGTACGTCGACGATGGCCGATGCCATTGAGACTCGAGCGATCAAACAGGTATTCGGCGAACAGGCGTTTCGCATTCCAGTCAGCTCGACCAAGTCTATGACCGGACATCTTCTCGGCGCTGCCGGTGGGATCGAGGCCGTCTTTAGTCTGCTGGCGCTATTTCACGGTGTTCTTCCTCCTACGATTAATCTAGATCATCCGGATCCGGCCTGTGATTTGGACTATGTTCCCAATAAGGCACGACCGTCCGCCATTAAAACGGCATTGTCGAATTCCTTTGGATTTGGCGGAGTGAACGCCTGTTTGATCTTCACGAGGCTGGACGCGTAGTGCGCGTGTTACGATGACGCCGGCTCCTTCAGCCGATTCTTCTCCTGCCATATCGAGCTATCGATTCACAAATCCGAGCTTCTTGATCGAGGCATTGACCCACAAATCGTACGTGAATGAGCGTCGAGATTCCGGTCGAAAGCATAATGAGCGGCTTGAGTTTTTAGGAGATGCCGTGTTGTCGCTCATCATGAGCGATTATCTTGCGAGGCGATATCCTGAGTTGAGTGAAGGGGCTCTCTCAAAACTCAAAGCGTCGCTCGTGAGCGAAGCGCCCTTAGCGAATGCCGCCAGGCGGCTGGATCTCGGTGCCAGACTGAAACTTGGTCGAGGTGAAGAACTCTCGAATGGGCGCGACAAGACCTCACTGCTCGCGGATGCGTTGGAGGCCGTTATTGCGGCGGTCTATCTTGATGGCGGGTTTGAGGCAAGTCGAAACTTCACAATTGAGGTGCTGACTGATGAGCTGCTCCACATCGATATCCTGCAAGAGCAACCGGGAGGAGATGACTACAAGACGCGCTTCCAGGAATGGTGCCAAAAACGGTATGAATTGCTGCCTCGGTATGTGATCGTACGCGAAACTGGGCCGGATCATCAAAAAGTATTTGAAGTGGAAGTGCAGGTGAATGACAGAGTATTTGGAATTGGCCGAGGGCACAGCAAGAAGGAAGCAGAACAGGAGGCGGCGCAACGAGCGCTGGAGGAGGCTGAACGGTGAGCCCGTCCGTGTTAGAATGGCGAAACCTTGGTTTTGAACTGTATAGGAGGTCGGTGATGTTGAGGCAAGCTGGTTGGCGCGTGCTTATGGGGATGTTGGTTGGGGTGGTTCTGTCGGTTTCAGGGATCGGGTCGGTTGCAGCTGCTGATACAACCACGAGCTCAAAGACTGAGGCACCGAAAGGGCCACGGGCGATCGTTAAGACAAAATTCGGGGATATCGAGATCAAGTTCTATCCGGATATTGCGCCAAAACATGTGGAGAATTTTACCAAGCTCGCAAAATCAGGATTTTACAATGGGACGATTTTCCATCGCGTCATTCCCGGCTTCATGATCCAAGGTGGTGACCCCAATACGAAAGACTCACTCAAAAAGGATACCTATGGACAGGGGGGGCCTGGCCATACAGTTAAGGCGGAGTTCAGCGACATCCCTCACAAACGTGGCATTGTCTCTATGGCCAGGGCAGCTGATCCGGATACGGGCGGTTCCCAGTTTTTCATCGTCGTCGAGGACTCGCGATTTCTGGACCGCAAGTACTCCGTGTTTGGCGAGGTGACGAAGGGCATCGGGGTGGCCGACAAGATCGTCAACTTGGCACGCGATGAGCGGGATAATCCGAAAGAACGTGTGGAAATGACGGTCACGATTGTGGAGTAAGTTTAGGAGGCGAGTTGCCTTAGTTGCTCGCGCACCGCGCACGCAAGATAACATCTGATTGAAGTATAAGGGCGGTGCTCGGTGCATGCGCGCAGTTAAGGCAACTCGCCTCCTTGTGGTGAGAAGAGGAGAAGGATTTGGAACGGGAGATCAGTGGTGATGGTGCTCGCAGCCGGGACCGTGGGTGTGTGCGTCAGGAGTTGATGGAGGCCTGAACGATTGGCCTGGAAGAAAGATGTGTCCCGGCTCATGCTTCTTCTTCAGGTGATCGGCGATCTCCGGGTGGTGCGTTTTGACATACCCGATCAGCCCTCCAAGAAACCGGCTGGACTGAAAATCATTTCCTGAAAACGTCGAGGCGAACCGGTCGATCCGATCCAGGACTGCCGGAGCATCCGATGAATCGGCAACCTGGTCGGGGTTCTGCTTGCTGAACGTTTCGTATTCTTTCCGGAGGTGTTCGGCGAACACCGGCATGGGGGCTGCGGGAATATGCAGCGGGCTGAGTGTGCGACGGAGCGCCTGAAGCGCTGCAATGACCTCGGCGTCCTGCCCATCTCGGCGCCCCTCAAAATAACTAAATGTGACGACTTCGATCAGGTTGAACAACGCGACGGCTTTCTGCCCTTCCGATTCATCTAACTCTCGGTAGAAATCTCGCCGGACGGGCAAGAATTGCTCACTGAGCCGTTTCTGCTGATAGTCGCTTCCCGTATCGAGATAGACACAATCACTGGGACAGGAAATCCGTGTCATGCGATGTTCTCCACAGCAGGGGCTGCAGATTAATCCTCCGAGGGCAGGGCACGGGCGTTTGCCCTTTCGGCTGTGACAATACGTGCAGGAGCTCATTTCTTCGTTCCTTCCGGGCCTGGCTTGGGAGGTGGAGGAATGAATCCGTAATCGGCTAGTGTACGCTTTCCATCCTTGGGCTTGCCTCCTGACGGGGTTTCAAGCCCATTCATCTCGGCAGCATGCATGTAGTGATAGGGCACCAGTATCAAGTTATTCGCGCGGTCGATGCCGATATCAGCCGGGGCGGGGAGATATTCGGCAATAACTTGGAAGCGATGGTCTCTGGTCATGCGCCAAATCTTGCCCTTTGTAAAATCAGACACGTACATGTTGCCCCATTGATCGAAATCCACTCCGCTCAGGTTTTGAAAGCGACTGGTAAAAAATCCGTTCGCTTCGAGTTCGCTCAGCTGTCCGTCAGGCGTGATTTCAAGAATCTTCCCCTTCTCCCAGCTCACGGCGATGAGATGATTCGTCTTTGGGTGAATCGCGATTCCCGCGGGGCCCGCGAGCCGATCATCGTGAATCAGCAGGTCAACCCGTTGATTATCAGATGGGGTGATACGGTAAATCGAATTGGCCGTCTGGTCCGAGGCGTAGAGGAGGCCGGTCGGTGACGCGGCGACGTCGGTCAGCGAGACCTGGCCATGAGCCTGAGACGGAAACGAGATGGTGGTCAAAAGTTTTCCTGTCGTCTTGTCGAAGCCTTTCAGTTGATCGAGATCGGCAATGTAGAGCATCGACCCAATCAAGGCCATCCCCTTTGGTGCGTGCAGCAGCACATCCGAGATACCACCTTGGATAAACTTGAGATTGGTGATCTTGCCTTCAGTGTCGAGTTTGGTGATGAAGCCGTTGTTGTCTCTTGCGTCCGGCTCACCGTTGATGTTGGAAATGAAATAGTCTTTCCCTGACGGGTCGCCGACGAAGCTATTCGGTGACTCCAAACCGATGATTTGCACGGCTTCGCTCTGAGCCGTCAAGCCGAGCGTGAGGACCGCAACCAGTAATACGTGGCGATAGAATGTGACAAACAAAGGCGGGTTATCCAGGTTGTGAGCAGTAAAGATCGTACCGGAGGGGCAAAGAGCCTGTCAAGAAAGAGCGCTGTAGGATCACGGCAAGGAGATGCGATGGCAAAGCGTTGACTTGCATAAAATTCCCCTGCTAAGTTGCGTCGATTCAGCTGGCCGAATGGTCATTAGGGAGGGAATCGTGGCCGCACAATTAATTGATGGAAAAGCGCTTGCACAGCAAGTACGTGATCGTCTGGCAAAAGAATCGGCGGACCTGTTCGCCAAGAAATCGATGAAACCTGGTCTTGCGACTATTTTGGTGGGCGATGATCCTGCCTCGCAGGTGTATGTTCGAAACAAGCAAAAGGCCTGCGAATTGGCAGGCATCCATGTTGACGATTACAAGCTTTCGGCGAACACGACACAGGCTGAGTTGTTGGCGCTGATCGATACAAAGAATACTGACCCCAACATCCATGGAATTCTGGTTCAGCTCCCGCTGCCCAAACACATCGACAGCAAGGTCATTCTGGAAGCCGTTTCGCCGCTCAAAGACGCAGACGGGTTTCATCCCTACAACTTCGGTCGGTTGGTGGAAGGCCATCCCGTATTCGAGGCCTGTACTCCTAAAGGTGTGATCAAGATGATTGAATCAACCGGTATAACGATCGAAGGAAAACGGGCGGTTGTGGTGGGACGGAGCAATATCGTCGGGAAGCCACTGGCGCTGATGCTTCTTCAGCGGAATGCAACGGTCACTATCTGTCATTCAAAAACCAGAGATCTTCCTGCGGTGTGTCGTGAGGCGGAGTTGCTGCTCGTGGCTATCGGAAAGGCGAAGTTTGTGACGGCTGACATGGTGCGCGAAGGCGCGGTCGTTATCGACGTGGGAACCAACAAGACTCCAGAAGGCAAGTTGTGCGGGGATGTCGATTTTGAGGCTGTCAGTCAGAAGGCTGGCTGGATCAGTCCTGTCCCCGGTGGGGTCGGCCCGATGACCATCGCGATGCTGCTGGAAAATACGGTAGAATCTGCCAAAAGGACAGTAGGAATGATATGAGGGGCCATTCATGAGTCGAGAACCGCAGCGCTTAATCGATGTCCTCAACCGAGGGACGTTTGCGGTCACGGTTGAGTATAACCCCCCCAAGGGCACCAACATCTCATCCATTCTCGAGAATGCCAAGCAGCTGGTTGGACGTGTACACGGTGTCAACGTCACCGACAATACCGCTGCCGTGGTGCGTGCCGGCTCACTTCCGGTCTGTCGCCTGCTCTATGAGTTGGGGCACGACCCCGTGATGCAGTTGACCTGCCGCGATCGCAATCGGATCGCCATGCAATCGGATCTGATGGGCGCGCACATGCTTGGGATTCGCAATATTCTGTGTCTCACGGGCGATTATCCGACGGTCGGTGATCACAAAGAAGCGAAGCCGGTGTACGATCTCGATTCTGTTCAGGTGATGAAACTCGTCCAGGGGTTGAATAACGGCAAGGACATGGTCGGCAATAAACTAGATGGGTCCACGGCGTTCACCATCGGCGCGGCCGTCACACCGGAGGCCGATCTGGTTGGGCCGGTGCTGGCGAAGTTCGAAGTAAAAGTGAAAGTCGGCGCCCAGTTCTTTCAGACCCAGGCGATCTATCACCCCGATGTCTTCGCCGGTTTCATGAAACAGGTGCGGCCCTTCAACGTGAAGGTCTTGGCGGGTATTCTGTTGCTGCGTAGTGCGAAGATGGCGGAATTCATGAACGCCAACATCCCTGGTATGTCGGTGCCAAGCGAGATGATTGACGAGCTCAAAGCTGCTGGGGAAAAGGCTGAAGACGTCGGAGTCGATATCGCTGTACGGACGATCAAGGCGGTTCGACCGCACTGCGACGGCGTGCATATCATGGCCATCAAAGCCACGCATCGATTGGCCGAGATCATCACTAAGGCTGAATTAGGCTGATGACAATTCTGGAAATCCTGCAGTTGAAGCGAGAGCGGAAGAAGCTCGCCGTCGTGACGGCCTACGATGCTCTGTTCGCGCGGATCGTAGAGCAGGCGGGGATCCGGGTAATTTTGGTCGGAGACTCCCTGGGCGTGGTAGTGCAGGGGAAACCCAATACGCTTTCGGTGACGATGGATGACATGCTCTATCACACCAAGCTGGTCGCAGATGCTGCGCCGCGGGCCCTGGTGATCAGTGATATGCCGTTTATGTCCTATCAAGTCAGCGCGGAGGACGCGGTGCGGAATGCAGGTCGATTGCTCCAGGCCGGCGCAGCTGCCGTGAAACTCGAAGGCGGCGCCGTCATGGCCGATCGGGTGAAAGCGATGACCAGTTTAGGAATTCCTGTCATGGGCCACCTGGGTATGACGCCACAATCGGTCTATGCGTTGGGCGGATATAAGGTCCAAGGCAAAGCCGACGATCAAGCCTCCAGGTTGCTTCAGGATGCAAAGGCCATCGAAGCTGCCGGAGCCTTCGCGCTTGTTTTGGAAGCGATCCCTGCCGATTTGGCCAAAAAGATCACTCAAGCTCTTTCAATCTCGACTATCGGGATAGGGGCGGGGCCTCACTGCGATGGCCAAGTGCTCGTGCTCTACGATCTCCTCGGACTCTTTGATACCTTCGTTCCCAAATTCGTGAAGACCTACGCGCATCTCAAAACCGATGCGCTCCAAGCCCTGAGTCGGTACAAAGAAGATGTCGAACAGGGCAAATTTCCGAGCGACTCCGAAAGCTATCACTAGGGTTTTAGCGCGTCATCTCCTAAATATTCCCCCGGACGTTGATCCAATCCGATAAGCGGAATGTGCGGATATTGACCGACACGGTGTGCGTGCAACGCATGTAGTAAGTGCATGACATCGATGCCCATATATGCGGAGGGAACGCTCTGCAGTCGAATGATTCCCGCGTGAACGAGCTTCTGCGCAGCGGCATCGTTTCCCATGAAGTGCTTGAGGTTTGCTGCGGCGAGTTGGATCAGAGATTGGAAGAAGTTGCCTTGTACTGAACTACGCCCTGAAGCATGCCACAACCCTTCAAAGACCTCATGGGATTCCCACCAATAGGCGAAATTGTAAAGATCAATCCCATAGAGATAGTCATCTGAACGCTTCCATTGGGCAGCCGGGAAAAGACCAGGCTTCGACTCTGGTTGGCCATAAGAATGGCCACGAGGATTTCGGCGTGGATGTGGTGTCTGGCCTGGCAGGTAATGATAGGAGGGGAATGGGTGTGGAGAGTAACGAGGCCAATTGGGATCGAGAGGCGTCGGCTCAGCCATTACGATACTCAGGTAGCAATACAGGGCACTTGAAACACGGCTCGGTCTTCCAACCGGACTGCCGTCAGTTGCCGTCCCCACACACAGCCGCTATCGATCGCGAGAAGATGGTCTTCGCAGTGGAGTCCTAGCGCAGCCCAGTGGCCGCAGACGATGGTGGTATCACCATGCCGTCGGCTTGGAATTTTGAACCATGGGAAGTATCCAGAAGGGATTCGCTCTGGAGGGCCGTTGAACGACGATTCCATCCGGCCATCCGGCGAACAAGCCCGGAGTCTGGTGAGCACCTTCATGATGGTCGCGAGTCGAGTGGGGCCGGTCAGGTTTGGCGACCATTGGAGATGTTTGCTGGGATGCAGAGCTTGTAGGATGTCTCGGTATGTGGGACTTTGCAGACCGGTCTCGACTTCACGAGCCAGTCTTTCCGCTTCATCGATGGACCATTGGGGTAGCAAGCCCGCGTGAATAAGTACGAAAGTATCCTCACGATACAGAAGCCGTTGTTGACGTAACCACGCGAGTAGCTCATCGTGATCTGGTGCCGTTAGCATCTCATCTAGTGTGTCTTCTGGACGCACCCTGGCAATACCCTCGGCTACGGCAAGAAGGAAAAGGTCATGATTGCCTAATACGACAATCGCCCGATCTCCCAGATTTTTGATGTAGCGAAGGACGTTCAGTGAGTCTGGGCCGCGATTGACGAGATCGCCGACGAACCAGAGACGATCATGGGTTGGGTCGAAGTGGATATGCTTGAGAAGGCGTTGCAGCGGCTCGTAGCATCCCTGCACATCGCCGATGGCATACGTCGTCATACTCACGAGAGTACCCTGGGATGGAACGCTCCACAAGACATTAATCTGTCGGGAGAGGTATGGGCTCTACGGGTATTTTGCTTCGATCTTGCTACTAAGCCCGCCGCGAGCAGTGAAGGTGCCGGTGACTTTCGCCCATACGGGACGGCAGGATTTGACAATATCGTGGAGGATTCTGTTGACGGCATTTTCGTAGAAGATGCCGAGATTCCGGTAGGCGTGGATGTACATTTTGAGCGCTTTCAGCTCAAGACATTCTTTATCAGGCATGTAGTGCAGTGTAATGGTTCCAAAGTCCGGTAAGTTGGTTTTGGGGCAAATCGCTGTGTACTCGGGGATCTCAATCGTAATTTCATATCTCTTATATTGATTCGGGAAGGTCTCGATATCTGGGAGAGGAGCGTTGATCCCACTTCGCGCATGCCGCTCGTTGTACCCCAGTTTCGTGGTTCTTGGGTTTCTTCCGCTCGTTTCACGTTTCACGTTTCACGCCTCACATCTTCTACGCTTGCTTCATCCATTCAGTCTGACCGATTTTTTCCAATTCGATATACAGAGAGACCCAGGGACATTTCATTTCGGGATAGACTTCACACAGGCCACCTTTACGGACCCCTCCACAGGGGCCATGTGCCATGAATTTCGGGCATTCAGCCTTGATTGAATCGTCCGGAATCGCTGGGCGTTTATGGACCCCGCCCACATGGACTCCCGCATCATCTTCGCCCGGGATGAGAACGCGCAATGACATGGGAAGCAGTGTAAACGGAATGCAACGGATCGGCAATGTCTAAACGTGAATCATAGAGTTCGGAGCCAGCTCATTCGTGCGATTTCCTTGTCCTGGTCGTTTGGGGCGAATGGCCTATCTTGCAGGCTGAATCTAGGCCTTTTCCTTTGGACACCGTGGGTCATCTTTGAAGTTGCTTTGATTTTCATGGCGTTATACTATCACCGTGTAGTCGTCATAAATTCATAACGAAGGTAGGCGTCACTACTCGAGGTGAGAAAAGGTTGATCAAAGATTGACAGTCTTTTTTCGGCTTTGTTAGGATGCCCAAATTCGATGGCCGTGACGTAGTCGTTTGATTATCCAAGCCCTCAAGTTTTCTTCGGTGCATGTCGGCAGTGTGAAAAATCATGAGCAGCGGTCGGCCGTTGCCAACGATATATAAGGGAGGTGCCTGATGAGTCTTGATTATGTCAAGTTTTCAAATGGATTTGAGAAGTTTATGCCAAAGGAATATCGAGACATGGTGGAACATGGACCTTTTGGAAAGAAGGTCACTGTTTCACAAATGGGGAGCTTCAAGGAAGCGTTGGAAGAACACCCTATGTGTGCCGGTTGCGCGATGACGCTCTTTATCCGGCTTGCTATCATTGCTTTCCCCAATCCTGAAGATACCATTACTGTTGGGACGGCCGGTTGCGGTCGTCTTGCCATCTCCCAGGCAGCTATTCCTTTCGTCTACGGCAATTACGGTGACCAAAATGGAGTCGCGAGTGGATTGTCTCGCGGCCTTCGTCTTCGTTTCGGCGATAAGCCGAAGGATGTGGTTGTGATGGCCGGAGACGGTGGTACCGCGGATATCGGTTTCCAGCAGGTGCTTCATTCATGGTTCCGCAAGGAACGATTTACGACCATCATGTTGGACAATGAGGTGTATGGCAATACCGGTGGGCAGGAAAGTGGTATGACCAACCGAGGTGCCGTCCTGAAAATGGCTCCTCTCGGTAAGAAGTTTGAGAAGATGGATATGCTACAGATGGCCAAGGTCGCAGGTTGCGCCTATGTGGCGACGGTGGTGCCGAATAATCCACGACGTGTCGAAAGCGTCATTAAGAAAGCGGTGTTGATCGCTCGCGAAGTCGGCTCGACCTATATTCAGGCCTATACTTCCTGCAATATTGAGTACGCCATTCCTACAGACAAGGTGATGGAAGATGCGAAGACGGTCGAGAATGACCGGTATCAGTTCACGGAGTATGTCAGCGAAGAGGCCAAGCAGTACCTCGCCGAGCGCTATGGCTATAAGGAGTTCCTCCCCAAGCCAGCTGCCGCGATTCCCAACAAGGCCTAAGCGACCGAAGGAGATTGCACAATGGCAAAGCGCTTCAACATTCGAATGGCAGGTGTCGGCGGACAGGGCGTCGTGACGGGGTCGCACATCCTGAGCACGGCCGTGATCAATGCCGGAGGCGAAAGCACGATCGTACCATTCTATGGGTCTGAGAAACGGATGGCGCCGGTCGAAAGTTATGTCCGTGTATCGGACGAGCCGATTTATGAGATTGGCGAAATCACCTTTCCTCACATCATCATTATTTTCCACCCCCAGGTCATTACCCACGGCAAATCATACACGATGCCGTTCTACTTCGGTTTAAAAGAAGATGGGATTGCGTTGATCAATAATGACGGACCGATGAATCTTCATCGCGATCAGGCGGCTGAGCTGAAAGAACGTCGCGTGAAACTTTATTACTTTCCAGCGACGAAGATGTCGTTAGAAGTCGCAGGTATGGACCTCGCCACCAACATGGCGCTCATGGGCTGTATCGGTGCGATTACCGGTCTTACGAATATGGTGGGGTTGGATCAGGCCGTCAAGGACCGATTCCTCGGTAAAGGCTTTGTGGTATCCGGCGGTACTGCCGCGCTCGATAGTGTCGTTGAACGGAAGTTCAAGAAAAAACAGGAGCTGATCGATAAGAACGTTGCCGTCATGCGGGCAGGATGGAACTATGCCGTCGATCACGGTTGGGCAGCGTCCGATGTCAAACGCGCAGAAGAGCCAGTGGTCACTGAGACGGCCACTGCCACTGCGTAGCCGAGCCACAAAGGAGTCTTTATGTACCTTGTAGCCAATGTCAATGTTGAAATCTGTGCATCGAAGAGCTGTAAGCTCTGTACGCAATACTGTCCGGAAGCCAACACCATTCAATACAGTGAGGAGATGGGCAAAGAACAAGGGTTTAAGTACGGGTCTGCCTATATCGCAGTAGACCGGTGTAAAGGCTGTGCCCTGTGCGTATGGGTCTGTGACAGCCTGGCCAAGAACAATGCCATTACGATGACCATGATCGATCAGTTGCCGAAGGCAGCGTTGACGGACAATATTACCTACGGAGACAAGAGCACGACTGCAGTGCTTGCGAGCCCTATGGTTGGGTAAAGAAGGGGAGTCAGGCGTGGCAATTACACAAGATACCAGAGAGCGAATCATCGTGCCGGGTCCAGCAGGGTTCCATCCGCCGTCTGCGGCCCAGTTAGGTGTAGCCCTGCCGGATCCTGGGCAGGGATTGTACTATGGCCTCCTTGAGCCGAACGAGGAGGTAGTCATTGAAGAGATGGCTCGCAAGATGCTGACGAGCCCGAATGCGACGATCTTTCCAGGTCCCCTGCTCTTGTGGGCGTGGAACGATCATGCCGTAGAGAAGGCGAAGGCCACGCTTGAAATTGCGGCCCAGATTCCTGAAGTGATGATCATCCCTATGCCGGATTATCGGCCCAAATACCCGAAAATTGATCCTGAAGAAGTGATCAACCCCAATCATCCGAATCTGACGATCTGGGGCAATAAGATCGAAGCCTGCATCTTTATCGGTGTCCATTGTCACTATGCGAATCTCACCCTGAAGATGATCAGGGCAGGCACCAATTGCTGCACCATGGCGGTTTGCGCAGAGCAAGGTCATGAGGATGCGATGTTGACGATTCGAGACTCCGATACGCTCAAGATCAAGCGTGTCGCCCAGATTTTCAAACGTGTCCGTGAGGAGCTAGGAATCAAGCTGCCGGAGAGCGGCGAAAATGTCCGTTTCACGGGCACACAATCAAAGGTGCATGGCGGTAAGACTCACACTAATCCAATGGCGTTTGCTCCGACTCCTGGTGGGACGGGGAGCGCAGCGATGTTTGGTCATTCTGCCGAGCAGATGAAGCGGGAAGGATAAGGCCGAGTGGCAATGCTCGAACTAGCCAAGAGGTGCAATTATGAGCGAGACTGAAGTGAAGACAAATCCGCAAGGCGACCCAATTACCAGCGTGGCCCCAGCGCCAAGTGCATCGAAAAAAGATCCGCATGGTGAAGCGAAAAGACAGCGGGTAGTCACGCCTGAGTATATGTTTCACGAGGCGCCACGGACAAAGGAATTCATCACCGGCAGCGAGGCTGCAAAGGAAGCAGTCCGTCGTTCGAATGTGGATTTGGCTATCGCCTATCCGATCACGCCACAGAGCGAAACCATGCAGCTTGTCGGTGTGCTCTACGGTGAAGGTTATGTGAAAGAGTACTATCGCGGTGAGGAAGAAGTAGGTGTGATGGCGGCTATCGCTGGCGGCTCACGTTCAGGCGTCCGTTGCTACACTGCGACGGCCGGTCCTGGTACATTGCGAGGTCTTGAAGGCATCGCCTCCTGGCCAGGCCACCGTCTTCCGGCCGTTGCCATGTTTACCTGTCGTGTCGTCAATGCCCCATTGGCCATTCAACCGGACAACATTGAAGTGTCCTATCTGCTCAACTGCGGCATGATCGTGTTTCATGCTGAGAATCAGCAGGACATGTTTGACTTCACGATGGCCGGTTTTACGATCAGTGAAAAGAATGACGTGACGTTGCCGGTTGGCGTGTGCTGCGATGGGTTCTTCGTGACCCATGCTCGTGGGTATGTGCGCATGCAGGATCGAGGCATCAAGCTCCCGCCACGTGAAGCCTGGCGCGGGGCCGTTCCCGTGCTGGATGCAGAAAATCCTCCCGCGCGTCTTTCCCGTGACGCCCCGGTCCAGAAGTCGAACTTTATGGCGTATAATATTCACGCCGTCTGGCAACAGGAAGTATGGGCGGCGGTCGAACGGTCACGCAAATACATCGATCGGTATATGGGTGGATTGCTCACTGCAGAGAACGTCGATGATGCCGAAGTGCTCATCATTGCATCCGGCAGTGCTGCCGCGCAGTCCCGCGAAGCCGTTCGACTCTGTAAGGAAAAGGGCATGAAGGTCGGATTGATCAAGGTCCGTTCCCTCCGTCCATTCCCGACCAAGGAACTCCGCCAGTTGTGCGGCAAGGCCAAGCTGATCGTGGTGCCGGAATTCAACTACGTCGGCTGGCTGGCCAAGGAAGTGGCGACTGCCATCTACGGTTTCTCCAATGCAAAGATCATCGGTGGCCCGCGCGTGTACGGTGGTCAGTCGATGCCGGTGGAGTTGATCGTGGATGAAGTCGAATCAGGCGTGAGCGGGAAGAAGTCTACGAACGTTGCGATGTCGCAGATCATGGGCGGCGTCAATCCTGACGAAGTCGCGCACTTCATGCGCAGCATCTAGCGGCGTGTCGTCATGAAATGAAAAGAGCCTGTCCGGGAACCCGGACAGGCTCTTTTGCTTTTGAGGCTCTGCGTTATTCGTGAATCGTGAAACGTATTTCGTAAGCATTCAACGAACAACGCTTCACGAAATACGAGCGACGTTGTTACCCCTGAATCTCGTCCTCGATCATCTCCTCGCTATTCGGCATCCCATAGGCCACATACTTCGCATAGGACAGATAGATTCCTGCACTATCGGTCATGGCCTTCGAGCCGGCAGTCAGTCGGATGACCTTATCCGAACCGGGTGGCTCGACGTTTTGTAACATGATGACATGGTCGTGTAGCAGCCCGATATAGCGCTCCACGGCCGATTCAACCTCTTTATAGGCCTTGAGGATATCATCCGTCATAGTTGTCCTCCATAATAGGATGAGCATACACTAGGCCTATGCGCAGCCACAATGTCACCCTTTCGTCCCCATTGTTGAGTGTGATTGAGGATGTAGTCAAAAGCGAAGGGGTTTCACGAGAGCGTCTCTCCTCTGCGGTTCTTGAACTCTCAAGGCTCTTTACGAAAGAGCGCAGTGCGCTGATCGGTCCTTATCTCGAGTCTCCAGCCTTTGCCGCCGCCTATCTCAACTATTTTTTGCCGGTGAATCTGTCGAAGATTCAAGTACTTCTGGATGAGATGCCGGTTCACCAGGCTGACGAACCATTCTGGGTGCTAGACATAGGCTCTGGGCCTGGGACTGGGGCACTTGCTGTTCTCGACTGGTGGCATAGGCGAGGGAGCCTCTCTGGGCTGTCAGTCGTGGCCGTGGACCGTTCAATGACGGCACTCCACCAAGCCGAAAGCCTCTGGAGTAAGTATTGCCGAACAGCGGATCTGACCGGCTCGAGCCTGCAAACGAGTAAGGTAGATGTTGCACGGACTGGGTGTGTAAAAGAGGTTGAACCGAGGGCTCCATTCAATCTTATCATTCTTGCAAACTGCCTGAACGAGATCCATGCGGATGCGACAGATCTGATCGCGATGCGAAGTCGCCTCGTGATGGAGTTGTTAGCGCTTCTTGCACCGCAGGGTACGATCATGGTCGTGGAGCCGGCCTTACGAGAAACCTCCCGTGCGCTACACCAGGTGCGTGACCGATTGCTCCAAGAGAAGCGCTGCACCGTCTATAGCCCCTGCTTGCATGAAAACAACTGTCCGGCCCTGATCAATCCCTACGACTGGTGCCATGAAGAGCGGGCCTGGGAACCTCCGGTATCGATCCAGGAAATCGACGGCGAGGTCGGCTTCATCAAAGACGCCCTGAAGTTTTCCTATCTGCTGTTTCGAAAGGACGGGAAGACCATCGTCGACCGACGTCCGGATGTCTATCGAGTCGTGAGCGAACTGCGGGAACTGAAAGGTGAGAAGCGGGCCTGGCTATGCAACGAGACGGGCCGGCCAGAAATCGGTCGGCAGGATCGCCTGGCCTCGCCTCAAAACGCGGCTTTTGATGAATGGCATCGCGGCGCAATCGTGCAGATTGAGAAAATCATTCACAAAGAACGAAGGGGAAAGGGTACGAGGTGGTCCCAGCAAATCTACTGCCTGAGGGTGCCGTGGTTGTTCATGAATACGAGGGAATCTCTATTTTATACCTCGAAGCTCATCCAGAACGTGGACCATGGAGCAACCGGACCAAGCACCGGTCGGGAGTCTGTGGTCTTACCTTTAAGCATCGCCAGACCGCACGAGAATTCAATTTCTATCCATTTCGTTTCTGTATCAAGCGATCACCGCAGTGGCGGGAACTCAAAGTCACGCATTCCACATCATGCATGTTGTGCAGAACTAGAACATTCTAGGATTCGTTAGTCGTCTCGAAGCTGCTTAAGATTGCGGTCCGCAGGATGAGAATGGAGGTGCATGTTTGAAGCTCAGGCTAAGGAACGATGAGCTGAAGGAAGTTGCAATGCCAAGCAGCCTGAGGCTTAGCGTAGACGAGCCGTAGCGCCTGAGTAGCGCAGGGCTGAAGAGCGATAGTCAGTTGTCTGGATCAAAAAGTTTGATGATGCTGAACGCTGATGACTGTAAGCTTGGCGGGCTAGTCCGCTTCCGGCTCCGAGCTGCCGTGCTGGTGGGACACCTTGTCTTCCTCGAACAGATCCGCCATTTCCTCGGCCATCACCGCATCATCATCCTGAATAGCGATGAGGGGGATTTCTTTTCTCACTTTCGGCTTTTCTTCCGGCAAAGACTGGTCTGGCTGTTTTGGATTGTCACTCATACGAGCAGTATACACCAGCAGGGAGTGCTGTGGCTGACTTATTCAAACGCTTCCAGTGACGATTTCTCAGGGAACTGTCGTTTGCAGCCCTTGCAGGTCACGAAGTAGATGGATTCCCGCACAGATAACGTAGCTCGGAAGTCGAGGTCGACTCCGCGATGGTTGCAGGTCGTGCAGGAAATCTCCTTCAAGTGAAACGGCACGTCCGGCTGTGTCCGGACATAAAACTCCATATCGGTATAGACGGGGAAGGTGTAGAAGCATTTTTTGCAGATGCCCCGCCAGTCACCATCGGTTCCCATGAACCGTTCGTCGATGGCAAAGCTGGACTGTTTGCAGATGGCGCATTGGACCGTGTTCAGACGCCGTTCTACTTCCTGTTGAGTGATAGTGACCATAGGATGAAGAAATTCGTTCCCCAATTGACGAGGTCGAGTATAGCGGGCGGGGAAATAGAATCGCAACCACACCGCAGACCCAACAAGAACGCTTGACGTTCATTAGACGCGCGTTATACTGACAACACGATGCATTTGATTACGGATAATCTGCTGGTGGGAAGCATCGAGGATGCGCAGGGGCCCCCTGAGGTGGTCGGCACACTGCTGCTAGTGGCTGAAGAGTTTACGATCACACCGGCTGCCTGGGTGGACTATCATCGGATTCCCTTTCGAGAATTTGCCAAGGTTGATCCTGCCAAGCTAGCAGAAGCGGTGCAATGGCTTGAGTCGCGTGTCCGCAAAGGGCGAACGCTGGTCTGTTGTCGGGTCGGTATGGGGCGCTCCGTGTCCGTGGTCATGGCCTATCTCTGTTGCGTGGAAGGCCGGACCTACGATGAGGTCTTGAAGTTGGTCATGGCCAGACGGCCTGGCGCCATGCCGCTACCGAATCTTCAGGTCGCCATTGAACAGGTGCGCCAACTCCGCCGCGCCGCGTAATCCTATTACCCTTCTGTGCTGACCTTTCTTTATCTTCTTCATCCCTAACCGGCTTGCCTTTCCTCCAAGCCTCATGGCGTAATGGCATTTCTCTCTATCTCGTAACCTGGATGAGTGATGCCTGAGCTCCCTGAAGCAGAAGTCGTGGCTCGACAAATCCGTTCTCGCCTCCTCGGCGCACCATTAGGAGAGGTGTGGGTCGGACGGGCGGATATCGTGCGGGAGGGATTCTCGACCGTATCGTGGTATCCCGGCGCCAGCCTGCAGTCTGTCGAGCGATTCGGTAAGAGTGTGGCCCTTGGATTTGTGAAGGACAAGGTCTGTCGCTATGTCGTGGCCGAACTTGGGATGACCGGACTCCTCCTGTTCCAGTCCACGCCGACGAAACACCCACAGCACGTCCATGTGAAGATGATATTTGAAGACACTCGTGAACAGGAATTACGGTACTGGAATCCCCGTCGGTTTGGGCGACTGTCACTGCTGGATAGAGCAGGACTTGATCGCTACCGCACCCGCCGATTTGGGCTGGATCCGCTCTCCGCGTCGCAGCAGGATTTTGTGAGACTGTTGCAAACGCGACGTGGCCGGCTCAAATCACTCTTGATGCATCAACAAGTCATCGCCGGGGTCGGGAATATCTATGCGAATGAAATTCTCTTTCGCGCCGGTCTGCACCCGCATGTTCAGGTCAGCAGACTGTCGGTGGCCAGGGTTGAAAAGCTTTACCAGATCATGTGTGAGGTACTCCATGAGGCGATTGCCTGTGGCGGATCGAGCGTCCGAGATTTTTTTGCTCCCGATGGAACAGAAGGGCAATACAAGCAGCGGCATCTGGTCTATGGCAAAGCCGGGCGACCCTGTCCCAATCGCTGTGGCGGGGTCATCCGACGTTTTCAGGGGGAGCGGAGCGCATATTTTTGCCTCAGATGCCAGTCTCTTCGGTCTACAAAGTAATAATCAGATACGGCAAATCGTTTATATTCTAGATGTTTAGTAAGAAATAGACCGAGAACTTCCACGCTAGGCCTTTTGATCCGCCTCATTTTAGTTCCTCTGGTGTCTTGAGTCATCCCGTTGATTTCCGTTACAATCCGGCTCCCTGATCGGCTCAGTTGAATACGAAGGAGAACTCTCATGGCAAAGGTGTTGGAAGGTCCCGGGATGGGACTGATGAAGAAGTGGGGAATTCACGTCCCACAGTATGCGGTTGTGACCTCTGCGGACGAACTCTCCAAGCTTGGTCACGTCAACGACTGGATGAAGCAGAGTAAATTGGTCGCCAAAGCGCATGAAGCGCTCGGTTCCCGGTTTAAGCTTGGGTTGGTGAAGGTGGGCCTCGATCTGACCGGTGCCGTGGCGGCGACGAAAGAGATGATCGGCCGCCAGGTCGGCAGCATTACGGTTTCGCAAGTCATCGTCTCTGAAATGATTGCCCACAAAGAAGAATACTATTGCGCCGTGAAATCGACTCGCGAGGGTAGCGAGATTCTCGTGGCCAACTGCGGTGGGATCGAAGTCGAATCGAACTGGGACCGCGTGAAGCGATTGTGCCTTGACGTGGGACAGGCTCCCTCTCACGAAGCGCTTGAAAAACTTTCTAAAGAAGCAGGTTTTACCGGTTCATTGGCGAAGAAGATGGCCGACTTTGCCGGCAAGATGTTTAGTTGCTTCGACAACGAAGATGCGCAGTATCTCGAGGTGAATCCCGTCGTGACCCGCGAGAACGACGGCGAGTTGGTCGCGCTCGATGCCGTGACATTGCTCGATGGTGACGCCAAGTTTCGCCACCCGGATTGGAATTTCCAGTTCGCTGCGGAATTCGGCCGTTCGTACAGCAAAGACGAAATGGAAGTCATGGCCGTCGACAGCAAGATCAAAGGGTCTGTCAAATTCATCGAAATTCCTGGCGGCGATACGGCGATGCTTCCCGCCGGCGGCGGCGCCAGCGTCTATTACTCCGATGCCGTCGTGGCGCGAGGCGGGAAGTTGGCGAACTATGCCGAGTATTCCGGCGATCCCCCCGATTGGGCGGTTGAAGTGCTGACGGAAAAAGTCTGTTCGTTGCCGGGCATCAAGAACATCATCGTCGGCGGGGCGATTGCCAACTTTACGGATGTGAAGAAAACGTTCGGCGGCATCATCAATGGCTTCCGTAAGGCGAAGGGCGACGGCAAGTTGAAGGGTGTCAAGATTTGGGTGCGCCGCGGCGGGCCGCGTGAAAAAGAAGGGTTGGACGCGATGCGCGCGCTGAAGGACGAAGGTTTCGATATCAACGTCTTCGATCGCAACACCCCGCTGACGGATATCGTCGACAAAGCACTGCACAAGTAAAAGAGTAATCAGCTATCAGCCCTCAGCTGTCGGCTGAATGCTGACCGCTGAAAGCTTCACTGTTGGAGGATTTTCGATGAGCATTCTGGCCAATAAAGACACCCGCGTGGTGATTCAGGGAGGCGCTGCCGGTGTCAATGCAGCCCGCCGTATGGCGGAGTTTTGCTATCTAATCAAGCGCCCGCTCAACGTTGAGGCGTTCGTGTATCCGCCTGACGCCGGCAAGACCAATGAAGTGCCCTACGGCAGCGGCCTCATCGCCATTCCGATCTATAAGACCATCGCGGAAGCGACGAAGAACCATCCGACCATCAATACGAGCCTCGTCTATATCGGCGCGGACCGTGCGATGAAAGGTGGGATGGAAGCACTGGACGATGCGCACATTAAAGTGGTGTCGATGATCACCGAAGGCGTGCCGGAAAAAGACGCCAAGCTGCTCGGTGCCCATGCGCGCAAACTGGGAAAGGTGTTCAACGGTCCGTCCTCGATCGGCATCATCTCCGCCGGCGCGTGCCGGTTGGGTGTGATCGGCGGCGCGTTCGACAATCTTGTCCTGTCAAAGCTCTATCGCGAGGGCTCGTTCGGCGTCATTACCAAGTCGGGCGGTCTCTCGAATGAAATCATCTGGATCTGCTCGCAGTTCGCCGACGGGATCACGACGGCGATCGGTATCGGTGGCGATGCCTATCCCGGTACTGACTACGTGAGCTACCTCGAAATGTTCGAGAACGATCCACAGACGAAAGCCGTCGTCGTTGTCGGCGAAATGGGCGGCGATCTCGAAGAGCGGGCAGCTGAGTGGTACGGCGCGAAGAAGCGTCGGGTGAAGCTGATCGGTGTGGTCTCCGGGTTCTGCCAGGAGAGCCTGCCGAAGGGCATGAAGTTCGGGCATGCCGGCGCCAAGGAAGGCATGAAGGGTGAGGGCTCGGCCCGGTCGAAGTCCGATGCGCTCAAGAAATCAGGTGCAATCGTCCCTGCGACGTTCGGAGCGCTCGGTCCGGCGATCAAGGACACCTATCAGGAGCTGCTCAAGTCCGGCCAGGTAAAGGAGCCGGTTGAGCCTGCCGTGTTGCCGCGTCTGCCGAAGTCGATCGAAGAGGCGATGAAGGCGGACGAGGTCATGGTCGCGCCGTTGATTCGTACGACCATCAGCGACGATCGGGGTGATGAACCGTGCTACGACGGGTATCCGGCCTCCGAGCTTATCAATAAGGGCTATGAAATCCCGCACGTCATCGGCTTGCTCTGGGACAAACGGCTGATTTCCAAGCAGGATGCGGAAATCATTAAGCGCATCATGATGCTCTCAGCCGATCATGGCCCCTGCGTCAGTGGCGCCTATGGGACGATCCTTGCGGCCTGCGCGGGCATCGGCCTGTCGCAGTCAGTAGCTGCTGGCCTCATCATGATCGGTCCACGCTTCGGCGGTGCTGTCACCGATGCCGGACGGTTCTTTAAGCATGCCGTCGACAATAAGATGACGGTCGACGAATTCCTGACCTACATGAAGAAGAACCATGGTCCGGTGCCCGGTATCGGCCATCGCGTGAAGAGCTTGCGCAATCCGGACAAGCGGGTGAAGGAGTTGGTCGGCTATGTGAAGAGCTTGAACATTAAGACCCCGTGCCTCGATTTTGCGCTACAAGTAGAGCAGGTGACGGCGGCAAAGAAGGATAACCTCATTCTGAACGTAGATGGGACGATGGCGGCCGTGTTGGTCGATATCGGATTCCCGGTCGATAGTTTGAACGGCTTCTTCATCCTCTCGCGGACGATCGGCTTGATCGGCCATTGGGTCGATCAGAAACGTCAGGACAGCCGCTTGGTCAGGTTGTTCGATTATCTGGTGAACTACGCGGCACCCAAGAGGCGGGAAGTGCCACCGTTAAAGTAGCGTGAAACGTGAAGCGTCGTCTGTGAAGCGCAAGTCATTTACGAGATACGCTCGCCTCGCTGAGCGGGCGAAGCGGGCTTCGCGAGATACAAACGGCGTGTTCTAGAGCTAGAAATTCAAAAATCGGAGAAAACTATGTCGATAGATCTCGCTAAAAATCTTTACGCCAAGATGCCGGGAGTCTTTGACAAGGCTCGAAAGAAATTCGGCCGTGGCTTGACGCTGGCTGAGAAGGTCCTGGTTTCGCATGCCGACAACTTCGAGACGCAGAACTGGGAGCGCGGCAAAGCCATGTTGGCCCTCCGTCCCGACCGAGTTGCGATGCAAGACGCGACGGCGCAGATGGCCGTGCTGCAGTTCATGCAGGCGAACAAGAAGAGGGCTGCGGTGCCGAGCACGATCCACTGCGACCACTTGATTCGTGCCGAAATGGGCTCGCAGAAGGATCTGACGCGCGCATTGGACGAGAACAAGGAAGTCTATAACTTCCTCGCGTCCGCCGCGAAGAAATATGGCATTGGTTTCTGGAAGCCGGGAGCCGGGATCATCCATCAAGTCGTACTGGAAAACTATGCATTCCCTGGCTGTCTCATCATCGGAACCGACTCGCATACGCCGAACGGGGGTGGGTTGGGCGGATTGGCCATCGGTGTCGGCGGGGCGGATGCCGGCGAAGTCATGGCCGGGCTGCCTTGGGAAGTCCTCCATCCTAAATTGATCGGTGTGAAGCTGACCGGCAAGCTGAGTGGTTGGGCATCGGCGAAGGACGTGATTCTTTATCTCTGTGGCTTGCTCACTGTGAAAGGTGGGACGAACAAGATCGTCGAGTACTTCGGTCCTGGCGCCGAAACGATCAGTGCGACGGGGAAGGGCACCATCTGTAATATGGGCGCCGAGCTCGGGGCGACGACGTCCGTGTTCCCCTTCGACCAGAAGATGGTCGCCTACATGAACATTACGGATCGCGCGGATCTCTCGAGCTTGGCGACGGCGCAGAAGAATCTACTCGTGGCCGACCCTGAAGTCTATCAGTCGCCGGAGAAGTACTACGATCAAATCGTGGAAGTCGATCTCTCAACGCTCGAGCCGCATGTGGTCGGACCGCATACACCGGACTTGGCCAGGCCGATCTCGAAGTTGAAGGCGGAAGCGCAAGAAAAGGGCTATCCGGTCGAGTTGAAGGCGGCGCTCATCGGCAGCTGTACCAATTCGTCGTATGAAGACATCAGCCGGTCGGCACACATCGCGCAACAGGCGCTCAAGGCCGGCTTAAAGGCGAAGGCCTCGTTTTTGGTCTCGCCTGGCTCCGAGCGTATTTATCACACCATGAAGCGTGATGGGTTCTTGGACACGTTCGAGCAGCTGGGGGGCACCGTGCTGTCCAATTCTTGCGGCCCCTGCATCGGACAGTGGAAACGGGCTGATGGCGTGAAGGGCAAGGCGGATTCGATCGTCAGTTCTTTCAACCGGAATTTCCCGGGCCGCAACGACGGGATCAGTGAAACACTGTCGTTTCTCGCCAGTCCGGAGGTCGTGACCGCCTATGCCATCACCGGCGATCTGGGCTTTGACCCGGTGAATCAGACGGTCAAGGGCGCGGACGGCAAAGAGTTCAAGTTGCAGCCGCCGGTGGGCGAGGAATTGCCGGCCAAGGGCTTCGCCAAGGGCGAAGAGGGGTATGTCGAACCTGCTGCAGACGGTTCGAATTTGACCGTCGACATTCCGCCGACCAGCGAGCGATTGCAGCTATTGCAGCCGTTTCCCAAGTGGGACGGCAAGGACTTCGACAAGCTGCCGCTTCTGATCAAGACCAAGGGGAAGACTACGACCGACCACATCTCCCCGGCTGGTCCCTGGCTCAAGTTCCGCGGACATCTCGACAAGATCAGCGACAATATGTTCCTTGGAGCGAATAACGCGTTTTCGTCAGAGCCGGGGAAGGGTACGAACATTCTGACCGGCGAAGCCAATCTCACGATGGCGCAAATTGCCAGAGCGTACAAAACGAAAGGTATTGGGTCGATTGTCGTCGGCGATGAAAATTACGGCGAAGGCAGCAGCCGTGAGCACGCGGCTATGTCTCCACGGTTCTTGAACGTGCAAGCCGTCATCACCAAGAGTTTTGCACGCATCCATGAGACCAATTTGAAAAAGCAGGGGATCTTGGCGTTGACCTTCGCTGATCCGAAGGATTACGAGAAGATCGAGCAGCAGGACCGCATCAGTGTGACGGGGCTGAACAGTCTGGCTCCTGGCAAGCCGGTGCAGGTAACGATCCACAAGGCGGATGGCAACGCGCTCACCATCCAGGCGAACCACAGCATGACAGCACAGCAGATTGCGTGGTTCAAGGCGGGTTCGGCGCTCAATGCGCTGAACTAAACCAGTCACACCAAGAGGAGCGTTATGGCAAGCAAAGCAGACAAAATTATCTATACAAAGACCGACGAAGCGCCGATGCTGGCGACTTACTCGTTCTTACCGATCATCAACGCCTTTTCGAAGGCGGCGGGTGTGACGGTCGAATTGCGAGATATCTCGCTGGCGGGCCGCGTACTCGCCGTATTTCCAGAGTACTTGACGCCGGCACAGAAGCAGCATGACGCATTGGCTGAATTGGGTGAGTTGGCCAAGACACCGGAAGCCAACATCATCAAGCTGCCGAACATCAGCGCCTCATTGCCGCAGTTGCAAGAGACTATCAAGGAATTGCAGAAGCAAGGATATAAGCTTCCTGAGTACCCTGAGAATCCGAAAGACGACAAGGAAAAGGACATCAAAACCCGTTACGACAAAGTCAAAGGCAGTGCGGTCAATCCAGTATTGCGCGAAGGGAACTCGGATCGCCGAGCCCCGTTGTCCGTGAAAGCCCATACCAGAAAGCATCCACATAAGATGGGTGCCTGGAGCCCTGATTCCAAGACCCACGTGTCCCACATGAAGAGTGGCGACTTCCGTTCGAACGAAAAGTCGATAACGATCCCGGCGGCGACGAGCGCGAAGATCGAGTTCGTTGGCGCAGATGGCAAGACCACCGTCTTGAAGGAGAAAGTCGCGTTGCAGGCCGGTGAAGTGCTGGATGCGACTTTCATGAGCGTGAAGGCCCTGCGCACGTTCTTGGAGGAGCAGATCGAGGATGCCAAGAGCAAGGGCGTGCTGTTCTCGCTGCACATGAAGGCCACCATGATGAAGATCTCGGATCCGAAGATCTTCGGCCATGGCGTGACGGTCTATTACAAGGATGTCTTCGAAAAGCACGGCGAGACGTTCAAGACACTAGGGGTGGATCCGGACAACGGTCTCGGTGATGTCTATGCCAAGATCAAGTCCTTGCCGGACGAACAGCGCAAGGTGATCGAGGCGGACATTCAAGCCGTCTATCAAAAGCGGCCGCCGATGGCGATGGTGAACAGCGACAAGGGCATCACCAATCTCCATGTTCCGAGCGACATCATCATCGATGCGTCGATGCCGCCGGTCATTCGCGACAGCGGCAAGATGTGGGGGCCGGATGGCAAGGCGGCGGACGCCAAATGCGTCATTCCCGATTCTTGCTATGCGCCCGTTTATCATGAAGTGGTGGAGTTCTGTAAGAAGAACGGCGCGTTCGATCCGAAGACGATGGGCACCGTGCCCAACGTCGGTCTTATGGCGCAGGCGGCTGAGGAGTATGGTTCGCACGACAAGACCTTCAAGGCGCCGGGCAACGGCACCATCCGCATCGTGGATGCAGCCGGCAACACCTTGCATGAACACAAGGTGGAAGCGGGGGACATCTGGCGCGCCTGCCAGGTGAAGGATGCCCCGATTCAGGACTGGGTCAAGCTAGCCGTAACTCGTGCACGAGCGACCGGTGCTCCGGCCGTGTTCTGGTTGGATAAGACCCGTGCGCACGACGCCGAACTGATCAAGAAGGTCAATGCCTATCTGCCGAAGTATGATACAGCCGGACTCGAGATCAAGATCATGTCGCCGGCGGATGCCTGCCGCTTCTCCATCGAGCGGATCAAGGAAGGCAAGGATACGATTTCCTGCACGGGAAACGTACTCCGTGACTACTTGACCGACCTGTTCCCAATTCTCGAAATCGGAACCAGTGCCAAGATGCTCTCGATCGTCCCGCTGTTGAACGGCGGCGGTTTGTTCGAGACCGGCGCGGGAGGATCGGCCCCGAAGCATGTACAACAGTTCCAGGAAGAAGGCTATCTGCGATGGGACTCGCTCGGTGAATTCCTGGCTCTGGCCGCATCGTTGGAGCACCTAGCCAAGGCGGGGAACAATCCAGTAGCTAAGATTCTGGCTGATGCGCTGGATCAGGCCAATGCGAAGTTTCTGGAGAGCAACAAATCGCCGGCCCGCAAGGTCGGTGAGATTGATAATCGCGGTAGCCACTTCTACCTGGCCCTCTATTGGGCACAGGCCTTGGCTGCGCAGACGGTAGACAAGCGGATAGCTGAACGATTCACCAAGATCGCAAAGGATCTGAGCGATAACGAAAAGAAGATCGACGGCGAATTGCTGGCCGCGCAAGGTAAGCCGCAGGATGTCGGTGGGTACTATCACCCGGACGATGCCAAAGCCGCTAAGGCCATGCGTCCGAGTGCGACCTTGAATGCGATCATCGATGCAATCGCTTAATTTCGACTGACTGTGAGGCGTGAGGGGCTATCGCTCCTTACGCCTCGTGTGTTACGAAGGAGCCTATGGCCCAAGACGATGCCAATGTCATTGATCAGCCCGAGGTGATGACGCCTCGGATGGTCACAATCGAGATTGCCGGCAAGAAAGTGGATGTGCCGGAAGGGATCACGGTCGTCAAAGCCATGTGGTATGCGGGTATGGACGTTGTGCGTGGCGTCGGTTGTCTCGGCGGTTTCTGCGGGGCCTGTGCCACCTACTATCGCACGAAAGATGATCCGAAGGTCCGAACCTGCCTGGCTTGTCAGATGGCAGTTCAAGACGGCATGTCGTTTACGATGATGCCGCCGTTCCCTGCCCGCAAGGCGACCTACGAGCTTCAGAAACTTCAAGATCCCAAGCAAGACCTCTTTAATCTGTACCCGGAAGCGCCGCTTTGCCGGAACTGTAATGCCTGCACGGAGGCGTGCCCGCAGAAGATCGATGTGCGTGAGGGAGTCTGGAAAGCCGTCTTCGGCGACTTCAAGAGCGTCTCCGAGATGTTCATGGACTGCGTCATGTGCGGCATGTGTACGCCGGTGTGCATTGCCGACATTGCGCCGAATCTCGTGGCGCTGTATGTCAGTCGCGCGCAGGGTGCGCATTTTTCAGAAAAGCCTGTGGGCCTCGATGTGCGCATTAAGGAAATCCAAGACGGCCAGTACAACGAGGAGTGGGACAAAGTCCTGAAGATGAGCGAGAAGCAACTAGCCGAACACTGTGCGACGGTGAAATGAATCAGTCGAAAAGTCTCAAGGTCGTATCGTCTGTGGTAAACCGAACGACGTGATGACTCTCTGACTGTAGACCTGTGATTAAGGACCCATGGACATCCACGCACTTCAGCAAATCGTCCACAAGACTCGGGATGCCCGCCGTAAGCAGACCATCCCGAAGTTTGCTCCCACCGAACGCGATCAACTGATTCACAAATATCACCCTGACTTTCGCGCCAGCGCCTACCGGCCGATCAAGTTCGGTCCTAACGAGGGCGACAAAACCGTCATGGAGTTAGCGGCGTTGCTTGAAGGTGACAGCTCCATTCAGGACCATGCTGATCTCACGGCGCACTACACCTGCGATGTGCTCGTGATCGGCGGTGGCGGAGCGGGGTGCGCCGCGGCACTGCATGCGCACGGCGCCGGCGCCAAGACCATCCTGGCGACGAAGCTGCGGCTTGGTGACTCGAATAGCGTGATGGCGCAGGGTGGGATGCAGATTTCCGTCGCACCGGAAGACTCGCCGGTGACGCATTTCATCGATACGCTCAAGGGCGGCCACATGGAGAACGATCATGCTCTTCTGAAGACCATGGTTGAGGATGGGCCGTCAATCGCGAAGTGGTTGCTGGAGCTGGGTGTGCTGTTCGACCGTCAGGCCGATGGCAATCTGCATGTGAAGAAGGGCGGCGGCAGTTCTAAGCCACGTCTCTTGACCTGCTCGGACTATACCGGTCTCGAAATCATGCGCGTGCTCAAGGACGAGGTCATCAACCAAAAGATTCAGTTGCTCGAGTTTGCGGCCGCCATCGAATTACTGAGTGACGAGGCGGGGAACTGTACCGGGGCCATCTTCAAGGATTTGGATAATCAGCGGCATGTGGTCGTGGCGGCGAAGTGCGTGATCCTAGCGACTGGCGGCATCGGTCGTCTGCACATCCAGGGGTTCCCGACGAGCAATCACTATGGCGCCACCGGCGACGGATTGTGCCTGTCGTATCGCATGGGTGCCAAGCTGGCTCACATCGATACGTTTCAGTATCACCCGTCAGGGGCGGTTTATCCTGAGCAACTGATCGGGCAACTGGTCACGGAAGGGATTCGATCCGAAGGCGGCCATCTCGTGAACGCCACGGGCGAGCGCTTCGTGAACGAGCTGGATACCCGCGACGTCGTCTCCTCCTCGATCATTC
This sequence comes from Nitrospira sp., assembly GCA_005116895.1. Taxonomy (GTDB): domain Bacteria; phylum Nitrospirota; class Nitrospiria; order Nitrospirales; family Nitrospiraceae; genus Nitrospira_D. The sequence goes on along the minus strand of SWDO01000021.1, from coordinate 37,793 downwards.
GGGAGTGCGAGGAAGGCCGTGGCATCCGCACTATGTCGGGTCGCGTTGGGGTGTGGTTGGATACGCCGCTCTTGGATGCTGAGCATGGACCGGGGACGGTTGAGAAACATTTTCCGGCGATGATGCTGCAGTTCGAACGGTTCGGGATCGATATCAGCAAAGATCCGGTGCTGATCTATCCAACGTTGCACTATCAAAACGGCGGAGTGAAGATCGATACCAACTCAGAAACGAATGTGAAGAATCTCTTTGTGGCCGGTGAAGCTTCGGGCGGCCTGCATGGGCGCAATCGATTGATGGGAAATTCGCTGCTCGACCTGATGGTGTACGGCAAACGATCTGGGTTGACGGCGGCTGGCCGTGTCGCATCGATGAAGCAGGGTCAGCTCACGTTGAAGCACTTGCAGCGGTTTCGGGCAGAAGCCAAGAAGCACGGCAACGTCAGTGGCGTCATTTCGCCGATGATTCTGCCGGCCTATACCAGAAAAGTGAATTAGTCATGAGGACTGAGACGTGAAGACCGAAACTCAGTCCACAGTCCTCGTGACTCAGTCCTGAAGCGACAGTAAGGAGCGAGAATGAACGTCCACGAATTCCAAGCCAAGTCCTTGTTCGCTCAGTTCGGCGTCCCGGTTCCGCGAGGGAAGGAAATTACCTCTCCCGAAGATGCGACCGCCTGGGCCAATGAACTCAATACGCCGGTCTTCGTCGTGAAGGCGCAGATCCATGCCGGTGGGCGAGGCAAGGCCGGCGGCGTCAAGATCACGAAAGACAAAGGCGCGGTGGCCGGATTTGCCAAGGAGTTGATCGGCAAGACGTTGGTCACGCATCAGACCGGTCCGAAGGGCCGCCAGGTTCACCGCCTCTTGATGGAAGAAGGCGCCAATATCGCCAAGGAGCTCTATCTGTCGATCCTTGTGGATCGCGACACCGGCTGGCCCACCTTCATTGCCAGCACGGAAGGCGGGATGGAAATCGAAGAAGTGGCGGCCCACACGCCGGAGAAGATCATCAAGGAAGCGATCGATCCTGCGGTCGGGTTTCAGGGGCACAACGGGCGCAACGTGGCGTTTGCGCTGGGCCTGCAGAACATCGAACCGGCGGCCATCAACCCCTTCGTGAAGATGTTGGGGAATCTGTATCGCCTGTTTATGGAGAAGGACGCGGCGTTGGTCGAGATCAACCCCTTGATCATTACGAAAGAAAAGGGCTTGATTGCACTGGACGGCAAGGTGTCCTTCGATGACAACGGTCTCTTCAAGCACGAAGACGTGCAGAAGATGCGGGATCTGAATGAAGAAGACCCGTTGGAAATCGAAGCGACAGCCAATAACCTGAACTACGTGAAGCTGGACGGCAACATCGGCTGTATGGTGAATGGCGCGGGCCTTGCCATGGCGACGATGGATGTCATCAAGCTGGCCGGCAGCGAGCCGGCGAACTTTCTGGATGTCGGCGGTGGCGCGACGAAAGAAACGGTGGCGGCTGGCTTTCGGATTCTCCTGAAAGATCCGAACGTGAAGGGCATCTTCATCAACATCTTCGGCGGGATCGTGCGCTGTGAGCGGATTGCGCACGGCGTGATCGAAGCGGCCAAGGAAGTGAAGATCACCGTGCCGCTGGTGGTGCGTTTGCAGGGGACGAATGCCGAGGAAGGCCGCAAACTATTAGCCGAATCGGGATTGAAGCTTGACGTGGCTGATGATCTCTGGGAAGCAGCACAAAAAATTGTGAAACTGACTGGCAAGGCAGCGTGAGCATGCAAGGCGGTCGAGCAGTCTGTGTGCTCGCGCGACGCGCACACAGGATCATCGAAGGTGATCACAGGAGGGCGGTGCTCGTCGCATGCGCGCAGGTACAGACCGCTCAACCGCCTTGCTGAGGAAAGAAGGAAAAGGAGTAAGACTGTGAGCATTCTCGTCAATAAAAATACGCGAGTGGTGGTGCAGGGGATTACAGGCAAGGAAGGGTCGTTCCATGCGACTCAGTGCAAAGCCTATGGGACGAAAGTGGTGGCCGGTGTGACGCCGGGGAAGGCCGGGCAGGAAGTCGAAGGCATCCCCGTGTTCAACACGGTGGCCGATGCGGTGAAAAAGACCGAGTGCGATACCTCGCTCATCTTCGTGCCGCCGCCGTTCTGTGCTGATGCCATCCTCGAAGCGGCTGATGCCGGGGTGAAGCTTATCATTTGCATCACCGAAGGTATTCCGGTCAACGATATGGTGAAGGTGAAACGTGCGCTGCGCGGTCGGGATGTCCGGCTCGTCGGACCCAACTGCCCAGGTGTCATCACGGTGGATGAAGCGAAGATCGGTATCATGCCAGGCTTCATTCACAAGAAGGGCGTGGTGGGCGTCGTCTCTCGCAGCGGCACCCTCACGTATGAAGCCGTGCACCAGCTCTCGACCTTGGGGTTGGGCGAGACGACCTGTGTCGGGATCGGTGGAGATCCGGTCAACGGCACGGGGTTTGTAGACGTCTTACCGCTGTTTGAGAAAGATCCTGAAACTCAAGCGATTGTCATGATCGGCGAGATCGGCGGTGATGCGGAAGAAAAAGCTGCCGAGTTCATCAAGAAGAACGTCAAGAAGCCGGTCATCAGCTTCATCGCCGGTATCACCGCGCCTCCTGGGCGCCGCATGGGCCATGCCGGCGCCATTATCTCTGGCGGCAAGGGGACGGCAGCCGAAAAGATGAAAACCCTGGAAGCGGCCGGGGTCAAAGTCGTCAAGAATCCAGCAGAGATCGGTGCGGCGGTCAAACAAGCGTTGGGACGGTAGTTCCCCGAGTACGTGCTTCAGTTCCCATCCTCTTTCGCCACCACTTCGTGGGCATTATCTCTACAGGCTGTCCATCGCCTCTGCTCCGTGAGGCAGGGGTGACGCTTGTTCTGTCTCTCACTGTGTTGTTCGCTGGTGTTCCTGAGCCATAATGAGGAACGAATCGTGATGATGGCTGCCAATGGATTGAGAAACAGTCACACATTCCTTGGCCACAGTCATGCCTGCTTGGATATTGGATTTACCGATAGCTCCAATCCGTTTTATCTATTTTCAAAACTGAACGCGGGGTTGCTACTGTTGGCGCCGTCCGCCCCTACGATGCGAGAAGAGCATCCCCTCCTGATCGCTCTGGAGGCGGATAGGTGGACACTTATGTCAAGAAACTACACCAGCCGAACCGGGGATCGAGTCGAGTCGTACGCAGACGCCATCGTCTCGGATCGCCTCACTGACCATCGGCGAGAGATTGACAAATCTCCGATTGCGCACTCAAATTCGTCGACGCACATGGTTGCTTTACCGTGGGAGGACGCTGAATGAACGCGAGAATTTCGGCGATAATGTGTCTCCTCTGTGTCCTCGGCTCGGCGGATGTCACCAGGGCGGAAGATCCGTATAGCCAACGGGTCGCCGATCCCTACGCGATCTCGCCGGGCCTCCCGACCATGTCCTCCGGGACTCCAGAACTCTATCTGTCTTTCATGTCGGGCATCGCCATGACGCGTAGTGCGGATGCCACATTCACGGACGGGACCCAGCCGACGGTGATCAATGATGTCGACTATAGAAATAATTTTGCGCTAGGGGGCAACGCGGGGCTCTGGTTTCCAACCAGAAAGCAGTTATGGGGATTCGATCTCGGCATGGAACTCACTGGATATCTTTGGCAAGCAGACGTAGCCTTTGGTCGGGACAACTATAATCAGGATCCCGCCACAGGCGCGGGCACGACGACAGAAATACAAGGCCTGTACATCGGCCCCAATTTTCTGATTCGCTATCCGATGGCGATTTCCGAAGCCTATCCCAACGGGCGGTGGTTTCCATACGTCGGGATTGGCGTGGGCATGCATCAGATGGCGATGAGGCCTGGTGGAACTCATGGAATTAGTGCGTTTTGTTGTGTCTCGGGAGGGAATCTGAATACGAACCCCATCCCAGACCAACGGGATACGACGGTCGGGTGGCAGGCGGTGGGAGGAGTCAAGGCGCATCTCTTCAAGTACATGGCTTTTTTTGTGGAGGCGAAGTATCTCCAGGCCCATCACGACGGAATGTTGACGGATCGGTACGGGCAGTCCTCCGGAAACGACGGATTCCCCACGTTCCCAACACCGCCGACCGGGAGCACGTTAGTTTTAAATCAATATTCATCCTCGATCAACTCGATCCAGGTGCATGTGGGCTTGTCGATTCACTTTGACTGGAAGCCGTAGGATTTTGGGAGGCGAGCCGAGTCTTATGCAAACGCCATCGTCTTGGATCGCCGCACTGATCATCGATGATCAACTGATGGATCGCAGATTGCGAAACCCAAATTCGTCGACGCATATAGTTGCCTTACCGTGGGAGGACGCTGAATGAACGCGAGAATTTCGGCGATGATGTGTCTCCTCTGTGTCCTCGGCTCATCGGATCTCACCCGGGCGGAAGATCCCTCCAGCCAACGGGTCGCCGATCCCTATGCGATCTCGTCGGGTCTCCCCACCATGTCCTCTGGGACGCTCGAGCCCTATTTTTCCGTGATGGCAGGCGTGGCGATTCCGTTCAGTCATGACGCTACGTTTCAGGACGGGACCGCG
>SWDO01000021.1:2565-33108 GCA_005116895.1 Nitrospira sp. | reverse complement strand
CGTCGGTTCCTCAATTCGGTTATCTCTTTGCAAGATATTGATATCTCTAGCCTTTCTGGCATTCAATTCCACCACATCCGCGTCGTCCCTGACTAAGTGCGGCGTGAGAAAGACGAGAAGATTCAGCTTCTCAATCTGACGACTCTGTGATTTGAATAGCCATCCAATCCACGGAATGTCCCCCAACACGGGAATTTTCTTTTCACTCAGCGTGACATTGTCACGCACCAATCCTCCGATGACGAGGGTTTGTTGATCCTGCGCGACTGTCGTCGTTTCCATGGATCGCTTCGTTGTGGTGGGTCCAACCGGGATACTTGCTGAACCAGCGCCAATGGTCTGAGCTACATTTTCAGCGATCGCCGTAATCTCTTGCTTGATTTCCAGGCGAATCAAATCCCCTTCGAGGACCTGCGGGGTCAACTCTAACGTCACGCCGACGTCTTTTCGCTCAATGGTGACGAGGGTTCCTCCTGTGATGCCTTGGGCCTGGCCGGTTGGGAACGGGCGATTTTCACCGACGACGATCTTCGCCTTCTGGTTATCGGCGGCCAGCACCTGGGGTGTGGAGAGGACGTTCGTATCAGTCAGGTTCATCAGGAGGTTCATGAATGCACGCACGTTCAGGGTATTCAGGAGCGGCGCTGCGCCGCCTGTCGCTCCTCCGGCCGCAACGCCGGTGATCGCTTGGGCGAAGGTTGCCAGATCTTCCGGTGCTCTATTGAACCCGCCGATTCCCTGTATAAAACCAGTCTTTCCTGCACCGAGCACCTGAGTTGGATCTGTGCCGATTTGGCGAAGACGATCCACTTGGACCTCCAAAATCACCGCTTCCACAAAGACCTGCTTGCGCCGAATATCGAGGTCACGAATGACGGCTTGGAGATGACTCCATGCGAGCTTGGTTGCACTGATCACGATGGAGTTGGTCGCCTTATCGGCAAACACTTGGACCGGAGCTTCGAATTCCGTCAGCGGTCTGACGGGTGGACGGGTTCCAGGTGTGATCTGCGCCACGGTTTGTGAGCGTGCCACCAAATTGGTGAGAACAGCGGCGAGATCAGTCGCGTTAGCATGTTTCAGCTTATAGACAAACACACCCCGCTCTGGCGGAAGGTCACCCATGGGGACCACCTGATAGAGGTTTCCTCCCTTCGGGACCACTGCGATACGGGCTGCTTCTAACGCCGCGACGAACATGGTAAAAGCCTGGTCCGGTGAAACTTTGGTCGGAGAGAATACGGAGACTTTCCCGCCCTGCTTTTTAATCGTCTCATCCAGCACAAAGTTTTTTCCGGTGATCTCACTGATAAACCGGACGAAGACGGGGATCTCGACTTCGTTGAAATCCAAAGCAACTTTTAGTGGTTGGCCTCCTCCGCCTTGCGAAAATAGAGGGGGAGGGAAGGCCAAGAAGAACAGAAGCACCAAGCTCAGGCAGGCGCTAAATTCCCTGGTCGTGTTCGATGGGTAATGTGGTATTGGACGGGCTTGCACGATGGGCTATTGATTCCGTGGCATCAGCTAATGCGGTGTACGTGAGACTGACCGTACCATAGGCGTGTCAAAAGACACAACCAAGCTGATGTTTCTCAAAAGCGTACCGTCGGCGCATCTCCAGAGGAGGGGGCGCTCGCTGCCGGCCATCCCCTTCCAAGCGTAGAGGCACAATCCTGAGCCCATCGTTAAGTGTGCTCGCTAATACACCGATACAGAGAGGCTACGTGTGTAGGCCAGACGACCCCTGGTCCCACATGCCTGAGTGGATAGAATGGCAATAAAATGCATTACTTTTCAATGGCTTGGCATTAATAAACCCTTGAGATGGTAAGGCATTGAGATTGTAAACCTCTTAAAGGTTTAACTCCCATGTCGCGCCCGACTTCACGGGCGTCGACAAGCCCAGAGTGGGCTGCTGCCGAAGGCTCACACAGCGTTCGGATCTGCTAAGGTTGTATCGTGCGCGTGAACAAGAAACCCCCTTTAAAATCGGATAAAACCCAGACCTCCCGCGCGCACAAGCGTGGTGTGGTTGGCTACAGCAGGAAGACCGCTCTTCTTGAGGAAGCCATCACCCAAATGAATGCCGGGAAATACGGACGTTCTTCTACCGCCCTGAAGGAATTACTCGCGCTTGACCCTCAGAATATGGAGGCGCGACGGCTGTTCGCCACCCTCCACCTTCGTCTCGGGAGCTTGATCCCGGCGAGACAAGCTTTTGACTCACTTATCAGCGAAGCGCTTGAGCGGCAAGACTACTGGCTCGCGGAATCGTTGCTTCATGAATACTTGGCGGCTGGTCCGCGATGTGTGCCGTTCTTGGAAAAGCTTGGGGGGCTCTATCAGGAAAAAGGAGACACACACGAGGCCGTGGCTGAGTTCGCCAAGGCGATCGACATCTTGATCGAAGATCCTGACCCGGATAATCCACACCATGCCTCCCAGCTCTACGACAAAATACGGGAACTTGCGCCCGCGAGCCCAGTGGCATTTCGGTTGGCGTCCTTCTTTGACGCGCAAACCGGTGAGTTGCTGGCCCGTCCGTCTAGTCATCCTGGACCATCGGCCGACGCCCCATCTCTCGATATGCCTGAAACAATTCAGGGTGTCACGGCAGGTCCTGAACCGATGGATGGGGTGATGCCATGGGAGGTCCAGGATCCTCTGGTGACGTCGTCGGATTCTCCCAAGGCAGCCACTGTATCTGATTCACCTGGACCACTTACCCCATCGCCAGTCGCGGACCTCTCGACATCTCAAGCGCACCAGCACGATGAAGCATTGCTGCCCTCTGATCCTCCGTTACAAGAGCAAACGCAGAGCATGAGCAGCACGAGTGAAGTGGGAAGTGCTGCATCGAACGAACCTCGCGCCGATGATGGTGGGCCTGTTCCCTCTGGATCGCAGATAGATGATCTTCCCGGACAGGGTGAGCTTGGAGATTCCCTCTTGCTCGTGCCCTCACCGGTGTCGGGAGATGGTTCTGCCGCGGCTCAGGAACAAGACCGAGGGTTGGTCGAGGCCGAACCCGAGGCCTCCTTTGAGGCAAGCGTCCCATTGATGGGTGTCGCACCCCAGGACTCGACCACTGCTCCGGAAGCGCTCATGAGTTCGATCCAACCCGCAGAAGATATCAGCGACATATCGCCAAGCCAGGTTGAAGAGAGATCAGTACTCGCGGTTGAGAGTCCTGAGACGCAACTGGCACCCGATTCGATGGTGTCACCAGGTGGTCCTATCGAGAGTCAGGAACAAGACGGATGGGTGGCCGAGGCTGAACCACGTGCGCCCTATGATGCAAGTGACCCAATCACGGTTGTTGTACCGACGGAACTCACCACTGCTCCGGAATCGCCGGCGAGCGCAATCGAGTTCTCCGAAGATACCAGTGTCATGGCGGCATCCCAGGTTGAAGAGATATCAGCGCCTGCATTCTTGGGGGCAGAGCAGTCGAGCGTTCCACCAATAGAGGCGGAGGAGAGGCAACCCTCTCTACTCCAACCTGTTGAGACTGAACCGAAGGAGGTCGTGACAGAACAGCCTCCAGGCACGCCTAACCCATCGAGCCCAGTGTCGGTTTCAGGCAATGAGGTTTCAGAACCATGGAAGCAACCAGGCTTCTCCTGGGAATCTGTATTCAATAGTGCATGGAAGTTGGGAAGCGATCGTTCGGCACATGGTTCCCCGTCGGAACTCACCGAGACGAATGTCGGGGAAGCACCGACCCCAGCCTCGGCAGTGGGATCTCACCAGGAACAGGCGTTAGAAGACCACGCGGTCGAAATACCAGAGCGCAAAGAATCAACGTTGTTTGGAGACCACACCTCTGCTGGATCTCCAATTGCGCCGATGCCCTGGGATCACGTTCAGGAGTCGGTCATTTCGATTCCGCTCGCGCAGGTCGATCCTCCAATGACAGAGAGTCTGAAGCTAGCGGCGGTAGATCCATTACCTCATCCAGCTGAACCAGAACTGTCTCCAACAGTGAGTGAATGCCAGGTTCAACCTCCGCCTTCACCGGATACGTCCGTTAAAGAAACGGATTCATTCTCGATTGTGCCAACTCCACTGACTCCGGCATCGCCCGATCTGGAGATTGCTGCTGCTGAGTTGGAACACACAACACTTGAAACCGAACAGGCCTCCGCTCCAGCAGAGTCTGAACCGCAGTTTCGGATGATGAGCGCTCCAACGATCGATAAATCGCCACCGGAATCTCCTATGATAGCAGTAGCGGCACCGGTTTTTGCGGGTGAACCAGTCTCAGGCGCTGTGCCATCCCTCTCAGACGTTCCGTCGAAGGATGATGATGACTTCCTTTTGAACACGGAAGTTGAACATGCGATCGCGGCTGAGCAGAGCCTCGTTCAGGAGTCTACGCCCGAGTCTCCAGTCGCTCTACCTCAATCTAGCAGCGAGACACCAAGCCAGGAAACCGATGCGATTCCACCTCCCTCCCCTCTGCGAACACAACAGAGAATATTAGAATCGCAGCCAGAAATAGGAGAAACTTCCCAGCACGTAAGAGAGACAGCCGAGGTGCAGGCTCATGAACCGCAACCGCAGGCAATGGCGTTTGTCGAGGCGCAAGCTCCTATCCCTGAACCGGTTCCTGAACCAGTGCCCGAACAGGAAGAATGGATCAAAGCAGGAGAATCGATCCAATTCATCGAACAACCTCACGCCGCTCCAAGTGCGCAGGTATCGCCGGAGAGCGCAGAACGGCAGGACGTCGGCCGGTCTATGTCCGTGGCTGCAGCTGTTGATGTGCTCTTTGAGTCGTCTCAACAGGTCAGGGCGACAGAGACGCGAGAAGATGTCGCAGAGCCCAAGCCAAAACGAAAATCCAGTTCGACACTGATTCGAGCCCGCTCGGCGATTGCTGGTTTTGTCAGCTCATGTTTTTCGACTACGCGTGCCCTTGTGGTGACGTGCGTTGGGCTGGTGATGCTCTCGGGGATCCTCATTGCGCTTGGGATCGGTGCCATCGGACTGACCTGGTTCATCATGGAAGAATCACCCTCTCCAACATTCCAAAGTCTTACGACCACTCCTCAACAGACACTGTCGGATTTCAAGAAAAACGGCTACTTGTTTCTACTCGGGTTTGACGTGTCGGTCGGTCACGATCCGATACAAGCGGGATACGATCGGAAGCCTGAGACCCACGATGGCAAGTTGGCGCTCGCGTGTTTTGGGAGCTCAGGCTCGGGGATGGTCGAGGGATCGAATGCCTCAGCCAATATCATGCGAGGGTGGGTTCGCAGTTCAGATCCTGTCGGGGCCTTTAAGTCGCATCAGCAGACCATCAAGGAATGGGGCAATCAGTATGAGTCGGCGCTCAATCGGTATAGCCAGTGGCAAAAACTTCCCTTTGAAGATTGGGGATATGGCCAAACAGTGAGTCCGCCTTGTACTGCGATGGTCTTTGCTCACCAGCTCCATGTGGCGGATGGATTCCTGCAGGGTGCCGATATCGGCATCGACCGACTTGAGACGGATATGGAAGCCTGGCGCATCGTTCTGAGTCAGGCGAAGACTTTAGCGGTGAAAATGCTGGCACTCCAGGCGATCAATGATGACATTGCCGTCGCCTCGGGGTTGCTCGCAGGCTCAAACTTTGACGGAAAATACCTGGGGCGCGTCACTAAAGTTCTTCGCCCGCTTGATCAAGGCGAACTCTCGATGCGTTGGCCCATGCAAAGCGAACTGGTCGTTGCCGCGAAGACATACGAGACGCAGTTGAAAACAGCGAGAGCCGAAGAACTGCCGGTGTACACCATGGTGGCATCGGCGCTTCCCTTGCCGATGCAACGCCGTCTCAATGACTATGCCGAATATTATGACGCGTCGTACAAGGCTGCCGGCGAAGGGCGATATGGCTCGTTGCCCAAGAGGAAAGACTATATCCGTTTCCCAGCGTCTGGCGTGATGGATCATCTCACCAACCCAATCGAGAACATTGTAGGGCTTGAACCGCTTGCTCCATGGGATCTGTACAACGGATTCGTGGTTGACACAGATGCCCACCTTCGGCTTGCCAGTGTACAAGCTTGGCTCAGGCGTGGTCCTGCCGACGGTGATCTCGCCACCCGGATTGCGAGAGCAGGGCAAAGCCTGTATGACCCCTACACGGGACTGCCAATGCTACTGAACATGAAAAAAGGCGTCCTCTACAGTGTTGGACACGACGGGAAAGATCAAGATGCCGATCCCCAGTCCGATGTGGTGGTAGAGATTCCTGTTGGCCACACGTCTGCCGCCCCGGTGAAATCCTCAGCCTCTTCATCCAAGCCCAGATAAGTCCGTTTTCCTTCCTCCCGGTCTGCCCCGGCATCGCTTGCTTGACAGCGCGTCGAGTATTCCACACAATCAGCGGGTTTTGCCGAGCTAAAGAGGCACTATGGGGCATTCACCGAAACAATGGAACGGGGTTTTTCCATGAAGAAGGGAATGACGTTTCCGACGTCTCTTCCGACGCAGATCGTATCCAACGAAGAGTTTTCCCCGATCGGTCAAACGGTCGAGCAGGCTCGCGTCGAGCACGTCGCCAGAGAACTGGTGGAAAAGGCGGCCTCTCGGCAGGGAGTCACACGCCGGGAGTTTGTACGAACGACGGGTGGTATGGCGGCCGCGCTCCTGGCCATGAATTCCGTATTCGGGCGATTTTTTACTATCGGGGACATCGAGCTGTTCGAAACAGCGGCGTTCGCCGAGCAGCAGGGAAATCCGTATTTTATTTTTGATGCGCAGACCCACTATGTGAGTTCTCATTACGATCCCTCCGATGCCGAAGCCAATCGGAAGGGGGCCGTTTCCAAACAGGCTCTGCTGTCGTTAAGAAAGTACATTCGCGAGATGGGGCTCAATCCAAAACTGACTGGTGATCGAGGCACGCTCGATGATCTGTCCTGGAAGAATTTTGTGAAGGAAGTGTTTTTCGACAGCGAGACGACCATCGGCTTGATCAGCACACCGCCAGGGCCCTATCCGCAGGAAGCCGTCGTTCCGCCAAAAGAAATGGCTCACATTCGTGACGAGATCAATCGGTTGGCCGGGTCGCAACGGATGTTGGCCCATGGCCTGGCGACCCCCCAACTCGGTGCGGCAGATTTGGAATTCATGGCCATGCAGGCGGAAACCCTCAAGGTCGATGCCTGGAAATGTTACACCGGTTCCTGTCCGAAGGGATTCGACCGAGGCTGGCGTATGGACGATGAGCACATCGCCTATCCGATGTTGGAGCAGGCGCGGAAGCTCAACGTAAAGCGGATCTGCGTCCACAAGGGATTGCCCCTGGGGCCTGTGCCGGACTACAACCATCCACGAGATCTGATCAAGGCGGCCAAAGACTTTCCGGATCTCAACTTTATGGTGTATCACGCCGGGTTTCGGGGCGTGGCTTCGATCGAACAAATCTTTGCGAAGACCGGTGAAATCCCCTGGACCACGGAATTCTGCCGGATGAAGGAGCAGGAGCCGGGTCTCTCCAATATCTACATGGAGCTGGGTTCGACCTTTGCGCAACTGGTGACGACATACCCATTGATCTGCGCGCATCTACTGGGGCAGATTATCCGCTCGTTCGACATGGATCACGTCCTGTGGGGAACCGACTCGATCTGGTATGGAACGCCGCAATGGCAGATTGAAGCCTTTCGGCGATTCCAGATCCCTGACCAGTTGATCGAGAAGCATCAGTATCAGCCGTTGACGAGGCGGGTGAAGGAACAGGTATTTGGATTCAACTCGGCCAGAGTGTTTGGGGTCGATGTCGAAGCTAAACGACGGGAGGTTCCGAATGACGCCTTGGGCCGGCTAAGAATGAGTTATCTGGAGGAAGGGCCGGAGCCGAGCCGTCGGGTCTATGGGTGGATAGCGGGGTGAGGGCCGTGAGGGGTAAGGCGTAAGGGGTTAGACGGCTAGAAATAGCCAAGATTATGGATAAGCCTCACAAGAAGTTGGATCTGTGGAATGCTGCGATGGAATTGGCGGTTCTGGTTTACCACGTGACCGATTCATTTCCGAAGGCAGAACGGTATGGTTTGACGGATCAAGTGAGGCGGGCTATTGCCAGTGTTCCCAGCAATATCGCTGAAGGTGCTGGCCGTCAAACGAAAAAGGAGTTCATCAATTATCTGCACATGGCCCAAGGGTCGCTTAGTGAATTGGATACACACCTCGAACTTGCAAAAAGGTTGAGGTATCTTGCGCAGGACAATTGGGCAATCATTGATAGAAGAATGGAGCGGATCGACAAGATGCTCAGCGGCCTTATCCGTCATCAGAGAAGGAATATTGTGAAAAGCGGGAATACGAAGGCGTAATCTGGTTGTCCATATCGCCTTACCCCTCACGCCTAACCCCTTTACGTCAGTTGGGAGGTCAATCCAATGAAGAGTGAAATCCTATATCCCGGGGCATTCCCGATGGTGCGTGTGGAGCTGGCCGAAGGAGAGCATATCAAGGCTGAGTCCGGTGCAATGGTGGCTTGTTCGCCGACTATCGATATTGAAAGCAAGATGGAGGGAGGGTTTTTAGGAGCGCTGTCGCGAAAGTTTCTGACGGGAGAAAAGTTCTTCTTTCAGACGTTGCGAGCCAGTCGAGGTGCCGGCGAAGTGTTGCTCGCGCCGACCGTGCCTGGTGAAATTATTGTATTGGATCTCGATAGTGTCAACGAGTATATGGTGCAGAAAGATGGATTCCTGGCGGGTGCGGAGGGGGTTGTCATCGACAGCCAAATGCAGAGCATGAGCCGGGGATTGCTGGGCGGGGAGGGGTTCTTCATCTTGAAAATGAGCGGGAAGGGGATGCTCGCCCTGAACAGCTTCGGAGCCATTCACAAGATCGAGTTGAAACCAGGTCAGGAATATATCGTGGATAATAGCCATCTGGTGGCGTGGTCCACCACGACCACGTACAACATCGAAAAGGCCACGTCCGGATGGGTAGCCAGCTTCACGTCGGGTGAAGGATTTGTCTGCCGATTTCGTGGGCCGGGTGTCGTGTATATCCAGAGCCGCAACCCGGGCAGTTTCGGCGCATGGGTACGACAGTTCATCCCAGTCAGTCAGTAGCGGTAGCTGAAAATGGCCGCCACCTTTGTTCTCGGTTCGCAGGAAATCCTCACCGTATCCCAAACGAGGGAGGAGCTGTCTTAGCAGCTCGGGGTGGGAGGGTGGAAACCCTTACGCATGCAGCCTTTCCCGTGGAACGGGGCGTCTCGGCGCACCGAGGTGGGCGGGCGAGAACAGGCGCTGGTTTGAGCATCCGCGTGAGCACGTCCGCCGGCCATGAATCAATCGGGAACCACACCATGACCGAATTTCAACCCAACGCGCTCTGTTTCGGCGACGAATTTCCTGCTAGCGGCGTCCCTTGTCTGGTTCATATCGAAGACCATGGACTGACGATCACGTTCCCCCTTGATCGTGATGGAGTCGAGCGTCAATCTGAAGCCTTGAGGTTTTCCGAACTGACCGTCTCCGCAGGAGGGCTGGATCATGATCAGCTCGTGGCAACATGGGTGGGGCCGACAGGGCAGCGGACACTCTATCTCAAAAGCCCCGATGTGATTCGTGCCTTCCGGCAAGCGGCTCCTGATCATCTGAGCCAGCCGCTCGACCGAGCCGCTGAACAAGTTCGTCAGGTGCGGCAACGGCATCGAATGGTGTGGAGTATTGTCGGAGGTGCCCTCCTGGTTGTCGTGCTCGGACTGTGGTTTGGGAGTGACGTGCTGGTGGAACTCGCCGTCGATCGAATCCCGGTCGAGTGGGAACGGAAGCTGGGCGAGTCAACCTATCATGACTTTCTGGCTCATCAGGATGTCATGAAAGAAGGCCCAGCGGTGGATGCGGTCAACGAGATGATCCATCGTCTGACCGGCCAGATTTCGGAGAACCCCTACACCTTCGAGGTCACCGTCGTGAAGAGTGATGTGGTGAATGCGTTTGCCTTGCCAGGCGGCTACATCGTCGTCTTCACCGGACTGATGAAAAAAGCGGAGAGTGGTGAGGAGGTCGCCGGGGTACTCGCGCACGAGCTGAACCACGTGCTGCAGCGGCACGGACTCGAACGCATTATCAAGCAACTGGGCTTTGTGGCCGTGGTGTCGATTGTCCTCGGGAATCCGCCTGGATTGGGCGGGATGATGAAGCAGCTCGGTGTTGAATTGATGACCCTGAAGTTCGGTCGCGCGCAGGAGACGGAAGCGGATCTCACAGGTCTTGAGTTGCTCTATCGCGCGAAGATCGATCCATCCGGCATGATCACATTCTTTCAACGGCTGGCGGAAAAAGACGAGGGACGGGTTGAGTGGCTCTCCACCCATCCGATGAGCCATGCCAGAGCCGAGGGCCTCAAAACCAAGCTTGCGGAGATGCCGAAGCTGAACCCCGAACCCTTCACATTCGAGTGGACCAACGTTCGAGCCTCGCAGGGCGCACCGATTAGTCCCCCTCGATGAGTCCCGTACAGACGATCTGTATCGGTGTGATTGCCGATACGCATAGCCTGTTCGATCCAGCGATCAGGCGACACTTTCGTGGCGTGGATCATATTATCCATGCCGGCGATATTGGCAATCGATTGCTTATAGATCAACTCCAGGCAATTGCACCCGTGATGGCCGTGTCCGGCAATGTCGATGGATACGTAGAGAGCGGCTTCCCGACAGAAGCAATCATCACGTTGAATGATTTCCGCATCGTGATCCGGCATGTCGTGTTTGAAGCGGGAAAGCTGACCAAAGAGGGAAAAGCATTTCTCGATCGTACCAGACCAGACATTTGTATTTTTGGCCACACCCATCAACCCAAGAGTGAATGGTTGGGTGATACGCTGTTGTTCAATCCAGGATCGGCGGGGCCAAAGCGCTTCACATTACCCAGGATGGTCGGGCGGATCACGATGAGAATTCGCTTGTCGGCGAAGCACATCACGTTGGAGGATTGAGTTCCTGCGCCTAAACGGATGGACGCGATATGACACTGTGCTAGCTGAGCCGACATGAGACTTCACCGAGGGATTAAAAGCGCAGTCCCGCACCCACCAGCCCATAGTGGGTGCGAAAATCCATGGCCAGTCCTTCCCAGTGATAGTTGGCCGAAACGTATCGATACTCCCCGAACAGAAACCACTTGGGACTGATTATAAATTGCCCTCCGCCGAGAAATTGATGAACCAAGGCACGGGCTTGGTCGAAATCTTTATCGTCTCGTCCGGCAATGTTTGGGTTCAGGAGTGTGCCGTGAGACCAGCCTAGGCCGAACCCAATATAAGGCCGAATCGTCTCACCCGGATAGCGCAGGATCAAGTTGAATGTCGTATTGAGGATGAGGAGGTCGGAGCGCCCCGCCCCATTGTTCTGCCCATTGGCGACGTTGGGAAAGGAAATTGCTCCACCGTGCATGTTGGAATCGAGCTCGAGGCCCACCATTCGACGGAGCGCAGCTGGGAAGAGTCCCACTTTCAGGCCAGCACCGAACCCATCTTGAATCGAGGCAGGTACCGTCGTCTCTTGGTTGAAAATCGTGAGATCACGAGGCCAGCTGCCCAGCGCATAGGCGCTCAGTTCCACGTCTCCAAACTCGGCTGCGACCGCTACGTCAGTGACACATAGGGAGCAGAGCAACGCACTGGGGAGAGCGATCAATCGGACGAGGGAAACGAATCCCACAGTTTCACGAAGGTTATGAAGGCGGAAAAAGAAAGGGCCTTCTGGAGAATTTCCGGAAGGCCCTTCCAAAGCGTACTCTATAGCTGTCTAGTTACCACGAACGATGGTGCACCATTCACCGAGGATGCCCAAGATATTCTTGGCGGAGTGGTCCACGGAGGCGACTTTGGTAATACCCCCGGCAGTCTTTGCAGCATGGACGCTCGCATCACCGGTTGCGACCCATCCAAGAATCGACTGGCCGCAGGCCTTACCCTCTTTGGTGGCTCCTGCCTCATCGGTCGCGACATCGCCGTACTTCGTTTCGTTGTAGATACCGCCCGCCATTGGCGAGGCGACAATCTGACAACCACTCAAGCTGAGACCGAAAAGGGCAATAACCGCAAGGGATAGTCGGGATGCGTGCTTCATAAGATCCTCCTAAATAGAAGTTAGATTTCCTGATTGCTTAGGTGTCTTAAGCAATCACCCGCAGGAGTATAGTCATATATGTGGTGTCCGTCAATCTGGAATTTGGTTTGCGTTGTTGTATGCGTGGGTGAAGTGCGGCGGGGAATCAGAGCGGGTAAACATTGCTTATGGAGGGCAGGTCACGTTGCCAGAGTTCAGTGAGTCTCTTTCTCTCGTAGACAAAGACGATGATCTCCTCGCTCCCACCCGAGAATTGCGAGCCCTTCCCTGCTGTGATATACGTGGAAAAACTAAAATGGAGGATGTCCCATGCCATTGAGGATCGACTTTAGTCAAAAGTGGTTTCGGATCTTTGCTGCCTTCAGCTGCACCATTTATCTGACTGGATGTTCATTTTTCGGAGGATCGTCTCAGAACTTCGCGGTCAGTTCAAACCCCACGGGCGCCACAGTGCGGATCAATGGTCAGCAGATTGGTGTCACGCCGCTCCAGCACCAGATCTCCAGGCGAGGGGATTTGTTGGTCGAAGTGGAGAAAACAGGATACAAGAGCCAATTTCGCCAGACCTCCAGAAAGCTGAGTAGTTTGGGGATTGCAGATGTGATAGGCGGTGCGGTCATTCTACTACCGCTTATTGGTCTGGTCTCGCCGGGAGCATGGGAGCAGGATCCTTCCGTAATGGGATTTTCCCTCGATCCCGATATGGTCTCACCGACTCCCGTTCCTACCCCAGATAAATAAAACGCGAGTGCTCAGCGAACTCGTTGGGTGAAGCAAGGGCATCGTATCCTATGTATGCCGTGAGAGATGTGAGGAAGGTCTCATGAATAGAGAGCTATCCATCGTAGGGCCAAGAAAAAGTTGTTGCGCTCAGATATGATTTCTCTATAATTAGCTGCCGCACTCGGTGTTGGTAACTATTTTGGAAACCGGCAGTTTTCCATAAACATCGGAGATGGATTCGTTTATACTTCAATCGGTGTTTTTTGTATGCAGTAGTGGGTGTTTAATCAATTCTAACGGAGGAGGACTTATGTCGAAGAAAGTGCTTGTATTGTCTATCGCCGTGCTCTTCAGCGTTCAGGCGGGTCTGGCGATGGCAGCAAATCCAGACACCGGTCCGGGCTGTGGATTGGGAAAGTTGGCTTGGGGTGAGTATAAGGGGCAGAAGGAAATCGCTCCCCAAGTGCTGCAGGCCACCACGAACGGCACCTTTGGCAGCCAGACGTTCGGCATCAGCTTTGGAACCTCCGGATGCACCAACGATGGCAAGGTCATGAGTGAGCATAAGACGACGATGTTTGCCTCGCTCAACTTCGAGGCGCTCAGCGCCGAGATGGCTCAAGGGCAGGGCGAACACTTGGCCTCGCTTGCGACGCTGATGGGTGTACCAGCGGAGCGCCACGCTGCGTTCTTCGCCATGACCCAGGAACGGTATACGTCCCTGGTTCAGGCTGGAGAAGCTTCTCCGGTCGCATTGGTGAAGTCTCTCAATGATGCGGTCGCGGGCCATCCAGTTCTCGCCAAGGTTTCTGCTCAGTAAAGTGAGGCAAGGGGGCTTCAGCTATAAAGCCGAGGCCCCCTGCCGTTTCTTCACGCCTATCGAGTAACCATCCCGCTGCGGTTCCTACGCGTGTTTTCCAATAACTGAGAGCTCCTTTCATAAGTATGATTGCGTTGAGGTGCAGAGTGCAGCGGCGCTCTGCATGCGGCATTTTCTTGTCTGCTAGCGGGGCAAGTATGGTAAATTTCACATTGTGGGGAAGGAAGACAAACTCCTTGCTAGAATTCTTGGCGGCATGTCGGATGCGAACATTTCGTTTACCGAGCTCTGCCACATGCTACGGGGCATGGGGTTTGACGAACGTATTCGCGGCAGCCACCACGTTTTTCGGAAACTCGGGATTGAGGAGATGATCAATCTGCAGTGTGATGGGAATAAAGCGAAAGCATACCAGGTTCGCCAGGTTCGCAATGTCATTCTGAAGCATAGATTGGGAGGAATAGCGGATGCATAAATACGAGGTCATTATTTATTGGAGCGATGAGGATCAAGTGTTTATCGCTGAAGTACCTGAACTCTCGGGATGCATGGCTCATGGCTCTTCCCAAGAAGAGGCGCTTGCGAGCGCCAATGCGGCTATTCAACTCTGGATCGATACGGCGCGTGAGTTCGGCCGTCTTGTGCCTGAACCCAAAGGGCATCGGCTCATGCTTGCCTAGATCATCTTCTCCTACTCCAAGGGGATAGTTGGTTAGATCGCTTCTGAGTACCGCGGTTCTGGCCCCTTGGCTTTCCTGCTTGGAGCTTCGTTGAAAGTACCCATAGCGTTGCTAATAGTTGGTCTTCTTGCCACAAATGCACTGGCAATCGAGGCGCCTGACCATCTCTACCAGGCCGAGCTGATAACTCACGCGAAGAATGCCGGACTTGCAGGGCAGCGCGAATGGCATCTCTTGTTGCACTACCGGAAGGGACTCTTCGGCGGATATGAGAGCGAGCAGGACGATCCAGGATTTTTCTTGTCTTCCAATGGGAAGACGGATCCGTCTTCTGAGCTTGCGGCGACCCTTGCGCAATTCTTCTCTGCCGAACTGGTTGGTCGCTCTCGACAGCCGGCTCAGTGCGCGTTCATCGCTCGGTACCACTGGCTGAGAGAACAACTGCAGTTTGATCCGACTCGGCTTCCAGCGATTTCCTGCGAACGGTTTGATCGGTGGTACGAGGATTTCGAGGTCCAATCCATTTCTCTGATCTTCCCTTCAGCTTTTCTGAATAATCCAGCCTCCATGTTCGGCCATACCCTGTTTCGTGTTGATCAAAAAGGCCAGACCGAACAGACCCGCATTCTCGCCTATACCATCAACTATGCAGCGGACGTACCTCCCGACGCCGGCCTTGCCTATCCTATACGAGGCATCTTTGGAAACTATAAGGGGTATTTTTCAACGATTCCCTATTACCTCAAGGTGCAGCAGTATCGAGACATCGAAAACCGCGATATTTGGGAATATCGCCTGAATCTCACGGGAAACCAATTGCGGCGTTTTCTGATGCATGCATGGGAATTAGGAAATGCCTACTTTGACTATTTCTTTTTTAAGGAGAATTGCTCGTACCATATTCTTGCGCTCTTGGATTATGCCAATCCAGATCTACATTTGACGGATGAGTTTATTGGGTGGACTGTCCCTGCCGATACGATTCGATTGATCGTCTCAAAACCCAGCTTGGTGTCAGATATCACGTACAGGCCATCTCGCAGCACGGTGATCAAACGAAAGCGGGAGTCCTTGCCCGCTGAAGAGCGAGATCTGGCTCATCGGATCACAGAAGACCTCAGCGAGATAGCTTCGCCGATCTTCACCCAGCTGGCCACTCCCAAACAAGCTTTTGTCCTCGATCTGGCATCGGACTATTTGCGGTATCGGCTTGAGACGAGCGACTCCCCAAAACCAGAGTGGAAGGAACGCAATAGGACGGTTCTGACAACCCGCAGTCAGCTTCGCATCCCATCCGAGGAGTTTACCGTGCGCCCATTTGCGAAACAGCCAGAACTGGGGCATAAGACCTCACGTGCAGTCATCGGAGGCGGTTGGCGCAATAACGATACGTTTGAAGAAGCGACCATCCGAGGAGGCTATCACGATTTGCTTGATCCAGAGGTTGGGTATACTCCCGATGCGCAGATTGAAATGGCCTCAATTACGGTACGGCACTACAATCGAGCGGATCAGACTAGGATAGAACGGGCCACGTTGCTGAATCTTCTGTCCCTCTCGCCGATCGATTCTGTCTTTCACGCCCCTTCCTGGAAGCTTAATGTGGGGATGAACACCATTCGGCATCATGATTGTCAGCTTTGTAGCAACGGCCTCTTCAACGCTGGGATCGGGGGAGCGAAGGAATTGCGGTTGCTCAATCGGGAAGTCCTGTTCGCCTTTGCGGAAACCGAAGCAGGCGTCAGCAAGGCCTATCATGAGATGCATCGGGTGGGTGGTGGCGGCACAGTCGGGATGTTGGCCGATCTCACGGAGCGATGGAAACTCATGGCGACGGGGTCTTATCTGAGATTCCCGTTGGGGGACAAGTCCGACGATTTCCGATGGTATGTTGGTTCGCGCTTCACGCTGGCTCAAAATTGGACAGTGAGGTTAGAGTACAACCATCGGGACCGGGACAATGATGTCCTGTTCAGCGTGCAGGCGTTTTTCTAGACGCCATCTCTTCCTTCCCACGAAAAGTTTCGTTATTCTCCATCAGTGGGATTTCTCGACCAATTTTTCGTCTATCATCCCGAGCCTTGGCAAGACCGAGATTGGGCACGGTTGAGCGGATTGCCGCTTGAGGATGTGTGGTTCCAAGCCGAAGATGGAGTGAGACTGTTCGGTTGGTATGTTGAAGCGGCAGCGGATCGTCCGGTGGTGCTCTGGTGCCATGGCAATGCCGGTAATATCATCAACCGTCTTGATAATCTCAAGCTCCTCTACCAGATGGGATTGTCGATTTTCTTGTTCGACTATCGTGGATATGGGAAGAGTCAGGGCTCTAGCCCCAGCGAGGTAGGACTCTACCAGGATGCGTACGGTGCGTATGAGTACCTCACGCGAATCAGAAAGATCCGTCCAGAACGAATCGTGCTGTTCGGCCGATCGCTGGGAGCTTCCGTGGCAGGCGAACTGGCAGTGCAACGACCAGCTTCGGCCCTCATCCTTGAATCATCGTTTCCTTCCATCGAAGCAGTGGCCAAGTTATATTATGGTGGGTTACCCGTGCATTGGTTCCTTGGAGCCGCACATCGATTGATCGACCGGCTGCCGCAGCTGTCGCTTCCAAAGCTGATCATCCATGGGGACAAGGATGAGATTATTCCCATTGAGTTTGGTCGCCAGGTTTTCGAGGCGGCCAAACCGCCGAAGGGCTGGTATGTGGTCGAAGGTGCGGCCTCAAGGGAAGTAGCTGCAATCAGAAAACCTAGGGCATTCTGAGTGACGTAACCACAGCGAGGTACGTATTGGACGAGCTCATCCCAATCGAAATGGGGCGTCAGGTTTTCGACGCGGCCAAACCGCCAAAAGAATGGTACGTGATTCAGGGTGCAGACCATAACAACACGTACCGCGTAGGCGGCGGTATCTATTTTAGACGGCTTGGAGAGTTCATTCGGAAGTCCATCAGCGCATACTGGAGTCAAGGCACAACCAGTGCGATGTACTCATCGAACTAGCTCTTTGCTTCCCGAGGCGGCCAGTTCATTTCTGTGTGCCGGCCGCAGTAGTAGCACAGGATTCGGTACCGGGCTTTGCGGCGTGGATTGGGTAGCGAGATGAAGGTAATGGGCGTGTCGTCGTACGGGCAGGCCGGCTGTTCGTGGAGCAGATGCATTTCCGCCATCAAGGTGATGGAGGCCACGTCCCAAGAGGGCTGGTGTTCCTCTTTGCCGGTGATCTTCTCGACTGTGTGACAACGTTCACAGGTGGCTTCGTACGACTTGATACGGGCACTATGAGGAGTGTGATCGGCTACCTCCATTGCTCCACCGCAACCTGGTTTCGCACAAGTCACATGTTCATGCTGAAGGGCTAAGACGAATCGTCGCTGAGCTTCGCGTTCCTGTTCTGATAGCATGAGCCCTCCTTCTTAGATTCCCCAACCTCCACTAATTTGGATATTCGCTCCGTTCACGTACCGCGCGTCTTCACTCAGCAGATAACGAACAGCTGCCACGGTGTCGTCAACCGTTCCAATGTACCCGGCGGGAATACGTTTGGTCATGGCGGCGAGTTCTTGCGGCGGCGCGCTCCCCGAATCGATGAAGCCGGGCGAGATGGCGTTGACGGTAATGCCATGGGGGGCCAACAATTTGGCCAACGCGCGCGTCAAAATAAGCACGCCGGCCTTGGCGATGTAGTGGGCGGTCACATCGGGCTGTGCTTCCATCTGGTCCGCATTGGCCATGCTGAAGCTGATGATGCGGCCGGCCTTGCGGGCTTTCATGCCCGGTGCGACAGCTTGAGCAAGATAGAAGATAGGATGCAAGTTGCCGTCGAACATGTCGTTCCAGCCCTCGATGGTTTCGTCGAACAGGTTGATTCGATGATAGGGGCCGGCGCCATTGATCAGGACATCGATTCGCCCCCATTCTTGTTCAACCTGCGTGACCATGTTTTTAGCCGCCACTGGGTCGGAAACATCGCACCGGATAGCCAGCGCTTGTCCTCCTCGCTGCGTGATCTCCTGCGCCGTTGTCTCAGCCTCAGCTTGGCTAGTTCTGTAACAGAAGGCAATCTTCCACTGCCGGGAAGCGAGATCGAGGGCGATCCCCCGCCCGATGCCTTTCGCCCCACCGGTGATGAGTGCGACGTGCTGGTTCATGTGGCCCCTTGATTGAACGGTTAGGAACGCTATTATGCTCTCGAACAAAGTCGTTTGGCGAGCGCCTGAAGTACGCCGGTGGTGCGGCTTGAAAACACCCGATCATTCTTCGCCTTCTTGGCCTCGGCGTTGCAAGCTTGTATGAGGGCTTCTAGATCGGCCAGGGAATCGACATCGCGCCACGGTTGAATCAAGGAAGCCTTGAGGCCGATCGTCGCTGCTTTTTCCTGTGTGAGTCTGAGGACCTGATCGGTCGACCATGGTATGTGGGTGAAGAGTCCCGGTGCCATCCGCTTGAGGCCGATCAGGTAGTACCCTCCGTCCAATGCTGGACCAAGCACAAGATCATGATTCTCCAGCGCGGTGAGGGCTTGTTTGATATGGTCGAGCGGAAGTGTCGGCACATCCGTTCCAATGAGGAGAACTTGTTGGTATCCTTGCGAGAACAATGTTTGAAAGGCCTGGCTCATGCGCGCACCGAGGTCGGCGCCGACTTGATCGATCAGCTTTACGCCTTGCCGTTCCTCTATAATCTTGAAGAAGACGTGCGTTGCAGACGGGGCGCAGGCCAGATACCGATCGATTGGCAACCTCAACGTCGCGACAGCAGCTTTTGTTCGCTCCAGGGTATCAAGGACAAAGCTCCCATGGAGTGTAGCGGCTTCATCGGGAGTGAGCGGTGGGCAGAGGCGTGTCTTGACCTGGCCGGGAATCGGCGCTTTGGCAAAGACCACTAAGGCCGCGTGAGACGTGAGGCGTGAAGCGTGAAGCGATTTTTGACTGGAGGAGTTTTTGCCTTCCGAGAGTCTTGTCGTTCTATCTTTCACACCCCTCACCCCTCACCTCTTACGCCTTACCCCTCACGGTCTATCGAACCACTTTGTACCATCGGCTCAACCGTGACGGGCTGACTCCTGCCCAGTACAGGAAGCGCAGGGTCCACATCAAGAGAATGGTTCTCAGCGGGCCCTGTGTATCCCACCGACGAAAGGAGGTGATGACAGCGTCCCGGAGCGACACTGTTCGACCCGCTTGCTGCAGCCGACTGCTGAATTCGATGTCTTCCATCAGCGGGATCTCAGAAAAGCCTCCGAGCCGTTCAAACACGTGGCGGCGGACAAAGAGAGCTTGGTCGCCGGTCGCGATGCCCGTTAAGCGCGACCGGCGATTCATAAAGAAACTGATGACTCGGCCCCACACCGAGGGATTGTCGAATCGGACGTTGAAACGCCCACCCACAGCTGAGTGGTGCATGCTCAAGGCCAATTCTATGATTGGTCCGGCTTGTGCCGGCAACTGGGTGTCGGCATGCAGGAAGAGTAAGATCTCCCCCTGGCTGGCTCTTGCCCCTTCGTTCATTTGGCGAGCGCGCCCTGGTGACGACGTCATGATGCGGGCATTGAGCGTCCGGGTGCAAAATTCTTCAGCGAGGCTGACGGTGCTATCGGTGCTTCCGCCGTCAACGATGATGATCTCCCTCAGGGCAGCCGTTGATAGGCACGCAAGAGTTTGTGGGAGGTTCTTTTCTTCGTTTAAGGTTGGAATGACGACAGTGATCGCCATCAGAGATCACGTTGTGGGTTTCTTAGGTTCGACGAACATGAAGTACATCACGATGATGATGGTGACCCAGAAGAGGACCTGTTTGTGCCAAAACAGAACTTCCCCATACTGGAAAAGGCCCAAGGCTAAGGTAATGGCAAGGGCCATGACTCCATACCGGAAGGTCGGCGTTTCAATGGCCGCATTGGCCCATATCGCCAGTCCGCCAAAATAGATAAGAAAGGGCACCAGATTGATTTCAAAGCCGCCGCTGATGGACAGAAACACATTGAGAAAACCGATAAACATCAGCGCGGTTCCGACCATCAAGCCGATGACGTGGATCTGATGCTCGTTTCCCGCCCCTTGTTCTTCCGGTTCGGTCGGACGTGACGGGGCCAGCGATTCGTTGTGAGGCGGTGGTAGATCGGATAGAGCCATGGTTAAACTTTAAAATGTTTACTGAGCGATAAGGTCTGTCGTTGATAGGAAGATCCCAACGAGGATCCATAGAGCTGTGTCGGTATTCCCATCATCCTGTCATACACGACTTTGAAGAAGGTCTGTCCGTCATGGATCAAGAATGGCACGTCGTGTGGGCGAACTTCCAGCACAACTTGTGTGCCGGTGATCTCTCCCTTTGAGCCATACCCGAATCCAGGGTCGAAAAATCCCGCATAGTGAGTTCGGAGCTCCCCGCAAGCTGCTTCGTAGGCCACCATTTCGGCGGCGTAGCCAGCCGGCACGCGAATGCGCTCCTTCGAGGCCAGGATATAAAACTCTTCGGGCTCCAATAACAAGCTGTCGTGGCGATGGCGGTGGAGCGGTTCCCAAAAATCAGCCGCCGCATAATGGCCGACTTTCTCCAGATCGATGACGTGGCTGTTCTTTTTTGCACGGTATCCGATGATACGGGAGTCTCTCTGATCCGTGCCGGCGAGGTCAATGCGAAGGAACAATCCACGCTCAACACGAAAGTCTCGGCTGCCGACGGCCTTCGGGGCATCCACATTATGGTACAGCAATGGTGTGTTCCGATGAAGGGCCTGAAGCGTTCGGTCCGGCACCGTGGCCTCGCCAGACACAAACCGGATTTGGTTCAATGACTGGCCCGTGCGAACTTTGATGGCAAATGAGCGTGGGACGACCTCCAAGAAGAGCTGGCCTTGATAGCCGGCACGAATTTCATCGAATCCGGAGGTGAGATCCGTCACTACACGGGTAAAGACATCCAGACGACCGGTCGTGCTCTTTGGATTCGCCCGTGCACGGATGGTCTTCGGGAGGACCAGCTGTTCCAGCAATGGAACGAGATACACATGCCCCTTCTCTAGAATCGCTCCGTCGGTCAGATCCATCTCGTACATCACGAGGTCCGACTGGTAAAAGTCCAGCACGTTTAGACGCGAGGAAATGGCCGACAGTTCGGGCAAGAAGCTGCTGATCAGTCGATAGGCTTTCCGGCCAAGGCGGAGATCAAGGCTGGCTGGCTGGATCTGCCGGCTCTCGATAGACGGGGAGGCGCTGATGGCTCGGTTTGCGATCAAGCGTTTGATGTCTTGATAGGGGAGGATGCCGGCTCGGGATGAGTGAGTGGTCACAGGTCGTCCGCATCTCCGCCACAGCTGTTCCCCCAGGCGGCATAGCCGTCGCGATCAGGGTAGCTGTCACCACAGGTCACATAGGCTTCTTCTGCATTATCGAGCGAGGAGCCTACACCGACCATCGGAAGTTCCCGTCGGTTGTCAGACTTTGGCTGGGGATAGTGAAACGTCTTATTCTCATAATTCCGGAGGAGGGCTCCGTCCTTGTCCATGTGGACCAGATAGTCATCCGGCAGCAGTGGAATCTTGCCGCCCCCCCCCGGTGCATCGATGACGAAATGGGGCACGGCCATTCCACTCGTATGGCCTTGGAGCGCCTTGATGATGTTCAGCCCGGTTTCGACGGATGTCCGGAAATGATTCGTCCCCTTGGTCAAGTCGGCCTGATAGAGATAATAGGGCTTCACCCGCGCAAGGAGCAGCTGATGGACGAGGCGTTTCATAACGTCTGGATTGTCGTTCACGCCTTTGAGGAGGACGGTTTGGGCGCCCAGGGGAATGCCGGCATCCGCGAGCCTGCCGCAGGCAGCCTTCACTTCAGGGGTCAGTTCGTCCGGGTGGTTGAAATGCAGGTTCATGTAAATAGGATGATACTTTTTCACCATCTCGCAGAGCTTGGGCGTGATTCGTTGCGGCAACGATCCTGGGACCCGCGATCCGATGCGGATGAGTTCCAGGTGAGGAATGGTTCGCAGAGCCTTGAAGATGCGTTCGAGGAGAAAATCGGGGAGCAGCAGTGGGTCGCCGCCTGATAGGATGATATCACGCACTTCCGTATGCTCACGAAGATACTGGATCGCGCGGTCCAACTCGCCCTTTTTCAGGAAACCAGGTTTGCCCACCAGTCGTTTTCTGGTACAGAACCGGCAATAGATCGGACATTGATTGGTGACCATGAGCAGCACCCGATCTGGGTATCGGTGGACCAGATGGGGCACCGGGCTCATGAGATCTTCTTCAAGTGGATCGTCTTCTGAGTCGATGTCGGCCAACTCCGCGATTTCGGGGACGACTTGTTTCCAGATCGCATCGTCCTTCGATTTGATCGTCTCAAGTACCGTCGGAGTAATCCTCATCGGATAGGGGCCGACGATCGCTTCTAGTTCTTTCTCATCGAGACCAAACCGTTCAGCGAGGTCCTTTGGCTTGACGATACTTTTGGCGAGGATCTGTTGCCATTCTTCCATGGGTCGTCCTTCGGTGGTCAGTTGATCAGGCAAGAAGGGTGGTCGTCATCTTCACCCGCAATATCGGGTGTCGCGCGGGCTTGCGACTGAAACTCGGTTGTTGCTGTGGCTCCAGCTCGGTCGGTGCGAGACCGCTCGTCTAGATAGGCCAGAATGTCGGCGGTCTCCGTCAGCACGAGGTCGCCATCCTTGAGGACCGGGACATAATATTGGCCGGATACCTCGTGAACTTGTGTGCGCATGCGCCTGTTGTCCGGCACGACGACGTCTTCATAGGTCAGCCCCAAGTCGGCAAGCTTTCGGCGGACCACGAGACAGTCAGGGCACCAGTCGACATGGAAAAGAGTCAAAGCCAAAGTTCTATAAGGCGGCACATGGAGTGCCTGATTCGTTCTTTTCCGATACGTCCGGCTCGCAGGTCGATCTTGTCAAGAATCCGATGGACGAAGGGTATCTCTGTCCCGCGTTTGATTCGCAGTCGGGCCGGTGTGGAATTTATGATGTTCGCCCATTGGATTGTCAGCTGTATCCGCTGGCGTTGATGTGGGATGCGTCGGGTCGGGAAGTCCTGCTTGGGTGGGATTCCAAATGTCCATTCATGCGCGACGCGCCTTCACGTGCCATTCGAGAGTATGGGGAACATGTCGCGACTTCCCTGACGGATGAGACGATTGTTGAGGAGATTGTGGCACACCCTCGTCTCATCGGTCGATTTCAGGACGATGTGATCGTCCTCAAGGCGCTTCCGCACCTCACGGCTCGTCTTGTTCCTGAGCGGGTTGATCCCCGGCTCCGTCCGCTGACGCCGTCGGACGCGCCGCAGTTCGCGAAGGCGCTCGAGCGTGCTCATGTGCTTGGCCATGATACGCCGGCTGCGTTTGCATTTCCCTACCACTATATATGGACATCGCTGTTTCCCTACTGGTGGCTGGAGATCGATCAGACGTTGTTTCTGTTTGCCGAGTCTCCGGACGGATGGTTCATGCCACTGCCACCGCTTGGGGCTGGTTCCCTGGATCAAGCGGTAGAGCAGGCGTTCGCGCTGATGCAGTTGCGAAACGGGCCGTCGCCGGTGAGTCGAATCGAAAACGTGATGGAGTCACAAAAGCAACTATTGGAGTGCGGCGAGATTCAATTCCGTCGGAAAGATGGGGACTATCTCTACCCCGTCGGGGCGCTAGCGGCCTTGGCAGGAGACCACTATAAATCCCAAAGGGCGCTCTGCAATCGTGCAATCCGCGAACAGACGCTCACAGTCGAGCCGTATCGTGCTGACGATCAGGCTGACTGCGTGCGTCTCTATGGGCGATGGGCGGAGCAGAAGCGGAATGGCCATCTCGATCAGATGGGAAAGCTGCTTCTGGAGGATGCGGAAATGGCCCATAGGCTCGTCTTGCACCAGCATGAACAGATAGGCTTGTCAGGGACCGTCGTGAGAGTCAACGATGACATTGCTGCCTATACCTTTGGCTACTGGGTGACGCCGCAAATCTGGTGCATTTTATTAGAGGTTGGGGACCGTTCTATCCCTGGTCTGGCTCAGTGGGTCTTCCGCGAAACTTGCCGAACCGCCATGGCACAAGGGGCGACCTCTATCAATGCCATGGATGATGCCGGTCTTCCGGGACTCCGTGCGGCCAAGTTGGCCTACCATCCATCCGCGATTCTGGACACGTGGGTGATCACAAGGATGACCGCATGACCCCATCGGAAGAGCGAATCCCTTCAACAACCCGCCGATATGAGTGGCTGACGTTTGTGATGGTCTTGATCACGCTGTTTATCCTCGGCGTGGGGACCTTCCTGCTCGGCCATGTCGAACGTAGCATCGTGGCGGCCGTTTGGCTCCCGCTGCTGGGATTGCTGTTGTGGTCGACGATCCGATTGCGAGCGGAGTATCGGCAGGCTCAACAGGAAAGTGCCTGGGCGCGGGCTGCCGAGGCGGCGTTGTTACAGAGTCAGGAACGCAATCGAGCGATCGTCGATACGGCGCTCGATGGGGTCATCACGATGGATGCCGCCGGAATTGTGACTGAATGGAATGCCCAAGCGACAGCGATCTTTGGATGGACCCGCGAAGAGGCGATGGGGAAATTGCTTTCAGACACGATCATCCCCGCACGTGATCGGGAAGCCCACGCGCAAGGGATTCGAGAGTATCTCAAGACCGGAGTCGGTCCGGTGTTGAATCGTCGAATTGAGATCGCCGCGCGACATAAGGAAGGCCATGAGTTTCCAGTCGAGCTCGCCGTCTCGCCGGCTCGCATCGGTGAAGCGTATATCTTCAGCGCGTTTGTCCGTGACATTACCGATCGCCGCCGGGCCGAACGACGGCTGGCCTCTCAATATGCAGTGACGCGGGTTCTGTCGGAGGCCGGGCGACTCGAAGAAGCGGTGCCGAAAATCATTCAAGCAGTCGGCGAGAGTCTCGAATGGGATCTCGGGGTATTCTGGAGACTGGATAAACAATCGGGCTCGTTGCGATGCCTTGATTACTGGCAAGTCGCATCGCTGGTCGCGGATGAGTTCATCGCACAGATGCAGACCCAGACATTCAAGCCTGGCGTGGGGTTGCCGGGTCGAATCTGGGAAAGCGGGCAACCGGTGTGGATTACAGATGTGACGCTCGATCCTACCTTTGTTCGCGTGGAGTTGGCGGCCAAGACCGGGCTTCATGGCGCGTTCGGGTTTCCGATTCGTATCGGGGGTGAAATTGAGGGCGTCATTGAGTTCTTCAGCCATCAAGTCCATGAGCCTGATAGCGAGCTGCTCAGCATGATTACCGATGTCGGCCTGAAAATCGGGCAATTCGGTGAACGCATGAGCGCGCAAGAGGCATTGCTCTTGACAGAAGCGCAACTGCGTCAAGCGCAGAAGATGGAGGCCGTGGGGCGGCTCGCCGGCGGCGTCGCTCATGATTTTAACAATCTTTTGACGGTGATTCGTGGATACAGCGAGTTGATCCTGAGTCGCTTGGCGCAGGCGGATCCCGCGCGACGCGAAATGGAAGAAGTCAAAAAAGCCGCCGATCGGGCCGCCGGCCTGACCAGTCAACTCCTGGCGTTCAGCCGTCGGCAATTTGTGGCGACCAAGATCGTGGATCTGAACGCGCTCGTCATGAACATGGACGGGATGCTGCGGCGGCTGCTAGGCGAGGATATCGTTGAACTTTGTGCGGACCTCGATCCACAGCTGGGATCGATCAAGGCTGATCCAGGGCAGATCGAGCAAGTGATCATGAATCTGGCCGTGAATGCTCGCGACGCCATGCCGACAGGTGGTCAGCTGACCATCCAGACTCGAAATGTCACGATCGGGAAAGGACCTCGGCGTGAAACCATGATGCTCGACGAGGGCACCTACGTGCTCTTGTCGATCAGGGACACTGGCCAGGGAATGAGCGAAGAAACCCAATCGCACTTATTTGAGCCATTTTTCACCACCAAGGAAAAAGGCAAGGGCACGGGTCTCGGGTTGTCTACCGTGTACGGTATCGTGAAACAAAGCGGTGGCACGATCGGGATCGAGAGCAAGCCGGGACAGGGCACCACATGCAAGATCTTCTTCCCGAAAGTGAAGGAGACCGCACAAGGCGCGCCGATCGCCAGTGAAACGGTCGGCAGAGCGATCGGGCGAGAAACGATCCTCGTCGTCGAGGACGACCCCTCGGTGCGCGGGCTTGTACAGGAGGCGCTTCGTCTGAGCGGCTACGAGGTGTTGGTCGCGCGGCACGGCATCGAAGCGCTCCTAGCCGGCGCGAAGCATCCGGGCCCGATCCATTTGTTGCTGACGGATGTCGCGATGCCGCAAATGAGCGGGCCGGAGGTCGCAGAAAAACTGACGGTTGTGCGACCCGAGATCAAGGTCTTGTACATGTCCGGCTACCCTGATCATCCGGTATTCGAACAGGGTGGGGTCAAACGGGACACGGCCTTTCTCCAGAAACCGTTCACGCCTCATGTATTGACCCAAAGAGTTCGTGAAGTGCTTGATGGGAAAAAGGTGGCGTAGAGAAGCTGCGCCGAGGCCCCATCGCTTGATCTTCGTCGTTTATTCCGTTTATTGTGGCCTTGCCTTGCGATCGGCTGAGATCAGTCGGATCGGTTGTATACATCGAGAAGGAACGAAGCGTTGATGCAGCAGTCACGGGAAGTTGATGTCGCACAATATCGAATCCAACAGGAGCCATTTTACGCGGAGGTCTGTGGGGAGATCGGCCTGTTCACCATTGCTGCCGAGAAAAAACTGCCGGTGATGCTGAAGGGGCCGACCGGCTGCGGGAAAACCCGTTTCGTTCAATACATGGCCTACAAGCTCGGCCGACCGTTGATCACGGTCGCCTGTCACGAAGATCTGACAGCCTCCGACTTGGTGGGCCGTTATCTCCTGAAGGGGCAAGATACCGTATGGATGGATGGACCCTTGACCCTCGGGGTGAAGCATGGGGCCATTGTGTATCTCGACGAGGTGGTGGAAGCCAGAAAGGATACGACCGTCATCATCCATCCGCTCAGCGATGACCGGCGAGTGCTCCCGATCGAGAAAAAGGGCCAGATCGTGGAAGCCGCCGACGAGTTCATGCTGGTGATCTCCTACAACCCTGGCTATCAAAGTGTCCTCAAAGATCTGAAACAAAGCACGAAACAGCGATTCATCGCGATCGAGTTTGATTATCCTGCTCCCGATATCGAAACCCTCGTCGTCCAGCGTGAGGCGGGAGTGGATGCAGCCATCGCGGGGAAACTCGTCAAGCTCGGCCAAAAAGTTCGCAACCTCAGAAGCCACGGGCTTGAGGAGGGGGTCAGCACCAGGTTGTTGGTGTATGCCGGCACATTGATCAAGCAAGGTGTGCCGCCAGAACGAGCGTGTGATGTTGCCGTCGCCCGCCCGATTACTGACGATTCAGACATGCAACGGGCTATACTCGACTTCGTCAAAGCGATCTTCTGAGTTCCTCAATTTCTGTGGCGTCTCTTCCTGTCATCGCACGAGACAGTGAGCGCGGGGCGCTCGTGACCGTCCAGGTCCAACCCGGGTCTTCACGCACTGAGTGCGTCGGAATTCATGGCGATGCGCTCAAAATCCGCCTAGCGGCGCGTCCGATTGACGGTGCTGCCAACGACGAACTCACTCGCTTCATCGCCGAGCGGTGTGCTGTTCCGCGTGCAAATGTGCAGCTTCGTGCCGGCGCGACGGGGCGGCGTAAGCGACTGACTGTCAAGGGAATCACGGCAGAGTCACTGCTAGCCCGACTGATGCGAAAAGAATCGAACGGAAGGGGGAAGATATGAGAAGAATGGCAATAGCCAGTGTCTTTATGGTGACAATGCTGGCTGGCTGTTCCGGTGCCCGCCCGGTGCTTTATCCAAATGCGCATATGCAATCAGTGGGAAAAGAAGTCGCCGAGCAAGACATCGAGGCCTGTAAACAGCTGGCGAAATCCGCCGGGGCGGACGAAAGGAGTGGCAGCACGGCAGGTCGTGTCGCGACAGGTACTGTCGTTGGTGCCGGGGTCGGTGCTGCGAGTGGAGCGGTTGGGGGAGCGATTTCGGGGGCAGTGGGTCGCGGGTCGATGATCGGTGCGGCGAGCGGAGCTGTCTGGGGCCTTCTAACAGGGTTATTTTCTGCTGCCGTCGGTCCTTCTCAGCCCAACCACGCGTACACTAATTTTATCAATCGATGTCTGCAGGAAAAAGGATATGAAGTGACAGGGTGGCAGTGAGGGGAGAGGCATGGACCGGACGGGTGAACACTCGTGCTCGCTGTCCGCGCACGATCGGAATGTGCTCGGACAATGCGCGCAGTAGAGTGTCCACCCATCCGGTCTGCAAGGGAAGGTGTGAAAACACAGAAAGAGGTGCACAATTCAAAAATCCTCGACATTTCCTCCAAAGGGTGAGAAGTGAAGAAAACACAAGAACGCACCCGAGGAGACTGCTGTGGCCACTCCATTATCGTGGCGGCTGATTGGAATCGTGCTGCTGCTGACTGTCACGGCTTGTACGGGGCCCCAGCCCATTTTGCGATCGAATAAGCAACTCCACATGTATGGCCAGCAGGTTGCTCAACAGGAAATCGATGCGTGCCGGAAGAAAACAGAGGAGGCTGCGCTGAGCCCTGGGGTTCACCGGAGCGCGAATGCCGCAACCGGAGCGGTACTCGGCATGACTCTTGGGGGTGCGGTCGGCGCATCGGCGGGTGTGGTTGGAGGACTGCCCGGAGTAACGATCGGAGCCGCCGCCGGTAGCGGGATTGGATTAGTCGTAGGATTACTCGGAGGAACATTCAAGCCGCTGGAGCCGGACCCTCCCTATGCCGATGCCGTCACAAGCTGCCTGAAGGACAAAGGCTATGAAGTCAGAGGGTGGGAGTAGGAACAAAGATCCGCTAGTGTAGCGTCAAAGAAGTTCTTGTCATAATCCGTTCGCCCTGAGCCTGTCGAAGGGTGTGCAATATCAGATGGTTCCGTTCATGCGGTTCGGCGAGGCTCACCGTGGAGTTCGATAGGCCTGCCTTGAATTAATCAAGGGGCTCACCACCAACGTATTTCCGGAACGCGACACTGGCAAGCGGTCACCAGCATCGTGAGAACGATTGAGTTGACTCCTGTACAGGTCAGAAGTAGACTAACGTTAGTCCACTTAGGAGCGCCTATGAAAGCCACAACGAAGACGGTGAATATCCATCAAGCCAAGACCCATTTTTCCAAACTCCTGGCTGCCGTCGCAAAGGGCCAGCGCATCACGATTTGCAAAGACGGGACACCTGTGGCTCAGCTCGGGCCGCTTGACGTGCCGATTCCTGTCCGTCGTCCAGGGCTGTTGAAAGGACGTGTGGCTGTCGCGGACGATTTTGATGCGCCGTTACCGCCGGACGTGTTGGCCTCGTTCGAGCGTGGGTCGTGAATCTTCTATTAGACACCCATGTCTTTTTGTGGTTTGTGATTCAATCTCCGCGACTCTCATCAAACGTTTATCATCAGATCGAGACCGCACCCGTGGTCTATATCAGTGCGGCTTCACTCTGGGAGGTGGTCATCAAGATTCAAGTGAAGAAGCTCTCCGCAGATCCAGACGAACTCGCCGACAAGATCGCGGACAGTGGGTTTCAAGAACTGCCGGTGTCGGTGACGCACACCCTCGCGCTTGAGCGGTTGCCGCTGCATCATCGTGATCCCTTTGACCGTATCTTGGTGGCGCAAGCCCATGTCGAACACCTGCGCCTGCTCACCTATGACGTGGGGTTAAAACCCTATGGTTCGGTGTGTCAGGTGATCGCCGAGGCTGACTGACGGCCCACCGCAGGTCGCGTGACTGAGGATCCAACTCAAGGAAACGTACTTTTCTCACCGTTCTTACGCATGGTATCTGTACGGATACGTCCTGTATCTGGATGGATACCACGGTATGGCCAACACGCCGCTGTTCTCCACAGTTGACCCCATTCCGAACGGCTTCTTTTCTTTTGTGAACAACGACGTTCGGCAGTCACAACGATGCGGTGACGTTCCAGCGCATGTGGGCACTCGTATTGCTCCTTCGACCGGAAGCACGAGGGCAAGGTCTGGCTTGCGCGCATCCTTCGGTTCACATGAACCGTTGAGTGTCGATGGCGTGGAGCGATTCGAGGGTGCTGGAGGACAATCAATGAGACTGAATATTGCGAGAGGAAGAGGGATGGGTCTGCGGGGTTTGGGGCGCATCCTGGGCTGGGGCGTGGTGCTGGTCATCCTGCTCCTGGAGCAGT
>SWDO01000021.1:0-2465 GCA_005116895.1 Nitrospira sp. | reverse complement strand
GGGTGGCCTGCCGTCCGCGATTCCTGGGTGCTGATCTTCAACAACACTTTCTCGATGAAGTTCGAGCTCACCGATGTGATGGTTCAGGTGGCCGGCGATATGGCTTGGGTCATCTGCGTGGAAAATCTCATCACTCAACAGTCCGACGAACCGCAGCAAGCCAAGGTCCTCGCAACAAACCTGTTCGAACTTATCGGCGATGAGTGGGTGATGATCCATCACCACGGGTCGCCGGTGATGGGATAGGGGAAGGTTGGGCGGCGATGTAGTTTTCTTTGCTCGCTCACCGCGCATACAGGAGTTATCGTATTTCTCAATATTGGGAGATGCTCGGTGAACGCGCGCAGGAGAAAACCACACCACCGCCCTTTGATATCCATCGCCTCGACGGTTGACCCCGGTTGTCAATAGTGGACGCCATGAGTTGCAGCTTCACGCCGGCGGGTGTTGACGGGCCCACTGCTGGGCAAATGCCGCAGGTGAGCGATTGCCGAGCCGAGAATGTCGCCGCTGACGGTTGTAGAACAGCTCGATGTACTCCGAGATCTCGCGGTGTGCCTGTGCACGGGTCTCGTAGCGCCGGTGATGCACCAGCTCATTCTTCAGCGTCCCCCAAAAACTCTCCATCGGCGCGTTGTCATAGCAGTTTCCCTTCCGACTCATGGACGCAGTCATGCCATACTGGCGGACCTGATGTGGGGATGTAAGATTAACTGTGTAACTGGTTATCATGCCTCTTCTATAGAGGATGGAGGGTTTGATGGCCAAGACAGACACGAAAACGGATGCGTTGTTGGATGAGTTATTGCAAGGCTGTGAGTCGCCGGAAGAGATTCTTGGCGAACATGGATTGCTGAAAGGCCTCACGAAACGGTTGGTGGAACGCGCCCTGGCCGCCGAATTGACCACCCATCTTGGGTATGCGCCTCATGCCCGCTTGCCTTCGAAAGGAGACAATGCTCGGAATGGCAGTAGTCCGAAGACGGTACAGACCGAGCAAGGCCCGGTCGACTTGGCGGTGCCGCGCGATCGGGCGGGCACGTTTGAACCCACGGTGGTCAAGAAACGGCAACGGCGGCTCGACGGCTTTGACGACAAGGTGTTGGCGCTCTATGCGCATGGGATGACCACTCGTGAGATTCAAAACCATCTGGAAGAATTATATGGGACGGAGGTGTCGCCGACACTCATCTCCAAATGGTCGCGCTTCGACAAGCCTGTCCTGAGTCAATCGAAGGGTTCATGCTTCGACCAGCTCAGCACAAATGGAGAGGCACAAGGGGTTTGATAGATCGGACAGGTGGACACTCAGCAGCTAACCGTCGATGTGTAGGGACGAGCGTTGGGGGGAGAAGTGACAGGGATTCGTCCTCGCCAGGCTGATTGAGTGTGGCAGCATGGCTGGCGCATTGTTATGCTTTACTTTACTATGATAAAGTAAAGGAATCTGAAGGAGGTGCGTCATGGCTGTTCAGCGGCTCAGTAGTAAGAATCAAATTGTTATTCCCAAAGAAGCCCGGCAAGCGATGGGTGTCAAGGGTGGCGATGAATTGTTGGTGGTGGTGAAGGATGATCTGACACTGGTCATGCCGAAGCCTAAACGGTATGCCAAGGCCTTACAGGGGATTGCCAAGGGTGTTTATCCTGCCGATTACCTGAAGCGAGAACGCCGGTCGTGGTAGGACCTTCCCTGTCTCGCGGTCTTCCTGTCCAACGCCAACGCCTTGGTCTTGACACCAACATCTTCATTTATTTTCTCGAAGACCATCCACGATATGGAGCCTGGTGTGCGTCCTTGTTTGAGTTGATCGAACGGGGGCGGCATGCCGCCGTTACGTCGACGGTCATGATGCTGGAACTGTTGGTTCAACCTTATCGTGATCAGAAGGATGAATTAGCCCACAAGATCTTCGCCCTGGCCAGTACCTACCCGAAACTTGAGTGGGTTCCACTGACGATGCATCTGGCTGATCGGGCGGCTGAATTGCGGGCCCGTTATCGCCTGAGTACGCCTGATGCCATACAGCTAGCGACGGCCATCGATCACAACGCCGAGTGCTTCCATGGAAATGATCATGACCTGCGACGGGTCAAAGAGATTGAGTGCATCCTTGTCGATGACCTGGTTTAGTCTCGCGGCAGATCGATATAGCGGATGGTCGCTTCCACCGATGAACAGGAAGAGCCGACGCTGTTGGGAACCATGATCTGCACGAGCAGATCGATTCGTTGCCCTGTCTTCAGCATCGGCGCCTTCAATACCCCAACATTCTTTCCGCATGCGCCTTGATCGAGGATTTCCATCTGTCCGCTATCATCTTCCACTGTGAGCGTGGTCCGCTCATGGGCTAGACCGCAGATCATCCGATTGGTGATGGTTTCGGTCTGCATCGCCAAGACGGTACCGGTGATGCGGATATCCCTCATCTGATAATGGTCCGGACGGGCTAGTAGTGTGTTGATTG
>SWDO01000020.1:17247-96140 GCA_005116895.1 Nitrospira sp. | reverse complement strand
GCACAGGTTCGCGGACATGCCCGCCAGCACCACCTGGCTGATGCCCGCCTTGCGCAGCTGCAGCACGAGGTCGTTGGACTCGGGGCCGAAGACCTTGTGCGGGCTGGTCACGGCCGTCTTGCCGTCGTTGATGTAGGGCTTGTACTGCTCAAGCCAATCGGCTCCTGATTCCGTGAAGCCTTCGGCCGTAAGAGCCCCTTTGCGGTCAAACATTCTGATGCTGTGCATGAGTGTTTCCAGTGCGCCTTCAAATTTCCACTGTTGATCGTGTTGGTAATAGTAGTGTGGGCTGATAAAGACTGGCACATCCGCCTTCTTTGCCGCCTTGAAGAGGCTCTCGATGTTTTCGACAGTCTTGTTTTCGGTAACACTTTGGCCAACAACTCCCCATGCCACCCCCTTGGGACTGAGGAAGTCATTTTGAGGATCGGTGACAACCACTGCGACCTGCCCCTTCCTGAGTGTCATTCCAGGACGCGGAATGGGGGCATCGGCACGGGGCCCTCCGATGTAGTGAACAGTCTCGTTATAGGCGTTGCCGTTCTGCACGATAAGCGCGGTCACTCGCTCTGGATTCTTCGACGCGAGGCGGAAGCCGACGGGTGCTCCATAATCCATCACATACAAGGCATAGCGGTTCACGCCAAGTTGGCGGATCAATTTGTCCACCACCTGAGCGTAGTTGTCGAAGGTGTAGGCGAACTTCGACCGGTCCGGCATCCCGCTCTGGCCAAATCCCGGGTAATCAGGCGCGATGACGCGATACTTGTCGGCCAATTGAGGGATGAGATTCCTGAACATGTGCGACGATGTTGGAAAGCCGTGCAGTAACAGAAGAACGGGAGCGTCCTTCGGCCCTGCCTCGCGATAGAACACGTCCACGCCATCAATCTTGACGGTGTGGTACGTCACGCGAGTCGAGTTCAATTGTTCCGTCGTTTGCGCTGATACTGAGACCTCCGTTGTCAACAACATCAGGCCCAACAACACGAATGGCATGATTCGTCGGCGCAGAGTCGTCTGCGGGTAAGGATGTAACCGTCCTTGGATATTCATGGTGTTCTACTCCCTGTACTCGATCATTGATGCTGCCGATGTCACAACCAATGAGGGAGCGAATGGCATTGACCATCGGCTCCCATACGACATCACGCTTGATCAGCTATGGTAGTAACGCTCTTTGACGATCTTGCCGTCTTGCCAGTCAGTCTTGACGACTTGTTCAAGATTGATGGTTTCCCCGTTCTTCAATTTCACGGTTAGCACCGAGTCGTAGAAGCTGGTATTTCCAGAAATTGCCACAGCACCGATGGCGTAGCTGACAAAGGC
Source organism: Nitrospira sp. (assembly GCA_005116895.1). Classification (GTDB taxonomy): domain Bacteria; phylum Nitrospirota; class Nitrospiria; order Nitrospirales; family Nitrospiraceae; genus Nitrospira_D. The sequence continues at coordinate 94,811 of SWDO01000020.1, read as the reverse complement.
GGCCACCCCGATCGTCTCTCTAAATTTGTCCAGTCGCTCAATGGAGGCCTGTTTGCCCACGACGGGTGCCTGGTTGCCTTCCTGCGTGACGACCGAATCCGCAAAGTAGATCTTCTGACCTTCGGTCATTTGACCCTGCTTCAAAATGCCCAACATCTCTTCCAATGTGTCCTTCACTGACTTGCTCATGATGCTTCCTCCCTCTATGCCTTGCGGCGTTGTAAAGTGTGAAAGTCTGAAGCTTCCACACACGTGATGGTAAAAAACGGGCTCACTAAGAACGCACAGCCTCGCATTCACGGTGCCGGGCCAGCTCAACTGTGTCGCCGACTCGAATGTCCCCGCCCCGGATCACAAAACAATTTAAAGCGAGCGTGCCGTCAAATCTCCGCACAATGTCAGTCAGCACCTGACGATCTTGTTTCAGACTGTCGGGGTCAAAGGTCGTCATGATGCAGCGCCCACGGAGGTCCTGTATTCCAATAATGACGTCTCCGATGTGTAGGCACTGCCCCGGCCATGAGCGCTCAGCCAGACCCTCGACCCCGCCGATTACCAGATTCGGTCTGAGGCGCCGTCCATCACGCCCGAATGATGTGATCGCTCCATCCGTTGCCACCAATAGGGGCAGCACATCAAAACGATCGCTGGAATCATCGCGTACCAGCTTGGCGCCCTGGCCCACGATATCCTCGACATCTGTGCGGACCTTGGGATCGCTCCACAGTAAGCCATCGACCACGGGCTCGCCAGATTCATTGAGCGTGGCATGGTGACCGAGTAACCGATGGTGTGATCTGGACGTGATGATATGACCATCCTCATTCTCCACATGCACGACGCGATCTCCTTCGATGCCGAGTGGTCCGATGCGCGCGTGATCTATCTGTTCACCGGCCATCGACTTGACCGGATATCGCCATATCTGCGCGACCTTCATGGTGTGAGCTCCTTTGAAAAAAGAAATATCTTTCCATCGACGTGTTCTCTACTTTGCCTTGATCATCATGTTCATTGGCTAGCGCAAGGCCGATGCCATATGCCATGACGATCAGTGAGACGAGATAAACTGCCAGTGGGAGATGGAGTTAGCGAAGTCGGCGCAGAAGGAACAATGAACTCAAAAGAGAGGCACCTCCACGAGATATCGTGGAACTATGATATGTCGTGGGGATGGAACGTGAGATGCGTTGCTATACGGTGGGGCGAGGTTTCTTGATCCCAAGTTTCTGCATGCGAGATCGCAACGTATTGGGATGAAGGCCCAGTCTCGTCGCCGCGCCCTGCTTCCCTTCGACCACCCAATCGACCTCTTGAAGGACATGGGTGATATGGGCCCGTTCAACTTCTTCGAGCGTGCGTGACGTGTCTGAGGATGCAGCTCGATCCGATTGGAAGAGTACTTCATCAACCTGGAGCATAGGTCCAGGTGAGAGGATGGCGGCCCGTTCGATGATATTCTCCAGTTCGCGGACATTGCCGGGCCAGGCGTAGTGTATAAGACGATCCATGGTCTGTTGGGAGATCTGATCGAGCCGTTTTCCAAACTTCTTGGACAATCGTCCGGCAAACGAGTGGACGAAGAGCGGAATGTCAGAGGGACGATTTCGTAAGGGTGGCAGTTCAATCGGGAACACGTTGAGCCGGTAGAGGAGATCGGAGCGGAATGAGCCGGCCTTCACCGCCGCAGGGAGGTCTCGATTCGTTGCTGCGATTACTCGAATATTCACCTTTGTAGAACGACCGCTGCCGATGCGCTCGAACTCACGCTCTTGGAGGACACGCAAGAGTTTCACTTGGGCATCCAACGGCAATTCACCGACCTCATCCAGGAAGATCGTCCCTCCATCCGCCAACTCAAAGCGCCCGATCCGTTTGGCCAGTGCTCCCGTAAAAGAGCCCCTTTCGTGGCCGAACAATTCGCTCTCCACCAGATTGGCAGGGATTGCGCCGCAATTGACGCGAACGAGCGGTCTCGTGCTGCGGGGGCTGAGGTCGTGCACGGCCCGAGCAATGAGCTCCTTGCCGGTCCCGGTTTCGCCCAAGAGCAAGACCGTTGCATCAGTCGGAGCCACTTGTTCGACCTTCTTCAACACAGCCTTCATCGCCTGGCTCTCACCGATGATTTCATCGAAATGATGATCGAGTTTCTGATAGTCGGGTATCGCCATCAAGATCTCCTAGCCATGCGCTTCCCAGACACGGACAACATCAGCCATCGCTTCGCTGGGGACGCGAACGTCAAGAACGACGCACGACTTGGCTTCAATGCGTTTCCGTTTCCTACCTCCGGCTTTGATCTCTCGTACACCATCCAGGATTTCTTGCCACACATCGCGTTTGGCCTCAAATTTGGCGAGCGCCTTACCGGTTAGTTTTTTGCTCATCTTGGAATGCCTCCAACGGGCTGAGACTTCTGCGCAGGGCTCGGCGCTTCCTCCAAGAAAGCGCTTATGCCGCGTGGAGTAGGAACTCAACCTTCACGGAGTCGAACGGGAAAATCACCCGCCCATCCTCGACTCGATCGAGTACTCCGGCGTTCAACAGCGCCGTCACATCCGTGTGGACGGCCTTCACATCTCGCCCGACACGGCGCGCGGCTTCGCGAATTGACAGAGGGCCGGCTCCGCACATGGCCTTCAGCAATTGCCAGCGTTTAGCCGTCAGCACTTTCCAGAGAAGTTCCGGTGTGGCGAAGGTAATGCGCGCGGCCTTCTCCCTCTTCCCGGTTTTCCAGACACGGACAAAATCAGTCATCGCTTCGCTGGGGGAGCGAACGTCAAGGACGACGGTTTTCACGGTTCCACCTCACCATGTCGTGTTCAAAGTCGGCGACGAGCTTCTCAGGCGTTTGAAATAAGTAGGCGATCTCTTCTGCGCCGAAATGCCGGTGGTCGCCCTTTCCTGCCTCATTGTCGTAGCGTACGACGCATACACCGCCTACGACGTATGCTAGCCTGTATTTGAATGAGTGGGTCGACCCGGCTACAGGCTTTGGAATCTTCCATATTACTAGCTCGGCGAATGCAGTTTCTGAGAATGCAATGTGCGTCCGCAGGAGCGCGACGGCTTTCATGCCGAACGGTACCAGCGATTATTGACCGTTGTCAATGAAGACAACAGCAGCTCGCGCCCAAGTGATGTATCGGTGAATATGAGTAGGTAAGCCGTCCTTGACTCCAATCCGACCGCTGTGGTTCAGTCTTTCGCCACCAACCATGTTGATTCGAGTCGCATCTCTCATCGCACGATTTGCTTTCTTGTCGCTTGTATTGCTCTGCCTCGGCTGCCAAAAGGAGAGCGAGTCTGTCGTCTCGATTGCGCTCCATCCGACGAATGCCAATATTCTCTACGTGGCGACGAACGATGCAGTCTACAAATCACGAGATGGCGGTGGGACCTGGGAGCGATTCCCGAGTTTCAGCGCGCGCCGGGTGACGACACTCGCGCTTGATCCGCTCCTGCCTGTCAATTCCCGATTCGATTCGAGTTGCTGTTTTACAGCTGTCGCGCTGTAAAACAGCAACTCGAATCGAATCGGGAATTGACCGATCATGCTCGAAAGCTTGGCGATCCTCTTCGAGGACATAAACGCCTACAGCTAGGTCGTCGCGGCCACTATTTTTAGTGACGATTGGCCATCCCTGTTCTGTCCGTAACTCTCGAACTCGGCGGGCCCATTCCTTTTTGTCCTTGGCCAAATACTTGAGCTCTTCGCCTGATATCTGCTGGCCGACGTTCTTGCGGAAATACTCAAGGAGTTTGTCTGTTACGGAACCTCTTTTCTTACGGATCTCGTTCAGGATATTCCAACGGTGAGCAGCTTGACGGTCTTGATCGGCTCGCATCAAAATATACTGGTCAGGCTTGACCTTCGACGGATCGATCCCAAGGGCAGCGGTAAGGCTTTCAATTTCAGACTCGTTTCCAACATCTCGGGCATCTTCAGCCATATTTGCAAACGTGACTCCAGAATAGATCCACCATCCAAACTGAACTCGGAGTTGTCTCACCCGGCGTGCCCATTCTCCAATTCCTGAAACCACCATTAACTCGTCGCCTTCGACGATGGTTTGTGGATACTTTTGTAGATAGTGGAGAATTCGGTCTATTCCTGAGGATGCATCCGCAGACTTAATCAGGGAGCTGCCTAAATCTCGAAGTAGGTGATAGGCGGGAATAAGAGCTTGGACTTTTTTCCGAAGATGCGGGGATTGAAGCTCCTTTTTGAAATTAACGAGGAGATCAAGAAGCCTGACTCGTATTGATTCAACATCCCCTTGCTTGGATCTTCTTGGCATAGGTCAGGTATGGCTCGAATGTTTGCCGCCTCAAAAGTGCATTCAATTGCTCAACTTAACCTGCTTCTATATATTGTGGTTGACTCGTTAAATCAACTCCATATAATGTTGCCATGCTCTGGGCTACTCCTCTTCAAGTTTCTAGCTCCTCGACATTTATAACGTAGTTCATCATGGCCAAGAAGCGTGACGTTAAAAAGCGAATTGCGCTCCCTCCGGACATTGATCGCATAATCTCGCGATATCCAGAACAGGCCTACGCGTTACTTAGGCATTCATTTCAAAAATCGTCATACAACGGCCTCCCTGTTGCAGAAAGTCTCTCTGTATACGGGAAAAGAAAGCTCAGGGTAATTGATTTGTTTTCTGGCGCGGGAGGCTTCACCTTGGGTCTGTGCCAGACCGGAAGATTCGAGCCTGTATTTGCCAATGACTTTAATGCATATGCCGCGAAGACCTACAATGCGAATTTCGGTGATCACTGTTTGCACGGCGATATTAATGATCTCCTGGCTAACGATTCTTTCAAGTTCCCGGATGCGGAAGTCGTGATCGGTGGGCCCCCCTGTCAAGGTTTCAGTCCTTTGAACAAACAGCGTGAAGGTGATCCAAGAAAACAGCTTTGGAGAACCTTTATGGAAGTGGTTGGTCGTGTGAATCCGGTCGCCTTTGTAATGGAGAACGTTCCTGAATTGCTCTCGTCGGCCGAGTTTGTAGATATTAAAGCTCTTGCGGAGTCGATGGGCTATTTTGTGAATGCCGATATCCTGAATGCGGCAGACTATGGAGTGCCGCAGCGGAGGAAGCGGGCTATTATTTTAGCAAGTCGAACCGGCTTACTTCTGCATCCTAATCCCACGCATTGTAATCCTCAAAAATCTCCCACTCTGTTTCAAAATGGCTTGTTGCCATGGGAAACGGTGACTCGCGCCATTGAAGATCTGCCTGCTCCGGTAGGAACTGACCTCAGGATAGATCAGGTTCCTCCTCCGTTGGATTTGCATTTCGGAAGAACACCGACAAAGCAAAGCCTCTCTCGTTATCGGTGTGTTCCCGAGGGTGGCAATAGATTTGATCTACAGAGGAAACGTCCTGATCTGACGCCGATGTGTTGGATCAGAAAGAAATCCGGAGGGACAGACCTATTTGGTCGTTTGTGGGGAGATCGACCTGCCTTCACGATACGGACTGAATTTTTTAAGCCGGAGAAGGGACGGTATCTTCACCCTCAGCAACATAGACCGATTACCCATCGTGAAGCTGCTCGGTTGCAGTCGTTCCCTGATAGTTTTAAATTCACAGGAACAAAAATCGAGATCGCCAAGCAGATCGGGAATGCCGTTCCGCCGTTGTTAGGGAAAAGAGTCGCAGAAGTTCTTCTCGAACATCTCTAGTGCCGTCGTCTCACTACATATTTTGGTGACAGGGGATGATTCTGTGGCTGACGTCTACAGCAAAGCCAAACGTTCCCAAATTATGGCGAGCATCAGGGGAAAGCATACTTCTCCTGAGATCCTCTTAGCGCGGTTACTTAAAGAGCTTGGGCTCAAGTTCGAGCGCCACAGAAAAGACTTGCCTGGGTCGCCTGACGCGGTTCTGCCGCGAAAGAAGATAGCGTTGTTTGTGAACGGTTGCTTCTGGCATGGCCATCACAATTGTTCGAGGGCCACTCTGCCAAGCACGAACAAAGTATTCTGGAAAACAAAGATAGAAAAGAATAAGAGAAGGGATGAAAGCCAGCGAAGAAACCTCAGAAAAATGGGATGGAGTGCATTGACTTTTTGGACCTGCAAACCATTGAATTTGGAAATGTTAAAGTCTCGGCTGCAGCGATCTCTCTCCTCATAAGGGGTTCCAAAACGGGGACAGACTTAATAAATGAAAGAAAACGTCCTGAAATACTCTTGTACTACGAGACAACGCAGGCACTCTCACCAAGCTGCCCATAGCTCGTCATACCAGGAGCTGGCGCAATACGCAGATGTGCGCAATCGAAAGGGTTTGTATCCCATTACTGGCGAAATTATAGCAGGAAGGCGCAGCGATACTGATCCCACCTATCACATCGTTTGATCGCCCAGAACACGGCTTCCTTGCTAATTTTCGCGCTCTGCTTCGTGCCTCGCACGAAACCTTTAGGTTTGTCAAAATAACGCATGTGGATGCTAAACGGTGATTAAGACAACAGTTGCGCGACGTTACGCCCAGGCCCTCTTCGAGCTCCTCGATCACTCAACTATCGAAGCCACGCGGGGGACACTGACCAACCTCGGGCAGTCCCTGAAGGAATCCGCCCATCTTCGTCATGTGGTGGCTTCACCTGCATTCGGGGTGGAGGAGAAAATTGCCGTCCTGACCGCACTCGGCGAAAAGCTGGGGTGTCCTCCAGCCGGTAAAGCATTCCTGGGCCAATTGGTGAAGAAGAATCGGGTGGGGTTTCTGCCGGAAATCGCCGACGCATTCGGCAAGTTGGTTGATCAATTAAAGCGGACGCAGCCGGTGACCGTGTCTTCCGCGACGGCTCTTCCGCCGGCGGAACAAGATCGAATCAGGACGCGCCTACGCGACACGTTGAAGCGCGACGTCGATGTCACATTTCAGACCGATGCCAGTCACCTCGCCGGCTTGCAGATTCACATCGGAAGCAAAGTAGTCGACAGCACCGTCCAAGGTCGCTTGCGCGATTTGCAAGTCCTGTTGACGCGAGAATAAGGAGTAGCCATGCAGATCAGGGCAGAAGAAATCAGTGCGATCATCAAAGAGAAGATCAAAGGCTTCGACAAGCAGGTCGATGTCAAGGAAACGGGGTCCGTCATCCAGGTGGGCGACGGCATTGCCAAGGTCTATGGCCTCGATGGAGCCATGGCCGGTGAAATGCTCGAATTCCCAGGTGGACTCTATGGCATTGCGTTGAACCTGGAAGAAGACAATGTCGGTGCCGTGTTAATGGGCGACTCTGTCGGGGTCAAAGAAGGCGATCCTGTCAAGCGCACCGGCCGCATCGCGGAAATTCCGGTGGGTGACGCGTTGATCGGTCGTGTGGTGAACGCGATCGGCCAGCCGATCGACGGCAAGGGCGCTATCAACTCGACGCTCTCTTCGCGCATCGAAATGGTCGCTCCTGGCGTCAATACCCGCCAATCGGTGCGGGAGCCGTTGCAGACCGGCATCAAGGCTATCGATGCCATGATCCCCATCGGGCGCGGACAGCGCGAGCTGATCATCGGCGATCGTCAGACCGGCAAGACCGCCATCGCCGTCGATACGATCATCAATCAAAAGGGTCTGAACGTGTTCTGTATCTACGTCGCCATCGGCCAAAAGCGATCGACCGTCGCGCGTGTCGTCAAGACTCTCGAAGAGAGTCATGCGATGGAATACAGCATGGTCGTGTCGGCCAGCGCCAGCGATCCCGCTCCTATGCAGTTCTTGGCGCCCTTTGCCGGCGCCGCGATCGGCGAGTATTTCCGCGATAACGGGAAGCATGCGTTGATTGTCTATGACGATTTGTCCAAACATGCCGTGGCCTATCGTGAGCTCTCCTTGTTGCTCCGCAGACCACCAGGCCGCGAAGCCTATCCCGGCGACGTGTTCTATCTCCATTCGCGGTTGTTGGAGCGGGCGGCAAAATTGAGTGACAAGCTCGGCGGAGGCAGTCTGACCGCGTTGCCGATCATCGAAACCCAGGCCGGTGACGTGTCCGCCTACATCCCGACGAACGTCATTTCGATTACGGACGGCCAGATCTATCTGGGCAGCGATCTGTTCTATTCAGGAATTCGTCCCGCCATCAACGTCGGTCTTTCGGTGTCCCGCGTCGGCGGATCGGCGCAGATCAAGACGATGAAGCAAGTGGCCGGTACGCTTCGGCTGGACTTGGCCCAATATCGCGAAATGGCGGCGTTCTCCCAATTTGGTAGCGAACTCGACAAGGCCACGCAATTGCAGCTGGCGCGTGGCGTGCGCATGGTCGAGCTGTTGAAGCAGGGGCAGTACAAGCCGATGCCGGTCGCCGATCAAGTGCTCTCGATCTATGCGGGTGTCAACGGATATCTCGACGATGTGCCTGTCGACAGGGTGCTGCAGTTCGAAGCGGATTTCCTGCACTATGTTCAGCAGAACCATGCTGAACTAAAAAAAGAAGTCACTACCATCGGCAAGATCGACGACAAGGTTGGCGGTCGCTTGAAGGAGATCATCACGACCTTCAAGCAGAAGATGGGGTACGGAGCCAAAGCATAAGCACAAGACTGAGTATCGAGGACTCAGGGCGGAGGCGGACGCCAGGGTGCCGGATCTACACCCTCAGCACTCAGTCCACAGCCCTGATGGAAGACAATGCCAAGTTTACAAAGTTTGCGCCGCAAGATCGCGGCGTTTAAGAATACCCAGAAAATCACCAAGGCCATGAAAATGGTGGCGGCGGCGAAGCTCAAGCGCTCGCAGGACCGTATCCTCGCCGCTCGTCCCTACGCCCACAAGATGCGCGGAGTCCTGAGCAATCTGAGCCGGCGCGTCAACCGCTCCGCCCATCCGCTCCTCCAGAAGCGCGAGGTGAAAAAGATCGAGGTGCTCGTGATCACCAGCGATCGAGGACTCTGCGGAGGATTCAACGGCAATATCGCGCGGAAGAGCGCTGAGTTTGTGCGGCAGTGCGAGGCCCAAGGGTTGACGGTGGGTCTGAGCATCGTCGGTCGAAAGGGCCGCGACTATTTCCGGCGCCGTTCCTGGCCAATCCGGCAGGAATGGACCGGTGTGTTCGACAAGCTCAGCTTCGAACATGCCCTCGATATCGGCGGCGACCTGACCGACAATTTCGTGAAGGGCTCATTCGACGAGCTTCATGTCGTGTACAACGAATTCAAGTCGGCCATCCAGCAGCGTGTGATCGTGGAGAAGCTGTTTCCAGTGGATGCGGCGACTGAGTTCAGCGCGGCTCCGGCTGAGGGTGTTGCGTCAGGTGCTTACCTCTACGAGCCGGATGAAGCTGCGCTGCTGAGTGCGCTCGTGCCGAAACATTTCCAGGTACAGGCCTATCGAATCCTGTTGGAATCAGCGGCTGCTGAGCACGGCGCCAGGATGGCTGCCATGGATGGGGCGACACGCAACGCCGGCCAGCTCATTAAGAAGGTCACGCTCTATTACAACAAGACCAGACAGACGGCGATCACCAAGGAACTGATGGACATCGTCGGCGGCGCGGAAGCTCTTAAATAGGACCGTTCTGAGCGCGGAGACGTGCGTGCTGAGTCCAGGAGAGATGATCGGCTCGCTCGGCACGGAGCACTCAGAATTCAGCACTTGAGCAAAGGGGTGAAACAGTGAGTACAGGAAAAGTCATTCAAGTCATCGGCCCGGTCGTGGACATCGAGTTTCCGCCCGGAAAACTGCCGAATATCTACAATGCACTGAAGGTGACGCAAGAAGAGAACAAGGATGCCGGTACGCCTGCCATTCGGATCACGCTTGAAGTGGCGTCGCATCTGGGCGAAAACCGAGTCCGCAGCATCGCGATGTCCACGACCGACGGTCTGACGCGCGGGATGGATGTGACGGATACGGGCGCCGCCATCTCGGTGCCCGTCGGCCGTGAGACGCTCGGCCGTCTCATGAACGTGCTCGGCGAGCCGGTCGACGAAAAAGGACCGATCAAGACGCAGAAAACCTATCCGATCCACCGGCCCGCTCCGAAGCTGGAAGATCAAGAGACCAAGACCGAAGTGCTGGAAACCGGCATCAAGGTCGTCGATTTGCTCGAACCCTATAGCAAGGGCGGCAAGGTCGGACTCTTCGGCGGCGCCGGTGTCGGCAAGACCGTTATCATCATGGAGCTCATCAACAATATTGCGCTCCACCACGGTGGATTTTCAGTATTTGCCGGTGTCGGTGAACGGACCCGCGAAGGGAACGATCTCTGGCACGAAATGATGGAATCGAAAGTCATCGATCCCGACGACTTCACCAAGTCCAAAGCCGCGTTAGTCTACGGCCAGATGAATGAGCCACCCGGAGCGCGCCTACGCGTGGGTTTGACCGGTCTTACCGTCGCGGAGTATTTCCGAGACGAAGAAAATCAAGACGTGCTGCTCTTCGTGGACAATATTTTCCGGTTTACACAGGCGGGCTCGGAAGTCTCCGCGTTGCTTGGTCGTATGCCGTCAGCCGTCGGGTATCAACCGAACCTCTCGACCGAGATGGGTGCGTTACAAGAGCGTATCACCTCGACCAAGCGTGGGTCCATCACATCGGTGCAGGCGATCTATGTGCCGGCCGACGACTTGACCGATCCGGCGCCGGCCACTGCCTTCGCGCACTTGGACGCCACCACCGTGTTGTCTCGGCAACTGGCGGAGTTGGGTATTTATCCAGCGGTCGATCCGCTGGACTCCACGTCGCGTATTCTTGATCCACAGGTCATCGGGGAAGAGCACTACAAAATTGCGCGCGGTGTACAATCCGTCCTCCAACGCTACAAGGACCTCCAAGATATTATTGCCATTCTTGGGATGGACGAGTTGTCGGAAGACGATAAGATGGCCGTGGCACGCGCCAGAAAGATTCAGCGCTTCCTCTCGCAGCCGTTCCACGTGGCTGAAGCTTTCACCGGAGCTCCTGGCAAATACGTGAAACTGAAAGATACAGTCCGTAGCTTCAAGGAGATTCTGGAAGGCAAGTATGACCATCTGCCGGAGCAGGCATTCTACATGGTCGGCCCGATCGAAGAAGCACTGGCGAAAGCCGAGAAGATGGGAGTGAAGGTATAGGATCGTTAGGCGTGAGGGGTTAGGGGTAAGGTGAGCAAAGCGCCGAAACCCATCGCCTGACGCCTCACGTTTCACGCCTTACGGAGAGAATATGGCTGGAAAGTTTCTATTAGAAGTCGTGACGCCGGAGAAGCAGTTGCTGAGTCAGCAGGTGGATGAAGTCATTGCCCCGGGGTCAGAAGGAGAGTTTGGGGTACTCCCCGGGCACTGTCATTTCCTCTCGACGCTCCGCATCGGCGAACTTCGTTACCGTGTGGATAGTCAGACCCATTCCATGGCCATTCTGTGGGGCTTTGCCGAAGTCACTCCTACCAAAGTCACCATCATGGCTGAAATTGCGGAACAGGCGGAAGACATTGACGTGGAGCGGGCCACTGCCAAAGTTGCTGAAGCGGAGCGTCGTCTTCAAGCGGGCGGCTTGCCGTCGGAAGTGAAAGACGCGCAGATCAGCCTGGAAAAGGCTCGGCTTCGAAAAAAGATTGCGGAACGCACAAGAAAGACCGGCCACGCCTAGTTCTCATTCGATTCCTTCTCTGTATCCTTACCCTGTGTCGAGGACCCTCACCCCCGTTTTACTATACTGCGTGTCCAGCACCTGCGTGATCTCGGTGTAAGGGTGGCTGAGCTCGGTCAGCATGGCGCTGACTTCGATACGTTCAAGCCCGTTCGTCACATAAGAGCGTTGAGCGGGTTGGCTTGCTCTGTCACCCCCTTAGGGCGTTGCTTCGGAGGAGTTTGTGGGCGGTGATCGTGTCTCACGAGGAAGCGATGTCAGCAGGCGATCAATCCACTTCGAGGGTAACTTCTCGACCGATTCGTAAATGCGGGATTGCCACCAGATGGCAATCTCAGCGAGGTCTTCCTTCTGAAAACGGTGTTCGATGATATCGAATGTATCGTGCCGATAGAGCACGACATCGAGGGGGTATTCGACGCTGGTTGAACTGGTGCGAGTGGCGTCGAAGGCCAGGAAGCCCACCTTTATGGCGAGGTCCATGCTGGAGTCATAGCGTAACACGCGATCGAGGAGCGGTTTGCCATAGCCAGTCTCCCCGATAATGCAATAGGGTGTCCCTTCGCTCACTTCTACCCAGTTTCCCTGGGGGTAAATGAGATAGAGCTTGTGCTCCTTGTCCTTTTCCAGCTGTCCACCCACGAGGGCGTGAAGATTGAAAATCAGGCCTGCTTGATCCAGTGCTGCACGGTCCTCTTCTGCCACACGGCGAATCTGTGCGGCAAACACGTTGACAGCTTTGAATAATTTATCGAACGTTTTATCTTCTTCGCCAATAGCTTCGTCAAAATAGGTGACGGCCTTATCACGGACGGAGCGCAGTCCAGATGTCATAAGAAACATCGAGTGCCGCCCATGCTGATGAATTGAGACTTTCCCTGTCGTGATGTATTCCGCACCGGTCGTGACCCGTGTGTCGGCGATGCCGATGAGACCATCTTCGACTTTCATGCCTAGGCAAAACGTCATTGTGCCTCCGCTCCGGTGATTGTGCTGTGGATAGGACGCGGGGCAAAGAAGGTCTCCGAAATGGCCTCGCCCACGCGATTGAGCTGCGCTTGAAACTGATCTAAGAATTCGTGCAGCCCGCTGGTTACGCAATCCTCAAGATCGCCAAAGTCCAATTCGGCGCGCAACCGTCCCAGCCGCTTCTCGGCTTGGTTCTGATAGGAGCCGTGTTCAGACCCTGAGATGGCATGGAGCGAATCTTCACTCTTGATGAGACAGTACCGGATCGCTCGAGGAAACGTAGAGTCGAGAATCAGGAACGTCGTGACATCGTCCGGCGAGATGCGGCCAAAACGTTTGTAATACATCTCCAGGGCACTGGCGGATTTTAACAAGGCAGACCACTGGATGATATCAAACGGCGTACCGACTTCGGCGACGGTCGGGAGCAACATGAAGTATTTGACGTCGAGAATGCGGGAGGTCTTGTCCGCCCGCTCCAGCAGACGACCGAGCCTCGCAAAATGCCAGCCTTCTCCGTGCGACATGGTGGCATCGGTAATGCCGAGGAAAAGATGGCTGTTTGCTTTGACGTCTCCTAAAAACGTGTGAAGATTTCGACTGGACAAGCCTTGTGAAACAGCGTCTCTCACCATGAGATAAAAGCGATTGACTTGCTCCCACATGTCGCTGGAGATGACTTCTCGGACTGACCGTGCATTTTCACGTGCAGCCAAAAGACAGGACAGAATCGAGTTGGGGTTTGCCGCATCCGCTGAGAGAAACTGCGTGACGTTTTCTTTTGTCGCTTTTCCATAGCGATCGATAAAACTTTCATTATCGCCTGTAGTAGCCACCAACGGATCCCACTGCTCCGTGGTGCCTCTGGGGAGGTCGAGTGTGAGGTTTAAGTTCACCTCGATGAATCGGGCATAGTTTTCCGCCCGTTCGATGTAGCGATTCAACCAATACATGGAGCTGGCGACTCGGCTCAGCATCGTGGATCAAGCCCTGCCTGTTCACCGGTTAATTGACCGTTGCTAGTATCCCGGCCGTTCGTAAAGGAAGTGCTCATGAAAGGACCCATGTGTCTTTATTGCCTCCGCCTTGAGAGGAATTCACCACGAGTGAGCCTTTCCGCAATGCCACGCGTGTCATGCCTCCCGGCAAGACGTACACATCACGGCCGTACAAGACGTATGGCCGCAGGTCAACGTGACGTCCTTCTAGATGATCCTCCACCAAGGTGGGCACCCGCGAGAGTGCCAAGGTTGGTTGGGCGATATAGTTGCGTGGGTCTGCCTCGATGCGGCTGGCACAGTCCTCACGCTCCTGCTTTGAGGCATGGGGACCGATCATCATTCCGTACCCACCAGCTTCGTTGGTGGCTTTCACGACCAGTTGATCCAAATGCTCCAAGACATAGGTCCGATCCCGTCTGTCGGAACAGAGATAGGTGGGCACGTTCGGGAGAATCGGTTCCTCCGCCAAGTAGTAATTGATGATCTTCGGCACGTACGCATAAATAGCTTTGTCGTCCGATACGCCGGTGCCGGGCGCATTGGCGAGCGCCACCCTGCCTCTCTTGTATGATTCCATGAGACCGGGCACTCCCAATACGGAATCGTGACGAAACGCCAGCGGGTCCAAATAGTCGTCATTGATCCGCCGGTAGATCACATCCACGCGCTGAGATCCCTTGGTGGTGCGCATATGGACTGACCCATCCACGACTGCCAGATCGTTGGCCTCGACCAATTCCACACCCATTTTGTGGGCGAGCAGGGAATGTTCGTAATAGGCAGAATTAAAGATGCCTGGTGTGAGAATGACGACGGTCGGATCGGGAAGGTCCGAAAGGGACCGAAGGGTTTCCAAGAGTTGGCTCGGATACCCATCCACCGGCCGCACGCGATAGGCATCGAACAGCTCGGGAAATGTCCGTTTCATGACCTGTCGGGCTTCCAACACATAGGCGACTCCCGAAGGGCAACGGGTGTTGTCTTCAAGGACATAGTACTGTCCATCGCTGATTCGGACCAAGTCGATCCCCGCCACATGGCACCAGATACCTCGTGGCGGGTTGAGACCCATGCAGGGCAGCAAGAAACCTTTGCCGGAATAAATCAGTTCGCTGGGGATCACCCCGTTTTTGAGAATCTTTTGATCGTGGTACACATCGTCGATAAACAGGTTGAACGCGCGCATGCGCTGTTGAAGGCCGGATTCGATGCGGTCCCAATCAGATGCCACAACGACCCGTGGCACGATATCAAACGGAAAGATCTGTTCATGGCCGTCATCGCTCCCATGGATGCCGAATGTCATGCCCATGTTGAGAATGACGCGTTCCGCCGCTTCCTGGCGTTTTTTGAGTTCTCCTTCCGGCAGTGAGGCAAACTTTCGCAGTAACAGCGTACTTCCGGGTCGTGGCTGGCCTTTGCCCTCGTACAGCTCGTCGTAGAACTCGCCTGGATCGTATTCTGAAAATTTCATAACTGTCCGGCTGCCGCTATGGCGGAGACGAAGTGCCTATCTATCATGGTCGATGTCTCCTCGTATAGGGGAGGATCAGTCCTGCGCCACCACCATAGTCCTCCCGCAGGGAGGAGGCAAACCGACGGTATTCTCCGATTGCATTTGGCTGAAGCTCTTTAGTAGCGTGTCCTGTTTATGATTACAGAATTTATCATCACGTCCGGAGAACAGCCCAAACGGTTGGATATCTTTCTCGCCAATCGGGAACGAGACATTTCGCGGTCAGCGTTACAGCGCCTAATCGAGCTGGGGCGTATTCGCATCAACGATCAGGCCGTGAAAGCGAGCCACAAGATCAAGCCTGGTGATCGGATCACCATGGATGTCCCTAAGCCTGAACCTCTCTCGATGAAGGGAGAGGCGATCCCGCTGGAAGTCTTGTTCGAAGACGAATCCCTTCTGGTATTGGAGAAACCATCGGGCATTGTTGTGCATCCTGCCCCTGGGAATTGGACGGGAACGCTGGTCAACGCACTGCTGCATCATTTCCAAACGTCGGGAGGAACGATGTCTGCCATCGGAGGGAAAGAGCGACCCGGCCTCGTACATCGACTGGACAAAGAAACGTCCGGCGTCATGGTGATCGCCAAAACTGATACGGCGCATCGTGCGCTCGCCGCGCAATTCAAGCTCCATACCATCACCCGCGTCTATGAGGCGTTGGTCTGGGGCGTGCCCAAGAAAGGTCGAGGATTGATCGAACTGGCGATTGGTCGAGACGTTAAAGACCGGAAGACCTATTCATCAAGAACGACCAGTCCCAAGGAATCCGTGACCGAGTATGTGGTGGACCGTCGGTATGGCAAAGTGGCGGCCCATGTGTTGCTATACCCGCGAACAGGGAGAACGCATCAGCTTCGGGTTCACCTCACGTCATTGGGACATCCCATTCTGGGGGATCACACGTACGGCGGGCGAAAAGTCTGTACGGTCGATGGAGTGGAGATTCCACGGGTGATGCTCCATGCCAGAACTCTCGGCTTTACCCATCCGGTGACGGGCAAGGTGGAAGACTTCACAAGGTCGGTGCCAAGCGATATGGAGGAGGTGATGTCTGCGCTTGACCAGCTCGGCATCTCTGGGGAGAAGAAACTGCGTGGACCACTCGCCGATCTCGGCGTTGCGGAGGATGCGTGTTAACCGCCGAAGTTCTCGATGCGGTGGGAGGGCTAACGTCTCACATCAAGTCCTATGCAGCCAAGCTTCCGCCTATTGTCCACTTGAGCGCCGTGCCCTCGGCAATCAAACCATCCTTCGAAGCGGTTGAGGGTTATGAAACCATCGTATCCCGTGTTCGAAGCCAGAGTGCTGGGACTCCGTACAAGACGCTGAATGAGTCCTTCGTGTCATCGCTGGAGGCGTTTGAAATCGGAAACCTTCTTGGGGCCGTTCAGCCATTGCTCTCGGTTTTGGATCACCTCGCACGCATGCAGCGGGATAACGAAATCGAGATCGGGCGAATCGATGACAAGCGTCTTACGGAGTACCGCACCGCATTACACAAGATACTTCCCGGCAATCAGCCCGAACTGGATGGCGCAGGAGGAGGCCTGTAATACCGTTCTGGTGGTTCCTGATCGGTGCGCCATGAGCTTTAGAGGGGGGTGGTTCACCTCCAAATACAGCGCGCACGACCCAACCATCAGCGAAACAATTAGTGGCCCATCTTGGGCCCCAACGCATTCGCTCCAGCGGTGACGAGTTTGAAGCGAGCAGCGCTCCCACAGTGGGGACATTTCGCTCGAACGGTTTCATCGTCGAGTATCTCGTACTCATCCGCCTTCAGCCACATGAGCTGGGAACACTTTGGACAGGTTCTGACTTGCGTTGACATTGGTTTCCCCGTACACTCCAAGACCATTCGGGGGATACTCTAGTATAAGATGCCTCCAACCCTCAAGTCCGCTGTCACCTACTCCCATCACGAGCCTCCTGACGCGTCTCAGCTTCTTGGGCTATTCCAGCAAGCTCCGTGGGCCAAGGGGCGATCGCTCGAAGACGCGAAGGAGATGCTTCTCCATACGGATCTGACACTCTGTGCGTGGGATGGGGAGCGTCTCATCGGGTTCGGTCGAGTCCTCACCGACTTTATCTATCGCGCAACGATCTGGGATGTGATCGTCGACAGGGCGTATCAGGGACGAGGCGTGGGGACTGAGATCGTCCAACGCATCCTCAAGCATCCACGACTTGAGCGGGTGGAGCTCGTGTGGCTGTGTACTAGACGACCGGGTTTTTATGAAAAACTAGGCTTCAGCTCAAAAGAACAGATAGGTTTGGTGTGGAGTCGAAGTCAACATGGTCGGCTTGAGTAGAAGATGGACCCGAATCCGTTACCACCCCTCCTACCATAAGGAGGAGAAGGGGTGATCATGATGTGGGCAAAGGTCTGAAGATCAGAAGAACATTTTCCCACCGAAGAGAAAACCAAACGAAGACGCATTCCAGTCATCATTCCGTCCGCCGGTACCGGTCGTATGGCCGTCGTTTCGTTTGTAGGCCCATTCTCCATTGAGTGCGAACTGGTCATTGAACTTGTAATCCGCTCCCCACCCGAGTCGCCAGGCAAACGTATTGCTGGGACTGATCCGAATCGCCGTGTCTTCGCCGAAACTGTTCACATTCACACCAAAGCTCATATTCACATACGGGATGACCTGGCCTAATCTGACCGGCCGTATTTCCAGGGTTGGCAACACCGATACGGTATCTTGATGTCCGAGATCCACGTCTGGCTGTTCAACGCTCACGCTATGTCGCTCCCATTCAAGCATCATTCCGACCAAGAGCCACGTATTGAGGCTATACAGCCCTTGAAGATTGACCAGTGGTCCGATCGATGTTGCGGTATTTTCTGAGAGCTGTTGAGTCAGTGGAGCAAATCCCAACCGAAAGCCGAGCATCCATTTGCCTGGTTCAGTCCCACCGAACTCTTCCGCCAGGGCGGTGTGTGAAAGAGGGAACACGGTGATACAAATTGCTAACAGTAACCCAATCAGTTGTATTCTGAACACCTGTCTAGGCATAACCTCCCCCTCTCATATCACGGCCTGGCATGTATCCCAGTCACTCGTGATGCCACTCTTTCCGCATTGTAGGTGACAGCAATGTAGGCATCACGTGATTAGCAGAGCGTCACCCATCACGTCCATCACTTTCTACAGGGTTTTCCGGAGTTGGTCTTGAATCATCAGTGGACCCTCAGTTACAGTTCTGGTGAAGTAATCGTTTTCTATACAGGAGGGAATCATGCAGAGAGTTCGACAGTATTTCGCTACGGCGGTTGTCAGCCTCACCTTGTTGACCGGTACCGCACAGGCTACGGATTTGGCTTGGGTTCATGAGGGAATGGCTGAAGAGGGCAAAATCACCGGCGGGTTTCGGGTGGGACCGAGTTTCACGACTCAAAGTTCCGGCGTGTCGACCGTTGGGCCACTTGTCAATTTCCAAGGCATGTACGGGCTCAACAAGTGGTTTCGAGTCGGTATGATGGTGGAATGGGAACGGCACGGGGTTGATGCAGGAAATGGCGCGGTCAATACTATTTCGATACTTCCGGTTAATCTCGAGTATCGTCCAGGTCATTTTGGTCCGTTCGTGCCGTATGTTACGACTGGCATCGGCGTGAATGTGAATACGAATAATGTCGAAAATACGTTTGCTTGGCGAATTGGTGGAGGCATGGACTATGCCCTGACCAATTTAGTGTCGAGTGCGCCAAAAGGCCTCATGCTGAACGTGGAAACAGCATGGAAGCGAAATCATCCCGCGAGCGATGGCTCCACCATCGGCCTTCTCTTCGGCGTACGCCATACGTTCTAATTCCAACAAGCCACGTAAACGAACACTGCCTCAAGCGATAGTCCTTGCCAACCTAACTAATCGCAGGCGTCATGTACAGTCCCCCGCTTGGAAAGGCGGGGGACTTTTTCTTCGGTGCACAATCTACTTCAGACTTAGCTGTCGCGATGGACCGCAGTCGCTCCCAGTATACGTTAGTGGGAATGCAAGAGCCGTATCCGCCGCTCGCGTTTTGGTGAGAAGAAAACTGCGATGAAAAATATGGTGGTTGCTAAGAGGACGATGGCCGGCCCTGAGGGCACATCCCAAAACGCGGAAATCAAGACACCAGCAATCGAGGTGAATATCCCGATCGTTGCGGAATACAGCGTCAGTGTTGCAAGGCTATGCGTGAGTTGGTACGCGGTCGACGCTGGAATCAGGATCATGGCAAAGACCAAGATGGCTCCGACGGTTTTCAGTGAGACCACCACTGTCAAGGCGACCAACGTCAGGAGGAGGAAAAAGATTTGGCGTGCAGGGACGCCGGAGGCTTCAGCCATCTCTTGGTCGAACGCGATAAAATAGAGTTCCTTTGAAAACAGGAGGAGGAGGCCCAAGACGAGGACAGTCAACGCTCCGATGACGCTCAGTTCCTCAGGCGTGACCGATAGCACGCTGCCAAATAAGTAGCCGTACACTTCGGCATTGTAACTTTTCATCAACCCAATGAAGAGAATAGCTAGTGCCATTGTCGTGGTATAGAGAATGCCGATGGAGACATCCAGCTTCATCCTGCCCCGTTCTTCAACCCAACCTGTAATCCAAACCGTCGCAAGACCGAACACAATGGCCAGCAACAGGGGAGGCCATCCCATCAAGTAGCCGAGTGTCACGCCTGCAAATGCGGCGTGCGATGTCCCGGCTCCCACGAACGCCAGTCCACGCAATACGACGAACACGCCGATGACGGAGCAGAGCCCACCCACCATTGCGGCGGCGAGGAGGGAACGCTGCATAAAATCGTAGGCGAGGAGATCGAGCATTGTCTGAAGTCCATTCCTAGTGGTGATGGTGGTAATCTTCGACGATGACGAGATCTTTCTCTGTAATCACCAGGTCTTTACCATAGACCTGGTGAAGAATCTCCGGCTTGAGGACTTCTGCGGGAGGAGCGGCGGCGAAGAGTCTGGTTTTGAGAAGAACCAATCGATCGACTCGTGAGCGAATCATATTAATGTCGTGCGTAATTAAAAGAACGGTCAATTTGAGCTCATCATGCAGCTGTTGCACGAGCTCGATGACATTGTGTTGAGCGGTAATATCCAGACCGGTTGTCGGTTCATCCAATATTAAGACCTTGGGCTGTTGTGCCAGGGCTCTCGCAATAAAGACGCGCTGTTGTTGACCACCGGATAGCTGCCCAAGTGAATGATCCTTGTGAGAATCCATTCCCACCTGAGCCAGGGCTTCCTGTGCAATGTCACGATCCTTCCTCCCTGGACGCTTGAACAGGCCCAGCGCTCCGTAACGACCCATCATTACTGTTTCGAGGACCGTCACTGGAAAATTCCGATCGACGACCCCTTTCTGCGGGAGGTAGCCGATTTTGGCACGATGGTGGCAGCGGAGCTCGTTACAGGCGCAATCGAAGATATGAAGATGTCCTTCCACGGGGGCAAGAAGCCCCAGTACGGCACGACACAACGTCGTCTTGCCTGATCCATTTGGGCCGATGATTCCAATGAACTCGCCCTCGTAGATAGCCAACGAAATGTCTTTGAGTGCGATGAGCCCGGGAAACCCAAAGGAGGCATGGTCAAAACGGATGATTGGCTCGCGGGGATCTGACACGGAATCCGAAGCTCCTTCCGAGGGTCGTCTGAGCAAGGCTACGAGGTCGTTTCTAATGCGCGGGCCAATTGGAGCACATTATAGCGAAGCATGTCGAGGTAGGTCGCCGTTCCCTCCAAACCGCCTGGCATCGTGGTCAAGACGACGACGTGGGCCTTGGTTTCCCTCGCCAGTAGCTCCGGAAGTCGCTGACTGAGTTGAATCTCGGATACGATCACCTTGATATGGTCCCGTCTCATCTTCTGGATGAGCGCTTGCAGATGAAGGGCGGAGGGTTCTGTGCCGGACTGCATGTGGATCGTGCCAACAATGTCGAGGCTGAATCGCTTTGCCAAATAGGGCCACGCTGGATGATGGGCAATGAATCGCCGGTCGGAGAGCCGCTGGATACGCGCGGAGAGTTCCTGTTGCACCTGACCGAGCCGTTGAAGATAGGCCGCTTGATTGGTTCGGAATTCCGTTGTATGACTTGGGTCCACTTCAATGAGAGCGTCGGTGATATGGCGCAGCATGATGGTGACATTTTCAGGGTCCAGCCAGACATGCGGATTCCCGGCTTTCCCGTCGTGATGTGTCCTCGTCCCATGGATCGGGACGAACCTTGCGGAGATACTCTGTGTGCAGGAGAAGCGGGTGGTCGCCAACGACAATACGGTGCGGTATCAAGGCCGGAGTTTGCAGATTCCACCGGATGCGCACCGGTTCCATTATGTGAAGGCCACGGTCCGGGTCCATGCGTATCCGGATGGGAGCTTGGCGGTGTTTCATGGCCCGCGGTGCTTGGCGCGCTACAATGCGGAGGGCCAACTGAGTGATTCCACGGCTGGGGGCAGACACCAGAAGGACTCGACCCTGCGGTCACGCAACCGCCCGATCGTCGCTCCTCGGGCAACTGCGCGCGAAAGAATTTCGGTGTCCCCCTGAAATTCTGGGAGAACGAATACCGGACAGATCATGTGCTACAAAAACCGGACAACTTAACTTGCTATCTACACGACGCCATGAGGGCGGTACCGCTCATAGGCCCTGTCCATTCGCCTCCTTGACCGTACACGAAAGTTCGATTAGCGTAGCACTCTCGTGAGCCCTCCGCATTTAGGCGATTGTGAAAGGATACCGGACATGAACGTTGTCGGATTGATGTCAGGAACTTCAGCCGACGGAGTCGATGCGGCGCTGGTCACCATTGTCCGCCAGAAAGCCGGTCTCAGAGTCGAGATGATTGCGTTTCATTCACTTTCCTATCCGCGTTCGCTGCAGCAACGCATTCTCTCTGCATCGGTGTCAGGAACGGTGACGGATATTTGCCACCTGAATGCGCTCTTAGGTGAATGGTTCGCCGACGCCGCCTTAGGAGTCATTCGGTCGGCTCAACTGTCGCCAGAGGACGTAGATCTCATCGGATCTCACGGCCAAACCGTGCATCACCTGCCGCATGGCATCAAAGATACCGGTGTCGCTGCCATACGGTCGACACTGCAAATCGCTGAGCCAGCCGTCATTGCCGAACGCACCGGGATTACCACGGTGGCTAATTTTCGGCCACGCGATATCGCGGCTGGAGGACAGGGAGCGCCGTTGACCCCGGGGGTCCACGCGCTGCTGTTTCGGCATCCGCGCCGCGCGCGGCTGATCGTGAATCTTGGCGGCATCAGCAACGTGACCTATCTTCCCAAGGGCTCAGGCTCTACGGAGCTCGCCGCATTTGATACGGGCCCGGCAAATATGGTGCTTGATGGACTCATGTCTCGTATCACCAATGGTCGGGCCTCGATGGACCGTGAGGGGCGATTGGCGGTCAAAGGTCAGGTTGATTCAAGATTACTAGCCAAACTTCTCGCT
Organism: Nitrospira sp.; assembly: GCA_005116895.1. Lineage (GTDB taxonomy): Bacteria > Nitrospirota > Nitrospiria > Nitrospirales > Nitrospiraceae > Nitrospira_D. The sequence continues at coordinate 72,270 of SWDO01000020.1, read as the reverse complement.
CATCCCTATCTATCCCAGGCGCCGCCCAAATCGACCGGTCGCGAAGCGTTCGGCACAAAGATGCTGGACGAATTACTCAATTGGCAACGCACGCGTCGGTTATCGGATGAAGATCTTCTGGCCACCTGTAGCCGGTGGACTGCTGAAGCGGTCGGGACGGCCAGACGGTGGATCAAGGGGGGAATCGATGACGTGATTGTCGGAGGGGGCGGTGTCCGGAACCGGGCGATCATGGGACATTTAACGGATATCTTTGCTCCAGTGCCGGTCACATCCTTTGAGGCTCATGGCTGGGACAGTAAAGCGCTGGAATCGGTGGCGTTTGCCGTCCTCGCGTATCAGACCATTATGGAACAGTGCGGAAACGTCCCCTCGGTTACGGGGGCGGCATCTCCAAGGATATTAGGTTGCATCGTCCCAAGCGGCCCACAGTGGTATGAGCGGGTACGATCACGCAAAGGCGGAAGCAAAAAGAAATGAGACTTCTTCTGGTCGGTACCGTCATTATGGGGATCATCATGCTTTGGCGTTATCTGAGGAAGACACGACGGAGGAAGAAGCGGACAACGCCATTTGCCATTCCTTCCGGCGTTACCATCGGGCCTACCCGATTACTCGAAGAAGAAGAAATCGCGTTGTATAGCCTTCTGCAAATGGCTGTCCAAGAGCGCTACCTTGTCTTTAGTCAGGTGCCGCTCTGGTCCTTCGTCGAGGTCGAAGCGGAGGCAAGTGTGCGTTCCGATCTTCTCCGAGAGATTGCACTGAAGCGAGTCGATTTTGTCTTGGTCCATCCTGGGTCATGTCGCGTCGAACATGTCGTCCAGATCGAGCGTGAATCTTCACCACTGCATCAGGCCGAACGCCAGCAGGTCATCGAGTCGGTGCTGAACGCAGCGGGGATCAGGCTGACAACGTTGCAGCCAAAGAAAAACCACACGCTGCCTGATCTGACTACTCGATTGGGGATCACTGCAGAGGAGTGACGAGTTGCATCAATCGAACACGAGGATGCCTACGGTGATTGATTCGTCGAGTCTTCGGCGGTTGCCGTAGCCTCAATGGCCTTGCGAGCGAGTTCTGCTTCAGCGCTATCCGGGTATTGGCCCACCACCCGGTCAAACATCAGTCGTGCCGTCTCATGATCCCGTAATTTGGTATACGTCTGGCCGAGCTTCAGCGTGGAAGCTGCCAGCTTAGGGCTGAGTGGGTAATTTGACACGACCTCATTGAACGACTTGAGCGCATCTCGATATCGTCCCATCCGATATTGACATTCTCCGATCCAATATTGCGCATTGGCGGCTAAGGCGGATTCGCTATGCAGTTCGATGAAGAGTTGGAAACCTGCCATGGCTGCTTTGTAGTCGCGGTGCTTAAATTCATCCATGACGCGATCATATAATCGGCGAGTTGTATCCTGCCGTTGAGTAGGAGCAGCTAGGGACTGGCCCACCGAGAAGAACATGAATAGGAGGATGAGAATTCCGAGACATTTCTGGAGCATAACAGGCCTCCATCTGTTGAAACGGCAGTCGAGGGTCTTAGGCACGCAATCAGTATGCCAGGGCTCCTGCCATTCACGAATCCGAAACGTTTTAAAAACAGGATCTTGCGTAATCCCAGCAGCCAATGGTTGTGATGGTTTTCCAGGGGCGTGTTAATGAAGACACAGTTTTGTACAATGTGGTTCGAGTCCTTGACTTGTCTCATTCAGTATTCAAAGGGTCTCCATGTCCCGTCAAGGCCGTAAGAACGCGACAAACCTTTCCGAGGAGAACATCGTGAGTGAAGAGCCCATTCCGACCAACCCCCTGGGCGGACGAACCTTGATTGTTGATCCTACTGATCAGCGCTGTTATCCAACTCCAAGTGCCGCGCTGAAGGATGTCGCTGAATCGGATCAGGTCTATGTCCGTCCTGGGATCTATGAGGATAAGCTTGTCGTCACCCAACGGCCGATACGGCTTGTCGGTGCCGGACGAGATAGCGTTCAAATCTTCTGCCGCCGCAGCGGGCCGCTGTATCTTCAAGAGGTACCGGAAGGGTGGATTACCGGCATCACGTTTCGCTATGTCGGCAGCGACCAGCATTCGGCGCTGAATATACTCAACTCCACATGCATCATCACGCAGTGCCGAGCGATGGAAGGGATTTTGTCGGGCGTGGTGTTGTATGGACCCGAATGTCGTGTCGCATTCACCGACAATGAAGTGTGCCGCAATCGGGAATCGGGCATTTTCGTGTTTGCCGGTGCTCAACCGCGAGTGGCGGATAATCGCTGTGTCGAGAATCACCATTTTGGCATTGCGGTCCGAGATCCTGGCAGCCGCCCGGAACTGGTGCGGAATCTGTGTGAAGACAACATGCTCAGCGGCATCCTCATGTTCCAGCACGCCGAAGGGCTGATTGTGGACAATGTGTGTCGGAACAATCAGCACTGGGGCATCCTCCTGACACCCGATTCCCATCCCAACCCTGCGCCATCGGCGCTTCCGACGATGAATCGACTCGAACCGAATGGGATCGGTGTGTATTCAATCTCTGATCAACCACTTGCTCAGATCGGTCGATAAGAGCAGTCAGGAGTTGCCAACGATAGATGATCGTTAACTGAAGCAGGTAGAGGAAGAGGACGCATCAGGAATGTGAAATTGAAAAGAACTTCCCCCTTGTTGTTTGGCTCGATACATTGCGGCGTCGGCATGCTTCAAGAGCTCATCAACTTCGTGATCATCGGTTGGGTAGACGGTAATCCCGATACTGACGCCAATTAACGCTCTGTGTTCCCCAAGGTGGAAGGGTTCCGCCAATCGCTTGGTGATTCGCTGGGCGACCAACGTGATATCCTCTTCGCACGTCAGGCCTTCCAGGATAATAGTAAATTCATCTCCTCCCATACGGGCGACGGAGTCTACTTCGCGGACACACTCTTGCAGTCGCTCAGCGACGGCCTTCAAAAGCTGATCACCGACACTGTGACCCATGGTATCGTTCACCGGCTTGAAGTGATCAAGGTCGAGCAACATGAGGCCGAGAGGCTGTTGGAGCCGTTTGCTGCGGGCCATGGCCTGGATAAGGCGATCACGAAACAACGTGCGGTTCACAAGGCCCGTCAGCTGATCATATTGGGCCAGGTAGGTCAGCCGCTCTTCAGCCCGCTTTCGTTCGATGGCATAGCGAATTGAGCGAGCCAACAGCTCCGACGGCCCTTGTCCCTTGACGAGGTAATCCTGTGCTCCATTCTGGAGAGCCTGTAGCGCGAGCGTTTGATCATTGAGCCCGCTGAGCACGATGATGGCAATCGTCGGATTCGCGGCTTGCATTTGACGCACGGTTGAGAGGCCATAGCCGTCCGGGAGTGACAAGTCGAGAAGGACGGCATCAAAACGTATGCGCGCTAGGCGGGTGACAGCGTCGCGCAGGCGGGTCACATGGATGATCTCGAATTCTTCCATGCCCCATTCTGCCAGAATATCTTGCGTCAGGCGTGCATCAACGTCGTTGTCTTCGACTAATAGGATCTTGATCATCGCGCTCCAGGCCTGAGCTTTTTGCTACCCTCCTCCCAACTACTGATTCACGCACGCACTAAGTATAGCTTAAGACACTGAATCAACAAGCAAATCCAGGAAGTGCTGACAGGCTTGAGCCCTCGTCAGAGTGCCTGCACAGCAACGGTCTGGTCAGTATCTTGGATGTACGCCACGTATGGAGGAAACAGAGGGCGGAATACCATGAGGAGCGTGCTTCGACTGGGAGGAAATAATTCCGCCTGCGGGTATAGCTCTTTGCCAGTTTACGAGAGATGAAATCTCGGTGGGCCGGTTGGCCCATGAGACTCTCGCCAGCGAGAACTTGGGAGACCGGTGGAATCTTATCGGGCCCAGCCCCACCTACTAGTCTGGGCACTCCGAATGAAGTACATCACTCTTAGGCAAAAGAGAACAGTAGGGCCATGCTCGAAAGGTTTCATCACGAACCACGGGAAAGGCTGCGGAGATTGCTCGGATACGTGCCGATTGGGCCCTGCTCCGGGCCGATCCCAGCCTCACAGGCATATCCCGATTCGAAGGGCCATAGCAACGAACGGCCAACGGTGCTGCCACGGATATGAATATATCGCAAGGTGACACCCATACGGGCGGCGTCGTCTTTCACCTTTTCCGCGCATTCGCTCGGCGAATCACCTCGACGAGCAATCATGATGGGTTCACCCGATGCGCTGAGAACGGAGAATTCGCTTGCACATCCTGTTACCGAGAGCAGCACACACACAATACCCGTAAGTCGACCAGGCACTCTCTTTCGATTCATTTGAACCGCCCTCCCCGTTCAGCGGGTTTGTCTACGCACACACTGGCTTATTCACCTCAAACCCTAACACGAATCGCCTCCTTCAATCGACTCACAATGCATTGAGCTTGAACAGTTCAGCGAGAGGGTGAAAGGGGATAGCCATTGAATACCGACCAAATTAGACCGGCTTCTCTGCGACATACTCGATGTATTTCCACATCTGCTTCGCGTCCTCCTCGTTCAGGACCACCGGAGTATTATTGGCGGCTCCTGTCATATAGATCTTGACCGAGACGGTATCATGCCAAATCTGCACCTCACAGTGAGAGATCAGATCCAGGTTGAACGCTCGGTTTCCGATTCGGACGAAGTGCATAACGTTTCCTCTTCCCAGTTGTCAACCACGGATTGAGCATACACCAAGTTCTCACACCTCAAAAGCAACGGAGAGTTTTGTCGCGGCAATTGTGCCTCCGTGAGCCCGACAGAACTTGCCGCCCTCCCGGCAAGAACTTCCCTCTTGCTCTGGCGTTATCCCAATCCTGCAGCGATATGAGGCCATTTCTCGCATCTCTCTCTGGCACAGAAGTTGAGGGAGGCAATCGGGTTTGCTCCTACTGAGAATGGTGCGTAGGGCCCCAGTGAGGTTTGCCTGATGGATGATGTGGATTCGTTCACTGCTCTTTGGGAATGGCTCACTCGCGATGTCACGGTTGTCGGCGGGCTTCAGAGTCCCGTGCTGAGCTGGATCGGTGCTGTAGGGATCTTGGCCCTGTGTCTTTGGCATAGCGCGGTGCTCCTCAGAGGTTTGTTCCACATCCAAGGGACGCTTGGGCGTTTTCACTCGTCTGTCGCGCCTCTGGTGCTGGCACGGCAACAGGTGTCCAAAGATTGGCTGGTTATTCCGGCTTTGGCAAAAAGACAAGCGCGTCTTGATGTGTCGTCAGAAACGCGACGCGATCTTGACGATCTGCACACATTGGATCGTGCGGTACGGTCGGAACAGGATTTTACCAGAGACTGGTATTCATACCGCAAGACTCTCGCGGTCGAGCAATCTGCCTGGTTTCTTGAGCCGACCGTCCATAGTCAGCGCTCCGCAAGTGAGTTTTTCTCGTTCGAATCTCTCTGCGCTGCCCATCTCAACGTCCGATTTTACCGGCAGCTGCCCGCTTTCATGACGGGCATGGGGCTCATGTTCACCTTCCTAGCCATCTTAATCGGCCTCAGTAAGCTCCATGCGAACGGGTCGGAGATCGATGGCATCCAAGGACTGATTAACGGCCTCTCAGGAAAGTTTGTGACATCCATCGTCGGCTTAGCGTGCGCCAATGCGTTCACCCTCCTCGAACATTCTTTCTGGCATCGGTTGGACAACCGACACCGGGAGTGCATCTCCCTCCTGGACGAAATGTTTCCGCAGAGGGCTACGGACCAACATTCCCAGGGAGTCCCATCGTCGAATGGATCTCCGGCGCCCATCGCCACTCCCATTCGAAACGACACTGCGCATCAGCTTGTTGAGGCCGTGCAGCAGCGCCTCGGATCCACCGTTGCAGCGCTGAACACAGCCGCGCAGGCGATCACGGCGCTACACTCCAAGCATACACCGATGAAGTTTGATGATTTGCCAGCGGAGATCGGTCACGAGGTTCAGCGGGCGTTACGACCCATGATGAATCCCATACTGGACGCCATTCAAAACCTCACCCGCTCGATTAAGGAGCATGCCTCCCCGGTGCAGCTGTCTCAAAGCGAAATCGAAACGATGTTGCAGGGTCTCAGAAGCACTACTACGGCAACGACTGACACAGCACGGAGAGAGCGAAAGGGATGAAGTCGAGCTTTACACAGGACTCGCGTGACAACTCAGCGGTGGTGACGAGTGGGGTTGCCGATCTTATGACCTCGCTCGCGGTTATCTTCATCCTCTTGCTCGTGGCCTCTATGGCTCGCGTCGAAAATGGAAATTTCAATTCGGCCAAGAGCCGTGGCACTCCAATGGACAGCACACCAAGAATCGATCCACCTCATCCAACACTGGAAACCAAAATGCCGAGCACCCACACGATTACGGTGCCGGATACGGCGATTAACTTTGAGTTTGGGAAAAGCACGTTGCTCCCGACGGCCGAGATCTTCTTGTCCGAGACCATGCCGCACTACGCCTCACTCGTCTGCAAGCCTGGAGAGCAAGACGTAGAAGCCTTTGTGATCGAGGGATACACCGATGATCTGGGTGATGATATACGCAATCTGAGACTCAGTCAGGAACGCTCTTTTGCAGTACTGGCTAAAAGCTTGGAAGTGATCCGCGAGAAGCTTCCCTGGGCCTACGAGTGCTTCTTGCAGAAAGCCACAGCGAACGGCCGTGGGAAGCAGAACCTCCTGCGCAACGATGCTGGATACCCAGACCGCGATAAGAGCCGCCGCGTCATGTTCAAAATCCACATGCGCCCGACGTAGGGTGTGAGCCTACACAATGTGGGCCTCTTTCCTGCCAGCGTTGGCTTGAGTGGAGTAAGCTCTCAGAGCCATTCGGCTCTCGCCTGTCTCCGACTGTTAATGATAGAGGGGGGAGAAGCCTAGTCCATAAATGCGGCGGGTCAGTTCGACAAATTGCTCGATGGAAAGGATTTCCGCACGGAGAGAAGGAGAGAGTGCAAGCGCTTCCAACGCAGCTGCCACCAGCTTCTGCTCATATCCCTGATCTTTCAGCGTATTGATAAGTGTTTTGCGGCGGTGGGCGAAGGCGGCTTTCACTAGCGCTGCAAATTGTGGTTCTTCCTCCTGGTTCAGCGCTCTCTGATGCTTGGTCTTGAGCAGAACCACAGCAGAGCCCACTTCCGGTCTCGGTCGGAAGCACTGCGCAGAGACCCGGAACGCTTTCGTGATCTCTGCCGCATACTGTGCCATGACAGACAGGACCCCGTAGCCAGAACTTCCAGGCTTGGCCACGAGTCGATCGGCCACTTCATTTTGCAGCATCAGCACCATGCGGGGAAAACGGTTGCGTTGATCGAGGAGCCGGAAGAGAAGGGGAGTGGATAAATAATAGGGAAGATTGGCGACGACGATGGTGCCGCTCGGAAGCTGCTCGACCGGGTAGGTCATCGCATCGTCGAGGACAAGCATGAGATTGGAAAACTGGGGCTGTCGTTCAGTTAGGAATGCATGGAGCCGAGGATCCACTTCGATCGCCGTCACGTGACCACTCGCACGACACAGTGCATCGGTGAGGATGCCACGCCCAGGCCCGATTTCCAGAACGGTATCAGTCGGGGTGAGCTCAGCCAGCGCGACGATTTTTCGAACGATGTTGGGGTCGATGAGAAAGTTCTGCCCAAGGCGTTTGATTGCGGCAGGAGGAAGAGAGGAGTCCACCCTCAACTCCGAGTTGGTGGAGCTTGGGCCAATTGCTTGGCCAATAGGCTCAGGGGCGTGCGATAGCACTCCACAAGATCCGTGAACTCTTCAACCAAATCATGAGTAAACGATGGCCCTGGTTGGACGTTCGCGAAGATTTGCCCTTCCCGATCGCCTACGGAATTGGTGAGAAGCGCGACGGTGCGGGCTTTCCATTTTGCTATTCGTTCCGTCCCGGCGACGGTGTTCAAGTCTTGAAGTGTCTGTTTCTCAAGCGTCTCCAATTCGTCAATCTGACGCCGAACCACGGCAAGGCCCTTCGTAATATCAAGCGACACGTGTGGTCCGTCCCTTCTTGGTCGGTGTTGCCGCCATTCTATTCTGAGCGATCCTGGCAGCCAGTTTGATAGCCTCAATCAGGCTTCCGGGATCAGCGACGCCTTTCCCGACGATATCAAACGCGGTTCCATGATCCACTGAGGTGCGGATGATAGGCAAGCCCACGGTGAGATTGACGCAGGTGCCGAAGGCGACCAGCTTCAGGGGAATGAGACCCTGATCGTGGTAGAGGGCAACGACGCCGTCAAATGCCCCTTTCGCAGCTTTCCCAAACAGCGTATCAGCCGGCAAGGGATCACTTGCTAGAATGCCCTGTTGTTGGGTGGCACGTGATGCCGGGAGGATGATTCGAGCTTCTTCATCGCCGAACAGTCCATGCTCACCGGCATGGGGATTGAGGGCAGCCACTCCTATCCTGGGGCGCTTGATGCCAAACAGTGTCGTCAGCGCCAATTGAGCCAAGCGGATCGCCTTTTCAATCTTGGCTTGTGTGAGCAGCGCCGGGAGATTCCTGATCGCGACATGTGTCGTGACGAACATAATGCGTAACGGTCCACCCACGATCATCATGCCTGATTCGTTCGCGTGGGTGAGATCGGCCAACAACTCGGTATGGCCTGGGTGCCGGCAGCCGGCCATATTGATGGCTTCTTTGTTGATGGGTGCCGTCACCATGCCTTCGATACAGCCGATCTGCGCCAACTCAACAGCTTTTTTGATAAAGGCGACTGAAGCGGCTCCGGTCTCCGCCGCGGCAATCCCTGGCTTGAACGTTCGCAGCGGTGTCTCCAGTGGATCCAGCACTACGACCGTTCCTCTACGCGTCACCATCGATTCATGATCACGAACTTGGAGTACGTTCAGCTTGAGCTTCAGCGCCTTCACCGTTCGCTCCATGACGGGAAGCGATCCGATGACGACCGATCGACAGACCGTGCGCAAGTGAGCGCCTGCCAGCGCCTTGGCGATAACTTCCGGGCCGATGCCAGCCGGGTCTCCCATCGTGATTCCCAGCAAGGGGAGTTGGGGAGATGAGGAATCGGTGCGAGGTGATCGTGACTTAGTTGACATAGAGATGCACGGTATAGCCGATATAGAACACAGCCCCGGCGGCGAGCAGCCACGGTCGCCACTGGCCTCCGATCAGAATTTGCAGGAGGCAGAGTCCTACCGCTTGCACGGCTAAGATCATTGTGGTCAATGCCGATGGCGCGATCACCCACTCGGTTCCGATCAACCCCAGCGCAACCGGGAAGGTGCCTTGAAAGACCATGGCGCCTGTCACATTAGCCACGGCGAGCCGGTCTTTCTTGCGATAGAGCCAGAGAAAGCTATTGGACATCTCGGGTAGCTCGGTGGCGAGCGGCGCGATGAGGAGCGCTAAAATCAACGGCGACATGGCGAACAAGCCAGCCATCGACTCTGCAGCCATGACAAACAAATGGGCGCCTAATATCAATCCCCCTAACCCCAAGAAGGCTTGAAATCCAATCATCGCATAGGACGGCGTGGCTGCGTGCTTGTCGAAAATCAGTGGTTCCAGCTCACCCCCTTCTTCCCCCTCAGCCGGTACGAATTTGAGCTTCATGTAGTAAATATATAGACAGACCAATACACCGGCTGCAATGAAGTGAATCAGTTTGGACGGCACGAAAGCGCATCCCAGAGCGATAAAATAGCCGATCATAAAAAACGTGAGGTCTGTCAGCACTTCACGATAGTTGAGGTGAAACTTGGCCGTCCGCTTGCCAGCTCGGGCATAGAGCATTAGAAGAATGGCCAGAATGGGCAGTACCAGTGTGCTGAGCATGAACGGCGCGCCCAAGATGGCGCCTAAGCCAACCTCAACTTCTTCATGGCTCTCGCCGAAGAAAATCGCAATGATCGGGATCGAGGTCTCAGGCAGGGTCGTGCCGATGGCGGCAAAGACACTGCCGACGGCACCCTCGGAGATACCCCGTCGCTTCCCCAGCCATTCAATGGCGTTCGTAAAGAGCGCGCAACCACCAAGTGTGACCGCAACGGAAACGAGAAAGAGGAGCACGTAGTACAGCACGGTCATGCTCGGCCTCGCGCCGTTGTGATTCTCGTCTTTTTGCGTCCTCGTCGATAGGCCATCAGCGCTTCCTCCATAACCGTCTTGAGCGGGTGGCCGGTTCGCTGCGCGATGGCTTTACAGTCCTCATATTCAGGGGCTGCTTTTTCCCATCCGGCGCCGACCTCCGCAACTTTCATGCGAACGACTCCGCCTTGCGTCGTGACGGGGACAAATCGCCGGGTGAGGACCCGTCGGCGTACCTCATGAAGTCGCACTCCGAGCGTGGTCGTTTCCTGGAAGAGGACCTCGATCACGGCATCCGTCCGGTCTTCAGTGACGAGGCAGCTCAGCAGGATTCCTGGCCGGCTTTTCTTCATGACGACGGGAGCCAGCACGACATCAACCGCACCGACCTGAAAGAGTTGTTCCATGATGTATTCGTAGGTCTGTGGACTGAGGTCGTCAAGATTCGTCTCAATCTGTATCATCCGCTCGGTCTGATTGGCCGCCGACGTGGGCTCTTCTTCCACAAATAAACGCAAGACATTAGACCACCCGTCTGGATCGTGGTCGCCGGCCCCGTAGCCCACGGCCATACTCCTCATCGCCGGCAGAGGGCCGAATTCAGACGCTAATGTCCGAAGTAACGCCACCCCGGTGGGGGTGGCAAGCTCACAGCGCGGACCGTCGGCGTAGATCGGAATTCCCCTTGCCAGCGCCGCCACCGCGGGTCCTGGAACTGGTAAGAGTCCGTGTGAGGTCTGAATCGACCCGGCGCCAACATTGATCGGAGACGCGGTGACTCGGGTGGCGTTCAAGAGATAGCATCCCAGCACGCCACCGACAACATCGATAAACGAATCCACCACCCCGACTTCATGAAAGTGAACATCCTTTGGATCGACACCATGCGCCACTCCTTCGGCGTCAGCCAGTCGATCAAAGACCGACCGGCTACGTTCCTTGACCGGGCCTGGCAACGTGCTGTCGGCAAGGATCTTTCGAATGCGGGAGAGGGTCAGCGGTCGCTGAAATCCCTGTTGAACGATCACGTCGACCTTGATTGCCGGGAGCGCGCCACGATGCACTTCGCGCTTTTGCAGGCGGTAGCCGCGGAGCTTGAGGCGTTTGAGGCCGTCAACTAAGCTTGTCCACGAGAGCCCGGCGCTCACCAGTGCACCCAGGACCATATCTCCACTGACCCCGGAGAAACAATCGAAATGCAAATGACGACCCATTCAGTTCCTCACATACGATGCGCAAAATGACCGGACATCTTACCGAAGGCGTGGACGAACGGCAATCGCTGGTTCATTCTCGACGCTTCGTTGACAGCCCAGGGATGCTATGTTATCCCCCTAGGAATGTGGTCAAGTGGTATCGTGGCGGACGCGCCGCGCTTGTTCAGGAAAGCATAGGGTCAGGGTTTTCGTTGAAGACGTCACGTCATCTCCATCGTACGAGGCTTCTGCTCGGGTTGCTCACCCTGTGTGCTTCTCTGATGGTCGTATTCCCAGCAGAGAGCCTCTCGAAAGTGAAGCCGCCACGCGTTCCCAGGCCCGAGCCTCAGCTCAAAATTGTCGCCCTTAACATTGCCCCGATACCATATGCTCTGGGCAACGGGCCTCTTCAGTTTTCCGTTACAGTCCAGCTTCCGAAAGAAATAGATGGATCTACCATTTTGGAGGTGACCTCGCTCATTAGTTCTCCGTCGAAGAGCTCACTTCGGTTTCTCACGTATCGACAGCCCATCCAAGTCCCTCCAGCCGTGGATGGGGAGACAGGACGATCGAAGGTCTCCGTCGAACTTGCGTGGGATGGTCAGGATCACCGAAAGCAACTCGCCGGGGTGGGTATCTATTCGTATGAAGTGCGGACAAAGTTGTTGGCGAATGGAGAAAAGGGGTTACGCACTGTGATGGTCGCCTGGCCGAAGCGAGGTCTCCTGGAAGTGAAATAGAGCCTCATTCGTTTTTCCCGATCCTATTTCTCTACTCCCAACATATTGATCCGATGTGCGAGGCAGGCCGCGCCGAATCCGTTGTCGATATTCATCACGCCCACACCCGCCGCGCAGGAATTGAGCATCGTCAGCAGCGCAGCGACTCCCCCGAAGCTCGCACCATAGCCTCGGCTGGTTGGCACGGCAATGACCGGGCAGTGGACCAACCCCCCCACCACGCTCGGCAGGACACCGTCCATGCCAGCCGCGACGATCACGACCTTCGCATCGAACAGCCGATCTCTCTTTCCAAGCAGTCGATGGATACCCGCAACCCCGACATCGTACAGTCGTTCGACGTGGCTTCCCATCACTTCCGCCGTCACCCGAGCTTCTTCCGCCACGGGCACGTCTGCCGTTCCCGCAGTCACCACGAGTATATGCCCATGTTGTTTCTGCTTGGGAGCGCGAATCGCCACAAGGCGTGCATCGGGATAGTACTGTGCCCGCCGATCCAGGCGGCGAATGGCTCGCCCAACCGATGGGTCGGCACGAGTGGCAAGAAACGGGCCCTGTTTCTTGATGAGCGCCCGAGCGATGGCGATGATCTGCGCGGTGGTTTTCCCTTCACACAAGACGACCTCGGGGAACCCTTGTCGTAACGACCGATGATGATCGAGTGAGGCAAAGCCTAGATCCTCAAAAGGCAGTGACCGCAGGCGCTGAAGTGCCTGTTCCACCGTGGCATTGCCTTGACGGACTTGCTGCAACAGCCGTTCGAGTCCTTCCGGATTCATGTCCACCCCTTCTCTGATTTTGCATCCCGCTCCATTAAATCAGTCACGGCCTTCCTACAAGATTTATCGTCATACAGGACGGAATGGATTTCTTGTATGATCGGCATATCGGCCTGATAGCGCCGGGCCAAGGTTAATGCAGCACGTGCCGTCCGAACGCCTTCAGCAACAGCCTGCATACTTGCCAATATCGCCTCCAACTTTTCTCCCTGGCCGAGGCGAACACCTACCGAATGGTTTCGGCTGAGTGTGCCTGTACAGGTCAGGACCAGATCGCCGACCCCGGACAGTCCATAAAACGTGCGCGGATCGGCTCCCATTGCAGCGCCGAGCCTGATGATTTCAGCCAGGCCTCGAGTAATGAGCGCCGCGCGGGCATTGAGTCCGAGGTTCAGACCATCGATCACACCGGCAGCTAGTGCCATGACATTTTTTAGGGCTCCGCCGAGTTGGACCCCGATGACATCAGTATCGGCGTACACACGAAATACAGGCGTCATCAACGCATGTTGAAACTGCCGCACGAGCTGTTCATCGGAGCCAGCCAGGCACAGGGCCGTGGGCTTCCCAATGCTGAATTCGGAGGCGAAACTGGGTCCAGATAGCACCATGAGGAAGCGGTGCATGGCCGGCGACAACTCGTCCTCCATGACCTGGGTCATCAATTTTGCCGTGGTTTCTTCTATGCCTTTGGTTGCGCACACGAACGGTATGGGCTCTGCGATGTAGGGTGCCAACTGATGCAACACGGATCGGGTTCTGTGTGAAGGAACGGCAAACAGAACCCCATCACAGCCATGTACGGCTTCAACCAGTGAGGAAGTGGCCGTTAAATTTGATGGAAGCGGGACGCCTTTCAGGAAGACAGAATTTTCATGAGAGGTGTTGATGGCGTTGACGACAACGTGTTCATAGGCCCAGAGACGAACCTCCAGACCCTTCTCGGCCAGATGTTTGGCCAAGGCTGTGCCCCAGGCTCCAGCTCCAATAACACCGAGCTTGTTGATCGTGATCGACATACGCGATTCAGCCTCATGGCAAAATCATTATCCACTCATTCAAGAGGGCGAATTATAGGAAGGCCCTCAAGAGCCTGTCAATGAATGGAGCAGACACATGCGGCGTGTCACTCATGCCCTATTCTCCAACGAAGATGCGACTGTGGGTGGCATGTAGTTTGCTGAACCTTCTTGTGAGCATCTACGAAAGGACTTTGAGATCATCCTGTACTCGAGAGAGTTGGAGCTGGGTAATCCGGAGTGGTTCTCATGAAACAACGATGTCCTGCGTGGGTTTGCAAATGGATCTTCACTGCGACGTTGTTGCACGCGTCGCTGACATCGGTTCTGACCGTACCGACTGCCTATTCAGAAATGTACGTTGGAGGCCAAATCGGAACCACATTTTTCGGCGACAACAACAAGCTGACCAGAGTCGATCTGACCGATCTTGGTGGTCCTCCAGGATCCACGCTCACTCCTCCCGGGTCGATGTCAGGTCGTGATTTGGCCAGCTCCCCAGTACTAGGCGGGAAAATCGGGTATTACTTTCCGCACGTGCCATGGCTTGGTCTGGAACTGGAAGGCTACTATACGACTCCTCACATTGAGCAACAATCGACAAGATTCAGCTTTATTCCGGGATCGATCTTGAACGGCGTCGGTCAGATACCTGGCGGGGATACAACAAGTGGTCTTTCGGGCGATCTTTTTCGAGTTATTACGGTTGCTCCGTTTAATCTCATGTTGCGGTATCACAAGACAAGGTTTCAACCCTATGTTGGGATTGGTCCGGGAATATTTATGGCCCGAGTCAAAACCATAGTATCAGGATTTGAAGGGACGCAGAGTTCAGCCAGGGTAGGTCTGAACGTCAAGCTCGGCGGCGAATACTTTTTCACACGACACATCTCTGGATTCGGTGAAGTCAAATATAACTACACGACTTTCAATTTTGACGCCAATGACGCAGGAGCCTTTGGATTTACAGCCATCTATAATCCGGTCATCTTTTCCTTCGGAGTCAATTACCACTTCTAGCCTGTCAGCGCTGCCTCTGGCATCTTTAGGACATTTCCATGTATGTAGGTGGGGTACAGGGAATACTCAAGAATGCAAGTCTGTCCTGCCTGCAGCCGGTCACAACCGGAGATCAACCGTTTCTGTATCCAATGCGGCCGGCAACTCGCCGATCGATCGGATAGTCGGTCGGCTACTCAACCCCCTAGCACTTCGGCACCAGACCAACTCAATCTCGCGGTACTCTACGGTATGGTCGTCGTGCTGATTCTGGCCGTCTTGCTTCCTCCATGGGAGACAGCGCCGACGCAGACCCCGGAGTTTCTCGGTCTGCATTTCATCCTCTCTCCACCAACTCCGGACGCTGTCGTAAGCCGCATGCTGCTGACGATTGAACTCGTCACGATCGCAATTGCCGGCATGTATGGCGCGTTTCTATTCAGAAAAAAGTGATTAGTCAATAGTCCTTCGTCATTGATCAGAATACATTCGTGTCCGTTCATCGATTGGCCAATGACATTTCTCAATCCAAGGCGAGTGTGAGACACTTGGCCGACCCACCGGATTTCATGAACTCATCGAGCTGAACCTGGTGGGTTTCATATCCTCGCATACGGAGCCAGGCTTGTGTAGTGGGACATCCTGTAGGGAGAACGACATGTTTCCCGACACAGACGGCATTGCAGGCGAATTGTAGAGCTTCATCTTCCGGAACGGCAAGACGCAGCTTGTCAGGAATCCGTTCTGCAATCGCTGCCTGGCCATAGCGATCAAAGGCAGCAGGGAAATAGAGGAGCTCGCCGCCGCTCAAGGAACAGAGACAGGTATCCAGATGATAGAAGCGGCTGTCGACAAGGTCGAGGGGAATGATTTCTCGGTGAAAACGCTCACTCAGGATCGGGAAGACGCGGATATCCGATCGTTGTCGATAGCCACCGAACCAGTATTCTGAAAAACCCAGGAGATCGCCTGCTCCCTCAAAATACAGCTCTTGTTCTATTGTGACCACGTCATAGCCCTGCTTACGGAACCACTCTTCAAAATGAGCCTCTTCAGGCTGACGCTCAGGGTACCGGAAGCGACTCACGACGGCGGTTCGTCCCACCACGATGCCGGCATTGGCCGTAAATACGAGGTCGGGCAACCCAGGAATGGGAGTCATGTGTTCAAGCACGACGCCCACGTCTTTTCCGAGGACGCGCATCAATTCATGCCACTGTCGCACCGCCCGTCCGTGATCTACGCGATTGGTACGCCGCATCCAGGGATTGATCTCATACTCAATCCCAAAAAAATCCGGGGGACAGACGAGGAGGCGGCTCATGTCGACTTCCCCAACAGCCTGGCAAGTTCCGACTGAAACGATGCCGCATCCATGACGAGGCCGACCGCCTGAAAGCTCCCCCGGTCGGCCAGCTTGGTCGGGACCGACGGGTTCACGTCGACACAGACAGTGGGAACGGTTGCCGGTAGAAGATTGCCCGTCGCCACGGAGTGGAGCGTCGAGGCGACAAGGAGAGCCAGCCCAACGCCGGGGATCAAGGCGCGCATCGCGCGTTGTGCCAGAACGGAATCCGTGATCACTCCGGGCAAGGGCCCATCGTCACGAATCGTTCCGGACATGACCACCGGGACGCCTTGGCGGACACAGGCTGCCATGATTCCCTGCTTGATCATTCCCGACGTGACCGCCGCCTCAATCCCGCCAATGGCTCGAATCCGGTTGATGGTCCGCAAATGATGCTCATGGCCATGCGGGACTGCGCGCCCGGCTGTCAGCCCGTAACCGAGTGACGTGCCGAACAGATCAGCTTCCATGTCATGTGCAGCCAGCGCATTCCCACAAAACAGGATATGAATAAACCCCTGTTCGATCAGCCAGGTCAGCGCCTCTCGCCCACCGGCATGAATAATGGCTGGTCCACCGGCCAGCAAGACGTGTGAGTCGCTCTGCCTCTCTCTGTGTCGTTCTTTCATTTGACGCATTCGAGTCGCGACGTCGGCGATGATATGTGCATGGGGCCGTTCAGCCGAGACCTGAGACTCCATGAATCCAAAGACGTCTCGTTCGCGTGGCCGCTGGAGGGGAATGACACGCACCCCCTCTCGACCGATCACGATTTGATCTCCACAACGAACTTCGCTCATCGGCACGGCCTGGGCGACGGAGCCCGCCTCATGGACCACGATCGCGAGATCCATCTCGATTCGACCCACGTCCAGCCATCGACCGTTGAGCCGGATCTGGGTGGGGAGGTGCGTCGTGGCATAGAAGTCATCGGGTAACACCCCGTCGGTAGGCGCACAGTCGGTGCGGCAGTCAGCCTCACGTTCGATCGAGGCACCGTGTGGTTGAATCGCGTTCAAAATGTCGTCTAGGAGCGTTCTTGAAGCAGTTTGGATTCGAATACGAGCATGAGACGGTTCCTCTCTGGTCTTACCGATGTGCACGTCCTCCAGGTCAAAGGTTCCCCCCATCATTAGGATGAGATCGAGCACCTTAGCGAGCACGAGAGAGTCGATGATGTGGCCTTGAAGGTACACGCGTTCTTGGTAGTGGTTCACAGCCGTCCTCAGTGGGTGTGACCATATAGTACCACCCGCTATGGCAGGGGAAAGAAAATGAGAGGAACTAAGCGTTTGTGGGGGATATTTTCATCAGTTCTCGGAGTACGCTCGTGGCGTAGGCGCCGGGAGGGAGGCTGAAAGAGAGGGTAAGGACATCACCGCTGAGCGACCATTCAAGTTCAGCGAGAGGGATGCGAAGCGCCCTGCGCTCGCCACGAAATCCACAGGCCTTGGCGGCGGCGACAAGGGCTTCCTTGGTTGTACCCGCTTCGGCAATGACGGCTTCTTCGATGCTGCCTGGTTCGCCATTTGCCCAGGACACACGCGAGCCGAAAAGAATCCCGGTTGGACTGATCTCAAAACGATCCACTCGTGGCTGTTCCTTCTCGGCGTCGTCAACAGCAAAACAGGCGCCGTTCTCAAGTTTTGTCGCCCAGTCGCCCACGAAGACTCGATCGATTGTATGGATACGTCGGGCCAGCATCCGCTTGAACAAAAACGACTGATAGGCGTTGAGATACCAGATGCGCTGAGCACGATTCATCTTTTCGCGCCGGCGGGCATCATGCAGGAGCGCGGCGCCCACCTCGTAGTTATCGCCCCGCTTTCCTTGACGTTGAGGGCCAAAGTAGTTGGGCACGCCGCGTGTGCTTAGTTGTTGAAGAACGGCCTGCACGCTTTCAGCCGCGTGATCGGCAATATTACGGATGACTAAACGGAAGTGATTGCCAGAGTGATGGCCGGTTCGTAACCGATTCCGATGGCGTCCGAGGATCTGAAGACTCAAGAGTGAGTCATCGGTCTTGATGCCGGATACCTGTTCCGGTGTGACTCCTTGCAGCGACACCATCTGTGTCGTGACGGCTCGTGCATCTTTCAGCCCAGCGACACCGATGGCTTGCGCCTTGATTCCCAATGTCGAGGAAAGACGCCGAACAAGATCCGGCGTGGAGAGGCCTCGCTTAGTGATCGTGATGTACAGATGTTCACCTTCCCCGCACGGCAGGTAGAGCGGCCGTTCCTCGACCTGAAAGTCTTCGGGCACGCTGCGGATTTGTCCACCGATTCCAGGCACGTTGCTGGTGAGGAAGGGGGCCATTGGTGGCGTCACAGGTATTCCTTCGTTGGACTGATCATTATCAGCGCAAATGTGTTGTCAAATCTGGTGAAATGTAAGCCCATGGTATACTTTTCCCGTCCATGTGGAAACGATCAGGCCATAGACAGGTTGCGGAATGAGCCGGCGACGAATGGTGTCATGGCCTGATCGTGCGCGAGCCTCTATTGGCTACTGTCTCGGCCATCCCCTCTACCGACTATTCAGCCTCATTCCCGACTGGGAATTCGGCCTTGCCGAGCATGAGGTGACGCGGTACACGCAGGTGCATGGTGTCCTGGCTGGTCGTGCCGTCCATATTACGGACCTGCATATTGACCGGTATTGTCTGCGGCACGAGCGCATCGTACAGACCGTGGACAAGCTCCGTCCAGACTGGATTTTTATCACCGGGGATCTGCTCAACGTTCCCGAAGGACTCCCTCATCTCTTTCGATTCCTCGAACAGCTACGCGCCATAGCCCCCATCTACATGACGTTGGGCAATCATGACCACTATAGTGGTGTACCGGTGGCACAATATGCCGAACTGGCCGATCGACACAAGATCACGCTGCTGGTGAATCAAAGCGCCATCGTGTCAACGGGAAAGGGAGAACTCGCGATTGTCGGCGTCGATGACCCTTCGCTTCATCGTGCGGATCTTCGATGTGTCCCGCCTCGCGCCGAGTCACGCTTTACCTTGCTGCTCGCCCATGCCCCCAACATCCTCGACTATGTGGAAGATCATCATGCCATTGACCTCATTCTCTGCGGACACAGCCATGGCGGGCAGTGGAAAGTACCGGGAATCCCCACCTTCTGGCTTCCTCCTGGCTGTAATGGTCGCGTGGCCGGGTGGCATGAATCCGGCCAGCACAGGCTGTATGTCAACAGAGGGTTGGGTTGGTCCTTCCTCCCATTTCGCTTGAATTGCCGGCCTGAGATTGCGGTGCTTGAGTGGGTGCGGGAATAGGCCGAGCTGCAAGCTGCATGATCATCACTCTCGCATCCGTTCGAGTGCTTCCCTGGCCCTGCTTCTGACGGTCTGATCCCAATCTTGTTCCATTGCCGTCTTTAACCGTTCACGTGCCTCAGTTGCCCGTAGCCGCCCAAGCCCCAATGCAGCGCAAGAACGGACGTAGGCATGATCATCTTCAAGGGCTTTCACAAGTAGCGGGACCACCGACAGATCTTGCAACGCCCCCAGATGACTGGCTGCCATCCCTCTGATCCGATGCTGCTTGTCGCCCAGGGCCCGCTGTAGGGTTGTGACAAAGAGTTCCTTTAAGGATGGAATTGCGGATTCCAAGCCCTCCACGTGATACTCATTCATCTCAAGCAACGCGAACGCCAGCTCTAGCTTCTTGTCTTGAACGGTTTCTCGCTCAAACAATGTCAGGAGCTTGGCTCGTTCATTGGACTTCACACGGTGGCGAATCACTGCTCGAATTAGGATGAACAGCATGGCAGTAATTGCCAGACCGATTGCGGCCATTGGCACAGCCTGATCGACGATATAGTCTTGTGTGTCGAGCGATAGTCGCTTCCAGACCCACACACCGGTCACAGTGAGGCCGAGCAGCACGGCAAGCAGAGTCAGGTTGGCGTGCCCTTGATCGCGATGGTCCACCATACGGCGGAGATCATACGAAGGTGAAGGAGAAGCCGTCAACGAAGGGAGCCTTCGGGAAACCACCGGCTTGACCGAGATTTCCCGTTGTGACTATTCTGCGTAAACGTTAGCTTTCGGTGTGTTGCCTATGAGACTTACCATTCTTGGCTCCGGAACCAATGTGCACCCTACGCGGGCGGCTGCTGGCTACCTGGTGTGTACGGACCAGAACATCCTTCTTGATTTTGGCCCCCGCACCTTGATGAACCTGATCAAAACAGGGGTGAATCGGCACCAGATCACGCACATCCTGTTCTCCCATTTTCATGCCGATCACTTTTCTGATTTCATCACCTTCTTTTTCGATGCGGTCATCTATGCCAAATACGGAGGGGGCCATCGTCCCGACATGACGGTGATTGGCCCGAAGGGCACGATTCGTCTCTTACGGTCGATCATGCGCAGTTTCCCGAGTTTTGATTCAGCTCCATTCCGTGTGACCTTCCGTGAGGTATCCAGCAAGCCGTTCATGATCGGGGAGACTCGTATCGTGCCCAAACCAGTCGTCCACGTACCAGACCTCTCGTCCGTCGGTTATCGGATCGAGTACCGTGGGAAGGTGATCGTGTATTCTGGAGATACGCAATATTGTGACGCGCTTATTCGACTGTGCACAGATGCCGACTTGGCCGTGCTCGATTGTTCATTTCCAGCAAACAAGCCTGGCCCTGCCCATCTGCACGCTGGACAGTGTGGTCAGGTGGCGAAGGAGGCTGGGGTCGGCCAACTTGTTCTCTCGCATTTCTATCCGATTGCGGATCGATACGACGTGAGAGGCCAAGCGTCCGAGCAGTACGGTGGCAAGATTTGGAAGGGGAAGGATCTCCTGACGATTCGAGCCTAGCCTACAGACCTTCTTCGCGGGGAGCACCGCCTAGGATCTCGATGAACTTGGTCAGGCGAGCTGTCTTTTCCTCTTCCCCCGACTTGGAGTAGATCGCCAACAGGTTCTTGATCATGCGGGACAGAATCGCTTGAACCGGGCTTTTTTGCAGATACTTCTCATCAAACCCGTATCCGGCCTCGGTCAGAAAACGAGCGCAGTTCTTTTCGGTGAGCAAGGCTCCACCGTTGAAGCAGTCGATGAAAATCTTGTACCGATCGGACTCGTATTTCACCAAGAAATGCCCCGGCATGCCGACGCCAAACAGTGGGAGTGCCAACCGCTGTCCGATCAAGAGATAGACGGCTGACAAGCTGATGGGGATGCCGACTCGCCGATCCATGACGCAGTTGATGTAGCTGTTCTCAATTTCATAGTAGTTTTTAGTATTTCCCTTAAACCCTTGTTCGGTGAACAGGTAGCGGTTGAGTGCGTTGACAGCCTCTTCGCCGGACGCGCGATAGCCAATCCGCGCTCGAACTTCGTCTGCCATGGTATCGAGCTGTTCACGATAGCGAGCGACATCGAGTGCAGGATAGGTATAGCGAGCGATCAGGAAGGCGCCGGCTTCGAGACGCATCGCGTCGTCCGTGAGGGTTGTCAGGCTCGCTAGTTCATCCTCCAGCTTGCTTCCTCGGATTTCCTCTAGGACGGACGCGATCCGATCGGCCATTTCCGGTTGCTCAATTTCCGCCTCCTGAAGAAGCGGGACGGCCGATGGGCCGATATCGATGAGTCTTCCGCTGATGGTACGGACAATTCGGTCGTCCTCATCGGACAGGAGGCGTATCAGCGCACGAATTTGACTCTCCGGCATCATCTCCTACGACTCTCCGTCGCTCACAGGCTGACGTGTGGGGGCATTGAGGTTATGATCTGACGGATTTCGTCGTCAGTCAAGCGATCCATGGTTCAGGGTGAGGTTACCCCATGGCACGACGGAATGCCTTGGCCCCGCCGTACAGACAGAGGGCATCGAACACCAGCATGACCAAGACCACCATTCCGACATGCGGCAACGCTTCAGTCCAGCCGGACAGAATTAACGGCCGCACGGCATCAATCGCCCAGGTCATCGGGTTGAATTGCGCCAGAAAGCTCATCCATCCCGGCATCGCCGTCAACGGCACCAACGCGGAACTGAGGAAAATCATCGGCAGCGACAGAAATCCCAAGACGGAAAAGAAATCACCGTGACTTTTCACGGAGAAGGCCATCGCCATGGAGATGGCCGTCAGGCCGATCCCGAACATCATGCCGATCAGCACGATCATCGCCACGCCAAGAATACCTGTCGCAGGTTGAACACCAAAGAGGTACGCCACGCCGAGAATCACGAGGACCTGCATCGACGTAATCCCCATGACGAAGATAAATCGGCTCAGGATGACGGAGGTTCGATGGATCGGCGTGGACATCAATCGTTCGAGGAACCCGTTTTCCTTGTCGAACAGCAGATCGACCCCGCCGGCTAAGCCATTGTTCAAGACCGTCATGACGACGACCCCGGCCGCAAGGAAGCTGATGTAGTTGGGAGCCTGCATGACCTGTGTGTCTGCGGCCCGTTGAAACAGGTTCCCGAAGAAGATCAGCCAGAACAGCATCGGCTGCACCAAGGTGAACAGCATGCTGAATTTTTCCCGGCTCAATCGCCGAACCCACCGCATCGTCAACGCGCTGATTTCTTGCCAATAGTGCGCCACAGGACTCCTTTACGCCGTCTCGGATTCCGGGATAGATTCGGTGATGGCCCGTCCCGTATGTGCGATGAACACATCGTCCAAGCGTGGACGGTTATATTGAATAAACTCGATGTTACAACCTAATCGATTGGCCGATTCTAGAATGGTGGGCAATGCTTTTTCAGGGGATTCCACTCTGATGTCCAAACCCTTGGTGGTTGCCCGCACGGCCTTGATCGCAGGCCGATCTTTGAGCTCGGACTCTAACGAATGAATCCGGTCGGTCTCTTTCAAGGTCAGGGACACAATGTCCCCACCGAGGGCAATTTTGAGCTCGACCGGCGAGCCTAGCGTTTTGATCTTGCCCCCGTCGATAATCGCGAGTCGATCGCAGAGTTGATCGGCCTCATCCAGGTAGTTGGTCGTCATCACAATCGTCATCCCACGGGCTTTGAGCATTCGAACGTACTCCCAAATCCGGAGACGGCTTTGTACGTCGAGGCCGAGCGTGGGCTCGTCGAGAAACAAGACTTTTGGGTCAGGCAGCAATCCGCAGGCGATATCGAGCTTGCGTTTCATCCCGCCGGAATAGGTCTTGGCCGGCCGGTCCGCATGGGCCTCCAGTTCGACCAGTGTGAGCAGTTTAGCGATGCGCTTGGCCGCTTCTTCTTTCGTCAGATGATAGAGCGCGCCCAGCAATTGTAAGTGCTCGCGTCCGGTGAGGAACCGGTCGATCGCGCGTTCCTGAGGCACGTACCCGATGAGGGTCCGAACCTTGTCCGCATCCCGCACCGTATCGTACCCCATGACCGTCGCCGCGCCCGATGTCGGGTGCAGCAATGTGATGAGGGTGCGAAGCGTGGTGCTCTTGCCCGCGCCGTTCGGTCCCAGCAGGCCAAAAATCTCTCCGGCGTAGACCTGGAATGAGAGGTCATCGACAGCCCTATAGCTGTCATAGGTTTTGCTCAGATGGCTGACGTCGATTGCGATGGTCCGATCCATTTAGTCCAAGCCCTTTATGCCGTGAGGTTCGTGGAGCATGAATTGAACCAGATCGTTCAATCGACGAGCTCGTTGATGGAGCCCGTCCGCTTCCAGTAAAAATTGTTTTTCCAATGGGGTACAGTCCAAATAGGTTGAGAGAGTATTAACCAACACTTCATCGCTGACTTCTTCACGAAAAAACCCTTGCCACGCCGCACTATCTTCTCTCGCCTGAAGGTACCGTCCAAGCACATCGACCAGCGCTCGCCGAACGCCTTTGGCCAGCCCCTCGTTGGAGCACATGGGCGTAACCTGAATCGTCGCTTCGCGATAGGGCTTGTCGAAGTGTTCCTCGGAAATCTCGCACCGTTCGAGCCCTTGCAACAAGATGTTGGAGCGCCCGTCCGGCAAGGGTTGCACACTCACGATCCGTCCGATGCAGAGTGCGGGATAGATTGCCGGATTCCCATGGTAGTCCGATTCCCACCCTTCTTTCAGAAGCGCCATGGCAATACATTGACCACCCATTGTCACATCAGCGATCATCCGGCGATAGCGTGGTTCAAAAATGTGGAGCGGCAGGTACGTTCTGGGAAAAAAGACGACATTGGGTAACGGAAACACCGGAAGGCGATCGGGAATTGGAAACGGTTCGACATATTTGGACGAACTCCGATCAGACGGCCCCCGCTCATGATCAGCCTGCATGGCTCACGATAGCTGACACGTGTGAAAATTGTCAACGCCGTTTGCTCGGTGACGAGTCATGGCGAAATACAAAACATCGCTCTGTGACAGTCGATTGGTTCATGGGTTAGACGCGTGGTATAACCGATACAACGGGAGGGCTCAGGTCAAGTGATCCATTTACAATTGGCTGACGAGACAAGGCAGCGCGTGACAGACTGGGGACGGATCCTCATGGTAGTCCCTGTCTTGCTGAGCGTGACTGTGTCGATGGCACTCGCCGCAAGTCCGGCTTCCGTACCCTTTCAACCGGCGACTGCCGGCTATCGGTACGAGTTTCCCAGAGACCATGGATCGCATGCTCGCTATCGAACTGAGTGGTGGTACTACACAGGCCATCTGCGGTCGAAAAACGGACGAGCATTTGGCTTTGAATTGACCTTCTTCCGCCGTGGTGTCCCTCCTGACGAAATCAAAACGCTGCCATCCAAATGGTCGATTAGCCACCTGTATCTAGCCCATTTCGCCGTGACCGACATCACCGGGA
Source organism: Nitrospira sp. (assembly GCA_005116895.1). GTDB lineage: Bacteria > Nitrospirota > Nitrospiria > Nitrospirales > Nitrospiraceae > Nitrospira_D. Next base: position 47,352 of record SWDO01000020.1, on the reverse strand, counting down.
AGCGATTTCATTTCTCGGAAAAGTTTAGCCGGGAGGGGTTGGGGAAGGCCGGTGCCGACGAGTCGCGGCTCCGCGTCTGGATCGATGATTGGCGCGCGGAGGCTGCCACGGACTCGACCGGCTCTCATACCGTGGTCGCCCATGACGACACCCATTCACTCGCCCTCACACTCCAACCGGCCAAGCCTCTCGTCACCCACGGCGCAGCAGGTATCAGCCGAAAAGGGAAAGATGTCAGTCAAGCCTCGCACTACTATTCGTTTACCAGACTCGCGACAACGGGCAGCCTGACGATCGACGGCGAACAGTTCGAGGTGACTGGCCTCACCTGGATGGACCATGAATTCGGTTCGACCGAACTCGGGACGGATCAAGTCGGATGGGACTGGTTCAGCATCCAGTTGGAAGACGACACCGAGCTCATGCTGTATCGGATGCGGCGGAAAGATGGCTCGTCCGATCTGGCCTCCAGCGGGACCGCCGTGTCGCCGGATGGACGCACGCGACACCTGGAGGTGACCGACTTTCAGATCGAATCGATCGCAACCTGGACCAGCCCTGAGAGTAAGGCCACCTATCCCAGCCGATGGAAGCTGACATTCCCGTCACTCGACCTTGTGCTGGATGTCACGCCGCTGCTCGCGGATCAGGAATTACGCACCTCGCGCAGCACCAAGGTTTCCTATTGGGAAGGGGCGGTAGCTGTGACGGGGACTAAACAAGGGAGACCCGTGAAAGGCCAAGGCTATGTCGAGCTGACCGGCTATGCTGAGCGGCTCAAGATGTAGGGGGGCTTATTTATCAGCCATCTGATCCACCACACGATCCCATTCTTTGTTGGCCGGCTTCACGTGGTGGTCAAGATGGGTCAGGGCAGCATACAACCGCCCCTCATAGTCGTCTCGTTTTTCACTGGATGCAGGGAGCGCTTTCAAGAGTGCGGTCAGCCCGCGAATTTCTTCGATCGCCTCCAGTAATTCCTCGAAGTGGTTTTCCAGAAGCGTGCTTGAGGGAGCAACCAGCGTCCCAGACTCAGGAAGTTTTGTCCGCCCACGCTTCTTAATCATGGCGTTTCCCTTTCCCCAACCACCGCATGAGTTGCTCGACTGTCTGTTCCCAGGCCTTGATCTCGACCATCCAATATCGAATCAGGCTTACGTCGGGAGTGGTACGTTGACGTTCGAGAGCAATCTTGATCTGATGATCGGTGATCCGCTGTCGCAGGCTCTCGATCCGAACTCGCAGCTTCTTGTTGCGCCCCAGGCCTCTCCAGATGCTGCCAAACCGTACCGGCGCTTTCCATTGCTGTCAACTACTCCAGCTTGTTGATCAGGAATGGCACACCTCGCAGAGCACCAAAGTCTCCTAGTGGGAAGGGGCCGTGCCGGTGACCGGGACCAAACAAGGTAAACCTGTAAAAGGTTAAGGCTACGTCGAGCTGACCGGCTACGTTGAACGCCTCAAGATGTAAGGAGTGAAGCACACGGGTTCTGGTTTCAGCAGCTTCAACGTGTTGCCATAAGGTTCAGATGTGCTCACGCATCGAACAGAATCACCTGTAGATTTTTGCCACCGGTAAAATCTCTTCGGGAGTTGCCCCAATTTTCCCTGAACTTCTTCTGCAATAAAATTTTCCCCAACAGGCAGGCAACGTGCGCGGCGGGTGAGCGCCGGCCTGGCGTAGACAATCACCTGCAAGTGTCGGTTCCTCCCGCTCGAGAAGTTTGCACGAGCCTCCTTAACCAACAAATTGGGCTGGTGCCACGGACTACCTTTAACTAAAGGAGGATGTCATGGATAAGCTCTGGTTGTATGTCGGTGGGATTATTGTCGGAACGGCGGTGTTGGTTTATGCCGTGCTCACGACGGTGAGTAGTACGAATCCTCCAGCCAGTGATCTGAGGGCGGTGTACGAGCAATCAAAGTGATGAGCCGTCGTTGAGTGTGTTGAGAATGATGCGTTAACGGGTCTCGGGTTCCCGAATTTCGTGTGACTCGGGAGCAGGCATTAAAAAAGGAAGTTTGTCTGGTTTGACCGGGTGAACCTGCCATGTGCGATCGGGCTTTTGACCGCGCATGGCAGGTTTCATCACCGACTATGCATACAGGGGGGTCCCATCCTCTATGCGCTCTCGGAACTCTGCCAACATTTCAGATTCCGTCATATCCATGGCCCACGTTGGACGAAGTTGGAAGTGGGGTTGATCGACGAAGGTTTTCCAGTTGCCTCCCCATTCAAACCCCAAGTCCTTTCCAAGAGCGCCGACAGCCTTATACTTGTCGGACTCGCTAAGGTACTTTGTGCCCTCAAAGACCCCGACATCAAACGCAATACCAAAGTTGTGATTGGAGTATCCGCCTCGTACTTTTGTGACGATCCGACCAGGCTTTGTGCGGCCCTGCGCGTATAGTTCGTCCTGTTCAGCATAACTTCTCAATCCACTAATGATCTTGATCTGAATCCCGTTTTGTGTGGCCTTTTGAACCAATGCCCGCGTATTAGGTTGCACTTCAGGAAGTAACGTGGCGATCTTCTTTTCACTTCGTGCGTCGACTGCTTCAATCGCCTCGGCGGGAGGCGCTCCATGAATCGTTGGTTTGACAATGTGGGCATAGATGGCTCCCCAAGTCTCTGTACCGGCTCGACCATCAACTTGCACGCCCAGTTTTTTCTGCACGGCAGAAATCATATCTTCAATATCCATTTGAATCTCCTTCTTGTGAGCTACAACCGGGGGTCTGATGCCAGCCCCCGCCCCGAGGATCACCGCCAAATCTGCCTGCCATGCTTCAGCGACTGATGCCAGTCCGACAGAGGTAAGAAACCAGGTTGCCATGACCCATAACATGACAGACTTGCCTTGCTGGCGACGTTTCATTGACCATCTCCATGGTGATGAGTACGTGTGCGACTCACTGAATGACCCATCATGCAGTGATATGCGTACTGAGCAAAGTCTGTACCTGAAGCGAGAGAGAGGAGCATGCTAAATATTGAGCGACATACGCATCGATTGGAGGTTTTAGGAAGGAGATCATGAAAAGACCTGAATTGGAATCGATCCAGGGCTGGATCAAAAAAGATTCACGAGTGAGGTGTGGGGAGCCAGTGACCATGAAATGTTCAGTTATCATTGTGGATTGAATACAGGGTATCTTGCAGACCTTAAGAGTCGATCGCTCCGTCCTTGCCTCCTCTCTGAATCCTGTGAATAGGGCCAGCCACTTTTATGTTGGTTCGCACTGCTCTTGCAGTAGTCGTCAATGCTCGTACCTGACACCAAACTGTTTCTCTATCGAGTTGACTGGCTAAGTCGAGCGCATCAAGTCGTAGAGAAAATCCGCATCGTCGGGTCACAAGACACCTATTATCAGACCAGCTCCCACCACAATCAATAAAGCCGAAACCATTAGCTGGACCGCTGGAAAAGGATCAACAACGGGTTGATTCCCGAGAGCGAGCTGATGGCGTCCATGGCGTTGGGCGTGAATGCCATTGAAATCGATCAGACGAATCCTACTATCGTCTACGCGGGAACGACAAAAGGGCTGTTTCGCACGGTCAATAAAGGTGAACAATGGGAGCGGATTGGACAATCCCTCCCTGATCCCTTTATCAGCAGCCTTCTGCTCCATCCCACAGAACCGTCACAGCTCTATGTCGGTGGGCCGAAAGGGGTCTGGAAAAGTTCGGACAGCGGGAAGACGTGGCAGGCGATCAACCAGGGCATTACGACGCTCAATATGCGCGCGTTGGCTATGAGTACGAAGAATCCGCAAATGCTCTATGCCGGTACCAACGGCAGCGGGCTCTATCGCTCCACTGATGCCGGCGCGACGTGGACGGCGGTGCCGCTCACCGCCGCGCCGGTTTCGAGTCAATAACTGCTTTTTGCGCCTGCGTCCCCATGTTGATAACGGCCGCTATAGGAGACCATGCGGTCAGAGAGCGTTTTCCACTCGTCTGCGGTCATCAGGTCCTTCATCTTGAACCGGAGGCTCAGCACGCGGGCCGAGCTCTGCGCTCGCTGAATGTTCGCCTCGTTCACGATTTTCGAAAATTCGTCGGGTGTCGCTGTATAGCTGGTATTCAAGGTGTAGAGCTGTCGGTGATAGGCCCGTTCCTGCTCACGGCTCCCCTTGAGCTCCTTGATGATCTCACCGACGTAGGCATTCACACCCTTCGCCTTTTCGGGATCCTGCACGGTCCGATTGATCAATCCCTCCATATCTTGCTGGCCCTTTTGCCAATAGGCGTCACTCTTGCCACCTCCCATCGTGCCGTGGTGGTGATGAGACGAGCACCCAACCAGCAGAACCAGGGTGAGCGCACCGAGTAAGCCGCCAAACATCCGTTTCATGCGTACCTCCATTGAGAGTTGTTCCCTACCTTCTTCATACCGTATGATTCATATGATTACTATGGCAGATGCCACACCTACCGTATCCGACCCCAGTCAGATTCTGAAGGAGGAGTTCCGCCGGCATCTAGAGATGTTCTATGCCCATCTTAAATTGGCCCCACCCTACGAGAGCGTAGAAAAAGCGATTCGGATGCTGACCACCATCGTGCATGCTCTACCGAAGGAGGAGCAAGTTCGAATCGTTTCCGATCCTATCTTGCAATGGCAGCAGTTTGCACAGGCGTTTCATGCATCAGGGCTTGCGAAGAAGCATCGCGGGATCATTGCCGGCCTGGCCCGTAACTGCTCAGCCTTGAACTTGCCAGCCGAATACGATCACTTCTTGAACTTGTTTCTTGTCTGAGGAAAAGCGCGACGGGCGGACTAGGAAGAGGAGGAAATGGGGAGCGCGACGGCAGCTCGCAACTCGTCATAGACTTTCATGAGGCGGCTGTCTTCAAGCCGATACGCAAGGGCTATCGTGACGAGTCCGAATGCCAACACAAGGGCAGCGAGGGCCATGACCGCCACGCCCGTGAGGGTTCCCCCAAGCGAAGCGAATCCTCCATCCAGAGCATACTGTACCACGAAGGTCAGGGACCCAATCAAGACGAGCGTAAACCATAGGAGCGTGATGATGGCTGATGACCATGGCATCCGCTTCACGCACAACGTGTTCAACGATCCGTCCTGTTGTGAAAGATGAATCAGCCCTTTCACCGGCCAGGCGGTCCGGAACCGTCTGGAGAACAATCGATACTGGGGGCGGATTGCAATTAGGGAGAGCTGTGGGTAAAACCAGGCCACTCCATGCGGGAGCATCAGCACGCCCTCGGGAGTGAACCGACCGCCGAGGGTTGTGAGTGCGGCTCCAGGCCACTGGTCTGGAGTGTTCGCGACACGACACCCGTACCGAATGGCGTCCGGGGTCAGCCGAATAAAATAGAGCCAATCACCGACGACCAATCCGATAAACAAGATTCCTGCGAAAAGGCCGGCCAGCATCATACATGTAGCTATCCCATAGGAACTCAACGCGAATCAAGGCGAAGAGGACCGGTCAGGATTCATTTTCTTTCGGCGACCCTACGATGGTATTTCTTTCTCGCCTCACGCAAGAAGCTGTTGACTCAAGAAGATGAGTTGGCTACATTACCCGCCATTACGTTCCATGGCTGGCTTTGGCACCACGTCATGCCCTGCCTTTATTTTTACCCGCGTTGACAGAGCAGGTTGTGAGCCCTGCAGGGTCAGGGCTCTCAGATAGTCGATCGTTTCAAGTCTGGAGGAGGCATGGATCCCAACAAGATTGAGCGTGTCTACACGAACTACGCGGGGTTCTACGACAAGGTTTTTGGAAAAGTCTTCCACGAAGGGCGTGAGTCGGCCATTCGTAATCTGAATGTGCAGCCCAACGAACAGGTTCTTGAAGTCGGTGTGGGGACTGGACTCGCCCTTCCCATGTATCCTCGCCATTGCCGGATTGTTGGGATCGACGTGTCCGAAGGGATGCTCGCCAAAGCAAAGGAAAAGGCGGAGGCGCATAGCCTCGATCACGTCCAGCTGCACCGCATGGATGCAGGCGCGATGAAATTCGAGGATGACAGCTTTGATACGGTTGTGGCGGCCTATGTTGTCACGGCGGTGCCGGACTATCGGACGGTGGTCAGTGAGATGATTCGGGTCTGCCGTCCCGGTGGCCGGATTATCATGCTCAACCACTTCAGCAACGGGAACAAGGTGATTGCAGCCGTCGAAAAAGTGATTTCCCCGCTGACCAAGCACCTGGGCTGGCGGACGGATCTGTCCCTCAATACCGTGTTGGAAGGGACGTCGCTCCGCATCGCTCGGAATCAACGCGTGAACCCATTACGGCTTTGGGCCTTGGTGGAGTGCATCAACGGCAAGGACCAGCAAACAAATGGGAGTGGTGCGTCCCACTCTGTTACAGGGTATGTGAACGGCAACGGTGCAGCCGGTTTTGCAAATGGGAACGGCAACGGGCGTTACTCCCCCGAGCACGCGCACTAATCAGCGTTCCCCCTCATCGCGGCTTATCGACTGTGTCGTGTCTGGAGTTCCCGAATCAACCATCCCTCCCATTCACGACCTGGGATGATCGTTGTGCCGACGAGACAGTCACCGACGAACTGTTGAGTGATTTGATCAGCCAGCGCTTCCAGGATCCGGCTCATCCGTCGATCCTGAATCCCCATCACCCGCAGCATCAGACCAAAGCCTTGCCCCTCCAGTGGACCATAGCCCAGGACGTGGACCCTATGCTCCTCGCTGGCCGTAGGTTCGCCTGCCGGAATCAGATCGCCCTCCCACTGCACCGCCGGATGCACCGCGACCGCCCGCGTCGTCTCACGCCACGCGCACGGCAGACCGGCTCGATCCAGTTCGTGTAACAGCCATTCCACCGTGGGGCCTTCGGCAGCTCGGCCCTGGAATATCCATCGAGCGAATTCGGCCGCCTGATCAGCCGTCACGAACGGCGTGGCGATTTCATCCAGCGCAGCCTCATCGCACACCACGTAGAGTTCTCCCTGGGGATCGAACCAGAAGCGCATTTTCCCCGCATTGAAATCCGTCTGGATCACGCCAAGGGATGAACAATCAGTCCCATCTTGTTCGAAGACGGAGAAATCCGTGACGCCGGTCATCGTGAGCTTGGCCACCCGGACGTATCCGCGAACTTCATAACGGATCATGAGCGAGATGGTCGTACCGGCCGGTACTTCCCGTATAGAGCCTTCGTCGAAGAGGCGGCGTTTGGAAATCTGCAGGTCGGTCACATAGCCTGAGCGAAAACCGCCCGTATGCCCGATGAACCACCGAAGGTCTTCCGTGCTCTTGATGGAGTGCTTCATGTGGCAAATTCTAGTTCTAGCATGAAGATGTATGCGACGCGTGTGCGCTCGTCCAGCACGATACCACAGCAGGACGCCGAGAACGCAACAGGGTTCTGACCTCGCAGGAACCGTACCGTACGAGGCCAACCTTCTCGCACCAGGCCGCAGCGATTGCCGCTTCGTTCCGGCTTTGGTTGACCATGACAAACAAACCGTGAGGGGTGAGATTGCGGGCTACCCGAGCAAACAATGCGTGCGGTGCTAACACTGAGAGCGGCATCCGCCAGGCCAGCACAGGGTCCGGCGTCACGAAGGGATACCATGCGGTGACAACATCAGCCGGATGATCATAGCCGGCATAGTCGCCGACGATGAACTGTGTATGTGGCAGGTTTTGGATATAGCCATGGGCATAGTCGAGGCGACTATACCCATTGGTGTAGATCCGGTACCCTTCCACTTCAACACCGACCAGTTCCGATGGCTGAAAAAACGCATGCAAGGCGGCCGCATACCAGAAGTTACTCGACCCCATATCCTGAACGGCTCCACCTACTGAATAGGGTAAGCCAAGCGCCGACCAGGCTCTTTCCAGCACCTCAAGATAGTCGTATTGCTTCAGGGCTGTCGACTGTTCCGCCTGCTGTTCGAATCCGACACGGAAGCGTCGTTGGAGCGAGGCGATACGTGCTTGCTGAATGCCGCTCAGTTGAGAAAGCCGTCTGACCGGTCGCTCACGATACGCTCCTCGAGACCAGGCGAATCGTTCCCCAAGGTGGTACCAGAATGCGTGATAGTGTGAGCGTACCCTCTGCTGAAACGAGCAACGAGGAAGGGTATCCAGAGTAATGTCTTGGCGAGTCAAAGGGACATCGCACATTGTGGGGTCTACATCGGCTGCTAGAAGAGCCATGATATGTACTTGTCGGTCGGTCGACGGAAGGGCTAAAGACGGAAATGGGGGAGCGGCGAGTTCTATCGTCAGGCCCGAGCGAGGTACTTTTGGTACACCATCAAGTCATTTGCAGAAAAACAACAACATGTCACTTCATAGACCGACGAAAGGCCGGCCATAGTGGTACGGACTGAGTCGATCGCCACGTTGGCAGCAAGCTCGATGGGATAGCCGTAGATGCTAGGAAAGGCGATGGTCTGAGTTCTATTTTGGCTGCGATCTCAAGACTGCGGCGATAACAGGAAGCGAGTTGCGCCGGTTCGCCATTGTTCCCACCCGTCCAGACCGGTCCGACGGCATGGATCACGTATCGAGCAGGCAAGCGATAGCCTCTCGTCAGCTTCGCATCGCCGGTTTGGCATTCGTCTAGCAGGTGACATTTCTGTACCAGTTCCGGTCAAGCGACACGATGAATGGCACCTCGTATACCTCACCGACGAGGAGTAGAGAAGCATTGGCCGCATTGACGATGGCGTCAACTATTAGAGAGTCGATGTCCCTGCAGATAACACGAAGGGCTGACAATATAAAGGGCTGACAATATAGAGGGCTGACAATATAAAGGGCTGACAATATAGAGGTAAGGAAGAATGAAGACCCACGCAGTCTCAGGGGATCGTTGAGACGGAAACATCCACAACCTTGTCGATCGCTTCAACAAGCGAACGAGTCCAATCGCACCATTCTTGTGCCGTTGAGCGAGCGATTTCTCTCAAAGTAATCTTCTTCGCTCTTGTCTTGCGGACCATGTCCGCCTCATGCACTATTTGATTGCGTCTGTTGGCGATGGTGCTGAGTATGTCAGTAACTTTTCCCTTATCAGGACTGTCGGGCATCTGCTCCGCAACACTGCTCCAAAAATTCTTTACCCCGAGCATCTGCGCAGCCTTTGCAACGTCGGCCGGACGTTGAAACGTGTGATCTCTGTGCAGGTGGGTTTGCAGCGCAGCTTTCACCAGATGCCCTGGTCGAGCCTTAGGATCACCTCTCAATTTTTCTAGTGCGTTTTTAGTAGCAAGAATAGGGAGTGATAATTTCTTTAGTTCGGGGGGGGGATTGCTTTTTCCGATCGGCTGAGGAGTGCCCATGAATGATGAAGCACGAGATCATGGACGTACCGATCAAGTGCCGATACGGTAGCAACAACTGCACTGCGAAGAAGCTCAGAGAGGTAGTCGTGACTAAAACGTGTATGGTCAAGTTGTAGTGGTGGCCTCAGAATGAGGAGGCTGTTCTTATCCTTTCCATTAACGCGAACGATTGCTTCCCCTTTGGGCCAGTGCATTAGATCAAGAAACTTGGTTGCCCAATCACTTCGGATTTGACGAGTACGGGTGTTATGAAGAATGTCGTAAAGATTCAATAGGTGATCCACTCGCGCCATGGCAGCATCAAATCCATTCTTTGGTTTCACGTAGGCCTCACTTCAGCTGGCGCGCTCAAAGTTGTCGTCTCTCATAGATTATGAGATCGGATAGTCCAAGGCTAGCTCCATAGTTGAAAGGTGTCAATGTGCGCGGTGTTAATCTTCCGCACTTCCTTGTCTTGCAGGATGGCCTGTTGAACGATGTAGAGGAACTGCTGATCGCGATGTGTGGTTTGATGCCTGTGAGGGGAGAATCTGAGTCTGAGAAGGAGCTATAGCAGGGCTCTGAACTCATCAACAGTCAGGCCAGCGTCACGAACGATCCCACCCATAGTGATCGCATTGACTGGATTGTGGCGAGGGATGGTGAGGATGCGTTGTCCATTGCTCATCACGATATGCTTTCCTTGACGGGCGACATGAAAGCCTGCCTTTTCCAGGGCTCGCACGGCAGCGAGGTGATTGACTCTGGGAATCTTTGGCAACGCTACACCGCGACTTCGATCTCGCGCACGTCTTGACCTCGGGTCTCATCCTCAACGACGGACAAGTATTCGCGGATAGCATCCTGGATATTCTGAATGGCCTCCTGTTCCGATGCACCTTGGGACCAGCATCCAGGAAGTCCAGGAACCGAAACCGCAAAACCTTCCTCCGACTTGTGCAGGGCAATACGGTACTTCATGCTAACCTCTTTCTGAGAATCTGTCGTGGCTACCCGTGCAAAATAGCCTACACTTGGAGCCGAGCTGAAGACAGTGTATGTATCCCTCAGGCGAAAGTCCAGGCTAGAGCCTTTTTGTTTCACTTGCCTCAGGTCAAGCAGACGTCCAAAGATTGGCTGTTCCCAATATATTTACTTCGAAGGCCATCCCGCCTACGGATGATTGACCGCCACGATGACGGCAGACGGTGCGAGATTACGGATCTCTACGAAGGCGGTACCGTCGGAGCGCCGCTTGATCGAGAGCTGTGAGCCAACCGGATGGGCAATCCCAGCAGTTGTTCCAGCCCCAGCCTCCATGCTATTCGCTACGACAGTAAATGCCATGTCAGGCTGGTTGAGATCTGCGTCTGCCATTACATCACCACCACGTATCTGAGTCCCATGGGCGTTGACAATGCACAAGGCCTCTTCATCACTGAGAATTCTTGACCATGCGACAAGTTCTCCAGACTCTCGAAGCAAGAATGGCCCGTCGAATAGCGAGATCGGTCGTAAATATTGCCGCCCTACGCGCAGCACCGGAAAGCGTTGGCGAATGGCAGCAAGGGCTGCAAGCCGGCGGTAGGCGTGAAAGTGTGGATCGAAGCAGTGGGCGCCTGCCGTTCCGAACGGTCCGAATCCCGGCAGGGTTCGGTCCAGTCCATTGGTTGCTGTCAAGCCTGCAAGCCCGGAAGCCCGAGGATGCTCCGGGCCGAACATGGCTTCGCGCAGGTACCGATCGGCATGGTCACCACCCTTCCAACCGGGAAGAAATCGGCGCTCCGACTCCTCCGGCCCGGCAAATGACTGCTCTGTTCCGTAGTAGATGCAGGGGATACCCAGCGTAAAGAGCTGCAGTGCGACGCCGGCGACAACCTGTTCCTCCGAGGCTGCTTCGCTGGAGAAGCGGATCTTGTGACCAAACACATGGTCGTGATCATCCAGGATGGAAACATGCCGCTGACCGATATTCCGATGCGATCCCATCTCCGCTTTGCCGGCATCGAAGCCATCGAAGTAGGTCTGCGGAGGGGCTAGCCCCTTCGCCACATTCTGAAGCGTCATCCGCATCCCGCCGATATCGAGGGCGGCATCAAGATTGCGTCCAAGCACATCGAGGTAGCGATCTTGCGCAAAATCACCCCCCGCGACTTCCCCAACGAGCAAAAAGTTAGTCTTGCCAAGATTCGCAGAGAACTCCTTGATGGCACCGCAGAAATTTCGCCCCTCCTCGTAGGACACATGTTTCAACGTATCAATGCGGAAACCATCGCAATCCGTCAGGGTAATCCAGTAGCGATAACAAGCTGCCAGATGATCAAGGACACCCGGCGCACTGAGCGAGAAATCCCGTAGCGTGAAAAAGTCCGTTCGCTTGTGCTCCGCATTCGGATCGTCCAGGCTGCCGCCCCCGAGATTTCCAACGCCTGCCCGAGTATAGGAATCGATGGCCTGCATCTCAGCCGGCCAGACTCCGGCCTCATGGTCATCCACATGGTTACCGATTTCTTCCCCGCTCCGGCCCAGCCATGAACCGAATGGGTAGCGATCCGGAAACGGTTTGTAGACAGGTTCCTTGGCCCCTCCCTGATAGACCCAATTGAACCCGGAATGATTGAAAATAATGTCCAGGATGATCCGCATGCCACGAGCATGCGCCGCATCGACGAGGGCGACTAGATCGTTTCTCGTGCCGAATCGAGGATCGACATCTAAAAAATGTTGAATGCCGTAACCATGAAACGTATTAAGGTGACCGCGCTGCTTAAATACTGGGCTTAACCACAGCGCAGTGATACCGAGGTCATGCAGATACCCAAGCTTGGATTCCACACCTTTAAGCGTTCCCCCTTGCCACCGATGCGCGCCGGATTCGGCCCAGCGATCCCATCGCCACGGTTGTCGGTGGTGCCCGTGAGGTCGAAATGCCGCACGACGGGTACGATCAAGGAGAGGCCGTGACGCTTCTCGCCCATCGCTGAATCGATCGACGAGGAGAAAGTAGAGAACTTCGTCGCGCCAGTCTCCTGGCGACGAGTGAAACTTTACGCGTCGTGGCAAGGCGATGTGCGTGAGGTTCCGAGGTACTGGCTGACTAAGGAGATCTTGAGCAGCGGGGGTAGGCATGTGAGACCCCTCATGCGTTCGGGTGAGAGATTCTTTGCTTGCTGCGTCTGTAGAGGACAGTGTATGTATCCAGCCAGCAAAAGTCCAGGTTCTGACGCTCGGTCACGATCATTCATCCTGATGCGTATATGACTAAGGCCATCTGTCTTCAACATGTTCCTTTCGAAGGTCCAGGGGCTTTCGCAGCGGCTCTTACAACGCGCGGAGTGAGCCTAGAGACCTGTCTGGTCCCGCAAGACGGGTTGCCCAAGGATTCTGGGGATCTCCTGATTGTCATGGGCGGGCCGATGTCAGTGAATGACTCTGACGCATGGATTGCCGAAGAGGCCGCCTTCATCAAATCTGCCCTTCTCGCCGGTAAGCCGGTGATCGGGGTGTGCCTTGGGAGCCAGTTCATGGCGAAGGCACTCGGTGCCACCGTGCGATCAGGCAAGGCATTGGAAATCGGTATGACGCCTGTTCGGTTGACCGATGAGGGGAAAACGGACCCTGTGTTTGGGGCTGGTCCGGAATCCTTTGAGGTCTTTGAATGGCACGGAGAGATCTTTGATTTACCAAAAGACTGTGTGCCTTTGGCCGGATCGGACATTGCGCCACTCCAGGCATTTCGTTATGGCGATCGCGCCTATGGCCTGCTCTTTCATGTGGAAATGGAAGAAGACGGTATTGACTCGTTGTGCCGAGAATGTGCCTCGGATTTGATGAAAGCGCGTCTTGCCGCTCAACAGATCAAGGCTACCGCGCTGCCACGACTCCCGCAACTCCATGAAATGGCTGATCGGCTCATTGGCCATCTTCTTCGTCCTACACGTTGATTGCCGGCGCGTCTCTGAAGTAACCTAACGCCTTCAGCTTGAACGTCTAACAATTAGAAGGTTCTTCTCCGCACTTTCTAACCTTGTCACGTTCCAATATGTGAACTCATCTCGAAAGGAGCAAGATCATAATGGCCGGTTTCCCGATTGAAGTTGCGGCACGCATCAAGACGCTGCCTCCTTACTTGTTTGCCGCCATCGACAAAATGAAGCAAGAAGCCATCGCGCGTGGTGTGGATATCATCAACCTTGGCATCGGCGACCCTGATTTGCCGACGCCTGCGCCGATCATCGATAGCTTGGCCAAAGCGGCTAAGGATCCCACGCATCACCAATATCCCTCCTATGAAGGGATGCTGTCGTTCAGAAAAGCCGTGGCTGGTTGGTACAAGCGCCGGTTTAATGTAACGCTTGATCCAACCAACGAGGTCCTGACCCTCATTGGTTCAAAAGAGGGCATTGGGCATATCCACCTTGCCTTTGTGGATCCCGGCGATATCGTGCTTGTTCCCAGCCCCGGCTATCCGGTCTATCCCGTCGGTACCGGCTTTTCAGGTGGTGTGTCGCACATCATGCCGCTGACAAAAGCCAATGGATTCCTGCCGGATCTGAATGCGATCCCAAAGGATGTGGCCAAGAAAGCCAAACTGATGTGGTTGAATTCTCCGAATAATCCCACGTCCGTGATTATGACGAAGGACTACTTTAAGCGGGCCATCGCGTTCGCACAGGATAATCAGATTATCATCTGCCATGACGCGGCCTACTCGGAAATCTACTACGACGGCAAGCGCCCCGTGAGTTTTATGGAAGTGGAGGGTGCGAAAGACGTTGGCGTCGAATTCCACTCTCTCTCGAAAACGTACAATATGACCGGCTGGCGTATCGGATTTGTGGTCGGCAACATGACGATCTTGGCTGCGCTGGGCAAGGTGAAGAGTCAGTTGGACTCAGGCGTATTCGAGGCCGTCCAGGAAGCGGGCATTACAGCATTGGGTCTGGACGAGTCCGTCACCGACGGTATCCGAACGATCTACCAAGAGCGCCGCGATACGCTCATTCCGGGGCTCAAGCAGCTAGGATTGGAAGTGGATGCGCCCCCCGCCGCCTTCTATATCTGGGTGACGGTGCCGAAGGGCTACACCTCCGCGTCCTTCACGGCCCATTTGCTGGAAAAAGCTGGGATTGTCACGACGCCAGGCAACGGCTTCGGCGCACCGGGCGAAGGCTATATCCGCATGACGGTCTGCACGACCAAAGAGCGGCTGGCGGAAGCGGTCGAGCGGATCAAGAAGATAGGTTTTTGACCATGTCGTTCGTGAAGCGTGAAGCGTATCGGCCAACGGTTTCAAGTTTCATGTTTCTGGTTTGAGGTTTTTGGTTTCTGCACAACTTGAAACCTGGAACTCAGGATCGAAGGAAGAAGAGACGCTTCACGAGATACGCGCATGAAAGAGACGGTCTTCATCGGATTCGGATCGAACGTCGGCGATCGAGTTGATTTTTGCGATCGAGCAGTGACGTTGCTCAGCCTTCTCCCACATTCTCGACTTCAAGGCGTCTCGTTATTGTATGAAACGGAACCGGTACGCGACCGGATCGATCCCGGAGAGGCATGGTTCCTCAACGGGGTGGTGCAGCTTGAAACGAACATTACTCCCCGCAGCCTCCTCTCGACACTCCAGGAGATTGAACGGGCACTTGATCGAGATGAAGACAATCGGTCCGGTCCTCGCACGATCGACTTAGACATCCTCTTTTATGGGGAGCATGTGATCAAGGAGCCAGGGCTGACCATTCCGCATCCTCGTCTCCATCAACGCCGATTCGTCCTCATGCCGATGAATGAACTGGATCCGCTCTGGGTCCATCCGACGCTCAATCAATCGATGGCGCAACTCTTGACCGATGCCAAGGACCACTCTCAAGTGCGTCTCCTGTTTCCTCAGCCGTCCACGAGATACGGCTCACGTCCTGCCTGCAGTTCTCCATCTGACTCATGAAGATCATTCGTTCACCACAGGCCATGACAGCCTGGAGTGAAAACCTCAGGCGACAAGGTGTGACGATTGGATTCGTCCCGACCATGGGCGCATTGCACGACGGCCATCGGGAGCTGATACGGGCGGCACGGTTGCGATGCGATGCGCTCGTGGTCAGTATTTTCGTGAATCCTACGCAGTTCGGTCCCCAGGAAGATCTCGCCAAGTATCCACGCCCTATCTCGCGGGACAGAGCCCTCTGCCGAAAAGAAGGGGTGGATGTCTGTTTTGAACCAACTGCGGAAGCAATGTACCCGAACGGATTTCAAACAATGGTCACACTTCCGACAATCGCACGACGGTGGGAAGGGGAAATACGTCCTCATCATTTTTCCGGTGTTGCGACTGTTGTGACGAAGCTTTGTGGAATTGTCCGCCCTCAGGTCGCGCTCTTTGGGCAGAAAGATTTCCAGCAATCGGTGCTGGTCCGGCAGCTGGTGAAGGATCTGAACCTCAGCATAGAGGTTGTTGTGCATCCGACAGTACGTGAAGCGGATGGGCTTGCGATGAGCTCACGCAATGTCTATCTGTCGCAGGAGGACCGAAAACGTGCCGTCACGCTGTACAAGAGCCTGCGAGCAGGCGCCGAGGTGATTCGGAGAGGCGTCACCGATGGGAAGGCCGTACAGTCAGCGATGGCGTATGTTCTCAAAAAGGAACCGGCCATGACGATCGACTATCTGGCGGTCTGCGATCCGTCTACTTTGGAGCCCCTGTGCGATGTCACGTCGCGAGTCGTGCTGCTTGGTGCAGTGCGGATAGGATCCGTTCGGCTTATCGACAATCTTCTGGTTGCCCTGCCTCGGCGGTCTTTCAAATAGAGCGAGGCGTCTTTAGGCGAGAAGATTAGGATGGAGGCTTTGTCCCACCAGCAAGCTGAGGATGACCTGACTGAGGCGGTTCTTATCACCCGCCACCATTTCAAGAAATCGGATGCCCATCGATTCCGGTCGCGAAGAACACACCATGGCCGTCCCAATCTTAATCGGTTCTTCATTGGAAGCCGGTTTGATGACCAGCTCGATAAACGAGCCCTGAGGCAAGGTTGCCGTCGTCTCGAGCGTGCACCCTCCCATGGAGATATCCGTCACGCGATTGTCCATCCGCCTGGCGTGTCCTGCAAGCAGGTTGGCCCTGAACGACACGGGTAGTCGTTTGTATTGCCGGCGATCCGAAACGGAGGGCTGGGTTGGGGGCTGAGCCCGATAGACACGGAAGCGTGCGGTGCAGAGCTGGCACCGGAATGAGAACATCCTGAAGCGATTCAAGATTCGCTCGACGGTTCCTTCGTCATAGACGACTCGGACGAAGGGGGTTCCGCAACTAGGGCAGTGTGGATCTCTCATGAACTCTGGGACACACCGGCGGTATCATGCACCGATAGCCGCTCCGCCGGCAGTTGCTCACGTTGGACCTCCAAAATCGGTTCGATCTTCGCCGGCGAATAGGTGGGGGGCTTCACCCACTTTCCATCCGCCCGCTTGTAGCCGCCGATTTTGCTCAGATTCGATCGGTGGACTTCCTGAAACACCGGCTCCATATCGATCCCGTAGGAAACCGCGGTTCCATAGGTCACATACAGAAGATCTGCCATTTCTTTGGCCACCGCAGCAAGATTTCCGGAGGCCATGGCTTCCTTTAATTCGTCGAACTCTTCCTGAATGAGTCGAACGCGAAGGTGTTTCGTCTCTTCACTCACATCCATCGGGGCTGTTTGTGCCACAATTTCGAACTTGCGGTGAAATGCTTCAACCATGGCTTGTTCGTCGGTCATGTCTGCTCCTTCATTCGATATCAAATGGCAAGGTCTTACGTGGAGCCACTCCTGCCGACTCCAGCACCGGGATGTCCCGATCCGACGAGACGCCCAATTCTTTGAAACGCCGAGCTGCGGGAAGAATGCGTGTTTCCAGAGAACCGACGGCTCGGTTATACGCCGATACGCTTTTCCCAAGGGCCTGGCCCACGTCGTTCATATGTTCAGCCAGCACCGCCATGCGTTCATACAGTTCTTTGCCTAACCGACCGGCTTCTTCTGCATGGGCTGTCATTCGTTCTTGGCGCCAGCCGTACGCGACTGCACGGAGTAACGCAATGAGTGTCGCTGGGGTTGCCAACACGATTCCGTTTGCGAATCCCTCTTCAATGAGTCGGGGGTTCTGGTCCAGCGCCGCACCGAGGAATTGCTCACCCGGGAGAAACAGCACGACAAATTCCGGTGCACGATCGAACTGTGTCCAGTACGCTTTCAGCGACAACTCATCCATACGGCTCTTCACCTGGGCTGCGTGGCGACGCAAGGCTTCCAGCTGTTGGGCCTCGCTCTGGGCTTCATGGGCATCGAGGTACGCAGACAGCACGGTCTTCGCATCAACGATAATTTGGCGTCCGCCAGGCAACTGTACGACCATATCCGGCCGAAAACGCCCATCGTCGCCCGTGACAGACGGCTGTTCGATAAAATCGCAGTGGTCGACCATGCCTGCCAATTCCGCGACTCGCTTCAACGTCAACTCGCCCCATTGGCCTCGCACGGTCGGAGCCCGCAAGGCTTTGACTAAGTTTCCAGTCTCCTGTTGCAACCGTTGCTGCGATTCCGCGAGCGACTTCAAATGTTGATCTAATCCACCGTAGGCCGACTGTCGCGATTGTTCCAATAAGCGCAACTGTTCATCGTAGCGTTGCAGGGATTCTTGGAGCGGGCGGACCAGCGCATCGACAGCCTGCTGCCGTTGCACCAAGTCACCCGCTGCTTTGACGTGAAGGCTTTCAAATGACACGGCGGCGAGCTTCAAGAATGCCTCGTTATTTTGCTTCAACGCTTCGCCGGACAGAGCCTGGAATGACCCCATGAGTTCCTGACGTGTGTGATCAATGAGGACTTTCTGGTCTGTGAGCTGACGTGAGGCGTCCTCCATCCTGGTTTCCGCAGTGACCTGTGCGTGTTGAGCGTCGGACAACTCGTGGCGGAGAGAGGCAATCGTGTCTCGCTCTTGGTCTACCTGTCTTCGCAGCTCATCCACCATTGCTTCAGCCCGCTGCGCTTGAGGTCGGAGACGAGTGGTGATCCACAGCCCTGCAAACACCCCGCCCAGGAGCAGTCCTGCGCCGAAACCGATCGCAAGGGGGATGATGCCGGCTAGTGATTGATCCATCTCACAAGTCCCATTGCATTGAACCGCTACATATAGCGTGAAGATTCACAATTTGAGCGAAGACTACGCAAGGAATTGAAAAAGGTCAAGGAGCAGAAGGCCTGGATCGATCAGCTCTAGTCAATGGCAAGTTATGGAAATGGCTCTATACGAATGGTCCCTGATCCGGCATCAAGCGAGAGCTGCATTCCATCAGTCAGTCGTGTCATGGCGCCTGCGACATTGGCGATGGTTGGGAGTCCATATTCGCGTGCAATGATGGCTCCGTGAGACAGCGTACCACCCATTTCCGCGATCAGACCTCCAGCAAGACCAAAGAGAGGAGCCAAGCCGGGATCGATAACGGAGACCACCATAATCTCCCCCGGCCTCACCTTGCCCCAATCTGCCGCTGAACGGATCGTGCGAACGAGACCTGCCACGGTTCCCACGCTAATCGGCATGCCCGTCAAGATGCCGTTCTCTTCGGATTTGTCAGCTGTCACGGTCTGTTCCCTCGCAGCTTCCCAGTCGTGAATGGTGTCAGGAACTTCAAATTTTGCGTTGTGCTCTTGCGCAGTTCGCCGAGCTCGAATCTCAGATTTCCAGTCTCGCGTGCTTCCAGCCAACAGGTTGGCTCGATCGCTGATCGTCAAAAAAAAGATATCGTCGCGTTGGTTGAGCTGGCCCCGCTCGACCAGCAGTTCTCCGAGGCGCAACAAGAGGGTACGAATCGCGATTGAGTAATACATCAGATGGTGCCGGTTGGCTTCACGCAGAGCAAAGAACCGGCCCAATCTACGGTAACACCACAAGAACAGGGCCCACCTGTCCAGACGCCAGCCGATTCGCCGTTTGATCTGGTCCAGTGCAGCGGCTCTCGTCTCGTCTTGGCGCGAGCGAATGGTTTCCTGAGAAGGCGCAGTGGAGATGAGTTGGGATCGCAAGATAGCGAGTATCGGTTCCGGGTTATCGGCGAGCCGTGGGGCCATCACGTCTGATTCGCCAACCGCGCGATGGCCATAATCCTCAAGGTATTTATCAAAGGTGCGCAAAAATGTGCTGTCGGCGAGAGCCGTCCTAAATGTCAATGGATTCCATGGCTCGGATGTGAGAAATGCGTTCGCCACTGTTTCATTTCTGGCGATGTCTGTAAGCTCAGCGAGCCGGAGAATCTGCTGAGCGCTGATGACGGTCCCTTGTCCTTGGAGGGCAGCATTCAGCAGACTCCTCCAGTCTGGACCGAGCCACCGAGGCAAGCAGTGACTGAAAATCTGTAGGCATTGTCCAACTCCCCCGGCTATGCCAAACGTGACTTCACGACCCTCCAACCAGGGACCAAGCTTGTCGAGCTCGGGCACGAGCTCCTCCACAGAGAGGTGTAGAATGTGTTCTCGACGATACGTTGCGGCCAGCGCCTTCATCTCCTCAAACAGACGCGGGCCCGATCGTTCCACCCGTCGCATTTCTGCCCACACCCTCCAACTTGCGCGGACAAAGGCGAACCCACTGAGTGGCTGGACCTGTGGCACGGTCTGTAGTGGCTTACCCCCCATCTGTTCGGTATTCATGGAGGGGTCTCCACGAAGTTGAGCGATGAGGATATGGAAAAGAGTGACGTTCAAGTACGGGCGTCCGTTCAGCACGCGGACCGACGTGAGTCCGTCAGGGATACGGCATCCAAGTCTTCTATAATGCGAGAGGATGTAGGCGTCCATGAACCGTTCAAGAAAGGAGAGACTCAGCAGGCTCGGCAGTTCAGGCAGCGTCTCCTTGAAATTCGTACGCGACCACTCGCAGTCATCATTGGTGAGATCGGAGGAAGGGCGGACGGCGGTTATCGGCCTGGCTTGCACGATCCACAATTGTCGGGTATCAAACGCCCATTCGAGATCCATTGGCTGTCCGAAGGACCGTTCGATGTGTTTGGCAGTCTCGGCGAGGGAGAAAAGCTGAGCAACAGTGAGTGACGATTGGAGTGTGGCCATTCCGTTGAGCGGATCGGTGCGCAGTCCCTCTTTCGATACCGTCAGACGGTCAGACTTACGGACAAGAATACGTCGACGAACCCGAGTCGGTTGCCCGTTGTCGGTTACTTCTACGACATACTGGTCTGGCGCAACCGTGCCGTCAACGAGTGGCGCTGCGAGCCCAGGTACGGCGTTAATCGTCACCTGATTCGATCGTCCGGTCACGGGGTGTATTGAATAGGCGACTCCGGCCGATTGCGCCTCGACCATCGGTTGGACCACCACCGCCATTCTCGGAGCCATGTGGTTGCTCTGTCGAGCCTGGTAGCTCACCACTCGTTCGTCCCAGAGCGACAACCAGAGGTCTTTCAGCGCGGCCTCAATGTCTGAGAGCGCCACGCCGAGGTGAGTGCGATAGAGCCCAGCAAAGCTGGTATGAGCCGCATCCTCATTCGTGGCCGACGACCGGACGGCCCAGCGAGTGTTCGGCGGCTGATCAAGAGTCTGGAGCGCAGTCACACATTGAGCGGCAAGTTGGGAAATCTCTATCCGTCCAATCCGTTCCCGGCAGCCCGCCAGCACCGACGCTCGCTTGTTTCCTGATAATGCGCCGACCCTCTGCCACTCCTCATGCACAATAAATCCTGACGCATGTATATACTGCGTATAAGCCTCTGTGGTAACGCAGAACCCTTGAGGAACAGGGAACCCACCCGCAATGAGCCGAGCGAGCCCAACGGCCTTGCCGCCTACAAGATCGAGATCTGTGCAATGAGACAATGAAAGGATGATGGGACGGATCATACCCCAGCATAGTAGCTAGAGCAGGAGAAGAAGGTAAAGGTCGTTGACGTTGGTTCCCGTCGGACCGGTATGGATATGACATCCAAGAGCTTTCAAAGCAGGGTAGGTATTGTGCCGATCTAAGGAAGAACGGAGATCAATGCCGAGTTTCTTCGCTCGCGCGACGGTGCCTCCAGTGACAATCGCCCCGGCTGCATCGGTGGGTCCGTCGGTGCCGTCGGTGCCCAGTGCCACGACCCATGTGTTGGGGAGACCGGCGATCTCCAATGCCGCAGAAGCGGCGAATTCCTGTGCGCGTCCACCCATTCCACGGCCTGTGACTGTCACCGTGGTCTCGCCTCCCGCTACCACGCAACATGGGCGCTTCAAGAGACCATGCCCTTCGGTAATCACCTTGGCGAGGTCCGTCAACTGCTTCGCTGCCACGCGCGCATCTCCCGTGATGGGGTGAGAGGCGAACTTCGTATGGAGACCAGCCTGTTGTGCGGTACTTGCGACGGCTTCCAGCATGATCCGGTTGTTCCCGATGATGTGATGCTGCACGCTGCGCAACCGTCGTGATCCAGGCTTCAGAGTCTCTGAGGCATCTCCTTGTCGGCCCCGGGCCAAGTGGCGTCGTACCGATTCGGGTACTGCATGCCAGCTTCTGTACCGTTGCAACACTCCCACTGCGTCCGCAAATGTCGAGGGATCGGCCGCTGTTGGTCCAGAGCCGATAGAGCCGAGATCATCGCCGATGACGTCTGAAAGCAGGAGCGTCACAATTCTCGCCTGGGTGGATGTGGCCAGGCCGCCGCCTTTGATCAACGACAAATGTTTTCTCACGACATTGATTTCGTTGATCGTTGCACCGCTGCGAAGCAGCAGGCGCGTCGTGCGTTGCTTATCGGCCAACGTCACACCAGCGACTGGGGCCGGGAGTAGGCTCGATGCGCCTCCGGAGAGGAGCACGATCAGCAGATCTCGAGGCGTCAGACATTGTGTCAGACGCAGAAGCCGTTGAGTCGCGTGAAGACCAGCACGATCGGGAATTGGATGGCTGGCTTCGAGGACGGTGATCTGTTTGGTCGCGAGTGTGTGACCTGTCTTGACGATGACAAGTCCATCCTCCAGCCTTGGCCTCAGTACTACCTCCAATGCCTGTGCCATCCTTGCCGACGCCTTGCCGGCACCGACCACGACAATACGGTCAATGTGTGAAAGGTTGTAGGTGCGACGGCCCACACGCAGGGAATGTTTATTGAGAGAGATGCTATTGAGCAAGGCTTGATAGGGGTCGGCTGTCTTCAGCCCTGCCACAATCAGCTTCCGAAGAAGCAATTGGGCGGAGGAGGGGGGCAAACGAAGCGTCATTTGGTGTGCGTGCTACGGTGCTTTCTCTTGCTTAAAACAGCGACTGGGACAGGTTTGACGGGGAACTCTGATTTGATAGGTGCCGTGGGGGAGCATATCCTTCTTGAATTCAGGGTTCAACATCTTGAGTTCGAGCAGATAGGTGCCGAACTCTTCGGCGATCGAGGTCAATGCGCGCTGAGACTCCTTGACATTCACCGTGATGGTTTCCGTTTCAAGCGGCACATACAGGTCCTTTTTTGTCAGCCCCAGATACTTTTCCGGTTGGGAGTAAATTTCCTTGGCTGCGATGATGCGAGGGACATACCGCATCGTCTCACGTGGCCCATGCATTTTCCAATAGTCGGTAATGTTTTGCCCTTTGAGCAGCTTGCGGACTCGTTCCTCGCCGGCATTGTAGGAGGCCATGGCCATGAACCAATCATTCTCCTGAAAGTCTTTGAGGTACTTGAGGTACTTCACGGCCGCTTCGGTCGACATTTCGAGATTGCGACGTTCATCTCGGACGGCGTCGCTCTTCAGCCGGTACCGGCGCCCGGTGGAGGGGATGAACTGCCAGGGACCGGAGGCCTTTGCCTTGGAGTAGGCGGCGGAAATGCATTTACTCTCGACCAGCAACATGTACTTCAGATCATCCGGCAAACCGGCGTCGGCCAACTGTTTTTCTGCAGGAGGGAAACATCGTCCAGTACGTTTGGCGAGGATGATGCTTTCCCCCTGATCTTCCAGAAATTGATAGAACTCGTATTCGATCCGTTCTCGCACTTGCCAGTTATCCAGAGGAACTGGCACGCCGGCAAATGTAATTTTATCGGGCAGCTTGAATGAACTTAGAAAGAATCGTTCTCCCTCGCGTTTGATTTCTGGCAAAATGACCAGGCGGTCTTCTGGTTCTGGCTGCGAATCCAGCAGGTCTTGTATGAGGAGATCCTTCTCCGCCTCTGACTTTTGGCCGCCATTATCCGCTGGTTCCGATGCGGCAAGGGCTGGAGGACACAGCGACACGATTACGAAGCCGATTCCAACTATAGAAAGCAAGGACTGCATACCACGGATGATCATTCTCGTACTCCTCTATTGCATCCAGATACAAGCCGTCACACAACAAGAAGTTATGCTAACAGCTCACTTAATCACCAGCAAGCAAAGGGGCCCGTCCGTGTTACACTGCCGCCCATATGCGAGCCCTGAACGTTCTGAACAAGACTATCACTGATTGCATGGCCTGTCCTCGGTTGGTCATCTATCGGGAGGGGATTGCGCGGCAGAAACGGAAGCAATATCGTGATTGGACCTATTGGGGGCGGCCAGTTCCCGGCTTTGGAGATTGCAAAGCTCGGCTCTATGTGCTTGGACTGGCCCCTGCGGCACATGGGGGAAATCGGACAGGCCGTGTCTTCACCGGTGATCGGAGTGGGGACTGGCTGTATGACGCCCTGTATCGGTATGGATTTGCCAACCAGGCTGCCTCGCAACATAGAGACGATGGCCTATCATTGACGGATTGTTACATTGGTGCAACCGTGCGGTGCGCGCCGCCAGGAAACAAACCTGCGCCCGATGAGTTTGAACGCTGCAGCCGATTTTTACAGGATGAAGTTCGCCTCCTGAAAAATCATCGTGTGGTGATTGCGCTAGGAAAGATCGCCTTCGACCATTACCTCAAGACCTGCCGGACACAGGGGCGTGCCCTGCCGGTGCCGCTTCCAAAATTTGGACATGGGGTCGCCTATCGCTTACCCTGGGGTGTGATACTGCTGGGTTCCTATCACCCTAGTCAGCAAAACACCTTTACTGGAAAATTAACTCGCTCGATGTTTCATTCAGTGTTTCAGAGGGCGAGAAAAGAAATCGACTCGGCGTAGCCTAGGCGAGTATTAACAGGTACGTATCTTCAGTTTGAAAGAAGAGTGGGGGTGAGCATCCGCCGAACATGGAGCTCACCCCCAGTAGACAACTGCTACTGCTGCCCCTTCGCCTTCCAGTCGTCCAAAAACTTCTTCAGTCCCGCATCGGTCAGCGGATGTTTGAAGAGCATTTGAAACACGCTGTAGGGCATCGTGCAGATGTGGCCGCCGGCTAATGCCGCCTCGACAACGTGCTGTGGATGGCGGACGCTTGCCACTAATACCAAGGTCTTGTAGTCATAGTTTTTATAGATCGTTAAGATCTGTCGGATGAGCTCCATGCCGCTTGAGCTAATGTCGTCGAGCCGCCCGATAAACGGCGAGACGCACCAGGCGCCAGCTTTGGCCGCTAGCAGCGCCTGTGTCGGTGAAAAACAGAGGGTTACGTTCACTTTGATTCCCTCGGCCGCCAACCGCTTTGTTGCTTTAAGGCCTTCCGGAATCAATGGGCATTTGACCACGATGTTCTTGTGGATCTTGGCGAGTTCTTTACCTTCCTTTACCATAGCGTCCGCTTCCATGCTCACGACCTCGGCGCTGATCGGCCCGTCCACGATCTTACAGACCTCTTGCAGCATTTCCCGGAAACTTCGGCCTTCCTTAACGACCAAGGAGGGATTCGTGGTCACGCCGTCGAGTAATCCAAAGCTTGCCGCTTCATGGATTTCCTTGACGTTGGCTGTATCGAGATAGATTTTCATAATGGTCCCTTTCCTAGCGAAGAGATCGTGAATCGATACCGTTCTTATCGGTCATTGTATGGAGAACTCAACTTCACTGCAAGAAGTCGATACAAAAGTTTGACAGGCTTTCGAGCGGGAGATAAAATTTCTCGGTTGAAGATGCCCATTGGTCTTAGAGGAGATGGCACGATGAAACGATTTGTCTGGTTGCTGCTCTTTTCTCTTGTCATTCCAGCCTGTTCAGGGAAGAACCCATACCTCGAGGCTTCACTGAAACCGGCCGAGCTTCAGGGAAAAGATAAAGGCTGGTTCGAAAAGAACTGGGGGGCTCCAGATGGCAAGGCGTCCAGATTTTTTGGTGGAGAGACCTGGACCTACTATCGTATAGCTGGAGGAAAATCAGGACCTCCATTCTTCAATTTTTCTCCTAATCAATGTCAGATTACCCTCAAGTTCGACAAAGAGGAGAAACTTTCCGACTACACCTATTCAGGCTGCTAACAGGAATTTATTGCCAAGCAATAGCTAGGATCTTCCTTCCACGGCAACGATTTCTTATAGCTTTTGAATAGCTCCTAACTAGACGGGGTGCTCACTCCGAAACCTCACTGCACACTCCTGACTGCAAAAACAGTATTCCCGTGCACCAATCGTCTCGATCACGGCAATTCGCTTCGGAACGAATATGTGGCACACTGGATCCTCGACCATCTGATCTTGTTCTTCGTCTTGGACTCGTACGGACGATTTCTTCCGGCTATCCTCAATAGGCTTGTTGAATCCACGAAATATTTGTCGGAGCAAGAAGTAAAGAGTTGTGAAAAGCAAAATGGCTAATATTAATCTATACATAGTGGGTTATCCCCTTGAGGCCACAATCCTATGCGAGTAGGATAGGCCTGTCAAGAATGGACCTGTTAACAGATCGTAAATCAGATCGATGGATAATGCGCAAACGGCCTATAGCACTAGGTCTCATTGGGACTATTGCCAGTGCCATCCAGTACTTCAGGAGTATTGGTTTCTCAATTCTATGGTGCTACAGTGCCGACCATGAAGACATGCGATAAATGCCATGGTGCGATGTTGCCGGAACGGGCGGTGGATTTGGACGCCGGGCTTGCGATCACTGTGTTTGCCTGTTTGAACTGTGGTCGTCGAAAAGCAGCGGATCAAGAACCTCGACCGATTACGGCTCGCCACTAATCTTTCCTGTCTGTCTCCACAGCACTACCTACTGACGAGCGGGAGGGTTGCGAGGTCAGGTTTGACTCAGCGCCTTCCAACCCATTGTGGGGAATGGCTGCTCCGCAGGTAACCAGCGGCGGCTACTCTGCACTCAGCGGTGGCTAGACAGAAATTAACCATGAGTTCTGGCATCATGGCCCATTCCTTCTTCCTTCATAGTCGGTAACGAATTCAAAGTCGCCAGCTAGAAGCACTACCTATTCAGTGAGCCACTGCATACCTGAATATCCTGCGGGAGGGTGTTGCATGGCTGCATCCCACCCGTGCATTCGTTGAAGGCGTATGCATCAAGTGAATCAATGCCGAGGCGCAGTTGGAAGATGGTCAACGAAGGTTCAAAACATCCATCATGTCGTATAAACCAGGGGGTTGGCGGACGACCCACCTGGCGGCTCGCAGGGCTCCGAGGGCGAACGTATCCCGGTTACTGGCCCGATGAGTGACCTCGATTCGCTCTCCCATGCCACCAAACAGAATCGTGTGGTCGCCGACGATATCACCGGCGCGAATGGTTTGTATTCCGATTTCTGTTTTTGTTCGTTCTCCGATCAGCCCCTTGCGGGCATAGACTCCAACTTGGTCCAAGTCTCGGCTTACCGAACGGGCGAGGACTTCGGCAATCTTGAGGGCCGTGCCGCTCGGCGCGTCCTTTTTCAGCCGGTGGTGCGCTTCAATCACTTCGATGTCGTACTCATCCCCAAGCGTTCTGGCCATTTCGCCGATGACTTTGCAGATCAGGTTGATTCCAACACTCATGTTCGGAGAAAAGACGCAGGGAATTTGCTGGGCCAGTGACCTCAGCTCATCGAGTTGAACAGCCGACAATCCGGTGGTCCCGATAACCATAGCTCGCCGATGGTGAGCAACGGTCCGCATATGTTCGAGTGTCGCCGAGGGCGCGGAGAAATCGATCACCACCTCTCCTCGCTCCATCAGAATGGAGAGGTCCTCTGTGATGGGAATGCCGGCACGACCTGAGGCTGCAGTCTCGCCTGCATCTTCCCCTAACGCCGGATGTCCTGTTCCCTCTAAAGCCCCTGCCAATGTCAACGCCGTTGAATCGCGGATCAGGGACACTAGTCGGCAACCCATTCGGCCGGCCGCACCCGCTACAATGATCTTGATCATCTTGTCGTGCACCTAGACCTTGCTCAAGTTAGATTAACGCCGCATCCTTGAGGACCCGAATCAATTTCTCTCGTGTGTCCTGCGCCATTGGGCAGAGCGGCAAGCGTAATTCCGGGTCAATTTTCCTCATGAGTCCTAACGCTTCTTTGACGGGAATGGGATTGGTCTCATAGAACAACGCCGCAAAGAGGGGAGAGAGTTTAAAGTGAATCCGTCGCGCGTCGTCGATTCGTCCCTCTGCAAAGGCCTTTACAAGACTGGCCATTTCCATCGGCACGATATTGGCCGTTACGGTGATCACACCCTTTCCGCCGACTGCCATCATCGGTAATGTGAGGGAGTCGTCGCCAGCCAGCACGGTTAGGCGGTCACCGCACAGCTGAACGATATCTGAGGCCTGTTGGACCGAGCCACTCCCTTCCTTAACCCCGACGATCGTCTTCATGTCTGAGAGTCGGGCGATCGTCGATGGTAGCATGTTGACTCCAGTACGACCGGGAATATTGTACAGGAGTAAAGGCAGGTCGACGGCTTCTGCAACAGCCGTGTAGTGTCGATAGAGTCCTTCCTGAGTCGGTTTATTGTAGTAGGGAGTAATGAGTAAAGCGCCGTCGGCTCCGGCCTGCTTCGCATGTTTCGTGAGGGTAATGGCTTCTTCCGTGCTATTCGAGCCGGTTCCGGCAATAACCGGTACCCGCCGCCGGACCACCTCGACCGTCAACTCAATTACCCGATTATGCTCGCTATGAGAAAGGGTGGCCGATTCACCAGTGGTTCCGCAAGGGACAACGCCATTGGTGCCATTGGCGATCTGCCATTCGATCAACTCGGCCAAGGCGCGCTCGTCGACCTTGCCCTGTCGAAATGGCGTTACAATCGCGACAAGAGATCCGGTAAACATGCTCACTCCGTTTCGTTGAGGAAGGACGGAATTCTCTCACCCCGTACGAGGTCGTCGTATGTTTCTCGCTCACGAATCACGTGAAACTCTCCGCCCTTGACGAGCACTTCCGGTACGCGGGGTCGAGAGTTATAATTGGACGCCATCACAAAGCCATAGGCCCCCGCACTCATGACCGCCAGCAACTCACCAGGCTTGGTGCCAGGCAGCGATCGATCCTTGGCCAGAAAATCACCAGATTCACAGACCGGCCCGACAATGTCCACCGTCTGTCTGGTCCGATGGATGGCTTCCTCATTCACTGGACGAATTTCGTGGTAGGCGCCGTACAGGCTAGGCCGAATCAAATCGTTCATGGCGGCGTCGACGATAACGAAGTGCTTCGTCTCCCCGGCCTTCTCGTACAAGGCCTTTGTCACCAGGATGCCAGCGTTGCCGACGATGACGCGTCCGGGTTCCATGACCAGCGTCAACCCCAAATCTTTGACAAGCGGCGAAATCGCGTCAGCCAGGTCTTGGGGTAACGGCGGCTTTTCCTCGGAATAGGTAATACCGAGTCCGCCTCCGATGTTCAGGTAGCGGATGGTGATGCCCTGGCTTTTCAGCGTATGGATGAGCGCCACGACTTTCTTCAGCGAATCGACAAACGGCGTGACGTCCGTCAACTGCGAGCCGATGTGGGCGTGGACCCCGACAACGTCAATGTGGTCCAGCGAGGAGGCCATCTTGTATTCTTCCAGCGCGCGATCCGACGCGATGCCAAATTTGCTCTTCTTCATCCCCGTCGAGATGTAGGGGTGGGTTTTGGGATCCACGTCAGGATTAATCCGCAACGCGATGCGCGCCTTTTTGCCGACCGATGCCGCGACTTCGTTGATTGCATGAATCTCAGCCGACGACTCGACATTGAACATGAGGACGTCGGCCTTCAGCGCGTCGCGGATTTCATCCTGCGATTTACCGACGCCGGCAAACACGATTTTGGAAGGTGGCACCCCGGCTTTGAGGGCTCTGAACAGCTCGCCGCCCGACACGATGTCCGCGCCGCTGCCTTCCTTGGCCATCAGGCGAAGGATGGCCAGATTGGAATTGGCCTTCATCGCAAACGCGATGACATGCGGGATACTCTTGAAGGCACTGTCATAGGCGTGGAAATGCCTGACGAGTGTCTCATGGCTATAGATATAACAGGGAGTGCCGAGTTCCTTCGCCACGCGGCTGACCGGTACTTGTTCACAATACAATTCACCGTGGTGGTACTCAAAACTATTCATCGCGTAGTTCCTAGTGTTAATCCAATGGTATCAGGCCCAACACCGCTTATCGTATTCCGACCGGCTGCGATGGAGGCAGGTCCATCTCATGGCCTCCCAGGGTAGGGTCCGGTTCAGCCGACTCCGTTGCCTGCCGCTCTGCCTCAATGGCATGTTGCCGTTTCTGCTTGGCGATCGTGGGCGCAACACCGATGAGTTCCGGGGCGACGGGTGTTCCCACCACCCCGCAAGAAAGCAGAAGCCCTGCCGATGCGATCACGACGAATGCTCTCATGATAGTAACCGCTCAAGTTCCTTGATCCGCTGCTCAACTCGCCCTCGAGCGGTCCCGCCGATTTGTCCCTTATGATCGATTGCTGCTACGGTCGTCAGCCAAGAAAATACCTCACGGATTTTTCACTGAAAGAATTACAAGCATTTTGTGAACGGATCGA
>SWDO01000020.1:0-17147 GCA_005116895.1 Nitrospira sp. | reverse complement strand
GCTGCGGCCGCGGAAGCGCGACAGGAACTCTTGATCGCGCCAGGGGGCGTAGACCTCGATCTCGGGGGCGAGCATGTTCGTGACGAGCTGGAAGCGCACCTGGTCGTTGCCCTTCCCTGTGGAGCCGTGCGACACCGCTTCGGCGCCCTCTTTGAGCGCAATTTCAGCCTGACGACGAGCGATCAGCGGGCGAGCGATCGACGTCCCCAAGAGGTAACAACCTTCATACATCCCATTTCCGCGCAACATCGGGAACACATAATCCTTGACGAAGGTCTCACGGAGATCCTCGACATAGACCTTCTTGACGCCGAGCGCCTGTGCCTTGACCTTGACGGCCTTGAGGTCTTCGCCCTGGCCGAGGTCGGCGCAAAACGCGATGATCTCGGCCTGATAGGTTTCTTGCAGCCACTTGAGGATGACGGATGTATCCAGTCCGCCTGAATAGGCCAGGACGATTTTCTTGATCGATGTTGGTTTCATGGTGGATCCTACCCGGTATGTTTCTTTTGGTTGAGCAGTTGAGTCAAGATGGCCTTCTGCATGTGCAGGCGATTTTCTGCTTGATCGATGACAACGGACTGCGGGCCGTCCAGTACATCCGCCGTAATCTCTTCTCCGCGATGAGCCGGCAAACAATGCATGACGATGGCGTCGGGTTTCGCCCGTTGTAGTAGCCGTTTGTTCAGCTGGTAGGGAGCGAGCGTCCGCAATCGTCGAGCCTGCTCCCGCTCGCGGCCCATGCTGATCCATACGTCGGTATACACCACATCGGCTTCTTTCACGGCAACGAGGGGATTCTCTAGCACCTCGATGGATGCGCCGGTGGTGTGTCCTTCCATTCTCGCACGATCGATCACCCGCTGATCCGGCTGATAGCCGGACGGGCATCCGATCACGACGCGCATGCCCACTTTCGTTCCTGCTTCGATGAGCGAGTTGGCCACGTTGTTTCCATCGCCGATGTAGGCCAGGCTGAGTCCCTTGAGCCGGCCCTTGATCTCCTGAATCGTCATCAAGTCGGACAAGGCCTGACAGGGATGGCTATGGTCGGTCAGCCCGTTAATCACCGGCATCGTGGCTTCTGTCGCCCACTCTTCGACGATCGCATGGTCATAGGTACGGATCACGATCCCGTCTAGGTAACGGGACAAGACGCGTGCTGTGTCTGAGACCGTCTCCCCGCGCGAGAGTTGAATATCGCTCATGGGAAGGATCATCGCATGGCCACCGAGCTGGTTCATCCCCGCCTCGAACGACACGCGCGTCCTCGTCGACGGCTTTTGAAACAGCAATCCTAATGTCTTTCCGGGCAGGAGCCGATGTGGAGTGCCTTGACGCTGCTTGTTCTTCAAAGATGTCGCCAAACGTAATAAGGCGAGGACCTGCTGTCGTGACAGCGTCGCGACGTCGAGCAAGTCCTTGGCATAGCGTGAACGGCTAATGCGTTGTCGGGCTGATAGCGCCATCAGTGGTGTGAATCTTTTCCCGCCGTCTGGCGTTGGCTGAACAGAATATCGAGGAGGTCGATGAGCTTATCCACTTCGAGCTGTGTGATTACCAAGGGTGGTACAAAGCGCAGCACCCGCTCGGTTGCCGCATTGATCAGCACGCCACGGGCGAGTGCATCGGCCACCACTGCTCGGGCATCGGTCTCCAACTCCATGCCTTGCAAGAGACCAAGGCCTCGCACATCCTTCACGATTCGATGGCGGTCTTTGCAGTCGGCCAACCCTTTAGCCAAGTATTCGCCCATGCGCCTGGCTTGGTCCAACACCTTTCCTTCGAGCAACACCCGGCAGACGGCCAGTGCTGCGGCACAGGCCAAGGGGTTCCCACCAAAGGTCGACGCATGAGAGCCAGGGGTAAACGCTGCGGCCACCGATTCTTTCGCCAGACAGGCGCCGATCGGCACTCCTCCGGCGAGACCCTTTGCAAGAGTCATGATATCGGGTTTCACACCGAGTTGCTCATGGGCGAAGAAGGTGCCGGTTCGACCCATGCCCGTTTGAATTTCATCGAAAATGAGCAAGATGTCTTGCTGTGTGCAGAGTTCGCGCAGGCTCCTCAGATAATCCCGGTTGGCCACATGCACGCCGCCTTCCGCCTGAATCGGTTCCAGCATGATTGCCGCAGTCTTCTCATTGATCATGGACTCGATCGCGCCGAAATCATTGAATGGGGCATAGGCAAACCCGGGCATCAGCGGTTCGAAACCCTTTTGAACCTTCTCCTGTCCCGTGGCCGTGAGCATGCCCAGCGTGCGGCCATGGAACGAATTCTTCATCGTGATGACTTCATAACGATCGGGCCCATGCCGCTCATGCCCGTACCGCCGAGCAAGCTTAATCGCCGCTTCATTGGCTTCGGCTCCGCTGTTACAGAAAAATACGCGGTCGGCGAACGAATGGTCCACCAATAGTCGCGCCAGTTTCACTTGTGGTTCGGTGTAATACAGGTTGGACGTATGGATCAGTTGGGCGGCCTGGCGTTGGATGGCTTGAACCAGGTCAGGATGACCATGCCCCAAGACATTGACGGCAATCCCACCGACAAAATCGAGGTACTCTCGCCCCTCCAGATCGTAGACCTTTGCGCCTCGCCCCCGTACAATCGAAACCGGCTGGCGCGTGTAGGTCTGCATCAGATATTTGGCGGCATCATCTTTCAGCTCTTCGGTCGGCATGACGACGTATCCCCTTAAGAAAGAAGGAAAAGCTAGCACAGCGGCAATGGGAAGAGCAATAAGCGGAGCATCGAGAAATTACCGTCAGAAGTCGCGTGCACAACATTCTTCAATCAGCTAGTACGCGATAGGTGGTATCCTCCTGTTCCGAGTGTGGTAAGCTGCGTCGCTATGATGATGTGCAGTCAATGCAGTCAACAGAACTCCGATGAGGCCCGTTTCTGTCATCAGTGTGGAGCCAAACTGGCTGAGGTTACGACTGCCGCCGAGACCGCCTCTGAGGCGCCCACTGCTCGGCCGGTTCAGGGTGAGGAGACGCTGTGGCGCCAATTCCTCGGTCCCAACGCTGACCACTACTTGACCGTATTTAAGAAATTTTCGTCGAACGGCCAGCCAAAGTTCGCGCTTTCGTGGAACTGGCCGGCCNTTCTCTATATCTCCTTCCTGTGGTTTTTGTACCGGAAGATGTATCTGCACGCGTTCGTATACGCGGTCGGCCCGATGGTCTCGACCTATCTCACGGGAGATTTTTCCGCCGGCATCGTGTGGAGCGTCATGGCGGGAGCGACTGCGAACTATCTGTATTTTTGGCATTGCCGGGAGCACATCGGTGAAATCAAGAAAGCCGGCCGGATGGATGTTGCCGTGCAAGAAACCGCACTGAAGGAATCAGGTGGGGTACAGCCCTATGTTATCTGGGTCGGTGTGTTTTTCTACATCATCTTCCTGGCGACGTTGACGAAGATGGTACAAGAAGGCCCGCCCGATCTGGAGCAAGCACCTGGTCGACCGGCCAAGCAAGCGGTCTTGCAGTCACAGGCTTGACTTGGCGCGACAATTCAGTATGCTTTGGTCCCTGATGGGATGGTCAGGTTGATAATAAAGGATCTGCAATGGCTCGATTAGTCTTGCTCCGGCATGGGGAGTCGCAATGGAACCTGGAAAACCGTTTTACCGGTTGGGTGGATGTTCCACTTTCTCCAAAAGGGATCGAGGAAGCGAAACAAGCCGGTGAAAAGCTCCGTGGGTTTAGCTTTGACCGGGCGTTCACATCGGTGCTCACTCGTGCGAATGAGACCTTGAGACTTGTCCTGGAGGCCATTGGCCAAACGACCATCCCGATCGAGAAGGATAAGGCCTTGAACGAGCGGATGTACGGAGACCTTCAAGGGCTGAATAAGGCCGAAACTGCCAAGAAGTACGGGGACGCGCAAGTGAAAATTTGGCGGCGGAGCTATGATGTGAAACCGCCTGGCGGAGAAAGCCTTAAGGATACGGCCGAGCGAGCGTTGCCCTATTATGAGAAAATGATCAAGCCCTGTTTATTGCAGGGGGAAACCATCATCATTGCGGCGCATGGCAACAGTCTTCGTGCGTTGGTGATGGAGCTGGACCAATTGTCGAAGGAAGAGGTCTTGGAACTCAACATTCCGACCGGTGTGCCGCTCCTCTACGAATTGGACGACAGCGGCAACGTGTTGTCACACCGCTATCTGTGAGCACGGGACTTATCCTACCTCATCGAGCAACCGACCGTATTCCGAAGCCGGCGCATGGTCGATCAGCAACACGAGTAGCTTTGCCCTGTCCTCCGGCGAAATAATGCCTTGATCTTCGATCAGTGACGCCGTTTCCGCGCAAAGACCCATGTGATTGATCCCTTCCTGATCAATCAGGCGTGCATAGTGAGCTTGCCGGTCGTGCAGTTCCGGTTGATACTCGTCCCAGGTTCCAGCTCCGCACCATCCTGATTCCCACCATGCTTTCCGGACAGCCGTAAGCAGGTTCGCTGTAATAGCGGTTCTGTACTGGGTAGGGATGTGAGCATCCACCGCAGCCAGGACCCAATAGAGATTTAACGACAAGATTTCTCGAGCGATCTGGCTAGAGTTCGATTCCGATGCCTCGACCCCGTATTCCTCAAGCTGAGACACGGTGAGAGGTTGCGGCATGGAGTTGAACAAGGCAGCTGTGGCTTCGCTAGGCGTCATCTCAATTTCCCTGTTGGCGTGCAGGATACTGCAGGGTGCGTCATGCCCTCAAGTGGCGGCTTGGATGGGAAGCATTGTGATGATTCACATGTCCTTCAGAACATAAAGAGAGGGTGGCATTCTAAACAGGTAGGGGGCAGATTTGTGGGAAACCGACCGAACCATGTCGGCCTCCCATAGGCCGACATGGTTGTCCGTTGAGTATCAGCGATTCGAAACTTTTTTGACCATTCCACCGTATTGGGACGCGCTCCGAGTGTTATGCGCAAGTTGCTCGTCCGTTTCACCTGTGGAGGCGATTGGTTCAGGCGACTGGGTTACGACAATTTCGACCCGCCGGTTCTTACTTCGGCCTTCTTCTGTATCATTGGTCGCGATGGGGCGTGCGTCCGCATATCCGACAGCCCTGACTCGGTCGGCCCCTAACCCTCCCTTAACAAGCGCCTTGCCGGCATTCTCGGCCCGTGCACGAGAAAGCTCAGCGTTGTCCTTAAACTGCCGCCGAGGATCGTACTTGACCGGTATGCTGTCGGTATGGCCGGCGACTTCGACGCTCTGGGGACGGAATTTCCGCAAGGCGCTGCCGATGCGCTTGATCAAGGTGGCTCCCGCCGGTGTCATGATCACTCGACCTTTGCCAAACAGTTCTCCCGATGACAGCGCCAGCGTGAGTTTGTCTCCACGCTGCTCTAACACCACGGTGCCTCGTTTCAGTTCGTCCTGGAGGGCGCTCGCCAGCTTCTCGCTGACCCGAGTGAGGTCAGTCGTGGCACGCGCCGTCGTGATGGCTGGCTGAGGAAGTACACTCTTGGCGTAGGAGGGCAGTTTGACCGGTTTCGGCAAGCTCTTGCCTAGGCTCGCGAGCAGGCGCTTTGCCTGCACGAGCTGCGAGTCACGAGCGGCGAGTTCCATATCCATGTTGGCCTTGGCTAGTTGGAAGTCCTGCTCTTTCGCCACCAACTGCAGGTCAAGGTCCGCGATCCGTTGCATCGCGGTATCAAGCTGGTCATTGTTGGTGGCAAATTGCCGCTCAATGTCGAAGACTTGTTGTCTGGCCAACTCCAGGCTGCTTCGTGTCCGGTTCAGTTCCTGTGACATGTACTGGTGGGTGTCCCGTTGGGTGCAGAGCCCTGCGAGTTCCTGCTCCTTTTGGGTCAGCTGCGCTTCCAAGGCTTCCGCGCGGGTCTTTTCGACGGTTACCTGATTCGCTGCCGCTGTCGTTTTCTCACGCAGTAAGGACAACTCTTTCTCTTTAGCCGTAAGCTGTTCGAGGAGTTGTTCCAATCTGACCGTTTCCTTCTCTGCTTCCGAAGATTGGCTCTGGGGTGTGTCGATCGTAATCGACGTCATAGGCGTAATTGACGGAGTAAGAGAAGTCTCGTCGCCGTCGACTTTGTGAATATACGAGCCCGCCTCGTTGTCCTGTTGAGCCGACCGAACATCGGCCGGTGTCAAGAATCCGACGAGCATGGCCAGGAGAGAGCGTTGACCATTCTCCGATTGACCTGTGGTCGGCTGGTTGTCGGCAATGGACTGAGTGGCCGCAGCCTGACTTGATTCCTGTCCATTGACTGTGAAGGTGAAGAGAAACACGAAAGCGACCAGCTTCATAATCATAATCTCACCTCATTCAATGATGAAGTTGCAGCGACTCCCCTGTCTGGAGTCAAGTTTTGAAGTCGACTATTATGAGGCAACAGCCGTCCCCGTTCACGCCACAAGAACCAGTCACGAGACAGGGAAACGACGTCAGCCCAAAACCACGAAACTGCCCCTGAGTAGTTCCTATCGAGTGATAAGTAGAACCAACAGGCCCTACCGTACCCTATACGCCGTCTAGCGGCGCTTTGCAACTGGGGATTTGACTGTGCTGCCGCGTCCAGCAAGGCCTGCAGGGCATCTCGTTGAGAGGCGTGATAGGGTTCAAAAAGTAATAGGTGTTCCAGGCTGCCGGCCCCCCACATCTAGTGGTCCTGGGTAAACAGATGTCGGGATCACGTATGAGCTAGAACTCTCCGCGGCGTCGATCACCTGTACCTCCCAAAGCCGCGAGAGTGCTCCACGTGAAGGTCGACTGAGCTGAAGACATGACTCGGCAAGCCATACAGGAGATATCAGTCAAGCAGCCACGGTACTCAGTCCACGGCCTACCCTTTATCAGTATCTGCGTTTTCGGCTCTCTGCTCTGGTATCCCCCACCTCGATGAATCTATTCCGATACTCACGGTGAATCGAAATGGATACGTCGTGTGAGGCCCCTGGTTCCCAAAACAACAGCACACATGGTGGAAATTCACGTTGTTATAAGTAGATTAACCATGGCCCGCTCCTTGCTGTTCGAGCAGTGCAGAAGATGAAGATATGGGGGAGCCACTGAATGAATCTAGGGGCTGGAGAACGAGTGAGGACCATATGATTACAGCCAAGAGCCAGTTTCTCCAGCTGATGTTGTCGGCCATCACGTTCGTCTTTGTTATCGGTGCACTCTCAATGATCTGGCCCGCCATCATTGGCCTCTTTCTCGGTGCCCTCTGGCTGCTCCAATCGTTCAGCGTCGAGCCGGAGATGGCGGTGCTGTCATGGACCGAGGTCGGCCATGTGCCGATCGTCTTCGCCTCGCTTCGGCGACCCGGTCTTCCAACTGTTCTCTCGTGACGAGTTCGAGCGGCGCATTCGGCAGTCGAGCACATTTCGTAAGAATGGATGGGCTTCGAGGTCCGGATGAGCGCTGACGTGGAAGATCGACTCATACGAGGTGAGCGAGATGGGTGAGACAAGTGTCCTCGCGCTCAAACGGTATGCAAATAGTGCCATCCTGTCCCTCGCTGACTTTCTTGCTGAACTTCGGAATTAGGCACACTCCCGCACGACGCGCACATTTCCAATTCGTACATCGCTTCAGTGGAGGCAGCCCTCAATCGCAGTCCCGGCATCGACGGCTGTGGGTAGGCTCCTCATGGCTCGACACACCTCACTGAATCGATTCGGATACTCTCCGTGAATCGAAATCGATACATCGGCTAAGCCTTCCATTCTTCGGACCACAAGAACATGAGGAAATTCAAGTCATTATACGTAGATTCACCATGGCCCGTTCCTTGCTGAGAGAGTGGTACAGGCGAAGAAGTTCGGACGAAGGCAACATCCGTGATGAGGTATATGGCCCTAGTGAACGATGGGCTAAAGGAATCTAGCGGCTAGGGATGATCGTCTTCATTCCAAAGAGGCATTGCACAAGCTCCCGTTGCGGTGCTACCTGCTGGCCTTTGAATGGGTTAGACAGCGTAGTCGTTCCACGTTCAATCAATGGGATTTAGAGGTTTCAGTCGAGAGCAAACGAAGGAGGGCCGTATGATCACAGTCAAGAGCCAGTTCCTCCAGCTGACGATGGCGGCGATCACGTTTGTCTTGGTGGTTGGTGCGCTCTCGATGATCTGGCCCGGCATCATTGCCCTCTTTCTCGGTGCCATTCTACTGTTCCAATCGTTTACTGCTGAGCCGGAGATGGCGGTGTTGTCGTGGGCCGAGGTTGGCCATGTACCGATCGTCGTCGCCTCGCTTCGGCGAACGGGTATTTCGGCGATGTTCTCGTAAAGTTAGATCCAGGTTCAGTCGGGGCAGCGGCAGATTAAATGCCCTGGCGGTTCCAACACTATTTCATAGAGAGGCGGAATGCTCAATGCTGATGAGGGAAATCTCACCTGGAGCTGACGCAAGATGAAATAGAAAAAGACTTGAATTCAAATTGCGACGTGCAACACCCAGCGAGGGTGGTGGTCTTAGGAAAGATCGTGGAGCGATGAGCGACTACACGAGTTGACACTCTTCTCTCGGGACAGAGACCCTCGACCCATCGGTGAATTCCGGCAAGATTCTGACAAGGTGAAACGCGTAGGTCTGCACCAGCGACCATAATCCGTGTAATCTCTGGGGTCCCGCAAACGGGTTCATGAGGACATATTTGGCGATGCCTGAAAGGGGAGGACGCCCTGTGTGCACGTTCATGGCGCCGAGGTCCGGTAAGGGCAGGGCTGGGGTATCGACGACGACTCGCGCCACAACCCACGGAAGCCCATTCTCGACGGCTGCTCGTGCGATGCCATAACTTTCCATGTCCACCGCAATCGCGTCATGGAGCGTCGCGATCTCGGCCTTGGCCATCGCACAATGAATCGGTTCATCAGCCACGGTCACTAATCTTCCCTGATGCCATCGTGGGGTCTGTTTGAGCGCTTGGCCGAGACGCGGCGCCGCGGTCTCGTCGTTGGCTCGAAGCGTCTCGAACGTAGACCATTGCTGATGCGCCTGCCCAATCGCACGGACATCTCCTGTCACCACCCAATCCGACACCTCGAGACCCTGAACCAACGCGCCACAGGTTCCGGCAGAGAGCACGTAATCTGGGTTGAATTGCCGGATCGCGTCGGCGGTCACCCGATAGGCTTGTTCGGGACCAACGCCGGTGGTCACCGCAATGATTCTGGTCTTATTGGACAGAGTCCCTTCAAACGGATTTTGCGCCCCGGGCACAGGCGTGGCCTGTAGCTCCTTAACAACCGGTCGCAATTCATCGTCACCTTCGATGAGTAATAGAAGAGATTTCATGAGTGCCTCCATTGAGCGCTGGTTGTTCTATTGCTGAGTCTCGAACGTATCTCAAATTAACAATACACATCACATTTTGTGCCAGACAGGAAAGACCTCTACACCCCTGCGGGAAAGTAGATCATTACGCATGGCATGACCAGATTTTGATAGTCGCCTGAGGCAGCGTGAGACAAGAAGGTGTTTCACCCTGAGGCAGTGATGAAACAGAGGATAGTGTCCTAGGTTGCAAGTATCCGATCTTCTCAAAATCGATTTTGAGATAGCTTCTCGTTCGCTCTCAGGTTGAGGGTCCGGCTCCTAAGCCGTGCATCAGGCGTCGCAGCACCATGGCGTGTGCCGTGAGCCGCAGGCGGACGGGCCGCCTATCGCATGGCACGAGCACCGTAACATTTTCCAGAAGAGGAAAATAGCCCAAAGTGAACACTGTGCAATTGAGTCCGTAAGCCATGGACCCTTAGTGATGAACCGTAGATGCCAGGGATTATGCGAATTCAAACTGACCCACGGCCGGATGGTGTGTCGAGTTGACGAACGACTGCCCCGAGGTGATGCAACCGGATGTTTTCTGGAACCCGCGGGTCCAGGGATTAGGATGCGGCCTACCCTCAATAACGAGTCGAGCCAGGGTGGCGGTTCTCAGTTACACCATGCCGTGTGCACGAAACCATTCTATTTCTTCTTGTAACGAGGCTCGAATGGGACCGGGACGGTATCCCAGTTCACGCTTCGCTTTGTCGATGCTGACATAATGCGGATATTTCCCCATTCGCACCGAGGCCAGACAGGCCAAAGGCTCCTTCTTGGTGAGCCGCCCGGTGATCTCGCCCATCACCCCACCAATGAGGGTCAAGGCATAGGGCACTTGTATTGTTGGCGAGGGGACCCCTGACAACTCTCACAGTACACCAAGAAAGTCTTTCAAGGAAATGTTCTCTCCGCCGAGGATATAGCGATTTCCGATTGTTCCCTTCTCAGCAGCCAGGCAATGGCCTTCTGCGGCATCTCGAACATCCACGACATTCAAGCCTGAGTCGGTGTATACCGGGAATCTCCCTTTGAGAAATTGAATGATGGTGTGCCCAATGGGGGAAGGTTTTGCGTCGCCAGGACCGATCGGCGCGGCAAGATTGATGATGATCACCGGAAGCCCCTCTGCACAGGCCTCCATCGCGACGCGATCCGCTTCTAACTTCGATAGCTCGTAGGCGCCAACGGCTTCATGATCGTCCTTGAGCATGGTTTCGTCTGCCGAGGGCGAATTCGTTCCGCGCCGTAGGACCGCGGCGGTACTGGTATGAATCATTTTTCGAACGCCGGCCTTGCGAGCCGCGGTGAGCACGTTGCGCGTTCCCTGTGTATTGGCGGCACGCATCGCTTCAGGATTCCTAGTGAAAAACTTGACGTTCGCTGCGAGGTGATACACCTGTTCACAGCCCTGGGTGGCCCGCTCTAAACTCGCGAGATCCAGAATGTCTCCGTGAACGATGTCGACGGACTGTCCTTTCAGCCCACTCTGATCCGATCCCTCACGCACCAAGGCCCGAACTTCTGCGCCGCGCTCAACCAGACGGCGACACAGATGGGCTCCAACAAACCCATTCGCTCCCGTGACTAAGACTTTCATTGAATTTCCTTATTGAACAAAAGCGACTCACCTCCGGCCACTCACGCGCGCCGTAACCAAACTCGCTCGTACGTGTTGTGGAAACTTGGTGCGTGGTGGGACGGCAGGACTTACCGAAGTCTCAGCACATCGCGGCGAATTCTCGCAGAAACTGAAAAAAGAGTAAAGATGGAAAACGCCGGGAATGGCTTTCGCGTCTGGCTCATATGGGCTAGATTTCCACCACGACGCCGATTTCGACAACTTGTTCAGCGGGAATATGAAAGAACGAACTGGCGCGTTGGGAGTTGCGACTGAGAAAAATGAAGAGCCGTTCTCGCCACAGCGCCATGCCCGGCTTCGGCGTCGCGAGCGAATTCACACGGCTCAGGAAGAACGTCGCTCCGTCAAGATCGACATCCAATCCCTGCGTACGGCATGCTGCGAGTAGACGGGTAATGTCTGGTGTCTCCATGAATCCGTATTGCACCACGACCCGTCGGACACCCTTCGCGAGAGGTTCGATGCGGACGTGATGGCTGCCGGTCACAGTTGGGACGCGGGCAGTCGTGGTGGTCAGGAAGACTAGTTGTTCGTGGAGCACTTTGTTGTGCCGCACGTTCTGCACGAAGGACGGCGGTGTGAGGTCGGGGAACTGGGTCAAGTAGACGGCCGTTCCCGGGACGCGGGTAAGCGGCTGCGCCAGCACGTCTGTCAGGTAGGTGGTCAGTTGCGGCATTTTGCTCCAGAGATGCTTCGCAATGAGCCGCCGTCCGCCATGCCAGGTCGTCATCAACAGAAAAATTCCTGCGCCGAGCAGCAGCGGAAGCCAGCCCCCGTGCGGGATCTTCAGCGCATTGGCTCCGAAAAACGACAGGTCGATGATCAGCAAGAGACCGGTGACAAGGATGACGGCCGGCCAACTCCATTTCCATTGTCGTCGGGCGACGACAGA
Organism: Nitrospira sp.; assembly: GCA_005116895.1. GTDB lineage: Bacteria > Nitrospirota > Nitrospiria > Nitrospirales > Nitrospiraceae > Nitrospira_D. The sequence continues at coordinate 5,304 of SWDO01000020.1, read as the reverse complement.
CATCAGCAGCGTAGTCGTGACCATGGTGCCGGCGACGGCGATGCCGTATGCGGCGGCCAGATTGCTGGACGTGCCAAAGAGGATCACCAGGCTGATGGTGCCGATGAGCATCATCACATTCATCGACGGCACGTAGATTTGTCCGATCTGGGAGGCGGAGGTGTACCGGATGTGCAGCCGCGGGAGGTAGCCTAACTGAATCGCCTGATTCGTGAGGGAAAAGGCGCCGCTGAGCATGGCTTGCGAGGCGATGATCGTGGCCAGCGTGGCGAGGACGACCAGCGGCAAGAGGAACCAACCAGGTGCGAGCAAATAGAACGGATTCGTCACCGCGTCCGGTTGCCGGACCAACAACGCACCTTGTCCCAGGTATTGGAGCACAAGCGACGGCAAAACCACACCATACCAGCCAAGACGAATGGGCGTTTTCCCGAAGTGCCCCATGTCGGCATACAAGGCTTCGGCCCCGGTCAGAACAAGAAACACGCTTCCCAGCACCGCAAAACCCTGCGTGGGATGGCCTGCAAGAAACTGGACGGCATGGTGGGGGCTAAACGCGACAAACACCTCGGGGGTCTGGACGGCGCTCGTGATTCCCAGAGCTGAGAGGGTCACGAACCACAACAGCATGATGGGACCAAACCATCCGCCGAGTCGTCCAGTCCCGTGCGACTGGATCGCAAAGAATGCAAGCAGCACGGCGATAGCGATCGGCAGCGTATAGGGCCGATAGGCTGTCGTCTCCACCTCGATGCCCTCCACCGCACTGAGGACTGAGATGGCCGGTGTGATGATCCCATCGCTATAGACTAACGAAGCCCCGAGTAATCCAAGTGCTATCACGGACCCGATCCGCAAAGGGAACGCCGACTCTTCGCGATGGCGTTGTCCCAAGGCCATGAGCGCCACAATGCCGCCTTCGCCCTGATTGTCGGCTTGCATGACGAATAGCAAGTATTTCACCGTGACCACCAGCAGCAGGGCCCAGATGATGAGAGACAGCAGGCCGACGATCGTCGGAAGGGTGACGGGCAAGCCGTGGGAGGCGTGAAAACATTCCCGCAGCGCATAGAGGGGACTGGTCCCGATGTCGCCGTACACGACACCGAGGGCGGCGAGTGCCAGCCCGGCGGTCTTGGGTTGGTCAGATGGGTTATTCATAGGAGAAGGGTGAGCAGCCGGAAGCATGAGGTCGAGCAACTCACGTAGTGAATGGTTCGCATCGTGAACCGATCCTAACGGGTTCATGAGGCCAGGACAAGCAGTTCTGACACTCGGCTGGAAAATACTATAGGGTTGAGTGTAAACGGTTAGGCCGCTTTAGCCGGGCGCCAGCGGAGGCCGACGTTCAGGAGTTCTTGGAGTAGTTCCTTGTAGTGATAGTCGGCTTTCTTCGCGGAATCGGCGAAGTCTTCATCTTCTGCGATCTGGGGGTTGGGATTGGCTTCGAGGACGTACAGTTGCCCGTCAACCGTCATCCTCATGTCAATGCGCGCATAGCCGCTAAGTCCGAGTGCGCGATACACCTGTTTTGCTAAATCTTGAATGTCTTCGGCCTTCCCCTCTGGCAGGTTGTTAGCCTTCCGCGACGTGATGCCATACTTCTGCTGATACTTTCGGCTCCATTTCACTCGTTCGGTCGCGATGCGTTTGGCATCGTCCGGTAACTTGTCCATGATGAGTTCCCACACCGGCAGCACTTGCAACTGGCCGTTGCCGATGATCCCCACGTAGAATTCACGACCCTCGATATACCGCTCGATCAGGGCGCCACTTCCCACACTATTGTGGATGAAGGTTACTCGCTCGCCCAGCTTGTCGTCGTCTTCCACGATCGAGGCTTGGGAGATACCCAACGAGGCTTCTTCGCTGACGGATTTGACGATCAATGGGAAGGCGAGCCATTTGGGCCGCCTGACCGTGCGCCCCTGAGGGACTTCGATGAATTCTGGATAGGGGATCCGGTGAAAGGACAGCACCTTCTTTGTTAACGCTTTGTCGCGCGCCAACATCAGGCCGCGCGGATTACAGCCGGTGTAAGGGAGGTGCAGGAGTTCGAGGTACGACACGACGTGCTGATCGTAGACGGCGACGCCGTCAAATTCTTCCAGCAGGTTGAAGGCGATGTCCGGCTTCCAACCCTCGATAGCTGAATGGATCACGTCGAGCTCGCTCTTCACGCCGAGCGGGAGCACCTCATGACCCAGCTTCTTCAATGTGGAGACAACATCGTGCTCTGTCCGCCACGCGACGGTTTTCAGATCGTGACCGTTCACCTGCTCCGGCGGGACGAGGTCTTCATGCATGAGGACGAGCACGCGTAGTCGCTTCATAAGGCCACTCGATGCCGCCCACTCCGCAAAAAGTTCATGGTATGGACGGTCAGGAGGATGGTGAAATCGAGTTTGGCCTGCTCTTCTGCCACGGGAACTCGCAGATTCAATTCACGGCATCGACGAATCATATCCTCCAGCACTTGGTCGATCGTGTATTGGTATTCGCCGGTCCAACTCGCGACTTTGCGTCGCACTTCGCGGCGAAACCGATTGAGAAAGGTGGCGGCACTTGGCCTGGTTGCATGGTTGGGCAGGTGGGAGAAGAGCCGCTTGAGATCCGGGTCATACTGCGACCGGTGCTCGATGCCGTAATGCCTGCGTTTTCGCTCATAGTGTTCGCGAAGCGTCTTCTTGAGATTGGGAAGCGGATCAATTTCTTCATGTGTCGTGACGGAAGGAGGGATGCCCTGGAGGTTGTTCATGAGGCCATCGACATATCTGAGCTTCTTCAGAACGGGCCAGCCACGGTATCGCTCCTCCCATAGGGATTCCGGTGTCAGCCAGACGGCAAAGGTTTCAGCGAAGTCTTCATCCGGATGACTCTGCGCATACCATAAATCCATAACGCGTCGTCGGGCCAAGAGGCCCATGCCGGTTCGTCGTGGCCGACAACCGGAGTCTTGAGCACGTCGGAAACTGTACGGTCCATGAGACACGCCATCCTCCATAAGGCCTGTCGGTATGGCCCATGAAAAACTATAGCATTCTTTGTTCAAGCTGTTGGCGAGGCTGATGCGATTGATCTACGAGGAGCAAGAGGAGGAACAAATTGTCCACATCTGTTCCAGTTTGAACTGGGATTACGGTTTCACGGGCCTTCGGTGTCCAGGAAACTGTGAAAGTCGTGCCATCAATGCCGGTACGGATGCCCAAATGTGGTCGATGACCGACTCCACATAGTCTCGTGCTTGGACAAGATCACGCTCCCAATCTGGCAGAGCTTCGTGCAGGTCGAGAATCGGGGTTTCTTTGCCGAGTGCCACCTCATTGAAGAGTGGAGCCATCAGACCGAATTGCCGCTGAATAAACTCTCGATGGTTCAGACTCATGGCAATAATGAGATCAACCCGATCGATCAGTTCCTTGGTCAGTGCTTGTGGAATGTGCGCAGAGGGGTCGATGCCTTTCCGGATCAGTGGGTGACAGACCACCAGGGGAACCGATTGAGGCGAGGCTTTGATACCAGCTGACTCAACTCGGTAGCAAGCCTGTGAATGGCTCTGTGCCCGGACCGCATATTCGGCCGTCACGCTGCGGAACACGTTTCCCGTGCAGACAAAGAGAATGGACTGCTTCATAGGTGGTTCGTCCGCTCCATAATACCAGTGGACGGTCGACAGGACAGCTTTAGAGCGGCTACAATCGCCCCATGCCTATCTCTGCCACCGCCACGCCACGCCGTAAACTCGACGAAGAAACCGAGAAGCTTCAGACACGCCTCTGCCGCCTGGTAGGGCAAGCGATCGCCGACTATCGCCTTATTGAGGACGGTGACAAGGTTATGGTGTGTCTATCGGGCGGCAAAGACAGTTATGGTTTACTCGACATCCTACTCGTGCTGCAACCCCGCGCACCGATCCATTTTGACCTGATTGCCGTCAACCTCGACCAAAAGCAGCCAGGATTTCCAGCGGACGTCCTGCCGGATTATCTGACCAGTCGGGGAGTCCGCTTCCACATCGAGTCACGCGATACGTATTCGATTGTGAAACGACTGATTCCCGAAGGACAGACGACATGCTCCTTGTGCTCGCGCCTTCGCAGGGGACATCTCTATCGAATCGCCGGTGAGCTGGGAGCCACGAAAATCGCGCTTGGGCATCATCGGGATGACATTGTCGAAACGCTCTTTCTGAATCTCTTCTATACAGGCAAGTTGAAAGCGATTCCACCAAAACTGCGTTCAAAGGATGGACGGCATCTGGTCATCCGTCCGCTGGCGTTGGTGAAAGAAGCCGATCTTGCACGATATGCTGAGCTGAGAGGATTCCCCATCATTCCCTGCGATCTCTGCGGCTCTCAAGAGGATTTGAAGCGAAAGAAAGTGAAAGCATTTCTTCAGCAATGGGAGCGAGAGTCGCCCGGCTGTTCCGACAGCATCGCCGCGGCATTGAGCAACGTCGCGCCCTCGCTCTTGATGGATCCACGACTGTTTGACTTTACATCGCTGATAGCAGAGGCTGGTCATCAGCCGGAAGGCGATGCGTGGCTAGATCAAGAACCGGTTCCTCACCAGGATGGAGCAGCCGCGTCGATATCGACCGAGTTGCTTCATCACCCCTGAACACGTTTTATCACCGTCTCCCTCTGACATGTTTGGTGCATCGCTTGTCCGCCGACAGCTGTCGATGACGGATGAGCGCGAGAATGCAGCCGGATCATGAAAAATTCTTCATGAATTCCCAATCAGCTCTTCATAGTTCGAGGAGTATGCTTTATACGGGAAGAAAGGGGGTGAACCTCTATGATGACGGTACTTCTTATGATGGTCGCACTGAGCGCCATCGCAGGAGTGGTGTATAGAGTGAAGTTGAGTTTTAGTACGGTCAGATTCAAGCAAGAGGTCTCTTGCCGTCGTGTTGTCGGCGCGTTCGCGTTTCTCATGCTCCTCCTCCCCGGTTTTGCCCATGCGCATGGCACGGTGGCGATGGAGGAAGATCCCTGTGTGCAGCGGGTGGGCGGCAACCTCGTCCATTTCAACGCCTATCAACCCCAAAACGAGGCGAAAGCCCAATACTGTACCGAGATCCCCGGTGAAGGGGACACATTCCTCGTCGTGGATCTGGTCGATGCCGGTCTCCGTCACACGCCGGTCGGAGTGCGGGTCGTCAGAGGACTCAGCGAAACAACAGAAGGAGAGACCGTGGCCTACTGGCCTCCAGCGACTCATCCGGATGGAGTGGTCAGAGGTGAAGCCAGGTTGGCGAAGGGTCTGTATAAGTTGATCATTAGTCCGGAAGGGTTCAGT
>SWDO01000002.1:104157-160032 GCA_005116895.1 Nitrospira sp. | reverse complement strand
TGCTTCATCGATTCCTTGGCATGCTCGAGCGCTTCCTTCGCGTGAGGATTTTCGCTGCCCTGAATTGCTTCTTCCAGATGCTTAATGGCTTCCTTCTCGTGCGCAATTCCCTCCTTCGCGTGCTTGATGGTTTCCTGCACATGCCCATCTCCTTTGGCAAATGCGACACTCGTCACACCTCCTGCGAGAAGACTGCAGACCGCGATCGCAACGACACCAGCTTTCAATTGTGTCATAACCCCTCCTCATGATTTGATTGATGAAGTCCGAACCCGGGTACAAGTATACACAGAGTATTCTATCAGGGGAAATATCACGATCCGAAGGGCCGCTCACCCGAAACTTCCGGCAATGGATTGTGCTGTGTGTCCCCGAAGGGCCAGGGAGTCGGAAGGAGGCAACCACCGACTCCCTGGGCAGGCCTGGAAGAAGAGTGCGCAACTACCAGACCCGTTTCCTTTGATTGTCTACCGAGTGCTGTGTGACAGAATCGTGCTTGTCCGACCCTCTCGCACCATCGTGTCGAATACCATCTCGCAATCGGCTTGTCTGGCAATTCCAGATCAGCCGCCTTTCTCGTCTCATCACGTCCTTTTAAACATCTTCCACAGAAATGAGCCGGGGCGGAGGTAGACGGAGGCAACACCTGCGCCCCGGATCGGTCCGAGCGAGGGGGCGGCTCGACCGGACATCGATAGCTCGATACTTCTCGAATGGATCGGGATCATTCAATCATTTCTTCCATCACAGATACAGACCGATGATCGCGAGTATCCTCAACATCAGGCTCACCAGCACACGGCATTGAGGTACGGTCCTGCCCTGTGAAGACCATAAGAGCCAGGCGCTGACTCGTCTTGCCCGCACAGTGGACTTGCTGAAAATTTAGGGCGGGGTAAAGGAGGAGGCAGTCAACCTTCACCCCGCGCTTAGTCCGAGCCGGAGGGTCACCTGCTCGGACTGTTTGCTTAAACAGTTTGGTTACGAAATAGGCGCACTCAGGCTGCATTCATACCAGCGCGCAGAGTACGGCCACGCGGTACGGATTAGCCAATTCTGACGAAGAAAACCGAAGGAGGTGCCCGCGAATGGATCGCGGAGGAATATGTGGAGTAAGGAAGTCCGGCTGAAGTGAATTCTGCTGGCCCACTCACCAAATCTCTGACCGCTAGTTGTGGGCCACCTTCCGCTATGGTGTCGGCTGTAGCCTGACAAGCCCAGGCACAGAACTGGTCTGTGGCAGATGAGCCGTCGTCTGCGTGATGGTGATGATCATTCAACACCTGCTGAGCATGAGTAAACATGCAGCCGGCGTTCATCACTGAAAGCGCCACATAGATCAATGCCACACCGGCGATCACGGTGTGATGGATCAACCTACCTGGATATTTCCTGTACCTCATCATCGTCATCATCTATATGTGAATCTTCAAATACTGTCTACTGACGTTTGCTCACTGATGCTACAGTCGGGTCAAGAAAAGCAGTGGATGGCTTATGAATGCATTGATCGCTGCCATGAACCGCCACATCACTCTGATGAGCTTCAATCAAACTCGTGATTGAATCGCGAACAATGCGCACGCTGCCCTTGCCGATCTTCGTCCCTCGCAATCGCCCTTCCTCTACCCAGCGATAGATCGTCCAGCGACTGACTGAGAGCACCGCAGCAGCTTCTCCCACTCGCAGCAAGGTCTTTTCCTTGGTGCCAGTCAATGCTCTGTTTGCTTCATCCGTCATAAGCATTGCACACCTCCTTCATGAACGTGGCAGGTTTCCTCAGTTCTCAAACTGTATGGGCTTCACTCACTTCGACTCATCTATCGCTGAACAACCAGCGCGGGGCGGAGACCAATGGAAATGCGCCTCCACCCCGCACCGGGCCGAGAGTTGAAACCACCAAACTCGGACCGATCACCGATCCTCCTAATTCCGAGTAAGTGTGATGCTTCCTTACTACAGCGTGACATTCACCCCACCGAAGAATTGCTGTGGCGCCCCCATCCAGTTTGCACCGAGCGTCGAGACCAGATAGGAGTCGTTGAGGATATTTTCGCCAATCACAAATGCCGTGACATTCCTGTAGACAGGATACGACGCGTAGAAATCCAACAGGAACTGATCGCTCAGCCTGGTCGTGTTGGTTGTATCGGCAAAGATCCGTTGATTAGCTCGCAGACGGAACGAGAAATCGAGCCCCTCCGGCTTGCGGTACCGCAACGTCAGAGTTTCGAAATGGCGTGGGATAAAGGGATTGTGTTTTCCCTCAAGAGTTGGATCGACGGGATTGGATGAAATGGTGGAGTCGGTGAAGGTGTAGCCAAAAATCGCTGACCAATACTGTGCTTGTGCCCAAAACTGTGCCAGCTCCACTTCGCCCAAGACTTCCACGCCACGGCTCTGAACTTTCCCCACATTGAAATAGGTCAGCGTAAACACGGGGAAGAAGCTGGTCGGGATTGCCGTAATCGCGTGATTGATCTCATTCCAGAAGAAATTCACTTGCCCTTTGATCAAGCTGGTATTGAGATCGAGTCCGGCATCACCTCCAAACATGGTCTCAGCAGCCAACTGCGCGTTGCTCCGCAAGGCAAATCCCGTCGCGACAAAGTTGTAATGCAAGGCGTCAAGCGTCGGGGCGCGAAAGCCTCGATAGACGGACGCCCGGATCGCGAGGGGTTCAATAATCTGATAGCGGACGGCCAGTTTCGGATTGAGCTGCAGCCTGTCCTTGCTCTCAAAGTTAGTGGTTCCCCCCGGAGCGGACTCCTGCCTGGACTCATAGTTTCTGTAATAATCCAGTCGCAAACTGCCCAAGAGTTCAAGCTTCGGAGTGGGGAACACACTGGCTTGACTGAATGCACCCACAAAGAGCTGGCTCCCAAACCCGTTGAGGGTGGTGGGGCTGGCCCCAGGGGCGCTGAAGAGCTGCGCGCGATCGACGGCTTGAACCTGACGCATGTCGACGCCGACCTGCACCGAGCGAAAGATCTCGTTGATCGTTCGGGTATACTGGGTATAGCCGCCGATGGTAGTGGCGGGGATCTGATGGAGATTGGATAGGAAAGCCGCGTTCCGATTGCCCGGCACCACGAGGTCAGGATTATTCGTCGTAAAGTTTTGGTTTAGATAAAACGCATTGGCCTCCACCGTTTCCTGCTCGCTTAATTTCCAGGTCCCTCCGGTTTGGAAGCTCACGGTCTTCTGATGATTGTCGGCAAAGGCCCGACCGATGTTTTGGTTGCTGTTGTAATAATTCGCGCGGGCATACCACCGGAACTCGGGAGAGGTGTAGTCTGCTTTGAACGTCACATTGGCGTTGCCCCCGCCGGCTCGTTGATCGATCGCGCCTCGGAGGTCCTCCTGCTGTGGAATATACCCATCCGTTTGGTGATAGTTGATATTGGCGCTGATGCCGAATCGATCATTGATGCGGGTGCTGGCATAGGTATTGGTTCGAAACGTCCCGTTGGAACCACCCATGAGGCTTTGGCTCATCATGCGAGGTTCTGAATTGCGAGTGACAATATTAATAACCCCGCCCATCGCAGAATGGCCCCACAAACTGGATGCAGCTCCGCGCACGACCTCTACCCGCTCAATCGTCTCCTTCGGCACCATGTTCCAAATCGTGGTCCCGAAGAACGGATCGTTCATGGGAATACCATCCACTAAGACCAATGTCCGAAGCTCACCCATTCCTCGCATGCCGGGAAGATTGCCGGTCGGATGTTGGGTGAAGCTATTCAAAAACGGCATGTTGATACCAGGGACGGTACGCAGGATGTCGTCTGTCCCGATCGCGGGTGCATCTTTCACATCTTGCCGGGTCACCACCGACGCACTCACGGGAAGAGTCGCCAGTGACCGCTCGGTTCGCGTCGCACTGACGACGATGGGATCGACGTTCAACTCTTCTGAGTCCTCTGCTGGATGGGAACCGGACTTATCTTGGCCAGGCACGCTGGTCGACTCTTCCGATTGCTGCGGCCCCGGAGGAACGGCCTTATCTTGGGCCTGCACACCGGTATTGGCTGTCGAGAAGCTGACAATAATGGTCATTAGAAACACGATGAGTACGAACATTTTTCTCCTCAATGATTAAATTATGAATTTTCTCTCGCTACGCCCTATCGCTGACTCGGACCTCGAATCACCCACCGTTTCATTTCATGCCTTCGAGGATCTGTCGGACCAGCGCGACTGACTCCGCGCTGTCCCAGGCCCGTGGTCCCACCGCACGACCCACGAGATGGCCCTGTCGATCAATCAAAACCGTGGTCGGCAGTCCACGCACACCGAATGCCGCACTCACGTCCTTGGTGTTGTCCAAGAGAACGGGAAATTCGAGGCCCAATGCCCGGACGAACGTTCGAATCGCCTCGACTTGTTGATCAGTCGTGACTGCGAGCAATTCGAAACTGCTTCCCGCAAAGCTTTCCTTTAATCGCTTCAGCGCAGGCATTTCCTCTTTACAGGGTCCGCACCAGGTCGCCCAGAAATTGACCAGCACGACGTTCCCACGAAGATGACTGCTATCAATCATCCGCCCCTCGATCGTCGTCAACGCGAACTCCGGCGCAGCGAGCGGCTCTGCCATCTCCTTCACTCCCGCCTGTGCGTAGAGATCGTGGATGCCGGCTGCCACCGACTGGGGAAGGAGGAGACTCGTCCCCCAGAGCAGCAGACTCATGCAGAGCCACATCATGGAGACGACCGTTGAGTCTGCATCTGGCCAAGCTTGCCCATTTGCACGACCAGTCGGTTATTCGGCCAGGCATACTCACTCCACGCCAAGGCCACGGTTCCGTTTGGATGGATGGCAACAACCGGACTCTCCCCCTTCGCCCCGTCGCTGAGAACTTGCACCGATCCAAACGTACGACCGCGATCGACAGACACACGCATGACCGTTCGTTTACGGACACCCGTGACTTCCTCCCAGACCAGGACCACCGCACCGTCAGGATGGACCGCCATCCGAAGGTGATCCGGAAGTGAAGTGGTCGACGTATGCAGCGACATCGGCTTGGAAAACGTCTTCCCGCCATCGTCAGACACCGCAAGCAGCAGCCGTGGCTGCTCATCCGTCCCCTCCGTATACCAAGCGATATACAGCCGTCCAACTCGATCAAACGCCACGGAGGGGCCACGGTGCGGACAGGCCGGGAACACCCAGCCGTCCTTGCTGACACGAATCGGCTCGGAAAAAGTTCGGCCCTGATCAGTTGATCTGGCCAGCACAATATCTCGAACGTTTCCTTCGAAGGTTTTTCGCCAGGCCGCCCAGAGGGTGCCATCCGACGCCAGGGTGAGCATTGGACGACAGCAAGGACAGGCCATGCCATCGATCGTGAGATTGGCCCCGACGCTCGTGCCGCTGTCACGAGAGCATGCGAAGCGCACCCCGGCCCCACTTTTCTCTTTACTCCGATTATCCAACCATGCCAGGTACACCTGCCCCTGCCGGTCGGCCACGAGGTTTTCAAAACTGTGGTAAATGGACTGCCCGTCGTCGTTGACTAACACCGGCGTATCAAAAGTCCGGCCTCCATCGGTCGACCGCGCCAGCCTCAGGTCAGCGGCAAACATCGCGTTACTGTCTTTTTTCGCTGAGGACCAGGTCATGAACAATTGGTTGTCTATGCCCGTCGCCAAACCCGGTGCCTGGTGAAGCGCATCCGGCTCGACTCCCACCGGATTTACCCGGACAATCTCCCCGATGGCTTTCCCGCCGTCGAAGATCCGCACCGTCTTGAGTGTCGGTTCGGCACCGTCCTTCTGAAACCAGGCCAGATGGAGTGCGCCGGCTTCATCGAACTGTATGGCCGACGGCGACAATTGGTACGTTCCCTCCACGATCATCTGCTTGGCCAATCGCAGAACGCCAGGATCGGAAATATCGGCAAACAATGATTGGGTCATGAATACGCCAATCGAACACACGAGCATCACGACCACAAGGAATCGCCGACGACCACTCTCTCTTTTGTTTTGATACCCGGTTTGCATTGCAATCACCCTTCAGTTGGCCAAGCTGTACACAATCGGAAGGCTCACGACGATTTGCGGCTTACCGATGGCATGCTTCATATGAATTGGACAGGCGAGTTTCACCGCCTCCATCGCCGCCATATCGAGCGCCGCGTACCCCGAGCTCTTGAGAACGAACACATCGGCCAACTGTCCATCTGATCGGATGACAGCTTTCAGGATCACTTTCCCTTCCTGGCCGTTCATGCGAGCCGAATTCGGATAGCGTTTCAGTTCCGCCACTCGCCGCCAGAGCGACTCGGCGAGCCACTGATGATCCAGTTTCGCTTCAGCAGTCGGTCCAACAGCCCTGGCCACCTGCACCGGAGCGGCATCCACAAGAGTATTCTGCGACGAAACTAGTGCGGGAGCCTCTTGTGAAACAGGAGCTTCGGAGGGGGATGGAGGAGCTGATGCGACCGCAACCGGCTCAGTTGGAAGAAGTTGAGACTCGACCGGTTCGGATGAAGCAGCCACGGCAACCGGTTCAGACATCGGCTGCACGATTTCGGCGATCGACTGCTCAACCTGCTCTTGATGGACCTGAGGATGCTCCACCTTTTGTTCAATTGGTCGGACTGTTTCAATCGTCGGTCGCGGTGGCTCCGCAGCTTGTGCCGTCGCTCGTACCGGTTGGAGTATCTTCGGTGCGGGAGGTGTCGCCTTTGCAGTCGGTGGGAGGGAAGGCACGACCGATTCAACATGTTCTGTCGTGGAATTAGGCGTCGTCGCCTCTACCAAGGCCACATCCCACTGGAAGACCTCCTCAGATAAGAGGGGTTTGACCTGCGTTGCGAACATCACCGCCAACCCAACCGCGAAGCCGTGCAACGTCAGCGAGATGCCCCAGGCTGGGAAAAAGAACCGATTGTCATCGACCGAGATCATGTCGTATGTCCTTCCGACTCCTCATAGACCGCCACACAATCTTCACAATCACTCTCATGGCAGGTTGCGGAAAAACTCACTGTAGCTCCAGCTTCGCCACAAACATCAAGGTGCGAGACGATACTAACGCGTCACGCAGGAAGCTCAAAAAGGCACGCCGGCAAGGCCGCAGCGAGCAAAGAGGCAAGGCGTACGCTTCGGTACGTTGAGCCTCTGAGCCCGCTTCGCCGACGTTGCGAGGCGAGCGATGCGAGAACGCCGCTGGCTGACTTTTTCAGCATCCTGCTGGAAAAGTGCGGGGCGGAGGCCAAGGGAGGTGCGCCTCCGTCCCACGCTGGTCCGAGCCGGAGGGCAGCCTGCTCGGACAACGCCTCGGCACACTGGATTCGCATGACCTGCGAACACATTACGGCCGATTCGAGCTCGGCAGCGTCGTATTCATCGCAATTTCATGATGTTGTATTAGGTCTGTAAGCGACTCTCGAAAAATGCGCAAACTTCCCTTTCCAAGCTGTGTCCCACGCAATCGTCCACACTCCACCCACCGATAAATGGTCCAGCGGCTGACGGAGAGCACTGCAGCTGCTTCCCCGACTCGCAATAACCTTTTCTCCATGTTCTCCATCACGGCACGTCCCGTTACACTAGTAGATGACATAAGCGTTACTCCTCAGGCTCGGATGATTGTCACTTCCACATAAAGCCGGCCCAAATTAAGGCGCTGAGCAAATCTTTTTGTAAGACGCAACTGTTCGAACACTACGGAAGTACGCGTTGAGAAGCTAGGTGTGGGAGTGCGGAGGTCCACGGAAGAAGTACGGGAGCGTGACCACGCTCCGGACTGGTTCAAAGGAAAGCCCGTTGACGGGCTCAAGGAGCTGCAGGTATGAAACGAATTGAATGCCAGACGACTCAATGCCGACACCCCCTGCACACAACCATGCACAAAAGCCGGTTGAATGGGTACCCGCCTGATGGTCGGCATGGTGCTCGGCATGACTGACACTCGGGGCGACCATCGCCCCATTGACCAGTACAAGGCAGAGCAACAAGGCCCAGATGAATGCAGATTGCTTCTTCACTTCTTGGAACCTAACGACACTCTTCTATTGAATCGACGCCGCCTTGATTGGCTCTGGCTTTTGGATACGTGCGACGATATCGAGGATCACCTGTTCGGTCAGGAGCCCGCCCTTGATGTATTCCTGGACGACGCCCTTCTCATCGATGAACACGCTGACCGGCAAACCAAAAACTCCGAACTGGTTCGCCACTTTGTTGTCACGGTCCAGCAGCACCGGAAACGTATGGCCATATTGCTTGATATGGTCGCGCACCTTGGCCTCATCTTCCAACTCATTGATCGCCAGCACCACAAATCCTTTCTCACGCAGTTTGTCATAGGTGGTTTGCATGGCCGGCATTTCTGTCGTGCAGGGCTTACACCAGGTCGCCCAGAAGTTCACGAGCACGACCTTGCCCCGATACTGGCTGAGACTCTGCTGCTTACCTTCCAAATCAACCAAACGAAAATCTTCTGCAGCCGTCCCGACCGCAGGTACCCGGGACCCCATCGCCCAGACCAGACCACTGCCGATCACGAGCATGAAGCTGAGGGCAAGCAACCCAATTTTTGATGGATGGTGCTTTCTCGTCATTGTCATCTCCTTAGCCACCGTCATGGAGTTTGTTATGAACTACTTCTCGACAATGGAACGCGTGACCGCCATGATGCCCAGAACTCCTTCTTCTAGGAACTACCTTGAATTGCCTACGGGGCTAGGAACCGTCGCGTGGTCACGTACGACCCACTAGTCTGACGAACGCGACGAAGGCTTATTTATAAGGAGATGGACGGAGGAGCACGACTGGAACAGATACGCGGGGGTTCTGAAAAAGCGTCACTGGAATGAACGATCGAAAGAAGCGCGATGGGGTTACGCTCGGCATGAATCAAGACAACTTCAGTGTCGAGGACCGTACCGGCGGCACACATCCAGGAACAGAGCAACGTTCCATGTGTCGCCGCTTGATGCTGCGCATGGTGCCCGGCATGTTCCGCAGATTGTGCTTGCGCCAACCCGCCGATAGCGAGGACACATAACACAAGCGATACCGAAAGCAATTTGCGGAATGAGTGACCCATGCTATAAGGCACTTCCCGATAGGGCTGTATGAACCTATGCCATGCCTACCGATGCTACAGATGCAACAATGCTCGCATACTAGGCGCCGACAATCATGCCTGTCAAGCCACTGTCCGGCCCTCAGGAGGATCGAGTAGGATTCATGAAACGGATACTGTATACTGCACGATCTATTTGGGCACCATCGCCCTCTTTAACCTCAACACGATAGTGATCACCTTATTATGGTTACGCAAGTACTCAATCTGATTTTCGGCAGTAAAAACGATCGTGAAATCAAAGCTCTACGACCGATTGTGGAACAGATCAACGGCCTAGAGGCCAGTCTCACTCCCCTCTCTGATGAGGCTTTGGCTGACAAGACGCAGGAGTTCAAGAAGCGGCTCGAAGCTGGTCAAACGCTAGACGACATCTTGCCCGAGGCCTTTGCCGTCTGTCGGGAAATGTCCCGCCGCAAGCTCAACATGCGGCATTTCGACGTGCAGCTGATCGGCGGCATGATTCTCAACCGCGGCCGGATCGCCGAAATGAAAACAGGCGAAGGGAAAACGCTCGTTGCAACATTACCAGTCTATCTGAATGCCCTAGAGGGCAAAGGCGCCCATCTGGTCACGGTGAACGATTATCTCGCCAAACGTGACGCACAATGGATGGCCCAGCTCTATCATGCACTGGGGCTGTCCACGGGGATCATTCAACATGACGCCTCGTTCATGTACGACCCGACGTATGACGCGTCCGATAAACGGCTGCAACATCTTCGACCCTGCACCAGGCCCGAGGCCTATCGCGCCGACATCACATATGGGACGAATAACGAATACGGGTTCGATTATCTGCGTGACAACCTGGTAGTCAACGATTTGCGTCAATGTGTCCAGCGTGAGCTGAACTTCGCCATCGTCGACGAAGTTGACAGCATTTTGATCGACGAAGCGCGGACGCCGTTGATCATCTCGGGTCCGACCGACCAGACCACCGACCTCTATTACCGAATCAATGCGATCATTCCACAACTCAAAGCCGAAACAGACTACACCATCGAAGAAAAGACCAAGACCGCTTCATTGACTGAAGACGGCAATGTGCGCGTCGAAAAACTACTCGGCGTGGATAATCTGTACGACCCAGCCCACATGGACATGGTTCACCATGTGGTGAAAGCGTTGCAAGCGTACACGCTCTACAGGCGAGACGTGGACTACGTCGTAAAGGACGGCGAAGTTATTATCGTGGATGAGTTTACCGGGCGTTTGATGCCGGGCCGCCGGTGGAGCGATGGACTGCATCAGGCCGTCGAAGCCAAAGAAGGCGTGAAGATCGCCAATGAAAATCAGACGCTCGCGTCCGTCACCTTCCAGAATTATTTCCGCATGTACAAGAAGCTCAGCGGCATGACCGGCACCGCGGATACGGAAGCGGCCGAGTTCGCCAAAATCTACAACCTCGACGTCAACGTCGTCCCCACCAACCGGCAAATGATTCGGCAAGATTATGCGGATGTGGTGTATCGGACGGAGAAAGAAAAATTCGCCGCGATTGTCGAAGAGATCAAGGACTGTCACGAGCGTGGCCAGCCGGTGCTCGTTGGGACCATTTCTATCGAGAAATCTGAAAAAATTGCGGGTCTGCTGAGCCGCAATGGCGTAAAACATAACGTCCTCAACGCGAAACAGCATGAGCGAGAAGCCGAGATCGTCGCGCAAGCCGGACGCAAAGGTGCGGTGACGATCGCCACCAACATGGCCGGTCGCGGGACCGATATTCTGTTGGGCGGCAATCCTGATTTCATGTACAAGCAAGTGCTCTATCGAGAAGAAAATATCGCCGAGAGCCGCAAGCTCGAAATCTATGAGGGCATCCGGTCCGACTGTGAGAAGGATAAGCAGGACGTCATTGCGGCAGGAGGGCTTCACATCCTCGGCACCGAACGGCACGAGAGCCGCCGGATCGACAATCAGCTTCGTGGACGGGCCGGTCGCCAGGGTGATCCAGGCACCTCTCGGTTTTACCTGTCGTTGGAAGACGATCTGATGCGTATCTTCGCCTCCGAACGAGTCTCTCAATTGATGCTCAAGCTCGGGATGGAAGAAGGAGTGCCCATCGAACACGGTATGGTGACCCGCGCCATCGCGAACGCGCAGAAGAAGGTCGAAGCCCATAACTTCGAAATCCGCAAGCAGCTCCTCGAATACGATGATGTGATGAACAAGCAGCGCGAGGTGATCTATCGCCACCGCCGTGCCGTGCTAAGCGGAGAGAACTTGACCAACGATCTCCATGACATGATGGGAAGCTCGGTGGAATCGTCTCTTAGCGTGTATTGCCCCCCCGAACAATACCCGGAAGAGTGGGACGTCAAAGGTTTGACCGAAGTCATGCAGAGTCAGTTCGGCCTGGATATCACACAGGGCAAGCATGACGGTGGAGACTCCCTCCGGGATGTCGGGCGTGATGCCTTACTGGAGGACCTTCGCACCCATGTTCGGGACGCCTATGCCAAGAAGGAGCAAGAGCTGGGGCCTGACCTGATGCGCTTTCTTGAAAAGACATTCATGCTCCAGGTCATCGACCATCATTGGAAAGACCATCTATTGGGGATGGACCACTTACGGGACGGCATTGGCCTTCGTGGCTACGGACAAAAAGATCCATTGATTGAGTATAAGCGTGAGGGGTTCGATCTCTTCGCCGGCATGATGGACCGGGTCAAATCCGACACGCTTGATCGGCTCTTCCATGTACAGGCCGTCCGCCATGAAGGCGAACAGCCAGCTCCTCCGCCGCAACCGATTATTTCGCAACCACCACCCAAGCTCACCTTGAACCGCGGCGACGAACCGATCACGGCACAGGCCCCCGCCCAGAGGACAGAAAACAAGGTTGGCCGCAATGATCCCTGTCCCTGCGGCAGCGGCAAGAAATATAAAAAGTGCCACGGGACATGAAGAGTGCCGCGCTGGCCGTGAGGCCAGGCCTCGACCATGTCATGATGCGATAGATCTCTGCTGCTACTGACCCATCTCCACGTTCCCGCACACGCCGATACCGCCGTCGGCCAGCCCTTTATGGAGCTTCGGCAGGCACGGTTGCCGGTCCCCTGACAAGTCATCACAGGGCCCCCGATCCCCTTGCACTCTCGTAGCCATACCACGCAAACAACATCGCCCATTCTCCCTGACTCTGCCTTGACTTAACGCACTTCCCAAGGCTACTCTACGGCCCCTTTGGCACCACGCAATGGGCTGACGTTGCCCATAAGCTAGGGGTGTCGCTTTTTTCATCTTGGATGGTGAATTTGGAGCTTTCCGTGAGCACAGGGCACCCGGAACTTGTTGCTACTATTGCCTCTGAGATCGCTGCGTCAGGCCCGATTCCGTTCGCACGTTTCATGGAGTTGGCGCTGTACCACCCACAATTCGGCTATTACATGCGGAGTACTCCACTAGCCCAAGAGCGGATCGGCTGGCGAGGTGATTTTTACACGAGCTCAGATGTCCATCCCATCCTTGGGCACGCTCTGGCCGTACAAGCCGAACAAATGTACCGGTTACTCGGCCAACCCCATCCCTTTACCATCGTTGAAATGGGGCCTGGCAAAGGCTTGTTGGCGAAGCACATTCTGACAACCTGCGAGCATCGCTACCGTTCGTTTTTTCAGCATCTTCGGTATGTCCTGATCGACCGAAGCCCGGCCATGCGCGAGGTGCAGCGCAGGAACCTAGCTCCTTGGCTGGATCGAGCAGCCCTCCTGACATGGGCGGACGATCTCTCGACTGTGGCCCCTCATGGTCTGACTGGTTTGCTCTTGAGCAATGAGCTCATCGATTCGTTTCCCATCCACCGCGTCCAGGTCACAGCAGAAGGAATCAAGGAACTCTGGGTGGACTATCAAGACGGACAGTTCCTTGAATGTCTCAAGCCGCTGTCCTCCGATGCCCTCGCCGTGCACCTAGACCGCTTGGATCCTGAATGGCCGGAAGGCTATCGAACCGAAATCAATCTCCGAGCACTGGATTGGATGAAGAAAGTCGCTCAGCATCTGGATCGTGGCTTCGTGCTCACCATCGATTACGGCCACACGGCACAGGACCTCTATCGGTCCGACCGAAAAGGTGGGACACTCCTCTGCTACTCGCAGCAATCCGTCAATGACAATCCGTTCCTCCGGGTGGGAGATCAAGACATGACCGCCCATGTGGATTTTTCGGGCTTGGCGGCGACCGGTGAAGAACAGGGACTCCAGACGACCGGCTTCACGAACCAGATGAGTTTTCTCATGGGACTCGGGGTCGAACAGATGATTGCGAAGTTAGACCAGGACAGCCCGGAGTTCAACGCGGCGATTCATCTGCTGCGGCCGAACGGGATGGGCACGACGTTCAAGGTACTCATCCAGCACAAGGGCCTCGCGCGCCCTGAACTCGACGGCTTGCAGTACAAACCGTTCTTTGGTTCAGCGCTGACGGCGCAATCTGCCGCATGAGGGATGTAGAATGATGTCACCTGCGTCATCCGGCGACGTTTCACGTTTTACGCTCGCTCGCCTCGCGGCGAAGCCGAGGGCCTCCCAGACTCGTCGATGCGGGCTTTGCGGGCAAAGTCTCGCCCAAGACGGACGAAGCGGGTTTCACGCTTCACGCCTCACGCTACACGCTACACGGAGTTCCCATGGGTGACACAGCCGTTCCGGATAACTATGTCCCGATCCTCATGTTCATCGGCGTGGGCATCGTCTTGGGGACACTGACGCTCTTGCTCGGCTGGTTCGTCCGTCCAAATCAACCCTATCGGGCAAAGTTGGCCCCCTACGAGAGCGGGAGCCCGCTGTTTCAGGACGCCCGTGTCCAGTTTCCGATGCGGTATTACGTCATCGCGATGCTGTTTGTGATCTTCGATATTGAAATTGTCTTTATGTTTCCCTGGGCCATTGCCTTCACCAGTCTCGGACTGGTTGGATTAGTGGAGATGATCATGTTCATCGCCATTCTGGTGGTGGGATTCTGGTACGCATGGAAAAAAGGGGCGTTGGAGTGGGACTGAAACCGAGCCGTTGTTCGTATCTCGTGAAGCGTGACGCGCACGCATCTCGCACGCTGCTTTCGACGAACGACGCTTCACGAACGACGAGATACGTATCATGAGTTTGTTGGAACGCCAGTTTGACGCGAACATCATCACAACGAATCTGGACGCGGTCGTCAACTGGGCCCGGAAGTCGGCGCTGTGGCCCATGACGTTCGGACTGGCTTGCTGCGCCATCGAGATGATTGCGAGCGTCTCTTCCCGATACGACCTTGACCGCTTCGGCGCCGGCGTCTTTCGCGCGTCGCCCAGGCAATCGGATCTTATGATCGTCGCAGGAACAGTCTCGCGCAAAATGGCCCCGGTTATTCGACGGATTTATGACCAAATGCCCGAACCCCGCTACGTCATCTGCATGGGCTCGTGCGCGACCTCAGGCAATCATTACAACAGCTACGCCGTCGTGCAGGGTGTGGATCAAATCATACCGGTCGATGTCTATGTACCTGGGTGTCCACCGAGACCAGAGGCCTTGCTGGACGGACTATTAAAGTTACAGGAGAAGATTCAGCGCGAGAAGGTGTTCGTGAAATAAGTGCGTAAAGGATGCGCGTTGTAAACGTGGGAACGTTCAAAAGTTTGAGAGACCCCTAGGCACAGACTTTTTAACGTGCAGACTTTCCAACTGAAAAAACCATGCAATCCCTCACTGAAACCTTGCTCAAGAAGTTCCCGGAGGCGGTACTCTCCGTCGATGTCGACACGGCCCGATCGGAAGTGACCGTCCATGTCGCTGCATCAAGAATCTTGGAGATCGCCCGGTTTTTGCACGACGATCCCGAGGCGTGCTTTGACCACATCACCGATATCTGCTCTGCTGACTATCCATCCGATCAACAGCGGTTTGAAGTCATCTATCTCTTATTATCGCTTCCACACGGCAAACGAATCCGCCTGAAAGCACGGATCACCGAAGACAACCCGTCACTGGATTCCGTGACAAGCGTCTGGCGCGGCGCGACGTTCTTGGAACGGGAAGTGTACGACATGATGGGCATTCGGTTTACAGGCCACCCGGACCTGCGCCGCATCCTCCTGCCGGAAGATTATGCGGAAGGCTATCCGTTACGGAAGGATTTCCCGACGGAAGGCCGAGGGTGGCGCAGTCAGTTCGACTTTATCCCTCGCCTTGATGAACCGCCGGTAGAGCACGTTGACAGTGAAGTCTCTGAAGCCGAAAGGAAGCTGTTCCTGTTGAACCCGAACGGCTCTTCGTCAAACCGGCGGGAAGAACTGTTATTGAATATGGGCCCGCAACATCCAAGCACACATGGAGTCGTGCGGGTTGTCCTGGAGCTGGATGGAGAACGGATCGTCAAGGCGACACCGGATCTCGGCTATCTCCATCGGGGAGTGGAAAAACTGGCCGAAGGTCTGGCCTACATGCAGATCATCCCTCATACCGACCGCCTCGACTATGTCTGCGCGATGGCGAATAACTACGCCTATGTCCGGGCCGTTGAGAAACTCCTCGATATCACCGTGCCTGAACGAGCGGAGTATATCCGCACCCTGGTCGCGGAGATGCAGCGCATTTTGGGACATCTGTTCTGGTTGGGCGCCCAGGCCCTGGATATCGGAGCCATGACGGTCTTCTTCTGGACGTTTCGCGAGCGGGAAACCTTGCTCGACATGTTCGAACGGCTGTGTGGTGCCAGGCTGACGTTGAATTATTATCGGATCGGCGGCGTGGATAGCGACTTCACTCCGGAATTAGTGGCTCGTCTGAAGGAGTTCTTGGAGACCTTCCCCCAGAAAGTGGATGAGTATGATTCACTGCTCGCGAGCAATCGAATTTGGCTGGGACGAACGAAACATGTCGCGGTGATCTCAGGGGAAGATGCGATCAATTTCGGCATGACCGGTCCTACCTTGCGGGGATCCGGCGTGTCCTACGATGTGCGCAAACTCGAACCCTACGGGGTCTACCATAAAGTGGACTGGGACGTGCCGGTCGGGAAAAACGGCGACACCTACGATCGCTATTGGATTCGTGTCGAAGAGATGCGTCAGAGTGCGCGGATCATCTCACAATGTCTCGACCAGATGCCGCCCGGGCCGATCATCGCCGATATCCCGCAATACATTCCGCCGCCGAAGTTGCAAGTGATGCGCGATATGGAAAGTTTGATTCACCATTTCATCATCTTTACACAAGGGTTCAAGCCCCCGAAGGGAGAAACCTATTGCGCGACCGAAGCGCCTAAAGGGGAATTGGGATTTTTTATCATCAGCGACGGGAGCCCCCGCCCCTACCGGCTGAAAATACGGTCTCCTTCTTTCATTCACCTGGGTGCATTCGACCATATGGCGCGTGGCTATTTGATTTCCGACATCATCACAATTTTCGGGACCTACGATGTGGTCATGGGGGAGTGTGATCGGTGAGACACGAGCGGCTGATATCCGGAGCTTGGCAGCCTGCCCCTTGCGCACGTATCAGCACCAGGACTATGGACGCATGACGTTCTTAGAAAAATATAAAGACGAAATCGCGGACATCCTGTCACGCTATCCGGTGATGCGCTCCGCGTTGATCCCACTCCTCTACGTCGCCCAGCGTGACCAGGGCTATGTGACCGAATCGGCCATGCAAGAGATCGCGCATCTGCTCAGGCTGACGCCTCCGCAAGTCTATGAAACGATCACCTTTTACACGATGTTTAACCTGAAGCCGGTGGGCAAGTTCCACATTCAGGTGTGCAAATCTCTCATGTGCGCCCTCGTCGGCTCGGATACGGTGATCGAATGGATCAACCTGAAGCTGGGGATCGCCTCGGGTGAATCGACGGCGGACGGACTGTTCAGCCTCAGCGTGGTGGAATGTTTGGCCGCCTGCGGGACCGGGCCCATGATGCAGATCAACGAAGACTACTACGAGCAGTTGACCGAAGGTAAGCTGGACCAAATTTTGGCCGATCTGCGATCGACCGGAACCAGTCCGCTGAAGAGCGGGCCGTTTATGTGGCCTGAACCAGCACCCGCAGAAAGGGACGCGTGAAGCGTGATGCGTATTTCGTCGTTCGCAAGAAAGAACCTCGGGTTCCCTGACGCTTCACGTTTCACGAACGACGCTTGCCTCGCGGACTCGTCGACGCGGGCTGAGTCGAAGCGGGCTTCACGAGTTTAAGATGCCAAAACACGAACTCATTCTCCTGAAAAACATGATGCAACCCGGCTATACCGGGTCGCTGACCGACTATGAGAAGACCGGAGGCTACCAAGCCTTGCGCAATACACTGGGGAAAATCGCCCCGGCCGACGTGACGACAATAGTTCGAAAATCAGGCCTTCGCGGTCGAGGTGGCGCAGGCTTCCCAACCGGTGTGAAATGGGGATTTCTGCCGAAAGACTATCAGGGTCCCCGGTATCTGTGCTGCAACGCCGACGAGAGCGAGCCCGGTACGTTTAAAGATCGTCAACTCATGGAGCGGGACCCGCATCAAGTCTTGGAAGGCATTGTGTTGGCCTGCTATGCCATCGGTTCGGAAACCGCCTACATCTATATCCGCGGGGAAATGGTCCTGGGCTCGAAGATCTTGGAACAGGCCATCGGCGAAGCGAGAGTCGCCGGATATATCGGGAAAAACATCCTCGGCACAGGCATCACCGTCGACGTGTGGGTGCATCGGGGAGCGGGAGCCTATATCTGCGGCGAGGAAACGGCCCTCTTGGAATCACTCGAAGGCAAACGCGGACTCCCTCGCATTAAACCACCGTTTCCAGCCACGCATGGTCTCTACAATAAGCCGACCGTCGTCAACAACGTCGAGACGCTGGCGAATCTCCCCCACATCATCACCCGAGGCCCCGACTGGTTTGCGGCGATCGGATCGCCGCCGAAGAGCACCGGCACTCGAGTCTTCTGTGTGAGTGGACATGTGAAACGACCGGGCAATTATGAAGTTCCCATGGGCATGACGGTCCGCGAATTGGTGTACGAGTATGCCGGCGGCATGCGGTCCGACAAGCCGATGAAAGCGTTTATCCCCGGTGGAGCGTCGGCGCCTTTTCTGACGCCGGCCCATCTCGACGTGAAACTGGATTTTGAGCACGTGGCGGCGGCGGGATCGATGTTGGGGTCAGGGGGCGTGACGGTGATGGAGGAAGGCACCAGCATGGTCTGGGCCGCGCTTCGGCTCATGGAATTTTTCTACCATGAGTCCTGTGGGAAATGCAGCCCTTGCCGAGAAGGGAGTTCTTGGCTCGTTCAGACCATGCGCAGAATTTTGGCGAAGCGTGGCCGGATGGAGGATCTTGAAACCTTGTTGGATCTATGCAAAAACATCGCAGGTCGCACGGTCTGTGCCTTCGGCGACGCGGAAGTCGCTCCAATCCAAAGCACGCTGAAGCATTGGCGACAGGAATACGTCGACCTCATCAATGAAGCAGAGGCCGCGAACCTGATCAGACCTGAACCGGTAGGAAGGCATTGATGGGAATCTGTCAATCTGATGATCTGTTACGCGGAAGGCACCTCTCAAATCCTCAGATCAACAGATCGACCGGTCATGAGATAGCAAAGCTTGACTATGCCTGACACCACATCGCAGATGGTTCGTATCACGATTGACGGCATGACGGTCCATGTCCCCAAAGGGACACTGGTGATCGAAGCGGCGCGGCGCGTCGGCGTCATGATTCCGCATTTTTGCTATCACCCGAAACTCAAACCAGACGCCAATTGTCGTATGTGCCTGGTTGAAATCGAAAAGGTACCCAAGCTTCAAACCGCTTGTAGCACACCGGCTGACGAGGGGATGAACATACGCACCGCCACCACGGTGGTCGACGACGCCCATAAATCAGTGCTCGAGTTTATCCTTGCCAATCATCCGCTGGACTGTCCGGTCTGCGATCAAGGGGGGAAGTGCGACCTGCAAGACTTTTCGCACCAGTACACCGCCACTAGCCGGTTCGTTGAAACCAAGCGCATCTTCCAGAAGGAGTATTTCAGCCCGCTCATCGAAACACAGATGAATCGCTGCGTGCAGTGCCTCCGCTGCGTCCGATACTGCGATGAAGTCATGGACGTCAAAGCCTTGGCACCGGTCGGTCGCGGGACCATGACGGAAATCAAGCACTTCGGCTCTCACCCTCTCGATTGTGAGTTCTGCGGCGGCTGCGTTCAGATCTGTCCGGTCGGCGCGATTACCAGCCGACTGTCCATGTACGAGTACCGTCCGTGGATGTTGAAACGAGCCGAAACCATCTGCGGTTACTGCGGAGATGGGTGCCAGATCACGGTGCAGACCAAGGGGCAGGAACTTATTGAAGTGAACTCGGCGCATGGAGCGGGACGCAACAACGGCGACCTGTGCGCCCGGGGGTTTTTTGGATTCCATGCGGCCAGCGATCCACAGCGCCTGACTCATCCGCTGATTCGGCGCGATGGCAGGCTGATGCAAGCGACCTGGGAAGAAGCCCTGGAATACGTCGCCGGCCGTGTCGGCGAGATAAAAGCCGCGTATGGGGGCCAGAGCGTCGGAGGGTTGATCTCGGGCCGTTGTACGAATGAAGAATTGTATCTGTTTCAGAAATTTCTCCGCATCGCCGTTGGCACCAACCATATCGACAGCAGCGCGCGCTATGGCCATGTCAACGGCCTGCAGGCCATGCAACTGGTGCAGGGGACACATCGGTGGACCGTCACCTTCGACGACATCCTGGACGCGGATGTTCTGATCCTCGTCGGGACGAATATTACCGAGACAAATCCCATCACAGGCCTCAAGGTTAAAGAAGCGGTGAAGAAACGCCGGGCGACACTGATTACGATTGAATCATTGGAGCCCGTCGTCGACACCATGAGCAACATCGCCAATCTCTCACACCATCATTTCCGTATTCCGACCAGCGACACGCACCATGCGATCGTCGGTCTGGTGAAGGCCGTCCTCGAACAGAAGTTGACACAACCGAACCTCGCGCAACGACATCCGACATATTTCAACGCCATGACGAGCGCACTACAACAGATCTCGTGGCAGGAGATCCAGGCAGCGACCGGGATCGAGCCAGAGGCGTATGTGAGGGCAGCCAAAGCGGCAGCAGGAGCGCGCCGGGTCGTGATCGTGGCCGGGCAGCTCTTGTTGCGAAGCGAACAGGGCTACAGTGGGTGTTTGACCCTCTTGGATCTCCTTCTTCTGACAGGGAAGTTGGATGAGCCTGGCTGTGGCTTTGCCCCGCTCGCCGAAGAAAATAACGACCAGGGCGCGGTCGAAATGGGAACCGTCACCGAATTTCTTCCCGGAGCACAGCCCATCACCAGCGGCACAGAGCGCGAGAGGATTGCGAAACAATGGAAAAGCGAACTTCCAACTGACAAAGGAGCGTCCCTCATCGAGATGTTGGAGCGAGCCCGCGCGGGATCTCTCAAGGCGATGTTCATCGTCGGAGAGAATCCAGTCGGAAGCCTCCCTGCGGCGATCCATGCCGAGGCCTCGCTGCGCAACCTTGATCTCTTGGTATGCCAGGAGCTATTTTTAACGGAGACGGCCGCCTTGGCTCACGTCGTATTGCCGGCCGCGAGTTCTCTGGAAAAACATGGAACGTTTACCAATACCGAGGGACATGTGCAGGCTGTGCGTCCGTCGATCGAGCCCGTCGGAGAAAGTCGCCCAGACTGGGAGATCTTTTCCGCGCTTTCTATCTTATTGAACTCACCCATGGAGTATGCCGAGAGCAAGGAAATCCTGAAGGAAATTCGGAGCCTCATTCCTGGCTATAGCTCGCTGGGGCCCACACCTTTGCCGCCCAAAGTGGATCGCTCGGCCGTGGACCGCTATCTCACCGATGGCTATCAGCATGACCTGGCAACGAGGTACCACCCGATCTCACGCGTGTCCAGACCGGATGGAACCGTACGACTAGAATTGACACAAAGCCTGTTCCATTCTGGAAAATTATCCACACGATCAAAGGGATTGTTACAAGTCGAAGGAAGCGGCCGGCTCCGTATCAGTCCATCTGACGCCGCACGCTTTGCCTTGTCGGAGGGCGATCGTGTCCGCCTCTCCAGCACATCCGGGGAAATGACAACCGAGGTCAAAATTATGGAACGAGTCCCACAAGGAACGGCATGGTTCCCGTATCACTTTGGTCAAGCGGCCGTCCAACTATTTGAATGCGCTATCGATCCGATCACCCATGTGCCGTCGTTCCGGACGGCGACGGTGTCCATGATGAAGGTGGCGTGATGCCGCTCGCTCAACACGGATCACTGTGCTAATCGAGGAGTCCTATCGTGACTGAATTCGGATTGCGTCTTGCTATCTCCCTGACCCAGATCGCCGCAGTCATGGGCATCGTGGTCATCACCGTGCTCATCCTCACCCTTGCGGAGCGAAAAGTCCTCGGCTGGATGCAGGACCGCATGGGTCCGATGGAAGTGGGACCCTACGGCATTCTCCAGCCGTTTGCGGATGCCATCAAACTCTTCTTTAAGGAAGACATTATCCCCGCCGGGGCCAACAAGTTCCTGTTCACCATGGCCCCGATACTCTGTCTCATTCCCGCATTCATCGGATTTGCCGTCATTCCATGGGGCCCCAATCAGACGTTTGAGGTCGGCGGCATCACCGTAAGACCATTTGTTATCAGCGATATCAATATCGGCATTCTGTACGTCTTAGCCTTCGCGTCGCTCGGGGCCTATGGCATCATTCTTGGCGGATGGGCATCCAACAGCAAATACTCCTTGCTCGGTGGGCTACGATCGGCGGCGCAGATCATCAGTTACGAGCTGAATGTGGGACTGTCCATTGTCGGCGTGTTGATTCTGGGCGGTTCCCTTAGCCTGGTGAAAATCACCGATGCCCAGGCCGGAGGATTTTGGCATTGGTATGTCTTCGCGTTGCCGGCTCCACAAATTTTTGCGCTTGTCGTCTACGTGATCTCATCGGTGGCGGAAACCAACCGGGTTCCGTTCGATCTGCCGGAAGCGGAGAGCGAGCTCGTCGCCGGCTTCTTCACGGAATACAGCGGCCTCAGATTCGCGTTCTTTTTCCTCGCCGAGTACGCCAACATGGTGTTAGTGTCCTGCGTCGCGGCTGCGCTGTTTCTCGGTGGATGGAACGCACCGTATCCTGGAACGATTATGGCGTTCATCGGCCTGCCGTCCCTGGCCTGGGCCGAGAACACCATGTGGTTTGCGGTCAAGACATACTCGTTCTTGTTCCTCTTTTTCTGGCTACGAGCCACGTTGCCGAGACTGCGCTACGATCAGCTGATGCGATTCGGCTGGAAGGTGCTGTTGCCCATTGCGTTGGGGAACATCGTCGTAACGGCCCTTGCGGTGTTTTTCTTTCAATAGATGAAATAACAGACGAGATCCATCATGGCATCTACGGCGACCACCAAGCGTTTGAACCTACACGAATGGTTCAAGACGATCACGTTCTACGAGATTCTCGTCGGCATGAAGGCGACCTTGTCCCATCTCCTCAATTACCGTCCCGTGACCTTGCAATATCCTCATGAAAAACGCACGTTGCCGGACAATTATCGCGGCATGCTCGCGCTGCTCCGATACGATGATGGGACCGAGAAGTGCGTGGGATGCGACCTCTGTGAAGCGGCCTGTCCGTCGCGCGTCATCCGGGTCGTCAGCGCCGAAGTGCCGGGTGAGCCGACGAAACGCTACTCAAAAGAATATTACATGGACATGACCCGGTGCTTGTTCTGCGGGATGTGCGTGGATGCCTGCCCCGTCGATGCGCTGGGCATGACGAGAGAGTTTGAATGGGCGGTATACGACAAGCGCCAGCTCCATCTGAACAAACAACAATTGCTCGCGATCGGCGACCGTTCGTTTCCAGTCCGCGAGAAACGTCTGGAGCTGCAACATCCAAACGTCGCGTTCTTCAACGTGGCATTCAAGCACGTGCCGCCAAAACCGGACTGACTTTCACAGAGTACTCATCAGACGAGTCATGACTGCATCACCGTTGCGTTAGGCTAGCCCCGGTCGGCCGCTAACCCAGGAACCGTCCATGTCGCAGTTGTTTTTTGGATACTTCGCCGGAATGATCGTCATCACGTCCATTCTGGTGGTGGCATTGAAAAATCCTGTCTACAGTGCGCTTTCGCTCTTGGTCATGTTTTTCCATGTCGCGGGACTCTTCATCACACTCCATGCCGAGTTTCTCGCAGCCGTGCAGATTATCGTCTATGCCGGGGCCATTCTCGTGCTGTATCTGTTCGTCGTCATGATACTCAATGTCACGCAAGACGACCGTTACCATAGCCAATGGCGGATCGCAGGAGTAGTCTGCATTCCATTGTTCATTGAGTCTCTCTTGCTTCTCTCCGGCGGAGCCGGCGCCGTCAACACCGGGAGTCGATCGCTCCAATCCGGACCGGATGGTGCCATCGCCACCGACAATACCTTGGCCATCGGCAAGACACTTTATTCAACCTATTTATTCCCGTTCGAGGTGGCCTCCTTGGTACTCCTTGTGGCAATGATCGGCGCCATCGTTCTCGCGAAGAAAGACATTGGCCAGCGTGAAACGTGAAGCCCGCTTCGAAGAGTCAGCGAGACGAGCGTATCTCGTGAAACGCATCATTCAGAAAGAAAGTGCGAGCGCGGGATTCTTGTTCTTGTCTCCCCACTCGATAACGCTTCACGCTTCACGAACGACGCTTCACGAGGGCTAAAGAATGATTCCTATCTCGTACTACCTCATCTTGAGTGCCATCGTCTTCTTCACAGGCGTAGTGGGTGTGCTCATCCGGCGCAATATCATTGCCATTCTGCTGTCGGTGGAACTGATGCTGAACGCCACCAACATTAACTTCGTCGCGTTCTCCGACTATCTGCAGGATCTTGGCGGTCAAGTGTTCGTCTTTTTTGCCTTAACGGTCGCCGCTGCGGAGGTTGCCGTCGGACTCGCGATTATCATCGCCCTGCACCGATCGAGATCCACGATCAATGTTGAAGAATTCAACCTATTGAAATGGTAAAGGAGCTGTATCTCGTGAAGCGTCGTTCGTTCCTTCAATCCCGAGTTCCACATTTCAAGTTCAACGTTTCACGTTGTGCGGCAACCAACGTCTTGAAACCTGAAACATGGAACGTGAAACCGTCGGCCGATAGGCTTCACGAGTAACGAACGACGAGGCACGATTTCTGATGCTGTACGCCTTTATCCCACTCCTTCCGCTGACGGCCTTTTTGATTCTTGGCTTGGCTGGCCGGCACATTAACGCCCGTGCTCACCTTGTTGCGGTTCCGGCGGTGATGTTGTCGCTCGCCTTGTCGATGGGAGCCTTTTTAGAAGTGGCTTCCGGCTCTGTCATTTCGCTTCCGCTCTATACCTGGTTGACATCCGGAACGCTGGACATTCACATCGGTCTTCATATCGACCGACTCACCGCCGTGATGCTCCTACTGGTCACCGGTGTCAGTTCGCTCGTACACGTCTATACCATCGGGTACATGCATGGTGAACCAGGTTATGCCCGTTTCTTCGGCTACATCGCCTTGTTCACCTTCTCCATGTTGATGTTGGTGCTGGCCGACAACTTATTACAGCTTTTCGTGTTCTGGGAAGCGGTCGGACTCTGCTCGTATCTGTTGATCGGGCACTGGTACGAGCGTGCTTCTGCTTGTGCCGCCGCCACCAAGGCCTTTCTGGTCAATCGTGTAGGAGACTTCGGATTCATGCTGGGCCTTCTGCTCGTCTGGTACAGCTTTGGATCGCTGAACTACCTTGATATCTTTCCTGCCCTCCATGAGGCGACTGATGTGACGATGAACCTCCTCGGCCCTTTCGGTGGAACATGGGAGGTGTCGGTCTTCACGCTCATCGCACTTTTGCTCTTCACTGGTGCGGTCGGTAAATCTGCCCAAGTTCCGCTCCACGTCTGGCTGCCTGATGCGATGGAAGGACCGACGCCGATTTCGGCCCTCATTCACGCCGCCACGATGGTCACCGCCGGCGTCTTCATGGTGGCGCGTCTCGCCCCGATCTATAACCTTTCACCAACCGCGATGAGCGTGGTCGCGATTACAGGGGCGGCAACGATGGTCCTCGGCGCCACGATCGCGTTGACTCAGACCGACATCAAACGGGTCGTCGCGTATTCGACGGTCAGTCAGCTCGGGTACATGATCATGGCGTGCGGACTTGGTGCCTATGCGTCCGGCATGTATCACTTATTGACGCACGGCGCGTTCAAGGCCTTGCTGTTTTTAG
The DNA here is from genome assembly GCA_005116895.1 of Nitrospira sp. Lineage (GTDB taxonomy): Bacteria > Nitrospirota > Nitrospiria > Nitrospirales > Nitrospiraceae > Nitrospira_D. Next base: position 134,678 of record SWDO01000002.1, on the reverse strand, counting down.
GCTGCGGCTCTGTGATTATTGCCCTGCACCATGAGCAAGATATGAGGCACATGGGCGGTCTCAAAGACAAGTTACCGATCACCTACTGGACGTTTGTGGTTGGCTCGCTAGCGCTTGCCGGCTTTCCTCTGACGGCCGGCTTCTTTAGTAAGGATGACATCCTCGTGTCCGCCTGGTCGTCAGGCAACCTTGGCCGGACACTGACGCTCCTGGGTCTGCTGACGGCGCTCCTGACCGCCTTCTACAGCTTCCGGCTTGTATTCGTGACCTTCTGGGGAACGTCCCATGTTGATCCGCACCATGCGGAGCACCTCCACGAGCCCTCACGGACAATCACAACACCGCTCATCATTCTCGCAGTTTTGAGCATTCTGACTGGTTATCTCGGCATCCCATCGTTCCTAGAACCCATTTTTTCAACCGGGGGTGAACCCGCCGTCCCTCATGGCTCGGATGGGCTCATGATTATGGCAGCCGCGACAGCGATGGGTCTGATCGGCATGGCCGCCGCCTATTATGTGTATGTCCTCAACCCGGATCTTCCGGAGCGCTTGGCGCGACAGTGGGGCATCCTCTATCGGGGCTCGTTGAACAAATGGTATGTCGATGAAGCCTACGATTACTTATTCGTACGACCAACACTTGTGGCCGCTTCCAAACTCTGGAAGCATGTTGATGTCCACATAATCGATGGAACCGTCAACGGGATTGCGCGCGCCATCACCTGGTGGGGATGGCTGTTACGACTGGTCCAGAGTGGGCAGACTCAGCACTATGCCTTGGCGATGGCGGTAGGGATCGTCGTGTTAACGGCGTATCTCCTTCTTTGAGAGACCACGGATACGTAGCCAGATTGACATTACCATGACTGATTGCACACGTTGCCGTTTGTGTTTGACATCACTGATGTAGGAGTCCCGATGAGCGGCTTTCCGTGGCTCACATTACTGGTCGTCCTCCCGCTAGTCGGGGCCATTGCTGTCTTCGCGGTGAAGGAGCGCTCCATCAAGGTTACGGCTCTGGCTGTAGCCACAGCCGACCTCCTGATCTCACTCCCGCTCTGGTGGTTGTTCGATGCGTCATCCGGTGAGATGCAGTTCATGGAATCGGCGCGGTGGATCCCCTCGCTGTCCATCAATTATCGACTCGGACTTGATGGAATCAGCCTCCCGCTCGTTCTCATGACGACGGTCCTGATGCCGCTCTGCATCCTGATCTCATGGCACTCCATCGAGATCAGAATGCGGAGTTTCATGGCCATGCTGCTCATTATGGAAAGCGCCATGATCGGCGTGTTCACCGCGCTGGATTTCGTGCTGTTCTATGTCTTTTGGGAGGCGATGCTGATTCCGATGTACCTGTTGATCGGGATCTGGGGTGGGCCGAATCGTCTCTACGCCGCGATCAAATTCTTGCTCTATACGCTCGCCGGCAGCGTCTTGCTACTGGTCGCGATCTTGGTGCTGTATTTCCAGGGGGGCCATACGTTCGACATTGTTCAATTGAGTCAAGGCACCTATTCCAATTCGTTGCAATTCTGGCTCTTCCTCGCGTTCTTCGCCGCATTCGCCGTCAAAGTTCCCATGTTCCCCTTCCATACCTGGCTGCCAGACGCGCACGTAGAGGCACCCACAGCCGGCAGCGTCATACTCGCCAGCGTGCTGCTCAAAATGGGCACCTATGGGTTTCTACGTTTCAGCCTGCCGATGTTGCCTGACGCCTCTCAAGCGTTTACGCCAGTGATGGTGGCGCTCTCCATTATTGCCATCATCTATGGGGCCTACATGGCACTCGCTCAGTCCGACCTAAAAAAACTCATCGCCTATTCGAGTGTGAGCCACATGGGATTTGTCACGCTCGGCCTCTTTATGTTTAATATTCAAGGAATCGAAGGCGCCGTCATGCAGATGGTGAACCACGGCATCACCACTGGCGGACTCTTTCTCTGCGTTGGAATGATTTACGAACGCACCCATAGCCGACAGATCGCCGACAATACTGGACTCACCAAGCCGATGCCACGGTATGCGACCTTCCTCGTCATTTTTTCATTGTCTTCGTTGGGGCTGCCCGGCACGAACAGTTTCGTCGGAGAGTTTATGGTTCTTGCAGGCGCCTTCCTCTGGAGCAAGATCGCCACGGCCTTAGCGTTGTTGGGAATTATCCTGGCGGCAGCCTACTTGCTCTGGATGGTCCAACGTGTCGCCTTCGGCGTCCCCCATCCGCATATGCTCCCGAAGCTTCGTGATGTGAACCTGCGTGAGATGATCACCGTGGTGCCACTGGTCGTCTTGATCTTCGTGATCGGGATCTTCCCGAACCCCATTCTGACTCGCATGCATCCCAGCGTAGAGAAAGTCATCGCGCGCGTCTTCCCACCGGCTGCTGAACACGCGTCAGCCATGCGCCAGGCTGACCCGTTCTCTCCAACCGTGGAGCGGATTACGTCGCCGACTGGACCGGCGTTTGGGCAAGGGGCGCAGGTCTCGCCGGAGGGCCAACCGCAATGACCTTTTCAGCGGCAGATCTGTTCCTCGTTCTCCCAGAATTGCTGGTCGTCATGGCAGCCTGCATCGTATTCGTGCTCGATCCGGTGCTGCGGGCATCCGACAAAGACGGCTTGGTCTGGCTGAGCCTGGGAACACTGGCCGTCTGCATGGGGTTGACGGCATCCCATATACAGGCTCCCGCCACAATCTTTAGCGGACTCGTCGTCATCGATGCGTACGGAGCCTTCTGGAAACTGCTCCTCTACTTCGTCACTGGCCTGACTATTCTCCTCTCTCATTCCTACTTGAAGGAAGAGCAGCTGTACTTCGGCGAATATTATGGCTTTGTCTTGCTCTCCCTCTCCGGGATGATGGTCATGGTCTCGTCGGCTGATTTATTGACCCTCTATCTGGGCACCGAACTGATGTCCCTCTCGCTGTACGTCATGGCGGGCCTGAAGCGATCGGAACCTCGCTCATTGGAAGCCTCAGCCAAGTATTTCGTGTTGGGGGCTTTCTCCTCTGGAATTCTCCTCTACGGCATCTCCCTTCTCTATGGAGCGACCGGAAGCACCAGACTTCCGGAGATCGCCGCAGCGATCTCCGGCCGTAACCTGGACGATCCGCTCTTGTTGTTTGCCACGATCCTGCTCACGGTCGGATTCGGGTTTAAACTCGCCGTGGTGCCGTTTCACATGTGGACGCCGGATGTCTATCAAGGCGCTCCTACCTCCGTCACCGCCTTCATGGCGGTCGCATCCAAAGCCGCAAGCTTCGGCGCATTTCTCAGAGTGTTCATGGAAGGGCTGGGTGGTCTGAAAGCCAATTGGTCTGCGATGTTCCTCCTGCTTTGCCTTGCTACCCTGATCTTGGGCAATGTCCTCGCACTGGTGCAGACGAATGTGAAACGCATGCTGGCCTACTCAAGCATTGCCCATGCCGGCTACGCGTTGATCGGTGTGGTGGCAACGGGACACATGGAAAACTCGTCCGGTATCGCCAGCGTACTGCTCTATCTCACGCTCTACGCATTCATGACGTTTGGCGCGTTCGCCATCGTCGCCATGCTTCGCAAGGGCGGGATCGAGGGAGTAGACATCGAAGATTTCACCGGTCTTGCCAAACGGCATCCTGTGGCTGCACTGCTCATGTTGATCTTTATGGTCTCGCTGGCAGGCATTCCTCCGACCGCAGGGTTTATTGGAAAACTGTATGTCTTTATGTCGGCAGTGGAAGCCGGCCTGCCCTGGCTGGCTGCCGTGGCGCTCATCTTTGCCGTCATCTCAGCCTATTATTACCTCAGGCTGGTGATGGTCATGTATATGCGCGAGCCGAGTGACCTGTCGAGCACGAGCCCTCGGATGGTCATGTCACCGGCTCTCTCTATCGTACTGGCCTGCGCGGTGGCCGGGGTGGTGATCTTTGGGATCTATCCCAACCCACTCGTGAACTTCGCCATGCACGCGGTATCGGCGCTCAAGTAAGACCGTTGTGGTTTACCGATCCGCATGCGGAGCATCATGACCGTCCTCCGCTTTCTGAGCGAGACGCTGACCACCTTCTTGCGCCAGGGCTGCCCGAGCCTGGCGGCAGCCTTGGCCTTTTTCTCCTTACTCTCGCTCTTTCCTCTCGTCTTTCTACTCCTGTATGGGATCAGCTTCCTGGTCAGCCAAAACATCATCGGCGAGCAATTCATCCTGAGCTTCCTGAAGGGCTTTCTGCCGTCATTGGGTGAACGATTGGCTGAAGAACTCCATCGGATCAGCGTATTAGAAGGTGTGCGCTGGCTGGTATTGCTGTCGTTCTTCTGGTTTGGCGGGCTCGTTTTTTACGAGCTCGACTACGCACTCAACGTGGTATTTGAAAGTACCCAAAAGCGTCACCCGTTGATTTCTACCGCGATCTCCATCGCCCTGCTGGGATCGACAGGATTTTTATTGTTCCTCTCCTATGTCGCCACGCAGACCATCGCCTTTTTGACGGCCTATGCCCCGAAGCTGTGGGGGCTCGATCTCGTCGCCCTTGCCGCCCATGATGTTCATCTCACCTACACGCTCCCCTTTTCCCTGGCATTCCTGACGGTGAGCCTGCTGTACCGCCTGGTGCCTCGCCGCCGACCGCGGTGGAGCCACGCCATGGCAGGCGCGCTGACGTTCGGCCTGCTCTGGGTTTTGGCGAAGTTGCTGTTCGTCAGCTACAGCGATTATGCCACGGTGTACGCCAGGCTTTATGGATCGTTACTCGAGGTCGTGCTCTTATTACTCTGGGTCTATTATTCCGCCGGGCTCTTGCTGTTCGGTGGGATTATCGCCCGCAAGCTACAACAGGTCGGCCGTTTGTCACAGGCGCCCGCTGACAGTGGCTAGCCGAGACGGTGGAGCGTGATGACCGATGGTGCATCCTGCAACTTAGCGGCGGGGAAAGCCTCGGAGCTGAAGATAACGCACGATGGCTGAATGGGTGACAAGTCCGACCATTTCTCCGTCCTGCATGACCACTAAGCGACCCCACCCTTCACGGGCCATACGCTCCAGCGCATGCATCACAGGAATATCCGGCTCAATCACGAACGATTCCGAACGGGGGCGCATCACCTGCTCGACCCTGCGCCAGGGCCACAGCGACGGTGGAACGCTCTGAATCTCAACCGTGGTGATGAGTCCCACCAGTCGCCCATCCTCTACCACTGGGAACCCGCCGTAGCCATAAGATTGGAAGTGCTGATTCACCGCCACATCCAACGTGCAATGCGACGGAATCGAGGTGACCGTCGTCGCCATGACATCCCGAATAGGAACCGTCGCCAGGGCCTGACGCATGACCGCTTGACGACGACTGGCCAGGGCTGCAGAGAAGAGAAACATGCCGATGACGACAACCCACCCGCCGTTCGATGCCATCGACGTGGGCAATCCGCCGCTCGCGGACCTGTACAGCACGACAAGGCCCGCCAGCCCAAGCATCACTCCAAACCCAAGGCCGACCCCTGCGGCTTGTTTGGTCGCTCGATAAAAATTGTTTCCCCATGCCCAGAGTCCCGCACGTAACATCCGTCCGCCGTCTAGTGGAAAACCTGGAATCATATTGAAGAGCCCGATTTGCATATTCACGAAGCCCAGCAAGGCCCCAAGCATGATCCACCCCTGGAGCCCGTGTTGCCGTTGCATCGTCTCCGCCAGCTCCACGACCACAAAGCAAAGACCGCCGATCACAAAGCTGACCACCGGCCCGGCCAGCGCAATGAGGAATTCAGCGCGGGGTGTGGGGGCTTCCTGCCGCATATGCGCCACGCCGCCAAAAATAAACAGCGTAATCTTTTCAATTGGAATGCGGTAGTACAACGCAACGTAAGAATGGCCGAGCTCATGCAAGAGCACGGAGACGAATAATAGGATTGCTGCGAGGCCCCCCATAGCCCAATACCGTTCTGGAGTGAGCCCTGGCAAATTGTCCGGTAGATACCCAGTCGAGAGTGACCAGGTGACCAGGAGAAACACCACGAACCATGACGCATGGACGCGGATTGGAATTCCCAACGCGCGGCCGATTTCCCAGGAAGGTACCTGCATTGACAACACCGTACCAGCGGAATACGCAAAGGGTCAATTCTTCTCCACCGGTTTGTAGCTAGCACATCATCTGTCCGGTTTTTGTAGCACGAGAAGTGTCCGGTTTAGGGTCAATTCTTCTCCACCGGTTCAGGTATACTAGCCCCTATGCGACGACACGTTCTGCGACGCCTGCTGATCGGCGTGCTGTTAGCCGCAACTCCAGGGCCATTCGTTCCAGCAGACGGTGTGGCTCAAGTGATCAAGTCCGGTCCACGAACCTGCCCGGGCGTGGCGCTGACGTTCGATCTCTGTCCCGTGCGCAAGGGGTCCGGCTACGATCGGCCGTTGATGGACTATCTCATCGCACACCGGATCCCGGCCACATTCTTCATGTCCGGCAAGTGGATAGCCAAACATGAGCCAGAAGTGGACCATCTGCTGGGCATGGAGTTTTTTGAAATCGGGACGCATGGTGACGTCCACGCCCACCTTCCTATGCACGATGCCGATGAACAACGCACGGAGATCCTTGGCCCCGTCAAAATCCTGCAAGACCAATACACCCATACGGCGACGTTGTTTCGGCCACCATACGGCGAATACAACGACGTGACCGTTGCCGTGGTGCAGATGCTCGGTCTGCAGTTCATCCAATGGGATATCGAATCGGGCGATCCGGATCCGACACTCTCGACAGAACACATCTTGGCCAGAGTCGCCAAGCGGGCCAAGCCCGGCAGCATCATCGTCTTCCATGCGAACGGCAAGGGCAAGCAGACTCGGCAGGTGATCGAGCAACTGGCAACAACGGTGCTCCCTCAGAAGGGGCTCAAACCCATGACCGTCAGCGAACTGTTGAACTGTCAGTCTTCGACTCCATGAGCCAGCCAGTCATCCGGACGATGCAGGCAGACGATCGGGAAGCCGTGGTTCACCTCCTGGGTGAATCCGATCCCTGGAGAAAGCTCGGCTACTCGAAGGACGATTGGAACCGCATCTTTTGTCCGACGCCTCAGGGACGAGACTGCTACGTGGCGGAACTTGACGGACGAGTGGCAGGCGTCGCCATCGTGAAGCAGAAGTTTCTTCTGGGCGATTATTTGGAGCTATTAGGTGTGGCTGAATGGGCTCGTCAGAAGGGAGTCGGTGGGCAGCTGTTGCGGCACATCGAGGAGCTCGTCTTTGAGCGGACCAAGAACCTCTTTGCCTGCGTGTCGGACTTTAATGAGTCCGCGAGAGCCTTCTACAAAAGACACGACTATCAAGAAATCGGGCCTATGCCTAACTTCTTGATACCAGGGAGCGCGGAACTGTTGTTGCGGAAGACGGCGGGGCCAGTCAGAGGAAGAGGTCTGTAGTCATTAGTCATCGGTCAATGGTACATTCCAAACAGCAATCGCTCTTTTAACAACTATTGACCAATGACTGATTTGCGAGTCAAAAAACTCCTCCATACTCGTATGCGGGTCAGCGATTTGGATGAGACCATCCGGTTCTACACGACCGTCTTGGGCCTTGAGGTTCTTGAGCGGAAGACGTCTCCACGCGGCTCACACCTCGCTTTTCTCAAAGTACCCAATAGCGATGAACTGATTGAACTAACCAGTTTCCCCCCAAGCGGGCCGGTGAACGTTCAGGAAGATCTCGTTCATCTAGCCTTTCAAGTTGAGAGCCTCGACGACACAATCGCCTCGCTTCATGCACAGGGGGTCACGATCACCGATGGCCCGACGGCCACCTCTTCCGGCAGCCGGTTCATCTTCATTGATGCTCCCGACGGCTATGAGATTGAGCTCATCGAACGCCGAGCAGGAGTGATGATCGTCTAGCTTCCAACACATATCAGATTCCCCACTTTCACACTCTACGCACATTGACGATGTGACTCTCTCCGAAGTACCTTCTTCTCATCAACATACCGTGTGAATGTTCCGAATCAGGAGGACCGCTGAGATGAAGAACGGGTTTTTCCGAGGACATGGGCTTGGTAATGATTATCTCGTGATGGATCCCAAAGACCTGACGTTCAAGCTGACGCCAAAGACCATCAAAGCAATTTGTGATCGAAACTGGGGGCTCGGCAGCGACGGAATTCTGGCCTTGGTTCCCTCGAAGAAGGCCAATTTCGGCTTGCGCATTTTCAACCCGGACGGCAGTGAGGCGGAAAAATCAGGGAACGGCCTCAGGATCTTCGCGCGCTATCTCCACGCGACCGGTAAAACAAAGAAGACACGCTTCACAGTCGAGACAAAGGGCGGGCTGGTCAGCATTGACCTGCAGGTAGACCGGCATGGCGATGCTGCCGCTGCGACGGTCGAGATGGGGATCGCCATGTTCAAACCAGATGCGCTCCCCTGTTCACTGACCGTGCCCGAGTTAATTCAGCAGCCGATCGAAGCTGCAGGCCGCTCGTTGATTTTTACCGGCGTAAGCGTCGGCAATCCCCATTGTGTCGTCTTCAAGCCAACCGGAGAATCCTGGTCACGGGACGAACTCTTGGCGCTTGGGCCAGCCCTGGAACACCACAAGCTGTTTCCTAAACGGACGAACGTGCAGCTCGTCGTTCCAACCGGACGTAACGCAATCTTCATTCTGATTTGGGAACGTGGCGCCGGAGAGACGCAGGCCTCCGGCTCGTCCTCCTGTGCGGCAGCCAGCGCGGCGGTGCGCCTGGGATTAGTCAAGAGCCCCGTCACCGTGAAGATGCCAGGGGGAGTGCTGAACATTGAGGTGGCTCCGGACTTCAGCCTGACTATGAAAGGGCCGGTGGCCGAAGTCGCGCGAGGGACATTAAGCCCGTCGTTTATCCGGGGATTGAAATAGCGAACCATCGATCGTTATAGCCAACCGACAGAACGCTCCGGTGTACTCCTGGTATTCTTACGATGATACATGACGATTGACGCATGACGATCGACGTGCTCCAGTCCAAACTTGCCCATCTGCCCGGTAGTCCCGGCGTCTACCTGTTCAAGAACGAGCAAGGAGAAATCATATACATCGGGAAAGCCGCGGTGCTCGCCGACCGCGTCCGATCCTATTTCCAGAAGGGCTCAGACCATAGCCTCAAGACCAGCCTTCTCGTCAGCCACGTCACCGACCTAGAGACGATGGTGACCCGATCGGAGCTCGAAGCTCTGATTCTTGAGAGCAACCTAGTCAAACGCCACAAACCCCGCTTCAACATCGTGCTGCGGGACGACAAACAGTACCCCTATGTGCGGCTGCCCATCAAAGACGACTTTCCCCGACTCTCGATCGTGCGCCGCGTGCAAAAAGACGGGGCCCTCTACTACGGCCCCTATACCCCGGCGAACGCACTGCGAGAGACGTTGAAAGTCATCAAACACGTCTTCCCTCTCGCCACGTGCACGATCGACATCGACGGGAGCGCCGACCGTGCCTGCATCGAGTTTGAGATCAAGCGGTGCATGGCACCCTGCACCGGCCATCAGTCGAAGGAGGAGTACCATCAGATCGTTAAACAGGTCCGCCACTTTCTCGAAGGCCGGGATCATGAGTTACTGGACGATCTCCGTACCCGCATGGAAGCGGCGGCCGAACGGGAGGAATTCGAAGAAGCAGCCCGGCTGCGGGACCGCCTCTTCAAGATTCAACGCATGCTAGAAAAGCAGCGGATCACGCAGACCTCGGCAACTGATCAGGACGTAATCGGCTTGGCCAGACAGGGTTCGGCAGTGGACCTGCAGATTCTATTCGTGCGCGGTGGCTTGCTGATCGGGCGGAAAGATTTCTTCTGGCCTCAGTCGGCTGATGCCCCGGACGAGGAACTGGTCCGCTCCGCGATTGAACAATTCTATAACAAGGACGGGCAGCCGCCCAGAGAAGTCCTCGTCCCGACGGATCTCGAAGACACCGCACTGATTCAACAATGGCTCTCCGGCAAGCGAGGGGAATCCGTTCATGTGCGTTCGCCTGAGCGAGGCGCCAAGCATCAGTTGGTCCTTTTAGCCGAGGAGAATGCGGCTGCGGCTGTCGCCGATCATTTGCGCGATGAGGAACGTGACCGGCAAGCGGGCGAGGAACTGAAACGGCTGCTGAAACTGGAACAGGCTCCGCGTCGGATCGAAGGATTCGACATCTCGAATACGATGGGCAACGACTCCGTCGCCTCAATGGTTGTGTGGGAAGACGGACAGATGAAGAAGACGGACTACCGGCGGTTCAAAATCAAAACGGTCGAGGGGGCCAATGACTTCGCCAGTATGAAAGAGGTGGTTACGCGTCGCTACGGACAAGAGGAGCGCTTGGCTCAGCCGGATCTGATTCTCATCGACGGCGGGTTAGGTCAACTGGCTGCCGCGCTGGAGGGGCTCAAAGAGGCTGGGCAATCGGGTCTACCGATTCTTGGGCTGGCCAAAGCCCGCGGCGACAAGGAAGAACGTGTCTTCTTAGCGGGGAGAAAAAACCCGATTGTCCTCAGAGCCACCTCTCCGGCCACCCATCTGTTACAGCATATTCGCGACGAAGCACATCGCTTCGCGATTACCTTCCACAGGAAGCTGCGTGGCAAATCACTGGTCAGTTCAAAACTGGATCAGATCATTGGGATCGGGGAGATTCGGCGCAATCAACTCCTAGAGAAATTTGGCAGCCTCGACAACGTGGTGTCCGCCAGCGACGAAGCCCTACAGGAGGCCGGACTCAATGCGGAAACCGTGTTGAATCTCCGTCGAGCACTTGAACGGTAGTACTCATCGGCCTCTATTCGCCGCCTAAAATAGATACCGGAAACTGAACGTCCCCAGATGTACGAACGCGTGGTAGGTCCCGTTCACTGTCGGATTTTGGTTACCGGCCACCGTGCGTGATTCGTAGAACCACTCCTGATAGGCAAGATCGAGACCGATTCCTTTCGGCCACAGCGCTGACTCACCACTACACGGGATCAGACCCATAAATCGCCCAGCCCCCTTACACAGAAATCCCACGCCAAGAGATAAGGTATGAGCCGGCAGTGAAATGATGCCAGGATTAAAGGTCCGATCAGGAACCGGATCTTCCGTGTACGTATAGCCGGACCGAGCTGCGACCTCCCAGTTCGGCAACCAACGCGGGTTGAGCCACTTATACTCGGTTCCGAGTGCAATCACCGCCACATTCTTCCACTGTTGCGGTTGGGGGATTATGGCTCCATTGGACAGTCGTACATCGAGATTCCGGTTTAAGCTCCATCCTACATATTCAACATCGACTTCGACTTTCCATTCTCGCTCTGGCGATCGAATCGGCCAGACGGCGATAGCTCCAGTCACCATTTGCGGCAACACCAGATCAGTGGAGGCATCGGCCACCTTCGCTCCGTTGGCTAACAACGACCCATTTAACGGCAACACCGCTTGACTGCGATAGACCAATCCGATTGAGACAATCGGTTTCTCGGCTTTGTTCTTGAATGGAGTATAGAGCAGACTGGCCGTCACTCCCGCGCCAGTCCCTGTCCCGTTCAATTCGATGGATGCCCCCGCTGGAATTCCAAGAACGCCTGCACTGATCTGTTTCTGCTCGACATGCCCCTCGCCAAGAAAGCTGGCGAAGGTATAAATATCGGCGCTCACACCGACGGAGAGCGCATCGCTTATCCTATAGGCAATCGTGGGTTTGATGGCGATCAGCGGCAACTCCGCTGACGTAACCGCAGTATTGAACGGGGTGTCAATTGGGTAGCGAGTTCTTAAGCCAAACGGCGATGTCAGTCCCAATCCAATAGTCACAGCGGAAAAACGAGGTGCACCGAGTGCTCCAAGGTTGGCGCTGAGGTACGTGTGCCCGGGTGGAGGGAAGCTGACGCTGCCTCCGAAATCGCCTCGACTATCAATTCCGGAAATGCTCTTTGCCTTAATGGAACCACCAAGTAACGCGATCCCGAATACTCCCTGGATGCCAGAGACTTGAGTAAGGCCAGCAGGATTATATTGAATAGCTGAGGCATCGTCCGCCTGGGCTGCGAATGCATTCCCTTGAGCTGCGGCGACAGCCCCCTGTGGTTGAAACCTCAGTGCTTGAGCGGTTGCGCGTACAGGGATCAGAAACACCACCACCACCACCACCACCACCACGCCCATCACCCCAGCTGCAACCCTACTATGAGAAAGACAACCTGATGAAGTAAGCTGAAGCATAGCTATGCTCGCTACTTGTTGGTTTTCCCCCTCCGACCTTGCGAGACCAATACCCTACTTCATCGTCATAGGTATAGATCTGTATGGACCTAGTTAGTGGGCCCTATCAAAACTTGTTTCATTTTTCTATAATGTTCACCAAATTTCGACGCTGCACACATTTGGAGGCTCCCTATGGCACAGGTGGTACAGGCTGAAAAAAACAAGCGCCCTTTCCCCCGCCAACTTTTCGAAACCCTTTCACAAACTGAATGTACGGCGTTTGTCGAAGCACTCCATTACACGGTTGAAGCGGACTCTACCTCTGATGTCAAGGAGGCGCTGCTCCAGTTTCAAAATTTGTTCCCTTTTACGCGAGTGATTGGTGGCCTCGCTCGCCTTACAGCCAACGGTAGTTTTGACGGGTTTACCAACGTCGTCAATGTTAGCTACCCCGAGGAATGGATTCGACTCTACTGGCAAAACGGGTATTTTGAGGTTGATCCGGTCTTTCAGACCGCTTTGCAAAGACCAGGCACCCAACATTGGGGGTCTACCTATCAACAAGCAAGCTCTCCGAAGCAACAAGAATTCATGGCCGCGGCAAAGGAGTTCGGGCTGGGAGATGGAATTACGACCGGATCCGCCGATCCTGCATGCGGAATCGCGACCTTCTGCTCCTTTGCTTCCGCCGACAGGGTGGATGCTACGCGATATGTGCCGCTCATTGAGTATTTCGGATACTATGTTCATCTGGCGCTCTTACGCACGGCCCCTGCAAAGGCCCAATCAATGGATCGCTGTGTAAAGCGGTTAACGCTGAGGGAGTTGACGATTCTGAACTGGGTCAAGAATGGCAAGACGAATTGGGAAATTGCCCAAATTATGGGCGTGACAGAACGTACGATCCGATTCCACGTCGAGAGCATCTTTTCTAAGCTTGATGTCACATCACGGTCTCAGGCTGTTGCCACTGCCATTGAACATGGCTTGCCGAATGTGGTCTAGGCGCTCCACCTGACCTTCATGACGCGGCGCCGTGCCCCTGCGTCACATGTCACGCCAACGCTGGTACAGCCTGGCTGAAGGTCGAAGTTCGCCCTGTCACCACGGTACCTGCTGGGGTCGTCAGCGTAGAGATCCAATCAAGAAACTCCGGTCGCCTTTGCCCATTCTCTTCGTCAAAACGAACCATGTCGTAAATCGCCGCGACCGCTCCGACTTCGGCAGGCGGCAGCTTCACGACGGGACCCACCGGCTCACAAGGAAAACCGAGCATGCGAAGGGCTCGCAAGAACCGATGTTCGACTTCGAGGTAATAGTACCGAATCTCGTTTTCCACGGCCCATTGGTAAATCCCTTTCAACACTCCCAGCATGATTCGGCTTGAAAGCTTTGCATCTTGAATGTCCGGATTGACGGCAAGCCTCGTGATTTCCGCCGTATCCGGAGCTTTCCGTATGGCATACCCCTGGTGAAGCAGCGCTCCGAATTCATGCTCCAACATGAATTTCCCCGAGTGAGGAAGGAGGCGCGCCATGCCGAGTAGCATCCCGTCGTAGCCAAAGACTCCCACCGTCACACCCCAAAGATCATACATGTCCATCTCTTGACCATCCTCTGTCGGTGGCACCCATTGTAACTTCTCTGCAAAGACGCGATGCCGCAACCGATAGGCCTGCGTCAATTCCTCTTGGGTCTCGAGCGTCTTGACCAGAAACTCGCCCTCGACAAACTCCACGCCTCGCAGCTCAATCGCTGACATTCCTTGCATGACCGCCTCCTTTGCAATAGGGCTGAAATAGGGCTGATTGACCAGGAAAAGGTGGCGGATGGTTCCACTTCGTGACACAAACGTCACCTGGCGTGTCCGCCAGGTGATTTGCTAGTCTCTCTCGCGTACAAGATCCACGTAGCGTTCTCTATGAATAGGATTACGAACTGTTTAGATCGAAAAAAAGGAGGAACCGGCGTGACTCAAAGCAAGACCAGTTTTCAATTGCTGGACGGTGGACTTCTCTCCAGGTCAACATTGTCGACAGCTCGGTCGGTACGACCACCAACGGACTCTCTTGACCTCTACGGATTGAAGCCTTGCGAAGGCGAGTTAACAACCGCCTTCAAAGCGACGGAAAGCCGGCTGAGCAAACTTCTCGAAGATCGGAGCCGTATCGGGCGAGATCTGCACGATTCCGTGCTGCAATCGTTGTATGCCATTGGGTTGAACATTGAAGCGGCTCGGCGGGGCCGGAACGATCAGACGGTGGAACGAAAAGACACTGACGACCGGATGATCCTCCAGATCAATCAACTGATTCATGAGGTCCGTGGCATGATCCGAGAGTTAGAGTCGGGGAGCGTGCAAGAGTTTGACTTGTCATCGGAGCTCTCCGCGTTATGCACGACCTATGAGCAAGCGGGGCGGTTATGCATTAAGCTGGAGATCCAACGCAGCGCCATCGAGGTGCTGACGCACGAGGAAGAGCGCGAAATCCTGAATATCGTGCGTGAAGCACTCAGCAATTGCGCGCGGCACGCCGCCGCAACCCGTGCGGCCATCTCGATCCGCATGCGAGACGCGAGAATTCGGGTGAGCATCCATGACAATGGCATAGGCTTTTCAGCGGCTGGGCAGCCACGAGGATATGGGCTTGCCAACATGGAGGCTCGAGCAAAGCGACTCGGTGGGGCCTTACGGATTCAGTCTAAGACAGGAGCAGGGACGAACGTCATCGCAGAATTTTCTTTGGAACCTGAGTTAACATCCATATGAAACCATCATTGACCAGCATCGTTCTTATTGACGACCATGAGATGGTCCGTCGAGGCTTACGTGCGCTGCTTCACCTCGAACCGGATATGACCATCGTCGCAGAGGCTGGGACTGTGGCGGACGGTGTCGCAGCCGTTGAGCGTCTCGCCCCTCACATGGTATTACTCGACGTAAAACTTCCGGACGCCTCGCTGACCGAAGCCTGTCGACGGCTTCTGGCCCTGGCCCCAAAGCTTCGGATCCTCGTCCTGACCAGTTACGCCGAAGATTCCACGGTGATGGCTGCCGTCCAGAACGGGGCCCACGGATACGTACTCAAGGATATCCGAACGGATGAGCTGCTTCGTGCCATTCGTACGGTCGCCAGCGGCCAGGGGTATCTCGACCCGCGAGTCACCCAGCAAGCCCTGCGTTGGATTCGGACCAGCTCACACCTTGGAGTGACCTCTCATGGGACCTCCCGACTCTCTCCGCAAGAACGCTTGATCCTGCCGCTTCTGGCTGAAGGAAAAACGAACAAGGAGATCGCCGTCCAGCTTCGGTTGAGCGACAAAACGGTGAAGAACTACCTGGCAAATATCTTTGACAAGCTTCATGTCAAGCGTCGAACAGAAGCCGTTGCCTGGTTCATGAAGGAAGCCCAGGTACCCGGTGGTGCGAGAAGTCAAAGTTTCTAGCAGGCGCGGAAACAATTGGTCGATGCCATCATACGGCCAGCACTTTCCCTGTAGCATAGAGGCCCGGTATAGCCCCTTTTCGCCGGACTACCCATCGCCTGTGTGAACAGGCGTTTGCCCAGGCAGTACGTTGAGCCTCTGAGCCCGCTTCGCAGACGTTGCGAGGCGAGCGATGCAAGAACGCCACTGGCGGACTTTTTCAGCAACCTGCTTATGCCCGCAGGTCTTCCCCATTCTCCCCCCTTGCCCCTGACACCCCCTCTGGCATTGGAAGCCTCATAGGCTCTATACTATGGCGTAAGGTGATGGTTTAAGTTTGACCTGCCTGCAATGCGTCACGGACTAATCCTGTTGTTTCATCCGACAGGGCACCGAAGCTCTTCCCGATGAGTACGCCGCTAGATACCGATCGCTCAACGTCCACCGAACTTGTCGATCTCCGCCGGCAAGTTCGTGAATTGCAGCAGGCATTGGCTCAGGCGGAACACGACCGTGTCTCGGCGAAAACATCAGCACTTGGGGCTGCCCAGGTAGGTACATGGGAGTGGGACAGCCATACCAATCGTGTCCTATGGTCATCGGAAACCGAGCAAATTTTTGGCATCCCTCCTGGTTCCTTTGACGGCACGTATGAGACGTTCTTCGCACTCATTCATCCAGATGACCGTCAGCGGTTAGGCACTGCTATTGCGGAGGCCGTCGAAGACCGGGCCCCCTACCGAGTTGAACATCGAATCATCACACCGGAGGGCGCCATCCTGTGGGTCGCGTGCCGTGGGCGTGCGACGTTCAGCGACAGCGAGCCGGTGACGGGCATGGCCGGCACGATTGAGGATATTACCGCGCGTAAAGAGCTGGAACTGGCCCAGCAGGACTTTCGAGAAACACTCGAGAGACAAGTCCGCGAACGCACTGCGACGCTGGAACAAGCCATTTCCGACCTCGAGAAAGAAGCCGAGCGGAGGCGAGGGGCCGAATCTGCGCTCAAGGCGAGCGAGCAGCGCTACCAGTCGTTGTATGAACAGAACCCCTTCATGTACTTCACCCTTACCGCTACGGGTACGGTGTTGTCCGTCAATCAATTTGGGGCTGATCAACTTGGGTATCAGAAGGAAGACCTCGTTGGTCGTTCGATCCTAAACGTGTTTGACACGAAGGATCACCAGACCGTGCTGACACAGCTCAAGGCTTCTGTAGCCAGTCCATACACGCTGCTTCAGTGGGAGATTCACAAAACCAGAAAAGACGGGACGAGACTATGGGTCAGGGAACGAGCACGGGCCATTTACGATCGCGCCCAGCAACCCCTCGTGCTCATCTCCTGTGAAGACATCACGGAACGCCGCGACGCGGAAGACCAGCTTCGTGAGAGTGAGGCACGATGGAGGGCCCTCTACGAGCATGCTGGAGTCGGGATTGCGCAACTCAGCCTTAACGGGCGATTCCTCCGGGTCAATCCTCAGCTCTGCGAAACACTGGGGTATTCACCGGAAACGATGCTCCAATACACATTTCAAGATCTCACTCATCCCGATGACCTGACAACAAATCTTCACGCTCTAGAAGAATTGCTCGCCGCCAAACGTCCTTCATTTTCTACGGAAAAACGGTACCGCCGAAGCAATGCCACCTGGGTGTGGGTCGATTTGACCCTCTCGCTGGTCCGTACCGGCTCCGGCGAACCGGCCTATTGCATCGCCGTCATTCGGCATATCGACGATCGAAAGCAGGCTGAACAGCTGCTGCGCGAGAGCGAAGAGCGGTTTGAAAAGGCGTTCCGGTCCAGCCCCTATCCCATCGTCATCTCCGAGTTGGAATCAGGCCTCTGCCTGGACGCCAATGACACAGCAATTCATCTCTTCGGTTGCCGCCCGAAAGACGTCGCCGGACTCACAGCGGATCAGCTTGGGCTGTGGCCGACTCCCGACCACCGGCGCCGGTTTATTGCGCAGTTGACACAAACAGGATCGGTCCGGAACGTGGAGGCCTCACTCCGCATGAAATCTGGAGGGTACCGCACGTGCTTGCTCTCCGCAGAACAAATTGAGCTGAACGGCAAACGCTGCATGGTGACGATCGGACTCGATGTCACGGAACAACGACGCGCCGAACAGGCGCTGCGGCTGACGCAAACCGCCGTCGAGAAAGCTGCTGACATGGCGTTTTGGATCGACCGAGACGCCAACATTCTCTACGCGAACGATGCAAGCTGCCAACGGCTGGGCTATCCACAAACTGAATTACTGACGATGACGGTCGCGGACTTCGACCAAAACTGCCAGCCTCAATCATGGCCGCAACATTGGGAAACCCTTCGCCAGGCAGGTCAACTCCGGTTTGAAAGCCTGCATCGGGCGAAAGGAGGCGAAGAGTACCCAGTTGAAATCGTTGCGAACTTCGTCGTGGTCGACGGCCACGAATATAATTTCGCCTTTGCCCGTGACATCTCGGATCGTAAACGTTCCTACTCACTGCTCCAAGCCGCCATCAACTCGGTCGCAGACGGACTGCTCGTCGTCGACCGAGAGGGAAATGTGACTAGTGTGAACCAGCGGTTCCTGCACCTCTGGAACATCCCCCACGCATTGGCCGACAGCCGAGACGACGAGAAGCTACTGGCCTTCGTGACTAACCAGCTTCGAGAGCCTGAGGCTTTTCTGCATAAGGTTCGAGAGCTATATGCACATCCAGAGCAGGAAAGCTTTGATACCCTCGACTTCAAGGACGGGCGGATCTTTGAGCGCTATTCGCGGCCTCAGGTCCTCGATGATGAAATTGTCGGTCGCGTCTGGACCTTCAGGGACATCACCGAGCACAAGCGTGCCGAAGCGGCCTTGCGCTCGAGCGAGCTTAGGCTCCAGCGCTTTGTCGCTGAAGCGCCGGTCGGGCTGTGCATTCTGGATGAGCATTGGCGCGCAATCAGCGCGAACAAAGCTATGTGCGAGATCACAGGGTATGCAGAACATGAAATCGTGGGCAGCACCTATGCCCTCTACACACACCCGGAGGATCTTGCGACCAATATCATGTTGACGGATGAGTTTTTCCGCGGGGTTCGATCGGAATATACCTACGAAAAGCGGTACATTCGTAAGTCCGGTGAAATTATTTGGGTCTCCGTCAAAGCCACCCGAATCGAGTTATCGGGCCATGCTGGGCCACTCCTCCTGGCGGCGGTTCAGGACATTACCGAGCGCAAACTCGCGATGGAAGAACGTGAGCAGCTGAGCCGGGACCTGCACGACAATATTTTGCAAGCCCTCTACGCAGTCGGCATGCAACTGGAAGCCGGCAAATTGTCGATGCGAAAATCGCCTCGGAAGTCGAAACTCCATGTAGCGCAAGCCGTGAACCAGCTCAACGCACTGATGCTTGATATCCGGCGATTCATTACCTCGTTAACCCGGCATACGACGACGCAATTGGATTTCGGACCAGCCCTGCGACAGCTCGTCATATCGATGTCCGGTGTAAGCCAGGCCCCGCCTGAACTGGAGATCGTAAACTCGGTGCTGTCCTTCATCACACCCACGCTGGGAGAACAGTTGCTGAACATTGTACGAGAAGCCCTCAGCAATAGTACCCGCCATGCACAGGCATCCCATCGCTGGATTCGACTCAGCCTGGTGGGAAATGCCATCCAGTTGATCATCGGTGATAATGGGGTCGGATTCTCGACTGTGCGCAAGCGTCGAGCCGGTCATGGATTGCGTAACATGGCAGCCCGAGCCAAGCAGATCTCCGCCATCTTTACGCTCAAAAGCGCACCGGGGGAGGGAACCCTCGTGATGGTCGACATTCCACTGAAGAAGGAACTCATCTATGAATAAGTCTAAACTAATTCGGCTGGTCATTGTGGACGATCATGAAGTTGTACGTATCGGGCTCTGTGCGGTCCTCAATTTGACACCTGGCATGAAGGTGGTCGGTCAAGGTGGGCGGATGGAAGAGGCAAAGACACTCTGTGCTCGTCTGAAACCGGACCTCGTCTTACTCGATATCCGACTGCCGGACGGCAGTGGGGTCGATGCTGCTCGTGAGATTCTTGCCAAATGCCCCAAGACACGCGTGTTGTTTTTGACGAGCTTCGCTGACGACCATACGGTCCTAGAGGCGATTCTGTCCGGTGCTCAAGGGTACATTCTGAAGGATATCGCATCCGAGGCGTTGGTTCGTGCCATTCGAACCATCTACGCTGGCCAGCCCGTCATTGATCCCCGCTTGACCAAACACACCATGGAGTGGCTCAAGCACGTTTATACAGAGCCTGGCCAATCCAAACGACCGCTTCTGTCACCGCAAGAACAACGTCTCCTACCCTTGGTGGCAAAAGGCCTTACTAACAAAGAAATCGCCATCGACCTCAGCTTGAGTGAAAAAACCGTCAAGAACTATCTCGCGAATATCTATTCAAAGCTGAACATCGGGCGCCGATCCCAGATTGCTGCCTTCTATGCCGGGAGCTTTAAGGGCTCGGAAGTGCGTTTACCCATGGCGACTCGCTGAGCCAGTCATGGCTGACGCGAGAGGAATGACTCCTCATCGCAACGCTCGTGGATGCTCGCCTGTTGTTGCCACTGGGGAAAGAGCCTCGCCGCCTGGCTGTCTCCATCTGCCCAACGTATCGATCTCTCCCTAGATCACTCACACGACCCACCCACATGGCGATGGATGGAATTGACAGCTAGGAATGCACTGACTAGGATACGCTCCGCTGTCCATTCGTCACTGGAACACCTCTATCGTTGTCCTGTTTAGGAGGAATTTGATGTCCGATTCTGACTCACCAGAATCTCGAGAGATGCACAGATCACCGAAGACATCTCACTCAGCCAGCAATCACGTCGAGGCAACGTTCGAATCCATCATCTTTGCCAGTCGATGGATTCAAGCCCCGCTTTATGCCGGACTCATCGTGGCGGAATTACTCTATGCCTACAAGTTTCTTCTCGAGCTCTGGGAAATGGTGCTCCACATCAACAAGATGGATGAAACGGTCTTCATGCTGGGAGTTCTGGGGTTGATTGACGTGACGATGGTCGCGAATTTGCTGACCATGGTGATCATCGGCGGGTATGCGACGTTCGTCAGCAAGCTTGATCTGGAACAGCATCCAGACCGACCCGAGTGGCTGACCCATGTCGATCCCGGAACCATTAAGATCAAGTTGGCGGCTTCGTTAATCGGAATATCAAGCATTCATCTTTTGAAGGGGTTCGTGGATGTCGCCAATGAAAACCCGGAACATCTGAAGTGGAAGATCTTCATCCACATGACTTTTTTAGCGTCTGCTATTTTGCTGGCATGGACCGACAAGATCATGCAGAAGGACAAGAAGCACTGAACGATGACGAGGCCCTGCCGTGAATCACTCAAAACAATCGCCGGTCATAGGGGTACCGCAGCATCCGTCTAGGCAGCAAGTTTGGAGGACCCGCTTGTTTCAACAGCCGACTTGATGGCGTCGACAGTCAACGGTTTTCCGAGATGTCCATCGATGTGGAACGGAAGATGCGCTGGAATCTCGCTAGTGAGCGATTCATGCACCAGCCCGAGAATTCGCAACCGGGAGAAGCGCTCCTTCAACCTTTGGACATGCATACGCACTGATTCCTGAACCAGTACGTTGCACTCCACAACGAACAAGATGGGGGCAACCTCCGGACCCATCTTTACCAGATCTTCCACGTCCGCTAGGGTATGGACGTGATATCCCAGCTTTTCCAATGTCCTTCTGATAACGGCTTGACTGACGACTTCTTTCACATAGACAAGCGCCTCACGAGGTCTGACCGCCTCCGGCATAGAGGCACTGGCACCCGCAAGCGGGAGGTCAAACCAGAATCGGCTCCCCTTCCCTGGCATACTCTCAAACTCCATCGTTCCCCCCATCAGCTCGACTAGCTGCTTGGCGAGGGCCAAGCCGAGGCCGGTGCCTCCATACTTGCGCCGATGAGACCCATCCACCTGCACAAAGGGCTGGAACAATCGAAGAGCGTCTGACTCATTGATGCCGATCCCCGTGTCGGTCACTGTAAAGCGAATCCGGCCTAGACCGGTTGAGACCCCAGCCGTCTGGTCCCCGGATGGCTGAGGATCCGGTTGTACCTGCAAACAGACTTCTCCTCGCTCCGTAAACTTTACGGCGTTACTAAGCAATAGGGAGAGGAGCCGACCGAGGTGAGTCGGATCGCCCCAGAGCGTCCTCGGTACCGACGAGGTGATGTCATGGCGAAGGTGGAGTCCTTTCTCTTGTGCCCGCGCTCGGAAGACCGCCACGCTGTCATCGACCACTCGACTCAGCACAAACTCCTCGCGATTCATCGTGGCGCGACCGGCATCCAGTTTAGAAAAGTCCAAAATGTCGTTCACAATGACAAGTAAGGATTGAGCGGACTCCTTGATGGATCCAGCGCAGTCTCGCTGCTCAGGGGAGAGCTCCGTATCAAGCAACAATTCATCCATCCCGATGATACCGTTCATCGGTGTACGAATCTCATGGCTGATGGTCGCGAGAAACTCTGACTTCAAGCGAGTGCCTTCAAGCGCGGCGTCACGAGCCTGCATCAACTTATCCTGGCTGTCGCGCAGGTCTCGCATGGCCTGACCGGCCCGCAACATATAGCGCACTCGATGCCCGAGCAAGAGACCATTGACCGGCTTGACGATGAAGTCAGTGGCCCCAGCATCATAGGCTTGGGTAATGGACTGGTAGTCCTCGAGTCCGGTCATCATGAGCACAGGAGTGTGAATGCCTTCCGGCAATTTTCGCAGCTCAGCACAGACTGCAAACCCATCCATTTCTGGCATCATAATATCGAGAAGGACGAGATCCGGGCGTCGTTTGATAAAGACCTCGAGCCCAAGTCGACCATTCTCGGCTTCTTCCACCGACCAGCCGGACTGTTCAAGCGCCTCACGGGCCAGCAAGCGTGCAACGGGATCATCATCGACGATGAGAACCGTGGGACGACCGCTGTCCATCATGCCGTCGCCCTCCCCTTGCCGATTTCGTCTTGGAAGGCGGCACAGGCGTCGGCGTAGTGCCGCTCCAGTTTCTTGAAGGTCTCATCCGCTCGCTCCAATTCTCCCCTCGCACCCATCATTTCCAGCTCACGGCAGTCGGACGCCAATGCAGTCGCTCCTAACTGTGCGCTACTCGATTTCAGGCGATGCGCAGCGGCACGCAACTCAACCGCATCCATAGACAACACGGCACAGCGTATCCGATCAACGATTTCTGTGGACGTATCCACATATTGAGCCAGGACGCGCGTGACAATATTGGGTTGACCTGGTCGTTGCAGCGCACGGATGGCGGCTAAGGCGGCCTGATCAATCGTCGTTGGTTCAACGAGAGTGTCCTGGCGTGGCTGTACTATCTGAGGAGCAGGAACCTCCTGCGGATGAGTGGGGTTCTGCTGCAGTGGTGCGCTCGTGACATCACCGCACACCTCGCCCCGAACAGATTTTCTGTTGAGCACCCAACGAGCCAATACCTGCTCCAGTTGAGAGAGCGTAAACGGCTTTGTCAGGTAATCGTCCATGCCTGCGGCAAGGCACACCTCTCGATCTCCCTGCATCGCGTGTGCCGTGAGCGCGACGATTGGCACATGACAAACAGATTGGTGAACGTTGATATGGAATGGTGGAGGCGTGCTCGCCTCACGCTCCCTGATCAACTGTGTCGCGGTGAAACCATCCATCTCGGGCATTTGGCAATCCATGAAGATGAGCGCGTACTCTGCCCTCTCCACTGCAGCGACTGCTTCTCGCCCGTTCTCAGCCGTATCAATTCGAAGGTTGAGCATTTCCAGCATGCCGCAGGCGACTTCTCGATTCACCGGATTGTCTTCAACCAGCAGAATGCGAACCGGCTCAGATCCTTCCGCGTGATGGGCAAATGGTGCAGCATCGATTCCGCTTTCCTCGGCGGAAGGCGGCTGCAACCTCAGAATAGCGTCGCATTCTTTGAAATAGGCGCTAAACGTGAATGTGGATCCTTCTCCCGGAGCACTGTGGAGCTTGATATCTCCACCCATGAGAGTTACGAGTTGCTTGACGATGGCCAGCCCCAAGCCGGTACCACCATACTTCCTAGTCGTCGAGCCATCAGCTTGGGAAAACGCAGCAAAGAGATGAGCTTGAGCCTCAGGGGAGATGCCAATACCGGTGTCTCGCACTGTGACCGACAATCCATACAGTTCCCCTTGATGACTCTCTACGGACACAGCGACCTCGATGAGGCCCTGCTCTGTAAACTTGACTGCGTTGCCGACCAGATTGACGATGATTTGTCTCAGCCGCGTCGGGTCGCCAAGCAGGAAAGCAGGAATATCATTGGCGATATGCCACGAGAGCTTCAGATGCTTTTTCTGCACTTCAGGCGTCGCCAGCTCAACCGCTTCCTGAATGGTCCGACGAACATCGAACGGGATGGCCTCCAGTTCTAACTTCCCGGCCTCGATTTTCGAGAAGTCCAAAATATCGTTGATGATGGCGAGCAGGACAGAACCAGATCGATGGATGGATTCCGTCAAATGACGCTCCTTGTCGCCTAGCGCACATCGGAGCATGAGTTCTGCCATGCCGAGCACGCCGTTCATCGGTGTCCGAATTTCATGGCTCATGTTCGCAAGAAACTGACTCTTGGCTCGACTGGCGGCTTCTGCCGCTTCCTTGGCATGACGAAGCACCTCTTCCGCCACCTTTCGGTCGGTCACATCAAGATGGATGCCGACCATGCGGGAAGACAGCTCCGCCTCATTCTTAATCATCGTGCCTCGGGCAAGGATCCATCGATACGATCCATCCTTATGGCGAAGGCGGTGCTCGATCTCGAGCTGAGATTCTCTTCCACTCAAGTACGCCTCGATGACTCCCAGGGCTCGGTCATGATCTTCTGGATGAATTCGACTTTCCCATTCCTGAAACGTATTGCCGATCTCGTGATCCTCATGACCCAACTGCCGCTTCCACTCAGGCGACAGATAAACGTCATTGGAATTCAGATCCCAGTCCCAAATCCCGATGTTCGTATTCTGAACCGTCGTCGTCAGTCGTCCTTCACTAGTTCGTAGCGCCTGTTCGACTTTCCGTCTGTCAGCAGACTCGATCGCTAGAGCAACCGTATTCGCGACAGATGTGGCGAAATGCTGTTCCTCCATCGTCCAATGTCGCGTTGGGCCGATGTGTTCGTGGCAAATGACGCCGACCATCCGGCCTTCCGACCGAATGGGCACATCCAGCATGGAGGTAATCCCGAGTGGAGCCAGATACGTCGCTGTAAATTCGCTAGTCCTCGGATCCCCCTGCGCATCATCGGCAGCGACGATTCGTTCGAAATCCAGTTCTTGGAAGTATTTCGGATAGTCGGTCGCCATCAACTCAATTCCCCGTGAATGTTCTTGGATGGCCAATTGATAGAGATCCGCACAGTGAATGGCGGAACGATCCTGCGTAAAAAACCAGATACTGACCCGTTCAACATGAAGACACTCTGTAGCCAAACGTGTGATCGTGTGAAACGCGTCTTGAACATTTCCCCCATAGATCTGGGGATTTTTTGCCAGCTCGGATAATCCCGTTTGGATTCGCCTCAGCAGCCCTTCAGTGCGTTGCTGTTCCCGCTCAAGTTGTTTCTGTTGACTGATATCTCTGAAGACCAGAACGGCCCCGGTCACTGCACCGTCCAACGACATGGGTGTGACCACCAAAGAAATGGAGACCAGCTGCCCGTCTGATGACACCAGCAGTCCGTCGTCGGTGCGATAGGGCTCTCCCGATGCGAGAGGTGGAAACGTGGCATCGGTAATCAAACACTCGTCTCGGTACTCTTCCGGACCCGGAGAAATCATCTGATACACAGGACGACCGCAGAGGGCTTCAGCCGTCCCACTGAACAGCTTTTCCGCTTGCTGGTTGGTCATCCTGATCTTCCAGTCTGAATCCACAACACAGAGCCCATCCCCGAGAGAGTGTACGACCGCCTGGAGTTTGTTCCGCTCCTGGGCCAGTTGTGTGTCGCTGCTTTGTTTAAGCTGCGCGTAGAGATCCTGCATCTCCTTCGAGGAGAGAGCCAACGACCGTTCCAAGAGTGCATGGCCTTGATCGGCTTCCACATAGCTCCGATCAATCCGCTCAAGCAACTCACTCCAAGCCGCAAGTGACGACGGCGGATGCTGTGCATCAAGGTCTAAACGTTTCAGTTGTCGAGCCAGCATTGGGTGCATGAACAATCACGCCGCTTCGCTTAACGTCGTTAGAGTCATCGTCTGATTGTGAAGATCACAGGTCCCAGTCGCAAACGGCGACAACTCCCCGTAGGAATAGAACCCGATCTGTCTGGTCCCTTTGGGAAGCACATCCAGAGTCGCCTCGATTTCCTCTTCCGTTCGTTCCCCCAGCACAAGACGCCGCCCC
Organism: Nitrospira sp.; assembly: GCA_005116895.1. Taxonomy (GTDB): domain Bacteria; phylum Nitrospirota; class Nitrospiria; order Nitrospirales; family Nitrospiraceae; genus Nitrospira_D. Next base: position 108,644 of record SWDO01000002.1, on the reverse strand, counting down.
ACACAACTAATTGCAATGGCAAGGGTGCAGGGACCGCCATCCGTCGAGAGCTTCGTGGAAGATGCCGCTTCTGATGCACCCTGGACTAACCGATCGAAATTCGCTTTCATCAGCTGCGCGAGCGCCCCTTCCGGAATATCGCCGGCGAAAGTCAGCGATTGTTCCCGCTCATCCACGGCCAAAATGGTTCGGACGAGACTCTTCGAATCTGATTCGTGAGAACGCACCGCGAGCGGAAACAAGAGCCCCGTCGCCGGTAACCCGGTCGCTCGGTCGCCAAGATATTCCTTGTAGAGCTGTAGCGCGGGGCGGCCATCGAGCTCAAAAAGAATATTTCCTTTTGACTTCGTCACACGGCGTTCCGGGCCGAACAGATCCCATCCCCCCTTCGATCCATGTCCGATCTCAATGCGATCGCCATAAAAGCCAACAGCCGTCACAAAACCTGCTTGTGGTCGTCTGTCTTGCAGGACCCAGGTTCGTCGGAATCGGTCACCATCACCGGCCAGTCCACCGGTCACCACAACAGACGGAGACACCTTGGAATTTAACCCCCGAACCAGTTCACTCCCATTCACATGAAGCCCGTCCGAAAGGACAAAGATGCCTTTCAATCGCGAATCGTTCAGCTGTTGGGCAATCTCCTGCCCGGCGGAGAACGAGTGGTCCGCCGACTGGACAGGCGCACTAGCCAGCCGAAGATCCGTATGATCAAATCGCACAATCGCTGCACTCACGCTCTCATCAAAGATCTGTGTTCCCAAAATCTCTCCGGCAGTCGAACATCCGATGACGATCGCTTCGCGATAGTCATCGGCTAGCTCGCTGAGAGGATCCGCTGAATCGAGAAAGCTGGAGGACCCGAATAACAAGACCAGTGTTCGCCGAGAGTCAATACGGGGCCGGTTCTTGACGGACCAGTATTTCTTGCGATCATAACCAAAGGTATGAACTTCCATTGTCTATCCTCCTGTTCGTTCTAGAACTAGGCCGCAATAGAATCTGCCGACTTCGCGCCCCTACGAGAGGCCGTCCCATCCGCCGCTTGTTCACTGAACCGAACGGTGAACCAAAACCGTGCGCCGCTTCCAAGTACTCCGTCTGCACCGATCGATCCTTGCATCATCTCGACTAACCGTTTGGAAATGGCCAATCCCAGCCCGGTTCCTCCATACTTCCTTGTGGTGGAACCATCAGCCTGCGAAAATTCTTTGAAGAGTGCCGCTTGAGCCGATTCACAGATTCCAATTCCAGTGTCTTGTACTGCAATCGTGAATCCTCCAGGCATACTGGGAATTCCCTGTACCGTCACAGTGACACAACCCAACTCGGTAAACTTGATAGCATTGCCGATGAGGTTCGTCAGCACCTGCCGTAAGCGGTGCGCGTCTCCGATGACCTTGGTTTGGAGGCCCTCTTCAAGCGTGCACGAGAGGGTGAGCCCCTTCGTACGGGCCCCCTCTGCAAAGAAAGCCACGGTCTCCGTGATCACCACGGAAAGATCAAACGGGTTGTGTTCCAGTACAATCTTGCCCGCTTCGATCTTTGAAAAATCCAAGACGTCATTGATCACATGCAGTAACTGCGTGCCCGATCCACGAATCTGTTCCACGTAACGGCGCTGTTTATCCGTAAGATTCGTCAGTGAGAGCAGTTCCGCCATGCCCAACACGCCGTTCATCGGCGTGCGAATCTCATGGCTCATGTTGGCTAAAAATTGAGATTTCGCCTGACTGGCAGCCTCAGCCCGTTCCTTTTCTCTGGACAGATCAACCTGGACCGTTTCATTGACTCGCCAGTAGACGAGGAGCGCGGCGCACTCGGCCACAATGAACCCACCGTGTATGAGTGCCCAGTGCCACGGATGATGTTGGGCTCCGGCGTGGTTGTACACCATCGTCGGAGCCAAGGTGCCGATAACTCCATGGTCCACGACGACCGAAATAAGCCCCAACAGAAACGGCATCCAATCCTGGTACAACACGATCACGGCCATCATCACAAAGAAATGAAAGTGCGATTCAATGAAACCGCCGGAAAGATGCACCAACAACGCCGAGGCCAATATCAATCCAACGGTCGCTAAGGCAGCTCGTAGCCGAGTGGCCAACCTCCCACTCGTGGCCAGCATGGCCAGCCCCGCAAGAATCACCCCTCCAATCACGCCAAGCTTCACGTACTGATTCGTGAAGACCCCAAATACCGGCACCGCCACCGCATGCAGCCACAGCAACCACACAATTCCCCGATGGCGCCGCATCCATTCCTCTCCTTCCAAAGACCGACCTTTAGGAAGGGCTTCCCAGAACTGTTGGAAGTAGGATGACGGAGAGGATGGTTCGGGCATGGAATCTGCCATAGAACTCCCTGATACTTCAGCGCTTTCGGCAAACCAGTACGGTATTATTTCGGTCGATCGATCGAAAAACTTGATAGGAGTTGGGTCACGAAGGTTGGAAGAAGACGAGGAAAACTGCCGATGGCTTAAACCCAGGCTTGCGTAAGAACGCCCTTCGAATCCCGCCAATAGGGTGTCCAGGTCAGGGCCACTACCTTCACGGCAATGTTGGCTTTGGTGGGTTTGATGGAGACGATGTCGAGCTTCTCGTTCAGTGGATCGGTCGCCGCAGCCAAGGCGTCGCTTTCTGATTTAAATTGCGTTTCCAGGTCTGCCAGTTGCTGCTGAAGCGTTGCCACATTTTCTTCTGCGGCCCCGACATCTTGCGATTCCTTCATGACTCGACCGGCGCTCCGGACTGCGGTCGTCGCCCGCCCGATGTTCGTGGCACTGATCGTTTTTCGTCCCATAAAGGCCCCAAGGATGGAGGCTCCGACCGAAATTGCCGCCTGCACTTGACTGGAACGGGATTCGGCCTGCTGCTTTTCCTTCGCCAACTCAGCCCGCCTGATCCGGTCTTGAAGCGTGGTCATCTTCGATGCATATTTTTGGCGAAGCGTCTCGACACCCTTATCGCGTTGTTCTCGTCCGTCTTGCTGCAACCGCACGCGAAAATCCCGCTCGGATTCGCCGGGTTTCGACACACCCTTGGTGGTAGGACTCTTGAACAACTCGACCTTTTGTGTTCGAAACAGCCAGCCGCCAAAATCCTTACTCCAATCGCTATAGCTCTTTGCTTTGCCTGCACTCGCCGGCAGCGTGAGAAACTGTGCGCCCTCTTCTGGATCCCGCTCAAGATCGGCCACGGCCAATTCCGCCGTTGTGGCCTTGTCCCAATCCACCGCGACAGCTCCATCTGCGATGGGAGCCAATATCGTCACATCCTGCGTACTATCGATCCCGCTCTTTGAATCGGAGAAGCGGATCTGTGATGAACCCAGCAGCATCGGGGCATAGAGTAATTCACTCCCTTCTGGCTTCGAGCCCCGTAGCGGCACAAAATGCTGCGGAACATCCGGAGACAGCATGGGACGCGAGGCGTGAAGCGTGAAGCGTGAAGCGTTTGAAGCTGAAGACTTCGTCCCAGACGTTTCACGTCTTACTGGATCCATCAGCTGCTTGATCTGCGTCCTGGTCAGCGGCCCTCGGAGATACGAAAGGCACCAGCGCGTCTCAAACACGACCGGCTCGTCCTCATGCACGTTGTTCATCAGGAAGATCCGATTGCCAAGGCCAGCCAGCGTTTGCTCCATACGGCCCCGATCGAACTTCTTCCCGGCACTGCTCGACGCGCCTTCCAATCCCTCCAGCACACGAGCCTTGTCTCGTTCTGTCTGCAATCGTCCGATAAACCAGGTACCGGTGTTGGCCAGCCCCTTGTAGTCGAGATCCACGGGATTCTGCGTCGCCAGGACGACGCCTAAACCGAACGCGCGCGCCTGTTTCAGCAAGGTCATCAACGGCAACTTCGAAGGTGGATTGGAGACCGGCGGGAAGTACCCGAAGATCTCATCCATATACAGAAGTGCGCGGAGGCTCGTCGTGCCCGATTGTGCCCTCATCCATCCGACCATCTGACTGAGCAACAGCGTCACGAAGAACATACGCTCGGCATCATTCAAATGCGCAATGGAAAAGATCGCATGGCGCGGTTTGCCAGCCGGCGTATACATCAGCGACTGCATGTCGAGCGCTTCACCTTCCAGCCAGGCCTGGAAGCCTGGTGCGGCAAGCAGATTGTTCAGCTTCATGGCCAGCGCAAACCGATCTTTTGAGGGAAAGAACGAATCGACATCCATGACACCGATCTTCGACACCGGCGGCGATTGGATGGCTTGAATCAATGACGCCAGATCAAGATCTTCTTCCTTCTTCCAGGTCTGATCGAGAATCGTGGAGAGGAGAATATGCTCGCGGCTCTGAATCGGATCGGCCTCGATCCCGAGCAAGCCGAGCAGGCTCGTGACCGTCGTGCTGATGCGTTCGCGCAGCAACTCGGTATCTTCCCGCACATCGGCAGCCGGCGCAGCGAATGATTTCAAGATGGAAACCGGCAACCCGGCATTACTCCCAGGCGTATAGATGGCCA
>SWDO01000002.1:74006-104057 GCA_005116895.1 Nitrospira sp. | reverse complement strand
ATGATCCGCCCCCCGCCAGACCCGCCCTCGGGCCCCAGGTCGATCACATGATCGGCAGACCGTATCACGTCCAGATTGTGTTCGATCACCACAATCGTATTGCCCTGATCCACCAGTTTGTTCAGCACATCGAGCAGCTTGCGCGTGTCTTCGAAATGCAGCCCCGTCGTCGGCTCATCCAGGATGTACATCGTGCGTCCGGTCGCGCGCTTGGAGAGCTCGCGCGAGAGCTTCACCCGTTGAGCTTCGCCGCCGGAGAGCGTCGTTGCCGATTGGCCGAGCTTCACATTGTCGACTCGATCAAATCCGAGACCGTTCGCAGGACTCTAAAAAAACAACCTTAAGCCGTGGCCATCGACGCCTCTCAGGTCTTTGCACCCATCGATCTTCGGCTTCTTGTGGTAGAGCAGTTGCGAAAGCGAATGGAAGAGCACCTCCAGCACAAGGGTACTCTTGCCTGATCCAGAGACTCCCGTGACGCAGGTAAAAAGCCCCAGCGGGATTTTAGCCGTGACGTTTTTCAGATTATGTTTTTGCGCCCCGACTACCCAGAGCATGCCTCGTGGCCTCCGGTGCCGCTGCGGCACGGACACCGTCTGGATTCCACGCAAGTATTGGCCGGTCAACGAATTGGGGTCACCCATGATCTGCTGCGGCGTCCCCTGTGCGATGACATGCCCACCCTGCGAACCGGCACCGGGCCCCATGTCGAGCACATGATCGGCTGCCTGCATCGTCTCAGCATCATGCTCAACCACGACGACCGTATTACCCAGATCCCGCAATCTGAGCAGGGTTTGCAATAACCGCCGATTGTCGCGTTGGTGTAGTCCAATAGAAGGTTCGTCCAGGATGTACAACACCCCGACCAGGCCGGAACCGATCTGGGTCGCCAAACGAATGCGTTGCCCTTCGCCGCCAGACAGCGTCGCCGCAGCCCGATCCAGCGTCAGATAGTCGAGACCCACATTGACCAGAAACCCCAACCGCTCGCGAATCTCCTTCAGAATCCGATGCGCAATGACGAGTTCACGGTCGGTAAATTTCAGCGAGAGAAAAAATTCGGCAGCGGCACGAACCGACAGGCTGGTCACCTCGGCGATCGACTGTTTCGCCAATTTGATGGACAGACTTTCTGGTCTGAGCCTGGCCCCATGGCAGACTGCGCAGGGCTCCAACAGAGTGAAGTCCTCTTCTTCCGGACAACCAGGAGGCATGACATAGCCGATGCCATCGCAAGCCGGACAGGCACCGTGCGGGCTATTGAAGGAAAATACCCGAGGCGTCACTTCGGGATAGCTCACGCCACATTTGATACAGGCCAGCTTGTCACTGTACAGGCGGGTGTTCCCATCCTCGGGCAGGACTGCGACGAGCCCGCCTGTCAGCTTGGTCACTGTCTCAACTGAATCCGCCAGCCGGCGCATGAGCGCCTCGCCTGATTTCATCACCAGCCGATCGACAATGATCTCAATCGTGTGCTTTTTCTGTTTGTCGAGCGAGATGTCCTCGCCCAGATCGACAATCTTGCCGTCGACGCGGGCACGGACATAACCCGCCTTTCGCATCTCTAATAGTTCCTTCCGATATTCACCCTTTCGCCCACGCACGATCGGGGCAAGGATCTGGAACTTCTCGCCTTCCGGCAGCGAGGCGATCGCATCGACCATTTGCTGAACGGTCTGCGCGGTAATCTCATCTCCACATTGGAAACAGTAGGGACGCCCGACACGCGCGAAGAGGAGCCGGAGATAGTCGTGGATCTCCGTCACCGTGCCGACCGTCGAGCGCGGATTGCGCGACGTCGTCTTCTGCTCGATGGAAATGGCTGGAGACAAGCCCTCAATTGAATCGACATCTGGCTTACCCATCTGCTCCAGAAACTGCCGGGCATAGGCTGACAGGGACTCGACGTACCGCCGCTGTCCTTCCGCATAAATCGTATCGAACGCAAGTGACGACTTGCCGGACCCGCTCAAGCCGGTGATCACCACCAGCTTGTCGCGTGGAATTTCCACGTCGATGTTTTTGAGGTTATGCTCCCGCGCTCCCTTGATGACGATCGAATTTCCCATAGGCGGCTGATTATACCATCCACGGCATATTCTTGACACTGTCATATCGTACGTCTAGTATACGTACGATACAAGTAGAGGCAATATGCCCAAAGCCGCACTAAAAAAAGAAAAGTGGACGCTCTCGTTCGATCCAGCACTGAAAAGCGTCGTGGTCAAGGCCGCTAAGCGCAGGGGAATGTATCCTGTGACTCTGCTTGAAAGTCTCGTGCGGGAAAAATTCAACCCGTATGGGCATACGGACGTAGACGACAGTGCTGCTTATGTCAGTGCGTTACGGAAGCAGGGCCGCAAACAGTCCGACGATGCGTTTCTGGGCGAGATTGAAGCATGGCAAAAATCTCGCTCCTCCTAGACACCGATATCTTCATCGATTACTTCAATACCGGCCGGTTCCACGCATTGTTCGATTCCAGCCGTTTCACGGTCTACTATTCAGCCATCACAAAAAAGGAACTCTTGACCAAGTCAGGGCTCCGCGAGAACGAACGAGCCTCGATTCTGGCCGAATTGGCCCAATGCCGTCTGATCACGCTTTCCGATTCCATCACCACACGATACTCCGATCTTCGCCGCCAGCACCCGTCATTGGAGAAAGGCGATGCCCTCATTGCCGCCACCGCCATCGTCAAACACCTTCCCCTGATGACACGAAACAAACGGCACTTTCAAATAGTACCCGGCTTGATCCTATTCGGGGAGTGAGAAACTTCGCCCAGTTTGCCAGGCAATACAGCCAGCCAACTTGTCACTGGATGAACGTCCAGGCCAATGCGCACGAACCCATTCGGTTTTCGATGGGAGATGGTCACCAGGATGCTGGTAGGTGTCGATCGAATGGTCGATGCGAAGGACATGGAGAGGCTGATGGACCCTTCAGACGCCGGCTTCAGGATTTTATCGCCTGAGCAGCAAGTTCTTGCGGGTGTTCGAGGATGCGCTTCAGCTCCGTCAAAAACTTCGCGCCCATCACACCATCGATGGCCCGGTGATCGCACGACAGCGTCACCTGCATTCTGCGGCCGGCTTTCACGGTGCCGTCAACGATGACCGGCACGTCCCGAACCGCACCGACGGCAAGCGAAGCGGCCTGCGGTGGGATGAGGACGGCGAGAAAACTATCCACCCCGAACATGCCGAGATTGGAGATTGAGAAGGTGGCGCCGCTGTATTCCTGTGGTTGCAACCTCTTCTGTTTAGCCCGCTCGATGAGCGCCCGCGATTCAGACGAGATCGTTTCCAACGTCTTGGCACCGCAATCGCGAATGACAGGCGTGATCAGGCCGTCCTCCATCCCGACCGCAACGCCAATATCGACACGCTCGTATTGCCTAATCGCCTCACCGACATAGGACACGTTCAGTCTCGAATGCTTGCGGAGTGCCAGAGCCACGGCTTTGATCAGCAGATCGGTCAGTGAAGGATGGGATTGCCGGTCTTTCTTGAACTGACGGCGAAACTGCTCCGCCGCTTCCATGTCGATCTCCCTCGTCAGATAGAAGTGCGGCACCGGCGCTTTGCTCTGCACCGTAGCCCTGGCGATAGCTTTCCGCATTTGAGTCAAGGGCTGATCGGTTCCAACCGGCATGGCCGACGTGGCAGGCTCTTGCATGTTGGCCACATCCTCCTCGACGATGCGCCCACCGGGACCGGTGCCGATCACCGTGGAGAGGTCGATCCCCCGCTTAGTAGCCAGGGCCTTGGCCCGTGGGGAGGCGATGACGCGCTGCTCTCCTATACTCATGGGTGACGTATCAGGCGAGGTTGTCGATGCGGCAGCGGGCTTGGCGCTGGTCGATGCCACGGGCATGACCTTGTCGGACAAGGCTTCCGTGATGTCTTCATCCGCCTCGCCGATGACGCCCAATAGTTTTCCAGACTCTACCGTTTCCCCGTTTTGCACGAGAATCTTCCGGAGAATACCGGAGGCAAACGCCTCAAGATCCATGACCGCTTTGTCTGTTTCGATTTCAGCGAGCGCCTCTCCGGCCTGCACCTGATCTCCCTCGCGCTTTTTCCATTCGAGGAGCACGCCCTCTTCCATCGTATCCGTAAGCTTGGGCATTACAACGCGGCTTGCCATGGCTCTCCTCCCCTCACAGTAGCGACTTGACGGCCTCGATCACGCGCGGCAGGTCCGGAATCGCCGCATCTTCCAGCGGACGGCAATAGGGCATGGGCACATCTTCGCCGGTGACTCGCCTGATCGGACCGTCCAAAGAGTCGAACGCGGTCGAGTACACGCTCTCGGCAATCTGCGCTCCCAACCCGCAGAAATGCCAGCCTTCTTCAACGATCACCAGACGCCCGGTCTTCTTGACCGACGCCACGATCGTCTGGAGATCCAGCGGTTTGAGCGTGCGCGGATCGATCACTTCCGCCTCAACTCCTTCGCGGCTCAGCGCCTCGGCGGCTTCCAGTGCGAGCAACAGCATTTTGGAATAGGCGACGATCGTGACATCGCGGCCCGTTCGTTTCACCTCGGCGACGCCGATAGGAATGGTGAACTCACCTTCCTGTACCTCACCCTTCGTACCGTACAAGAGCTGCGCTTCGATGAAGATGACCGGGTCGGGGTCTCGGATCGCGCTCTTAAGCAAACCTTTCGCATCGTGCGGCGTAGCGGGCGCGATGACTTTCAGTCCCGGCACATGGCAAAACCAGGCCTCCAGACTTTGCGAATGCTGAGCCCCCAACTGGTGGGCGGCGCTCCCGGGGCCACGGATGACGAGCGGCACCGACAGTTGTCCCCCAGACATGTAGCGGATTTTGGCGGCGTTATTGACGATCTGATCAAGGGCTACGATGCCGAAATTCATCGTCATGAGCTCCACGATCGGATGCAATCCCGCCATGGCAGCCCCGATGGCCAGACCGGTAAAGCCGGCCTCGGTGATGGGCGTATCAACCACGCGCTTCGGCCCAAATTCCTCGACAAAGCCTTTGCTGACCTTAAACGCGCCTTGATAGTAGGCGACGTCTTCGCCGATCAAAAAGACGCGCTGGTCTCGGCGCATTTCCTCGCGCATGGCCTGATTCAGAGCTTCACGATACGACAACTCCATGACTCGCCTACTCCTGTACGACGTCAGCGTGCAGAGCCGAGCGGACCGGAAACGGACTTTCTTCTGCAAACTTCACGGCAGCCCGCACAACTTCTCCGATTTCCCGCTCCAGTTGTTTGAAGTCCGCCTCATCCGCCAGCTTCTGAGCCATCATGGTGCTTTTCAATAAGGTAAGCGGATCACGTTTGCGGTACTCCTCTACTTCCTCTTTGGTCCGATAGTGACCGTGCGCCGGGTCCGCCATCGAATGGCCCATGAACCGGTAGGTCGTTGCCTCGATGAACCAAGGCCCATGCCCCGCACGGACCTGCGCCACCACCCGTTGCATCACCGAGCGAACCGCGAGCACATCCATGCCGTCTACTGATTCTGCCGCGATACCGTAGGATCGAGCGGTTTCGGTTACATCCCCATACAACGCGATGGCCCGTTCGGCCGGAGTGCCCATGCCATAACGATTGTTCTCACAGATAAAGATCACCGGCAATTTCCACAAGGCAGCCAGATTGAACGCCTCGTGTGCCTGCCCGCTTGGCAGCGCCCCTTCACCGAAAAAGCAGACCGTGACCAAGTCGAGCGATTGATACTTATTCGCAAAGGCCAGACCCGTCGCGAGCGGGATGTGGCCTCCGACGATGGCATACCCACCCATAAACCGGTGTGGCAGATCGACCAGGTGCATCGATCCGCCCTTGCCCTTGCAGAGGCCGGTCGCCTTACCAAACAACTCAGCCATGACTCGGCCTGGATCGGACCCGCGCGCAAGACAATGTCCGTGGTCGCGGTAGGCGCTGATGGCGTAATCGTCCAGTCGAAGGGAGGCGATGGCCCCGACCGCAATCGCCTCTTCGCCGATGTACAGATGAAGAAAGCCGGCGATCTTCGCAAGAGCGTACATCTCCGCCGATTTCTCTTCGAATCGACGAATCAGCAACATCTGACGATAGAGCGAGAAGAGATCGGCTGTGTCCATATTGAGCATTATGCAAGTCGGCCTCAAGCCGACTCAACCAGAATCGTGTGACAACCGAGGAGGAGAGCGTGCGGCAAGCTGGGTGTAGCCCGACCAGCTATGCGTGTTCAAAAGAACTGCTAATGATAGCCTCCCCGGCTGTTCCGGATTCTCGGCTCGATTCGCCCTGTCAATTTTCAGATTGGATCTCTAATCGTCACGGAGCTGCTCACAAGAGCCGACCACCTGATCTCAAGATGACTCACCTTGACAAAGCTTGAAACCGGGTGCTACCACCGTCAGATGGTGGGAACCGACCCTCGTCCATTGACTCAGGATTCCAAGGCCCCGGCGAAGGTGGTGTCCACCTGGTCCGGCCAGGCCCGCGAAGATGCCGTACAGCGGATGTTCACCTCCATCGCCGGCGTCTACGACCTGAACAACACGCTGTTGAGTTTCGGCCTGCATTACCATTGGAAGAAGATTACCGCGTCCTTCATTGCCCCCGTCGGACGAGGGACCGCGCTCGATGTCGGATCCGGTACGGCTGACCTTGCCCTCCTGCTCGAGTCTCGCATGGGACCCAAGGGACGTGTGATCGCATCAGACCTGAACTATGCGATGCTGGCCGAAGGCCTCAAGAAGATCGGTGGCAAAGGACTCACCGACAAAGTCACCTGCTTGCAGGCCAGTGCGGAACACCTGGGGTTCGGGGACAACACCTTCGATGCAGTCACTACCGGCTTTTGCATGCGAAACGTCGGGGATTTACCAGGCGCCGTGCGGGAAATTCGCCGTGTCATGAAGCCCGGTGGGCGCTTTGTGTGCTTGGAGTTTTCGCGTCCGGTATTCGGTTGGTTACGAACCTTGTATGATTGGTATTCGTTCAAACTGCTGCCCTGGGTCGGCACCATCGTCGCCCGTGATCGCACCGGCGTCTACGAGTACCTTCCCGCATCCATCCGGACATTTCCCGACCAAGAACGGTTATGCCAGGTTCTACGCGATGCCGGGTTTCGTCAGGTGTCGTACAAAAACCTCAGCGGTGGCATTGTCGCCATTCATATCGCAACAAAATAGCCATACGCCGTGAACTCAATCCTCTACGTTTTCCTTCCTTGCAAAAAGGTCTATCCCATTGGGATCACCTACTTGGCGGACTTTATCCACCGACGGAAACCGGAAGTACGCCAACAGATCCTTGACCTATCGCTGTTTCCCGTCTCGCAGCGCACTCAGGCTATCCGTGATGCCGCCACGGAGTTCAAACCGGACTTGGTCTGCTTTTCGTGGCGTGACATTCAGATCTTCTCGCCACATGAGGGTGATTCGTCGCTGGAGCATGCGTTCAACTTCTATTTCGCGAGTAACCCGATCAAGCGTGTCGCCGCTTCGTTTGCGGGTATCAAACAGCTATACCGGTACTACAGCCATATCTATACGATCCTGTCCTATCCGGCCCTGGTTCGGAAAGAACTCCCCAACGCGCAGATCATGATTGGAGGCGGAGCGTTCACTGCCTTTGCTGATCAACTCATTGAAAAGCTTCCAGAAGGCACGATCGGCATACTAGGCGAAGGGGAGGATGCAATCCTGAAACTTCTCGAGGGTCGTTCGATCGAGGACGAACGCTATATCGTCAAAGAAGGCGGACGGATCCGAAAAGGCTCCCACGGTTCACCGGCGCTGCTTGATGCACCGGCTGTCGACCTCCCATATATAACTTCCATCTTTCCGCAGTGGAGGGAGTTCACAAGCGAATCGATTGGGGTTCAGTCGAAACGAGGCTGTCCCTATGATTGTGCCTTCTGTCTGTATCCCTATATCGAGGGCAAGCGGGTACGTTACCGGCCACCGGAGATGGTCGTCAAAGACATCTCTCAGCATTATCATCAATGGGGAGCCCGTCGCTTTTGGTTTACCGACGCCCAGTTCATTACGGGCAAGGAAGCGTACCCGCAATGTACCGAGATCATGGAACGTATCATCAGTGAAAAGCTGGAGATCGAGTGGTCCGGCTATATTCGCACGTCGTTGATCACCCCTGAGTTTGCGAAGCTGATGGTCCGTTCTGGGGTCGGCGACTTGGAGGTGGCCATCACCTCCGGTTCACAGGAGGTCCTGAACAATCTCCACATGGGATTCAAGCTGGAACGCTTGTACGATGGCTGCCGCTATTTGGCAGAGGCCGGCTTCAAGGGCAAGGTCATCCTCAACTATTCCCTCAATAGCCCTAAGGAGACGGAAGAGAGCCTGCTTCAAAGCGTCGAGTCCTACAAGATGGTGGCCTCGATTCTAGGCGAAGAGCGTGTGTTTCCATTGATGTTTTTCTTAGGCATCCAGCCGAATACCGACCTTGAACAACGCCTACTGGAAGAGGGGTATTTGTCGGCCGGCTATAACCCCTTGATGCTGACACCGACCAGCATCAAGAAGCTTCTCTATAATCCGGCCCCCCTCAACAAGATTATCGCCAAGTCTTGTCTCCGCGCCTGGGAACGGAAGCAAGGTAGCCGCGATCCCCGTCGATGGACCGGATCCCTGTCCCAGTCATCGGGCGAACCAGCCTATGCCGACCAAAACCTGAGCAGAGGAATCGAAGGCAATTCCGGACGGGACGCCTTGCTTTCGATCGAGGAAATCATCCGTTCCAGCAGGCCAACCCCCTCGCCCTCACAGATGGTAGAACCAAGGACTACCTCTACCAGTTGAATGGACGTCATACATCCTTCATTGACCACACACACACCTTCTTTACACTTGACGTGCCCTCCTCATACCTTGCATTCCCGTTTGAGCCAGTGCTATCATCCGTCCTCTTTGAAGGCATTTTTAGCACGTTAATCATTTGAGTTTTCATACAATTGCGACTCCTTTCCTCTGACTAACTCGCGCCTTAAGGAGGCGCCTCAATGTATAAGACAATCTATATTCCGGTCGATAACTCCGACCATTCGAATACAGCAGTGGATGTCGGCGTGCATTTGGCAAAAACCTTCGGTTCCCGGATTGTAGGGAGCCACGTCTACGCCGCGAAGATGCACGATAAACGCTTCAAACAGATGGAAGCGGGCCTCCCGGAGGAATACCATGACGAGAAGGAGCTTGACCGTCAGCGCCAGATCCACGACTCGCTGATTACCCGAGGACTCCAAATCATCACTGACTCCTACCTCGACTACGTCGATAAGAAATGTAACGAAGCGAATCTCCCCGTTGAGCGGCGATCGCTCGAAGGACGTAACTGGAAAGTGCTGGCCGAAGACATCAACACCAACGGGTACGACCTCGTCATCATGGGCGCGTTGGGGGTCGGGGCGGTCAAAGATAGCGTCATCGGCAGCAACACCGAGCGCGTGGTCCGCCGGGTCCGTAACTCCGACATGCTGATCATCAAGAACGTTCAGCCAATAACTGGCGGAAAGATCGTCGTGGCTGTCGACGGCAGCCCCTACTCGTTCGGCGGACTGATGACCGGCCTCGCGCTTGGCAAGGCCTTCAACATGCCGGTGGAGGCGATTTCGGCCTTCGATCCCTACTTTCACTACGCGGCATTCCACAGTATTTCCGGTGTCCTGAACGAAGAAGCCGGCAAAGTCTTTCGTTTCAAGGAACAAGAAAAACTGCACGAAGAAATCATCGACAGCGGCTTGGCTAAGATCTACCAGTCTCATTTGGACATTTCCCGAGAAATCGCCCAGGCCGAGCAAACGGATGTGAAAACGACGTTGCTGGACGGCAAAGCATTCGAAAAAATTATTCAGTACGTCCGGAAAGATGTCCCGGCCTTGCTCATCATCGGGCGTATCGGCGTCCATAGCGACGAGGACATGGACGTCGGCAGCAACACTGAGAACCTGCTCAGGAGCGCCCCCTGTAATGTGCTGATCTCCAACCGCAAATACGTGCCTCCGATCGATACACAGGCCGAGTACACCATTGCCTGGACGGAAGAAGCGCTGCGGCGGATGGAAAAGATCCCGGTCTTCGCGCGCGGCGTGGCAAAGACGGCTATTCATCGGTATGCCATCGAAAAAGGTCATACCATCATTAGTAATACCGTCGTTGACACCGCGATCGGACACATTCTTCCCAAAGGTGCCATGGACGCTATGCGTGCGCTTGGCGGCAGCTTGGACGCAGCGGGTATCGACCGCGACAAGATGCAAGCCGATGAGGGCGTGACCAAAGATCTCATGGGTCCGACATTGAGTGGAATCATGACCCAGATCGTTGAGGAGAAACCCAAAGAGATCAGCGCCTCCACACAGGCCTACCTGGACCGCATGGGACAAACCTATTTCGTCTGTGACGGCTGCGGCTACATCGGAAAGGGAGACAGCCCGGTCAAATGTCCGGTGTGCAGTGCGGATGGGGCGAGATTCAAACAGGTCGATAAGAAGATTTTTGAAGTAGCCGCGACGTCCGAAGGCGAGCTGGAAACCGACGTGGCCTACGACGACGTGCCGATGCAATGGACCAAGGATGCAAAAGAAGCGATCCGTGCCGTGCCGGCTGGCTTCCAGCGGAGACGTGCGAAGGCCAGGATTGAAAAGAGCGCGCGGAAATTAGGCATGACGACCATCACGCTTGAATATGCGGCGCCAACCATTCAAGAGGCTGCATCTGAAGACTATACGCCGATTTTCTCCAACAAAGGCACCGGTACCTCGCCGGTAGCGGAAGCCACCGTTGCAGCGTCGAATGGGGATGAGGAGAATGGTCATGTCGAAGCCGACTCACCCTATACCTGGACAGACGACGCACAAGCCAGATTGGATCGAGCTCCGGAAGGCTTCATGCGGGATTGCACCAGATCGCTCATTCTCAAGCATGCCGAAAAAATCGGCGCGACCCTGATCACGATTGAGGTCGCCGATGAAGGGATCGAGCAGGCAAAGGGGTATATGGCCGAAGCGATGAAGACTGGCAATCTCAAGGACATGATTGCCGACCTCACCGGAAAAGGACGCGGATAAGTCTCGCATGCTGAGTTTTTGGTGCTGGCCCCCAGCGCCTTCCTCTGACGAGTCTTCGTTCTCAGCACCCGATACGATACACCATGGGTAAATCTCTTCCCATCTTCAATGGTCCTTCAGGCGTCTTGGGCTCTTTGCAGCAACAAATTGCCCAGTTCTTCACCCCCACTCCAAAGGGGGAAGGGCCGTTTGATGGCCGGACGGTTGACGACTTCAAGCCCTACCCCGTTGCGCTGAACCTGACCAAGCGTTGCAACCTCAAATGCGATCACTGTTATCTCGATGCCACAACCAAAGCAGCTGGTGGGGACGACGAGCTGAGCACCGAAGAGTGCTACCGGCTCATTGGACAGATCGCAGAAGTGAATAAGGGGTGCCTTCTCGTCATTACTGGTGGCGAACCACTGGTGCGTCCTGACATTCTCGACATTGCTCGTTATGCCGTTAAACTTGGCTTTATGGTGGTCTTCGGCACAAACGGGATGCTGATTGATGACCAGATGGCCAAAACGCTGGTAGAAATCGGCGTGATGGGTGTCGGCATCAGCATTGATTCGTTGGACGCAGCGAAGCACAATACTTTTCGTGGCGTTCCGGGAGCGTGGGAAGCGGCGATCGCCGGCATTGAAGCCAGCAAGCGCAATGGCCTCCAATTTCAAGTGCATTTCAGTGCTCAGCCGATGAACTATCGGGAGCTGCCGGAAGTCATCGACTGGGCGCACCGACTCGGCGCCCGCGTCCTGAACGTGTTCTTTATGGTGTGTACGGGACGAGGCGAAGAGCTGACGGATATTACTCCCGCCCAGTATGAAGAGGTCCTTGGCTACCTCGTGGAATGCCAGGACAATTACAAAGGCATGTTGGTCCGTGCCCGTTGCGCTCCGCACTTCAAACGGTTGGCCTATGAGAAAGACCCTAACTCCCCGATCACGAAGGCGACTGGATATATGGGGGGAGGATGCCTGGCAGGCACCAACTACGCCCGGGTGACGCCCAACGGTGAGTTAACTCCTTGTCCCTATATGCCGCTGTCGGCAGGGAATATCCGTCAACAGAGCTTCGTTGATCTCTGGGAACGATCGGATATCTTCAACTCCTTTCGCTATCCCCAACTCAAAGGGAAATGTGGTGACTGCGAATATACCGACATCTGCGGGGGCTGCCGCGCCCGTCCCTATGTCGACCACGGCGACTGGCTAGATGAAGATCAGTGGTGCCTCTACACCCCGAAAGGCGGCGAGAAAATTAAGGTGGCGTTCAATGTTTCGGAAGAGACCGATGTCGCGTGGGACGACGCGTCTGCGCTCAGGTTGAGCCGTATCCCCTACTTCCTACGTGCGATGGTGAAGAAAGGCGTGGAAAAACACGCCCGCGAAAATAATATACCGCTTATCACCGTTGAACTCATGGAAGAGCTGCGCAAGAAGCGATTCGGCAATGACGCACCTGTCTTTAACTTTGATGTAAAGGGTAAGGGATAAGGCGCCAGGGGGTGAAGACCTAGAGGCCCATCCTCAAAACCCCCACACTCCTTACGACTCTCTCCTGACTGGTTTCCAAATGGACGCGCTCCAAAGTATCACCACCGATCTCAACATCCTCATTCCGATCGTCAATCACTGGTTCCATCTGCTGTCAGCGATCATTTGGATCGGCGGCTTGGCATTCCTCGTCATGGCGGTGACACCCGGGCTGGAGAAAGCCGTTCCAAAGGATCAGATCAAACCCATCACGGATATTTTTTACCGGCACTACAAGAAAGTCGCCGGCATTCTCGTCGTCGTCCTACTGTTCACCGGCGGCGTGAATCTCCACTACGTCAATCAGGTCATTACTTCACAAACGGGGAGCGGGATCCAGCACCACTCCAAGTACCTCATGGTCTTCATGATCAAGCTTCTTCTCGTGCTGGGGCTTCTCACACTGTTCCTCTACACAGTCATTTTCAAGTCAGACGATGAGGCCGATGAGGGAGAGTCCTACGAGGTTATTCCATTCCAGCGCGCCGCCCTCTGGATGGGATTCTTCACTATCCTCTGCGCCGCCGCCATGAAGCACCTGCATCAATAATCCTGCATCCTGTTTCTGAACATTCCTGAGACAGTTCCGCCGTCTCACATGAGACAGCTGCTGTATCACCTCAGATACAGTCCCGCACGTCAGATGATCATGTATTTTTAAAACACACACATATAATCAAACACTTCGACTCACATCTCTTGACCAACCATACGGGAATGGACGTTGCTTAACTTATTGGCAAGAGTCATGGAGCCTTGTGGGTTATCTCGTAACCACTAGACAAAATGGAGCACGGTATGGAGCTGACAGTCACTCACATGGGAAGGAGGTCTCTCACTTCCTTACCATCTGATGCCCCCTTTGGATCCTGCCCATCCAGAGTAGCACTGCCACCTTCCGCCGTTGCCGCCGGTGCTATACCTCCTCGAAGAGGCACAGCCAGGCCTGTCATTCATCCCATTGCCACGAAATCCAGTGAGCCGGTTCAGACAGCTCCTTTCATTTTCAATTCTGAGACAACTCGCCCACAGCAGGCATTAGATACGGCTCACAAGCTGAGTCCAGACACGACCGTGAGGATCGGAGCGAGCACCGCGCGGTCCATTTTGGTTGTCGAGGATGACCCTGATATCGCAATGGCTTTGCAAGACTTGCTCGAATTTGAAGGCTTCCAGGTCGACTGTGCCCAGACCTGTCGCCAGGCCTTTTCCTCCATCGAACAACATGCCTACCATGCAGTCCTCCTCGATCTTGGGCTACCTGACGGAGATGGTTGCTCGATCTTGGAGAAGCTTCAAGTTTCACATCCCTCCCTTCCCGTGATCGTCTTAACGGCTTCAAATAGGAACCTGGGGTCCCTATGCGCCTATGCCCACTTGACCAAACCGTGGGAGCGAGAAGAGTTGTGCGCGATACTTCGCCATGCCATCGGAATGGCATGATCTTCGACGCACTTTGAATCAGGACGGGCGGTCAAACAAGAAGGGATTTACATCACTTAGACCGACTGAGGCCTAGCGCGCGCTTGAAGACGGCGGCGAAGCCGAAATAGCCGAAGGAGTCTTTGAGGTTGGAATAGAGCCGCTTGAAGGTGCCCATCTCAGGATTGGTGACGTACTCCATCGTCAGTGCAATCCGTTCTTCTCCTTCTCCAAGAGGCGTCACGGCGTGCCAGAGCTTATCCCCGTTGAAAATCACCATATCCCCCGGCTCAGTCACGAGCTCAAGATGGCGGGACTGCTTGGTCGGATGGTCCTTGAACAGCTCACACACCAGCTTGCACTGGGTTGACCGATCGACAAGCCCCATCAGAATCGTGTAGCGAGCGCCCTTGTAGTATGACGTATCGTAGTGGAATCCAATGTGGTCGCCCGGTTCAGTGTAGTAGTAGAGGGCGCAGGAATGGGGATCGTTGTCCGGACAGAACATCAGTTTTGCCTCAACGAGCCGGTTCAGGAATGCTCGGAATGACTCGGACCGATAGAGGTCGAGAAAGCGTGGGGCTTTCTCCTGCACGGTATAATAACTGACGCTCCCGCCCTTCTTGTGGCCGGGAATGTAGTTTCGATTGAGTTCCCCTTTCACGCCCTGGGCCTGAGGAACAAGCACCTCCTCAACGAAGGCACGGGGCAAGAACTGCTTGATGACGAGGAACTCGTTCTGATCCCAATACTCCTGGTGAAGCCGGTCGAAATCCAAGGCGGCAACCGCTTGGGTAACCCTGTCCGTCACATTGCTCACAAGACTCTGCACTTGTCTCAGTCCCTCTCGCCAATACGGTTCTCGGTCAATGGTCGTGAGTCATTCGTCAATGAAAAATGCACCAGGTCATAGTCATGACTATTGATCATCGACCAATGACCACTTACGGCCCATTCAATACCGGAGCCCTGACGACTTCCGCATCCGCCGGTGTCTTAAAGTCAAACACCTCATTACCTAATCCCAGGTTTGGTTTCAAGTTCGAAAACTCAAAAACGGCGACATTGCCGCTGACCTCATGGAGGGACACCGTGCGGATAAAATAGGTTTTGGGGAAGACCTCCACGACGATCTTCTGAAGATTCTGAGTGGATTCCTGCTCCTTAGCTTTGGGAATCAGCGTGATGAGCGGCATCCCACCGACTCCGCGATCTCTCCCCCTGGTGGGCTCAATCTCAAAGGATTCATCCAATTTGGCCGCTCCCTGCAACAGTTCCAATGGCGCCTTGGAGGCAGCCATCTGTGTGAGCTTCCCGACCAGGACCTGCTTATGTTCGGGAACGTAGACCTTCACGTCCTCCTGGTTCACATAGATTTGCTCAGTCGCCGGATCCAAGTAGTCCCACCGTAAGCGACCGGGCTTTTTAATATAGACCTTGCCGGACGACGCCACAGGCCGCTCAAACCCTTCAATCTTGGTTTTCTGAGAAAAGTCGGCCTGAAGATCCTTCGTTTTCTCGTATCGCGCTTGCAGCTGTTTGACGACTTCACGGACCTCTTGCAAGGCCTTTTCATCGATCGGTCCGTCTGCCGCCCAAGCCGGCAAAGCCAATAGGACACTTAATGGAACGGCAAGCCACCAGCGCATCATACTTCCGCCGCACCAACCGGGCCGCGCCGTCCAAGCACCTCCCGACGCCCATCGCGACCCGCGGCCCCCACAATGCCTTCCGATTCCATCTGTTCGATCATGCGCGCCGCCCGAGGATAGCCGACCCGCAGTCGACGCTGGATCAGCGAAGCTGAGGCCTGCCCCGTCGACAGCACCAATTCTTTCGCTTGCTCGTACACCTCGTCTTTCGCCTCTTCCTCAGCCGCCTCCTCCAACTTGAGGGACTGCAGCTCCTGGTTATAGATCGGCAGAGCCTGTTTCTTCACAAATTCCACCACCGAGCGGACGTCGTCATCCGACACAAAGGACCCATGTAGACGCGCGAGGCGTCCGGTTCCGGAGGCCAAGTACAGCATATCTCCACGACCGAGGAGAGCCTCCGCTCCGTTCGCATCAAGAATGGTTCGCGAATCGGTCTTCGACGAGACTTGGAACGCGATACGTGCGGGAAAATTCGCTTTGATCAAGCCGGTCAGCACATCGACGGATGGACGTTGAGTAGCCAGCACTAGATGAATGCCGGACGCCCGGGCCATCTGCGCAAGTCGGGCGATCTTGTCTTCCACATCTTTTGGAGCAACCATCATCAGATCCGCCAGTTCGTCGATCATCACAACGATAAACGGCAGCGGTTCCGGCGGCGTCGGTTTCGGCTGCATGCAGCCCCGTTCCCCCTCGGCGATCGAGGTTTCACCGGCGGAGAGACGCTCTTCTTCAGAGAGAAATTTTATCGGAAGCTCAGTCTGCTCGACGCTCGGTGCGTTACTTTCAGCAAACACCTCGTGCAAACCGGCGACCTTTCGATTGTACGCATCAATGTTCCGCACACCGGCTTCCGCCAGCAACTTATACCGCCGCTCCATCTCAGCGACAACCCATCCCAGGCCTCTTGCGGCTGACTTGGGGTCCGTAATCACCGGCCGCAAGAGATGTGGAATGCCTTCATACGATTGGAACTCAAGCATCTTCGGATCAATGAGCAACAGTTTCACTTCACTCGGCTTGGCGGAAAAGAGGATACTGAGTAGCATCGTGTTCAGGCTGACACTCTTCCCAGCCCCCGTCGCCCCAGCCACCAAAAGATGCGGCATCGTCTTCAAATCTGCCGTGCTGGGCGCACCAAAGATATCCTTACCCAGCGCCAGTGTGAGCCTGGACCGTGCCCGCCGAAAGGCCTCGCTCATGACGACTTCTTTCAGGGACACCGTTTCTCGAGACCGGTTTGGCACCTCGATGCCGACCACGGATTTTCCCGGCAATGGCGCAACGATGCGTAGACTCGTAGCCTTGAGCGCCAAAGCCAGGTCGTCGGCCAGATTCACAATGCGGGCGACCTTCGTGCCGGGCCCCGGCTCATATTCGTACATGGTGACGACGGGGCCTGGTCTCACTTCCGTCACAATGCCCTCGATGCCGAAACTCAGCAAGGCTCGTGATAAAATCTCGGACTGTGCTTTGAGTTCCTCATCTGACATCCGATCCATCGGTCCAGAAGGATCACTTAACAGAATCTCCGGGTCAGGCAGCTGATAGTTTTTGGGCTCGGCTGTCGGCATAACCACTTCCGACTCAGTTGTTTGCGCGTCCCATGTTGGGATTGCGACAGGGAATGGCTGGATGATGGGACCTGGAGGAGTCTGAGTTGGGGTCAGCTCCAACTCCTCGATCCCGTCAGTGGCTAACTCCTCTGCTCGAGTGACGGCCGCTGGTTTGGACGACCTGGCTCGTAACCGTCGATTACCGATCTCTTTCTCCACCTCAAGTGATCGCTCCGGCATCACCGCGGACACCCCTTCGCGGAGAGTGGCCCAATGTTCCGGCATCCGACGCACGGCTTCCGCCAAGGATAGAGGGGTTGTCAGCAAGAGGGAGACCAGGAATCCTGTGATGACCAGAATATGGGCCCCGGTTCCGGCAAAGACGGCACGGAGTCCCTCGGCGATGGTCTGGCCAACGACACCACCGCCCATCCCACGGGAAATCATCCCGCTGGTCAGGGTTGGAACCCCCGTCGTTTCAAGATGCAGAAAGGCGCTCAAGAAGAAGACTGCGGCTAAGGAGCTGGCGGCCGTCCGCAGCGTAAGACTCACCGGAACCTGAGAGAAACATCGAACTCCCAACCGCCCCAGCAGCACAGGAAAGAGATAGGCCGCTCCACCGATACCAAAAAAGAACCCACCGGCCAACAACGCACCGAACGAACCAATGAGATTGCGTGGCGGATCGGCATCCGGCACACCAGCCGCCAGCATCTTCGCCTCTCCTGGCACAAACGACAGGAAGCTCAAGAGCATCAGCAGACTCAGCGCGATCAAGATTACGCCGATCACTTCTCGCTGAATATGAGAAGGGGGAGATGGGGCGCGGCGGGCTTCTCCCCGCTTCGCCGAGGTGGTGGCACCCATGGAACGAATGCTAACACAGGGGCAGAGTCATTTCAAACGAACACGCATATGAGTCACCCGCAGTCCCAGCGTACCTGTCAGACCAATCGACCCGTCACAATGGAATAGATGGCGGAACGGATGGCATCGTATGCCGAATGATCTTGCCTTCCACCAGATAGACGACCAACTCGGCGATGTTGGTGGCATGATCAGCCACTCGCTCGAGCGACTTGGCGATGAAGCTCAACCGAATGGCACGTGAAATCGTATGCGGATTTTCCATCATGAAGGAGAGCAGTTCACGAAATAACTGTTCCATGAGATCATCAACGAAGTCATCATCGATGATCACTTTCCGAGCCAGCGTGGAATCCTCTTTGACAAAGGCATCAATGCTTTCCTTCACCATGACCCGTGCAAGGCTTCCCATCCTCGGGATATCGATATAGGGCTTGAGTTGAGGCTCTTCGTTCAGTTCGATCGCGCGCTCACAGATACTCTCTGCCAGGTCGCTGATACGTTCGAGTTCAGTGGACAGTTTCATGGCCGTCGTCACCAACCGCAGATCGTGCGCCGCCGGCTGGTGGAGTGCCAACAATTCGATGCAAGCCTCATCGATCTCCACATCCAGCGCATTCACTTTATGGTCTCGTTCGATCACGCGGCAGGCCAGAGCCGCGTCTCGCGTCACCAATGCGGTCAGCGCCTTATCGATTTGGTCTTCTACGAGGCCGGCCATTCGTACCAGCTTCGTCTTTAATTCCGCAAGCTCTTCGTCGAAATGTCGTTTTTGAGCCATGGTGTCACCCGAATCGTCCAGTGATGTAATCTTCCGTCTGCTTCTTCGAAGGATTCGTGAACAGCTGCTTCGTGAGACCATACTCGACCAATTGGCCGAGGTACATGAACGCGGTCCGGTCCGACACCCGGGCAGCCTGCTGCATATTGTGCGTCACAATGACGATCGTCAACTCTTTCTTCAGCGAAAACAGCAACTCTTCGATGATGCCGGTAGCGATTGGATCCAAGGCGGAACAGGGTTCATCCATCAAGAGCACATCCGGCTTGACGGCGAGGGCCCGCGCAATGCAGAGGCGCTGCTGCTGACCACCGGACAAGCCAAGTGCGCTCTTATGGAGTCGGTCCTTTACTTCCTCCCATAAGCCGGCTCCTCGGAGACTTCGCTCGACGATCTCTTCCAACACCGCCCGATTCTTCAAGCCTTGCAGGCGAGGACCGTACGCAACATTTTCATGGATTGATTTGGGGAACGGGTTGGATTTTTGAAACACCATGCCCACACGTTTTCGAAGATCAGTGATATCAATCAACGGATTGAAGATATCTACGCCGTCGATGAGGATATTTCCTTCATGCCTCGCGCCTTCGATGAGGTCATTCAAACGATTCATGCAGCGGAGCAGCGTCGATTTCCCGCATCCGGACGGCCCAATGAAGGCAGTCACTTGGTTCTCTGGAATATCCAAATCAACCTTGAACAGAGACTGGACCGGCCCATAGAAAAAGTTGAAGCCCTGCACCCGAAGTTTCGACTTCCCCTGAGCACTGGGCTGAGGCGTCACATCGGAATCATGAGGGTCCATGCTCTCCTTCTCCAATGAGGACACAACGGGTGAGAGGGTAGAAACACCGGACGTCACGTCAAACTGCTGACCCAGCATATTTCCTCCTCATTCGATTTCGCAAGAGGATGCCCGTGAGGTTAAGCGTCACCACCACCAGAATCAACACCAATGTGGTCACATAGACCATCGGCTTGGCCGCTTCCACATTGGGCGATTGGAACCCCACGTCATAAATATGAAACCCCAAATGCATGAACTTGCGGTCCAGGTGAATAAACGGCCATGTCCAGTCGATCGGCATGGCCGGTGCCAGTTTGACGACACCAGTCAACATCAAGGGCGCCACCTCGCCCGCCGCGCGAGCCATGGCCAGAATTAGTCCGGTCAAAATGCCCGGGAGTGCCGTGGGAAGCACGACTTTCCACATCGTTTCCCATTTGGTCGCGCCCAAACCAATCGACCCTTCTCGATACTCCCTCGGTACGGCTGCCAGTCCCTCTTCCGTTGCGACGATAACGACGGGAACAGTCAACAGCGCCAGCGTCAATGAGGCCCACAGAATTCCACCCGTGCCGAATGTCGGAGTCGGCAGCCGGTCAGAGAACCACAGCGCATCGATTGTACCGCCAACGCCGTAGACGAAAAACCCCAATCCAAACACGCCAAAGACGATCGAGGGAACCCCGGCGAGATTATTGACGGCGATACGAACAGTCCGCACAATGACTCCCTGGCGGGCATACTCCCTGAGATACAGCGCGCCGATGACACCAAAGGGGGTCACGACAAAGCTCATGATCATCACCATCATGACCGTGCCGAAAATCGCTGGGAAGATCCCACCCTCCGTGTTGGCTTCTCGTGGCTCCGTCGTCAGCACCATCCAGAGGTTTCCGGCATAGACCCACACCTTCTCCATCTTCGAAAGGTCGTTCGGGCGCAAGACTCGGATAACTTGGTTGAGTGCAATGGACTTTTCTCGGCCATTGGCATCGGCAAGAAGCACCACGTACGGACTCTCTGCTTCGCTTGATTCGGCCTGTCGAAGCAGGGTCGGGAGGGATTGCCATACAGCCTCCGAGTCTTCGGCCACAGTTTGCTCTTCCTTAGCCAGCGTCCGGAGCCGTCCATAGAAGTTTCCCCACTCGCGCCGCTCCACCATCACGAGATCGGCCGGCGTGGCTCGTTCGACGATCTGATCGGTGTTGATCCACCGATAGTCCAGCCCGTACAAATCGCGATTGCCGATCTTCACTCTGATTCTCGAGGCCCCTTTCGGACTCACTTCTTCGCCGGCCAACTGACCGATCACATGTTTTCCGTCCTTCAGCGTCAATTCGACTAGATCAGCCGGCCAAAAATACCCGAACCCGTTGAGGAGGATGAGCACCAGAAGCCCACCGATCATGAGGAGCGAAAAGATGGGTCTGGAGCCAGGGTTTAAAATGACCATCGAACAAGAAGGCCTCCCACCACGCGTTGGTTTCAAGGCACACCCAGACCACGGCGATGATGATCGGCATCATGAGCAGAGCCTCTGCACCAGGCCGTACACGATGCTTGAGAGAAGCAGGGAGCAAAAGAAAGAGTCCGCTGGAAAGGGCAATGACCAAGGGCAGCACCAACACCATCCCAGTCATGGCGGGAAAGCTCCGCTCCAGGACCGGGGCAAACCAGAGGCCGGCCAGAAATCCAAGCACCACGGTGGGCAGCGCGGCCATGATTTCAATCGTAGGCTTGATCTTGGCCCGGAGATCCGGATGCATGAACATGGCGGTGTAGATGGCGGCTAATACCGCCAATGGCACCGCCAGGAGGACGGCATAGATGGTGCCCTTAATGGTTCCAAAGATCAGCGGGGTCAAGCTGAACTTGGCTTCAAAATCGTCCGACCCACTCGATGATTGCCAGACAAGCTCCGGACGATCATACCCCTCGTACATCACGGGAGAGAACAAGGTGGCCAAGGTGATTTCCGGGTAGGGATTCGAAATGTCGTAATGCACCAGGCGATCATTTTCGGCGAGACCGACCAGGCCATCCGCCTTGGGAGAAAAATAGATACTGCGGAGCGCCCCTTGTTGTGGAGCAAATGTCAGCAACGTTTGTGCGGACGTCGAATGGTGCAGACGGATTTCACCTTTGGCATCGGTGGTCATGAATCCCTTATCGCGCTGGGAAATCGTGATGTCGGTGACCGCACTCTGGTGAGGGGCAAACCGATGAATACGCGTCATATGAGTCGTATTGGTCGCCGCATGTTCCCGCACGGGCATCCACACAGCAATCTCCCCGGACGCACCGCCGACCACAAGGCTCCGGTCACTCATCAAATAGGCCAGCGCGGTAATCGCCTCGTTTCCATCAGAAGCCTGGGTCGTGTCAACAAGGCTAGGCTTCGCCGGTTCCCGGAGGTCGAAATGGTAGATCTTGCCCTCTTCCGTACCGACAGCGAGAAGTTCTGCCCGACTCGCGAGTGCGATCGCCGTCACCCGACCAGGAATGCTGGATGTGAGATCGACCTGTGTGATCGAAGCCTCAGCGGTTCCATCGGGACGGGATACGCTCCGGCTCGTGGTGAGCCAGAGATGCTGATCTTGAAGCAGCGCGGCAATCCGGGCATCGAACTCCGTGCTTTGATATGCCATCTTGGTGATTGGTTGCGGAGTTGGTGCGGCAACCATCGGAGTCCCAACCGTGACGGACGGGGCAATCGAACGTTCGTTCCCTTGGAAGTCCTGGGTAAATTCGATCGCCACAGGGATGACGCGACCGTCTTCCGTACCCATGGCAAGTGAGTGCCCCTTCCCCAATGCCCGCGCGAGCGCTGTGACCGTGCCATCCGGTAACAAGCCTCGCGAAGGAATTTTTGAGACTGCGGACGTTGCTTCGCCTAAGAAGACAAACTCTAATGAGTCACCGCGTAGCACATAGGCAAGCTCTTGATGCTCGTCGATGCCGATCAGCGCTGACGCCGAAGGGCTCTCAAGCGGAGAGAGTGCAATCGGTTCGGTCAGGGTGGCGTGGGGCGGTTGAAAGAGTGGGATGACTTCTTTCACCAGAAAGATGCACATCCCGAGAATGCAGATGATGATGCTGATCCCACCGGTCTTGATGATGACGTTGGTCAGCCCATCCGTGATTGACCTGATTTGGCGTCGACTGAACAGTCCACCCACCAGGGCCGGGGTCGGGATTGATCCCCGGCCTGGGGAGGGCTCTCCTTGAAGGACCGATATTGGAGTTAGTGGCGGCACGTTCATGCTTTGACTTTCGATGTCCGTCCCAATATTTCAGCTTTACGCTTCTCACAAGATCGTGAGTCGCCATATGCCTTTATAGGCTACCCACTCTCCGAACAGCCGGCCTTAGACTTATTCGATTTTCGCCGACTCCTTTTCAACCACGCTCTGCGGGAGCGGAAAGAAACCATCCTTAATAACGATAGCTTGCCCTTCCTTGCTATAAATAAACTTGATGAACTCCTTCACGAGCGGATCAAGCGGCTTGTTCGGCGCTTTATTGACATAGACCAAAAGGTGCCGCCAGAGGGGATAGGACCCTTTCATGGCATTGGTCTGCGTGGGAGCCACGAAAGGCGCCCCCTCTTTTTCAGCCAATGGAAGGGCTCGCACCCCGGAGGTCAAATAGCCGATCCCACTGTAGCCGATACCAGCCTGATCTTCCGTGATACCCTGCACCACGGAGGCAGAACCTGGCTGCTCTTTGACTTCATCTTTATAGTCACCGTTCTTGAGCGCAAACTCCTTGAAAAATCCGTAGGTGCCGGATGCTGAGTTACGGCCATAGATGCTGATGGGAGAAGTCGCCACCTCGCCCGTAATCCCCAGCTGACCCCACCGTTCAAGGGTTTGTGATGCGCCAAATCGGCGGGTCTTCGAGAAGATCGCGTCGACCTGCGGCATCGTGAGTCCTTGGACAGAGTTGTCCTTGTTGACATAGACGGCCAGCGCGTCGATGGCGACCGGAAACGCGGTCGGTTTATAGCGGAACTTTCTTTCGAAGGCATCGAGCTCGGTATTTTTCATCGCGCGGGACATTGGGCCAAGCTGCGCGGTCCCTTCGATCAAGGCCGGCGGTGCGGTGCTCGATCCCTTCCCTTCGATTTGAATTTTGACGCTCGGATATTGCTTGCGAAATCCTTCAGCCCACAGCGTCATCAGATTATTGAGCGTGTCCGAGCCAATGCTATTCACATTCCCTGACACCCCGCTGACTTTGAGATACCCTTTCAAGGCAGGATCGAGCACGATGGCGTCGTCGGCATGGACCGATGGGATTGCAGAAACAAGAGCCCCAAGAAGGGCGATGCAGGTGAGACCAGACTTGGCAGCCGATATGTTCATAAACAGTCCTTTCGTAATCACGAACTTATCCCTTTCAGGATAATAAGCCTGTTACATTGCGACCACGTTACGCGAATGTTACAGGCGTGTTACATAATGCGCACGCTATCTCGAACGACCTTGATTAAAGGGGCAGGATCGTTGCCCGCCCCCTCATCAAGCTCCCCTTGTTTTAAAAGTTATACTGCAACTGCGTCCGGACAATATCCCCTTCACGGATGTTATACGGCGCAGTCTGTGTATCGGTGCGCCTGCTCCGCGCATAGGCGATCGTGAACTCTAAGGCCTTCGCGATTTGCCACTCCATCCCCACTTCCCATTCCCGAACCACATTAAATGGAGAATTGGTCCGATGCTTCTTTCCGCCACTGTATTCTTGGTACCGCACATAGGGTATCAGGCTGGTCAACCACGGCTGATTCACATCCCACTTGTACATCCCCTGGACGTAGCCACCCTGGACGTCCCCTTCCTCCACGCGTGTTCGTGTTGCATTCAACTCCGGCCCATGGCCCCAATTCCATTCCGCTTGGAACCCGATTGGTTGCGGATAGAGCACAAAGTGCACACCGACTCGCTCGTCAAGAATGTTCCCGTTATTTTCCCGGCCAATAGCTGGGCCACCTGTTGTCAATGGAGCCGTCGCGCCGACATTGAACGTCCCACGGTACGCATCGACGCCAAACTGAATAATCTGCCCGTAGGGCAATTCCATGGGATACGTGGCATGTAGGACGATATGTTTGTTATCGTTGCGGTCATTCACATTGATGGTCTGACCATTGTAGACCCCGACGCCCAAGACACCATAGTCGCCGGTTCCTTTGAGACCTGAATCAACCAGTTTCCTGAATAGCTTTTTGGTCTCCTTCGGCGTGTAATAGATAAACAATCCGAGATCCCGCTCACCCTGTACTGCACTATTGATCCCGTCGCTCCGGTCGAAAGCCAGCCGATTTTGGCTGGATTGAAGACTTTCCCACCCAAATGGGACCTTCGATTGCCCTACGCGAACCCGCAATTCCTTTTCCTCAAAGAACAGGAACGGTATGGGCATAAAGATATCGGCATAGTAGTCGCGAAGTTGGACAAAGTGATTACTCCCATCTCCGCTCGTGCCAGGAACAGTCCCTGCAAATTCCGGCTGAAGATAAAAAGACAGCCAATCCGTCACATCGCCTGAAATGACGAGGCGGGCTCGGCGAAATGCGAAACCCGTATCATCCCGAATGGTATTGTCGTACTCGCTCCGTATGGATTTATCTCCAGGAAGGTAGGTATAGCGACCTTGCACATAGCCTCGTATGCTGATTTTATCAAACCATCTTTTAATCGAAGCTCTATCTGCAATGATCGCATCTTGTTTTTCTTGGTCGGCTTTCAGCTTAAGCCATTCTTCTTTCGTGATCTGCCCCTTCTCATAGAGGAGATCCTCTACGCTTGCTTGAGCCGGATTGGTCTGGAAGAGCAACCCAAGACCGAAGACACACACGGCGACCGCAAACCACCATCGCTTCATTCAAATACCTCCCTCTAGTTGGTCATGTTTCGAATACATGGCGAGGTATAGTTGAACAACGTTAAGATGGTGCTACGAGGTTGTTACCAACTTGTTAAATCGACGACGGTCTGGCTGATGACAACGACCCACGCAAAGGATGGGCAGCTGCAGCCAGTCCAAGAGGGAAGTCCGCTGCGGATGAACGAACCGTTGAACACACGCGACCAACACCATACTGAACCGCCTCTCTGGTCGATGGCTGTAGCAGTGCTCGTTATTCTCGGTGCTCCGCTGGTTCTCTACTCTTTCGCTCCGACTGGCCCTATTCGAGAAGGGGACACCGTATTCTCAGATGGTGAACAGCAGGTGCAGATCCACCACGCAGCGACAGATCAATCGGGTAAGACGGACGACACGTGTTTACTTGATCCGAACAGTCCGTTGATCGTCCTTCACACTTCAACCGACCAAGCCGATGACTCGATCATTGCTCATGTTCAAGGCAATCCCGCCGGCGAATGGCCCTTTTGCACTGTTCATACCGAGGTGGTACTGAAAGCCCATCAGGTATTTCAGAAGCCCGCGGTCTTTGGGACGGTGCGAGAGATCATGGCTAGATGGTTCAGTCGATGAGAGAAGCGCCGCTATTTCTTTAGGCGCTGAGCAAATTGCTTTCGGAACTTGGCAACTTTTGGACCGACCACGAACTGGCAGTAACCTTGTAAGGGGTTTCGTGCAAAGTATTCCTGATGATAAGACTCCGCCTCATACCACTGACTCACTGCTACGACCTGCGTGACGATGGGAGCATCGTAGAGTCTTTCGGTCGTAAGAGATGCAATGAGATTTTCAGCTGTTTGCTGCTGTTCCGGGGACGTGTAGAAAATCGCTGACCGATACTGTGTGCCTGTATCGTTTCCTTGCCGATTGAGGGTTGTGGGATCGTGAATGAGGAAAAATATTTCGAGGAGTTCTTTGTAGGTGATCACGCAGGGATCAAAGGCAATTCGTACCGCTTCGGCATGGCCTGTCTGCCCCCCACACACTGCTTCATAACTGGGGCAATCTAGATTACCCCCGAGATACCCAGACTCGACCGATTCCACCCCCCTGACCTGGTCAAAGACAGCCTCAAGGCACCAAAAACAGCCGCCTGCAAGAATAGCGACTTCCTGCTGAGGTAAGATTGATCGTGATTCGATGCCCATTGTGTGATCGGTCGAGTTGATGACAAGATTCTTCCTGCAGGCGACGACCGACTACTCCTCATCTTCCTCAATATCCTCAATCCCTTCATAACTCATTTCAGGGAAAGCCGCCGACGCCTTTTCACAGGCAGTTTCAATCATCTCTTCCGCATCTTCCGCCGAATCGGCATCGACTAAGAACTTCACGGTGATTGCATACCTCTGTTCCACCCCCAACTCCTTTCTCTATCCTCATGCTATGAGTGTTCTATTGGGACTTCAGTCTCTCTGTACTTTCCGACAGTTACGGTAGCCATGTCAACCGTGTTCAGGGTCAGGATAGCGCCTGCGCAACGCATACGGCCACACTGCAGAGTGAGAGAACGACGAGATCTCATCGATCAGAGTTTCAGGAAATACTCACGAGAGAGGACCTGTGCAGGCTGGAGCGATTGGAAAAGAAGTTACTCGTCCTGTTCAAGTTCGGAGAGTATCGTCTTGAGCTTCGCCAGCTCTTCTGGACTGATACGCGAAAAGGCAATCCCAAAACTATTGCCATCGACCCAACGCACCGTGGCTTCATCGATTCTCAATGGCCAATCCAGGCCTGGAATGTGGAGTCGGCATTCGAACTTCGCACCTTGCTCCACCTTCATGTCGCTTTCGATCTTACACCCACCGATGGAAATATCCAGAGTTCGTCCCTGCCCCTCCTGCTTTTGCCCCGAGAAGGTGCTGCGAAATTGGGTGGTGAACCTTGGCTGGACCCGCCGATCCTCTGGCAGAGGTTTGACCGGAGTCTGATCAGAGGGTTTTGACGTTTTGACTTGAAGAGTGAACTGAGCTTCTTCAACGATGAAATCCTTCGCTCAACCTCATCATGTGGGAGCACTCCATCCGACCTTTTCGAACCCTAGAGAAGAACTGGTCCTCTTCGCGAATTGATCTCTTCATGAAATATCCTACTTCTTGATGGAAAGAAGCACGTGGCCGCGGCGGTTCTGTTGATAGCAGGGCTCATCCCGATCAAAGCAGAAGGGACGCTCCTTTCCATATGAGACAATCGCCACCTGCTTGGGATTTGCCCCAACTTCCGCCAAATAGCTCCGAGCAGCCTTGGCGCGTTTGTCGCCCAACACCATGTTGTAATCGGTCGTGCCTCGCTCGTCACAGTGCCCTTCAATCTTCAGCGTGGCGCCTGGATGGTCCTTAAGATACGCCGCGTCGTGATTGAGCGCTTCCATACCGGGCTCCGACAAGGTCCACTGGTCATACCCAAAGAACACATCCTGCATCCCCGCCTCCACGGCAGCCTTTTCTTCTTGTGTCAATTCCGCACGCTGATGCGCGCTGTGCCCAGACGGGTTCATTGAGGTCGAGTATCCGCCTTGCCCAAGTCGCTCCTCTGACGGATTACGGGAGAACCCACTCAATTCTCCGCTGGAGCCTCCTCTAGACATATTGGGGAGCTTCGCAGCCCCGCTCTCCGCATCACCTGCCCCCTCAGACTTAAGCCATTTTGTGTTACAGCCTTGGGTTGACAACAAAATTAATCCCATCGCCACCACCGCTCCGGACTTCGCAATTACTCTATTCATGCCCCTTCCCCTCCATATGACATCCCGATCCAGTGGCTCAATCGATTCAGTGGTAATTACCGTTGTACTGATAACCTTGCGTGAGGCTTGCCGGTTGCCATCTGTACACAAAATAAATATAGCACCACTGTTGAAAAGGGACGCTTTAGCAGAAGCCTAGCCGATGAATGACAGGATGCCTAATAAATTCAAATATTTGGCCGGGCGACGGGGAAAGATTGTCTGAGTAGACAGAGAACTAAAATTAGGCCAGTACGAATACGAGAAACATGAGGGGGAGAGAAGAGAGAGGCCGATCAAGCACCACTGGTAGCTTAAACGGACGGATCCCTCTTTTGCTCAGTGGGATCCTTTCCGATCAGACCAACGGATCGGTTGCAATACTGCTCCTAACCCAGCCATCGCACCGATCAACAACAACATGGCTAGTGCAATCACGAGGAAAAATGCTGCTCTCATGTCGTGCAAAATGGGGATCATAGTACCTCCCTCTGCTTGCTCGATTCATTGACTGCGCCATCCGCATTCACAAACCCAGGGACTCGCTGGGTCTATCTTCTCAAGTGGTCTTCCACAACAAGGGCATTCTCTGGTCCAAGCACACCGCTTCTTCTGTTCAGAGTATACCGCTCCAAACGTTGCTCGTGTTCTATATCGGCTAAACCACGGCACGGGATAACCTCTTTTACGCATAGATTTTATAGTAGATGAAAGTCCATCACGGTTCTATCCAGCTTTCGTGGAATGACCGGCGAAACCCGCATAGCCCAACTCATTGGAAATGCATAGAAATATGATTCATTGCTTGGTACATCCCAGCAGAAATTGAGGCTGCAACCCACTGATTCGAGGGCTTATCTAAGCGATTTAGCCATCAAAATCGCACCTACTAGGGAGGCTACACAGACAGATGAATGAAAAGCAAGGTGGGAATGACGCACCCTACGGCTATCGAGAATGAACGGTGGGAAAAATTTGCAATCCAGCTTAGATCAGGACGGCACTCTGCCCAGAAGACATGCTCCTCTAAATCCTGAACGATTTACCGCTTTCCCCGTCTTGTCCACGCCACATCCTAAAACAGCGGCTTCTTCCCACCGGCTTTGATGATGGCGTGGCGAAAGGCTTTCGAAAGACTGTCTAAAGATGCCATATCACAGACGGGAATATAGATTTCTCCCTTCCTTTCCCCTGGGCTGTCTTTGGGGGCACGATCCTCATAGACAAGCTCCTCAAGGCTCGTCACGGCCAATTTTCCGGTTTTTAATTCGTGCATGGGCTTGCCTGATATCGCGAGAGACGCCAGCCACTCGGTCACACAGCCCCCCCGCGCGCAGCGCAATCGAACTCCGTAGAGGTTGATGTTCTCACCCTCCTGCTCCGAACTCACGTTTGGAGACAGTGCGTTCAAATCGAACTCCTGAGTCCTTTCTATGGGTGATTGAAGTCCAAATATCCCGCTCAATTTTCTGTGTTCATTGAGCCGTGTCACAATTTTGAGCGCTGATGGAGGCATCACCACCACATCGACCTTCGCCATTCTATCCATATGCCAGAGGGATCCGTCCTTGGCGATCATACGTTGCAAACCACTGCGCATTGTTCCACATGCTTCCCATGTGTCTTTGATAAATACTACCGTCTCTTCAAGCGAGGGTCCGTCTGTGCCGGGTGCGTCATTCGATATCGCCCATGCACTCGGCAGACTCGTCATCAGGACGAAGATGTAGGGCACTAGT
>SWDO01000002.1:41045-73906 GCA_005116895.1 Nitrospira sp. | reverse complement strand
ACTTGTCAAGGTTCAGAAAGACTATCGAGGCAACTAGAGTTGTGCCAGAATCTCATCAGCAACTTGCGTGGCGGATTTTCCATTGGTCTCAATGATGTAATCAGCAGCGGCTTGATACTTCGGCGTCCGTTCACGAAGCACATCTTGAATCTCGTCGAGAAACGACTTGGTTCCAGTAAGAGATGGTCTTTGTGTATCCGTTCCAATTCGCTTGGCAATGGTCTCAACTGGAGCAGTCAGCCAGAACAGCTTCCCAGTGCGTTTCAGCCCCTCGGCATTTTGCGATCGAAGGATGGCGCCCCCACCAGTATCAATCACGACCCCATTCCGGCCCGCTAGATCCTGGCAAATCTTTGTTTCGAGATCACGAAAGTACTCCCACCCATGTTGCTGAACGATCTCGGGAATGCTTTGACCAACCAACTTCACGATCTCAGCGTCTGTGGAGACCAGGACGCGGTCAAGACAGGCCGCCACGAGTTTACCGACAGTACTCTTTCCTGTGCCACGATAGCCGATGAGCACCACATTCATCGGAAGTGAGACTCCAAGACCTGGCGCATCACATCAACTGGCGCCGGTTGATTAGTCCAGAGCTCAAACTGCGCGACAGCCTGATTAAGAAACATCTCCAATCCCGGAATCGTCTTACACCCTACATGCTTCGCATCCTTGAGCAATCTGGTTTCGAGTGGGTTGTAGACAATATCCATGACAGCCAGGTCGGGATGGAGGAGCGAAGCAGGAACACAGGTGGCCTCGACTTTCGGAGACATCCCGACTGGAGTGCAATGAATGAGTATGTGCGCAGCAGGAAGAACCCGACGAAGGGTGGACTCATCCAGATACGAATCCTCTACCGTCACCACTGTCGTGGAACGAATATCCTGAGCCAAGCGAGTCCGCTCCACATCCTCAATCCCCAGCAAGGTTAATTTCTCTGCACCGGACTCAGCGGCCAGTGCGAAGGCGATTGCTCGGGCGGCACCTCCCGAACCGAGAACGACAATGCGTTTGCCCGTTAGCGCAACTCCGCCCATCTTCAAAGCTCTCAGAGCACCTGTCGCGTCCGTGTTGTACCCAGTGAGTTCGTCCTTTTCAGCTACAATGGTGTTGATCGCACCAATCCGCTGAGCCGTTTGCTCCACACGATCAAGAAAAGGTATGGCAGCCACTTTGTGAGGGATCGTGACGCTCGCTCCGCGAAAGTTCCCCAGTGCGCGAAGCCCTTTGATGGCCTCACCGATTGCTTCCACTTGCCAGGCAAGATAGACAAAGTTGAGCCGCAGTGTGTGGAACGCCGCATTGTGGATAGCTGGCGACAGTGAATGCCCGACCGGATTGCCAATCACTCCGCAAAACTGTGTCCGAGTATCAATGTCCATTTCTTGACCTAACACGGGAGCTGTTATCGCTCGTTGCCGCAACCACTACCCTTTATAAACGGTCATACCCCCATCAATAGGAATGGTCGCGCCAGTCATCCAGGCTGCTTCATCCGAAGCCAGATACAGAACCAGATTCGCCACTTCTTCTGGTGTCCCAGGACGAGGTATCGCGTATTGGGCCAGAATGGGCTGGAGCATATCCGGATTAGCCATCAGGGGGGCCGCCATAGGTGTATCGATGAGACCGGGGTTCACCACATTACAGCGAATTCCTTCCTTCGCATATTCGACGGCTAGTGCGCGCGTCAAAGCGTCAAGCGCCCCTTTAGATGCCGTATAGGCGGCTACGCCAGAGAGACCGACTAGACTGGCAATGGACGAGATATTGATGATCGAGCCTCGTCCTTGTTTCAGCATGTGAGGGATGACGGCTCGTGCCATGCGGAAGACCCCGGTTAAATTGATATCCAGTACGTTTGCCCAAACGGCATCATCAGTTTCGTGGAGCCGCTTCCCAAACTCACCGATCCCCGCATTGTTGACCAGAATGTCGATCCGCCCAAAACTATCAAGCGCTCGACGGACGACATCCAGTACATGGGTTTCGTCCGTCACTGAACCGGCAACTCCGAGTACTTTTCCCTTGTTGTGTCGGATCACACTGGCCACACGATCCACTTCTTGTTGCCGACGTCCCGTGATGACAACCGAGGCCCCCTCCTCGGCAAAACGTTTTGCGATGGCTTCGCCGATTCCGGCATTACCTCCCGTCACCACGGTTACCTTGCCTTCTAACCTATTCATGCGTTCAATTCCTCTTCTGCTTCATCGGACAGACCTTCCCGGTCTCCGTCTGGAGGAGCCTCTCTCCCACCCATCGAACGGAGCAGCCCTGGCTCCACCTTTCTGGCTACGGTGATGAATCCAGAATGAGCGACCATGCGATGATCAGGCCGCACACTCCTCCCTTGCACAGACCAGGTTCGGAGCAACGTTTCAAACGTTTCGATCATCCCGAACACCGTTGCCCGTTCAAGCGCCTCGACCGTTTGTACGACTTGGGGCACGGTGGGGACAAAACTCAGATAAATCCCGCCGGATCGCAGTGCGGTGGCTGCATGCGGGACCACTTGCCAAGGCTCAGGTAAGTCGAGCACGACACGATCGAATGGAATTCCATCATCAAGCAGCTCAATGCCTTCGTAGGTATTCTTCCGCAATGCCGTCAGGTTCGGCACGGGACCCATATAGCGATCAATATTCAGGAGTGCGGTGCGGGCAAAATCCTCCCGCATCTCATAGGTCACCACCAACCCTCGTGGCCCGACTGCTCGCAAGAGCGCCATGGTTAGGGCGCCTGAGCCGGTTCCGGACTCGAACACCCGCGCACCCGGATAGACATCCGCCCACATGGGAATAAGCGCAAGGTCTTTCGGATAGAGCACTTGAGCGCCTCGCGGCATTTTCAGCACGTAGTCTCCGAAGGTTGGCCGGACCGCCAACATCTTTTTCCCGCCCGACAGAACGACGATGGTCCCATCCGGCCGTCCGATAATCGCGTCGTGAGCGATCTTCTGACCGCTGAATTGATAGGTGTCGCCAGCCTTCAACGTAAGGGCATACTGGCGCCTTTTGTGATCGACCAGATGGATGCGTTCGCCGCTTGATAATTGAGACATGCCGCGCATTCTAGGGGGTTCGTTCCGAAGTTTGCAACCAACGGCCATTTCGTGACAGCCTAAGAAAGTAGAATTTCTTGATCTACGCGATGTTCATACCTTCGGCGCTTTTAGCGCCTTGCGCGCATGGAGTTCACAATGCGTGGCATCGTGTTTCTGTACAGGTCTCTACACAGACAGATTCTCGCAGCGGCGATGGGAGGTGCCGTCATCTCCCTATACCTGATCCTCATGAGCAGTCCGACCTATGCCGGTGACATCGTCGTTGCCAGTTATGAAGGAGTGATCAACCCGGTAGCTGCGGAGTACCTGCACGACGCTCTCGCCTTGGCCCACTCGTCGGGTGCCCAGGCTCTGATCTTCAAACTCGATACGCCCGGAGGATTGGACACCTCCATGCGCCTGATGATCAAAGAGATGACCAGTTCACCCCTCCCTGTGATCGTGTTCGTCGCTCCTTCTGGAGGCCGGGCTGCCTCTGCAGGAGTCTTCATTACACTAGCGGCCCATGTGGCCGCCATGGCACCAGGAACCAACATTGGAGCCGCACACCCAGTCGCGATGGGCGGCGGTGAAATGGACAACACGATGAAGGAGAAAGTGGAAAACGATGCGGCGGCTTACATCAAGAGCATCGCGGAGCAGCGTGGACGGAACATATCATGGGCTGAAGATGCGGTTCGAAAGAGTGTCTCCGCCACAGAGCAAGAAGCGTTGAAACTCAAGATCATCGATATGGTGGCTGAGAACATTCCCGCGCTCTTACAGCAGCTGAACGGGAGAAAGATCGTCCTTTCTACGGGGGCAATCACGTTCTCAAGCGAGGCCGTCACGCTTCGCGAATTCCCAATGGGAACGCGTCTGGAATTGCTCAAGGCGTTGAGCGATCCCAACATCGCCTATCTCCTGATGTCCATTGGAACCATTGGAATCATGGCCGAACTGTACAGCCCTGGGGCTATCCTCCCCGGGATCATCGGTGCCATCAGTTTGATCCTGGCTTTCTATTCGCTCCAATCGCTCCCCGTGAACTATGCAGGTGCCCTCCTTGTGATACTCGGCATCGTGTTTCTCCTGCTTGAAATTTCAGTGACTAGCTATGGAGTACTCGCACTTGGCGGATTGGCTGCCATGACTTTAGGTGGTCTCCTCCTCATCAAGAGTGACGCACCGTTCATGCAGGTGTCCTTGTCATTTCTGTTGCCGACCGTCATCACGGTTGGCGCCCTGGTCGGAACCGGCATCTGGATGGCAGCCAAGGGTGGGCGCCGCGGACCAGTGACAGGAGTTGAAAGCATGATCGGATCGATTGGGATCGCAAAGACAGATCTCAATCCACGTGGCCAAATCGCTCTACATGGGGAGATCTGGGAGGCCATCAGCCAGATCCCGATTCGGCAGGGAGAGGCTGCGGAAGTGACGTCGGTTGAGGGGCTGACGGTGAATGTAGGCCCGGTCCACAAATAGAATGCCTGAACACGAAGGAGCCGCTATGTCATTGCTCATCCCGTTGGTTGTATTGGGTTTTGTTCTCTATGCCAGTTTCAAACGTGTCATGGAATACGAACGGCTCGTGGTCTTTGTGCTCGGTAAGTTTCAGACAGTGAAGGGACCTGGCATCAGGTTGGTGGTGCCTGTACTCCAGCAAATGGTCCGCGTCAACTTGCAAACCGTCACCATGGAAGTCCCCTCGCAAGATGTCATCACGCGGGATAACATTTCCGTGAAAGTAAACGCCGTCATCTTTCTCAGGGTGGTCGATCCCCAGCGTGCCGTGGTCGCCGTTCAAGATTATCTCTATTCGACGTCACAAGTGGCTCAAACCACGCTGCGGAGTGTGCTCGGTCAAAGCCAGTTCGACGACCTGTTATCGAAACGTGACGACATCAATGCCGATCTGCAGCGAATTATCGATCAACAGACCGAACCATGGGGAGTCAAGGTTGCTGCCGTCGAGGTCAAGAATGTGGATATCCCTCAAGACATGCAACGTGCGATTGCCAGGCAAGCGGAAGCCGAGCGGGAACGTCGAGCCAAAATCATCCATGCGGAAGGGGAATTTCAAGCCGCGCAGAAACTGGCTGAAGCGGCGGATGTGATCAGCCGAAACCCTGCCGCGCTGCAGCTGCGATATCTCCAGACACTCGTCGAGATCGCGGCTGAGAAAAACTCGACGACGATCTTCCCAATTCCAATCGATACCCTTGCCCCGTTCCTCAAGGGATTGCTACCGAAATAGTGTGGCATTTCAGTCTGATCGTTGGTGCCAATTCTACATAGATGCCGCATAAGTGCGACAGTTCGTTATTCGTTCTCTCATTAGCCAACACTAATCTTTCTGATTTTTCGAGCTGATTACACCGACCGGCTCTCATCTTCAATCCAGCATCCCTTTTGCTTCGTAGAAGGAATACACCGGAAATGATTCGGTGAATCTTCTTGACTCAATAAGACTCTAACCATGGTGAGTGATCTTCAACCAGAGCAAGGGGTGACACGATGAAAGAAGAACTTCGATCCTCTGAGGGACTGGATATACGGACAAGGTTCGCCCCCGATGCCGATGATGCGAATGCAAGCGGCATATTGGGAATGATTGGTCGTGTAGAGACTGAGGAGTCCGAGGCGGATGGGAAGCCCCAACCGGTCATGCGTCCAAGCCCGGGGGCCAGCCCATTTTTCTTGGAATCGTTGTACTTCCGGTCCTTCGGCGAACGGGAACTCTTGACGCGAGAAGAAGAGGTCACGATTGCCAGGCGCGTAGACCATGGAACACGACGCATTCGGACTACGCTGCGGCAAGCGGTGAAGGTGCTGCTCAAGTCTAAGCGTACGTCTATCTGTACAGACACCGTGAAAGTGCTCCAAGTCGTCAGACGATTGAGCGGGTTTTCAGCCACCGCATTGGACAATGCGGAGAGGGCTTTAGGCACCGCCCTGAGTCCCTCAGACGCAGATCTCAGACCTACCGCAACAACGACAAAGCAATTGAAGGCATCGCTTGATGAAATCCGATCCGCCAGGATCATTCTGGAGCAAGGCAAGGATGAGCTCGTACGGCATAACTTGCGCTTAGTGGTCGATGTGGCCAAGCATTACACCGGACGGGGATTGAGTTTGCTGGATCTCGTACAGGAGGGCAACATCGGCCTGATGAAGGCGGCCGAGCGATATCAGTATCGGAAAGGATTCAAATTCAGCACCTACGCGACGTGGTGGATTCGACAAGGCATCACCCGCGCAATTGCGGATCAATCGAGAACGATTCGGATTCCGGTGCACCAGACCGAAGCGTCGCATCGAGTCCTCCGCGTCATGCGGAAGCTTGGGCAGCAATTCGGTCGGCCCGCTCGGTTAGAAGAGATCGCTCATGTGCTGCGCATGAGGCCAGAAAGGATCCGCGAGACCATGCAGGCGTTTCAGGAACCCGTCGCCTTAGAATCTCCAATTGGTGACGGAGAGACACAGTTTGGCGACATGATTCCAGATCAGCAGGCCGTTCCACCCGATGCGCATGTCCACCGGAGCGAGTTGACCGATCAACTGGCCCGAATTCTCAATACCTTGACGCCTCGCGAGCAAACCGTCATCAGACTCCGGTTTGGGATCGGCTACGATGAAGCCAGCAACCTGGAGCAAGTTGGTCAAAGTTTGTCCGTGACCCGCGAGCGTATCCGCCAAATCGAAGCCAAAGCGCTCAAGAAGCTGAAGACCCCGGAGATTAAGGAACTCTTCGTCGCCATCAAGTAGACCCTCTGGTTATCCTCGTGCCGGCGGCCAGATTCATGACCGTCGGCACGCAACTTTCCACTGCATGGGTCGTTATGCGACAATGTGCACTCCATGCACACATGTCTTCTCCCTAGTCCAGCTGCCCCCCTTAGAGACAGACCATGGGACAGGCGTTCGTTTCTCCTTGGTGGACCAACCTGTCGCTTCCATCAGGTGCCCCAGTGAACCCTCCCACTGCCATCCCCGCTCCAGCTCCGGATGTTCTCAATCCACACGCAGAGGCTGTTCGAGTCTTTTCAGACCCAGTTCCCTATCTTCATGCATGGGATCTTCAGTCTCGCTTGCACGAGGAGCGGGTCCGCGATCAAGTGCCAGACACCGTCTTGATCCTTGAGCACCGACCTGTTTATACCTTGGGGCGACGCACCACCGTCTCGCACTGGGGCGGCAATGCCTCGCTCTTATGTGAACACGGAGCGGAACTGCATTATGTCAATCGCGGGGGATCAGTGACCTTTCACGGCCCTGGACAGATTGTGGTCTACCCCGTGGTTAAGGTTGATCGACATGCCACGGGTCCAAGGCAATTGGTCTGCTTACTTGAAGAAATCATCGTTCAATTGCTGAGCCGCTGGGATATCACCGGCCACCGCATCCCCGGCAAGCCCGGCGTTTGGGTCATGACTCCAACCCCTGAAAAAATTGCTTTCGTCGGCATCCGTATCGAGCGCGGTGTGACGCTCCATGGGTGTGCGCTCAATGTGGATCTGGACGTGACACCGTTCCATCGAATCCATCCCTGTGGGTTCTCGGACTGCCGCATCACATCCATGGCAGCGGTGTGCCAAAAGGCGATCTCGCTTGATCCCGTTAAACAGGAACTTGCTCTGCTCTGTCGCAGGATGCTCAAACTCGATGGGTCTGCAGTACTCGATACAGACTGATGAACATCTATTCGATAACTAGGAAGGACCACGATGCAAGAACTCGACACCCCGACGTTTCGTTTGGCGGTTGCTCAGTTCGATCAAGCGGCGGAGGCGATGGGACTTGACCCAAACCTCCGCGAACGACTGAAACTGCCCCAACGCTCCCTCGTGGTCAGCCTGCCAGTTCGGATGGACGACGGGCGGGTCGAGGTCTTTACCGGCTATCGCGTTCAACACGATTCATCCCGCGGCCCCTCCAAAGGCGGCGTGCGTTACCATCCCGATGTGAACCTCGGTGAGGTGGCCGCTCTTGCAATGTGGATGACATGGAAATGTGCGCTGGCCGGACTACCGTACGGCGGCGCAAAAGGCGGAGTCGCGGTCGCGCCGAAACAACTATCCCCAGCTGAATTACAGCGGCTGACACGACGATACGCCGCGGAGATTTTCCCACTGATTGGCCCGGACAAGGATGTCCCGGCCCCCGATGTCGGGACCGATGCTCAGATCATGGCATGGATGATGGACACGTACAGCCAGCAAGTTGGCTACGCCGTTCCTGGCGTCGTGACCGGCAAACCGCTGTCGATCGGAGGAAGTCTGGGCCGTGAAGAAGCAACGGGACGCGGAGTCGTCTATGTGACGCACGAGGTGCTGCGTCACCTCAAGTTGTCAATTGACGGTGCCACCGTGGCGATTCAAGGATTTGGAAATGTCGGCTCACACACGGCCCGCATCATGCACGAGCATGGTGCACGGATCATTGCTGTCAGTGACGTCAACGGGGGTATCTACAGCAACAAGGGGTTGGATATCGCGGCGCTTCTTCGACGCGACCCCAGCCAGCCGCTGCATGAAACCAAACTTGGGGACGCGATCACGAATGAAGAATTACTCCAATTAAACTGCACCGTACTCGTGCCCGCCGCCCTATCCGAGCAGATCACGGCTACAAATGCGAATTCCCTGAGGTGTCGAATCTTGTCTGAAGGGGCAAACGGTCCGACGACTCTGGAAGCCGACCGCATCCTCGCAGACAAGGGTATCTTCGTGATCCCCGATATCCTCGCAAACTCCGGCGGTGTCATCGTCTCGTACTTCGAATGGGTGCAGGACCTGCAGCGATTTTTCTGGAGCGCAACAGACATCCAGAATCGGCTGCAAGACATCATCACGTCCGCTTTTCAGCGCACTCTTCATTTTTCGAGCGAACGCCGAGTGTCCATGCGCATGGCTGCGCTCATGAGTGGCATTGACCAGGTCGCCCAAGCACATCTCCAGCGTGGGCTATACCCCTGACCCTGTGATTCCTCCACGCGGTTCCATTGCGACCTCGTGTCTGTATGCTTGCTCCTCTGCACGCGCGTGCGCTAGGCTGCTGGCTTTCGTAGCAGAGAGAGGCTAGAAATACCTCATGGATCGAAGCAAGATCGCAACAGCGTGGGAGCAGCATTGCGCCACCGGTTGGCCTCAGTTTTCAAGCCCACACCAAGGACAGTTGATGACGATCGACACAGTTATCAGTGGCTGTGTGGTCTTCTACCTCGATAGCGCCGAGGGCCTTGACGACCAGCGGGTGGCCATCGTGAAAGACTGCTTGGGAGATCTCGATGAACTGACGGAGACATTGGATAGCGAATCCAAACTCTACTTTTTCCGGCTTCGTGAACTCGGGGCGATGTTGCTGGGTGATGAGCCACGGTCATGAGGCACGAATACTGCCTCCGCCCGACGAGTCCCGATCCATCGGCGGCTCGTGTGTCCTGTTTCTTGCAGGTCCGAGGGCTCTTGGCTACAATGCGCTATATGCTTTTCTGGATTCTACCGGTTCACGCATTCTAATCAATCACGACCACAGAGAGAAGAAACGCCAAACACCATGATGAAAGAGCGTGTCATGCGAAGAGTTATCATCCTGCTGGCGAGCGTCCTTATAGTGTTTGGCTCAGCTCATGCCGAGCCGTACGAGTTGAGCAAGAACGATGTCATGGAGCCAAAGGCTATTTCGAGCACCGAGATCTCGCTGTTCGGCGTCAAACTCGGCGACTCAGAATCCAAAGCCGTTGAAACGCTCGTCACTGAAAAGATTTCCGGAGTCAAGGTTGAGCAGGAAGCGAGCTTCATTTTCCTGCTCGATCAGCGAAAGCCAACCGGTCCAATGGCTGGGGTGCGTATTCAGGACGGGCGGGTTGATCTCCTGTTCATCAATAATCGATTCACGTATAAGACCAGAGGCATCTTTCGTAACGTGCTCAATAGTGAGAGCCCTGACGAGATCCGAAAGGTATTAGGCCAAGAGGAGTATGGTGACGAAAACGTCATGGGTGCCGTCATGGCCTACGATAAGCAGGGTTTCCAAGTGAACTACCTCGGGAAGGATATCAACATCGAGTTTGCTGCCCCACGGTAGTCCAGCCCAGATGTGGAGTCAGACCTGGGGGAATCCATCCGGAATCATCGATAAGATTTCTCATCTGCAAACTCTGAAACAGAGCCACCGTCCCAAACCGATATGC
This sequence comes from Nitrospira sp., assembly GCA_005116895.1. GTDB lineage: Bacteria > Nitrospirota > Nitrospiria > Nitrospirales > Nitrospiraceae > Nitrospira_D. The sequence goes on along the minus strand of SWDO01000002.1, from coordinate 63,662 downwards.
TGGATCGGTTACGCACCGTTATCCCTTGATTATCCGATGAGCAGGCATGCCAAGGATGAGAGCTGGAGGCTGCTATTGGGGGGTATTTGTGAGACGGAACCCGTAATCGATGAGGCTTTTTGCGGTATTCCATCGGCGATTGGAGTTCAGGATCACGAGGAGCAGTTCGCTGCCATTTTGAGAAACCTTCGCGATAAGGCATCGACCGGCTTTAGAAGTGAATCCCGTCTTGACCCCTACCACACCGGGAATGCGGCCAAGTAACCGATTCGTATTATGCAGGACGTAGGCGCGATATCCACTGACCGGCGTGATAATCTCGCGCTCCTCTTTGACAAGGTTTCGGAACACCGCATTTCGCATCGCCACCTCGCTGAGTGTCGCGAGATCTTCCGCCGTCGAGTAATGATCGGGACCATCAAACCCGCACCCATTGCTGAAATGCGTGTCGGATAACCCAAGCGCCACAGCTCTGGCATTCATCAATTTCACAAACTGCTCTTCATCGCCGCCGACATGCTCAACAGCCGCCAGGCAGGCGTCATTGGCGGAGACCATCATCATCGCCTTGAGCAAATCGCCAAGGCGAAAGACTTCTCCAATCTTGAGTCGCAGGTGAGTCTTGGGGGCCCTCGCCGCATTCCGGCTCACGGTGGCGAGATCATCCAGGCGGCCTTTTTCAAGAATGATCAGCGCCGACATAATCTTGGTAAGACTGGCCGGCGACAGACGTTTCTCCACATCGTACTCGAACAGAATACGGCCCGATCGCAATTCCTTCAGGAGAATACTGTGCGCCGGAATTCTCTTCCAGGGAAGGGGTTGAGGAGCATAGCTGACAGGATGGGCGGTCTGCTTTCTAGCATGATGCTCCATCCCCAAGGCCGGGCATAGTGAGAACGCGAGCAAAGAAAGAGAGACAACCGAACCTAGCGCAAGGCGAGGAAGGATCCGACCCCAACTCCGTCTATGATCGGCGGGTGAGATAGAGTCGTGCTGGGCCACAAAAGACCGCCTCTTCTAGAAAATGAAGGATTCACGCACTTTATCACCTTTCCGCCCACTATCAATCACTTTATGGAAAAACCGGAGGAGGTCGGCCAGATCAATCCAGAATCCGCAATTGAGACAACGCGCGTATATCCGACGATTGACGAGAGTATAATGGCGCTCTACCAGCATAAATCCCTTGCACTTGAGGCACTCCATACATGTCCTGTTCTCTCCGATTACCGAATGCGATTCATAATGAGCGCGACGCATCCGGCGAGCAAGCCGCCGCCCATGAGCGTCGTGCCAAAGTACACCAAGACATTGGTGCCCCCAGCCGGTTGAGTCCCTTCCCACAAATCCCGAACCCCACCCTGCACCATCAGGACGGAAAGGGTCAAGAGAGCCCCAATCATGAACCACCATGCAAAGGATCGAAACGCCATCGTAATGCCTGATAATCGCGAGCAGTTTTCCTCACCGGCAACGCTAGCGAAGGCCCTCCTGGCTGTCAAGAATAGTCAGCGATTGCTCGCGTCCGACTCACGTGCCTTCGACGTTGCAACGGGTTTGAGTCCACGGTGAAGAAAAATCGAGACGCTGCCACTCCCGTTATCGGCGATGGCCAGTCCCGGTTCTTCCAGCCCGGAGGTTGTGACATGAAAGGACGAAAGAGCAAACGGGCCGGACTTCGTGCGGTAATTTCTCGGTGGGTAATGAAAGGTCCCATCGCCTTTCCCGAACAAGATCGACAGATCATTGGACTGGAGATTGACGATCGCGACATCCTCTATCCTATCGCCATTGAAATCCCTCGCCAACCCAAAGTTCGGACCGGCATCAGCCCCGGAATCCTTACCGGATCGGAATGTCGCGTTGCCGTTACCAAGAAACGTTGTGAAGCTATCCTGCTCTCCGTTGATGACCAGGAGATCTCTATGATGATCGTTATTGAAGTCGGCAAAACTTACACCAAGAGGTCGGCGGCCTGTCGAATAGTCGGTGGGATCCCGAAAAGAACCGTCACCATTCCCGAGCCAAATGGAGACGGCATTCGACATCGGTCCCCCATTCGTCACCACCATGTCTAATTTGCCATCGGTATTGAGATCAGAGAGAGCAACGGATGTGGGAGTATCTCCATGTTCGTACTGAACTCCGTGTCGAAATTCACCGGTCCCGTTCCCGAGGAAGATTTTGACCTTATCGTTTCGTAAAGCAACGACAAGATCCGCATGATGATCGCCATTGATATCGTTGACGGCTAGTGCAATTGGTGCACGATGGACCGGATAACGTGGGCCCTCTTCAAACTTTCCATCTCCATGCCCGAGCAAGATCATGACTTCATCGCCACCGGAGCACGCCAGGGCCACATCAGCATGTCGGTCCTGATTGAAGTTGCTTATCACGAGGGAACGCGGTTCCTGGCAGACATTGAGCTGAAGCTGATCTCTGAATGTCCCATCTCCATTCCCCAACAATATCGAGAGGGTATTACTCGCAATATTGGTGGTGACGAGATCGGTGAATGAGTCATGATTGAGGTCTTCGGTAACAACCGTGGTTGGATTTTTGCCGACCTTGTAGCTGGCAAAATAATAAAAAGGATCAGGTGGATTATACGGCTCGCTCTTGGAACAGGCCCATAGACCATGACCAATGAGAAGAAACAGCCATAACAGGGTAAGAAGCGGCCTGGCTGCATGCGATTTCCGCTCGATACCAATCTTCACACCGTCTCCGACACCCCAACCCTGCTGGACCAATGAGCCTATAATGATGGAATCAGAAGGCCCAGTATACAGAGGCAGTCTTCCCACTCGCAATCTTCAGCAAGACCTCATCAGCCTTTGAATTTTGCCTGCCGCTTACGTTATGATGAGACGCTACTTTTAGGAGGAAGGTTATGAGCAAAATGGTGAATGTTGATATCACGATGTACGGGATTGCCGAAGTTCTTACCTGGTGTCATGATCGAAACAAGGGGCGTATCCCTGGCGTTGATACCCCGGGCTTCAAAAACATGCAGGAGCTATTGGCGCAGAAGCCGCAATCGGCAGATTATTTTACGCTTGATCAGTTCTGGAAGAAGAAAGTGACGCTGCCATTAACCGAAGACGAAGTTTCGATGATTGATCGTTGTCTATACGACATTCCCAATTTAGACAACGAACCGCTCCCGCAAATTCGGCACAAGTTTTGGCCTCAGCAGGTGGAAGCCCACTAGAAGAGAATCTCCGATCCGAATTGGTCGGTTGGATATTTTCGTGGAACACGTTGGAATTGACGGACGAGAAGCTTCGTCCAGTTAGAGTGTTCCCTCGCCCTTGAGATAGTTGCGGAACCGATCCATGAGATCGGCTCCCAGAGTCCCGCCGTCAGGCTTCTTAGTCAATGGATCGGCAAAGTGTCCACGGATTTCCTGAAGGCGTTTCTCCGCCTGATCATTCCCCTGCAGGCGCTTGGTTTTCTTCAAGGCGGTTTCAAAGGCATCGAAGGTTAATTCATGATAGCCGAATGAGCGGATACGCTTAACGGCTTTCATCATCGCCTGATTCCGAAATGTCGTCAGATGGTCTGAGTCAATTTCTTTCAACCCTAGCTTGCGCGCTCGCCGTTCAGCTGCTTTGCGTATACCGCTACGGACAAAATCAGGAGAAGTTTGAAGCCGTTTCCAGGCTTCATCCGTCCATGCCATTCGTTCCTGCGGTGCTTCCCAGAGTTCATGCAGGATCTGTTCATCGATGCGGGTGAGACCCCGTTCTCTAGCCAGATCCTCACTGTCTCGTTTCAGCATATCCGTCACAAAGTCCATTGCGATGGGAGGGGAGTGCTTTAACTTGTCTTGCAGTAGCGCCACGGCGTCCTCGGTCCATTCCATCGGGAGGCCGCCCTCCTCGTGGAGGTCACCAAGCGCTTCCACTTTTTCAAATAACTCGACATTTACTTCAAGATGCCCCCGTTCCTTCGCAATTTCCTCCGTAATCTGCTTGATCATCGCGCGCATGAACTCGGGTACCATACCCAACCGTTCTTTCGCGGCGGCGGTCCATGGAAGGCGGCCATTGGCCATCTCTTCGACAGCGGAGGCCATACCGGCCTCACCGCCCATGCGTCCCATCATCTGTCCCTTAAACTGCTCAAGAATCTCCTCGGTGATTTCCTCGTACCCCAATTCTCGCGCTTTCGTTTCAGCCAAGCGGCGGACCATACCACGCAGAAATATCGGGGCGCGCTCCATTCGTTTGAGGGCACCGTCTGTCCAGTGGATTTCTGTGGTATTCGCCTGCGAAGAATCTGATACCGACATGGATTCCCCTTTCAACCAGACAATCGCTACTGTTGGTTGAGCAATTCCTTCAGTTCTTTGCCGGCCTTAAAAAACGGGACTCGCTTGGCCGGTACCGCAACTGTCTCTCCGGTCTTTGGATTGCGCCCTTCTTTCATTCGACGAGCCCGCAGGCGAAAGCTGCCGAAGCCACGAATCTCAGTTTTATCGCCATTTTTCAGCGAATCCCTGACACAATCGAAAATGGTGTTGATCACTACTTCGGCCTGTCGCTTCGTCAGCGTGGTGACTTGCTCAGAAACTTTCTCAATGATCTGCGCCTTGGTCATCTCCACCCTCCCTTCGCCGCGATAACCGCCACACCTTCATGGCCACAGCTAGAAGGCCATAAGATACTTCAAATTCACACCCGGCTGAACATCCAACTTGGGGAACAGCATGCTAAGTTTTGAGTCCAGAACTTCACGAAGGGAAAAGCGCCGGCGAGGCTCGATGACCTTCGGTTCCCCTTCGATCCCGACGACCTCCGCAGCCAGTTGAATGGCATCTTCCAAGTCGCCGAGTTCGTCGACCAGCTTAGCTTCCTTAGCCTGGCGTCCGGTAAAGATTCGACCGTCGGCCAGGGCTTGAGCAGCCCGGAGTTCGAGTGAACGGCCTTCCGCCACCGCCTCGATAAACTGCTTATGGACATCATCCATCACGCCCTGCAACAAGCCTCTTTCATCCGTGCTCATCTTCCGAAGTGGAGAACCGACATCCTTATACTTTCCGCTCTTAATGACGACCCCCTCCACACCGATCTTCTGGAGTAACCCTTCCACATTGGCCGTTTCCATAATGACGCCGATACTACCGGTCAGAGTCCCAGGATTGGCCACAATCCGATCCGTTGCGGCAGCGATGTAATAACCTCCCGATGCGGCGACACTTCCCATTGACGCGATCACCGCCTTGTTGTGCTTACTTCTGACCTGCTTGACGGCATTATAAATCTCTTGTGATGGCACCACGCCGCCTCCAGGACTATCAATTCTAATGACGATGGCCTTGACGGAAGGATTTTCGCTGAATCGCTTCAGCTCTCCAATGGTCGTCTGAGAATCCAAAATGACTCCCTCAACTCGAATCAGAGCGATGCGGTCGTCAGTGGATAGATCGAGGTCTGGGAATAAGAGATTGATCAGCATCAGCGCCCCCAGCCCTACTGCGAAAAGCCAAAAGGCTTTTCGCAGTAGATGGCGCTTGGGAGGCTGTGCTGCCTGTGTCACTTCATCTGCCATTGGCCATATCCCACATCGTTCCCAAACCGATCAACTTAGTTTTGATCGTCCGGTTGCGACCGTTTCCGGCTCTGTTTGGCCGCCCGCCCTAGACTCTGGTCCAGCACACCTTGTGTCGAGTGATAGTCGTCAACCTGCTTACGCTCCCAGTCCTGTTGATGGTCCCGAAGGCTGAGTGCGATCTTGCGTTCCTCTCGATCGACCTTGATTATCTTCGCCGTCACGTCATCCTGCAACTTAAACTTTTCTTCCAGCTTCGCAGAGGGTTCAAGACCAGATTCGCTGACATGGATTAACCCTTCCACCCCAGCGTCCAACTCGATGAAGATTCCAAAATCAGCGACTTTCGACACCTTGCCGGTCACTGAATCCCCGATGTGATAGCGCGCTGGAATCGCCTCATCCCACGGATCACGCGCCAACTGTTTATAGCCCAACGAGAGCCGTTCTTTTTCTTTGTCGATACGTAACACAACCGCTTCCACTTTTTGTCCTTTTTTGAACAGCTCAGAGGGATGCTTGATGTGCTTCGTCCATGACATGTCGGAAATATGAATGAGTCCGTCAATCCCCTCTTCAAGTCCAATGAAGGCACCGAAATCAGTCAGGCTCTTTACTTTTCCCTCAATACGAGTCCCGACCGGATATTTGCCTTCGATCATGTCCCAGGGATTGGGTGCCGTTTGTTTCATGCCTAATGAGATCTTGCGGCTCGCGGGGTCGACATTGAGCACCGCAGCTTCCACTTGATCACCGACCGCCACGACTCTCGATGGATGCCTGACTTCATGCGTCCACGACATCTCGGAAACGTGCACCAATCCCTCAACACCCGGCTCCAGCTCTACGAACGCTCCGTAATCAGTCAGACTGACCACACGACCGCGGACTCTGGTGCCAATCGGATACTTACCGGCAACATTGGTCCAGGGATCCGCACTCTTCTGCTTGAGCCCGAGAGAAATGCGACCGGTTTCGCGATCGTATTTCAAGACGGTGACTTCGGCCTTATCTCCCACGGTAAACAGTTCCGATGGGTGTCCAACTCGCCCCCACGACATGTCGGTGATATGCAGCAACCCGTCAATCCCGCCGAGATCAATGAACGATCCGTAGTCGGTGATATTTTTGACGGTCCCCTGGATGAGTTGTCCTTCTTTGAGCGTAGCCAGCGTCGTCTGCCGTTTTTTATCCCTGGTTTCTTCCAACAACACACGCCTTGACACGACCACATTCCCTCGCCGGTGGTTGATCTTGATGATCTTCAGGGGGAAGGTCTTTCCGACGAGCCCATCCAGGTCACGAACCGGATGAAGATCGATTTGTGAGCCGGGCAAGAACGCTTTGACACCAATATCGACCATCATGCCGCCCTTGATGCGTGAGACAATCTTCCCTTCTATACTCTTCTCTTCCTTATAGAGGGTCTCGAGTTCTTCCCAAATTTTCATCTTGTCGGCTTTTTCCTTGGAAAGAACGAGATTGCCGTCTGCATCTTCACATTCTTCGATATAGACTTGGACCCGGTCACTGATCTTGAGATTCTGAAGCTCCTCGGAAGAAAACTGATCAGTCGGAATCATACCCTCTGATTTGTACCCGATATCGATGACGACCTTATCCTTGGTCAAGGCCACGACCCGGCCCTCGGTAATCGTGCCTTCTTCAAGGTTCTTGAAAGTTTCTTCGTACAACGCGGCCAATGCATCGCGGTCTAACTGAGCGTCACTGCTGTTGGATACCGTACTCATATGAACGTCCTACCTCTTCCGACTGTTGTCGGGTGCTGATGGTGAAGTCACCGGGCTCACTCAGCGTTGTGAGCGTCGGTGGTTGGCCTGTTTGGTGTGTCGGAAGCCAGGTCATCCTTCCCCTTTGGAGCAAGAACTTGACCTAAGGCTGCAATGTGCTCGATCACCGTACGGCTGACCTGTTGATAGAACTGTTTCGCTTCTGCCCTCTCTTTTTGTTTTCCCGGTTCGAACTGAATCGGTTCCCCAAATCGTACCGTGACCTGACGTAACCGAGGCCAACGAGCCCCGATGGGCAGCACGTCAAAGGTTCCTTTCAAGTAGGCTGGGACGACCGGGCACCCGGTCTGGGACACAATCACTCCGATCCCTGCTTTCGGAGGCCGAAGGTGGCCATCATGGCTGCGACCGCCTTCCGGGAAAATAACCACCACATGACCTGCTCGAATCAGGTTGATCGCCTTCCCAAACGCCTCTCGGTCGAGACGTCCAAGTCTCACCGGTATCCAGCCCAACGCCTGCAACAGACCGTTCAACACCGGGATCGGAAACAAGTCGTTCCGTCCCAAGTACCAGGCCCTCCGACGCATTCCACAGCCCAGCAGCGGAATATCGAGGTAGCTAGCATGGTTTGCCGCGATCAGCATCCCTCCGGTCTGAGGAACCTGACCTTCGACACGATACCGAAAGCACATCCAGCTGACGGCGCGCGCCAATACCCACAGACATCCGTAGACAACCCCACTCACGACCCGGTCGACATAGCCGCGACCATCTGCTCCACGACTTGATCAGGGCTCAGGGTAGAGGTATCGATGAATCGTGCGTCATCCGCCGGAACCAATGGATCAATCGAACGGGTCCGATCGCGCTGGTCTCGGTCCGACAGATCTTGGGACGTTGTTTCAACCGTCTCCCCACGGCCCACGGCGACCAGTTCACGGTGTCGTCGCGCAACTCGTACCGTCGCATCTGCCTCTAAGAAAAACTTGAACGGTGCAGAGGGAAACACCTTTGTGCCGATGTCGCGTCCTTCTGCAACCACCGATCCACGCTGGCCGATCTGACGCTGGATCGGTAATAGCCATTCGCGGACGGCGGGGATAGCGGACACAATAGAAGCTGCCGTCGTGACGTCGGGCGTACGAAGGTCTCCTGTCACGTCCAGACCATCGACCAAGACCTGCACCAGGCCATGTTGAAACTGCATGTGAATCGAGGTGGCCGGAAGAAGTGTCGTCACCTGCGCCTGATCAGTTGGACGGATCCTCGACTGCAAGGTTTTCCATGCGAGGGCTCGGTACAGTGCCCCTGTATCAAGATAGAGGTAGCCAAGACGAGCCGCCAATAATTTGGCTACTGTACTCTTGCCCACCCCCGCCGGTCCATCAATCGCGATAATCACTCAGTCCCCTCACTGCTCGAACCGTATCGTCTGTCCCACCACTCTCACCCAGGTTGGGTCAACAGATCGGTGAGCGTCTTTTCAAAATTGGGAAATGACGTATCCACGCAGCTCGTATCAGCAATCGTCATACTCTGCTCCGCCGTCAGCCCACCGATGGCGAGAGACATGGCCACACGATGGTCTCCATGGCTTTGGGCCTTGTCCGCCGCGTTCAGCCTGCCGTTCTCTCCTCCTTGGCCCAATCCACGGATGACCATCCCGTCAGGCCGTTCTTCGATGAGCGCTCCCATGGCCTGCAACTCGCGGCTCATGGTCGCAATCCGATCGCTTTCTTTGACCCGCAGTTCCTCTGCTCCGGAAATCACCGTATCCCCTTCCGCCACAGCGGCAGCGACGCATAGCACGGGAAACTCATCAATCGTGTGTGGGATGAGGTCATGGCCGATCGTCACACCTTTCAGAGCGGATGACTTCACGCGGAGATCCGCGACCGGTTCGCCCGCCGCTTCTCGCAGACCCAGAACCTGAATATCGGCTCCCATCTTTTTCATGATCTCAAGGAGGCCAGTTCTGGTCGGATTCATGCCGACATTGTAGATAGTGATATCAGATCCTCTTACAATCGTCGCTCCGACGATGAAAAATGCGGCTGCCGAGAAATCACCGGGAATGGTTACATGAACGCCTCGCCATCCGAACGATAGCCGCCCGTGCAAGACCAAAGCACCGTCGTCTTATTTCGCAAGAGGGATTCCAAAGAACTGAAACATCCGCTCCGTATGGTCTCGTGACAGACGGGGTTCTTTATACCGAGTCTGCCCTTGAGCGAAAAGACCGGCGAGCAGGAGCGACGACTTAATCTGCGCGCTAGCCACGGGGGAGGAGTACTCAATGGCGTGAAGGCCTGCCCCCGTAATTGCTAAGGGAGCCAGCTCTCCTCCTTTACGGCCTCCAATAACTGCCCCCATCTCACGCAGCGGCTTGACGACTCGACCCATAGGACGCCGTCTGATCGATTCATCGCCCGTAAGGATCGAGAAAAAATCTTGTCCGGCCAGGAGGCCCGTGAGCAGACGGATGCCAGTCCCCGAATTGCCGCAATCGATCGGACCAGTTGGTTCAGAGAGCCCCCAAAACCCCTTCCCGCAGACAGTTAATTCAGTTGGAGTCTGAGTAATAGGAATCCCCAATCCCTGAAAGGCCCGCATCGTGTTCAGACAATCCTCTCCCTGGCAGTAACCCGCAATCGTGCTCGTCCCTTCCGCCAGTGCGGTGAGGATGATCGCCCGATGGGTGAGCGACTTGTCGCCAGGAACGTTGGTCGTTCCTCGGAATGGCCGGCCAGAGGTGATCGTCAATGATGTCATGCGTGGCTCAGAGAGGAACTCGTCAACTTGTCACGCTCGCCCTTGGCTCGCTCAAGCAACTTCTCGATTCCGGCAGCATCCCCAGCGCTAATCAGTTGCTTCACTTCTTCAAGGGCCCGTACATATCTGTCGATATAGGACACCACGTTATCTCGATTCCACAAGAAAATGTCTCGCCACATTTCCGGAGAACTCGCAGCGATCCTGGTCGTATCCCGTAAGCCTCCTCCGGAATGGCCGGCAAGATCCAATGAGGGGACCTGCTGATCGCGAAGCTCGGCTAGGGCGTTCATCAAGGCAAAGGCGGCCACATGGGGCAGATGACTGACCGCTCCCAGAATTTGGTCGTGCAGATGCGGATCCATCGTTAAGACAATCGAACCGGCTTCTTCCCACAGTTGCCTCACCCGGTCAAGTGCCGCCGAATCTGTTCGCGTTGTCGGCGTCAGAATACAGCGTGCCCCCTTGAACAATTGATCGGACCCAGCCGCGACTCCCGTCTTTTCTTTTCCCGCGATGGGATGGGCTCCCACAAAATGCACGCCTGCCGGCATCGCCGTTTCTGATTGTTCGACCAAGGTGCCTTTTACACTGCCCACATCACTGACGATCGCACCAGGAGCAAGACAATGCGCCCATTCATGAAGATGTCGCTCATAGGTATCAACCGGCGTCGCAAGGACCACCAAATCCGCTCCACGCACACCCTCTTGAGGATCGGCCACGTATCGATCGATCGCACCCAAAGCGACCGCTGTCTTGAGATTCTCGACACGACGGCCAATGCCGACGACGTGATCAGCCAACGCCTTCCGCCGGAGGATCATCCCGAGTGATCCACCGATCAGCCCCACACCGATAATGGCAACCTGCTTGAAATGAACGGCCATACTGGCGTTACAGCTCTCTGCCCACAGCTTTGGCGATATTCCTGAGATCGGCCATCAGAGCCTTGAACTTCGAGGGCTTGATGGACTCTTCACCGTCACAGAGCGCACACTCTGGGTTTGAGTGAACTTCGATGAGCAGGCCATCGGCACCGGCGGCGACCGCCGCTTTTGACATCGGAGCCACAAGATCCCACTTGCCTGTGGCATGGCTGGGATCAACGATGACGGGGAGATGCGAGAGCTCTTTCAATGTTGGAATAGCCGCGAGGTCCAGTGTATTGCGATATTGCGTTTCGAATGTGCGGATGCCCCGCTCGCACAACAACACATTCTGGTTACCGCGGGACATGATGTACTCGGCCGACAGAAGAAACTCCTTGATTGTCGCCGACAGGCCCCGTTTTAAGAGTACCGGCTTGTCGTATGCGCCGACCTCCTTGAGGAGCTCAAAGTTCTGCATGTTTCGCGCGCCGATCTGGATGATGTCCGCCTTCTCAAGAAAGAGCTCGATGTCCCTGGTGTCAAGAATCTCACTGACGACCGGTAACCCCGTTTGCTTTCTTGCTTCGACCAGGTAGTCCAACCCCTCACGACCCAACCCTTGAAAGGAATAGGGTGACGTTCTGGGCTTATAGGCTCCACCACGAAGAATCGCAGCCCCAGAAGCCTTCACTTCATGTGCAATCCCCACCGTGAGCTCCAGTCGCTCGACCGCGCAGGGTCCCGCCATGATGACAAGTTTTTTGGCGCCGATTTTGACACCACCGACATCGATGATCGTCGCTTCCTTCTTAAACTCACGGCTGACCAGTTTCCAAGGTGCCAAGATCGGCAGAACACTTTCTACCCCAGGGAGCGCCGTCAAGGGCTGATTGTGCAGGATTCGGTCATCACCAATGACACCGATAATGGTGCGTTCCTGGCCCGTAGAGATTTGCGATTTTAAGCCCAAATCCCGCAATCGATCAATGATGTGGTCAACTTCACTTTCGGAAGCTTCTGGTTTCAACACGATGATCATAATTCCCTCACTCTATATCTTACCTGCCTCCATCCAAGACGTTCTTGAGAGCCTGGAGGAAGGCAACATTTTCGTCCGGTTGACCGATGGTGACGCGAATCATCGCTCCTTCGATATGCCGCACAATAATCCCCTTTTGCAGCAGTGCGTCGAACACCCGTCGCCCATCCTGTTTCGCATCAAAGTAGAGAAAGTTGGCGTCACTTGGGATCGAAGTTATCCCGAGCGCGCGCAGCCCTTGTTCCATCTGCGCCATCCCCGCCTCGTTGACGGCCCGGCTCTTGGCCACATGCTCGTCATCGCCCAAGGCAGCCAGCGCGGCCTTCTGGGCCAGACTGTTGGCATTGAATGGAGGCCGAATCCTGTTCAGAAAGTCGATCACCTCGGTTGTGCTGATGCCGTATCCAATTCGTAGCCCCGCCAGGCCATAGATCTTGGAGAAGGTCCGCAAGACAATCGCGTTCCGCCCCTGCTTCACATACGCCAGCGCATCGGGGAATTGCGGATTGCGGACATACTCGAAATAGGCTTCGTCGAATACCACGATGACATCCTGAGGCACGTTGGCCATGAGGCGATCGACCGCGTCCGCCGAGACCATTGTCCCGGTGGGATTGTTGGGATTGCAGAGAAAGAGCAATCGAGTCCGAGGCGTCACGGCCCGTACCATCGACTCAAGGTCATGAGTCCAATTGGCAAGAGGCACGACTACCGGCTTGCCATGGACAGCGGTGACCTCCATCTTATAGATCACGAACGTGTGATCGGCCATGATGGCTTCATCGCCAGGCGTCAAAAACGTCCTCGCCAACAACCCGAGGATCTCGTCCGACCCATTGCCCAAAATGACTTGCTCACGTCCCACTTTCCAACGATCAGCAAGGGCCTGCCGAAGCTGATAGGCCCCACCGTCCGGATATCGATGCAGCATATCCTGCGCACCGGTCAACGCGGCCAAGGCCTTTGGTGAAGGGCCGAGCGGATTCTCGTTGGAAGCGAGTTTGATCACGCGGGTGAGCCCAAGCTCACGCTGAAGCTCATCGATTGGTTTACCAGGAACATACGGGTTCAGAGATTGGATATCGGGATGGACGTGCAGTGCCATGGTCAGTCGTGAACCGGGTAGGAGCCTAAAATCTTCATAAAGAGGCAGCGAGCCTTCACCTCTTCAATCGCCCTACTCACGCGCTCCTCATTCCTATGCCCCTCAACATCCACAAAGAAAATATACTCCCACGCTTTGCGCTGAGAGGGACGGGATTCTATCTTGGTCATATTAAGTCCGTGGGAAGCGAACGGGCGGAGCAGATCATAGAGGGCGCCAACTTTATCCTTCACCGATAACATCAACGATGTCTTATCTTTCCCTGTTCGCTCCGACGGCTTCTGCGACAGGACAAGAAAGCGGGTGAAATTATTGAGGTTATCCTCAATACGAGCCTTAATCACCTTCAGCCCATAGAGCTGGCCGGCCAATTCTGATGCAATAGCTGCCGAGGCGGGCTCATCGATACACAGCTCGGCAGCCCGCGCCGTGCTTGCCACTTCAACCGCTGGCACATGCGGAAGATTGGTTTCGAGCCAGTTTCGGCATTGAGCAAGGGCATGTGGATGAGAATTGATTTTTTTCACATCCTCGATAAGACCAGATTTCGAGAGGAGATGGTGTGAGACCTCCTGAAGAATCTCGCCATAGATCAGCAAGTTGGAATCGATAAACATGTCGAGGGTGTGATTCACGACACCCTCCGTGGTATTTTCGATCGGCACCACCCCGAAATTGGCTCGGCCTCGCTCAACCTCGCTGAAGACCTCTTTAATACTGTAGACGGGCACATACTGGACGGACGACCCGAATTTCTGCATGCAGGCCATGTGCGTAAAGGTGGCTCGCGGCCCCAAATATGCGACCTTCTGGGGAGACTCAAGCGACAAGGAAGCCGACATGATTTCTCGATAGACTGATCGGATGGCCTCGCTGGGAAAAGGGCCGCTGTTGAGTTTCGTGAGTCGTTCGATGATTTCAGCCTCCCGCCCAGCAGTATGGAGGTTGGCATCAGCATTCTTTTCTTTTTTGATTCTTCCGATTTCGATGACGCTTTTCGAGCGCTCATTGAGCAGTCGAATGATTTCGTCATCGATCCTATCGATTTCCTTACGATATTCAGACATATCTTTGGGCATGCTGAGTCTCGCCTCGGACACCTAATTGCAGGAGGGGATTCTCATCCCCGTCGGGAAAGAAGATCATAGAGACAAGTAGAGAATTCTACAGGAACGATTGAATCTATTGCAAGGATAGCGCTTGGGTATCAGGAGCTTGAAACGTTGGAATGCCCGAGGTTTACATCAGCAATTGAGAAGGACGCTTAAAGTGATCGTAGGCCAAGCGAGTCACTTGCCGGCCACGACCGGTACGATCCAGGAAGCCGGCTTGGATCAGGTAGGGCTCATACACATCCTCGATCGTGCCCTTGTCTTCCTGAACAGCGGCAGCCAAGGACTCCACTCCGACCGGTCCCCCATTGAACTTTTCGATGATCGTGAGAAGGATTTTGCGATCCATATCGTCGAAACCCGCCTCATCGACCCCGACCCAAGCTAACCCCTCCTTGGCCACCTGTTCAGTAATATGCCCGTCTGCCTTAATTTGGGCATAGTCTCTGATGCGCTTAATCAGCCGATTGACAATTCGTGGTGTTCCACGGGCACGGCGTGATATTTCCGCAGCGCCTGCCCGATCAATCCCAACCCCTAAGACTCCGGCTGAGCGCGTCACAATCGCCTCCAGCTCGGACGGCCCATAGAACTCCAGCCGATAGACTAAGCCGAATCGGTCCCGCAGTGGGGAGGTCAGGGAACCGGCCCTGGTCGTCGCGCCCACGAGCGTAAAGGGCGGCAGATCAAGCTTGACGGTCCTCGTGGCAGGCCCCTGTCCAATGACCAGATCAAGCTGAAAGTCCTCCATCGCAGGATAGAGCGCCTCTTCAACAGACGCAGGCAGGCGATGAATCTCATCGATAAAGAGCACATCATATTCCTGAAGATTGGTTAGAATCGCCGCCAAGTCACCGGCATGGGCTAGGACCAGCCTGACGTCGACCGCAAGGCCGCGCCCATTTCTTTCGCAATAATGTGTGCGATGGTCGTCTTCCCGAGACCGGGTGGTCCGTAGAAGATGGCGTGGTCGAGCGCCTCACCCCGCTGCTTGGCCGCTTCGATACAGACTCGCAGCGACTCCTTCATTTTCTCTTGGCCGACGTACTCATCCAGCGTCTGAGGTCGAAGAACGTTCTCCTGCCCCCGCTCTTCGTCCGTAGCGCGATTGGTCACGACCCGATCGGTCATGATGCGACACCCATCCCTACTTGCCCTCCGGTATCTGTTGATACTTCGGCGGGGACGAAAGCGTCCCTTGACCAGGCTGGGCCGCACTGCCGCAATCAGGAGGACACCGTTTATATCCCTGGGTCGAGTCCGGAAAATTCTGCTCCATTTTCCTCAACTGGCATTGCGACAACCGACCACCATCCTTACTCCCGCACCGAGCAGGCACTGAAGAACCACCGATTTCGGCATACCCGTCAGGGCAGGACCCGCACACACCCAGCATGTTGGCTCCCAACGGCACACATTGCACGAGCGTCGGATCGCCGTCTTTGCAGATTTCCGGAGCTTGGGTGACGCCGGTCGTCGCATACCCATCGGGACAGGTTCCACAGGTCATTCTGATGCTCTTGGGCTCTGAAGTCTCTTCTGCAAGCCCTACGGATGGCACCATGACCAGGAGTGCAATCCCCATTAAGCCGTTGCACAGGAACAGTTTGGCACCATTCTTTGCGTTGAATGACATCAGCTTACCCCCTTCCAAGCTCCTTGAGCCCTTCACGAATGAGCTCCTTCAACGCCAACGAGCCTGTCGCAGCCTTTGTGGCCCGCTTTAAGGCTTCCTTGGCATCCTGGGCACGATAGCCCAAGTTTATCAGAGCGGAGAGGGCATCCTCATACGGGCCATCCACGGCGGAGGCATCAGTGGTCGCAAGCCGAGACGAACCGCCCTGGATTTTGCCGACCTTATCCTTCAGTTCAAGCACAATGCGGCCCGCCGATTTTTTGCCGATGCCTGGAACAGTCGCCAGCTTCTCGACATCCTCGGTTTGGATCGCATGGATCAGATCCGTGATCGGCAAACTCGAGAGCACGCTCAGCGCCAGCTTCGGTCCGATCCCCGACACGCTGGTCAGCAGCAAAAACGACTCCTTCTCGCTTTGCGAGAGAAAGCCAAAGAGCTGGATCGCATCTTCCCGGAGATGCGTGTGAATATTCAGCGCGGTAACTTCGTCAAGATTCGGGAGGGCGTAATAGGTGCTGAGTGGAATATGAACTTCGTACCCGACCCCTTGCACATCGAGCGTGAGGTGGGTAGGTGCCTTAAATGCCAACCGCCCCGTGAGAAAGGCGATCATGTCGTCTGGTTATCCGAGTGCCATGACGGTGTTGGTTCGCCGACCTTGTTATCCTGCTGCGGTCGCGGCCACTTTCTCCATGATTTCGTCCGGGATGTCAAAATTCGCGTGAACCTTCTGCACGTCATCATGCTCGTCCAAGATCTCCATCAACTTGAGCATTTGTTCGGCTGACTTTTCGTCCAAACGAATCGTATTCTGCGGAATAAAGGTGATTTCGGCCAGGGCTGCGTCGATCTTGGCATCAACCAGTGCCTTCTTCACCGTTTCAAAATCGTGGGGGGTGGTAAGCACCTCATAACTCTTCTCACCGACCTTCACATCTTCCGCCCCAGCGTCGAGGGCCAACGAAAGAAGTGCATCTTCGTCGACCTTTCCCTTCTCAATGGCAATAAGTCCCTTCTTCTGAAACTGCCATGCGACGGCACCCGCTTCCGACATATTGCCATGATTTTTTGTCAGGAGACTGCGAATTTCCGCGACAGTCCGGTTCCGGTTGTCGCTCGTAATCTCGAGAAGTACGGCGATCCCTCCGGGGCCATATCCTTCCAACTGAAATTCCTCGTACATCACACCAGGCAATTCCCCCGTCCCTCGCTGAACGGCCTTCTTCATCGTATCACCAGGCATGTTGGCTTCCTTCGCCTTGGCGATCGCCAGGCGCAGCCGGGGATTAGCCTCAGGGTCACCACTGGACCGAGCCGCAATGGTTATCTCCCGGATGATGCGCGTGAAGATCTTCCCGCGCTTCGCATCCTGGGCGCCTTTGTGCCGTTTGATCGTGGACCAGTGACTATGTCCACCCATGTGATCCTCCTCTACGCCGGCCCGAACTTTGTGAGCTGGTTAGAGATGCGTACGAAGACACTACCACCTCGTGAGTGGCTAGACCTAACACAGGCCTCAGAAAGGTGTCAATTATGACGCAACCACCGAGTGAAGGGGCTATTCGAAATACAGAAGCAGCTGAATACCTATGAGGATCACGAATACCGCCCAGGCCAGATCCCATTTTTTCACTTGAGAACTCGACGCCCCAGATCCCCACGACACCATCGCGCTGGACAAGGCAGCCCCAACGCCAAGACTTCCGAGGAGCGCATGGTGAAGTTCAATGGTCTGATTCGCTGGATGATTCCCATGCGAGTGCCAGAACAGCAACAGTCCGCCGATCATGGCACCAACCACTAATGGAGCCGCCCAGGCAGGGTGGCGTGCCCAGCCGATTCGGCGAAGCGTCTCGCTGGCCGCAGCGGTGGCAGCGAAAATTCCGTAAAATTTATGCTGGATGATTTCCGGGTCTTGTCCAGAAAATGTCTGCGCCAAGGTCAAGGAGCCGATCGGCCAGGCCTCGTGGTCACTCCAGACCAACAGATAGGCTCCGATCACACTGAGGGCACTCGGCAACACAAGTCGAATCCAGGAGGGCAACGGGTACCGTAACGCATGCCCTAACTCGGCAAGCCCAAACAGAAGCACGAAGAGACCGGCAAACCGATGGTTGAATTCCGAGTAGGCCACCCCTTGGACTGACCCTTCCCAACCTTCTCCGTCATGCTCGCCGGGGGAACCTTGCGTGATGCCCGTGGCGAGGGAAGCTTGATGATGTTCTGAAGATACTTGTGCAGTGAGGTTGGAGAACCAGAGAAACAGCACCAGCAGCAGAACAGAGAGCAGGGCAACACACCATTTCAGCGTAACAGCCATAAAATGAATGCGCGTCGATAATAGAAAGGCCCATCCAGTCGACTGGATGGGCCTCACGACACCAGACTCATGTGGCTCCCACTACATAAACTTCATGAACTTCTCTTTGGTCTCGTCCATCACTTGCGCGGTAATGGACGATAACCCACGTTCCTTGGCTACACGCTCCACTTCTTTGCGCGCCATGGGGCGGATGAAATCAGGAATATTCTCGAGGCGCTGTTCCGCCTCGCTTGACCACGTCATCCCCTCAGGCGAATCATTCTTTGAATCGTCCATCACTTGCAGCGTGATGGTCTTGAATCCCTGTTTGCGCGCGTAGGTCTCAACACTGCCCTGAACCATCGGTTTCACGAAGGCCGGGAGCCGGTCGAGCTTTTCTTTGGCATCGGCCGTCCAGGTGAATTCAGATGCACCGTTCGCAGGCTTGCCGGAGTTCGTCAGGCCCATTTCCGCAACCATTGCGGAGAAGGGACAACCACTCGCTTTCTCCGAAGCCTTGGCAGGCGACGCAGCAGCGACAGAAACAGCCGGCTGACCTCCTTGAATTTTCTCATTCAAATAGGCCGCCATCTGACCAGGGGCTGGGGTGGCTTCGGTCTTCAACGTACCCTTCGTCATCTCGAATGGCTCGGCCTCAACAGTGCGTCCCCCCAGCTTTACTCCGAGGGAACTGACCATCTGGGTTTCACCAGGATTCGTCACCATGGAGAACTTGGCATTGCAAGACGGACAGCCGAAAAACACGCCCAGCGTGCCCTCCCCTGGTTTTTCCACCTTTTCGAAGTTCATGTATGTTTCACAGTTGAGGCATACGAATTTCATGGGTCTCCTCTTCAGTGCATCGTGTTACAGTTGTTCGGCCAACACCTTCTTGTAATCGATGAGCGTCCTGATGCGCCCAGCTATTTCCTGGTACCGTTGAATGGTCGGATAGGTTTCGTCGAGCAACGGCTCCCCCTTGTCGAAAGTACGGGCGAGGGTCCGGTCGAAGGGAATGCGTCCGAGCAGCGGCAAATCCAGCATCTCACACATCGCCTCGGTATTGCCTTCGAACAACTCGTTCACTTCCCCACAAGAAGGGCAGCGATACTCACTCATATTTTCGACAATGCCCATGACCTTGATACCTATGTCGCGAGCATAGGTCACCGACTTCTGCACCACATCCGATGCCACTTCTGATGGGGTCGTCACGACAATCGCTCCTGCCAGGTCAGGAATAAATCCGGCAATGACCGGCGGTTTGTCCGCTGCGGCCCCCGGAGGGAGATCGACCAGTAGATAATCGAGCTCACCCCAGACGACATCGGCCAGAAACTCTCGAATGACATTCATTTCCATCAACCCTAACCAGACCGGGCTGACATCCATCGGCCCTTTCCAACGAACCGGCGATGTATCATCCAAGAAGAAGTCCATCGATGCGACTTTCACCCCGAGCGGCCCGATCGGGGGAATCGCCCCCTCAGGCGTCATCGTCAATGATCGACCGTGCAATCCCAACATGCGAGGCACACAGGGTCCGTTCAGATCCACGTCTAAGAGTCCGACCTTCGCTCCTTGGCGCGCAAAGGCCAACGCCAAGTTGACCGTGGTCATGCTCTTGCCCACATGGTCCAGATCCCCGGTGTGTGCGCTGATCGTTTCAACCGGCACGTCCCCATTTCGCACGACCATCTGTTCAGCGGGAGTCTCGATCCGCTTCTCGACAACCTTCTCACCAACCTGTGAAGACACAACTGGAAGCTCAGCCATCTGCGCCCGAACATCGGGGCTCTCACTCGGGGGCTCGCCGTCGCCCAGCCACTGCTTATATTTCTTGTAGTACTCGACCTGTGCGCTGCGCACCCAGCTCTCTCGTTGGATGCGTCCCCCAAAGTTGGGTAAGAGAAACTCGAATTTGTCGATGTCTGCTTGGTTCCAGGTCGCCACCTGGCTGAACCAGAAGACGCCCCGCTTATGCAGAAACCGTTCTAACGCCGGCCCGACCCCGCGGATGTGTTTCAGATCATCGGGCGATTCGCCGACCGCTTGCCCCTCCTCCGACGGCTCCACGGCACCGGCATGGTCCAGATCCCCGGTGTGTGTGCTGATTGTTTCAACCGGCACGTCCCCATTCTGCACGACCATCTGTTCAGCGGGAGTCTCGATCCGCTTCTCGACAACCTTCTCATTGGCCTGCAACGACGTGGCTAGGAGTTCAGCAATCCGTGCCCGAAGTTCGGCGATCATGGCCATTTCGCTTTCTACGGCCTTGATTCGGACTAGCTTCTCTGGATTGTCGAGCGGCACATCCCCATTCTGTTCCGTGGGAGTCACGATCCGCTTCCCGACAACCCCTTCACAGACCTCCAACACCGCGGCCCGGAGCTCAATCATCTGCGCACGAAGATCGGTGATCACAGCTACCTGAGCTTCTAACGCCTTGATCCGGGCCAGCTGCTCCGGATTGTCGACCGGCACCAACACCCGCCCTTCGCTACGCCTCTCCCCCGCCTGTGAGGAAAAGGGTTTGAGCTGAGCGATCTGCGTAAACAGCCCAGCGATCATGGCGACCTCGCCTTCCAACGCCTTGATCCGAGCGAGCTGCTCCGGATTGTCCACTGGCCGATCGACGACCTTCTCCACCGGCACTTCAACACGTTTCAGCACCACGCGTTCCACCGGCACCTCGACCCGCTTCTCAACCGTTCGAATCTCTGGCGGTTGACTAGCGAGCATGGTGACCTTACTCATGAGGCGCTCCACCTCACGACGCTTGTCGTCTATCACTGGTCCCAGCACCATCCCCTTGATCCCCCACCCCAGGAAACCAGCTCCCACCATCGTCCAAAGCCAGCACGTCCAGTGCGCAAACATCACGACTGCGCTCCCTTGGTTCTGATGGAGAATTCGATCTGCCGGTTTTGCTGGCGCCCCTCCTCGGTCGAATTCTCGGTAATCGGTCGCGACGCTCCATACCCTTTGGAAGCCAGACGATCAGCAACGATCCCTTTTGAGATCAGATAGTCGATCACGGCCTTGGCGCGCTGTGCCGAAAGGATCTGATTCGTGGGCTCCGATCCGACGTTGTCTGTATGCCCGCCAACTTCGAAGGCAGCTGTGGGATCTTCTTGTAAAATCGTGGCCACGCTATTCAGGACAGCGTTCCCCTCCGGTAGCAGCGTGGCGCTATTGATTCGGAACATCATCGTTGTCCCCATCAGCAGCTCATCAATCTTCTTTTTGAGCACAGCTGATGCTGGTACCGATGACGCTGGTGGCGGTACTGGTGATGGCCGTGACTCGATGATTTTCTGAGTCGACAGAGGAGTTTCTACTGGTTTTTCCAATGCAACCGGTGGAGGCGACGTGACTGAACTTTCGCCACAGAAGAGGAACACGGTGCCAAGGATGAATAACCCGAGGAGTGCGAAGAACGGGTCCTTGCCCTGCATGACAATCACCTTCGCTAAGGAGAGCAACCTAGCACGCCGCAGCAGAATATGGCTGAATGGGGAAAGCCGTCAAGGGGTTGGTCTTGCGCCATCGTCTTCTGAGAGGTTCGAACTGATGGACTTGCTAAATGGAATATTGAAAGACCGGTTTCGCCCCGATGGCCTGGGCCAGAACACCCCGGCGTTTCAATTCGTCGAGAATGCGAGCGGTGGCTGCGTCAAAATCCGTGGGGCCGGAGAGGACGACATCCGTATTCGGCGGCGGCTCCTCCTCAGTCTTGCTCATGTGGACGGCAATGACCGGTGCGGGGTGGACGAGTGTCCTAATCGCCTGTGAAGCTTCTTGATAGGCCAAACCGAAAGGATTCGTGGTGGAGACGACAATGAGGCCCGTGTCGGTGAGAAGACGCGCGACTTCGCCATAACGTCGAGCCATTTCCGTGGTCTCCCCCCGCTCTTCCTCGCTCAGGTCCGCATCTAACCCACGACGCAGATTTTCTCCGTCCAATAGGTAGGCATGGCGACCATCCGCCACGAGACGACCTTCGAGCTTTCTGGCCAGGAATGATTTGCCAGTATGTCGTCCCCCAGTAATCAGGACCACCGCTGCACGGTGGCCATACTGTTGCGCACGGTCTTCGACTGTAACTTCACCCTTGACCCACGCAAAGTCACGCCGTCTGGCTTCTTCGCGGAGAAATTCCTGGTCGTCATGGACCAGTTCGGTAATGATGCCCCCGCCCGCAATATCGTATTCGTCCACCAAAACAAACCGGCCCGTAGCCTCGAACGACGCCGAGAGGTCGAACGCCACCGGCGTTTTGGTGCGCAAGGTCAACTCAGCTACCTGATTCTTATTCACCGTATTGCTGCCCTGTTGCTGA
Organism: Nitrospira sp.; assembly: GCA_005116895.1. Lineage (GTDB taxonomy): Bacteria > Nitrospirota > Nitrospiria > Nitrospirales > Nitrospiraceae > Nitrospira_D. The sequence continues at coordinate 41,166 of SWDO01000002.1, read as the reverse complement.
GCCAAGTCCATCGTATCGATAATCCGATGGATCGACGCCACCTCGCAGTCCACTTCTTTGGTTGCTACACGCAACAAATATTTGCGCTCTTTTTCCAGCGGTCTCTTGCCGAGCCAAAACA
>SWDO01000002.1:0-40945 GCA_005116895.1 Nitrospira sp. | reverse complement strand
TCCGGTTCCGAACGGCTGCTGCTGAGTCGTTTCTTCCCTGACCTGCACGGACACTGCCTACAGGCCACAGCCCACATAAAAAAAGGGGCAGCGATAGCTGCCCCTTTCGTCAAGCAACGTTCTGCTCACCGAATCAACTCACTCCATCCCCTTAACAAGATTTGGCTTTGAGGCGTCAGTCCCATAATCGGACTTGTTCTGCGTCTGATATCCCCATCCCGGTTGCGGCTCACAATTCCAGCAAGGCGCTGCACCGGTAAATTCACCAACGGTCGTATCAATGGTCCCAGTGATTTTTCCTGGAAGGACTGCACCCGGCACACCACCAGTCACCCCACCACCATTCATCACGATCGCACGGTCATTCGCCGGGTCAGGCCGCTGTCCCAGTCCGCCGAATCCCTTTCTCGTCGCGACAATATTGATCACGGAAGCCTCCGACACCAATTTTCTTCCGGTTCCGAACGGCTGCTGCTGAGTCGTTTCTTCCCTGACCTGCACGGTCACTTCGTCTCCGACGTTGAGCTCGCGAATGGCTTGCATGTTGGATCGATCCGTCAGATGCAGTGTCATGACCGTCCGCGCACCATAGCCCGCCTTGCCTTCCTGACCTTCGTCTTGCATACGACCGGCCCCACCCGTTTCAATCATGAGTCGGTGCTGCGGCAAATCAAGCGCGAAGATCCGGCCCATCACGGTCTCGGGCTGGGAAAGCCGATCGAGGAACGCATTCCGATCGAACGCCTGAACACGGTTTGCATTTCCAGACACGTCACCGACCCCAGCTCCGACCCCCATTGCTGAGCCACCAGACTGCTGCAGACGTTCTTGAGCCATGGCCACACTCATAGAGCCGATACACAGGATTGCGGCTCCTAGCGCCAACACGTTACGCATGTGCTGCCTCCTTAATAGAAGTGAAGGAATACACCATTGTGAAGAATCCGACCAAATTCATGAAGTGCCTTTTTTCATGTCCAGAGACCTGAGAACTTACTCGTTGTCACTATCACAATCTTATAAGAATTACAACAACCTAGACCGACAGCCGTTGCCATCTATAAGGAGAAATCGAGGACATCGCCACACACAGACAGCTGACAATTGTGTGGTGCCCAGAGGGAGGGTCGAACTCCCACTCTCTTGCGAGAACCGGATTTTGAGTCCGGCGCGTCTGCCAGTTCCGCCATCCGGGCACACAGGTACTCTTCACGACTGGTGTGTTTTTAGCATGCCGCCGCCAGAGGGTCAATCGGGATCAACCCTTTCTTGTGATTAGGCGAGAGAAAAGGGAACAGCTACTCTACTTCTTCTCTTGTCTTCCGACCTTACCGCCTTCGTGATGGTGAACGCTATATTGTCGTTTGTAGATCTGAGAACCGCCGCACATGAGATCGGTTCTCTCATGGGTTCTCGCTTGACGAATCCTGCGCGTGAGCCCTGACCTTTTCTTCACGTGAACATCTCTGATAGAATGCCCATCAATACTCAATATGATGACATCTTAAAATGATGAGATCTTAAATATTCAGCCTTTGATTAGTTAACCTGACGTGATATCGGAAAAAGGAGTGGGCGGATATGGCAGAGGTTTCTTGTGTGACATGCGGTCAAAGCGGTGAAGCGATCACCGCCCCCTTGTTTCTCGGCAAGCTTGAAGCAGAAATAAAAACTAAGGTCTGCACGGGCTGCTGGAAGAAGTGGGAAGGCATGCGGGTGATGGTCATCAATGAATACCAAGTGAATCTTGGCGATGAGAGCGGACGCGAACTCGTTCGCAAGCAGATGAAAGCCTTCTTGAAACTGGAAGGCGAACAGGTCGATTCGTCAAAGGTTGCCGAAAACTATCGTCCGCCGACTAGCTGATCGCAGTTCTTACCGAAGCGTTGTCGCGAGTGCGCATTTTCCCTTGCATTGTCGCTGGGTTCGTTGACATCGAGAATCCAAAAATGCTAGGGTGCAACGTTTTGCTATTCACAAATAACTACTGAGAGAGAGGATATCGGTTCGGCGATGATCACGCAGATGCAGGTCAAGGGGCTCATGTTCGACCCCTACAACAATGCGTATATCGTCATCCTCCGGGACGAGGATCAATCGGAAATGCTCCCGATCTGGGTCGGAAAATCGGAAGCCAGTTCGATTAGTCTGGCGATTGAGAATGTCGCCCCTCCCCGTCCTATGACTCACGACTTTATGAAGACCTACTTGGATGCGTTCAACGCCAAGGTCATTAGTGTGGTGATTACCGATCTCACTGAACATACGTACTTTGCCAAGATCCATTTGACCTACGCGGACTCGGAGTATACCGTCGATTCCCGTCCAAGCGACGCCATCGCCCTCGCGCTCCGGAGCCAAGCTCCAATTTTTGCAAGTGAGTCCGTGATTCGAAAGCAGAGTTCGGAAGAACTCGATCAGTGGCTGGAGAATTTAAAGCCAGAGGACTTCGGAAAATTAGACTCCTGACACGTTCTCGTGATGAATTGTATGGAAGAGCACGCGCCTCACACGACCGAAGCCTTGATAGAGCTTACGGTCAATCGAGTGGTAGAAGACTCGGCGACGGACACCAGAATCGTCGTGCTGACCCGAGCCGATGGCACATCAGACCTGTTCATGGTATGGGTAGGTGCATCAGAGGGCGAATCGATTCGACGTGCCCTGGACACATCGACGACACCACGGCCGATGAGCCACGATCTGATCAAAAGTTTCGGGGAGCACCTCGGCGTGAAGATGGAACGAGCAGTCCTCACGGACGTCAAGAGCAGTACCTATTATGCAACCGTGTTCCTCGAAAATAAGGGAGTCGTACGCACCATCGACTCCAGACCGAGCGACGCATTTGCATTGGCGCTCCGCTGCCAGGCGCCCATTTATGTGACGCAGGACGTGTGGAAGCGACGCACCGGTCAGAATCTTGATGCGTGGCTGTCCAAGCTAGAAACAAAGAATATCGGGGCCCAAGAAGTCTAACACCTCATCAAACGACTGACACAATTGCAACGGTGGAGAACAAGATGATGACGTATTTCGAAAATCCAACTCACGTGAAAGAAACCTGGCATCTGGTGAACGCCGAGGGGAAAACCCTGGGCCGATTGGCGGCGCGAGTCGCAAGCATCTTACGAGGGAAACATCGCCCGACATTCACGCCGAATGTCGATATGGGTGATCATGTGGTCATCGTGAATGCGGAGAAGGTTCATTTGACCGGCGACAAAATGGACACCAAACTCTACCGGCGCCATACAGGATATCCGGGAGGGTTGAAAACCGCCTCCGCCGCGCACCTGTTTCGGAAGGACCCGACGCTGCTCCTGACCAAAGCGATCAAGGGCATGCTTCCCAAGAACCCGCTTGGCAATGGCATGGCGCGGAAGCTCCGTGTCTATGTCGGGTCTGATCACCCACATCAGGCTCAACATCCTGAACCTATTTCTCTCTAGACACATGTCCTCAACCAGAAGGAGACGAGTCGTATGGCAGTGGTGACACAATACGCAACGGGGCGGAGAAAATGCGCAGTAGCCCGAGCCTGGGTCACTGGCACCGCAGGCGATATTACCGTGAACGAGAAGCCGCTGGAGAAGGCGTTTCCTCGTCTCACCCTCCGGCAAATTATCCAACTCCCGCTTGAAATGGCTGGCCTGATGGGCAAGTACTCAATCAGCGCGACCGTCTATGGCGGGGGCCCGACCGGGCAAGCTGGCGCCCTCCGTCATGCCATCGCGCGAGCACTCGTGGCGATGACTCCCGCAACCCGCAGCCCCCTGAAGAAGGAGGGGTTGCTCACGCGTGATTCACGTGTGAAGGAACGAAAGAAGTACGGACAGAAGGGCGCGCGCAAGCGGTTCCAGTACTCCAAGCGCTAGACGCAGGGGCCGACGATCCGACAAAAAGGGGAAGGCTCCATGCCTTCCCCTTTTTTATATCTTCCTGGTGGAAGGGATCGTTGGTCCAAGACAGCGCAGGATATGGATGGTGAGCCATTGAATAAAAAATTTCGAATCGCCATTGCAGGAGCCAGCGGATACGCCGGTGCGGAACTTGTTCGGCTTGCAGCAGCCCATCCTTATTTCACTATCGCCGCAGTGACATCGGAAAAGTCAGCAGGCCAGTCGGTCTCATCCGTGTTTCCAAGCTTCAAGGGAATTGTCGATCATCAATTTGAAGCCTTGGCACCGGAAGCCCTGACGGAGCGGGCTGACGCCATTTTCCTTGCACTACCGCATACAAAGTCGCTGGACCCCGTTGCGGCCTGTATCAAGGCAGGCAAGCCTGTCGTTGATCTCAGTGCCGATTATCGGCTGAAGGACGCCGGCACCTACGAGAAGTGGTATCACACGCCGCATAGCCATCCACATTTGCTCCAAGACGCCGTGTATGGGTTGCCGGAACTCCATCGATCCGCGATTGCCAAATCAAGACTGGTGGCTTCGCCTGGATGTTATCCCACAGCCGCAGTCCTCCAGTTGGCGCCTCTCTTCGCAAATAAACTCGTGCAACCGGAGACGATTGTGATCGATGCAAAATCAGGCGTTTCAGGAGCAGGACGGAGTCCGGCCCTGCCCTATCATTTCCCAGAAGCGCACGAATCCTTAGAGCCCTACAAAATCGGACAGCATCGCCATATTCCTGAAATCGAACAGGAACTGTCTGGACTCATGAAGGCAGTCGGCTCCGTGACCGTGACATTTACCCCTCATCTTGTCCCGATGAATCGAGGGATCCTGAGTACGGCATACTGCAAACTGACGCAAAACATACCGCTATCTGACCTTCAGGCCTTGTATCGAGAGCATTACAAGGGAGAACGGTTCATCCGGCTCTTCGAAGACGTGACCCCTAATCCGCGTTACATTAAGGGCACAAACTATTGCGACATCGGCGTGTATGTGGATGCTCGGGCTGGATGGGTCGTCACCGTGGCAGCAGTCGACAATCTCGTGAAAGGGGCTGCCGGTCAGGCGATTCAAGCCATGAATCTCATGCTAGGCATTCCTGAAGAAACCGGGCTGACAGCTCCGGGCAGTTATCCATAATTGTAACCATTCGACCACTGCCACAAGCCGGCATCCCACACACCATACTTATGAAATCAAAGAACCTGGGTATCACGGCACCACTGGGGTTTCAAGCCGCGGGAATCCATTGTGGGATCAAAAAGCCAGGCCTGCTCGATTTGGCCCTCTGCGTGTCCGACGTCAGCGGGCCGATCGCCGGAGTGTTCACAAAGAATCGCGTAGCGGCCGCGCCTGTACTCCTGGATCGGCGCCATCTACGGTCTCATTGTGGGCGGGCGATCATCGTCAACAGCGGGAATGCCAATGCCTGCACGGGTGAACAAGGGCTGGTGGCGGCGAAGACGATGGCGACAGCTGTGGCACAACAGCTCTCTATTCCCGTGCACCAGGTATTCGTCGGTTCAACCGGTGTGATTGGTCGTGTGCTGCCGATTGATTGCATCACCAGATCCGTCCCAACCTTGATCGCACGTCTGAGCATTGCAGGAGGCGCTCAAGCCGCGCGGGCGATTTTAACCACGGACTTGAAGCCAAAAACCGTCACGGTACAAGGGAGAATCGGCGGTCGCGTCGTCACCATCGGTGGCATGGCCAAAGGTTCTGGCATGATCCATCCCAATATGGCCACCATGCTGGCCTATTTGACGACCGATGCCGTGATTACCCCAGCTGCCCTCCAACAGGTGTTGAAATCGGCAACGAATCAGTCCTTTAACTGCATAACGGTGGACGGTGATACCAGTACGAATGACACGGTCCTCTGTCTGGCGAATGGCCTTGCCAAAAACCGACTGATTGAACGAGATACCAAGTCCTATCGTGACTTCGAGCGACTGCTCACTGATGCCGCGCAACAATTGGCTCTGATGATTTGTCGAGACGGCGAAGGGGTCACCAAGGTCGTCACGATTCGAGTGCAGGGAGCCAGCACGACAGCAGCGGCAAAACGAGTCGCAGACACCATTGCGACATCAAATCTGGTCAAGACTGCGTTGTTTGGGGAGGATGCCAATTGGGGCAGGATCATCGCTGCGATCGGGCGATCGGGCGTTGCCATCGACCCAAACAAAGTATCGGTTCGATTCGACGACATTGTCATGGTGCAACGCGGGGTAGGAACGGGGCTGGAGGCGGAGCGCAAGATCGCACACGTCTTCAAACAGAAGGAATTTACGATCACCGTCCAGCTTGGGCAGGGACAAGCTCATGCCCATATGTGGACAACAGACCTCTCGTATGACTATGTCCGGATTAACGCAAGCTATCGATCTTAGTGCACAGGTAACTTGAAACCTCGGCAGGACTATGGTAGCGTCCCCGATCTGGGTCTGACAGTGGGTTGAGTCTCGCACCAAGCGAGAACAGTCCCATTCATTAAAATAACTATCAGCGTCGTTACGCTGCGCGGCTTGAGATTAAGGGAAGCGATTCCCTCGCCCCATGGGTGGGCGCTCTGCAAGCGTGAAAGGAGGTGAAGGCATGGGAGTAGTGGCAATCAAGGAGTTGTTAGAAGCCGGCGTTCATTTCGGGCACCAGACTAACCGCTGGAATCCCAAGATGAAGAGGTTTCTATTCGGTGAACGCAGCGGCATCTATATCATCGATCTTCAACAAACCCTCTCGCGGATGGAGCAGACCTATGCCTTCGTCCGAGACCTTGTGGCAGCGGGAGAGTCCGTCTTGTTCGTGGGCACGAAGCGGCAAGCTGCGGAAATCCTGGAAGAAGAAGCCAAGCGCGCCAACATGTATTTCATCAACCAGCGTTGGCTGGGTGGGATGTTGACCAACTTCAAAACCATTCGTCTCAGCATCGACAAGATGAAGAAGATGGAGACGACACTCCTCAACCCCAGCGAGCATGGTCTTAAAAAGAAAGAAATCCTTCTCATGCAGAAGGATATCGCGAAGCTCCAAAAGTATTTGTCCGGCATTAAGAACATGCGCGGCCTTCCAGGAGCAGTTTTTATTTTGGACACGAGAATCGAGAAAATTGCCGTGCAGGAAGCCAAGCGGCTCGATATTCCGGTCATCGCTATTTTGGACAGCAACTGCGACCCAGACGACATCACGTATCCAATTCCTGGAAATGACGACGCGATTCGCTCGATCAAGCTGATTACCTCAAAAATTGCCGATGCCTGTATCGAGGGTGCGCATGTGAAAGCCCAACGCGAAGAAGCAGAGTTTCAAACCGCTCCTGTCGGCGGCGACAGGAAGCCTGCCATGCGCGTTCAAAATGTTCCCGTGTCGTAACGTAACCTGATTGATCCATCAACGGCTTATCCTCATCGACAGAACGAAGGAATAACGAAATCATGGCAGGATCCAGTCAGCTCGTGAAAGAGCTTCGTGAAAAAACAGGCGCCGGTATTCTGGATTGTCAGAAAGCCCTCAATGAAAACGGGAATGACGTCGAAAAATCCATTGACTATCTGCGGCAAAAAGGACTCGCGGCGGCAGCCAAGAAAGCCGGGCGGGAAACCAACCAAGGGCTGGTTCATGCCTACATTCATATGGGTGGCAAGATCGGCGTCTTGATCGAGGTCAATTGCGAAACCGATTTCGTCGCACGGAATGAGGAATTCAAAGCATTCGTCAACGATCTTGCGCTTCAGGTGGCAGCCGGAAAGCCGTCATTCGTGAAGCGTGAAGATATTCCGGCTGATGTTGCCGAGAAAGAAAAAACAATCTACGAAGGGCAGGCCAGGGAAATGGGCAAGCCTCCCGCCGCATGGTCGAAGATCGTCGAAGGCAAACTTGAAAAGTTCTACCAGGAAAGCTGCCTACTGGAGCAATCATTCATCAAAGACCCGGCCGTCACCATCAAGGACCTTCTCGCCCAGAAAATTTCTAAGATCGGCGAAAATATGAACGTCAGCCGGTTCACCCGTTATCAATTGGGCGAAGCATGAGCTCTGCCAAATACCAGCGTCTCCTTCTGAAAGTCAGTGGGGAGATGTTGGCTGGTGAGCAGGGCTACGGTATCCAACCGTCCATTCTTGAAAACCTTGCGGAAGAAATTGCCTCCGTTGTTGCCCTTGAAATTCAGGTGGCAGTCGTCATCGGCGGAGGCAATATTTTCCGTGGCATCGCGGCGAGCGCATCCGGTATGGAACGAGCCTCGGCCGATTACATGGGAATGCTGGCGACCGTGCTCAATGCGCTGGCGCTCCAGAATGCGCTGGAGCGGGTCGGAATCATCACCCGCGTTCAATCCGCCATCGAAATGCGCCAGCTTGCAGAGGGGTACATCCGTCGAAGGGCAATCCGCCACCTAGAAAAGAGCCGTGTGGTCATTTTTGCCGCTGGTACGGGCAATCCCTATTTTTCGACCGATACGGCTGCCGTCCTGCGTGCGATGGAGATCAGCGCGCAAGTGATTATGAAGGGAACAAAAGTTGACGGCATCTATGATGCCGATCCGGTGACTACTCCGTCGGCCAAAAAGTATGAGAGGATTTCATTTCTGTCCATCCTCAATCAGAAGCTCAAGGTGATGGATTCCACAGCGATCAGCCTCTGTATGGACAATAAATTGCCTCTCGTCGTATTCAACCTGAAAGTCAAAGGCAACTTTAAACGCGTGGCATTAGGCGAGCCGCTGGGAACCTTGGTTACGAGCGGCGATCACTAATCCCATCACGAGGTGTCTCCATGTCCAATGCAGCCCAAGTTCGGCAAGCATTCCTCTCACAGATGGATCAGGCTCTTGAACACTTGCGAAAAGACTTGTCCGGTCTCCGAACCGGGCGGGCGTCCGTCGCCTTGCTCGACGGCATTCGCGTTGACTACTACGGCACCATAACCCCGCTGAAACAGATCGCCAGCGTCTCGACCCCCGAAGCACGGCTCATCACCATTCAACCCTGGGAACCGAAACTGATCAAAGAGATTGAAAAATCCATATCCAATTCAGGGTTGGGTGTGACCCCGTCCAACGACGGCAAGGTGATCCGAGTCCCGCTCCCTCCCCTGACGGAGGAACGCCGCAAGGATCTGACAAAGATCTGTAAAAAGCATGGTGAGGAGACGAAAGTTCAGATTCGAGGTTTTCGGCGAGATGCGAACGAAGAGCTCAAGAAACTCCAAAAAGGTGCCACACTCACCGAGGACGAACTGCGGAAGGCCGAGCAAGAAACCCAGAAACTGATTGAGCAATATGGTCAGAAGATCGATGACGTGATCAAGAAAAAGGAACAGGAAATCATGGAAGTCTGATGCTGACTTTCTGATTCTCTCTTCGTCGCGTGCCGATTACGCCACCCTTCTTCCCAACCGTCGCCACCGTCGACCTGACGGCACTCACATACAATCTCTCACAATTTCGTCGGATTCTCTCCCCCGGATGCGAAGTCATGGCGGTCGTCAAGGCCAACGCCTATGGGCATGGCGCGATCGAGACGTCACGGACACTGATACAGCATGGTGTCACCCGCCTGGCCGTCTTCTCGACGGAAGAAGGCATGGCGCTTCGGCAAACCGGCATTACGGTGCCGATCATCGTCTTAGGGCCAGTTTTTCAAGAACAATTCGGTGATATGTTCGCTTCCCAACTCACCCCTGTAGTGAGCGATCCTTCCATGCTCACTGCGCTGGCCCAAGCAGCTGCGTCACGTGCAATCCCCTACCCGATCCATCTCAAAATCGAGACCGGCATGGGTCGGCTGGGTCTGACGCAGGATGAGCTGGTGGCGCTCATCCGCTCACACAAGTTTCCTCCCTCCCTCCGAGTAGAAGGACTTATGACCCATCTGGCTGATGCTGATGGATCCAATTCTGATGCGACCGAAGAACAAATCCGTCGCTTCCGAGACGCGCTGAAAATCGTTCAGGAAGGAGGGTTCCACATTTCTCTCATTCATGTGTCCAATAGTTGTGGAGCGGTTCGTTTCCCATCGGCACACTTTTCCCTTGTGCGGCCCGGCATCATGTTATACGGATACCACACCCTTCCCAGCACGGTTGGGACTCCTGATCTCAGGCCAGTACTCTCACTGAAGACCCAGATTGCCCAGCTCCGGACCATCCAACCAGGATCACCCGTCAGTTACAATGGAACCTTCACAGCAAAACGCCTCACGCGCATTGCCGTGCTCCCGATCGGCTATGCTAATGGCTTGAGCCGACGGCTTTCGAATCGTGGCTCTGTGCTCATTCGAGGACACCGAGCCCCCATCGCAGGATTGGTCTGTATGGATATGGTGATGGTAGATGTCACTGAGATCCCTGGTACTGCCGTGGGTGATGAGACGATACTCATCGGTCGCCAGGGAAATGACGAAATTACGGCCTCCGAGATTGCCAAGTGGACCGATACGATTCCCTACGAAGTCCTGTGCGCAATCAGTCCCAAGATTCCTAGACTCTACCTCTCCCCCTGAATCCTTCCCTGCATCTGTTCGTTATCTGGTCAAAGATAGATACGAGGCGAGGTACAGTGCCTTTGGTCAGAAACCAACGCGGATGGAAAGCCCCCCTGCATGCGCAGTATTTTCGTAAAACCCATTGACTCCTGCTCGAATCCCAGTATTCCCCTCGACAGTTCTTGGTTCGTAGAGTGAGACTTGGTACGACAGGTCCACACCAATGGTTTTTGCCTTTATTGAGCCGATTCCAAGATTTCCGCATGCCACGAAGCCAAAGAGCGATCCATTTCCCTTGCAGAGGAAACCAACTCCCGTTGAAATAATATGAAGGTCCGCTGATGGAATTGCCGGATTGTAGGTGGCGTCTGGGACCTGTGTTTGCAGATTCGAATAGCCGCCTCGTACGGCTACCTCCCACCCTGGCAATCGATCCATCTTTAGCCATCGATACTCAGTTCCCACTAAAATGGCATAGGTACTTTTCCAGTTTTGAGGTTGCTCAAGAATGACCGTTCCATCACGTCGTCGAAGATCTAAGTTTCTGACTGATTTCCAGCCTATATAGTCGACATTCAGTTCGAGTTTCCACTCGCGTTCAGCATTCCGGACTGGCCAGACTGCGATACCCCCAGTGATGACTTGAGGCAGCACCAAGGTTGTCGTCGTATCTTGGACCTTCACACCGTTGGCCAACTGCACTCCATCCAAATGGAGCGTGGCCTGACTTCGGTAGACAACGGCAATGTTCACAATCGGTAATCCATCTGCGTTCCGCAATGCGGTATATAACGTGCCGATGTTAAAGCCAAGCGCGGTATCTTTTCCATTCACCTCAACCCTATTCCCAGGGGGGAGGATTCGTTGGAATTCGGCGTGGCCCTCTCCGAACAGACCGGAAAAGGTGTAGATGTCGATCCCTGCTCCAATCGAGAGATCCGGAAGAAGCTGATACGCGAACGTCGGCTTAATATCGAACAACGGCAATGCACTGAATATCGTGGTTGCACTAAAAGGACTCGTACTTGGCCACCTCGTCGCTGAACCAAACGGGGTTGTAACCCCCACCCCTACCGTGAGCTTATCAAGCAGAGGGATACCAAGGCCTTGAAGATTTGCCGTCACATAGGTATGGGCGGGGGGAGGCCACGCGACGACGCCATCGTGATCACCAGCCGTTGTGGTACCGCTCGGACTTCTATGATCGAGCGGCCCACCGACAAGGAGTCCCCCTGCCATGATTTGCACACCACGGAGCTGAGTCATCCCAGCCGGGTTGTAGTGCAACGCCGACGGATTGTCGGCCTGGGCAGCAAAGGCATTGCCCATCCCAGACGCAGCTGCTCCCTGTCCTTGGATGCGGGGAATCTGAGCAAACGTCGGTGAGGAACACCAGGTGGTGATGACAAGAACCAACAGCAGCGAGAACCCGCCTATGACGGAAGGTCTAGATATGCACTGATGTTGAGTCCTCCGGACAAGCCCGCAGTTGTACGGAGCTAGCATACGGTGACGATCATGCACGTCGGAACCACCGATCCATGGTTTGTTGAAGTTGGCCTGCGTCGAACGGTTTGAGCAGGTAGGCTTGAGCGCCCAACCCGATAGCCCTCACGGCAAGTTCCTGAGATCCCGACGCTGTAATCATGATAATCGGAAGGCGTTGATTCGTCAGACGCACCCGTCGTAGTACTTCCAGGCCATCGATCTGACCGATTCCGATGTCGAGAATCATCCCATCGAACTCTCGTGACTCAAGAAGTGTCAGCGCTTGACGGCCATCAAACGCCGAGAACGTCTGGTAGTCTCCGGCCTTCAGCCGGTCATGAAGCAGTTGCTGAATGTCGGTATCATCGTCCACGACTAAGATGTGTTGGCCCATGAGATGGGATTCAAGCAAGAGTGGGACCTTCACGACATGGATCGGAATCGTAAAGGACAGTTCTGCGCCGCCCTCGGGACGATTACACGCTGCGACCTGCCCTCCTTGCAACTCCACCAGCGTTTTCACAATTGACAGGCCTAATCCCAACCCTTTGGGGGCGGTGCGCTGGCCTTGCTGGACGCGGAAGAAAGGGTCAAAAATCTTGTCCAGGTATTCCGGGGCAATACCGGGGCCCGTGTCACGAACCAGAACCGTGGCCATGCGGTGATTCGGCAACTCGCAGGCGACCGACACGGTTCCACCCGGCGGGGTGAACTTGATGGCATTGTGCACCAGATTAACGACCGTCTGAATCAACCGATCGCGATCCGCCCAGACGACCACGTCAGTGCAGGCACAACGAAATTCCAGCGATTGCTGTTTTGCCTGAGCCAACGGTTTCAGTTGTTCGATCACGTCGGCAAGACAGGGTTCGATTGCGACATCGGCCGGATGCACCTCCAAACGCCCTGTCTCGATACGGGTGCGATCAAGGAGATCCTCAATCATACGAACCAGCCGGTCTGAATTGTCTGACATGCGCACGAGATAGCGCTGCTGCTTCTCGTTCAACGGTCCGGTCAGTCCGTCCAGAAGATTTTGAATGAATCCCTTGATGGACGTCAGTGGTGTTCTCAGTTCATGGGACACATGGGAGAGGAATTGCGCACGTAAACGGTCGGCCCGCTCAAGGGCTTCGGTTCGCTCTTTGACTTTGACCTCCAACCCCTGATTCCACTCTTCGATCCGCTGGTAGGCCGAGGCATTATCCAGCGCGATGGAGACCTGACTCGCGACCGTCGTCATCAGTTCCAAATCGTCTTCCGTCACGCTTTGATTGTGCGAGCGATCGACCGTCAGCATGCCCCAGATACGGTCTTTGGTCTTAATGGGAACTACGACCAAGGCTTTCGTTCCGCTCAATTCGGCTAAACGTTGATTGAGAGGATGGAGGCTGTGTCGTATCGACTCGATGTCCTTGACCAACAGTGGACGTCCTTGAAGGACCACCGTCCCCTCGGGACCCTCACGATCGGTGATCGGAAACCGACAGGACTGGGCGAACGTTTCAACCTCCAGAGACGCGCCAATCAGACGGATATGTTGAATGGTATTCTCACAAGGATCAAACATGGACACCATGGCACTGTTGTAGTTGAGCTCATGCGTCAGGGCTTCCAATACTTGATGGAGGAGCGCATCTCGTTCGAAGGTCGAGCCGAATGAGAGCCCCGCTCGATGAAGCGCCGTGAGTTGCGCCACTTTTCGGCGTAACTCCACCCGCATTTGCTCTTGCTCCAAATAGGCTTCGCGCAATTCTTCATGACGGGATTCGACGAATGTAATCTGTTCTTGGATCAAGGCCTCGCGTCGCTCGCTTTCACGAAGCAGCCGTCGATTGACCATAATGCCAACGGCGAGGATCGGGCACAGTCCGACTAACAACACCTCACCCAAACTTACAGCCGGATTGAGAACTCCCACCCCTGCCATCAGAGCAAGACCCAGCACTCCACCCCAGAGGAACCACGTAAAACTCCGTGACGCATGAGTTGTCGGTTCCATACACACGGCAGCCGCAGAGCTAAGGGCCCGTTCACTATTTCCTCCCGGCAGTGCGGTCTCACTCGGTAGAGCCGTTCTGGGCTGAACCAAGGGTGACGCGGTCCGCCAGAACCGTTTCCCATATCCTCTTTCTTCCTGCCATCGAATTGTCCACTGACACCATTCATCATCATTGCCGATACAGGACGTCTCAATCGCTTCCGCCTGAGAGAGGCCGTGGATGCGATGGGCCATGGCAACCATGATGCCTTGTGCAGACTGACAACCCAAGCAGGCACACCGCCTGCGGTAAGCCCCGAACTGCCGAAGCGTCCGGTCGGTAAACCGCATCCCCACCGCAGCCGTGCTGCTCGTGACTTCCACCACGCGGAATTCCACGGACCCAGATGTAAACTTATTCCCAAAGTAGGGAAACATCGTGTAGATCTGCGACAGCGAAAAGGGGCGAGTCAGGGCCAGCATGATGGGAGAGACCTTCTCTGCCCCTGCCTTAAAGGCAAAGCGGGTATCGCCCGAGATCCGCTCACAGAACTCATAGAGATACGACGTAAATTCGTACGAGTAGCTGTTCCACGGGTTCTTCAACAACTCCGGAGTCACATGATAGATGGGATCCTTGATGCGATCATTTAAGAGGCCGCACAACTCCTCGACCGCTTCTTTTCCTGCCGATGCTCCTCCCGCAGACGTCACTAACTTCTCTAAAAAGACGGTCACCGCCCTGATGCTGACGCCGCCAAGGTCTCGGATCGTCTGACCCTGTTCATCCAACCCGAACGGGCGAAACACCATGGCGCCCTGCTCAAGAATGGTTCGATCTTTTGGTAAGAGTTCGACGTTCAGGAAAGACTTGGCCTCGACAATGTCGAGCGTGCTGCTTGTCATGGCGTCATCCCCTCAGACAACAGGTCCATGGGACGGAACTGGGCGCAGTGTTAAGCGCAGTCAGCCGGTACGGCGACCGAGGGATCGCACAGAGCCTGGGGTGTTGATCACCTGCTCAGTTCCCCTACGGGAATAGCACGTATGGCTCGCGGAGTATATCGACGACCGCGTAAGCTTTGCAATACGAAGGTTGAGACCCTTCCATCTGTGGGGAGAAGCCGGTCAAAAGGTGGGACTGTCTGTGAGGGAACTACCTGAGAGGCTGACCCTCCCGGCTGGCGGGACACGTGTATCGGCGGAGTACCAAAGGATGCACGCTGCTAGTGTCTCACTGACCGCTTGAGCTTTTTTTCAACGCTGGCCACCTTGCTCTGGAGACGTCCGGAATGGCCCTTTCGGTAATCAACTTTGATCGTGCAGGAAATGCGGTTGCAATCCTTTTTCATTCGCTCATAGCATCGCTGCACCACCGAGAAGACTTCCTCCCATTCGCCTTCTAAGACCGTGCCCATTGGGTTGAGTCGATACGCGACCCCACTCTTATCAATAATATCGAGAGAACGGGCCACATATTTCCCGACACTCTCGCCCTTTCCCAACGGCGACATGCTGAACTCCAGTAAGACCATCGTTTCTCCTATTGTTGCGTGGCATCAGGTTGTGCATTCACCACCGCCTGAGCCCGCCTTTCCAACCAAACGTTGGGGTATCGTACCTTGCCGAGGAAACGAAAACCGTCTAATGCGTCGCGCAGGAGTGCCCGCCGCTTCTCGGCATCCGGCTCATTCGCCTTGGCCTGTTCACGTAGTTGCCCAAGCCACTCGACGAACTCGATGAATTCTGCATCGAGGATCTGTTCCAAATCCTCTTTCATGAATCCAGAAAGTGCCGGTGCCGCTCCGCTTGTACTGATCGCGACTCGCACATGTCCCACTGCCACGACGGCGGGCATCGTGACGCTGCTTGCCTCTGGGTAATCTACGGACCAGAGCAGAACACGCTTTTCTCTGGCTTGAGCTACCAACATTTGAGCAAAGTCACGATCGCCCCGCAGGGTATTGAGAATGAGAATGACATGTTCGAGATCCGTGTCGCGAAAATGTCGCCCACGATGGATAATCTTACCTGAAGCCGCCAGCAGGCGTAACGGTTCATTCAGCGTGGGACTGATCACCGTGACTCGTGCACCGGACTCAAGCAGGCGCTGAGATTTTTCCGATGCCTCCTCATCGCCACCGATCACCAGGACCGGCCAGCCTTTTACATCCAAGACCAAGGGAAAACCAGGATTGGCAACCATGACGTGACTCCCGTTTCGACCGAATGGCTCAGTATCTGAGAATGACCCTCCATCATGCAAGTGCGATTTCAGAAATCTACAGCCCATTTCCACTTTTGGTCAGTCCGTCGCTATAATGCAGCACGCTCGAACGGCTAGAATGACTTCGTGCGTGATGTTTGAAGACTGCCTGGAGGAGGCGGTTGCGGATCGATTGGCTACTGACGAGTGCTTCAACCCTGCGTGCTAGGTGTCAGCCGGATCTGCATCCAGCTCCATATTCCAATAGAGATAATCACGCCAGCTTTCCGGTGTGTTGCGAATGCCGATGGTAATGGTAATGACGGGGCTCCACCGAGGCTTCACCGGCCGCTTTTTCAACTTCATGCTGGCTTCTTCCGGCGTCCGCCCGCTCTTCCGATTGTTGCAGCGCCAGCAGGCCGTGACGATGTTTTCCCATGTCTTTTTTCCACCTTTGGCGATGGGCACGACATGATCAAATGTCAGTTCTTCAGTCCGAAATCTGTGATTGCAGTATTGGCAGCAGTACCCATCTCGCGTAAAAATGTTGATGCGGGAAAACTTGACGGCGCGATGACTGTCCTTCAACTTCACCAGCCTCAACAGGCGCATCACCGAGGGAAGCTTGATCGACAGAGAAATCCCATGGATTTCCCTATCGTAGACCTCCAAGACTTCGACTTTTCCTTGCCAGAGGAGCGCGATCGCTTTTTGCCAATGCACAACCCGGAGGGGTTCATAGGTCGCGTTGAGCAGGAGGGTCATTTCCATAGAAGAACCTCATCCCCAATCGGGCCTCCAGGTCAGTCACGGAGTGTATCCGAGGGGTATTGCTACTCGCAGCTATTTCTATGCCATAAGGTAGCGCTGAAATCAAGCAAGCGCCCTTCTGATGCCCCATACGGCAGACCGAGCGAGAGATGACGATCATGAACAATTTCGTGAGAGTGGCCTTCACGCACGAGATTCCACCTGGCACAGGACGAACGGTTGAAGTCGATGGGATCTGGATTGCGGTCTTCAACGTGGACGGAACTTTTTACGCAATCGACAACTCCTGCCCACACGCGGGCGGCCCGCTCGGAGAAGGGAAACTGTGCGACGCGGTTGTCGAATGTCCTTGGCATGGCTGGAAATTCAGCGTTATCTCAGGAGAACGCATCGGCAATCCGAACTTTCAGGTTGTGCGCTGCGAAGTTCGAATCCAAGAGGATGAAGTTCAGATCGCCATCCCACCGACACTCAGAGAACCGGTCTAACTTTTGACGGACCAGGCGGTGACGGTCCTGTTCTTTCCTCGACATCAGGGGCTTTCGGCGTCACTCCGTCCGCCGGTAGCGAGGCCGCATTGACCTTCTTGAGTTCCAGATGGGCATGCCAAATGAATTCTCGCTCGAACCATTGGCCACGCACCCCCTGATCGCGAAGCTGCACACGGATCTCGTAGATATCCCCCTCGACATGCTTCACTCGCCATTCACCGAGCCGAACCCCTTGCCCACGATCCTTCATCATACGAACATGCTCGTTCATGGCCGTTAGGATTGTCGGGTGACCGATCGCCTGATAACTCTGCACTAAAGCCAACGCCTCAACTTCTCGCTGGTCTCTCGACGGGGTTGTCGATGGCAGCGTGGTCCATCCATAGTAGAGTCCACCCAGCAGTAGGATTGCGCCGATTGCATAGCGGATCACGTGGATGGCGAACGATCGCGAAAAAATACTACTGCCAGTCATGCCAGGTATTGTCTCACAGTGTAGAAGAACCAACTCGTGGAACCTTGTGCCCTGCACGGCATCTTAGGAAGGCCGGAACGCCATGTCAATGCAACGTCGAAACCTGGTCGTGCGAGGGCCGCTTGTTTGGAGAAAAGCCGGTGTGTTACAAGTACGGGAGGGTTATAAGATGGTCGGGCGTAGAATGAGTACGGTGCATGAAGTTCTTTTTGTACGGTGATCTCCTCAATCCTTCGCAACTCAAACGGCGAGCCCCGGAACATCGATTTCTCTACCTCGCCACCTTGTCGGACCATACCGTGAAATTTTGCCGATGGTCGTCGCAATGGCGGTGCGGGCTCGCCAGCATCGTGCCTTCACAAGGTGAAAAACTTTGGGGTGGCGTGTTCGAACTCACGGACGAAGATATAAAAAGCATGGACCAGTTTGAGCAGGATGTGCCGCAGGGCGCGTACCGCCACCTGCAAGTCACTATCTCGACCGATCGTGGAGAGAAGGAACTGGTCACCACCTACGCAGCGAACCCTATCGGGAAGTTTAAGCCCAAAGACCACTACCTGGACTGGGTGCTGAAGGGACTCAAACAGTGGAAGTTTCCGGAGGACGTGATCCAGCAATGGGCGTCGTATAGGCCAAGGTAATGCAGGAACTCACAGCTGACAGCTTTCAGCTATCAACCATACATAGATGTTACATTTGAGCCGACGGCTGATTGCTGACAGCTGGCGGCTTGACTTAGATTAAGGAGATTATGCCAAAACCAAAATACCATATTCTTGTTTGCACCAATTCCCGCCCTCCTGGTCACCCCAAACCATCGTGTGGGTCAGCCGGTGCGGCACAGCTGCTGATGGCGTTCAACATGGGGCTGATGCAACGTTCTGTCCCACCGGGGGAAGTGTTGGTCAGCGCGACAGGCTGCCTCGGTCCTTGCGAGCAGGGACCGACGGTTGTCGTCTATCCCGACAATACCTGGTATTCCAAGGTCACTGAGGGGGACGTCGCCACCATCCTTGATGAACATGTCACGAAAGGAACACCGGCCGCGAAGCTGAATCCAGACTCTGTGTGGAAATAAGCTGAGCCACTGACGGTTGGCTTCCAGCGGTCAGGTGAGACTGACGCTTGATTGCTTCAGCTGATGGTTGATAGGATTCCCGTTTGACACATGAGTACACCAACTTATCATGAACACAAAGACCATGCACCCAGCTCAATCGGGTGCATGGTCATTACCTGTAGTGATACCCGCACACAAGAAACCGACACCAGTGGTCAGCTGATTCGTAAGCTCCTTGAAGCGCAAGGCCATACCGTAGTCGCATATCATCTCGTGAAAGACGATCCGGCCCAGATCCAGTTGTGGATCGCGCGCGGCACATCCAATGAGCATGTGCAGGCGGTCATCATCAATGGCGGAACTGGTATCTCACGAAGAGACTCGACCTTCGAAGCGGTGGACGAGATGTTAGAGAAGAGGCTATCCGGATTCGGTGAGATCTTCCGCTATTTGACATATCAAGAGATCGGATCACCAGCGATCATGACCCGCGCCACTGCCGGCATCATCAATGAGCGCGTACTCTTTTCCATCCCTGGCTCAGAAAACGCCGTCCGCCTCACGATGGAAAAGCTCATTCTTCCCGAACTCGGACATCTCGTGAAAGAACTCAGCAAGTAACGGTAATGGATAAGTGGTGAGGGCTTCGTCGAAGCTTATCGAGGTATTCTATGCGTGACGTCGTACTCACGTCGTGTTTGATGTTTATTTTTGAATTTCGCAAAGTCCTCGTACGCCACGAAGGGATTCACCATGTTTAAAGGTCTTCTACTGTGCTTCGTAGTCTTCGCAAGTCTTGGGACATTCTTGATTGGGCCACCTTCGGTGCTGGCTACGGAGCAATCGCCGAAGGAAGGAAACCAGCGTACACCAGTGTCAAAGAAGACCAACCAGAAGCCACCAGCGAGCGAGGATGTAAAGAAGAACGTTGAGGCAGCAAAGAAGGATAATCAGGATAAGCCTGATAAGAAACCTGAATGTGTGACAGGGATGAAGGCACTTTCGAGACCTTTTTCTGAACCCTGCCCGGACTACACTGAGTGAGTGAGCCTGAGGTCGATTCGACCGATGAGAAGTGGGTTCGCTTCTGCAACCGGAAACAAGCGTGGAAGGAGAACCAGGGCAACCGGTGCGACCTTGGCGGATAGTCGGGGACGGTGCTCCCGCATTCTCCTTACTCCCTACCCTTTACCCCTCACTGTTTCTAGTCCTGTGTGATCTTCGGCTCCTCGTACGTCACATCCGTTGAAATCTTCGACTGCGCATAGCGCTTATAGTGTAACAGGAGGTCGCGCACGGAGATGACGCCGGAAATCTCCCCGTTCTTGGTGACGCCGAGATGGCGCACACCCAGGTCGGCCATCATATCCTGCGCATCATCGATAGACTGACTCCCCTCGATCGTACAAATCGGCGTCGTCATGATCTTCTCGACGGTCAACTTGCCCAATGGCTTTCCGCTCGCCACGGCACGCCGAACGATGTCGGTGTCCGTCACCACCCCAACCAAACGTTTGCCCTTCTTCACGAAGAGCGATCCCACCCGCGCCGCACGCATCGTCTTGGCGGCACTTGCAATCGACATTTCTGGTCCTACACTCTTAGGGTTTTTGTTCATAATCTTTGCGACGGTGGACATGCTTCCTCCTTTGCATTCGAATGGGCTGACACGAAAGAACGCCGGCCACGCTCACTCTGATTGAATTTAGGGTAGCACAGAACGACAGGGAAGCTCAAAAGAGATAATGACGAGGAGAGATCGCGCACTCAACAAACGAGCACTATCTTGCTGAAAAACGTTCAACTCACCGATGAGCACTCCACTACCCACAGCGGGGTGCTTACACCGGGCGGGGTATGAGGACGGCTTGAACCCCTCGCTGACGGTACTCACAATTTCAAAACTTCAATGTTCCTTCCACGACCATCACACAATGCCCACCGACCTTCACACCTTGGATCACATCGTCGTCCGATTCTACTTGAACGAAAATCCGTGATGGCCGATCGATTTCATAGCCCTGTTCGATGAGGATGTTCGTCGTCGGTCCAACTTCAACAACGCCGTTCTGAACCAGGTACGCGCCAAGTGCGCCGCCGGCGCTTCCCGTGGCAGGATCTTCCAAGATTCCAATTTTCGGAGCAAACATCCTCGCATGAACGGACGCGAACGATTCGACCGTCACCGTCGTGAAGACCATAATCCCATTGGCACCGAAACGCTCACAGACATTGATAATGGCCGAGGCGTCTGGAGAAATCGACCGGACAGCCGTCAACGTTCGCACCGGCACGATCAAGACCGGTAAGCCAGTCGACACGACTTGGAGGGGCCATTTCGTATCGGCGATCACATGCTTCGGCAAACTGAGGGCTCCACCAATCAGATACACATCGTCGACAGCATCGATAGGATCGAGAAATTCAGGTTTGGGTTGAGACATCACGACCCGCACCACGCGACTCTGTTCCGCATGCAATTCGACGGAAAACAAACCGATATTACATTCTTGCACGACAGGCGTCACCGGTTCCTGAATAGAGATCCTCCCGAGCTGGGCCAACACGTAAAACGTACCGAGTACCGGATGGCCGGCAAAGGGAATCTCTTGAGTCGGGGTAAAAATCCGCAACCGAGCCACTGCAGCAGGGTCGGTCGGTGGAAAGACGAATACCGTCTCCGAGAGATTCATCTCCCGAGCAATCTGTTGCAGCTCGTCATCTGTCAGACCATCCGCGTCTGGAAACACCGCGACGGGATTGCCGCCGAACGGCTGGCTGGTGAACACATCCGCTTGGTAAAATTTTAGCGATCGATTTTCAGACATTATTATTCATTCGTCCCCGTAGAAAAAGTCCCGCGCGTTGAGTCTTGTATTGGACCTTACCTGCACGCGGAACGCCGAATCATCTGCCCAGCTACGATACTCTTTTTTTCAGAAAATGAGAACAGGCTGAGACCGGCGTCCAATGGTTGGAATAAATTGACAGACCGTGCGTGCCTTTGCGACACTCGCCTCGTGAACGACGTGAGTGCACAGGACGTAGCGCACGCTCTGGATATTTTGGGGCTGACCCTCCCCGTCACTTCCGACGCCCTTGATCGCGCCAAGCGTGTGCAGCTGTACAATTGGAATCCGACGCGCTACTCCAACCTGACGAATAATCCCACTCAATACATGCAGGCCTACAAGAAGGCCGAAGAAATGACCAAATTGATCGAGGCCTCTCACGCCCTGCTCTCGGCCTTGCTCGTCCCTGACGAGCCTGAACCGTAATCGTCAACCACAGACCTCGCGCCCCTCGCCAACGTCTCTCGTCATGCCTCAATCCTGGAGTAGGATGTAACTCCGTCAGAGTGACAGCTGACGGTTTTCACCTCAGACGGCATCATGACTCGTAACACGCGACATCCCTTCATCGCCCTGCGAAAGCGCGACTGGCCAGGTGATCAAGCCTGATACCCCTTCCGGCGATCCGACCGGCTGCGCCTGCTGCGCATAGATTTGAGGCAAGCGGTTGGTTCCAAACTTCGAAATATAAAGAAAGACATGCTCACGCGAGTTCACCCGTACGGCCCAAGGGTGAAAATCGTGCTTGTAGAATTCCTCGCAGAGCTGCATCGCATCAAGACATGACAGGGTGCTGGGATCATTCAAGGTGTAGTAATAATCCAGCGGAAGATCGTACTCCTCTTGCTTATGAATCGTCATACCGAATTGTTCCGGCTTCCGCACCATCGGCGTATGGCGATAGGCCACGAAGTAGAACAGTTCCAGCGAGTGAATCACCGGCTGGTTGTCGAGGACAAACTGACGAGTTTCCATCGCCTCGTCGAACGTTTCGCCCGGGAACCCATAGAACGCCATCACATGGTTCCAGATTCCCGCCTGCGCTGCCATCTGAAGATTGCGCTGGATCACGTCCTTCTTGGCATGCTTGTCCATGAGATTTAAGACACGCTCGTTCGCCGATTCCATCCCGTAGTAGAGCGTGCAGCAGCCGGCCTTGGCCGCGAGATCCCAGGTGGCTTGATCTTGAAGCGTCTCTTCAAACCGAATCAGCGTCGTCCACTTGATTCCGATGTCTTGATCGACCAGCAGCTGTGAAACCTTCTTGAATAATGCCGGCGGATAGGACTCATCGCTGAATAAGAAGTGGCGGCAATGGTACTTGTCCCGTAGCGCCTTGATCTGGTCGATCACCAACTGGGCCGGCATCCCCCGGTACTGATCGAAGTACCCCTGGCCATGGTCACAGAACGTGCAGCGGCCCCAATAGCAGCCGCGCGTCGCCAGGTAGGGAATGATCAGTTCTGGGACGAAGTAGCGATCCAGCGGCATCCCCTCAAAATCCGGCAAGGGCAACGAGGTCGTCTTCTCGGTATAGACCTCTGGGTTCCGGTGAAGGCCTGACTCATCTCGATAGATCAAGTTGGGCACAGAGGCAAGAGGCCGCTGCCCATTCAGTGCTTCGATGAGCCAGATCAGGGCATGCTCACCTTCATAGATAATAGCTGAATCAAATACTTCAGAGAAGAACCTCGCGTGATTAACTAGGTCTTCCTGTAATCGTGTAATGATGTTGCCCCCGACCACGACATGAATGTGTGAGAACGTCTCCTTGATCATCTTGGCGAAGGTCAAGCCCGCCAGGAGCTGCATCTGCGTCCCGATGGAAATGCCGATCACATCCGGTCTCTCCTTCGCGACTTCCGGCAGAACCAACTGATTGCAGAGATCCCGATAGACATTCACCTGCTCATCCTCCAAGCAGGCGAACACTTCTTTCGAAACACCGGGGCGATACCCGAGATTGCTCTCCATCGGATAGAAGACAAGCGAGGCAGGATAGTACGCGGCAGAGATATAGGCCATCGTCTCACGGAACGTGTTGAGTGCGCCTTCCAACAGCTCCGCATGGTAGAACCGCTCACCACGGACAATCCGCTTGGCATCTTCCGCTCGATCAGCGAGATCAAACACATCGACGGCCTCAGCCTGCTCCACCACAACCTTCTGATCCACATCCCGTTCGGTGAGCAGCCCGGCCTTCTCCTTTTGATGCAAGGCCTTCAGTTGCATCCCGAGCCTGGCCTTCACCCAGATCAGGAAGTCCATACTGAAGAAGTGGTCCCACATCCCGATATTGATATCGCGCTGGATGACGGTATGGCCCGCTTCCCGCAACACAGCAGTCAAGGAAGGCAGGGCGAGATAGGGCGCTGTCGGCACCCATTCAGGCGGGAACAACAACATGACTTTAGACTTCTTCCGATCATCGCTAGTCAGTAGTGCGAGACGGTCTATTTGAAGCAGTTCAGCCATTGGCTCATCAATTTTATGGAATCTGTTGATCTGTCGATCTGATGATTCGCGGACACTCAACAGGTCAAGAAATCATCAGATCAACAGATAGTCCCGACTCACATCTTCCCCGCCAGCGTCGGTATCACTCCTGCCGATTTAGCGGACTGATACTGCAGATCTTTCAGCTTCTCTAAACCGAATCTTGAGATATAGAGAAAGATGTATTCGCGTGTGTAGAGTCGTAAATCCCAGCCAGGATTGTGGTGCTGTTCGAACTGTTCGAACACCCGCTCGGCCTCCTCGATGCTCATCCCATTTTTCACGGTGTAGTAGTAGTCGAGCGCCAGATCCCACTCCGGATTCCTGTAGGCCGTCACGCCCCACTTCTCTGGATGCTTCGCGACCGGATTGTGACGCCCGAGGTCGAAGGTCCCAAACCCGAGCGAATGGACATGGTCCTTGTTCTGCTCAAGGAATTGCACGGACTGCCAGGCTTCTTCCTTCGTCTCGCCTGGAAAACCGAAGAAACCCATACAGTGGTTCCAAATCCCCGCCTCCGCCGTCAGCTGGAGATGCTTCGTCATGATCTCTGTCGTGGTGGCTTTATCCATCAACTGCAACACCCGCTCGACGCCGGATTCATAGCCAAAATGGAGATACTTGCACCCAGACTCCTTCGCATCCTGCCATACTTGTTGGTCGAGCAGACTCTTTTCAAACCGCATGTGAGTGGTCCAGGTGATGTTCATCTGGCTCTCGATCAACCCACGAGTGAGCTTCCGAAACAAGGCCGGCGGGTAAGATTCGTCGGTAAAGTGGAAGTGCTTGGTGCCATATTTATCGCGCAGAAACTGAATATCCGCGAGCGCATCCTGTATCTTTTTAGACCGGTAACCGGCCGTATAGCCTTCGCCATGGTCGCAGAACTCACAGCGCCCCCAGTAGCAGCCTCGTGTCGCCAGATAGGGCAAAATCCTCGTCGGCACGAAATACTTCTCCAGCGGCAAGCCATCAAAGTCCGGAGGCGGCAGCGCCGCGAGATCCTCCGCATAGCTGGTTGGCGACGTATGGACCCCGGTCTCGTCTTTGTAGATGGCGTTCGGTACTTCAGCGAGACTGCGCTTGGCCCCAACTGCTGAGACCAGCTGAACAAAAGCCGTCTCCCCTTCATAGACCACCGCGCTGTCGAAGTACTGAAACAAAGGCGACTGAGGCAGCACATCACGCAGGCGGGTCACAGTATTGCCGCCGATCGTGATATGGATGTTGGGAAAGTGCTGCTTGATGAGGGCACAGAAGGTCATCGTGGAGAACATCTGCTGCTGCAAAACGATTGAGATGCCGATCACATCCGGCTGCTCAGCTTCAATCGCCGGCTTCACGAGATGGTCGAACACATCGCGATAAATATTCACCTGCGTATCGTTCACCGCATCGATCACTTCCGACGAGACATAGACCTTATAGGACAGGTCCGTCTCCATCGGCGGCATGCAGATTCTCGCCGGGGAATACACCATCGAGACCACAGACATCACTTCACGAAAGACTTGAAGTGACCACTCTAACTTGTCGATATCATAGAACTGTTCACTTCTGATGATTCGCTTCGCCTCTTCGGCATTCTGAATCAATTTCGCCATCCGCTGATGGGTCACATCGCAGAGCGCCAGCTGCAAATCCATCTCGCTGGCGTCAAGATCCCGTTTCTTCGAGAGCTTCCGCAGTCGATCGAGTTGCTGTGGCACCCGGCGCAGAACTTTCTTCAAAAAGTCCTCACTGAAGTACCAGTCCCACATCTCGCAGTTGATGTCTTTTTGAATGACGGTGTGGCCCGCCTGGCGGAGGACGGCGGTGAGGGAGGGAAGTGACAGATAGGGTTCCGAGGGAAACCAATCGGGCGGGAAGATCAGCATGACCTTCATCTTCCGGCCGCTGGAAGCTTCGAAACTCTGACGATTCAGGAGAATCAGTTCTTTGGAAGCGCGTTCACCCTTGGAATACTCTATTTTCATCGAGAGCTAGCCCTTCCCTAATCCAGGATGCTCAAAACAGCATCTCGCAAGGCCGCAGGTAAGCCAGCACCGGAGGCGTACCCTCTGGGGTCCGTTGAGGATTGTTTCGATCCGAGAACGAAGCTGGATGCTCGTTTCAGCATTCTGCTTACATGTATCCATCTTTGCGGAGCAGCTCCATCCCCCGACCTTCGTCCTGCGCTCGGCCTGACCGCTCGGCCACGGTGGTGTGGCGAAGTTCTTCGATGATCTCGTCCACCGTCTTGGCCGTCGATTTGATCGGTGTAGTACAAGGCGCACAGCCGAGACTGCGGTAGCGCGTGCCGTCGCCCTTGTCGAGATACAAGTCGATGAATGGAATGTTTTCGAACTTGATGTATTCCCAAATATTGATTTCAGTCCAGTCCAAAAGAGGATGAATCCGAATGTGCGTACCGGGCGGAAATGTGGTCTTGTACTGGTCCCAGAGCTCAGGCGGCTGATCCCGAAAATCCCAATCTCCATGTTTATCGCGCGGGGAAAAGTATCGCTCCTTGGCTCTCGTGCCCTCTTCGTCTGCGCGGACACCGAGGATGACGCCGGTGTATCCCTTGTGCTCCAAGAGTTGCTTGAGACCGTTCGTTTTCAAGGCAGTGCAACAGACGACGCGGCCCATCGTGTGGTTCATACCCGCCGCCAGGGCTTCTTTGTTCTGGCCGACGACCAAATTCAATCGCCATTCTCGAGCGAGACGGTCGCGATACTCAATCATTGCCGGAATTTTGTAACTGGTATCGACATGCAGGAGCGGGAACGGGACATGCCCGAAAAAGGCCTTGCGGGCCAGCCAAAGTAGCACCGTGGAGTCCTTCCCCATGGACCACAGCATGGCGAGATTGTCGAAATGTTTGTAGGCTTCTCGGAGAATATAGACGCTTTGATCTTCCAGTTGCCGCAGGTGTTTCATACCCCAAATCCTTCCGCCTTTCGTCCTACACTGCGACCTGCTGTCGCACCAAGTCATCAAGCTTACGCACCGCCGCGCCACCCTCAATGGCTTCGCGCGCCGCCGGGAAGCAGGCCGAAAACGACGTCCCTTTGCCCGCTGCGTACAGTAACATCGCGGCGTTCATGAGGACCCACTCTTTTGGCCCGCCCTGCACCCGATTCTGAAGAATACGGCGGAGCAGATCCGCCTCCTTTTCACGCTGATCCGGGGGAAACCCGGCCATCTCCCGCGATGGGATAAAGGTCAGTCCAAAATCTTTCGGAGTGATCTCCAGCGGTCTGATGCGTTCATCGCGAAGCTCCAGAACTCTCGTCGCCATCGAGGCAGACAACTCCGGATCGCCCTCGACGCCACGAATCACCATCCCCTGCGGACACCCGAGCATGCGTAGCGCTTCAGCCGTTTTCTCGAAGTGCGGTGGATGCGACAATCCCACCACCTGCACTTTAGCCCGAGCTGGGTTCAACAACCTGGCAATCGGATGAAACACGTTCCTGACACCAAGCTCTTGGCGCATCTCCAAGAATCGGTACACCGGTGGATGATAGAGTCCGATATCGAGATAGGCGAAACCGTTCCTGTGTACTTGTTCAGTCACCCGCTTGGGGTCTGCATCCACCGAAATGCCTAAGGCCTTCAGTACCCCAGCAGTCCCTGGGCGCCCAGGAATGCCGTCGTACCCGTGCATCAACACTGCGGCGCCAGCTGAAACCGCAACGATCGCGGCGGCAACGATTGCATGAAATGTATCCTGCTTCCCGGCATAACTCGGCACATCGACAAGGGCTAACTCTTTCGACACTGCGAGGGGCGGCACATACTGACGTGCCGCAGCCGTCAATGCCGCGAGTTCAGTGACTGACTCTGACTTAAACCGCATGGCGATGAGAAAAGCCCCGATCTGTGCCGGCGTGGCCTCCCCTTCAATCAATGCCTTCATCGCCTGCTTGCACTCATCCCAGGTCAGGTCTTTGGAAGCCTTTGGCCCTTTGGCGATCTTGGCAAGGATCTCTTGAATCGGCATTGTTACGCCTTGTGTAATCCACACTCGGTTTTGGTAAAGTTTTTCCAGCGCCCGGCACGCGGATCATCGCCAGGCGCCACGGGTGCCGTGCAGTACGTGCACCCAATACTGGGATAGTTGTGATCGTGGAGCGGATTGTGGGGAACTTCGTGGACCTTGATGTAGCTCCACACATCGGCCCACGTCCATCGGGCCAATGGGTTCACCTTGATCAATGCAAATTTCTCGTCCCACTCGATCAAACCGGCATTCGCACGGGACGGTGCTTGATCCCGCCTGATGCCCGTGATCCAGGCGTCATAGCCTTGGAGGACGCGAGTCAGTGGCTCGACCTTCCGCAATTGACAGCACTGATCTGGATGGCTGGCCCACAGGGCGTCGCCATGGGATTCTGCTTGTTGCTGTGGTGTCAGCAATGACTTCACTTGGATCACGTGCGCAGGTTTCAACTGGTACCTTTCGATGATCCGATCTCGCGTGGCATAGGTCTCAGGAAATAAAAAATCGGTATCGAGATAGAACAACGGCACTGCGAGATTGATGCGATGCACCATGTCGACGAGAACCACGTCTTCCGCCCCAAAACTACAAGCGAGAACCATCTTCTGCCCATATCGCTCGATAGCCGCCGCCAGCACCTCTTGAGGCAGCTTCGTCTCAAACGATGCGCCCCAGGCTTTGAGCTCTTCGACCAGTTCAGAACGGCCAGTAACGGTCATGGCAATCCGATCCCTTTACCCTTCGACCTTTTCCACCAGAATCCGATAATGCGATGCTTCCGGTTCCAGTGCCTCTTGAATCAGTACCTTGTGTCCGTCGTTCTTGAGGCTCATCGGCACATTCTTGATCGGCTCGCCTGCGTCGAGCCACACTTCTAGCGTCTCACCTGCATCCATCATCTCCAGCTTCAACTTCGTCTTCACGTAGTTCATCGGGCAGGCGACGCCACGGAGATCGTAGACCGGCGCACCGGTTGGAGCCTGAGCCGTTGGTTTCACTTCGGTGGCGATTGAAGCCACCGGTGCCAGAACCTCCTTCTTGGGAGCCGTCGTCGCTTGGACCGGGGCAAGCTTTAAATCTTTCCCCATTTGTTCTGTTGCCGCACGGCAAGCCTCAACGAAGCCCTTCGCAAACGCCATTTTTTCATGCGCCGACTCTGCCGTCGTATCCTTCGGACCAAGATCGCCGACCTTCTTATTGAGCTCGCGATATTGCGCAGGGATGACCCCTTTCTGCGCAATCCGGCTGTCAAATTCAAGGAAAGTTTCTGAGTCAGTCGACGGCTCAAGCCCTTCGGTCACCAACATCGCCTTCGCCGCGGCCAACACCGCGCGATAGGATTTGTTCACTGACACGGAATACTGATGGTTCTCGACCAGCAGCTTCGCTTGATAGAGCTCCTGGTCAGCCTCCAGAATGCCGTTCTCGATCATTTCCAGCGCGCCACCGGCACATTCGCCGGGTCCAAGATCTTCAAGGATAAATTCATTTTCCCCTTCCCAGTCGTAATAGAACGTGGGATCTGCTTCATAAGACGGCACGATGGTGTAGGGAATCAACTCATCCTTCAGCTTGCTCTTCCCACTACGGGCAATGAAGTTTGGAAAATTCTCGTTGTCTTGGCGGTCACGCCGGTAGACGTCAATCAAATGGGAGATCGCCGCAGGGACGGCTTTCGCCGGTAACTTCACGGTCATCTGTCCGATCTTGGCTGTGCCGTTCACCGAACCACCGAGATGCAATTCATAGTGCGGCGCGACATGCTCGCCGAGGCGTTTCCCAACCCCATGCAACCCGATCGTGGAAATGTGGTGCTGCGCACACGAGTTGTGACACCCGCTGATTTTGACATCGACTCCGGCCAGATCGTCCGGCACACGACCGGCTGGAAACACCTCAGCCAGCGCCCTCGCAAGTCCCTTGGACGACGTAATACCGAGCCCGCAGGTATCAGTACCGGGGCACGCAATAATGTCTTCGACCAGTTCAGCGCCGGGATCCGCCAAACCACAGGACGCCAAGTCTTCGTACAGATCGGCAATCCGATCGCCATGAATCCACCGAATCACCATATTTTGATTGATGGTGGTACGGAGATTTCCGTTTGAATAACGCTCGGCCAGATCAGCGACGAAGAGCATCTGTTCAGCCGTAAGATCCCCCATGAACAGCTTGATGGCGGCTGTGACGTAGCCCTCCTGCTTCTGTTTCACAACATTGGTCCGTTTCCACATCTCAAACGGCGTCTCATGACCGATTGTGATGGCCCCATTGCCATTACCGTTCCCGTTTCCAGACACCAGACCATTTTTCGTGGGCATGAGGAGCGGAGGGGGCTCATCCTGATGCTGAAGCAGGGTCAACGATCCGTTCTTGGGAAGCGTGTGTCCCATGCCGACATAGGCTGCTTCCCAGCGTCGTTTGAATTCCTCAAAACCCAGCTTGTCGATCACGAACTTCATCCGGGCCTTGTTTCTATTTTTTCGATTGCCGAGGGTATCGAAAACCTTAATCACGGCTTCGATACTGGGAATCAGTTCCTCCATCGGTGTGAACTCACGGAGCAGTTGGGCAATCCGTGGAGCAGAACCCAAGCCACCACCTGCCACCATTCGAAAACCGACGACTCCGTCAGCTCGTTTGACAGCCAGTAGGCCGATATCGTGAATCGGGGTCAGCGCACAATCATGTTTGCAGCCGGACAACGCAATTTTGAACTTTCGCGGCAGACTTTGGTTCAAGGGGTTCCGTAATAAGTGATACGCGATGGTCTTCGCATAAGGCGTCACATCGAAGACTTCGCCTTGGCACACGCCGGCGAGGTGACAGGCCGTCACATTCCGCACGGTATTCGCGCAGGCCTCTCTGGTGGTGAGCCCAACTTCGGCCAATCCCCGCATGAGGGTCGGCACATCTTTCAATTCCACGAAATGCAGCTGGATGTCCTGTCTCGTCGTGACGTGACCAACTCCGGTCGCATAGCGGTCGGTGAGCTCCGCGACACGTCGCAGCTGATTGGCATTGAACCCGCCGAACGGGATCTTGATTCGCACCATCTGCACACCAGGTTGGCGCTGGCCGTAAATCCCATACTGCAGGCGGAAAGGCTTGAAGAGATCAGTAGGAATCTCTCCAGCCAATGTTCGCAGCGCTTCGGCCTCAAAGGTTTCTATTTCCTCCAGAATGGCGGGAGGGATCGGACTCGTGACAATGTGAGGGCTCGTGAGGGCTTCAACGTGGTTCATCATACCGCTCTCCTATATCTCCTCTGGAGAGGAGCCTCATACGTCAGATGTGGTACATCGGACTGCGCTGGGCATCGATCGTTCGTAACCGCATTGCCAAATGTTCGACCGTCACGTTTTCGAGAACTTTGCGCTCTGCCTCCTGAACCTGCTCCCAGACGTCACCGAGCAGCAGTTCCGGCTTGGTCGCTTGACGATCGCGTGTTCGCTGACCGACAAATGACCGATGAAAGACCGGCCCTTCCAATGCTTCGAAAATGTCGGCAATCGACATCGCGGCTGGTTCATGCGTGAGGAGATAGCCTCCTTGGGCACCCCGTTGGCTTTCGACTAAACCGGCCTTCTTCATCGCATGGAGAATCTGTTCGAGAAAACGGGCTGGAATCCCATGACGCCTCGCGATAGCCCGCGCTTGAATCGGGGCTTCTTTTGCATATGTGGCGAGATCGACGGCTACCATAATTCCGTATGTGGCGCGCATAGACACTTTCATTCTTTATTATTCCTGTCGGAATTGAGCTACATATATCTTCTCCCCTCTTGCTCTGTCAAGGCACCAGAAACTTCTTCGATGAAGATCGACACCTATTCCTGACATTTAGCATGCCAAGCTATATTGTTAGTGAAATTGTGAAAATCGAGAGAGCGCCATAACTCCATATCTTTACTATTCATTTCATGTCTGCAAAGCCGCACAGGACGCAGGCCGGAAGGCCATCGCATCGATAAAATCAGATTGACATCGTGTACGCCCTAAGCAATAATCCGACCTCTTCTTCGGGTGGAACCTTTCATGTCTGTGGCATCATCTTCATTTACTATTCTGTTATTCACAAACGATACGACCATACAAGCCCTGGTGGGACAGGTATTCAAAGGCGCGTCCGTGATGATCGCTCGGGACGTGTTGACCTTTCAAAAGGAGTTGCCGCGACATCGGTTTGATGCCGTCGTGGTGGAATTGCAAGGCGGACAGGAACAGACTGGCACGCTGCATGAGCACCTTGACCCTACTCGCACTCTTTGCATCAGCGGGTCTAAGGCTGTTTTGAAAAAAACGCTGAAAGTAATCCAAATAATGAATCAGCCAGACAGCCTCCAGCAGAAC
The DNA here is from genome assembly GCA_005116895.1 of Nitrospira sp. Classification (GTDB taxonomy): domain Bacteria; phylum Nitrospirota; class Nitrospiria; order Nitrospirales; family Nitrospiraceae; genus Nitrospira_D. The sequence goes on along the minus strand of SWDO01000002.1, from coordinate 8,391 downwards.
AAATCCCACGACACCTCCCTGGAGAGCTATCTTGAGGTGAAAATGGGGGAATTCGTCAAGGGGATGCGAAACGGATCAGCTAAAAACCTACACCCGATTCTGATTTCCGCCGTGGAACGCCCTCTCATTACTTCAGCGCTGCGTGAGACCAAGGGTAATCAAATACAGGCTGCGGCACTTCTCGGTCTCAACCGTAATACCTTGCGAAAAAAAATCGTGAACCTTCACATCCCCGTCAAACAGACGAAAGCGAGAGCGACTCAATAGTGGTTGAACAGGACTGTCACGGACGTGCTCCAGAGCTCACTTCCCATAACCATCTCTCACCACCCATTGAAGGAGGGACATCATGACAAAGGAAGAGCTGATCGCAAAGATGGCTGCTTCAGCTGGAATTACGAAGGTCGCGGCCGGAACCGCCCTCGAGGCACTCACCGGGGCGGTGACTTCCTCATTAAAAAAAGGAAAGCGCGTCTCTCTCGTCAATTTCGGCACCTTTACGATTTCAAAACGAAAAGCACGAATGGGAAGAAATCCACGGACGGGGGAATCACTCCGAATCCCGGCAGCGAAGGTCCCGAAGTTTTCAGCTGGGAAAGAGCTTCGCTCGGCCGTGAAGTAACCGTCCGTACGCTGTAGGGTGTCTGCCTCAAGGGATGATTGAAAGAGAAGGTCCAAGGTCTTTCAGCTCGCTGAAGGAATGCGACCTGCTCTTTCGTTTTCTTGACAGTGTCAGTGAGGCTATATTAGCATGCCCCCTCTCTTGATAGGCGCGTAGCTCAGGGGGAGAGCGCTACCTTGACACGGTAGAGGTCGACGGTTCAAGACCGTCCGCGCCTACCATTCAGGCCGAGGCACTGATTTGCCTCTTAGAGGCTCGGTGCCTTTTTTGTTTTTGTACTAGTGGGTCAAGTCCGTACGTCATGAAGATATCGGTCAAAGACGGTCCGAGCGGTGACATTCAGACCGGGGTGACAGTGGGTGGCGCTCTGTGTGACCTAGGTGTCGTCGACCGGAATATTCTCGCGGCCAAGGTAGACGGAGCCGTTGTCGATTTGTCGTGCGCTCTGTCTGAAAGTTCGATCCTCGAACCACTGCGGTTCGACAGTGCAGAAGGCCGTGAAGTGTACCGTCACAGCAGTACCCACCTCATGGCCCAGGCAGTCAAGGAACTCTTCCCGTCGGCGCAACTGACCATCGGCCCAGCCCTGGAAGATAGTTTCTATTACGACTTCGCTTTCGAACGCCCCTTTACCCCCGAAGACTTGCAGAAAATCGAAGAGCGCGCGGCTGAAATTATCAAGCGTAACCTCACGATCACCAGGCGGGAGTTTTCAAAACAGGATGAAATAGATTTTTTCACGTCCCGTGGAGAGCTTTATAAGGTCGAGCTGATTCAAGGCTTCCCCGATGGAGAACCCATCACCGCCTACACACAGGGTGACTTCGTGGATCTCTGTCGTGGCCCCCATCTTCCGACTACCGGTGTCATCGGGGCCATCAAATTACTCACCACAGGAGGGGCCTATTGGCGTGGTGATGAACGTAATCCAATGTTACAGCGGATCTACGGAACATCCTTTCCGACACAAGCGGAAGTGGATGCCTACCTGGCCAAGCTTGAGGAAATTAAGCGACGCGACCACAGAAAAGTTGGAAAAGATTTGGATTTGATCAGCATTCAGGATGAAATTGGACCCGGGCTGGTCCTATGGCATCCCAAAGGTGCGACAGTCCGCCTGTTAATTGAAAATTTCTGGCGAGAACAACATATTCGAGACGGATACCAGCTGGTCTATTCACCGCATACCGCACGCCTCGATCTCTGGAAAACCAGCGGGCACCTCGATTACTACCGGGAAAACATGTTCCCATCGATGAAGCTGGAAGGCAGTGAGTACCAGCTGAAGCCGATGAACTGTCCGTACCACATCATGATCTACCAATCTCACCTGCGTAGCTATCGAGACCTTCCCATTCGCTATGGGGAACTCGGAACGGTCTACCGCTATGAACGGACCGGCGTTCTGCACGGGCTCATGCGGGTACGCGGATTCACGCAGGATGATGCCCATCTCTTCTGCCGCCCGGATCAAATGGAACATGAGGTCAGTCGGGTCCTGGACTTTACATTTTTTGTCTTGCAGACATTCGGGTTTCACCAATTTGACGTCTTTTTGTCCACGCGGCCCAAAGAGTCCGTGGGTGGCGATGAACATTGGACCTTGGCCACCAGCGCATTGGAAGCAGCCCTGAAGAGTCGACGCATTTCCTTCCACCTCGATCCTGGCGGGGGGGCATTTTACGGCCCGAAGATCGATATTAAGATCAAAGATGCGTTGGGCCGCTCGTGGCAATGCTCCACGGTCCAGGTGGATTTCAACAATCCAGAGCGCTTTGAGTTAAGTTATATTGGAGAAGACGGCAAAGCGCATCGCCCAATCATGATCCATCGCGCCTTGATGGGCTCCATCGAGCGTTTTTTCGGTATCCTGATTGAACATTACGGAGGTGCGTTCCCGACCTGGCTGGCTCCGGTGCAGGCCATCGTCATGAACATCACCGATCATCAGCAAGACTATGTGGCGGCCGTCGTGGCACAATTGAAGGCGGCGGGCTTTCGTGCCGAACCAGATCTCCGGAACGAAAAGATCGGGTTCAAGATTCGCGAAGCGGAAAAGGCGAAAGTCCCATTCATGTTGGTTGCAGGGAATCGCGAAATGCAAGATGGGACGCTCTCGGTACGAGGCCGAAGTGGGGCAAATTTAGGAAGCAAGACAGTGGCTGACGTGTTGGATCTCCTGCAAGCCGAGGTCACGCACACACAGCGAGAACTTCAACCCACACATTAAAAAAGAGGTGGACTATCGTTCCCAAATTGCGTGTGAATCGTGAGATCCGAGTCCGAGAAATTCGTGTCATTGGCCCGGAAGGAGAACAACTCGGCATCCTTCAGACGCCGGACGCCTTTCGACAGGCTCAGGAAGGCGGCTATGACTTGGTGGAAGTGGCTCCTAACTCTACCCCCCCAGTCTGTAGGATTATGGACTTTGGGAAGTACAAGTATGAGTTGAGCAAAAAGGACCATCAAAGTCGGCGCCATCAAAAGTCCACGCAAGTGAAGGAAATCAAGTTGCGCCCACGAACCGATAAACATGACCTTGAAATTAAAGTTCGGCAGATGAAAACATTCCTCGAAGAGGGAAATAAAACTAAAGTCACCCTCACGTATCGCGGGCGGGAGATGGCCAATCAGGAAATGGGGCGGGCCGTAATGAATTCCGTCATTGAACAATTGGCGCAAGCCGGCACCATCGAGTATGCCCCCCGCATGGAGGGACGAAGTTTGATTATGATTGTGGCGCCCAAATAATTGACGTGCGATGCGGTGATCGATCAACCAAAGGAATTCTCGATGAAAATGAAAACGCATAAAGGGGCAAGCAAGCGATTTGCCAAGACCGGAAGTGGGAAAATCGTCCGCCGCAAGGCAGGCAAGCGACACATACTGACCAGCAAGCGGCACGACCGAAAGCGCCGCCTAAGCGGAACAGCAGTGGTGGATTCCACGGTTGTTTCTACATTGAAGCGTCTTCTGCCGTATGCATAGACGACGATCGTGTAATGTTATGAATTTCAGGACCCAAAAGGAGTAATGAATCATGCCTCGCGCAAAGGGTGGGCCAAAAACTCGGCAACGGAGAAAGAAGCGGATTAAACTGGCGTCAGGTCAGTACGGCGGAAAGAGCCGGCTCTTCCGTTCAGCGACAGAAAGCGTCGACAAGGGGCAGACGTATGCCTATACGGGCCGTAAGAATCGAAAGCGAGATTTCCGGCAATTGTGGATCGCCCGCATCAGCGCCGGCGTTCGGGCCCAAGGGCTGACCTACGGTCGGTTCATCAACGCATTGAAGAAAGCGAATGTGTTGCTGGATCGAAAAGTGTTGTCGGATATGGCGATCAAAGATTCGGCGGGATTTGAAAAGTTGTGCGGCCTCGCCAAGCAGCACCTGACACTGGCCACTGCATAAATTCACGCCTTTAGGGAATCACAAATCAAAGGGGAGACGGCAGCTTGCCGTCTCCCCTTTACAGGTTCTTTCACCCTCGATCCCTCAGAGAGAGATATCGCCCCAGCCGTGTCAGCTGCGACAGATTTAGATCGCACACGACGATCAGCATCGTCGTACCTAATGATCACCGAGCTTGTCCCCCTGCTGCAATTGCCTCCGCCGATTGGCATTGTCGTAGGTGTAGTTCACCGTCTCTTGCGCCGTGACTTCCTGAGTCAGGCGATCAAGGCCATCGTAGACTCTCGTGATCGTGGCTGTGACGGTGCCCCCTGAATTCTTCTCTTGGACCTGTGTAATTCGATTGCCCGCATCGTATGTATAGTTCGTACTGGTCCCATCCTGGAATGTAGCCTTGGTTCTGCGGTTCAACGGATCGTAGGTATAGGTTGTCGTCTGGCTCTTTCGATCAAGGAGCGTGGCGAGATTGCCATTATTGTCGTAGGTGTAGGTTTCGGTGTTGAGCAGGGGATCCTTTCTCGTACTCGTCCGATTCATGTTGCTATAGGTATACACCGTCTGCTGAGTCTTGGCATTGGTCAGGGTCAAGAGCTAAGCATCGACGAATGGCGCGTAGTGAATCTTGGAGCTACGAGCTTACTTTGGGAAAAGCGGGGCCCCTTCAGGGGTAATGATCGCGAGCACTCTACCTGAGTCAGCATCCACGAAGACCATCGCATTAGGGTGGAGAACTTCCTCGCCAGGAGCAAGCACACGCTTGTAGACCACGGCCCACACATGCTTACCTGCCGTTACTGATTCCATTTGTGCTAACCAAGGTCCACACTCTGTATCCTCGCGGCCCATTTGTTTCTCTTTTACTGAGCACTTCTGCCAGCGAGCTTTGAGCCAGTGCCATCTCTCAAGCTTCTTATCTAGATAGAAAGTCCATTCTGGCAATATAGGTTCGTCACCACTGAAGGCCTTATGGGCCGACTGTATTGCTTTTTCTTCTGTGATTTCAGCTCCCAAGTAGGCAGGACTGGCGAGAAGAAACAGGATAACGATCATGAAAAACCGAGCACTCTGTTTTACCACCACACTACTTTTCAACATTGATGGCACTCACTTGATGTTAACCGGCATCTCTGTATCAAGATCATCATCCCATCGGACGATTCCCTTGCAGTTTGGCAGGAGCAAATAGTTTGTTTTTCCCGGTACGATATCAGAACGGTCCTTGTTGAATTTTCCATCAGAACGATGGGAGTGGAATATTGAGGTCCCAGTTCCTCTCGAGCCTGGCATTGGGGGATTCACATGCCCCAGGGCTCTTGGCAGATCCGATTTCGGTGGTCCGCTGGCGAAGGTATAGGAGTATTGTCCGTTGGGCATGACGTAGATATACCCCCCATGTTCCACATCAGTTCCTGATTTACAGGCATACTCGAACGCATCTTTCAAAGCATCATTCTCGCAATCGAAGGAATCTCCCGGACGGAGACCAGAATAGTCCCTCATTTGCAAAGGAGTGTTCCATACATAAGCATACAAATTCACATCCCCGCCCCTGAACCGGATTGGATCTTCGGCTATGAACCGTTGCAGTCTCGGATGGTAGTACCGGGCTCGGTAATAGAACACCCCAGTCCCATCATCTTCCCGTCCGGTGTACTTGTAGCTACTGGTGCTGACTGCGCCGGTCTGCGTCGTAATCCCAAACGGTTCATAGGTGTATTGCGTTTGCAGTGTGCCGGTGCCATCACCGAGAGCGACGGTTGACCCGAGGGCATCCGGCAGGAGAGATCGGACTCCAACACTATCCGTGCGGGTAAAGAACTCATCGATCCCAAGACCAATGAGCAAGTTCGCCGTCACCGTCGCGCCGTTCTTTTCTTGGACCTGGTTCAAGCCGTCATACACAAAGTTCGTGGTCGTCCCATTAATAATCTTGCCCGTTCTCCGCCCAAATGAATCATACGTGAACGATGCCGTAAATCCGGTCTTGGTGATCCCAGTCAATTGATTTCTAGCATTCCAGGTATAGGTAGTCGTTACTCCAGCGTCGGTTGTTGTTGCTAGGTTTCCATTCAAATCGTACGTCTCGGTACTCGCTCCGAATGCGGTTTGCTGGTTATTGGCGTTGTAGCTGGCGGTTGCTAATGCAGGTGGCACGTTTGAACGGGCGAAGGTGCCACCGGTTTTGATCCGGTTGCCCGCAGCATCATAGGTATACATTAACGTCCCCAGCGTCGTGGTGCCTTGCTTATAGGTCACGGTCGTGAGTTCCGAAGCTACATTGTACTGGTACTCGACCTTGTTCGTGTTCGGATAGGTCACGCTGGTGCGACGGTCGGCATCGTCGTACCCGATGACGATGTTACTCGTACCCTGCTGAATATTTGTGAGCCGATTGGCATTGTCATAGGTATAGACGACCTGGGTTTGGCCGACGACGGTCATCGTCGCGCGTCTCGACGCATTATCGTACGTATAGTTCACCGTGCCCTGTGGCGTCACTTCTTGCGTCAACCGGTCTAAGCCGTCGTAGGTCCGCGTAATCGTCGCCGTGACCGTCCCACCCGCATTCTTCTCCTGCACCTGCGTGATCCGGTTCCCGGCATCGTACGTATAGTTCGTGCTGGTCCCGTCCTGGAAGGTCGTCTTGGTTCTGCGATTCAACGGATCGTAGGTATAGGTCGTCGTCTGGCTTTTTCGGTCAAGCACCGTCGCCAGGTTGCCATTGTTATCGTAGGTGTAGGTCTCGGTCCTGAGGAGCGGATCTTTTCTCGTCGTCGTCCGATTCATGTTGTTGGGCGTGTAGACCGTCTGTTGGCTCTTGGCATCGGTGACGGTGAGGAGATTGCTATTGGGATCATACCCGAGCTGCGTCACCCCGTTGATGGCGTCGGTTAGCAACGTGATGCGATCTAAGGCATCAGGCGTATAGACTGTCTTCTGGCCGAGGGGGTTGATAATACTGCGGAGCCGCCCGGCCGCATCGAGCATGCGTTTCGTCTCGCGATTGAGCGGGTCTTTGACCGCAATTAGATCGCCCAGTTCATAGGTGAAGGTCGTTTGGTTGTTGAGCGGATCTTTAATCGTGAGTGGCTGGCCTTGGCCATTGACTGTGATGGTCGTGGTCTTATTCAGGGCGTTCGTGATCGTCGTGAGATTGCCCTTCGTGTCGTAGCCGAATGTGGTCGTATGTCCCACGCCCAGCGGATCGGTGATGGTGGCGATCTGATTATACGTGGGCTCGTAGGTGAACGTCGTCGTGACGGCTTGGGGCGTCGTGGCGAGCCTCGTCACAGTCAGCACATTGCCCTTGCTGTCGTAGGTATAGGCTGTCTTGCGATTCAGCGCATCGGTCACACTGAGCAAGAGATTCGTTCCTGCTTGCCATTCATAGGTGGTGGTCTGGGCTTCCGGCTGGGCGACGGCCGCGATCACAGAAGTGGTCAGCCCGGCGCTATTGAAGGCGTAGCGCGTGACAAACCCTCGTGGATCGGTCACATCGGTCTGGGTGACGTTCCCGCTCCCATCCACCGTGTAAGCAAACTGATAGGTCGTGCTGTCGGCTTGCGTTTGGGTCTGCACCCTCCCATTGGCATCGTAGACATTGGTCACATTGGTGTTGCCGTTGGGTTCTTTAGCCGTGAGCAGTCGATGAGACGTATCGTAGGTGTACTCGCTCACGCCGGACATCGGATTCGTCACCTTCCAGAGGCGGCCGCTCGCATCGTAGGTATAGATGATCGTGCGCCCGAGGATGTCGGTCACCTGGGTAATGCGATCAGTGCCGTGGGGGAATCCAGACTGGTGCCGGTGGTGCCGACCGGCACCGAGAGCCAGGTCGTCCCATCCGGTCTCACAAACATAACTGTGCTGGCGGTGATCGTGACGCCCGTCATGCCGAGACTCACCCACTGGCCGGCCGTCCCGGTAAACGTATAGCGCGCATTCTGGCCCGCCCGGCTGAGCGTGACCGGTGTGGTCGCGGCATTGATCGTGAACGTGCCAGTGACCTCGGTAGACAGTGTGAGCGTCAGGCTCCCGGTGTTGGCCACACTGGGATTGACTGTGACCGTATAGGTTCCCGTCGTGGGTAACGCCGTGGAGGGATCGAGACTCCCACCACTCGTGCTGACGGATGTGGAGGCAAGCTGCGTCCCGTCAGGTTTCCAGAACGTGATCGTCGATGACGTGATGCTGACCGCTGTCATTCCCAAACTCACCCATTGGCCGGCGGTGCCACTGAACGTATAGCGGGCGTTCTGGCCGACGATTGAAATCGTTGAGGTCGTCGCGGCCCCGTTTAGATTCAGCACGCCTGAGAGATAGGACATGAGTTTGAGCGTAATGTTGCCGGTATTCGTCC
>SWDO01000019.1:14877-26648 GCA_005116895.1 Nitrospira sp. | reverse complement strand
ACCAGGTCTACTACGAGAACCGGACGACACGGCGGACAGCCGCGTAATCAACAACCCGCGAGGCGCCACTTAAGGAATGCGTGAAACTGTCCAACCAACCGGAGCCACCTCTGTATGATCCCGCCACTGATCGCTGGAGGCGCGTCGCGGATCTGCCGACTGCGCGGAGCGGCATTACGGCCGCTGTGGTCGAAGGTAAGATCTATGTGTTCGGTGGAGAAGGGGCCGCTGGTACGTTCAACGAGAACGAAGCCTATGATCCGGTGCGTGATATCTGGCAGCGACTGACCCCGATACCGACAGCCCATCACGGCTTGGGATCAGCAGTCGTGCAAGGGCGCATCTATATGATCAGCGGTGGACCGAGTCCCGGAGGGTCATTTCAGGATGTGAACGAAGTGGTTACCACGCCGTCAGCAACCAACTCGAAGGCTGACTGACCGCTCAGTCTTTCCCCAGAGACAGCCGTTCTACTTTTTGATGGATCCATCTGGCTGGAGTGGACGCGCTGGAGACAAAGGCCTGACCGAATCCGAGCACGAAGTGGGCATCGTCGAGTCGCAACTCCCAGAGAGAAAAATCACCAAATCCAAACATCATCTCAGCTTGTGGAAATCGTTCCAAGTATCGCTCCCGGATCTCGCCATATGATGGCGCATCAGGCGAAAGCACTGCCGCCTCACCCTGAAGGTTCATGCGCCTCAAGGCCAGAGGATTTTTCCCCTGCCCATCCGGCTCAGCGATGAACAGCGATACACGGGGATCCGTCATCAAATGCTGAGTATGCAATGCCAGCTTGCTGAGGTGCAGATAAGCTCGCGTCCAGTCCGGCCCGAACACATAGGGCACGTGCGATCCAAATGGTCGTCCGTTCCTCAACGTCAGTAATACGGCGGTGCGAACATCCTGCACCAGTGCCGACCACGCTTCTTGAACATTCTCACTGGTCAACGCGGTTGCCATAGGCGATCCTTTTCCGAGTGAATGAAATGGATTGGGAGTTCCCTAAAACTCGTGAACAACTTACCATCCGTTTCAGGCAATCACCAGATGGTGAGGTTTGACAAGCTGAATTTTCCATGCCTCTTGACTGACTTCACGATGAAGCCTATCGTAGCCTTGTGGGGGGAGTTAACGCCCCGAGGGAATATGGTTCATCAGGGGGTCGAGCGAGAGGACGGTGTGCAGGACCAGCTTGTACTGGGAAGCCTAAACTCCTCCCAAGATCTCCGCCGTACCTAATCGTCCTCGGTTAGGTGCGTGCTCCTCCCACCCTAAATGTTCGCTCCATCGCCTTCCTTGCTCTCCTAACCTCCTTCTTTGATTTTGACCGAGCAACAGTCGTTTTCGGTGTATCCCGGCACAAATGGGACCGCCTGCTATACTTTGGTCAATTGACGCATCATTTGAGTCCTGCAGCGGTTCCACAACATGAAAGTCTTCATCCTCAGCTTCATGAGCTGTTCTCTGCTATGGCCGATTGTCGGATGGACGGAACTCTATAAATGGACCGACGACCAAGGAAATTTTCATATTACTGATACGCCAGCTCCCCTGACCCCAAAGAAGTCCGCGACGTTTGCGGGGCCAGCTTCTCGATCCACCGTACTGAAGAAGACTACCGTTCGGTCGACCACGCCTGGCCACCCACAGGCAGAGGTTGAGCCAGTACCCGGTCCAATAGTCCCTTCTCCCGCACACGAAGATGTTCCTATCCAACGGCCCATGGAAGGGTTGAGTCCGAGCCAGGCTGTGCTGACGAGTGCGTGGCACATCTTCGACAGTACCCAAATGAAGGCCAAGGCTTCCGTTCAGCGATGGAAGGATGAACAGGGCCTTGATCACGTTGTCGATGTCTTGCCGGCGACACGGGGTAGTTCAGAAACTGCTTCACAGTTGGAAGACGGTGTTGTCTCACAGGCTACACGCAGGGCCAAGGAGCGCGCGACCAGTGTGTCTCGCTCGCGCCATCAATCGGGTGAATGAAACGAAGACCATGAATCGTTCGCAATTGTCTAGGAAAAGTGTGAGGACCCTACTGGTGGCTGTCTCCTTTTTTGCCACCGCATCGATCCAGGATGCGGCGGGTTCCCTTGCCAAAACTATGACGGCATTCTCTGAGGATGGACGGCTGCTCTTGGTCCAGACGGATGAGCTGGTGGTCTGGGATCTTGAGACGAAGGCACTCGTCGCGAAGATTCCGAGTCTCCCCTGCCAGCAGATTGCGTTGCTGAAGCAGGACGGGTGGCTGCTCTGTGTTGAGCACAGTGTCACGATCTACGATTGGAAGAACCGAGCCTCAGTGGCCACCATTCCACCGGAATCGCCGCAGCCCTATAGTCTGCTGGCCTATTCGAGTGAGACGGATCGAATGATTCTCCGCCACGGGAACGAAGCCGTGTCCGTCTGGCAGATCGGGAAAAAGCTGGTGCCGCTCAAGCATATCGCGCTGGAGGTGAAGAGAGACGCCCCCTCGGTGGCCGCCTCGCCCGATACAAAGCTGTTGGCGATTGCGCAAGGCCACACCATTCATCTGCATCACCTCACCAGCACAACCATCCGCGATCTTGTCATTGAGGGAGGAAAGCCACGCGATCTGCTCTTTGCACCCGACAGTTCTCGTTTGGCGGCGAGTGTGGGCAAGACGATTCTCCTGATCGACCCAATGGAGGTGTCCATAGCCACACGCGCCACGCTGACGAATGCTGAAGGGGCACAGGGCCCTCTCATTCCCGAGGCCTTCTCGCAGGACGGCCACCGTTTGGTAGCAGCCAACGGGGAACGGAGCTATGCGCTGTTCAATGCTGATACGGGCGAGCTGGTCACCTTGACCGAGTTCACCTATGCAGTTCCAGGGCGCGGGATGCCCTCACCGACACAGCTTCGTGCCGTCGATATTGCTGCCGATGCAGATCTCTTGGTTGGGCAACCTGAGCACCTCCATACGTTACAGATCTGGGATTTACAGACTGGCACGATGTTGCCGGATCTGTGCGGAGAGGATTGCCGCAACAGGCCCCCCCGCGTTTCGTTACTCAAATGGTCGCCGACGGGCTCGAAGATCGTAGTTGGGATGCAGGGAGGGCTCAACCCTGATGTAGATGGGAAGATCTCGGTCTGGGATGTTTCCTCACGTTCCCCGGAATTGGTGCTGGATCCAGGCCAACCGCAGGCCAAGGTATTAGCGAAACGATCGACCCCACCGACATTTATTACGACGATACCTGCTGTCCCGGCATTCGTCCATGCGCTGGCCTTGCGCGCAGTGGCGACCTCGCCCAGTGCAAATCTGCTTGTCTCGAGTGGCGACGATGGACTGTTGAAAATCTGGGACCCGGGGCAGGGAACCCTCTTGCGTCAACTGGTCCTGCCTGTTCCGGCCAATGCGCTGGCGTTCAGCGCCGATGGCGCAATCCTGGCGGTGGGCACCATGGAAGGGGACGTACGCTTATGGGAAACCCAGACGTGGCGTGAATTCTTACCCTATTCAAGCAAGCAAGGTCGGATCAAGGCCCTGCAATTCCTTCCTGGCAATCGATTGCTCGTTGTTGCAGGGGACCGTTCGAAAGTTCCGGTCGTGGACCTCGTCACCCGAACGGTCGCGAAAGAGCTCGTGCATACCAGTCTTTCTCCGGTCTGTGATGGGAACGGCTGTACAAGAAAACGAGCCATGCAGGGAGAAGTTGTCGACAGCCTGAGCTTCTTGGACGGAAGCTCGTTCCTCGTGACGACTTCGCAAACTGGCCGTGTCGTCTGGGACATGACGACCTGGCGAGAAGTTGAGAAGCCGGTCGGGGTTCCGGCAGTCTGGTCCGGACTGGGATGGAAACAGTCCTTAGTCTGGACGACTACTCGATCCAGTGATCCGAACGCCTCGACCCTGGCCCTGTGGGATATCAAGCGCAACGGAGTTGTCGCAAGCTTGGATACCTTCACCAACCGGGATACGGAAATTGATCATGGGCCACCCGTGATGTTGGGAACATCGATGGCCGTCGATCCATCACATCGGTGGGCTGCCACCAGAGTTGGTGAACATGTGTCAGTGTGGGACCTCTCGGCGCAAACAAAGCGAAAGACGTTCCATGTTAAAACCCCATATGATCTGCAGTGGACGAGTGACGGGAAACATTTGATCGTCCCCACGCTCGACCGAAAAATCCTCGTCTGGTCAGCCGAGACCATGGAACCGGCGCACTATCTCCGAGATCCTTCCGTGACCCGCTAGGGAGTGTTGTTCTGCACACAGGTCTGTTTTCGTCCTTGCCACTTACCATCTGGTCCATTGTATCCATGAAAGTTTTGTGGTACCAAACAATGAATGGTTGTTTGATGAGAGGGTGAATGGCACAAAAGAAAGAGTCCGCGTCAGGTCCTGAGTCGAAATCTTCCGCTCCTCGATCAAACCACGAACCAGCCGCAAAGACGAAAGTTGCCACCAAGTCGGTGGAACGGGTGACTGCGGTTGAGATGGGGGCGCGTCAGCGGGAAATCTCCGTCTCGGAGTTTTTCACGAAGAACCGGCACTTGCTCGGCTTCGACAATCCACGCAAGGCGCTACTGACTTGCGTCAAGGAGGCGGTCGATAACGCACTCGATGCCTGTGAAGAGGCGGGAATTCTTCCGGATGTCACGGTCAAGCTGGAGGTGGTGTCGAACGGGGAGCCGGTGGCACCCAGCCAGGCGAGTCGATTTCGTGTCACGGTGACGGACAATGGCCCCGGCATCGTTCGCCAGCAGATTCCTCGGATCTTCGCGAAGCTGCTCTACGGGTCCAAGTTTCATCGCTTGCGAATGAGCCGTGGGCAACAGGGTATCGGTATTTCCGCCGCCGGAATGTATGGACAACTGACGACCGGCAAACCGGTCAAAATTATTTCCCGAATCGGTCCGAAGGCCGCTGCGCATTTCTTCGAAGTCCAGATCGATACGAAGAAGAACGAGCCGTTGGTTCACGAGAATAAACAGATCGACTGGGAACAGCCACGAGGCACGCAGGTTACGCTGGAAGTCGAAGGCAAGTATCAGAAGGGCCGCGCATCGGTCGATGAATGGCTGGAGCAAACCTCGATCGCCAATCCGCACGTCAGGCTGATCTATCACACGCCCGAAAAGGAAACGAAGGAATATCCGCGCACGTACCACGAGCTGCCGCCGCAGCCGCGTGAGATCAAGCCTCATCCGTACGGCATCGAGTTCGGCATGTTGCTCAAGATGTTGCAGGACACGAAGAGCCACTCGGTTTCTGGCCTCCTCGCGACCGATTTTTGTCGGGTGTCTCCTCAGATGGCTGACGAGATGTGCAAGGTGGCGAAGGTGTCGCCCGATGCCAAACCCCGTGAGTTGAAGGGGCCGGTGGCGGAGACACTGTATAAGACATTACAAGAAACCAAGATCATGGCGCCACCGACCAACTGCATTTCACCGATCGGTGAGAAAGCGATTCTCTCAGGGCTCTACAAGCAAATCAAAGGTGAGTTTTATACGGCGGTCAGTCGGCCACCGGCGGTCTATCGAGGCAATCCTTTTATCATTGAGGCAGGGTTGGCCTATGGCAACAGGCCAGGGGATTATAATAAGCCACAGCAACCGGCCAGGCCGAAGGCCGAAGGCGAGCATGAAGAGGAAGACTCGGAGTTGGCCCGCGTGATCCGCTATGCGAATCGGGTGCCGCTACTGTACCAGCAATCGGCCTGTTCGACGTTCAAGGCCGTCCTGAGCACAAGTTGGAAAAACTATGGCTTGACGCAGTCGCGCGGGGCGCTACCCGGCGGGCCGATGGTGATCTTCGTGCATATGGCGTCGGTCTGGGTGCCGTTTACGAGCGAATCCAAGGAAGCGATTGCCGACTACGATGAGATCCAAAAAGAAATCACGCTGGCGCTTCGTGAGTGCGGCAGGCGGTTAGGGCTCTTTATTCGTCGGCGTGAGCGGGCGGCCAGCGAGTTTCGGCGACGGAATATTTTTGAGCTGTATATCGAGGAGGTCGTCGACGCGTGTAATCGGCTCAAGGGAGGCACGCTGCCGAAGGAAAAGTTGAAGGCACAGCTCCAGAAGATTGCCACGTCGCGGACGGGTGGTCAGAAAACCGATCAGGCGCTGGGGAAGACCAGCACCGGTCCAGAAGGGTTGCCGCATTCAATTATCGTGACGGCGGAGGGAGTCGAAGGCGAGACCGAATTAGCCACTCAGGTCGAGGCCGATCAATCAACAGCGGCGCCCACGGCAGAATCGGAATTGCGTGATGCCACACGGTCAGCTGACGAGTCTGGCTCGAAAGGAACATCCACCAAGGGGACGGGCGCGAAAACGCCGCCGAAGAAGACCACTGGGAAATCGGACCAGCTCGCGCTCCTTGCCGGACAGCCAATGGTCAAGAAGATGTCAGGTGGAAAGTCGCTCAAACCGGCGAAGAGCGCGGGCCCGCGCAAACCCAAATAGGACATCATGGCGACCAAGACAAAGAAAACCACTGTGGTCGAGAAAAAACTGATCAGCCTGGCGGACATTGTGATCCATGCAGCCGATCGTTCGAAAGATCCGACGTTTCAGATTCCGATCCGTGCCCTCTCGAATGTGTTCTTCAATGAAAAGAAGGGTCTCATCGAGATGGGAGCTAAGAAGCAGGAGCGGTCGTTTTTCAACGTCGGTATGGCGAAGAGATTTATGCAGACGATGCTGGTAGCCGATGCCCTCTCCGAGTTACAGCGGGCTGATCTCACCACCTCGCTTCGAGAAATTTACTACCGCACGAAACACACGATCAAAGATTCTCACGAGAATACCTTCGATGCGCAGGATGAATCCGATCCGGTCATTGAAGATTTAGAGGTGTCCCTCACGACGCTTCGAGAAGAGCTCCATGTCAGTGCAGAAAACAGAGGCAGTATCGTGGGGCCGGTGGTCTTCGGCGATGACGGCGATCGTGTCGATTGCTCGAAGTTGGGGAAAGGTGGGTACTCGGTCCCATCGATTGTTGAACCGGAGTATTTGGAGATCCGGCGATGTACGGCAGATTTCCTGCTGCTTGTCGAAAAGGGAACCCAGTGGAACCGGCTCTCGGAGGACAAGTTCTGGCGACGCTATAACTGCATTCTCCTGACTGGAAACGGTCAGCCTCCTCGAGGTGTGCGGCGCTTAGCTTGCCGGTTGCACGAGGAACATCGGTTGCCGGTCTATGTGCTGGTCGATAACGATCCTTGGGGGTACTACATCTATTCCGTCGTCAAACAGGGCTCGATCAATTTGGCCTTCGAGAGCCAACGGATGGCCATTCCCAAGGCCAAGTTCGTGGGCCTGTCGAGTGCCGATCCGGAGCGCTACGAACTGCCGCGCAATGTCGGAATCAAACTGAATGAGAAGGATATCGCACGCGCCAAGGAGTTGTTAAACTATCAGTGGTTTCAAAAGCCAGCGTGGCAGGTGGAGATCAAGCGCATGCTCGCGAGCGGATTGAAGTACGAACTCGACGCGCTGGCCAATAAGGATTTCCAATATCTGACGAAGAAATATCTGCCGAGGAAGCTCAAGGAAAAAGACTGGCTGGACTAACTAGCCTTCTATCTGTGCCATCACTCAGCCACCAACGGTCCGCTTGCATGAATCGGCTATGAAGACCTTGCCTGCTTGGACGGCGCCGCTTCGCGATTGGCAGGGCCGTGCGCTCTCGGCGGTCCGTACCCATCAGACCAAGGATTTTTTGGCGATGGCGACTCCTGCCGCGGGCAAGACGCGTTTTGCCTTGCGCGTGGTGCATGAATATCTGGCAAAACAGGCCGCGGTCCGGGTGCTGGTCGTCTGCCCGACGAATCACCTCCGCACACAATGGTCGGATGCGGCGGGGAAGATCGGGTTGCAGCTTGATCCGGCGCTGACCAACGAACAAGCTGCTGAGGCGCCGGACTATCACGGCGCAGTGGTGACCTATCAGCAAGTCTGTCTGGCCCCGGAGATCTTCCAGCGAGTCTGCCAGAGCAAGAAAACGCTGCTCATCTTTGACGAGTTGCATCACGCCGGCGATGGGAAGAACTGGGGGAAGGCGCTGCGTTCGGCGTTCGAGTCGGCGGTGTTCCGACTGATTCTGTCCGGTACGCCCTTTCGCTCGGACAACAATCCAATCCCGTTTATTCACTATGAACAAGGAGAAAGCCGGGCGAATTTCGCGTATGGGTACACCGACGCGATTCGGGATAGCGTCTGCCGACCCATTGTCTTTCCGAGCTACGAAGGTGAGCTGAGTTGGCTGTCGGAAGGCCGCGAGCATCATGCGACGTTTGAAGACGGGCTGAAGTTCAACCGCCAGCGGGAACGGCTGAAGACGGCGCTGCTGCAAGACACGTGGCTTGGGCCAGTGATCACCGACGCCCATGCGCAACTGACACGTCTTCGGAAGGAGGAGCAACCGGATGCCGGCGGACTGATCGTTTGCATGGATCAGGACCATGCGCGCTGGGTGGCCGACCTGGTCGCCCGTATCACTGGGACAAAGGCCGAAGTAGCCGTCTCGGACGATCCTGCTGCCTCGCGCACCATTGAGGAATTTGCTGGTCACAAAAAGCAGCCGTGGCTGGTGGCCGTCAACATGGTGAGCGAAGGCGTGGATATCCCTCGACTCCGTGTCGGCGTCTATGGGACGAACGTGATCACGGAAATGTATTTCCGGCAGGTGGTCGGCCGGTTCGTGCGGATGCAGGAGGGCCTGCCCAAACCGCAGCGGGCCTGGCTGTATCTGCCAAAAGATCCGGTCTTGGTGCACTATGCGAAGCAGATCAAGGCGGAACGCGATCATGTGCTGGAAGACATCATGCCGGCTGGGCAACGAGACCTCTTCGGCCGTGTGACGGTTTCGACGAACGAATACATGCCGCTGATGGCCGTCGCTAGGATGGATAGCCTGATCGGCGAAGACGAGGCGAAAGGGGAAGGCGACGCGGCTACCTATGTCGAACCAGCCGTATCTCTCCATCAACAGAAGGAAGATCTGCGGGATCTCCACCGGTTGTTGGTCACCAGTCTTGCGCGAACGAGTGGGATCGATCATCGAAGACTCAATGCAGAATTGATTGCCCGCACCGGCAGCCGCGTCGATCAAGCGACAGTCGAACAGCTCAAGAAACGGATTCAACTATTAGAGGGGTGGAAAGAGCGGGGCTATGATGGGAAACGATGACATCCTCCGCGAGAAAAGCTATTCCAGTGGATGGCGGACTAGAAGTCCGGGGAAACGATGATAGTCGTGGTCGGTGGTAATCCATTCACTGCCACTTTCAATTGCTAACGCTGCGAAAAAGGCATCAGGAACCAGGTTGCCCTTGACGTCGGTCGTTGTACAAAGACGATAGAAGATGTCCCAGTGACGTGGACCAGGATTGATGATCGTGCAGTTGGGTTGATTGCGTAGCTCCTTCGCAAATGCCATGGCCTTTGCCATCGTGCTTGGAGGATGAAAGACCTGGGGGTGGGTGACCACGCGAAGAAATCCGCTCAAGGCTAAGTCGGCCAAACCATAGGGATGATCTGAGTTGATCAGCCGTTCAAGCCAATGGCGATAGGACGCGTGGTTGGGGGAATCCTGCCGGTGGGCATAGACGAGCACATTGACATCAAGAAGAACCACGAGGTCGTTCCATAATGGCGAGGAGAGCAGCCGAGTCATTCACGTCGACACCGGGACGGACTCCGTGTCCAGAGACTGTCGTGAGCTTCACCGGCTTTCTAGTTTGTTTGCTAGTGGCGCGACGAGTCAGTGTCTGCCGCAGCGAATCTTCGATGACGGCAGTCAGCGACTTGCCGGTGTCGTGAGCTAAACGCTTGGCTGATTTGAGTAGCTGGTCGTCCAGTCGAATCGTCGTGCGCATGCATCAAAGCATATCGAGGGAGCATCAATATGTCAAACAAGAGCGCAGGCATCGATCTAACCACTGCAGATCAGCCTCGGAAGCGCATCCAACTGCTAGAGAAGTGGAAGGAGCATGGGTATGACGGGAAGCCATGAGACGTTTCCGTGGCAGCAGATCAGTTCGTGGCGACTTCTTTCTCACGCAAGTGTTTGTCGAAGATGAACGGTCCAAACGGGAGAAGAGAGGCCAGAAAGGCATAGAATGAAAACCGGTTGTCCCATTGATGCGTAGTCCGTAACTTGGCCAACTGGGCGACATAAGCCAAGAACAAGATTCCGTGAATCGCCCCCACGACCGTCACGACTCTCGGCATCCCCATCAAGTACTTCATCGGCATCGCCACGAACAGTAGTAGGAGAAATGAACTGCCTTCGGCCAAGGCGGTCATTCGAAATCTTTGGATCTGGTTCATCGGTATGGGTTGTCTTGTCTAAAGAACCTGTCGCGACGTGTCTGGCTTGTCGGCATTGTCATTAACTCTTGAGCCAGTGTCAATGTGCTTGCCAGGATGCGAGCTGGAAGGTTGGGAGTGGAGCGGAGAGCCAAGGAAGCATGAAACAACTGACACCGCGACCGTGAGGCTGCGGTGTCTTCAGTCGATCGTGTCGCTCGGCTTAGGTCGGCGGTAGCATCCAATAGGACCAACCAAGAATGAACGGGGTTGCTACATACATGGCCGTTTTACCGAATGAATCGTGTACCCCATAGATGAGAATGCCGGCGATGAAGGTGAAATAGATCCATCCAATTCCCCGATAGCTGGCACTGTGCTCTGCCGCCAAAGCGAGGGTGGGTGATCCCAGAATCAATCCGGCTGAGAGTGTGGCGAAGCGTTTCATTGTAGTCTCCTTCCAAGACAGGTCAAAAGATGGGGGCTGTTGTCGATGTAAGAAATGGTTGCAGACAGAAGAACGCCCTCGTGGTGATCGATGTCAGGAGGGCGTGGGGTTGTTCTGGAGCGGAGTCTTACAATGGCGCCAGCGAGAGCTAGCAAAAAGTCACAGGACACCTCTTTGTCTACATGGAATGAATCATGCTGGACCTTCCTATCCAGGAAGTCAAACCAGTGACGGTCCACTGAATGTGCGAGGCAGGCGAAGGAGAGATCGGAAAGCGAAATGCGATGACTTGGGATCAACGTTTCTCAATCTTGAGGGGGGTGGGATCCTGACCGGCACCGGGTTTGACCCGACGCCATATTCGTGGAGTTTTACGGCGACTCGGTCAACGCTTGGCACGCTTGTGTCGTTCACGATGGATGAAGCAGCGGTGCCGGAGCCTACGTCCATGCTTCTCTTGGGATCTGGCCTCTTAGGCCTCGGTCTCTGGGGGCGGAAGCAGATGCAGGCGTAAGGTCATCTTACAGTCTGTTTTCTTATGGAGGCCATCCCGATTCACGTCGGGGTGGCCTTCTGCTTTGTGAGGCAGTCGACCGATTTACCGTCAGGTCCTGGTAACACAGAACTAAGAAGCTCTATCCAGCAGTCTTTCTCTCCGGTATCTGACCCTTTCACCGTTCACGTTACCGCTAGCTTGCTGTTCGCTTCCAGGAGGAGGAAGGACGTCTGATGGATCTTTTCGGATCGGGCATAAAGAGGTTGGGTGAGGCGTGGAAGCGAGTTGCAAGGTGTGTGATCTGACGGACGTTCAGGTCTCGCTTGCCGGAGAGAATTTCCGACACGACGCCCTGGCTGCCGATTTCTGGCAAGTCCGCTTGTGTGAGTCCATGTTCTTCCATCAACGTACGGAGGATATCGGGAGCGGATGAGTCGGAGGAGGGCGTCCTCATACGCTTCGATAAAAAGGCCGAGCGTCTCGGCCAGGTCGGCCAGAGGATGGGTTTCTTGCTCGTCGATTTCGTCCATGATCGCA
>SWDO01000019.1:4308-14867 GCA_005116895.1 Nitrospira sp. | reverse complement strand
CATCGAGGATGGTCATTGGACGAAACGTTACAAAAGAAACTGATTTAGCAGAGCATGGTCTACCGGTGGCTAGATCAAGCTGCTGAGATGATGGGCGTGTACCAGAAGCTTCTGGCGATTTGAGACCCCCACTTTGTCAAAAATGCTTGTGAGATGGTGGCGGACTGTACTGTCAGAAATCGATAACTGGCAGGCGATGTCCTTGTTGGAAAGTCCTTGCCTGACGAGGCTGATCACCTCTCGTTCACGGTCGGTCACTGCTTCGGGCCAAGTGAGTTCCTCTTTTGTGGGACCAGACTTTGATCGAGAAGGTCTCCGGAGATCCATGTGCGGTGTGACGTCGCCTCCAATATGAACATGGTGATGGGATGGTGAACATAACGCCTCGATCGCTGCGATCATAACTGAGGGGGGGTGAATCTTCAGGATCACGCCGTCAACGCCGCATTCCAAGGCCTCGCGTACCGGGTCCTTACCTTCGAACCCGCTCAATAGGAGCACTTTACTGTCCGGGGATGATTCTCGTAGCTGGGCGATGCTTTTCATGGCATCTCGCTCAGTTTCCATATCAATGATAATGACGTCAGGTCGGTACTCGGTGCGTAGTTCAGGAGAGGTGATATATTGGGAGGGATTCCCCACGACCTGGATGCCACGGTTGCTGCTCTCAAGAATCGTCTGCAATCCGATCCAGACAAGATACTGACCAGTGATAATCGCCACCTTAATCGTTAAACCTAGGACCTCAGTCATAATGGACACCTCTCCACTTATATAAAACTATTTAGATAGACATACAGCTCTAGTCTAACTACCTAGATGGCGCCACGCAAGCCACTCAATATACCTGGCTACATATCCTATACCAACATTAAAGATTTGGCATTTTGAGAGTTCTCATATAAAAAAATCGAGAGATCAGAGGAGTTGTCTTACTATTGTACATGTGTAAAAGGCACGTAGGTGCTCCTATCAGCAATTTGCACGAACACAGCTTGTGAACATTCGACCATTTTACACTTATTACTCATGTGTTTGTGTTGTGATGTACGATCTTCACAAGCTTGGGGAATGGGTGGTGAAAAATTGTTGAACTGTTTCATTATCGGACATGCCAAATGGCCATGATAAAGATACGTACGAGTGGCACTATGCGAACGAATTCATAACATATTTAAAACAAACGGAACTTTGCGGTAGCCGGACGAAGCGTACAAATCATTGAGGCAATGAAAGTGTTTCAAAGTAAGACGGTACGATCTAGATGATCGGTTGGTACTTGGTGGACTCGGGTGATCTCAAGCTTAGGATTTAGGGCAAACGTGGATACCACCATGGTGCCCGTTGCAGTGAATGTCTGTACGTAACTGCCCATATATCCTATAGAAAAGGGAGGAGGGTTTCAGTATGGTTTCAAGGGTTTGTTCTGCAAAGCGTTAAATCTTGAATGGAACTCGTGAAATGGGGCTCACAGGGCGAAGCTGTGTCAAGTGTTCTGTACTAGAACTGGATGAGCAAACACAGGAAGCTAACGTATCTGTCAGCGAGGTCCATTGGTATGCCCTTCAGACGTGTTCTCGTCATGAGAAACCTGTTCGAGATCGGCTAATGGCGGCGGGGGTTGAGCCATTCCTTCCACTGAGTAAACAATGTCGTCAGTGGTCGGATCGTAAGGTCTGGACAACAGCGCCGCTGTTTAGCGGATATTGCTTATCTTGCATGTACTGGAGCTATTCTGTACACTCCTTCCTCCGTGAGAGCCAAGCGTCTTATTTTTCTTTTCGTGGTCGTAATAGGGTCCGGCAAATTTGCTAGTTGCGTGTATGGGATATGCGCTATCTATATTACTTGCTCAAGCCAGCCATTCCCTTTGCCGTTAGGATACGACTACGACGTTTTCTAACGCGTGGTCTTCGTCGTCTGTGCAGTCGCTCTTGGCCGATACTGGAGTCTGCGGCCAACGCTCCAGAGGGATGGCAAGGGTGGCCGAACGGAAAGAAATTTGCGTTTGTGCTGACGCATGATGTTGAGAGTGCACTAGGATTAGCGCGATGTCAGAAACTGATGCAATTGGACAAGGCTCTTGGGCTTCGATCGTCGTTCAACTTTGTGCCGGAAGGGGAGTATCGTGTTCCTGACTCACTACGAGTCTCACTCGAGCAGGACGGATTTGAGGTTGGTATCCATGATTTGCATCATGATGGGTCGCTCTATCGGTCTGCGAGACATTTTCGGAAACAGGCACGGGTCATCAATGAGTATCTACGGAGGTGGGGAGTTTGGGGGTTTCGGTCAGGGTTTATGTTGCATGAACTTGCTTGGATTCAAGATTTGGACATCCTGTACGATTCCTCTACCTTCGATACTGATCCATTTGAGCCGCAGCCTGATGGTGCTGGGACGATCTTTCCGTTCTGGGTTCAGAGTAATGGTATTAAAGGCTATGTCGAGTTGCCCTACACGCTTCCGCAAGACTCCACGTTGTTCGTCCTGTTGAAGGAGACCACAATCGATCTGTGGATAAAGAAGCTGGATTGGATCGCCGAACATGGCGGTATGGCCTTGGTGATCACCCATCCCGACTACATCTGTTTTGATGGGCGACCGAATGACAGGGAGTATGCGGTAGATTTGTATGAGCGTCTTCTGAAGTATGTCATCACCAAGTATGGAGACACCTGTTGGTTTGCCCTTCCTCGAGAAGTGGCGGTTTTTGTGGGAAGCCATAGGCTTAGCTCAGGGCAGAGCGCACATCAGTCACTTGTTCCGTCAGATGAAGAGGTCAGAGGCTCGGAGCCGAATTCGTTTGTGGCATAGCACCAGAGAACTCATCCCCCTAATTCTGCATTAAGAGATATATCGTACGACCCGTACTGGGCTGGATGGGGAAGGTCCTGTCCATTCCACTCCATTCAGTGCTCTCACTAGAAAGTCGCATTCCATTCCCATCAAACATTCTACGCAACGACACCTTGAGCCTGCCTCTTTGCGAATGTCCCGAGGCGAAGTCTCCTGACGGATCATTATGAACTCACAGCCTGGATGGTGGGAGAGATTGGTTCGACTCTCTTCTGCTCGCAAAGGACCACGGGCAGCTTCGGCTCGTGTTGTATCAGAGGTCATGCTTCATGAGCTGATGGCTGAAGAACTCGTTCGCTCGGAGCAATTAGAGCATAGCTGTCGGATTCTGATCATGTACATCACGGAATCGTCGGGGACCATTGTGGCGATGAAGAAAGAAGTCTCACGCAAGCTCATGGCCATATTGTCGAACAATCTTCGCAAGACAGACTTTGTCGGGTGGTATCGCGAAGCGCGGATCATTGGAGTGCTCCTGACCGTCGTGAGGCGGGAGTCTTCAGTGGATCAGTGTCATTTGCTCGAAACGCGACTGCACGACATTTTGCGGACCGAGCTTGCGCATGTGCCTGGCTCACTTCACATCACAGTGTGTGGGTACGAAGAAGCGAACGAATTCGTGCGCTGCGAGAATATCAGGTGATGCCAAACACGGAAACTGGAGCGAGCCTGATCGAGGTATGTAGAGGCACAAGAGTAGTCATGCAGGTCAGCGGTTATCACATTTGTTAAGGAGGAAAATGATGTTGAGACTGGGTGTCATTGGGTATGGGTATTGGGGGCCGAATATCGTGCGTAACTTTTTAGGACATAAAGACTGTCGAGTCGTGGTTGTGTGTGACAAGAGCCCAACGGCCTTGACTCGTGTTATGGCGGCGCATCCTGGTGTGCGCGCGACCACCGACTCAGATGAAGTTCTGAGGTCGGCCGAAATCGATGCGGTGGCGATTGTCACGCCGGTATCGTTTCACTATGAATTAGCCAAGAAGGCATTGGAGAACGGCAAGCATGTCTTTGTGGAAAAACCGTTCACGGCAACTTCCGCGCAGGCGGAGGAACTGATCGAATTGGCGGAATTGCACAATCTTCAAATTATGGTGGACCACACGTTTCTCTTCACTGGAGCAGTCCGAAAGATCAAGCAATTGATCGATGATGAGGTGCTAGGGCAGATCTATTACTATGACTCAATGAGGGTCAATTTGGGTTTGTTTCAGCATGACGTCAACGTGTTGTGGGATCTTGCGCCACATGATTTGGCCATCATGGATTATTTGCTTGGTCTCGAGCCTGAACTGGTTGTGGCGACCGGTGGGGCCCATGTGAACAATCTCGAAAATATCGCGTACCTCACTGTGTATTTCCCTGACAACGTGTTGGCCCACATCAATGTGAACTGGCTGTCCCCGGTGAAGGTGCGAACGACGTTCGTCGGTGGTCAAAAGAAAATGTTGCTCTGGAACGATCTGGATCCGGCGGAAAAGGTGCGTGTGTATGACAAGGGTGCTGACGTAAACACTGAACAGGGGCTGCATAAGGCATTGGTCAGCTATCGGACCGGTGACATGTTTGCGCCGAAGATTGAAGAGTTTGAAGCGCTGAAGGTGGAAACACGGTATTTCCTGGACTGTATTCAGAATGGAACGAAACCGTTTAATGACGGGCATGCAGGGTTGCGGGTTGTGCGCATTCTTGAGGCTGCAGAGCAGTCACTCAATCAACATAAAGAAATTGTGTTGGCGTAGGGTTCCACAGTACACAAGGGATGGTTATGCAAGAAATGGTGGCGTCAACTCTTTCAGCGTCTTATTCATTGGTAGAGCAGGTGTGTTTCAGGGAGACGATTACGCGAGAGCGCAAACGTTCAGAGCGATCAGGGCGGGTGATGGTGTTGCTCGTGATCAGTGTTAAGGCAGACATATGTAAAGATTCTGTGGCTGGTCTGGATGCCGTCACCAAGGCTGTCTCAAGTATCAAGTTCAATATGGGTACGTTGGGGTGGTTTGAGTATGGACGCAGTATTGGTCTCCTCATTCCTGAGGTCTCTTCAGCCGATAGCATCTCTATTTGCGATCGTCTGACAGCAGAATGTAGTGAGGCAGTTTCGCGAGAATGCGATGAGGATCATCCTTCTTGGCTATCGATGAAGCTCTGTCTTTATCCGATCCAAATAAAGGAGGATGAGAGCGTGACGGACCTCATGAATCCATTTCTGTACCCTGAATTGTCCACCAATCGGAAAGCGGAGGTTGGTTTTCAAGCCCTCAAGCGCGGGATGGATATTGTGCTCAGCCTCTGTCTCCTGTTCCTGTTATCGCCGCTCTTTCTCGTCTTGGCCGGTCTCGTCAAGCTCTCATCGCCAGGGCCGGTTTATTTTCGTCAGGTGCGGGTTGGGTATCGGATGACACCTTTTACGATGTACAAGTTTCGATCGATGTATGTTGACTCCGAGCATCAGGCCCATCATAGCTATATCAGTTGGTTTATTGCTTCCAGCGATCAGGCCAAGCATGAGAGCTCCTCGACCGTATTTAAATTGACCAACGACGATCGGATCACTCGAATCGGCCATCTGCTTCGGCGAACGAGTCTCGACGAGCTCCCTCAACTCTGGAACGTATTACGAGGTGATATGTCTCTTGTTGGACCTCGGCCCGCCCTTCCCTATGAGGTTCAGCAATACAAACCGTGGCATCGGGAGCGGGTGTTGGAAGCGAAACCGGGGATAACCGGTTTATGGCAAGTGGTGGGGAGAAGCCGTACGACATTTGATGAGATGGTGCGGCTTGATTTGCAGTATGCCAGGACCATGTCTTTGTGGACGGACGTCAAGATCCTTTTGGCGACACCTGCCGCAGTGCTTACAGGTAAGGGAGCCTGCTGATCCATGAGCGATCCATACGCGGCCTCGACTCCATCCAACCATCTCCATACCTCGATGCAAGCGCCGTTAGCGGATAGAGCCAAATCAGGATTCGTGGATGGACGCACGGTGTTAGAGACGCCTACTGACGTCAATCCCTTTGATCGCATCTCGCCGCTCAGTGCCAAACAGCGAAACGTGCTCTCTCTTCTACTGTTCATCGGTACGTGTCTTTGGTTTTGGGTGCCGTTGGATCGACTCGTGACCGTAGCGCTCGAGAATGAGCATTTCTCGCATGTGTTACTCATCCCATGGGTGAGTGCCTACATTCTCTTTATGGATCGGATAGTCCTGCTGACTTCCAAGGAATGGAGCCCGACGTTAGGAATGCTATTTCTTGGTTGTGGCGCGTGCGCGTATTTGGTCGTGGGGGGGCAAGACGGGACGTCGGATCGGTTGGCGATCGCGATCGCCGCGTTCGTGCTCATGTGTTGGGGCATATTTCTCGTGAGTTTCGGTAGCAAGTCGTTTCGACAGCATGCATTCGCCCTCCTGTTTCTCCTTGCGATCGTGCCGATTCCCTCTGTTATCTTGGAGGCCACTATCGAGTTTCTGCAACGAAGTTCGGCGGAAGTTGTGGATGTGCTGTTCTCGATGCTCGGCATTCCTGTTTTTCGAGAGGGATTTATCTTCCGCCTCTCGAATTTCACTATTCAGGTGGCGGAGGAATGCAGTGGGATCAGGTCTTTCCTTTCGCTCGTGATCACAAGCCTCCTGGCGGGCTATTGGTTCCTACGGTCAGGCTGGAGCAAAATATGCTTGGTAGGATTCGTGATGCCGCTCGCCATTTTCAAGAACGCCTGCCGCATTGTCGGGTTGGCGCTGTTGGCGAATTACGTTGATCCGACCTATATTACGAACAGCCTGTTACACCGGGCCGGAGGAATTCCGCTCTTTGTTCTTGCCCTCGTTATTCTGATTGGTATGGTGTGGGTTCTTCGTCAATATGAGCACCGGCTTGGTGTCAAGCCAGTGCGCTGAATACCCATGACTAAAGGCCCGGTGCGCGGAGAGTTGATGTCGCCAGAAAACATGATCGTCTCCGGGCAAGATGAGGTCTTCACTGTTGATCCACTCAGAGATCCTCGTTGGACGGGATTGATCGATGAACATCCCGTTGCCTCGATCTTTCATTCTCGTGCCTGGCTCCAAGCGTTGCAGGTTACGTACGGATATGAGCCAATCGCCGTGACCACGTCGCAGCCCTCAGAACCGCTGAGGAACGCTCTGGTATTTTGCATCGTGCGCAGTTGGCTCACCGGCCACCGTCTGGTGTCCTTGCCTTTTTCGGATCACTGCGAACCACTCGTCGCGGAGGCCGAGGAATTCAATGTGCTGATGCGGTTTGTAGAAGCGCTCCGGAAGGGACAAGCGTGGAAGTATGTACAGGTCAGATCGACCAATGCTACGCTGAGCTTTGAAGGGTACTTCAACGAAGCCGAGATCTATTGCGTTCACCGGCTTGATCTTCGTCCCGACCTTGATGTTCTCCATCGACGATTGCATAAAGATTGCATCCAGCGGAAGATCCGGCGTGCTGAGCGTGAAGGCGTGAGGTATAAAGCGGGCAGGAGCGAGTCCTTGCTCGCTCAACTCTACGGATTAGTTCGAGTGACGCGAGTGCGGCAGCGCCTCCCTCCTCAACCGATCGAATGGTTCAGGAATCTCGTTGCCTGCATGGGGGCGAACGTCTGCATCAGGGTAGCTTTCCAGGAAGACCGGCCGGTGGCAGGGATTCTAACGCTGAACCAAGGCAGGCAAGTGGTCTACAAGTACGGAGCTTCCGATCCCGACCGCACCCATCTTGGGGGCACTCCGATGCTGTTGTGGGAGGCGATCAAACAAGCCAAGCAAGACGGAGCAGAGTCATTCGATTTTGGACGTTCAGATCTCGATAATCCAGGTCTCATCACGTTCAAGGAGCGGTGGGGAGCCGAACGTGGCAGGCTGGTGATGTGGGAAAGTCCCGGGCCGATTCCTTCGTTGCCTCGCGGACGCCAGACCATGGAGTATGCGAAGGGGTTATTGGGCTGGTTGCCCAGTGGGGTACAGACCATGGCCGGTCGGCTGCTGTATCGGCATATTGGCTAATTGACAAACATTTTGCCGTATCAGAGGACAGGATTCACGTGATACCGCCGACTGAGTTGTCTTTTGCTGCTTGGCTTGCCGCTGGTCTTGCGGGCGTTTTGGCCGCCTTTCTATTAGTCACGCGGTGGGGGTCGGTCTCATACCGAAGGCTGGCGGTTTTGTTGGGCGCAACGGGGGTGGTGAATCTTGCGAATGGGAGCGGGTTGCTCGACAAGGAGAATCAATTGCTCTGGCGACAGATCGCTCTGACGGTAGAGCTGATTCAACCAGCCGTGTTGATTGCGGTTGGGATGGCGTTTGTAACTCCCCCAAGCAGGAGGCGTGAGCCCGTTGTCGACTGGCGTGCCTGGGTAATTGGAGGCCTTGGGCTGGTCTTGGCCGGGATGACGATGCTGGGCCAGGTGTTCCAGTGGCAGCTTCTTGAAGGCGATCGTCGGGCAATTGTCTTGAGCTCCTGGGGGTTAGTCCCGTATCTGTTTTTGCTCATTGCGATGACGGTAGGTGTCGCACAACTTGAGGTCGTCTTGCGCGCAAGCCAAGAGCCATTTCGTCATACGCTGAAATTCATCGTGATCGGAGTGGGAGGGTTGGCCGGATATCAAATCTATCAGGCCAGTCAGATGCTTCTGTTCAAGGCCTGGAATCCTGAGTTGGTGATGGCGTCAGGCATCGTGACCATGATGGCCCTCGGCCTCATCGTCTATGGGCTCGGGCGAAGCCGCTTGCGCGAGGTGATTGTCAATACCTATATCTCCCATCAGGCCCTTATGGCCTCGGTGAGCGTCATCGCCATTGGTGGATATCTGGTGGCCGTCGGCGTCGTGGGTACCTGGCTGCGTCAGCAACAGCAACCATGGGGAGTGGAACTGGATGTCGTGGTGGTCTTCGCCGCGTTGGTCGCGCTGATCATCGCCGTCTTTTCCAAGACCGTACGCGCCGAGATGCGACGGCTCGTCACGAGAAATTTTTATCGGACAAAATATGATTACCGCGCACAGTGGCTCCAAATTACGGAGGCTTTCCAGGTTGCAGCAGATCGAGATGCGATCATGGATAGCTTGTTGAATGTCTTGATTAGGACCTTCCCGACCACACGACTATCGATCTGGTCGTTTCGTGAGGCCGATCGACGCTTCCACCGGATTCGATCGCTGGGACTCGGGCCTGAGCCCGTTCCCGTTGAACGCGCGCATCCTGTTATCAGGCAACTCATGATGGATGACGATGCGGTTTGGGTCGAGCAGCGCCCGGTTGCCAAGCAAGAGGGCGTCGATCAAAGAGGCGATTCGATTCTATCTTCCGGGGCCATCCTGTGCTTTCCGGTTCGGATTGAAAGGCAACTCATGGCGTTCATCGCGCTCGGCCGACCGTTGCATGGGGAGGCCTATGGAACGGATGATTGCGATTTGCTGCGCGGGATTTCCCACCATGTCGGGATGTTGCTCTCTCATGCGAGGCTGGCTGAGGAACGTCGGGCGTCGGTGGAATTGGACGCGGTCCGTCGGTTCTCCGTGTTCTGTCTCCATGACCTAAAGAACTTAGCCGCGCGGCTCTCGCTCGTCGCTCAGAATGCCGAGCACCATGGTGGAGATCCTGCGTT
Organism: Nitrospira sp.; assembly: GCA_005116895.1. Taxonomy (GTDB): domain Bacteria; phylum Nitrospirota; class Nitrospiria; order Nitrospirales; family Nitrospiraceae; genus Nitrospira_D. The sequence goes on along the minus strand of SWDO01000019.1, from coordinate 5,394 downwards.
CCAAGAATCGGCCATGCGAACGGTGAGGGATACGGCGCAGAAGATGATGACGCTCATGAGCAAATTGTCGGTGGAGTCCTTGAAGCTTTCTTCGGCCAGAGTGCCGGAGATGGTGGAGCTGCCGGTATTGATCGAAGCGATTGTAGCTCCTTTGAGGGGAGGCCATGTCCATTGGCATATCAGCAGCGGTACGATTCGGCCGGTCATGGCTGTACGCGAAGAGATTCACCAGGTCCTGCTGAATATCGTCCTGAACGCCAAACAGGCTATTAGCGAGCAGGGAGACATCTCGATCAGGCTTTCCGAGTCAAGGGAGGCCGTCACGGTGACGGTGGAGGACACGGGGTGTGGCATTCCTGAGCAGAGACTCGAGTCATTGTTCCGTCCAGCGCAGTCGAGCAGGCCGGGCGGTCTTGGGATCGGATTGTATCAATGTCGACAAATCGTGGAGGCGCACCAAGGCACGATTCAGATTCGGAGTGAGGTGAGGCGGGGAACTCAAGTGCAGATCGAACTTCCGGTGGTCGCACCCTCCCTGACTCGGTCACGGAACGTCATGGCAGAATCAGTCGTGGTGCCTTAGGCTTCTGTCCCCCCAAGGTTGTATGTCACCTATGTGTCATGGGCTTGTCAAAAGGCATGGACGTTCGAGGACGTTTGTTCATGAGGTTCGACAAGCCTGTCCTGAATGACTCGATGGGTGAACGAGGGGGTTGCAATGATGACTAGGATCGACAGCCAGGAGATGAACTTGCCATGAGCATACTGCCTACCCTCCTCCTCGTCGACGACGATGCCGATATTCGCGATCAGATGAAATGGGCGCTTGCGTCGGATTACCAACTGCTTGAGGCCGCTGACCGATCAGCTGCCCTGGCGCAGATCCGAGAGGCCCTGCCGCCACTCGTCTTACTGGATTTAGGATTGCCGCCCGATATCGATGGGGCCAGCGAAGGGTTGGCGATTTTGCGGGAGGTGCTCCACCTGAATCCCGACGGCCGCGATCGCCTTGGCCCGATCGCTGTTCCCCGTGACCACAATGACTTTAGCCATCGGATTCAGGTGGAGCACCTCCCGCAAAATCGC
>SWDO01000019.1:0-4208 GCA_005116895.1 Nitrospira sp. | reverse complement strand
CAGGGAAAGAATTGGTTGCGCACGCCATTCATCGACAAAGTACGCGCAAGGACAATCCGTTCGTGGCGATCAACTGCGGGGCGATTCCGGAGGCCTTACTGGAAAGCGAGCTGTTCGGCTATGAAAAAGGGGCCTTTACCGGAGCGGCTCAGCAGAAAAGGGGGCGAATTGAATACGCCGATGGCGGGACGCTGTTCTTGGATGAAATCGGTGATATTCCCCTCAATCTACAAGTCAAACTCTTGCGGTTTTTGCAGGACCATAAAGTGCAGCGGCTTGGGGGGAAGGATGCAACATCCGTCGATGTCCGGATTCTCGCTGCGACGAATGTCGATCTGCATCATGCCATCAGGGAAGGGCGCTTTCGCGAGGACCTGTACTACCGGCTGTGTGTCGTTGAGATTGCGATGCCCAGGCTGAACCAACGTGGCGCCGACGTCACTCTCTTGGCGAACCTGTTCATGCTGAGATTTGCAAAGGAGCAACGCAAACCACTGAAGGGTTTTACCCAACAAGCGCTGGATGCGTTACTGGCTCATGAGTGGCCTGGTAATGTCAGGGAATTGGAAAATCGAGTGAACCGCGCCGTGTTAATGACGGAAGGCTCCTATATCACACCGGGACATCTTGGGTTGCAAGAACCGGATAGAGGGCAAGATGAGGACTTGACCTTGAAGGTCTCCCGTCAGCGACGAGAAAAGGATCTGGTTCGGCTGGCATTGGAAAAGAATGAAGGAAATGTCTCCAAAGCGGCAGTCGAATTGGGAGTCAGTCGTCCAACGCTCTATCAATTGCTGGCCCGCTATGGGTTGAAGAAGCTGAAAGCCGAAGATCAGGCGGAGACGGCGTAATGCTCATCGGGACATCAGGCAAGTTATGTAAGGCTTTCTGGCAAACATGATCGTGTAGAACTTGGTTTGTAGAGACACAAGCTGGTCACGGTCTTTGCAGTTTCTTTCAAGATCCAGATAAGAATCTCAGTGACAAGGGCCAGCCCTCATCGAGGGGGCTGGCCCTTGTTGTGTGACCTCACGCGCGGTAAAGGGTTTTGCATTGGCTCCAGGTAGACGCTCTACAATCATGTAGAGCCGTTACAGCCTCTCCATCGTTGTTCTTGCTTCGTCGGCTCCGGGGAAATGCGCGCTGAGCCTCAAGGCTGTTTGCAGAGAATGTTTGGCTGCAGTCGCATCGTTGGTCTTTGCCTGTGCCATACCGAGATGATAGTGGGCGAGTGGCTCATTGGGTAATTTGTCGGTTGCTTCTTTTAACAGGCTCACCGCGAGGAGATAGGTATTTTTCTTATAGTAGATCCATCCCAGTGTATCGGCGACATTGGGGTCTTCCGTTCTCTGCTCTCGAGCTGTTTGCGCATAGGCTAAGGCCACGTCGAGATTCCCTCCCTGCTCGGCGATCAGCCAAGCCAGGTTATTGGCGGCTGGTGCGAAGCGGGAATTGAGTTTGAGAATGTGTTCGTAGCGTTCTCTTGCTTTCTCATGCTCGTTTCGGCCATTGTGGATGATGCCCAGCATCATCAATGCGTCGGAGGCGTTGGGATTCTTGGCGAGCACCGTCTCATACTCTGTGATGGCGTGATCCACCTTGCCGGCTTGGTAGTAGCTCCGCGCCAAATTCAGGTAAGGGGCCAGGAATGAGCTGTCGAGTTCGATCGCGGTTTTGAATGCCTTCTCCGCCTGAGCCGAATCCTTGGTCGTCAACCAGAGCTGGCCGACCAGATTATGGAGTGGGGGGCTTTTCGGCGCGAGTTCCAATTGCCGGATCACCCGCTCCCGTGCCTCGAGGATCTTCCCCTGCGCGTTCTTGATAGACACGATTTGAAGAATCGGATCAATCGCCGTCGGTCTTTTTGCCACGGCGTCCTCAAAATACGCGAGAGCTTTGGCGTCGTTCTTCTCCGCCTGAGCCACTAGCCCAAGATTATAGGGGCCGATCGGTTCCGCGGGGAGGGCTTGGGCGATGGCTTCGAACATCTTTCGGCTTTTCGGCAAATCCCGTTTGTGGAGGTAGGCGGTGCCGGCTATGGTGGCAGCCTGAACGTTGCGCGGGTTGAGTTGAATGGCTGCTTGAGCCTGTTCAAGCGCTAAATCTGGGGAACCTTCAGTTAAGTGAATTTGTGCCAGTGCGGTGTGGGCTTCGCCGAACTGCGGATTAAACTTGATGGCGTCGGTAATGGCGGCCCTGGCTTGGGGAAGTTGTTGCTTTTGCAGGTAGGCGATCCCAAGAAAATAATGGGCCCCTGAAAATTGCGGGTTACTTTTCAGGGCATCTTGCAGAAGCGTGATGGCCTCGTCGGTTTTTGCCTGGGTGAGCTTTATCCTGGCATCGAAAAACTGACCCATGAGATCGTGTTTGTCTTTCTCTCGGATGGCATTCACGAGCGGTGCTGCATCAGCAACCTTACCTGTGTCCAGATAGTGCGCGATCAACTTGTCGCGTGCCATCGTTGAGGACGGCGCAATCTCTGTCGCCCGTCGGTAGCTGGTGAGAGCCTTAGCTGGTTGTCCAGTTGCCGTGTAATAGTCACCGAGATAGATCTGGGGTGTGTCTCCCTGAGGTTTGCGGCTCGCCAACTGTTGTAAGGTGGCTTCAGCTTCAACCAGTTTTGTGTGCCGCTGATAGTAGCTTGCCAGCCTGAGAGAGACCGCCTCGTTATCGGGGTCTGTTTCCAATGCTTGCGTATAGCGGGTTTCGGCCCGTTCCGACTGTCCAGTCGAGTCGTGAAAATCAGCAAAGGCAAGCAGAACGTCAAGGGAGCGTGGATTGATCGACAAGGCCTGATTGAGCGCCCCCTCAGCGGCAGTCCTGTCATTCATCGTGAAATAGACTCGCGCCAGATCAATGTAGGTCTGGATATTCTTGGGGTCAAGATCGAGGGCTTTCTTGAGATCGGCGATACCCTCCTTGTACTTTCGCTCATTAATGAAGCTTCGCCCACGGAGGATCAGCCCGTCTGTATTTTGTGGTGCTGACACCAACACGATCTCCGCACGCTCGCGGGCTTTGGCTGGTTCGTGTCCCAATATGAAGAGTTCGCCGAGTTTGAGTTGAGCATCTTGATTCGTTTTGTCCAACTCCACCGTTCTCGTCAGCTCGTCAAAGGCTTGGTACACACTTTGGACGCTCCCAAGTTTCAAGTACGCTAAGGCCAGCTGATAGTGGGTTTGAGCATCTTGCGGATCAAGCTGCACGACATTGCGATACTCAATGATCGCTTCCTGATATTGGCCTTTTTCGAAGTAGGCGGCCCCGCGTTCGCGATGGCCAGCCTTTTTTGCCTCTGGTGTTGACCAATTGCAACTGTCCACGGAGAGTGCCATCACCACGCATACGACAGCCTGAAAAATCCATAACCGATAATGCATTGGGGCCATCTTTCGTTTTCTTAACACAGTGGGTGAGACTAGATCGAGACCGTGAAATTATCAGATGTCATTGATGACCCTGTCAATGGGGCAACCGCTCTGATCAGAGTCATAATCAGTTGTTCATTGCTGGCACCGTCGCTGCGCAATAGGGGATAGCATGGAGTATATGGATAAACGAGAGACTGAGATCGGGCGGGTATTCTGCCGGCCCAACGGGTTTTCGTGAAGCGTCTCGTGGGATGAAAAGCTCGATGTCGTGTTCGGCGCGTTCATCGCCGAGGGCTAATGTTTTTGATTCACCTCGGTTGTCACCTTAACAGTGTAAAAATTATTTACAATGCGTGCACGATCGTGAATGCTTCGAGGGCACATGGTTTATTCAATAAGATATCAATGCATTATGATCTTGAACAAATTAAAGATGATGGTATAGAGAGAAAATGCGAAGAGGTGAACGTAAATAAATTTTACAGATATGCCTGTAATTAACAATGAATGATCTGTGTTTTCAATAAGATATGCCAAGGCACAGTCCATGCTTAACGAGATAGTATGTCCGTAGGTGCATACGGATGTACTCAATAAACAAAAGGGGGTGATGTAGATGAGCAAAGTGATGAATCTCTGTGTAGGTGTTGCAATGGCGTTGATTCTCGGGTTGGGGGTCAATGCGCAGGCAGCGCTAATTACGGGAGAGATTAGCATTGATGGGAGGCTCGCTAACGCGAATGGCCCCCAGTTCCTGGCCATGACAGCCTTGAACTTTGCAACGTCAAGCGTGAATGGTGCACCAACTGGCGACTTCTTAGCCAATGGCGTTGTTAA
>SWDO01000018.1:170358-174857 GCA_005116895.1 Nitrospira sp. | reverse complement strand
CCTGCACCAGGAAGCGCACAAAGGCTTCGGCATTGGCCACAAAGAAGTAGGGCGTCACCGTGTTGAAGCCGGGAGGGATATACATGTCGGATCTTTCCATTGTTCAGGTTCACTCGTGCAGTTCGCTCAGTCGTTTCTCCAGAAACCGCCGTTCCGGTTCTTGTTTTGCGAGGGCAAGCGCACATTGGTATGAGGCGCGGGCTTCGTCTTTCCTATTGAGCCTTCGGCAGAAATCAGCCCGTGTCGCGTGCGCCAGATGATACTGGGCCAACTCACCACGCTCCATGAGTGCATCGACCAGTTCCAAGCCTTTGGCCGGTCCATCACGCATGGCCACAGCGACAGCTCGATTCAGCTCGATGATGGCCGATGGCTCAGCTCGTACGAGGAGGTCGTACAAAGCGACGATTTGCGCCCAGTCCGTTTCTCCTGCACTAGGGGCTTCTGCATGGACGGCGGAGATCGCAGCTTGCAGGATATAGGGGCCGATGCGTTTTGATGCGAGTGCCCGTTCGACGAGGGTGATACCTTCTTTAATAAGATCGTGGTTCCACAATGACCGGTCCTGCTGCTCCAAGAGCACGAGATCGCCGTTGGCCGAGGTACGTGCTTGTCTCCGCGATTCATGCAAGAGCATCAAGGCAAGCAGTCCCATGACTTCTGGGTCAGAGAGCAATTGTATGAGGAGTCTTCCCAGCCTGATCGCTTCACCGGAGAGATCCGCTCTGGTGAGTGATGGGCCGAATGACGCCGAGTATCCTTCGTTGAAGACCAAATACACCACGCGCAGGACGGCCTCAAGGCGTTCCGGCAACTCTGATGGTGGAGGAACCTCGTAGGGGATGCGCGCATCGCGGATCTTCGCTTTGGCCCGGACGATTCGTTGCGCAATCGTTGTTGGTTTGGTGAGGAAGGCACGGGCGATTTCCTCCGTCGTCAGCCCGCAGACCTCGCGCAGCGTCATGGAGAGTTGTGCGTCCTGCGAGAGAGCCGGGTGGCAACAGGTGAAGATCAAACGCAAACGGTCATCCTCGATGGGCTCGTCTGTCTGTTCCAATAGTTCGCTGGTGGTGCTCTCGATGTGTGTCGCGAGTTCGTTCAATGACGCATCATAGCGGGCGCGTCGTCTTATGCCGTCGATGGCCTTGAACCGCCCGGTAGAGACGAGCCAGGCACGTGGATTGGCCGGGATGCCTTCACGTGGCCATTGCTCCATCGCAACTGCAAAGGCTTCCTGTAAGGCCTCCTCGGCTGTGTCGAAGTCACCGAGCAGACGAATCAATGTGGCCAGCACCTGGCGTGACTTGGCCCGGTAGATTTCGTCAACCTTGTCGAGGGCCTTTTGTGCCGTGTCGTCACTCATGGTGGCGGTTAGTCTGCGCAGCCCAACTCCTTCATCGGGCGGACTTCCACGCTGCCGAAGCGAGCGGCTGGAAACTGGGCAGCGATACGGATCGCATCATTCAGATCGGGGACATCGATCATGAGAAACCCGCCTAACTGTTCCTTCGTCTCGGCAAAGGGCCCATCGGTAGTCGATGTCTTGCCGTCTCGGACTCGCACGGTCGTTGCGGTTTCGACCGGATGAAGCGGGGAGGCGGCGAGCAACTGGCCGGCTTTCTGTAACTTCTCACAGTAGGACATGGCTTCATCCGAGATCGCGCGCCGCTCGTGGCTTGGGAATCCATTCAAGATCTTTTCTTCGAGATACACGAGGCAGAGGTATTTCATATGGCCTCCAGCGTGATGGGTGTATACGAGGTAAACCGATGCGTCCAGTTACTTGGCTCGTTCGTTCGGTTCCCATAGCGCAAAGACGTTTTCCTCCTGATCCGCGCAAATTGCGAAATAACCCATCCCTGGCACTGCCGTTCTCCCCGCGCAGACGGTTCCTCCCAGTTTCTTGACCTTGACCATGGCCTTGTCGACCGACGGCACGGATACATAGACGGTGATGGTCTGCTTCGGATGCATGCGTGGGAAAACCCCTCCGTCCGGTGAAGCATCTTCCCCGCCGGTGTCGATATGCCAATAGTTCTGTACGGCAGCCGGTAGTTTGGCAAACTTCCAGCCGAACAACGACCCGTAGAATTTCTTCGCTCGTCCCAAATCATCGGCTGGTACTTCGAACCAGCAGATACTTGCCGGCATCTTCGGGTTCTTCGCTTTGCGCTTTTGAGCATTCTTTGCCATGGTCTCCTCCTATTTTGACGTCCTCTGCTCCTGTATGACCCATTAGCCTAAGCTATCGGCTTTTGATTGTTCGCTATTGGCTATCAGCTACCTCGTAAGATAGTCGTTGGGCCACGCCAAAATCGACATCGGGTGGTCTATCCGCAGTTAGCAATTGTCCCGCTTTTGTAAACGCATGATATCCCAGCGTAACAAATGTTTCCTTGGGGGCGATATTGCTCTTCATCGGCACCTATCTGCATCCGCTGGGAGCTGACCCGAATGACGCCGTCGCGGCTCCTATTGCGTGAGTGCGCAAGGCGCAGGCACAGAGTGAAGTCTCAACTGACCCGTAAGACAGCATACAGCCGACATTGCATGCCTCTAAGAGGGTGTGACAGACTGAATCACTACTTGGTCGTCTCTTCCTGGTAAGCGCACGAAAGAGTGTTTGTGAGTACAAGAAGCAGATGGTATTGGATGCGTGGCGGGGAGTCGAGATCGACCATTTTGCGTCAGAGACTGTGGAGGTGAACCATGGATACAAATACTGCAGCTGAGCTCAAGAGTTTCCTCGAAATTCCGTATGACGAGCTTGAGGAAATGAATCTCAAGGCGGCGGAGCGCGCCAAGACGGCCAGCGCAAAAAGTCTCGAGCGGGAATATACGACCTGGTTAAAAAAAGAGAAGCACATCAAGGCCGTGACGTTGTGTTTCTCAGACATCGAGGGGCGTCTCCACATGCTCGATTACGACAAAAAGTATCTGCTGGAGTCGTTGGGCAATCTGACATTTGACGGGTCGTCCATCCGTGGGTTCACACCACAACATGAGTCTGACCTGCGTCTTGCCGTCGACTGGTCCTCCATCCGATATCTTCCGGCCGATGTGATTGGCGCAGGGAAGGTGATTTTCTTTGCGTCTGTGTTGAATAGCGATCGGACGCCGTATCACAGCGATTTCCGCGGCATGCTGAAATCATATACGGAGAATCTCAAGAAAAAAGGCATTACGGCAAATGCCGCTAGTGAAATAGAAGGCTTCCTTGTGGAAGGGCAGAACGCCGAACAATGTTACGGTGAAAACGGGTTTAAGCTCATCTCAACTGGCGGATACTATCACTCACTCCCGCTGGACACACTCCGTCAGTTTATCGATAAGTCGGCGGAGGCACAGCGGGCTCTAGGCTTCAAGAACGAAAAAGATCATCCGGAGGTCGCGCCCTCGCAGTTCGAAATGAACTTTTCTTATGCTGATGTGGTTCGCGCTGCAGATCACGTGCAGCTGTACAAGTTGATTTGCCGCCAGGTGGCCCGATCCATGGGGCACACGGCCACGTTCCTTCCGAAGCCATTCGTTGGAATCAATGGGTCCGGTATGCACACCAACTTTTCTTTGAGCAGGAATGGCAAGAATATTTTCTACGACGCGAAGGGGAAAGATGGGCTTTCCGATGTGGCATGGGACTTCACTCTCAAACTCTTGAATCATGCGCCGGAGATCTGCCTGGTATTTAACCCGTCGGTGAATGCATATCGCCGCCTCGATCCGCACTTTGAAGCACCGAATCAGATCAAGGTTTCGGCGATCGATCGCGGCTCCATGATCCGTATTCCGATGGCCAATGAAAAGACGGCCCGTATCGAGCTGCGTTCAGTCGCTCCCGATGCGAACCCCTACCTCGTCCTGTACACGATGCTCAAGACCGGCTTTGAAGGGGAGCGCTTGGAAAAGAAGGAGACGACGGATGATCGCGCACGATTCCTTCCGAGCAGCATCCATGATGCTATCGCGCTATTTCATGAGTCGAAGTTTATCACCGATATTCTTGGCGAGGACAGCAAGGGGAAATATTCTAGCTTCAAGCAGTTAGTGGCAGATCGATCTCCGAAAGAACTCGGTACGATGGTGAAGGCTTCGGAAGTTCTCTTTCACCACGAAATCACGAATCAACTGCTCTGGAATCAGTTCTAGTCAATGTTGGATCCACTCTAGCGATCAACTTGCTTTTCTTCACGCAACGCCGGGTGACTCCTCACTCTCAGCGCTCAAGTTCACGTAGCCCCTTCACCAAGAACCACCGTTCGTTGCAGCCGCAGGAATAGCTGTGTTGGCTCTGCGATACGATACCCGGACCGAACAGGCTTGCCTCGCTACTTTAGATGGAGGTAGTATCATACATACTTGCCTAAAGAGGAGGTGCCATGGCCACGACGCGCACCAATCCCAAATCGACACGGATGTCCCTCGACCGCAGCATCGAACGGATGCGGAAACAGTTGGCTGAACTGGCCCAGTTTCTGGGCAAAGGGAAGCCAGCCTGCAGT
>SWDO01000018.1:153281-170258 GCA_005116895.1 Nitrospira sp. | reverse complement strand
CAGTCTGGAGGAATTCGATCTGGAGACCGAACGGTTGATCAGCGATTTGCTGGGACAGGCCTCCGACTTGCTGCATGCATATGAATACGCCGAACTGGGGGAGGCCGGTGGGTTGGTGAATATGACGGACGAGGCGCCGGAAGGCACCGGGATGGACAGCCATCGGCAGAGTCTCTTACAACGGTATCGGGTGTTGGAAAGTTGTGTGTCGGAGCTCGAAGCGCGTCGGGTTACCGAGCCGAAACAGAAGAAAGTTGGCCAGACTCTCATTGGCCCGCAAATCGCAGAGCATATGTCGACGGAAGTCCGGAGTCTCTCACAAGAGGCCACTCTGCGCGAAGCGGGGCAGCTCATGCAGAAGTGGAAGCTCGGCTCACTCCTCCTAACCGACAACCAGTCATACGTCGGCCTCATCACGGATTCGGTGTTGGCGCGTGAGGTCGTGGCCAACGGAATGAATCCCAACACCACTCCTGCCAAGATGTGCATGCGCAAGCCGGTCGTGGCCATCGAAGGTGATCGTCCGATCATTGATGCCGTGCGGATGATGAAAGACCAAGCAACCCGGCACCTGGCCGTGACGCAGGACGGCCAAATTATCGGCGTGATTTCTGTCTCCAATATTCTCCGCTACTACTCAGGTGTGGTCTAACCAGGTTCACGTCAATCGGGGAGGTGAGATGATGGGACCAACCAAAGTGATCGTGAACGGCAGTGGCTTGTACGAGGCAGTGTCCGGCAAACTGATCAAAGACGGTTTCGCGAGTCGTGGCGAGCTAGAGGACTACGTGAACCATCATTACCTCGTCTTGCCCGTGGTCGACAATGCAGGCAAACCATGGCTGCTTTACGGGAAACCGGTGTACTGCCTACACGGAGTGCAATACGAAACGGTAAATGATCAGAAAGTTCACCTCACCCGGTGTCCGGATTGTGGTGGCATGGGGATTCGTTCCGACGAATTCACGGTGGAGTCGGATTGCATCCGGTGCACGGCTTGCGGACACGAGTGTGATCCTCGGTTGGAAATGATGGAGACGTAGGAAGGGATAGCTTGGTCGAAACCTCTGTGACCGAGCCGTGCACCTAGAGTAACTGGCTCCTACCGCTCCGCCTTCGCGAAAATCTGGAAGTGCTGGCTGTCGACGACATCGTAATCGTTCAGAAGCTGATAGCCGGCGGCCTCCATTTCGCGTCGGACTTCTTCTTTCTCGATTCTGTGACCGAACATACCGGAAAAGAATCCGCGAGGATGAAAATCGAGAATCGCCACCCGCCCACCGGGTCTCAGTGAGGAGATAAGAGAGCGAAAATAGTCTACTCGATCGTTCATGTCATGATAGCCATCGCAACTGAACACCAGATCGACGGGTTCACGTAAATGCCTTCAATCATGGACAAGCTCTGAAACTCACGTCTGTGAAACGTGGCTGTGGCATGGCAATGTCTCGCTATTCCAGGCTGCGACTACCGCACATGCAATTACAACGCACTTGTAATGAGAGCCTAAGGAGGTTGTATACTCCCCCCTTAAATTAAGGCTCAGTCCCAATATGGCTCAGTCCAAGCACGGACAAGCACTTTCTCACGCCACCCTCCAGCTTCTTCGACCGTTGGTGCGGATTCTTCTTCGGAACAATGTGTCCCATCGGACGTTTGCCGAGCTGGCCAAGCAGGTCTACGTGGAAGTTGCGAACGCTGAGTTTGGAATTCATGGTAAGAAGCAGACGGTCTCTCGGATCGCGATCCTCAGTGGATTGACGCGCAAGGAAGTGCAACGGATCTTGACGCTCCCGCCTCATTCTCGATCCATTACAAATGAAGAGTACCATCGAGCTTCACGAGTGATCACCGGCTGGATCCGGGACTCCGATTTCGGAGATGGAAAGGGCCATCCTCGACCACTTCGAATGGAGGGGCGGGGAGCTTCATTCAGTGTGTTGGTGAAACGCTACAGTGGAGACATCCCGGTGAGGGCCTTATTGGATGAGTTGTTACGGGTCGGTGCGGTTAAGCAATTGAAAGATGGGCGAATTTGTCTGCTCTCTCGCGGCTACATTCCTCAGAAAGGTTCGGCTGAGAAATTGCAGGTACTTGGAACCGATACTGCCGATCTTATTTCAACCATCGATCATAACGTCCATCTGAAGCCGTCGAAGCCTCGGTTCCAACGCAAGGTCATGTATGACAACGTCTCGTTAGAGACCGCGAAGGAATTTCGTACGCTGGCGTCTGCAGAAGGACAGGAACTCTTAGAGAAGTTCGATCGGTGGCTCTCTCATCGAGATCGTGATATGAACCCAGCATCCAAAGGGAGCGGTCGTGTGCGCGTGGGGCTCGGGATCTATCATTTTGAAGAACAAGAACAATCTGACTGATTCCAGCCCGAAAAATCCCTCGTCATAATGCAGAAGCTCGATCAAAACTTTCTTGGGGCGATCGCCCTGTGCCTCTTACTGGCATCGTGCGGTCCTGGTCCACAAGCCGGAGGTGGAATTGGTGGGACAGGCCAGATCGCGTCGGTAGCTTCTGGGGCCATCACCGGGTTCGGCAGTGTGTTTGTCTCCGGATACGAGTACGATACCGGCAGCACATCGATGATGGTCGATGGGAAATCCGGCAGCCTCACTGATCTCAAAAATGGGATGCTGGTGCGTGTCAACGCGACGGTAACGGAGCGTTACGATACACATGACGTGCTGCAATGCGCGGCAAACACATTGCTGTACGAGGATACGATCGAAGGGGTGGTGCAATCGGTAGCCTCGGATGGGTCAAGTCTGGTTGTCTTGGGTCAGACCGTCGCCATGACGTCGTCGACGGTTGTCGATGCCAGTATTCCTGGACGCAATGTTCTCAGCCTCATGCCCGGTCGAGATCTCGTGGAGGTCAGCGGGTTCGTCACGGGGGATGGCGCGATCATGGGGACGTTCATAGAGTTGAAAACTCTCGATATGAACACGCAGGCTCCTGACTATGAGGTCAAAGGTTTCATCAAGAATCACAATGCTGCTCAAAAAACATTCGAGATCGGCGCTCTGACCATCGAGTACAGCGATGCGAGGTTGAACGACATGCCGGGCCAAATAAGCGGCAATGATTGGAATGGTTTGTTAGTCGATGCGACAGGAGATCAGGTGTCGTCTGGAGACCCAGGTTCGTCCGGCGTTCGTATGAAAGCGAACCTCGTATGGCCAGAAACTCTGGGTTCAAAGGATAGTGAGAACGCCAAAGTGGAAGCATTTGTGACCCACGTACGTGATTTAAGCGACTTTTCGTTGGGCATTGTCCGTGTACAGACAAATCCCGGGACAGTATTCGAAGGCGGAACCCCGAGCGACGTTCAAATCGGCATTCGCCTGGTGGTAAACGGTCAGTTAGTCGACGGGGTTGTGAATGCGACGAAAGTGACGTTCAAAAGAGAAGAAGAGGATCACGCCGAACCGACAATGGTCAATTCAACCGGCACTCGCTTGTCCTGCGGGAATTCGACATCCCCTGGTTGCTGAATTCCATGGAAGGCTAATTGTCCGTCCTTAGCCCGCATTATTCATGAACGTTTCTACTACAACCACCGATACACGGCTACGACAAGCTGACATGCGGCTGCGCGGCATGTCAGCGGGCAGGCTCGCCCCTCGTGACCTCGACATACTGTTTTGAGTATGCCTCGATCCCTCGGGGCTCCGCGTGCCCGTCTCGCCTGGTGTCTCGTTGGTTTCGTCACGAACCGTCATGAATAATGCGGGCTAGTCGTCTCCCGACGCAGTGACAATCATGATATAGGGATGATCGTCTCCTCCTCTGACCCCGACTTCGAACGTTCCAGCAGACAAGCTCTTGCTGCGGCTCGTCCCGCATCAGTGACTCACGGAAATAGTCCTAGCTGCCATCTGTAATTGCAGAAGATCGGTCCGCCGATGCTTTGGCTTGAACGTCCGATGGAGGTCGGGCCTTGATAGCTTACTGCGTCCATCCTTTCAGGGCAAGTTCTCCTCTCCGTTACATCTACATCTCACGCGCGCGCTTAGCGGTTCTGGCTCTTCCATTGTTTTGCTCCCAAGGCGATGACTGCACTCTCTTGCGCGTCGTTAGAAGTGCATACACACGTCAGGCGGGACTGAGTACGTATCATTGCCTGTGAGACTACGGATTTAAATATGGGAAATTTATCCCATATGTAAAATTGAAGTCAATCAGGAAAGGCTCATGACGGTCTCTCGGCTGTGTATGGAGCGGTTGTTCTGGTGTATGCAGTTCCCGACATGTTGTGGGGCAGCAACGGGCACGCATTGTTCGGTGAGGTTCTTTCTGGCTGGGTGTCCGCCCTGGAATACGTAAGCGGTTACAATATTGGGATATTAATCCCAATAATGAAAATCGTGAACCCGTCTCGATTTGTGAACTGGCGGTGTGTGTATCGCTCGATCCTGGCATGCGGCTGTAGTTCTTGCCATGCGATAGTCGTATCGCGAAATGCTCTACGTATCTTCCTGATATTCACATCCTTCGTGGATGTATGGACTCGTAACTTCTTGAGAATATTAAAATGGTACATCGATATTCGTGATCTGCGTCACGCATGCATTCAGCGCGGCATCGCACTTGCGTATAGATACTCCAAGCATGTGTTGATCAGTAATAACCGTAGAGGTGTCTTGTCATGCCTGGTGTGTTTACGTAGCCCCAATCGTCGATCCGCGTAAGAGACAACTAAGCCAAATAAGCGTGATTGGGCTGGTGCGTGTGGGGTGATCATGTTTGAAAATGATCGTATCCCGTGCAGGGATTGGTCTGTCTCTCGCTAGGTATGTCCGAACGAGACGAGCCCACGCACAGCAACTAAAAGAGAGATGCTTGCATCTGGTGCGATGGCAATCAGGAAGTTTCGACCTGAAATAGGCACTGCGGACTTCTTCGTTAACAGCGATCAACAGAGGTCTCCATAAGGAGGGAGGACGACATGAATGTTACACATTTGAGCCTTTCAGTATTAGTCGCGGCGATCATGGCGTGGCCGACAGCAGTCATCGCCGGAGATTTTAAGACCCCGGTTGCTCCGGAGGAAGTCCTCAAGACGTCGAACCCGATACCTCCGACTTCAGAGGTGGTGCAGGAGGCTCCGAGCATTTATGAAAACAAGTGCAGCAAATGTCATGGGGACAAGGGCGATGGGAAAGGGTCTGCAACAAAAGGATTAGATGTCAAACCAAGAAATTATCGGGACAAAAACGTGATGGAGAAAATCCCGGATGGGCAACTCTTCTGGATCATCGCGAACGGGAGTGATCCGGAGGCGACGGAAATGTCCGGGTACAAGAAAAAGCTCTCTGAGGAACAGATGTGGGCGCTTGTCCACTTCATTCGAAAATTTACGATGCAGTAGTTATGAATGATGGAGACAGAGAGGGGAAACAGAATGCGGATGAGAATGTTGTTGTGTGCGGTTGTGCTGAGCGTTATGGCGTCGGGGTTATCGGCAGTCATGGCACCAAAGTCGGCAGAAGCTATTCCCGCGTTCAGCCGGCAGACGGAAAAGTCCTGTTCAACCTGTCACCAAGCTCTACCCAAGCTCAACCAAACAGGTCAAAGCTTTCGCATGAACGGATTCCGATTTCCGGAGGATAAGGAGTGGACCGATATTCAAGATATGAAGCACGTGCCTGTCTCCGCGCGAATCATCGTAGAGGCCGAATACAACAAAGAGGATAATAGCCGCCCATCGTCCAAGCTGAGCGTCGCCACGATTGAGCTTATGGCCGGAGCTCCATTGGGGAAGACTGGCATATTTTCGCCCTATGTCGATATTGGGTATGCAAATAGGACGATTGCGGTTAATCAGGCCTATGGCCAGCTCAACGACTTGATCGGAGCGACTGGGCATGGGTTGCTGAACCTCAAATTCGGCCAGTGGGATACGGCGCTGCCTTTTCTATCGCACTCACAGCGGGTGATGAGGCAGCGGTACTTTGCCCAGAGCGCACTCGGTGTCGTTGGGGCTCGAGCACAGACCATCGCGCCAGCGGGGGTTCCGGTTGCAGACGAAGCCGTGGAATTTTACAACACGGCAGTAGAACTGAACGGACAACTGCTCGGTGAGACGATTTCGCATCGATACATGATCGGAATGTTTCAACCGCAACAACTCACTGAGGTAAACAGGCTAGAGAACCCAGGCTTCTATGCAACTTATGCGGCGACGCTCTTTGATAACTACCAAATCGGAGCGATTTACAAGCGAGACACTGTGAACAATCCGTTTCCAGGCCATCCGAACAGTAACAGGGCGTTAGACAAGTGGGGTGTCGCAGGTGAGGCCAAGATGGGACCGTTTATCGTCACGGCGGGGTATTTTAGAGCGGCAGCTCTCGATCACCGAGATCTTCAAAATGTCATGGTGGAGGGCTTCTATATCCCCAACAAGACGTGGGTTGTGGGCGCCCGGTGGGATCACTTGAAGCAAGAGTCGGCCCCGTCAGGTTCACGAACGACTGCCATGATACGGTATCACATCTCTTCCAGTGTCTATATTCAAGGAGAGTGGAGGGTAACGGATTCGTTTAATGCGGGGCAACCCAATCCAGTGCAATTCGAACAAGACTCATTGCAAGGAAGGTTGTTTGTGAATGCCGGCTTTTAGTCCGATCTTATTCACCTCAATGCGCTACACTGATGCACGGCGCATGGCTGCTTTAATCCGCATTTCCCACAGAAGATTCCAGCTGAGTATTTCGATCTTGGCTAGTGTGATGTGGCTGGTCACGAGTGCATGTTCCCTCATCCAGGCCAAGATTGTGGATGAGGTGCTGGTCGATGGCCCACAGGGGGCGGTATTGCTTCAGAAAGCCGAGGACGGATGGTTCGGAACGGCCCATCCGCTCTCCCTGAGCCCTGCGGTGGTTTCTTCTGTGTTTCAAGGCGTGCAAGTTCAGACTTCGCTGATAGATAAGGCTCCCGGGGAGCGTGTTTTTTCCGATAAAGATATTGAGTTTCTTACCCCGTTGGTTCGTACCGCCTTGTCTAAGGCGACGAAGAGCCAGGTGGTGGGATTTCGAGTGCTGCGCGATACAGAGTCTAGGCAGGAGACAACTGGGGGAATTCTATACATCCAGGGGCGGTTACTCCATCTCACCCTCACGCACTATCGTGCACAGCAAGGAGGGATGGGTCAGGATGGCGCGCTACGTCGTCTCGCTCCTAATCCAACCGGGTTGGAGAAGCACCAAATCACGTTCAGTCCTGAGGCGGCCAGGCTGTCGAGCCGGAATGAACAACCGGATGTCACCGCTGCGACTCCATTGGCTTCACTGGTTCTTGACTATGAAACGCTGACCGTTGGGTCGCCACGTCCGTCAACACTGAACGCCGTACCTGTTGAGGAGAATCGTGAGAGTCAGGTGCCGGTCATGAAGAAGGAGACGGAGACGGAATAAGAATCACTCAAGGAAGAGATGCGCCAACTTCAGCGGCGTCTTGATGATCTCGATCGCGGCATGTCCCGCCCGACAACGCCGTAAGTACACCGAGGGCTGTCGCCGAAGAAAAAAGTATTCAATGGTTTAGACTTCGGCCCTTGCCAGCATCAGCGGCGATTCTTTTCGTGCTTCGCTCGGTTCCAGAGGTTGATGTTCTGCGGCAATCAGTGAGTAAAACACGGGTACGACGAACAGGGTAAAGATCGTGCCGACGGTCATGCCTGTGACCAATACCATGCCGATACTGTTACGGGCCGCTGCACCGGGACCCGTTGCCAAGACCAGGGGGAGGTGACCGAAGACGGTGGCAGCTGAGGTCATGAGTACCGGCCGCAATCTCGTCAGCGAGGCCTCGCGCACCGCCGTCAGCCGGGAATGTCCGCGAGCCTGCAGTTGATTGGCGAACTCCACGATGAGGATGCCGTTTTTGGCGATCAATCCCACCAGCGTGATCAGCCCAACCTGGGAATAAATGTTGATTGTGGTGAGGTCGAGAAAACTCACCACCAGGGCGCCGGACATTGCCAGCGGAACTGAGCCAAGCAAGACGATCAAGGGATCGCGGAAGCTTTTGAACTGAGCAGCCAGTACCAAATAGATCAGGACCACCGCGAAGCCAAGTGTGACGGTGAGCGCCGCTCCCTCCTGGCGGAGTTGTCGTGACTCGCCGGCATAGTCCATGACCACGCGCGGGCCGCTTGAGGCCGCCGCGGTTTCAAGCACACGGAGCCCCTCCTCCTTGGTGAAGCCGGGTTTCAAGCCTCCGAAGATGCGGACGGCATTGCGCTGCTGGAATCGATTCAATGCGCGCGGCGCAGTGCTTGTTTCAATATGGGTGAATGTCGACACCGGGACCAACTGGCCGCCCGGTGTCTTGATTTTGAGATCGAGCAGTGGATCGACCGTTGCGCGATCCTTGTCGCCGAGTTGAGGAATGACCTTGTAGCTGCGGTCGAAGTAGTTGAACCGATTGACGTACCCGCCGCCGAGCATGGTGCCCAGTTCACGACCGACTCCGGCCAGGTCGAATCCCAAATCCGCGAGTCGCTCACGATCTAACACGACGCGGGCTTGGGGGAGGTCGATTTTGAGATCGGTGTCCACATACAAGAACTTGCCGCTCTGCCAGCCTGCGCCGAGGACGGATCCGACTGTTTCAAGCATCTGTTCGGCC
Source organism: Nitrospira sp. (assembly GCA_005116895.1). Taxonomy (GTDB): domain Bacteria; phylum Nitrospirota; class Nitrospiria; order Nitrospirales; family Nitrospiraceae; genus Nitrospira_D. The sequence continues at coordinate 161,609 of SWDO01000018.1, read as the reverse complement.
GGTGCATCGCTCTGTAAGATTAACTCCACGTCGTACTGACCAGGGGTGGGGAGCGGCGGGTCTAGTCTGGGGAATACACGGAGTCCCGGCACTTGCGACACGGCACCGAACACGTCGTCGTACATCTCCTCGGTCGAGCGAGCGCGATCGTGCCAATCCTTCGCGACCACGCCGCCGAAGCCTCCCCATGCCGTGGTGAGCGACCAGGTGTAGTCCGCCCCAGGGATGGCCGTGAGGGCGTTGACGATCCGGAAGTGTTGTCGGTTGGTGGCCTGGACTGTGGAGTCAGGCGACGCTTCGAAGAAGAGGCTGATGTGGTTCTGATCTTCTACGGGAGCCAACTCCTGACGGGAGAAGTGATAGAGCGGCCAGGCTGCGAGCACGATCAGGAGCGCGGCCACCACAACCCCCCACCGCATAGTGAGCGTGCCGTCGAGGAGCCTGGCGTAGATCCCGCGCGCTTCTTCGAAGCGCCGGTTGACGAACGCGGTCAAGCGACCTTCCTTGCCTTGCGGATGGACAAATCGCGAGCTCATCACCGGCGACAGCGTGATCGCGACGACACCAGAGAGCACGACGGCCACGGCCAGTGTGATCGCAAACTCCAGGAATAAGGAACCAGTTAGCCCGCCTTGGAAGCCGATGGGGGCATAGACGGTCGCGAGCGTGATCGTCATCGCAACGATCGGGCCCAGCAGCTCCCGTGCGGCGGCTTGCGCGGCCTCGATTCGAGATTGGCCCAGACGCACATGCCGTTCCACGTTCTCAACGACCACGATGGCATCGTCTACCACGAGACCGACGGACAGCACGATGGCGAGCAGGGTGAGGAGATTCAGGCTGAATCCGAACGCGGCCATGAAGAGGGCGGTTCCGATCAACGATATCGGGATGGCCACGAGTGGCACAATGGCCGTACGGACCGATCCCATGAACAGGAACACCACGAGGGCGACGATCAGGATCGTTTCGGATAACGTCTTGGTAATTTCCGTCAGGGCGTTCCGGATGAACATCGTGCCGTCCCAGACGAGTTTCATGTCGATATCGCTCGGGAGGGTTGGACGGATCCGCTCGATCTCGTCGCGTAGCCTGTGCCCGACGTCGATTTCGTTTGTGCCGGGTACTGACCAGATGCCGAGATACACGCCTTCCGTCTCATCGTATTTCGCAATGATCGTGGCTTCTTCGGCTCCCCGTTCGATTCGTGCGACGTCCTTGAGCCGCACGATGGCCCCGTTCCGATCCGCGACGATCAGCTCCTCAAATTCACCCGTGGAACGAAGATCAGTGTTGGCAAGCAAGTTGACCTGGACTTGATTGCCTTTTGTGCGGCCGACCGCCGCCAAATAGTTGTTTCGACGAAGCGCACCCTGGACGTCGCCGGGCGAGAGGTTGAGGGCCGCGAGTCGGTCAGGGTCGATCCAAATACGCATGGCGACCTGTCGTTCACCTTCGAACGTGACTCGTTGGACGCCGGGTAACGTTGCGAGCTGGGGTTGTAACGTGCGTAGCAGCCAATCGGTGACAGCCGGGACCGGACGCTCAGTCGAACTGAAACTCAAGTAGAACGATGCGTAAGGTCGATCGGCTCGCTGGATCTCGATCGCAGACGGTTCGGCCTCCGGTGGAAGTTCCGACTTCACTTGTTGAAGTCGCGCCGTGACTTCGGCCAGCGCTGCCGTACTGCTGTGGTTTAATTTGAGATGGACGGTCACGGTGCTGATTCCGGCGCGGCTGGTCGATTCGACATAGTCAACGCCGCTGATCGCGGAGACGACCCGTTCGATCGGCGTACTGATGAACCCACGAATAGTTTCGGCGCCGGCGCCGTAGTAGAGGGTGGTGATGACGACTAACGAGTTTTCGATCCTGGGATACTGCTGGACCGGGAGTGATGTCATCGCGCGCCAACCGGCAAGGAGGATGACCAGGTTGACGACGATGGCCAACACGGGATGTTTGATGAAGACGTCGGTGAACGATGTTCGGGTCGTGTCTTGCGGCATGATGATCGGTTTAGGGGTTCCCGGCCTCGCGAGTCTCTTTCGAGCTATTCCCGACAGATTCAGCGACTGCAACGAGGATCCCGTCACGAAGCTTAAAGGAGCCCACCGCGGCGATGTGCTCGCCTGCCGTCAGACCGGCCTGGATAATGATCTCATCGCCGAACATGGGACCGCTTTCAACCTGCCGGGTATGGACTCGGTTGTGGCCATCCTTGTCCAGCGAGATGACGAACACTTGGTCGCCTCCTGGCCCCTTGCGCAACGCACTGACCGGGATGGCGACGACTGTTCGCTGGGGACCGACCGGAACCCGGACGCGTACCGACGCTCCTGGTGATGGGACATTACGGGTGCCTTCGATTCTGGCACGGATCATAGCGTTCCGAGTGGTCGGGTCGACGCGTGCGTCGAGCGCGACAATCTTGGCCACGATAGCGGGAGAATCACTGGCTGCAAGTATCTCGACGGATTCGCCGACCCGTAATCCCATTGCCACTTGTTGTGCCACGGTGAAATCAACATGCACAGCCTCGCTCACGCCCTGAAGCGTTGTCAGGAGTGTTCCTTCATCTAAGTACTGACCGGGATGGACGTCCGCGATGCCTACCCTCGCACGGAAGGAGGCGCGGATCGTTTTCTTGGCAATGATGGCTTTCGTCCTGGCGATCTGAGCCTGCGCCATATCCAGGTCTGCGCGCGCTCGATCGACTTCTTCTTGAGTGGTCGCAAATTCCTGGCTGAGGTTTTGTCGGCGATTGAGGACGGTCTTGGCGAGCGCGACCTGGGCCTCTTGTGCCCGGAGTTCAGCTTCTTCGACCGAGACGTCGAGTGCGACCAACAGTGTCCCTGCTTCGACAATCTGTCCGGGTGTGAGCCGGACTTCGCGAACCGTCCCTGCCAGTTCGTTCTTTAAGGTGATCGAACGCAGCGCAAGGACCGTTCCGATCGAAGTCGTGGTCTGGCGGTGGTCGATCGCTCGTGCAACGGCGATGGTGACCGATTCTATCGGCTCCGGCTGATTCGCCGAAGCGGCGTGCTCGCTCTGAATGGATTCGTATTTCCACGCGCCCAGACCGATACCGATCAGCAGCACAAGTGAAATAAGTAAGACCGATCCGAGCCAGTTCTGACGATTCATAGTAGCCCATGTTAGCAAATTCTGACCTCTCATAGCTCTAGCTTCCACTTCTACGTTCCGTTCTTGCGCAATGGGAGATTCGGTAAGAATGACGAGTCAGTCTGAGGGGAAGGACTGTCAATTGCTACGGGGCGTCATGGTCCCGTCCTGACTGGTTTGGTCAGGAGGCCGGACACATGATGGAGGCTACCTCCCTTGTTGATCGGCCTTGTCTCTTAGACGGAGGCGACTCACAAACGTAAATACCGTCAAGTAATTGGGACGTTGATGGAATACCGCTTGACGGCGAGCCAGAACGACGGTATCCCAGTGACTATGAGTCAACCCTCCACGACGATGGCCTACGGATCTGTCATCCTGGCAGCCGTGCTATGGGGCGGGTCGATCGTGGCGCAGAAGATGGCGCTCGGCTCGTTCTCCGCCGTCGAAGCCTCGGTCCTTCGTGATATCGGAGGATTGGCGATTCTCCTGGCAACGTGGTGGTCGAAGGAAGGCGGTGCGCTCAAGTTAAGCCTGGCCGACATGAGGCTGCTGGGGCTCCTTGGCCTTGGCGTGTTGGGCAACCATCTCCTCATTATGATGGGCCTGAACTATGTCAGTGGGGCGGTTGGTGGCGTGATCATCGGGGCAAGCCCTGTCGTGACATCTCTGCTTTCGGCCCTGTTGATTCGCGATGTGCCGTTGCGTGCCGTGTGGGCTGGCGCACTGCTGTCGTTCTCAGGTGTCGGACTGGTCTCCGTCGCAGGCTTTCAAGCGGTTGGCGAGCATCCGCTACTGGGGAGCACATTGGTTTTTCTCGGGGTCGTGAGTTGGGCGCTCTATAGTATCGGCAGCCGCGCGATCATGGAGCGGGTGTCGGCCCTCACGGTCAACTGGACGACGCTGCTCGTGGCAACCGTTCTTCAAATTCCACTGCTCTGGACAGATCACAAGGTGATGAATGCCGGGATCGGATCGGTGACGACATCCGATTGGCTGGCGCTCGGCTACCTTATTGTCTTTGCGACGGCAGTCGCGCAACAGGCTTGGCTGTTCGGCGTCAAGGGGGTCGGCCCTTCACGGGCGTCGGTCCTGGGCAATCTGACGCCGGTTGCCGCCATCGGGCTATCAGCCTTGATTCTAGGGGAAGCCATCGGACTGATTGAAATGATCGGTATCGCTCTCATCCTGGCCGGCGTATGGGTGGTGAACCGGCAAACGGCTGAGAGAAATAACTAGGAGTGTGGTTCCACCAATCCATTCTCGATCCCGATCCTTGTTTCAGAGTATCATGCAGGGTCTGGCGGCAGAGGGAGTTGTTGCGTCGTCGTGTAACCATCGTCGAATGACAGGTGGTCATGTCGTTTCAGATCGCGGACTGTCATGAACAGTAACTATGCCCGAGCACTGATTCCGTTGATCCTGGCTGGGACGTTCCTTCTCGATGTGTTCATGCCGTGGGGGTATGCGGTCTGGGTCGTCGGGGATGTCTTCGGCGCCTTCTTGACTCTCTGGATTGAGTGGCCGCTGGCGCCGTATCTTGTTGCGACCATCGGGACGGTTCTCGCGTACCTGGGGCATACACTCTCTCCTCCTTTTATTCCGGTAGACATTGCTGGCTTCAATCGTGTTGTGGGAATCGCCCTCCTGTGGATTACAGCGTGGCTCGTGGCGCGAGCGAGAAGGGCCAAACTCGACGATGCCACCAGGCGACTGGGTGCGATCGTGGAGAGCAGCAGCGACGCCATTCTGAGCGTGACCCCAGATGGATTCGTGACCACGTGGAACTTCGGTGCGGAGCGTCTCTTCGGGTATACCGCCACCGAGATCATCGGCCGTTCGATCCTCACGATTATTCCAGCCCATCTTTCTCGGGACAGAGCCTGGGAACTGGCCACGCTGCGGGGAACGCATGATATTCAAAGTTATGATGCGGTACGGTTGACCAAGGACGGCCGATATATCGATGTGTCGGTCACGTTGTCACCGCTCAAAGATGCGGTGGGTCAGTTTGTCGGGGTCTCGAAAGTCATCCGCGACATCAGTGAGCGGAAAAGAGGGGAGATACTCTTACAGCAGGCACATGAAGCGCTTGAAATAAAGGTCCTAGAGCGTACTGCAGAATTGAGCGCCGCCAACCATTCCCTGCGAATACTTTCCAGCCAACTGATGCAAGTGCAGGAAGAGGAGCGAAGCCGGCTTGCACGCGATCTGCATGACGAAATCGGACAGTTGCTGACGGCGCTGAAGATTGACTTGCAAGATATCCAGCATGGCGAGGTCAGAGATGCCCGTTTCAGCCCTCTCACGGATAGCCTTGAGCTGGTGGATCAGTTGCTGACTCAAGTGCGCACGTTAGCGCTTGATCTGCGACCGTCGCTCCTTGACGATCTGGGCTTGATTCCGGCGCTTCGATGGTATGCGAACCGGCAGGCGGCGCGGAATGGATGGACCCTTTCGCTCTCTGTCGAAGGAATGGAGGGGCGAATCCCAGCCCCTATCGAGGTCACCTGCTTTCGGGTCGCGCAGGAGGCGCTGACCAACATCGCGAAGTACTCGCAGGCCAAGATGATCGATCTTGTGCTGCGCCGGCAAGGTGAGGAAGTTACCCTCGTCATCCAGGATGACGGTGTCGGATTCGATGTGATGCTGGCACGACGACGGGCACAGAGCGGGGAAAGCATCGGGCTGCTTGGCATGGAAGAGCGTGTGCGGCTGGCTGGTGGCAGCTTGGTGATCTCATCCACGCCGGGTGAAGGAACCAGGCTTGAATTGAGTTTCTTGCTTGCCGAACAAGAACTGATAAAGCCGCACGTACCAATTGAGGCCATATTGCCATGAGCCATATCCGGCTTCTTATCGTGGAAGATCATGCCTTAGTGAGAGCTGGCATGAAGGCCCTCTTGCAAAAAATCGAGGGCATTCAGGTTGTCGCGGACATGGGGGATGGGTTGGAAGCCGTCAAGTTTGTGCAACTGGAGGCTCCGGATCTCGTCCTGATGGATATTGCCATGCCGGGCTTGAACGGACTCGATGCAACGTCCCGGATTGTCAAGGAATCGCCGGCCACGCGCGTGATCCTGTTGTCGATGTATGCCAACGAAGAATACCTCAGCCAAGCGTTGCAGGTCGGTGCATCGGGGTACTTGTTGAAAGGGGCTGAGCTGGCAGAATTGGAATTGGCGATCAGAACGGTGAGTCGTGGCGAAACCTACTTGACCCCCGCCGTTGCGAAGTACGCCGTGGAGGCCTACCGAAATAAGTCCGGAGCGCCGTCCAGTCCGTTGGCTAGACTGAGCGGGCGTCAGCGCGAGATTTTACAATTGATCGCGGAAGGCCAAACCACGAAAGACATCGCTCAACGGTTAAGCTTGAGCGTCAAGACCGTCGAAACACACCGAAGCCAATTGATGGAGCGGCTCGACATTCACGATGTGCCGGGGTTGGTCCGATTCGCGATGCGTGTCGGACTGATTCAGCCCGATTCCTAGTGCTTCGCCGATTCATCTGCATTCCCACGTACTTTCAGTACACTTGACGGCCCCCCTCAGGGATCTCCCATCATTCCTTCAGGATTTTCCCGATAGGGCTACGTCATCTATTGTGAGATACCTGACATCACACAGGGGGCAGAATGATTCACGCAGCATCCAGAAGGAACAGCTCCACAGGAGCTGTTCCTTCTGGATGCTGGCTCATCAGAGACGGACACGAGTCTCAATTGTCCGTAGGTAGTCTTACAGACAATGTCGCGGGCAGCGCCGGCATCGCCAATCAGCCGGTGCACCAGTTTTTGGAAATCTACCAGAACTTCTTGCCGGGTTGGCTCGCGATGGCGCTGGCAGTCGTGCTCGTAGTGATCAGCCAGATCAAGATCAACGTGACCAATGCGTACTCAGGCTCGTTGGCATGGACCAACGCGTTCACCCGCGTGACCAAGCACTATCCGGGCCGCATCGTGTTTCTCGGGGTGAACCTCACGATCGCGCTGATCCTGATGGAAGCGAACATGTTCGACTTCCTGAACACCATCCTTGGGTTCTACGCCAACTGCGGTATGGCCTGGGTCGTGGTGGTGGCCTCGGACATCGTCTTCAACAAATACCTGCTGAAGCTTTCTCCAAAGACGCCGGAGTTCCGTCGCGGGATGTTGTACGACTTCAATCCCGTGGGCTTCGGGTCGATGCTGATCGCTGCCGGTCTGTCGGTCATCGCCTTCTTCGGCGGACTCGGCGAAGCGTTGCGGCCGTACTCACCGCTGGTGGCCATCGTCCTTGGGTTGGTGCTCCCGCCGATCATTGCCATCGCCACTTCGGGCAAGTATTACCTGAGACGCACAGACGACGGCATCGCCCTGCCGATGTTCGACATGTACGGCAACCCGTCCGGCGAGCACCTGAAATGTCATGTCTGCCATCATGATTACGAGCGCCCGGACATGATCAAGGCCGCCGTTCACACGGGCTACATCTGCTCGCTCTGCCTGTCCACGGACAAGACCGGCGAGCACGTCCTGCCCGCGCAGACCTCACTGGTGACGGCGAGAGCGATTACCTCGCAAGGCACTTAAGTTGCGGTGGCTGGGGAGAGGATAGTTCAGTCACATAGCACAAGGAGAATACGCTATGGCGGCCTTAATCTAGGAAAGGGCCAATAGCCGATTCATATATCAGCGATAGCGACGCCGCAAGCGATTGTGCTTGCGGCGGCGTTTCCTCATTTTAACCCTGGATCTATATCCAGAGACTGGGTACCAAGTCTTTGCTCTGCTTGAGTTCTAACTCGAAGTGCAACGCTATGACCCCTGTGGTTGTGAAAAATGCATCGAATCCTACCACGAGAAATCTGAAGGGCCGGCTGGTCCACTGGCCAAGCTGAGCATGCGCCAGCGCGAAACTTTGTAGCGTAGTGCTTCCCCCATTCATCCGCATTCCCACGTTCTTTCAGTACACTCGACGGCCCCCCTCAGGGATCCCCCGCCATTTTTTCAGGATTTCCCCGATAGGTCTACGCTGTCTTTTGTGAGATACAAGACGCCACAAAATGGGCAGAATAATTTGCGTAGCATTCAATAAGGAACAAGCCCAAGCGAGTCGTTCCCGAATAGTTTCTCGTTAACAACGCATCAATCGTGAAGCCTGCACCTCACCGCACACCATAAGGAGAGAAGCACGATGGACACGAACACCCGACAGGATGGAG
>SWDO01000018.1:88156-153181 GCA_005116895.1 Nitrospira sp. | reverse complement strand
CGAAGGATACTCCGCTTTCATGCGGATGACGACCTCACGGGGAGACCAGCGTTTCTTGAGGCCTGCAAGGACATAGGCGCGTAGGCGGTGGTCTTTTGCCAGCACCGACTTTCCTTTGCGACGGCTTGCCGCGGCGCGTGTTCCTCGTCGTGCGGCCGAGAATGCACGATACCCACTCTTTCCGCTGTTGCGCCTCACTTCACGGGAGATCGTGCTTGCGTGCCGACCCAATGCCTGCGCAATATGCGCAAACGTGCGTCCCGCCTCGATTCCTCTGCTTATTTCTTCGCGCTCGGAATCACTGAGCCACCAATATGGTTGTTGTTGCATACGGATATGTTATCCGTTGCGTTAGAACTCAAGAAGTGAATCCTCAGCGTAGGGTCTCAAAAGGTCCTGGATTGGATGTGCGCAGTGAGGAGCCCACCAGGACGCCCATTCAAGTGAGAACGGACAAGGGGGTCAGAGTTTTGGTGCGGTAGCCTGGACATCATCCGTGCGGATGGTTTTCATCCATTCGGCTGCAATGGTATTGCGCTCTTCCATCGACATGCCGGCGTAGGTGTGGAACATCTGAGTGCCACGGCGACGGCGCCAGGTGAGAAAACTCAGGAAATGGTCTTTGCAGACGGAACGCGTACCGGCCGGAGCATAGGGTCTCTCCAGGCAATTGGTCACACAGCAACTGGTATCCAACATCGTGGGCTCCTATGTATGTGTTTAGTATGCCGCTCGGCTATGCCGATTATCAAGCCTGCCGTCTCGCTCCGCTGCTTGACCTTAACCACTGCATAGGATAGGACTGCCGGATGCGTCCATTCCTTCTATCGGCCGGTATTCTACTGCTGGGCTCCTTTCTCGTCGGCTGTCCAGCTTTTTCTGGTGAGCGGGTTCGATCCAGCAGCTCGTCGGAGGGAAGGCTTTTCGTAGGCTCAGATTTCTTGTCCCAAGGTGTTGCGGTCGGTGATGTCAGTTCGCAGAGTGCGTTGCTCTGGCTCCGGACCAACGGTCCGGCCTTGGTTCAGATTGAGTGGGCTACGGTCTCGGGATGGGAGCGGGCCTCGAAGCTTGCGACGGTCGTGGCACCTGTGTCGAGAACGGTGTCCATCATAACGACCTCGGAGAGGGACTATACCCTGACGATTCCACTCGAAGGTCTGAGCCCTGCCACGCGCTATCGGTATCATGTCCTGGTCGGCTCTGCCGACCAAGCCACAAGGCAGCTCCCTGCGAGTCTTGTGGCTAGGGGCGAATTCACCACGCTGCCGGATGAGAAGACCTCTGCAGCGGTGACGTTTGCCTGGAGCGGAGATCTCGGTGGTCAGAAGCGATGTCGCCAAGGAGCCGGCGGGTATCCGATTTTTGATATCATCCGCCGACAACATCCCGACTTCTTTCTCTTCCTCGGCGATACGATTTACAGCGATGATATCTGCCCCTCCCCGCCGAACGAGCTGGGCGCCGACTTCAAAGCGACCACGCTGCAGACCTATCGGGCTCGCCATCGCTATCAACGTGGTGCAGAGGCTCTGCGTCAATTCTTGGAGACCACGCCGGTGTATGTGGTATGGGATGATCATGAGGTTCGGAATAATTTTGCCGGGCCGTTTGAGGAACAGATGCCGTCCGGCCGGCAGGCGTTGCGGGAGTACTGGCCCATCGCTTCTCCAGTAGACGATCCGCATCGTCTGTATCGACGCGTACGGTATGGTGCCGATCTTGAACTCTTCATTTTAGATACCAGGCAATACCGGAGTCGCAATGCTGATCCAGATGGTCCTGCCAAGACCATGCTCGGAGCAACGCAATTGGCGTGGCTGCTCGATGGGTTGCGCACATCCACTGCGACATGGAAAGTGATCGTGACGTCCGTTCCGCTCTCGATTCCCAAGGGTGGCGACGCCACGGTGCCCGGCAACGATGGTTGGGCAGGGGGGCCGGATGGTACGGGCTTTGAACGGGAGCGGCAAGTGATTGTCGATACGATTCTCAGCGACAAACTGAAGAACGTGGTGTTTCTGGCGGGCGATGTACACCTCGCACAGGTCACTGCCTATGATCCTGATCGGGACGGTGTGATCGATTTTCATGAATATGTCACTGGTCCATTGTCTGCCCGGCATGGGAAGCTGACCGCGACAGATGATGGACTGCATCCGACCCAGCTCTATTACGAGTCGGGCTTCGACAATTTCGGTCTTGTCCGGGTTACCAAGGACAAGTTTGCCGTAGCAGTGGTTGACGAGGTCGGGAATACGCGATTTTCTCACGCCGTGCCGGCTAGGCCGTAGGCCAGCCTCACTGCGCAAGGCCCTTGCTTTTGCTGCAGATAGCCAGTTACCGTACGGTTCCCGAGTTCATCAGTGAGTCCAAATTCAACGACAACAAGGGGGCACATGTCCTCCTGCGTAGACCGTCGACCGATTTTCTCAGGGAGCTTTGAGAGGCCCTGGGATCTGCAGTGACCGCTGACAGCGATTTTTCTCTGCTACCAAACCGGGCCACGTCGATCCAGGCTTCGCAGCCGATCGAGTTCAGTTCCGACCCGATCGAAGTGGTGAGTCCAGGCGGTGCAGAGTTCTGTGAAATGAAATTCATCTTGTGAACCATTTAGAACCAGTCCTCACCTTACAACGCCGATTCACTGACAGCCTATTCCTCTCTAGTAGGTCTGCAGCTTTCTGCGCATCTCTCAGGTTTGCCGAATCGATCTGGTTCCGTGAATCATGATCCGATTCGTTCCCATTCTCAGCTACAGCAAGGAGAATGCCACATGAACAATTGGACAGGGTAGGTAGAGTTCTTCATTCATCGCGTTGATTTTGAAGGGTACCAGTTCCTCGGACGGACCTTATGAGGCTCAAGGTCCTGTATCCAGAAGGATTCAGAGATGTATCCCAACGTGGATGTAGAGGGACAGAGAGAAGGACCGGCTAGGATGAAATAGGGGGTGTGTAACCCTAGAATTCCCCTGCGTTCACTTCCCTGACTCGTTCGGCTGGGATGCTGAGAGCTGCCAAGAGGTAGTCTTTCAATTCGTCACTGTATGGCTGAACAGCAAGGGCTCGTTGCATGCAGAGTAACCAGGCATCGCGTTCTTCGTAGCCTATGGGAAATCGTTTATGAGCGCCAGGAATGCTGATCGGTCCATAGTGTTGCTGAAACAGCCGTGGCCCCCCAAGCCAACCACTGAGGAAGTAGGTGAGCTTTTTCCGTGATTCAGTTAGATCCTCCGGGTGCATGTTTCTGATGGTTTTGGCTTCCGGCAAGGTATCCATATTGACGTAAAATTCGTCCACCAAACGAGTGATTCCCGCAAGGCCCCCCGCTGCCAGATACGGAGTGGTTTGTGTGCTGTCTGCCTGTTCATCAACGGACATGATCTTCGCGAGGTATGAGGTTAGTGCTTGGTGTAGAAGGGGAGGGTTTGAATAGTCGCTGGATGTCTACCACCTTCGAATTCCACAGTCAGTTCTGTCCCCGGCTTACTGAAGTCGCGCAGAGGAAATCCAAACGCAATGGCCTTGTTGAGGTGGGGGGAACGGACAGCACTGCTGATCCAGCCCACTTCACGGTCGCCGCTATACAGTTTAGCTCCATGAGATGGAACAACTGAATCGTGAAGGACCAGCCCCGCCAGCTTGCGGCGTACGTTGCCATAGGTATCCATGCGTGCCACGACTTCTTGCCCTGGATAGCAGCCCTTGCTCAGGCTGAACGCTTTACCCTCAAGATTGGCTTCTGGTGGGACGATCTCTTCGTTCAAATCCAGCCCGGCTTTCGGGATGCCGGCTTCGATACGCAAGGCCTCACGCGCGTGGTTGCCGATCGCCCTGATGCCGAACTTCTCTCCGGCTTGCATGATACCGGTCCACGCGGTCAGGAGACTATCCGCGGGAAGCAGCACCTCGATATCCACTTCTCCCGTTTCTTCGGTGCATAACACCAGCGCATGATGTCCACCGATCTGGGCCGTGACAAAATCGACCGGCTTCAAGTCCGTGACGTCCACGCCGAACGCGGATTGCACCACATGCGCAGCCTTTGGTCCGCTGATCAACAGCAGCCCCCAACTCTCGGCACACTTTTCTATCTTGGCTTTGACCCCGTAGAGCAGGAATTTACGTAGGGCCTGGAACGTGATGTCCCCGATCTCGCCCACGTCTTCCAACATGACGGCTTCCGTCTGCATGTACAGGCGGAAGTACGTGAGCATCTTGCCTTTGTGGGTCAAGAAGCTGGAGTAGCGGCCTTGCCCTGGTTGAAGGGAAAGGATGTCGTTGCTAATGACGCTTTGCAGCCACTTTATACGATCCTCGCCTGTCACCCTGAGTTTGCCACGATGGGAGAGATCGGCGATCCCCACTGCCTGGCGGACGGCGCGATATTCGGCTGCGACATCGCCATAGTGGGTCGGTATTTCCCAACCGGTGACTTCCTCAAACGTGGCTCCAAGTTGGACATGTTGCGCGTAAAGACGAGATTGTTTCATAGTCAGTTCAGCAAAATAGTCTACAACTCTTCAAGTCGAAAGTTAGCGGAGATGAGGACGTTCCGGCGTTACGACTTGAGGGCATGACCGGCCATCAACTCTTCGACCAACGCTCTCGTTCTGGCTGAAAACTCATTGCGGGAAACGATCTTCGTCACGCCGAGTGCTTTCGCCCGGTTCCACGTATCGACTTCTTCATGATTGGCAAAGGCAAGCGTCGGAATGCCCTTCAACTGTGGATCGGCTTTCAGCTTTTCCAGCGCCTGAAAGGCGTTCAGGGTCAGGTCGTTCATGTCGAAGATAATCACGCTTGGGTTCGCCGACAGGGCTTTGTCGGCGATATCCTGTTGCGTCCGTGCTTTGTCAAGCTGGTAGTCCGGTTGGCGGAGTGCGTCACGGACTTTGGTGTAGAAGAACAGATCCGTGATGGCGACAAGAATGGTTTTTGGTATGGACATATGATTTCAGTTCAATGAGCTGACTAACCGTCCGAGCGCTTTTCGGGCCAGCGTGTAGTTTGGATCTAGGGCGAGCGCTTTTTTATACGAGTCGATGGCCTCCGTCCAGTTCCCTTTTCGTTCATACACGCGGCCGAGATTCAGGTGCGGATAGGCCGGATTCTCGTAACGCCTGGCCTGTATCGCTTTCTGAAACCAGGGAATGGCCTCGTCGAATTCACCCTTCTCGATCAAGTAGGCGCCAATATCATTGTAGGGGTTGCCGAAGTCAGGGTCCTGCGCGATGGCCTTGTGACATTCCTCAATTGCCTCGTCAATCTGCCCCATCCAGCTGTAGGTCCATCCCAGAAACGTATAGGCCTCAGCCGTGGGATGGGTGGCCAGTGACTTTTTGTACAGGTTGATGGCCTCTTCCAGTTCTCGCTTCATTTGTTGCTCATAGGCCTGCTGAAAGAGATCCCACGCCTGGCGCTTGTCTTCCTCGCGCCCTTCGCCTTGGATTAAAAAATCTTGAATATCCATAGTCAGGCTGTTGAAAAATGTCCCCTGCGTCGTTCTCGTTCGTACGAACCCCTCAACGTACTGGGAAGTACGCTTTTGGGTTCGCATTCCCTGTGGCGCTGCATGCTGACAACTTACCGCTCCAGCTCATGACTTCTGTTTCAATTTCTTCGTAATCAATTCCGCGCCATATCGTCCGGACAACAGCATTGAACCGAAAGCGGGACCCATTCTTGGGGTGCCATATACGGCAGCGACAGCCAATCCGATAACGAAGCAATTGGGATACACCTCTCCCGTACGGTCCATCACCTCTTCTTCAGATCGGGCGACCCACATGGCACCGTTTCCGGGCACCTTCTTATACAGATTCCGCTTGTGAAGGAGTTCGACCAGCACGGCATCATGGCCGGTGGCATCCACCACGATCTTGCTCTCGAGGGCAATGGGATCGACGTGGATCATATCATGCCCCGCCATCTCGACGGTGGTGCTGTTGACGACAACGCCTTCCAGTGAGCTATCGTTGCGTAGGATCAAGTCCACCACTCGTGTCAGGTTCATGATCTTTGCGCCGGCTTTGTACGCAGCCGCGATCAGGGCACCGGTGGCATGTGGGGGATCGACCATGTACATGCCTTCGCATTCTTTGATTTTCTTGCACGGGACACCGACCTCTTCGAGGATTTCATTCGCCGGCTCGCAGATCGTTGCCTTGTTCATGAGATACCCGCCGGACCAGAATCCACCCCCGAGAGCCAGGCTTTGCTCGATGAGGAGCGTGCGAAATCCCATCGTGGCCAAGTCGTGCGCGCAAATAAGCCCTGATGGTCCCGCGCCGACGATGATGACGTCGCTTTCGATCAATTGATCGAACTCTTTGTAGTATTCCCGTGCAATCTGCCGGGTGATGTCGCGTTCCCGTAACGGGGCTGGTGTTGGCTTTCCCATGCTGAGCTCTCCCTCGACGGCTGCTGAAAATGGCCTCTGGCTTCGCTCTCGGCTCGCCCAAATCCTTACCCCGAATGGTACGCCTCCGGTTTGATTTCTTCTGCGGCCTTGCCGGAGGGCCTTTTGAGCAGCCGTATTCCCTTTATCTATAGATCTCGGAGCCGGTCTTCTTAAACTCTTCCGATTTTTCTTTCATGCCGATCTGAATTGCCTGTTGTTCATCGACTTGTAGCTGCGCGGCGTACTCTCGGACGTCTTGCGTGATTTTCATCGAGCAGAAGTGTGGACCGCACATCGAGCAGAAATGGGAGACCTTAGCCGCGTTGTCCGGGAGCGTGGCATCGTGGAACTGCTGGGCTGTTTCCGGATCAAGCGAAAGATTGAACTGGTCTTCCCATCGGAACTCGAATCGGGCCTTGGATAGTGCGTTGTCACGCGCTTGGACGCCGGGATGCCCTTTGGCCAGGTCGGCTGCGTGCGCGGCAATCTTGTAGGTAATGACGCCGGTCTTGACGTCCTCGCGAGTCGGGAGACCCAAATGCTCTTTGGGTGTGACGTAGCACAGCATGGCGCAGCCGTACCATCCGATCATGGCAGCGCCGATGCCGGATGTAATGTGATCGTAACCTGGAGCAATGTCGGTCGTCAGTGGGCCAAGGGTATAAAATGGAGCCTCTTGGCAAGCCTCGAGCTGCTTTTCCATATTGGCCTGAATCATGTGCATGGGAACATGGCCTGGACCTTCGATCATGACCTGCACGTCGTGCCGCCAAGCAATCTTGGTCAGTTCACCTAATGTTTCGAGTTCAGCAAATTGCGCGTCGTCGTTCGCATCGGCGATCGATCCTGGTCGAAGCCCGTCGCCGAGGCTGAAGGCCACGTCGTAGGCTTTCATGATTTCACAGATTTCCTCGAAGTGGGTATACGCAAAGTTTTCCTGATGATGCGCCAAGCACCATTTTGCGTGAATCGAACCCCCGCGCGACACAATACCGGTCATCCGCTTGGCGGTCATTGGTACATAGGCCAGGCGCACACCCGCGTGAATCGTGAAGTAGTCCACGCCCTGTTCTGCCTGTTCGATCAGGGTGTCGCGGAAGATCTCCCATGTGAGATCTTCTGACTTGCCGTTTACTTTCTCGAGCGCTTGATAGATTGGGACTGTTCCGATCGGCACAGGGGAATTGCGAATGATCCATTCGCGTGTCTCGTGAATGTTTTTCCCGGTCGACAAATCCATCACGGTATCGGCGCCCCAACGGGTTGACCAGATCATTTTCTCGACTTCCTCTTCGATGGAAGAGGCGACGGCGGAATTGCCGATGTTGGAATTGATCTTCACGAGGAAGTTCCGCCCGATGATCATCGGTTCGCTTTCCGGATGGTTGATGTTCGATGGAATGATCGCGCGGCCACGGGCCACCTCGTCTCGCACGAACTCGGGCGTGATCACCCGAGGAATGCTGGCACCCCAGGCAAACCCAGGATGCTGCTTCACGCCCCCGCCATGGCCGTTCTGGGATGCAGCCTCGGATTCCGTGTGGCGGGATTGGTTCTCGCGGATGGCGATAAACTCCATTTCCGGTGTGACGATGCCTTTGCGGGCGTAGTGGAGCTGTGTGACGTTCTTCCCGTGTTTCGCGCGCAAGGGCTTACGGATATGCTGAAAGCGAAGTTCGGCTAATTTCGGATCGGTCGCACGCAGACGACCGTATGTCGAGCTCACATCTGGAAGTTCTTCAACATCCTGTCGGCTGAGTACCCAGGAGTGTCGTAACGGCGTCAGTCCTTTACGGACATCGATTGATACAGAGGGATCGGTGTAGGGGCCTGACGTGTCATAGACGATTACCGGGTTGTTGCTGGAGCTTGCTCCATTCACCCCTTTGGTCTGGGACAGACTGATTTCCCGCATTGGGACATGGACGGCGGGTTGTACGCCATGTACATAGATTTTCTGCGAAGCCGGGAAAGGCGCCGTCGTGAGCGGAGACGATGGGGTGACGATGCCATTCCCATGATCGGATCCGTTTGTATGGGTGTGGATACTCATAAGGAGATCCTTTCGTAATTGGCTGACATCATGGAGCGGGAAGCAGCCTCCGGTATGGTTACAACAAAAAAGCCGCTTCCCTTCTTACGATGGGAATGCGGCTGATTCCTCACGCGATCCGTTGATGTCCGGCTTCCCTACGCTGGTATTACCCAGGTCAGGTTGTGAGGGTCGTCCGATCATTCGGACTCTCAGCCTCAAGGCTCCCCTAGCTAAGGTAGATGATCGTATTACTCCGAGACCGCGAAGTCAATCGGCTATTAGGCCCATTCCGTTCCCTCTCCATTTGGGCGGGTGACATAGGACTTTTCCTCAATTGGCGATTCGTTGATTGTGGAAGGGGCCTATCGTAGAATGAATTCCCTTACGTGTGGAGGAATAATTGTGACGGTTACTGCGACATTACCCAGGCCAATCACCGAGTACCAGACGTTGTCGGCAGAGGAGTTATTTCGCCGGACGGTGTTGGCTAAGCAAGTGCTTGGTGAGCGCGTGATGATCCTCGGCCATAACTACCAGCGTGATGAAGTCATTCAACATGCCGACTTTCGCGGAGACTCGCTGTTGCTGGCCAAGCTCGCCGCTGAACGGTCCGAGCGATCCCACATTGTTTTTTGTGGCGTGCATTTCATGGCCGAGACGGCGGACATCCTCAGCCGTTCTCAACAAACAGTGATCCTGCCAGACATGGCTGCTGGTTGCTCGATGGCCGACATGGCCGCGATTGAACAGGTTGACCAGTGTTGGGAAGCGTTGGGACGTGTGGTGCCGGTCGAAGAGACTGTGATGCCGGCGGTCTATGTCAATTCGGCGGCGGTGCTTAAGGCGTTTTGTGGCGAGCATGGGGGGATCACCTGCACGTCGTCCAATGCTAAAGCGGTGATTGAGTGGTCTTGGGCCAGGCGCGAAAAGATCCTCTTTTTCCCCGACGAGCATTTAGGCCGCAATACGGCGAACAAGATGGGGATTCCTCGTGAGCAGATGATCGTGTGGGACCCCTATCAACCCAATGGCGGGAATACGAAGGATGCCATTAAGCGGGCTAAACTGATCTTGTGGAAAGGTCATTGTAGCGTCCATCAAATGTTTCAGCCGGTCCATGTGGATCACTTCCGCAAACAGTATCCGGATGGCAAGGTGATCGTCCATCCTGAGTGCCATGAAGATGTCGTGAATAAGGCGGATCTTATCGGATCGACCGAGTTCATCATTCGCACAGTCACCGCTGCACCAGCCGGCACGACGTGGGCGGTTGGGACGGAACTGAATCTCGTCAATCGATTAAAGCATGAACTCACCGATAAGAAAGTGTTCTTTCTCTCATCGACGGTCTGCCAGTGCGCCACGATGTTCCGCATCGATGCGGCGCATCTCTGCTGGGCGATGGAGAATCTTGCCGAAGGCCATGTCGTGAACCACATTGTGGTGCCAGAGGACGACAAGCACTGGGCAAAGATCGCCTTGGACCGCATGATGGCTATCAGCTAGCCGGGGTCATGAAAAACGCTTCCCGCTGTGTTCTCACGTCGTTCGCAAGCTTAATGTACCGCAAGGGTACGTCTCGCATGCTCGCTCGCTGCGGTTTTGTCTGAAGACGTTTTTCACGATTTTGCAACATTGGGTAAGGACTAGTACCTCGCCAGTCATTCCTGTATATTCCCTCGATTCCGTATGATCACCGTGTAAATACTCGGATCCCTTTGTCTATGGATTACAAAGCCACGCTCAACCTTCCGAAAACCGATTTCCCCATGAAGGCCAATCTGCCGCAGCGGGAGCCTGACATGTTGGCCTGGTGGGAGCAGCAGAAGCTCTATGACCAGATTCAGGCGAAAGGGCAGGGACGGCCTCGGTATGTGCTGCACGATGGCCCTCCCTATGCCAATGGCCGCATCCATATCGGACACGCGCTGAACAAGGTTTTGAAAGACATCATCGTCAAGTCAAAGACGATGGCTGGTTTTCAGGCACCCTATGTGCCGGGGTGGGATTGCCATGGGTTGCCCATCGAGCATCAAGTCATGAAGGAGTTGGGGGACAAGAAGAAAGACTTAGATGTTGTGGCGATCCGCAGACTCTGTCGCGACTATGCCGAGCGGTTTGTGAAGACGCAGCGAGAGGAATTCAAGCGGCTGGGGGTGTTGGGAGAATGGGATCAACCCTATCTGACAATGACTCCTGGGTATGAAGCCACGATCATCCGTGAATTCGGGAAATTTGTCGAACGTGGGGGGGTCTATAAGGGGCTCAAGCCGGTGCTCTGGTGTACGCAAGATCAGACGGCGCTTGCGGAAGCGGAGGTCGAGTACGAGGACCATACGTCCCCGTCGATCTACGTCAAGTTTCCGGTCGTCACATCGCCGACCGTTCTCAACCGCACCTTCCCTGGTGTCTCCTTTCCGGAAGGAATGAAGTTGGTCTCCGTCGTCATCTGGACGACCACGCCCTGGACGCTCCCGGCGAATCAGGCTGTCTGCCTCCATCGAGATTTTGACTATGCCTTTGTTGAGGTCGGCGATGAGTTGCTGATTGTGGCGGAAAAACTTTTGGATAGCGTGGTGAAAGCTTGTGCGATCGAGCGCTATCGCGTGGTCGGTGTGAAAAAAGGCGGAGATGGATTCGAAGGCTTGGAGACGCAACGGCCCTTGTCCACCGGTCTGTCACCAATCGTATTAGGCGATTTTGTGACGCTCGATCAAGGGACAGGGTGCGTTCACATTGCGCCGGGACACGGGATGGAAGACTATCTGCTCGTGCTCGATCACAATGCCAAAGCCTCGACAGGGGAGCGTCTTGAAATTATCGCACCGGTGGACAACGGTGGACGGTTTACTTCTATCGTCACAGAGTTCGCCGGACAGCAAGTCTTGAAGGCCAATCCGAAGATTGTCGAGTATCTCCAGGCGAACGGGCGTTTGCTCGGACATGGCTCGCTCCGGCATTCGTATCCCCACTGTTGGCGGTGTAAAAATCCAGTGATCTTTCGCGCGACCGAGCAGTGGTTCGTGTCGATGGAGACCAATGAATTGAGGAAGGAAGCCCTGGCGGAAATCGAGCGGGTTCGATGGATTCCAGCCTATGGCCGTGATCGGATCTTCGGCATGATCGACAACCGGCCTGACTGGTGTCTTTCGCGGCAACGTGTGTGGGGTGTGCCCATCCCAGGCTTTACCTGCGAAGGGTGTCGCCATGTGCTTGCTGACCCGGTCGTCATCGAACATCTTGCCGCGTTGATGGAATCCACGGGCGCGGATGTCTGGTTTGAACGGGCGGCTCGTGATCTGTTACCCACAGGAACAACCTGTCCGAAGTGCGGAGGAACAACATTTGAGAAGGAGCATGACATTCTGGATGTGTGGTTTGAATCCGGGGTCAGCTTTGCAGCTGTTCTGAAACCACGGAAGTGGTGGCCGGCGGATTTGTATCTTGAAGGGTCCGATCAGCATCGGGGCTGGTTCCATAGCGCGCTGCTTGCTGGTGTGACCACGGATCATCGTGCGCCCTATCAGGCGGTGCTGACCCATGGTTTTGTTGTCGATGGGCAGGGGAAGAAGATGTCCAAGTCGGCCGGAAATGTCGTTGCCCCACAGGACGTCATCAAGCAGTCGGGCGCTGAAATCCTCCGTCTGTGGGTGGCGGCTCAAGACTATCGGGAAGATCTACGGATCTCGCAGGAAATTCTCAATCATTTGATCGAAGCGTACCGGAAGGTTCGCAATACGTCTCGGTTCTTGCTGAGCAATCTGTACGATTTCGATCCGGCGATACACCGTGTTCCCTATGACCGCCTGTCGGAGTTGGACCGATGGGTGCTGTCTCGACTTGGTGAACTCATCACGAAAGTACGCCGCGCCTACGAAGAGTTTGAGTTTCACGCCATCTTCCATGCCTTGAACAACTTTTGTTCGGTGGATCTCAGTGCTGTGTATCTCGACATTCTGAAAGATCGACTGTATACCTTCCGAGCCGACGCTCCACTGCGGCGAGGGGCCCAGACTGTTCTGTGTGAAATTACCGTGACCCTGGCGAAACTCATGGCGCCGATTCTAAGTTTTACTGCCGAGGAGATTTGGCGCATGTTGCCGGATGCGGTGCGCAAGGACGCGACGAGTGTGCACCTCGCCTCGTTTCCTGAAGGCGAGCCTGCCTGGCGAGATGAAGAACTCACGGCTCGGTGGGAAACGCTACTGGCCTATCGATCCCGTGTTCAGGGGGACTTGGAAATCCAACGCCGAGATAAGGTGATCGGGTCGTCGCTTGAAGCGCATGTTCAGATCGAGGCAGGATCCGAGGCCTATCGATTTTTGACGGCGTATGGCGGAGATCTTAGTGCAATTTTTATCGTGTCGCGGGTGACTGTGAAGCAGGCAGAGATGGGACCTGTGGATATTCGGATCACGGTTGAGAGGTCGGATGCTCCGAAATGCGAACGTTGTTGGAACTATCGAGAAGCGGTCGGCAAAGATGCGACCCATCCGACGCTGTGTGATCGCTGTGTGGAGGCTGTCCGGTGAGTCTTCGCAATCTCGCACTTGCTTCGGTGACCGGCGGCATTATTCTTCTCGATCAGCTGACCAAGCAGCAGGTCATGCACATGATGCGGTTGCATGAATCGATTCCAGTCATTCCCAACCTCTTCAGTCTCACCTATATTCGGAATCCTGGAGCGGCGTTCGGTCTCTTGGCCGGGAGCAGCAACGCATTCCGGATGGTGTTCTTCGGCCTGACCTCGATTTTTGCCCTTGGGTTGCTGGGTACGATTTTGCTGCGGATGCCGGAGGAAGATTGGGTGGGTCGTATCAGTGTCGCGGGAATATTGGGCGGGGCGATCGGCAATTTGATCGATCGGCTTCGCTTTGGCGAGGTGATCGATTTCCTAGATGTCTACATTGAAACCTACCACTGGCCCGCCTTCAACGTCGCGGATTCCGCGATCACCATTGGGGTCATTTTCCTCATCATTCACTTTGCCTTCGAAAAACAGGCAGATCCTCCTGCCGAGTCAGAAATATCCTCGGTACGTTAATTCAATCAAGAGTTGTGGTGTTGATATTGTGAGTGTCGATCGCTCACTCACAATTCAACATTCAACACGACGAACCGGGAATCAGGCTGGCATGCGAACGATAAATCCGCCCTGTTCCTTGACTTGCTTTTGCTGCTCCGCCGTAAACATGACCAGCGGTTCACTGTGACAGAATTGGCACTCCCTCGTGGTGATCGTCGCAGTCGGTTCCCCGATGCTCACCAGGTACTCCTTGGCAAGTTTGAGGGCGGTGACTTCATCCGTCGTCATGACATCGAAGTGAATGCGACCGCTCTTGCCGTTGATCCAAGTGTCGTAGACGTGAATCGTATCCGAAGACATGCACAACTCCTTTCAGCGGACGACCAACATGACCACAATTCCGAGAATAATACGATAGTACGCAAAGACTCGCAAGGTATGCCGTTGGACATAGGTCAGGAAGACGGCGATGACGGCCCAGGCCACCAAAAATGAGATGAGCATGCCGAGGCCGAGCGCCATATAATCCTGATCGGTAAATGCCCCTCGTGCTTTCCATGTTTCGTAGACTGTCGCGGCGATGATGGTCGGGAGCGCGAGAAAGAAAGAGTATTCTGTGGCCACTTTTCGGTCGAGTCCGGCGAGCAGGCCTCCGATGATCGTTGAGCCGGAGCGAGACATGCCGGGGATAAGGGAAGCGCATTGTGCCAGCCCGATCCAGAAGGCATGGACAGCCGACACCTGATCCAGACTCTTGGCATGGGTGGTCCGTTTCGTCGCTTCCACGATGAGGATGATAATGCCGCCCAGGATCGACGTTAAAGCCACCGTCAGAGGAGTGAACAAATGCGACTTGATCCACCCGTGAGCCAACAGGCCAAGTATGGCCGCGGGCAAAAAGGCAATCCCGAGTCCCAGTAAGAACCATACGTTGGGATGATTCCGCATCGAGTCCTTGATGCGGTCGGACCATGCGGTGGGAGGCTGGTTTGCCGAGGTTGCACGCAAGGCCTTCTGCTCCTGCCATGCGCCGGACAGCAGCCGGCCGATTTTCTCGCGTTCAAAGACGATCACGGCCAAAATTGCACCCAGTTGGATGGAGATTTCTGCGTTGGCAGCGACGTCACCGGTGAAGCCGAGGGCGTGGCCAACCAAAATAAGATGTCCCGTGGATGAGACGGGAAGAAACTCTGTGAGTCCTTCGACGATCCCCAGTATCACGGCGAGCATTGGGCCCCATTCGTTCATGCGTACCCCACGTCAAATAGTAAGTGAGCGGTTTCAATCATCACGGCCATCACTGATAGAATGTGGGGGATGATCACAGAGCGACGACAATCCGTCAAGCGGCAGATGGTTGTCAGGTCTGACCCAAACCAATTCCTACAACGGCAAATATGTTGACAATGCTGGGATGTTGGCATACACACAAGGAAAGAAACCGCAAGAACTACGGTCTCAGCCGGGTCGGCGGAATGTTCAATATGATGCTCGGGCAAGCCGTAAGATTTGATGGAGGGAGGATCGCATGAGACGCGAGTGGACGGCGATGGTGTTGGTTGGGGCGGTGTTGGCCACGGGCTGCGTATCCAACAAGAAGTACCAAGGCGCGTTGGCCGAGGCAGACAACGTCAAGATGGAACTGGAGAAGACTCGCCAACAGAAGGGCGCCATGGAACAACAGGTCCGAACCCTCAAGGAACTGAACGTGAAGTTCGGCAATGAGGCGCAAGCGGCTCGTGATGAACTCCAGCGCATAGAGCACGGACGTGATGCGGAGCGAGGCACGAGCGAGGGACGAACCAAAGAACTTGAGGATAAAGTCAAGGCGTTATCAGCGCAGAATAAGAATGTGCGGCAGGAATATCAGGATGTGAAACGTCATAATGACACGCTGAAATCATTGGTCGCGCGGTATCAAAAGGAGCTCAAGGATCGTTCTCATGCCGGGGCGGCTGCTCAAACAGCGACACTGACACCAAGCCAGGCTCCATCCGGAACCGCGACGGTTGCTCCCGTCGCTGCATCGGCGGCGATGAATATTAATAAGGTTTCGGCAAACGACATGATTCTCTTTCTCGGCCTGAAGCAGGACGAGGCCGATCGCATCGTGAGCAATCGCCCCTATCGCGTGAAGGGCGAATTGGTGGCGAAAAACGTGGTTCCAAAAGAAACGTTTGATCTGATCAAAGATCGAATCTCTGTCAGCCCGTAGGATACACCGGACTCGGTGCAACGGAAACGGCTGTTCTCCATCGGGAGGACGGCCGTTTTTGTTTCCGCAGAGAAGCTGTCACCAATCGTGTCCAGCTGTTTTCTACACCGCAAGTCCCACGTGTAGACCGTATTGATTGAAGTCTGACCCATCAATGTCTGAATCTCCGGGAAGTTTTTCCCTTCCAGCTTCCATCTGAAGGGTTCCCGGCAACGTTCGTCGAGTTGTGCAACGGCGGCCAGCAGTCGATCGACGCGCTGCTTCTGATCGAGTTGCGTCACGGGATCCTCGACCGTATCGGCGAGAGGCAGATCCTCAACGATTTCTTGATTATACTCACCACGACGCAGAGCCTTTCGATGGGCATCCAGCATCTTGTACCTCAACACCTGAAAGGCTAGGGGGACGAGCTCAGTCAATTCGCTCACCAGTGGATACTTCTCATGCAGAATGGTCATTGTGTCTTGGGTCAGGTCCTCAGCATGGTCCCTCGATACTCGTGATGTCGCGAAGGCGAGGATCCTTTCGCGAAGGGTGGCCAGTATCTGATCACGATTCATTGTGCGTCGACCTGGAAATTTGTGAATGCGGCAGTATGTCTCCGAGTGAGCGAAAACCAAGACGGAGCCCGTTACAGACCTCAACTTGCCGATCGAAGCGGTTTCGTGTGCGGATCATGTTCCATAACGTGCCAAGGCCGACACGGCCCCAGGCAGCCATGTGAAAGACGGACAACGGGTAATCTGTTCCGAAGAGGAGGCGTGAATGAAGCTCTGGGTAATGTCTGAGATGCAGCAACATTTTCAGTCGATGGGGTTGGGTGAGGGCCGAAATATCGGCGTAGAAGTGCGGATAGCGCCGCGCGAGCTCTTGAAAAGTGGGCAGAAACTTCTCATGCAACATCAGACCGTAGCTGCAGGCATGGGCGGCGATGACGGTGACACCTTCGTCTAATGCCAGGCGAAGTCGATCAGGATCGCCGAGTGATTGATCCTTACCGATCAGACTGAACTCGTAGCCGACATGGCTGAGAAACGGCAACTTTCTCTGGGCCAGTGCACGGTAGAACGGTTTGTACTTCTGGTCAGCCGGGTTGAAGTGCTGGGCGTTCGGTAAGACTTTGATCAAGACAGCTCCAGCATCGGCGCAACGGTGGACTTCATCTATCGCATCTTCACGCTGCGGATTGATCGAAGGGCCGGCGAGAAAAACATCGGGATGGGCCTGCACGGTTTTGAAGACGTAGTCGTTGCTGACGAGAAAGTCCGTATGCTGGCGATTGAGTAGGCCGGTCTGGTCGTAGAACCCGTCCATGCCGAGCAGCACCACCTGTGAGACATGTTGAGAGGCGCGTAACTCCGTGAGGAGGTGCTCCAGATATCGCTGATTGGCCTCCCGTGGCTCTGTCGGTGAGAGATCATGTTTCCACAGCAGGAAGCAAAAGAGCGGACTTCGAAGGAGTTTCGGCGAGATGAAGCACCCATTGTCGCCATCCGGTAACGCCGCGAGATGGACGTGGCAATCGATCAGGGATTTTTGAACCGTATCTCGTGAAGCCCGCTTCGCCCGCTCAGCGAGGCGAGCGTCTTTCGTGACGCGTTGTTTGGAATAAGTCATCGGTCGGCGCTCTGCCCTGGTAGCCGAGTCCTTTTTCTTCTGAGATACGTTTCACGTTTCACGCGAAGAGAGTCGCTCCGCCGCAATGCGCTTCACGCCTCGTAAATCAAGTTTGCCGGTCCCAAGAACCGGTAACGCATCGACCTTGACGAACTGGTGCTTTCCAGGAATGAACAAATTAGGCAGGCCGCTGGCTGAGAGCTTTTCCAGGACGCTGGGAATGCGGGATTCTTCCAGGGTATGGAGGACTGCGAGACGCTCTCCCTTTTTCTCATCGGGTAACCCGGTTACGGCAAAGACTTGTGTGTCAGCTTCAGCAGCCTGTTGCAGGGCTTCTTCGACTTTGCCGTGGGGGACCATCTCGCCACCGATTTTTGAAAACCGAGACAGCCGGTCGGTAATCGTTAAAAATCCCTCTTCATCCAGGGTGGCGATGTCACCGGTAATATACCAGCCATCCCGTATGACCTGAGCGGTCAGATCTTCGCGCCCAAGATAGCCATTCATCACATTCGGTCCCTTCACGAGCAACATGCCCGGTGTGCCTGCCGGGAGTGGCGTGTAATTATCAGGATCGACAATCTGTACCGATACACCAGGAAGTGGCTGACCCACAGTTCCACGTCGTGAAGCCGGTTGATAATAGCCGGCTGCGCGGAAGTCCGGGCAATTGACGGCAATGACAGGGGCGCATTCCGTCACTCCGTAGCCTTCGATCGGTCCGACTCCGAACGTATCTTCGATCGCCTGGGCGAGTCGCGCCTGCAGTTTTTCAGCACCGGTGAGGATCACCCGTACCGAACTAAATTGTTCAGGGGTACAACGACGGGAATAGAGCTGTAAGAACGTCGGTGTTGTGACGAGGAAGGTGATGCGATATTTTCTGATCAGTTCGCCGATGGCCGCCACGTCGAGCGGAGAAGGGTGAAAGATCATCGTCGCGTTGTTGAACATGACGAACCAAAACACCATGTATCCGAAAGAATGGAAGAACGGCAGAATGCCGAGAACACGTTCGTCCTGATAGAGATGGAGCACTTGTGTCGCGCCCTGAGTGTTGGAGTCGACGCTGAAATGGGAGAGCATGACGCCTTTGGGCTCTCCGGTGCTGCCGCTGCTGAAGATGATGGTCGCCAGACTATCGGGCGTGAGTAGGGTTGTTTGCCCGCAGGCTCGTTCGATAAGACGGCAAGGAGCAAAGAGTGCCAGCAGGGCGGCCGTCACTTTTATGCCTGTCCCAATCGTCTTGGCGACGTCTTCGAGCCAGATCACTGATGGTCCGTCGGGTAATTCGAGTTTGGCTTTCTCGATGAACGTACGGCTGGTGACGATCGTGCGTAGGCCGGCAAGACGTACCGCTGCCTCCAGCCCTGCTTTTCCCACGGTGTAATTCAAGTTCACGATGGTTTTGCCACACAGCGGAGCAGCTACGTTCACTAGCGCACCGGCGACAGTCGGTGGCAGCAGCACGCCCACCCGGTCTTGCCTGTCCCAATGGGGTCGCAGGGTTCTGGCCAAGACAATCGATCCGATCAGGGCCTGGAGGGCCGAGACTCGCGGACGGTTCTGGTCAGCCATGGCGAAGCGGAACGGATAGCGGCGCATCGAGCGGATGAATTCACGATGGAGCGGCTGGCGATGCGATTTCCGGAGTTGCCAGGCCGCTTCGCCGAGCGCTCGGATCTTCGCGCGCAGTTCGTGGATGGTCGTACTTGGCGGTAGCGGTGTGCCGAACGACACGGTGACAGGATAAGGAAGATGTTCCGGTATCTTCCAGAGAAAGCGCCTGCGATTGAAGCTGAAGATGCTGCCCCACACACGGTCGAGGTGGACTGGAATGATGGGGGCCGTCCGTCCCTGCACGACCCGTTCGAAACCCCGTCGAAATGGCAACAGTGTGCCGGTGCGCGTGATCTGGCCTTCAGGAAAAATGCAGACGAGTTCTCCCTTGTCGATGGCCGCACCCGCATCGCGGAGCGCCCGTAAGATCACTCGCAAGCCCCCGTGCGAGGAAATGGGAATGACCCCGAGCGCTTTCATGAAGGGTCTGAAGATCGGCTGGTCGGCATACTGAGCGTCGACGACAAATCGCACGGGGCGATCCACGCTGGCGATTAGGAGAAAGCCGTCGATAAAGGAGACGTGATTGGGGACGAGGAGTGCGCCACCGGATTTTGGTACATGAGTCTCGCCGATGATGCGGAGACGATACAGGGTATTGGTGAGGATGATCAGCACCAAGCGAAGTAATGTATCGGGCAACAGCCAGAGGGCCCATGCGATACCGGCCAGGGTCATGGCGGCGGCAGCCAAGAAAATGCCGGTCGTCGAGACACCGACACTGGCGAGGGACCCACCGGCCAGTGACCCCAGCAAGATACCGGTGAAGACACAGGTGTTGGAGAACGATATGACGGCGCCGCGCCGATCGGGTGGAGATTTCCATTGGAGAATGGCATTCAAGGGAACAAAGATGAATGAACTGGAAATGCCCAGGGCAACCATCATGAGAAATGTTCCGGACAACGGCGGTGTCAGAACGCCGAGCAAGAGCAAGGTCAGAAAGACGCCCATCGCGCCCAAGGGAATCAGCCCGTACTCTACGCGGTTCTTCGAAATCCGTCCGACCAGCATCGCGCCGATGCCGATACCCACCGATAACACGGTCAGCGGAAGGCCCGACATCGCATCGGACAGATGCAAGACGGCCTTTGCATAGACCAGCAAGTTTTGACCGAACAGGCTCGCCACCGTCCAGAAGAGGATTTCCATGGGGATGGCCATGCGCAGCATCCGTTCGGACTGAATCGCGGCCCAAGCGCCTTGGATGGTGGCTCCCACGCCTCCAGCGTGGCGGGCTGCTGACACCGGTGGAATACCAAAGGCGGTCGTGAGGCCGATGACTGAGAGTCCGGTCAATGCGAGCGGAGCGAGCCAGATGTGATCCCCGGCTGCTTGCAAGAGGAAGCCTCCGGCGGCGGTTCCAGTCAGGATCGCGGCGAAGGTCCACATCTCCAACAACCCATTGCCGGCAGCGAGCCGTTCATGGGGGATCAATTCTGGAAGAATGCCGTACTTTGATGGGCTAAAGAGTGCGCTATGCACGCCCATGCCGCATAAGACGATCAAGGGTAAGATTCCTCCGGCTGGATTCAGCCAGAGGGCGGCAGTGCCGGCGGCCATGAGAAAAACCTCGACCACTTTGATCGAGATGATGACCGTCCGCTTACTGACGCGATCGGCCAATGTGCCTCCGACAAGAGACAAGAGCATCAACGGCAGCGTGAAAATGACGAATGCCATGGCCGTTTGCGTCTGGGCAACGGTCTCCAGTTCGGGGCCTGGCGCTAGACCGACAGTGGCTTGCCGTATCGCGAGCAACGCGACCATCAGCTTCCAGGCGTTGTCGTTGAATGCCCCGCAGAATTGCGCAATCAGGAGGCCGCGCAGGGGATGGGAGCAAGACTGGGGTTCAGGCCCGGCTGAGGTGGTCATCCGTGAGGGGTATTGTGCCTGATTTAAGGAGCCGGGGGAATAGGCAATCCTTCCAGCTCCATAATCCGCAGGGCGTTCGTCGTGGGGCAGGGGCCCGGTCTGACTCGGTAATCGAACTCCAGTGCGCCGGCCGAGACAGTTTCTTGAAAGTGGGCATTGAGCAAGCCGGGGACGGCTTGCTCCAGATCCGCCAGCTCCAGATCATGGGTGCTCACGAGGCCGAAGCCGTGTCCTTGCGACAGTGCGGTGATGTAGGCACGGCTGCCGATGAGCCGCTCTCGATTGTTGGTGCCTTTGAAGATCTCGTCGATCAGGAACAGCACCGGTGGCGCGGTGCGTTCCTTGGTGGCATCGAGAATGGTCTTCAGTCGTTTGACTTCAGCGTAGAAAAACGAAAGGCCGGCGTCGAGTGAATCATCGACACGAATGCAGCAGGCCAGGCGGCTCCAGGTCCATGTAAACGACTGTGCGCAGACCGGCCCTCCAGCTTGCGCCAGGCAGAGATTGATGCCGATCGTTCGCAGGAACGTACTCTTGCCCGACATATTCGAGCCCGTGATCAGATGGATCGAGCCGAGTCCGGTTAGACCAACATCGTTTGCGATACGGCTCGTTGTAGAGAGGAGTGGATGGCCAAGGTGAGTGGCCTGCAGAACGGCTGCTGCGCCGTTCTGCTCACCGGTTGAGATGATGGGCGTCGGCCATGCGTAATCGGGATGGAGAGAGGCAAAGGTTCCCAGAGCCGATGCTGCTTCGACTTCTGCCAGGCAGTCCAACCACTGCGGGAGCGCATGCTTGATCTCGCGCTGGGCGTGAATCAGTTGTCGAGTGAACCAGAGATCCCATGGGCATAACGCGTTGACGGCCAAATGGACAAGGGGATGGGCCTTGATGCTGATCGCATGAAGCGTCCGTGCGGCCTGTTTGAGATGCAGGGTGGGACTGGCTCCCCCTGTCAGATTTACACAGACCGAGGCGAGGGCGGTGCTTTGTCGCCGAGCCTGTCGCTCAAGGTAGCCCAGGACGATGGCAAGCCGTTCGGTCTCATGGTGCAGGCCGACCGCATGTTCCAGGAGCTCTTCCCCTTGATCGGTCATGAAGTAGATCAGTGCATAGGCTGCGAATGAAAACATCCAATACCCAGGAAGCTGGCCGAATAATGTGGCCGATGCGAGGACGATCGTGGTGCAGGCGAAGAGGCTCTGGATGACCAGCAGCACATTCAGGTTGGGCAGACCGACTGGGTGTTCAAGCACAGCGGCCAGCCGCCTGCCGTTGATTTCCTGTTCTCCTGTCAGTTTGGCCTCAAGGGTCAAGCGATCCCGGAATAAAGAGCGAGGTGCCAGTTCCTTCACCAACGACTGCCGTGTCTCCCACTGTGAAGGGGGAGGGGGTTGGTTCAGCAACCAGCTGTGCAAGCGCTCTCGGCCATGGTCCGAGACGGTGGTGTCGAGGAGATGTGCCAAGGAATGAGTTCCAACGAGATCGAGGTCAATGGCGTAGGGGTGAGCTGTCGGAGATTCGCCGGGTCTTGGCGGAATGGCCGCCCAATCCAAGGCGATGCGTGCACGATGAGCCAGTTTGATCTGCTTCCATTGTCGAAGCCGATGAATCCCGGTTTCCACCCTGTTATGATACGCAGCGACTGTGATGAAGATTGCTAGGAACACGCCGACGGATAGATTGCCGCTGTGATACCAATCGAGCTTATAGAGGGTCACGGTGCCGATGAGGCCGATGAGGAAAATAGCCAGTCGCCAGCGCGTGAAGGTCGCGCTGACCTGGGTGCCTTGAGCGATCAGGCGATCTGTTCGCCGGACCGCCGTTTCGAGCTGAACCGTGCGGGAGCGTGTCATAACAGGCGACCTTACTGGGAACGGACGGGGGACGTCAAATAACAATCTGAGTATCTGTTGATCTGTTGACCCGTCGATCTGTTGAATTCAGAATCTGCAAAAGATCCAAATCAACAGATCATCTCATCAGATCAACAAATTCCGTTACGGAGTGACATGTCCGACCATTGGGTTGATATCTGTATCCAGGAACGCCTTGATGCCGGCGAGTTATTGAGCAGGCTCGATGATGCTGCCGTTCAGGGCGCCTGGGAAGATGAAGGAGTGGTTCATCTCTATTGGGCGGAAGACCAATGGAATGACGAAAAGCTGGCTTCAGTACAGTCAGTTCTTGCAGATCTCGTGCAGTCGAGCAGGGCGATCCCTCTCTCGGTGCAGCGAGTGCCCTCTCAGGATTGGAATGAGGCATGGACTCGTTCGGTGAAGCCGCTTCGCATCGGTCGATTGGTGATTCGCCCGAGCTGGGAGCCGGTCGTGTTGGGTCCACAAGACATCGAGATCGTGCTGGACCCGAAGCAAGCCTTCGGCACCGGCCACCATGCGACCACGCGTATGTTGCTGGAGTGGCTGCAAACAGATATTCGAGGGGGTGAACATA
Source organism: Nitrospira sp. (assembly GCA_005116895.1). Classification (GTDB taxonomy): domain Bacteria; phylum Nitrospirota; class Nitrospiria; order Nitrospirales; family Nitrospiraceae; genus Nitrospira_D. The sequence continues at coordinate 129,937 of SWDO01000018.1, read as the reverse complement.
TTTTGGATGTGGGGGCTGGGAGCGCGATTCTGGCGATGGCTGCGGTCAAGCTGGGCGCAGCCTCCGCCATTGGAGTCGAGATTGATTCTGTTGCGGTCGATTGTGCGAAAGAGTATGTCGAGCTAAATGGCTTGGCGGATCGGATTGAAGTCTTGTGCGGTACGTTGGCTGATCTGCCGCAAGGCAGACGGACAACGGCTGATCTGGTACTGGCCAATCTTGATCGGCAGACGGTCTTGAACCTCGCAGATGATTTGGCCTGTTCTGCCCTGGGCGGGGTGAGCATCTTGGTCTCCGGCATTCTGGTCGAACAACAAACTGAGATTATGGATCGGTTGTCCAGTCTCGGTCTCGCGTGTTTGGAACGGCGTGAAGACGAAGGCTGGGTGGCGATGAAATTCCTCAGGCCGGAATCCTGCGATGGAGAGATCTCACGATGTTGAATAGGCCACCCTATCCATATGTACATCAGATCAACGTCTCCGATGGTGGGGTTCCGAAGCTTCCCGTGTTGGAAGCGACGGTGAGTCACAAAGGAGTAGATGGCGATCGCCAGCGGAATCTCAAGTTCCATGGCGGGCCTGACCGTGCCGTCTGTGTGTATTCGCTTGAACGGATTGAGCAACTACAAGAAGAAGGTCATCCGATTGATCCAGGCTCCTCTGGAGAAAATCTTACTGTGTCAGGATTGGACTGGGACCAGGTGCGTCCTGGCGTCAGGTTAACCATCGGCCCGGAGGTCCAACTGGAGCTGACGAGCTATACGACGCCCTGCAGCCACAATGGACGTTGGTTTCGCGATGAGGATTTCTCTCGCATGTCCCAGAAAGTGAACCCAGGGTGGAGCCGGGTCTACGCGAAAGTGCTGCGTGGTGGTGTGGTACGGCCGGGAGATGCAGTAGCAATGGAATCGTGAAGCGTATTTCGTGAAGCGTGAAGCGCGTCGGTCAACGGTTTCGAGTTTCATGTTTGAGGTTTCAAGTTTTAGGTTTCTGCACAACTTGAAACTTTGAACTTGAGACTTGGAACTCATGATCGAGAGAACGAGATACGCTTCACGAACGACGAAGGGTGCAGATGATGGATCGAGTACTTGAGCCAGAACTCATGGACGACCCGAAGCAAGCAGAGGCGTACGCATCTGCTGATTTCGCAGAAGAGAATCAAGGATTCGTCGATCGCTTTCAGGAATATTTTCCTGAGTTTTCGCAGGGACGTGTTCTGGATCTCGGCTGCGGTCCAGGCGACATTCCAATTCGATTCGCCAACCTGTATCCAGCCTGCCAGGTGATCGGCATCGATGCCTCGACGCCGATGATCCAGTTGGGAGAACAGGCAGTAAAACGGGCCGGATTGGCAGACCGCATTGCGTTGCGGTGCGAACGGTATGAAGAGGTTGCCGGCGCCAGAATCGTCGACGCTGCGATTTCCAATAGTCTGCTTCATCACCTTCCGAACCCGTTGCAGTTCTGGCAGAAGCTTCGCCAGTTGGTGAAGCCTGGGGCACCGGTGTTGGTGATGGATCTGCTCCGTCCTGACTCGCCGGAAGCAGCACAGGCCATTGTCGATCAGTACGCGGCCAATGAGCCGGACATTTTACGCCGTGATTTTTACAATTCCCTGATCGCCGCTTTCACGGAGGATGAAATCGGGTCCCAGTTGGCCCGCATGAATCTCACACGATTGCTGATCGACATTCCGGACGACCGGCATTGGGTCGTCGGGGGGATCATTTATTAAGCCGGACGATACGCACACAGATCATATTGTTCTTCGACTTTCTAGTCGACTATTCGCTCAGGCTTTTGAAACATGCTAACCTAGAGCGTGACTTATGAGTGGGATCCCAAGAAGGCTGAAGCAAACCGACGGAAGCACGGCATCTCTTTTGAGGAGGCAGCTACGGTATTTCAAGATATCAACGCACTAACCTTTGAAGACCCAGACCACTCAGATGATGAACCCCGAGAGCTTACCGTTGGTCTATCGAGATCGGGTCGCGTGTTGTTCATTTCACATTGTGATCGCGGAAAGCGGATTCGAATTATAAGTGCGAGAAAAGCAACTCTTACAGAAAGGCGACAGTATGCGGAAGGTTTCTTCTAAAGCCGTGAAAGACGACCTTCGACCAGAGTACGATTTGACCAAGCTGAGAAAGGCTGTGCGCGGAAAATACTATAAGCAAGCCATGACGGGAACAAATCTTGTGCTAGTCGATCCAGACTTGGCAAAAGTATTTCCTGATTCGGCCTCCGTGAACCGAGCCTTGCGGGTCTTGTGTGACGCGGCTGGCAAGTCAACTCAGTCATTTCAACGCTCCACCAAAAAGTCAGCACATCGGAAACGATCGGCTGCATAGCCTACAGCGTGGCCAGATGTTTCTTTGGTCATCTTCTTGAGAAGTTGTCATCAATATGTCGGAATCCTACCTCCGGTAGAGCCGCCTTCACGAAGATGAAATCGGTTCGCAGTTAGCCCGTAGGAGTCTCCACCGGTTGTTGATCGACATCCCGGATGATCGACATTGGGTGGTGGGCGGAATTATTTATTAAGTGGAGGCTGAAAAGGAAGTGAGATGCGAAGGATTATGTGGTTGAACACTATCTCAGGACGATTCCGTGATCACCTCACAGCATTCGCTCTATTAGCGTTGAGTGTCACAATTCCGGTTGGGTGCAACAATCGTGAGGCCATTCTCGTGATTGAGAAACCAACAGAAGTCCACAGCATGGACCAGGTCCCTCCTTCGCCTGACAATGCCGGTGCCGGCGTTCAGCCAGGTCACGTCATCGTCACGCTGACGGCAGGTGATACGGCAAGAACCGTTGGCGTCTATCAGGGCAAGGACTTTGACGCGTTCCAAGTCAAGCTCTCAGACGGCACCGAGGGGCTGATTCTCGCTGGGGATACCTTCAAGGTCGTGTCTCGGTGAGATTGTTCTTTCCCTTTCTTTTCCGTACAGCGCCCACGGGGTGCACGTGACTAGTGGGTTAACATCACGTTAGGCGGAGAACATAATGGTAACGGGAAATGGCCCGCCTTTCGATGCCGAGGAAGCCGAGAAGCAGGAGATATACATGCTTATTGGCCAAGTGATTCTCATTTCGCAAATTGCTGAGCAAGCTTTGAAAGCATGCATGACCTTCGTAATCCAGGACGACGATCCATTAACTCTAGAAAAACTTAAATCGCAGGACCAGCAAGAAAAGCGAAAAACTTTAGGGTATTTTATTTCCAAACTGCGGCGAAAAGATGAGGTGGATGTCGATCTCGATGGATTACTGTCGGAATATCTGGAAAAGAGAAACCTATTAGTTCACAACGTGGAGGCCTAAAGTGGACCCCTCTGTCAAGACAGATGTCATCCGAGTTTAAGCTACGCCCATCGTTTCAATCGCAGCGGAGCAGCGCTGCCCTGTTCTGACGCCGACATGATCGGGGATCCTTGCCCCGCCGCCCTGACCATCGGCATACACCGTGTTCGGCGTCCGGTTGTCCAGGGACTGGTGCGGGCGCTCTCCGTTGTAGAACGCAAAATATTCCACCAGGCCAAGGGTCAGCTCGGTGACCGTGCCGTAGCCCTTCAGATACACCTCCTCGTACTTGACGCTGCGCCACAGCCGTTCGACCGTGGCCGCCCTCTCAATGAGCTCCTTCTTCCACTGCCCCACGACCACTGGATGGACTCCGTACTGCTGTCCAATCTCGTTGAGCGTCTTCACTCCTCGCACCGCTTCCATCCCAACCTTCGCCTTGAACTCCGCGCTGTGCACCGTGCGCTTCTTGCCGTCACTCATGCCATTATCCTCCTAGGACAACAGCTTAAACCGGTGTCTCGAATTTGGGGTCCACTTTAGCCATTCCCGAATGGAATCTGAAATCACAGGCGGGCCGAAGGGTAGCAAAACAATTTATCGAACGTCTTGGCTATCTCGCTTCGGAAACTATGATGATCTTTTCCGGCTTTCTCCGAGCTTGGCAAGTTGAGAGTCTTCCCGATGTCTCAATGCCGCTAGAAAGCGAGAGGTTATTACAGGAACTCGATATAAACTATGCACCTCTCATCAGAGTTTTGTTGAGCAAAAAGGAAGTCTAAGCTCAGCGAAGGAAAAGGTATCGGGAGATGTTACTTTGATCATGACGCCCAATATTCCACTGCTCATAACTTCCAGCGAATGAGATGACCTAGTGGTATGGTCAGCCAGCAGGGCATGCAGACTCCTACGGCGACCTTTTCATTTTCCCGAGAATGAATAGGGGGCAGAGAACAATTTCAATGACCAGGTGAGGTTCATCACGACCTTGCATGGGTCTACTGCAGCGCGTCCGGCGGGGTTTTGAGGAGTTTGGCGAATCGATTCTTGTCGATACATTTCTCGTACGCTTCCTCGGGCGAAATCCATTTCTTCGTGAGGAGATCCTGAATCGCGTCATCTAGGGTCTGCATGCCGACGTTCTTCCCGGTCTGCATCTGTGAGGCGATCTGGACCGTTTTGGCGTCCCGGATGAGATTGCTGACGGCCGGGGTGCAGACCAAAATCTCCAGTGCGGCACACCGCCCTTTCTGATCGATTCGCTTGAAGAGGTTCTGCGCGACCACGACGCGGAGCGCCGTGGACAGGGTGTTGCGAATCTGTGACTGCTCCGAGGCTGGAAAAACTTCGATGATGCGGTCGACGGTCTTGGCGGCGTTCTCCGTGTGCAGCGTTCCGAACACCAAATGCCCGGTTGCTGCCGCCTCCACCGCCAATGCAATGGTTTCTAGGTCTCGCATTTCGCCGACGAGAATAATATCCGGATCCTCCCGGAGAGCTCCCCGCAGAGCCGAGCCGAATGTGACGGTGTGCAAACCGATCTCTCGGTGGTTAACGATGCAGTTCTTGCTTTGGTGGACGAACTCGATCGGATCTTCGATGGTCAGAATGTGATCTTTTCGATGGCTATTCGCATAGTCGACCATCGCCGCTAACGTCGTCGACTTTCCGCTCCCGGTGGGGCCTGTGACGAGCACCAGCCCTTTCCGCAACATCGCGGCGCGTGTGAGCACGGGCGGAAGACCCAGCGCCTCGGCAGAGAGGATGGTGGTGGGAATCTTCCGAAACACTGCCCCCATCCCGTATTTGTGGTTGAAGAAATTGGAACGGAAGCGGGCTATTCCTGGGATCTCATACCCGAAGTCCACGTCGCCCGTCGACTCGAACACTTCCTTCTTCGGACTCGGTGTGATCTCATAGAGCAGGTCATGGAGTCCTTGGTTGTCGAGCACCGCAGTCTCCGGCAGGCGTTCCAATTCACCGTTGATGCGAAAGGTCGGGACTTGTCCTGCAATCAGATGAAGGTCCGACGCCCCGTGGTCGATCATCATGCGAAAGAGTTCATCGATTTTCGGCATTGTTCACGCGTCTCCTTACGCTCCGCCCTGCCATGATACGTGTGCTGGCAGACCAATAAGTAAAACGTGGATCCTAGCCTTCTCAGTGTGGTCTCAGTAGTGCCAGGCGGGAATCTCCATCCCGCGACTCAAGACACACGCAGCACCGTTTCTGCCAGTTGGTCCAGAAGGCAGCACATCACCCGCAGAGCGATACAGCTTCTTCGGAAGGAATGGGTAAAAAGTTGAGGAGGGTATACTCTGTGAAAACGAGACTGTCCAAGCGAACCCTCAGGAATTCTGTCGATGAGCCCCTTGTGCAAACTTGGCTCATTCGATTATTGTCATCGTCCATGGAAAAAGAATCCGTAGAAGCTTCCACATCGGATGAGGGGGCTGACAAGATTGTCATCTATTGGGAGCGAGAATACTCCACTGCCTTTCCGCCGGAACGGCTGAAGTTGGATTTTCATCCTCACCGGCCGATGTTGAGTCAGATGACGCTGGATGAGCAACGGACGCTGGCTGCCGGTGGATACAAGGTGTTGCCGGACGACTGTGGGCCGGTCCGGACCGTGGGCAACTACGGCTGGCTTATTCGTTGTCCGGCCGATATCAAATTACGCCGTACGGCATCAGGGGTTCAGTGGCAATCGCCGCCGATCGCGCAGGAAGAGCGACTGCTCGGTTACAAGACCTTTTCCGGCATGTACGTTGATTTGATTCTGAACAGCGGGTATCCCAAGCTCTGTTGTGGGGTCCGACTGTACTACCCCAAACATGTCGGCTTGATGATGAAGGATCTCCCCAACCACTTCTATCATCACCCGGACCGGACGTTTGCTGTCTGGGAGGGTATCAAGACGCAGGAGTATAAGCGCACGCCGAATCAGTATGCCTGGTTGCCAGACTACGAAGCCTTCACCGCCAATTTCCTGTTACAGTTGCACAAGCCCACGACGATCAAGCGTGGCGATCCGATAGGCGTGATTCTGCCCGTCCTACTTCCAAAGCAGTTTGAGCTCCAAGAAATTCAGCACCCTTGAGACATTTCGTCAGGGGTGAGTGGTCGAGAGGTGGTGAATCAGCCAATCGGCAATGGTGTGAGTCATCCTCGTGAAGTCCGTCCCCTTCGTGAACTGATGGTCGGCACCTGGCAACAGCTCGAAATGTTTCTTGATCTGTAGCGCCTGGTAGAGCTGTTGGCTTTGATGGAGCGGGACATGCTCGTCTTGATCGCCTTGCACAATGACGGTCGGAGCCGTGATCGATTGCGCTGGGACGTAGGCGATCTGCCGGAGTGCATCTTCATAAAAGGCATAGTGGAGGGCGATTCGGTCGGAGCCGCCCATAATGTTCGGAATCGTGTCGGTTGCCTTCCATTGCGCCATTCCGTCATCCCCGAATTCAAGTCGTAGCTCCTCTGCGAAGTCGACGACGGGACATTTCAGGGCGAGACAGGCCAAGTCCGTTCGTTGCGACGCAGTCAGAGTCGCAACCAGACCACCGAAACTTGATCCCATCAGGCCGATGTGTCGATAGCTGCGCTCTCTCATGAGATCGACCGATTTCTGTGCCTGTTCAACCGCCAAGCTGACGGTGATCTGTTCGAACGGGCCTTCGCTCTCCCCCTGGCCGAAGAAGTCGAAGCGAAAGGTGGCGATGCCTTGGTCGATCAGCATGCGGGTCAGTGCATTGTTCGTCGCGCTGGTTTTTGATGAAAGAAACCCGTGACACAGGATGGCTATCTTGTCTGTTCCTCCGTCAGGGACGGTCAAGATGGCGGCGACCTGATGACCCTGAGGATCGAGAAATGAGAACCGTTCTTCCATGGGAGGGATTGTATCAGAGTCGGTGGTAGCCCACATTATTCATGAACGCTTCTGCTGCAATCGCGGATTCGCCGCTACGACAAGCCTATCGGCGGGCGTGCTCGCCGTTCAGTCCCTCGACATACTGCTTCAAGTATGCCTCCGTCCTTCACGGCTCCGCTTGCCCGTCTCGACTGGCAACTGCGCGATTTCGCGACGAACCGTCATGAATAATGTGGGCTGAGATCAGGAAGAGGGTCGGCCTGGCCGGACGTTCAGGCCGTGAGTTTCAGTTCGTCGCTGGAGGTCTGTGCTGTCCGGAGTGTGTCCGGTTTCTTGGCGATGATCGAGGTCAGCTTGACTGAAAAGAGAACCAAGCCGGTCATGAGGAGGCCCAGGCTCGTCCAGGTTGCAATATGGACGTAGATGGAGGTCAGCGGCACATTCCACGTGAGTGCGGCCAAGAGGCCAAGCCCCATAGTTCCTAGACTGAGTGCGGCAATTTGAACGGTGCTCCAGCGATTCATGATCGTGTTGAGTTGATCACGATACGGCCCGCGCTTCTTGGTATTGGGGACACGATCAGCTGCGAGGGTGATAGGAATGAAGTAGGAGCACGCGCCCATGATGGCATTCACGATGAAGCCGACGAACGTCATGTGTGTATAGGCGACGAGGTGGAGTCTGCCGTACGGCAGCCGCGGGGGACTCGAGAGGCTATTCGCTCCAACAAGCACACCGAGGATGATGGTGAACAGGAGAAAGAAGGTACTGACTAAAAGATGGTCCGAGGCGGCGCTACCGGTGTGGGTCGAGGCGCGCCAGGTTCCAAGCAGATTGCCGATCCAGAGAATCCCACCCGTGAAGAGCATGGCGCCAGCGACCATTTCAACCGGGACTGATGAGTTCAGGAATCCGCCGATCAAGACAGCCACGCCGAGCGGCATCAAGACTATCGCTGTCTGTGCGAGCGTGGGGCTCACGAAAGGGCGGCTCCAGATTGTCGGGAGGAGATGGTGCATCATGCCCATGATGGCCAGTACCACAAAGCCGAGCACCACCAGGTGAATGTGCGCGAGTCGCACATAGCCAGGGGATTGCGGCATAAGCCCAAACGCCAGGATCTCCCCACAGGCCGAACCGCCGACAAGGCCTAGGAGAGCCAGGGCGTAGAACCAGGCCTGGCTCAGTGAGGATGTCCACATCCGACGCGCGCGGTTCCACAGGGTAGAGATGACGGAGCAACAGGCGGCCATGACCACCAAACCGGCGACGGCTACGATAGTGTCTTGATGCAGCCAGAACCCCATGAGCATCCCGACTAAGCCGCTGTTCATCGCCCAGAATGCAATGGGATGCGAGTCCGCGCCTTTTCGGTTTCCCAAGCTCGACGGAGAGATGAGCAGGAGAAATCCACCGAGAATAATCTGGGCCACACCACCGACCAAGACTGCATGGACATGCAGCATCCGGACCCATGACGGTAGCGGAGTGCCACGAATCAGTCCGACAAGAATCGCCAGGCCGAGAATCGAGGACACCATCAGCCAGCCAAGGCCGGTGAAGCAAAACGAGAGGGGGGGGTAGGGACGTGCCAACATGGGTGCGCTGTTACCGCTCGAGGAAATAAAAATGATCCGTGGGACCTTGTCCGTGGCCGATTGCCAGTCCATGACGGATCGCTTCGGTAACGTACGACTTGGCCGCTTGTGCCGCATCGAGGACGGATTGCCCTCGTGCCAGATGCGCCGCCAGCGCGGAGGCAAACGTACAGCCGGTGCCATGCGTATGGCGGGTCTCGATGAACTCCCCCTTCAAGATATTAAAAAATCGTCCGTCGTAGAGCAGATCCGTCGCCCGTTCAGTGAGGAGATGGCCGCCTTTGATCAGCACATACTTGCATCCGAAGCCATGAATGACCTTGGCGGCTCGCCGAGCATCGGCCAACGAGGCAACCTCAATACCCGACAGCTGCTGCGCCTCATGGACGTTCGGGGTCACGACCAATGCGAGCGGCAACAGCGTGGTCTTGACTGCTTCGACCGCGTCCGGTCGTAAGAGAGCATGACCGCTCTTGGAAATCATCACCGGATCCACGACCAGGTTGGTCACGTGCTGAGGTGTCAGCATTCTCACGACGACTTCGACGATGGCCGCCGAGGACAACATCCCGGTTTTCACGGCAGCGACGTCGAAATCGTCGAAGACCGCGTCGAGTTGCGAGGCGATGATGGCCGGCGGCAACTCGAAGACATCCGTCACTTCTTCGGTATTTTGGGCTGTGATCGCCGTGATGACGGACATGGCGAACACCCCGTTGGCGGACATGGCTTTGATATCAGCTTGGATACCCGCGCCTCCGCCAGAATCCGAGCCGGCGATGGTAAGTACTTGTTTCAAGGTCTTCGACATGAGCGATCCTTTACGGTGTCGTCAGCGTAGATTCCGACGGCGAGCCAACTTTTAGTCCATCGATGACGAAGGAGGCGTCTCGCCGAGGTAACGTTTCGCTAAAATGAAGTGTGAATTGTGTGGCTGCTGTCTCCGATGAGCCGGTGAAGGTCAGGACGGCCCGTTCCTTCCGGCGAGGGGAGAGTTCGATGCCATGGGTACACAGCCCTTCTCGATTGTCCCCAACGCCTTGATGCCAAGCCGTTCCCTGTTCGTCCTTCAGGAGTGTCTCCTGTAATCGACAGAGGAGCTTCAGATCGCGTCGGGAAAGGTTTTCGATGGTGAGATCCACCTTGGCTCGGTTGGCCTGCAGTTCGATCGATCGGACCACCATTTCATAGTACTCGTTCCGGTAGGTCCCTAAACCGACCTGCGTCGGAGCCTCTTTAGGACTGTTGATGCTCGTGATCGGTTGCGGAGGTTCCTCTTTCTTAAAGAACACGTTCAAGGGGCCGGCTTTGGGCAGCATCCCTCGTATCGCGCGGATCGGCTGGGCATTCGACGGGGTAATGAGCCGTACAGTGACCTGTAGGCCATCGGGCGTGTCGAGGATGACGCCGCCTACAAACAGGTCAGCGCGTATCGCTTTGGCCGCCTGCTGCAGGGTCTTTGCGTGGGCCGAGTCGATGTGATCAACGTGGAGCTTCTTCAGGGTCGAGTACGCAAGGGCGCGATCCACCACCGTCAATTCACCGGCTACCATGATCTGTGTTCCGAGTTCCTCGGCCAGGAACTGTCCCATCGGAGTCGATTCCCCTTTTCCATCGGTGAAGTCGAGAAACGCCAAGCGCTGCTTTTTTGCCTTGGCGGCTCCTTCAGCCACCCCGTCCGCCAATTGCTTGAGGCCCTCCTCATACTTCGTCCCAGCCCACGACGAGGTTGGATGAGAGAAGAGTGTCAGGAGACCGACGAGTAGTACCAGAAGTCTAATCATAGGCATGAACTGATGTCATTATACTCAGGGAAGCCCTGCTGTCTAGCGTGCTATAAAAAATGGAGCGAGATCGAGGCCCGGTTTGTACAGAGGGAAAGGAGTGATGCGCCCTTGAAAGTTGGGTACTCCGCGAGTACCCCACCTGCGAATGTTACGAATAGCCGTCGCATGCCACCCTTTGAATGTGTCGCTCATTTCAGACAAGTAAACCGGTGTCCTTTTCCCCAGGTCATGGCGGATGCCGAGCCGGTGGCAGGAATAGCGAGGGTGGGGTGTGTGCTGCAGATCTTGCTTGAGAAGCAGGCACTTCGCATGGTTTATCGCCTACTTCAGCATTGTTCCTCATTCCTCGCTGACTTATTGACGCTGCATCTTGGTTATTGGTCCCGTGAGTAAGCCTTAGGTGGGGTTTGACAAGAGCGCTTGCCAGTGGAGTACACTGCCACCCCTAGATCCCCCCATTCACTCCTACTGTCCAAGGAGGACTCAATGCAGAACCGCTTCTGTGTGCCGATGCTCAGCGCAGCAAGTCTGTTTCTCTTGTGCCTCACGAGTTTGGTCGGTGCCGAAGAGCCGGCTGGTGCCGTCAATGAAGCGCGCCTGGTCGCGCAATATAACTACTCGATTCACATCCTGGCCATGCTGGTCGTCGGGTTCGGCTTTCTCATGGTCTTCGTCCGACGGTATGGGTTCGGTGCCACGACCGGCACCTATCTCGTCGTCGCAACGGGGATACCGCTGTACATGTTGTTGCGTGCGAACGGAGTGGTGGGGCATTCGATCCAGGCCCATTCGGTCGAGACTCTGATGCTGGCTGAGTTTTCGGTGGCGACGGCGTTGATCGCGATGGGGGCGGTGCTCGGACGCTTGCGGGTGTTTCAGTACGCGTTACTCACGTTGTTGTTGGTGCCACTCTATGCGCTGAACGAATATTTGGTGTTGGACAATGGTTCGGGGCTGACGAAAGGGTTTCAGGATTCGGCTGGATCGATTGTCATCCATGCATTCGGCGCCTATTTCGGATTGGCCGCATCTCTGGTGCTGACGACTGCCGCGCAGCGGAGTCAGCCAATTGAATCTGATCCGACGTCCGACCGGTTCGCGATGCTGGGGTCCATGGTCCTGTGGTTATTTTGGCCGAGCTTTGCGACTGCGATTGTGCCGTTCGAGCAAATGCCTCAAACCATCGTGAATACGATCCTTGCCCTGAGCGGGGCCACGCTTGCCACCTATTTCCTCAGCACACGTTTTCATCATGGGAAAACCTCAATGGTGGATATGGCCAATGCCGCGCTGGCGGGAGGAGTCTCTATCGGCTCGACCTGTAATCTCGTGAGTCCCACTGGCGCATTTGGGATCGGATTGCTTGCCGGTGCCTTGTCGGTCATTGGGTATGTGTTTATTCAGCCGATGCTGGAATCCAAGATCAAACTGGTCGATACCTGCGGCGTGCACAATCTGCATGGGATGCCGGGGCTATTGGGTGGATTGATCGCGATTGTCGTGGTGCCTGGTGTTGTTGGGGTTCAACTTGTGGGCATCGCGATGACGCTTGCCACGGCAACCGTTGGCGGGGTCATCGCCGGTATGATCATCAAAGCCACAGGTACGACTGAACAGGCGTATGAAGACTGCCATGAGTTTTCCCATGTCCCTGGGCCGGAGAGTGAACGCAAGGTGGAGGAGCTCGCGTTGGGCGCAAAGGCCGATATCGAAGCTTTGCAAAAGGAACTGCTTGCCCGAGCAGCGACACGGAGTTGAGCCGGGAACGAACGCTCATACCGACCGTGTAGGGCAGCGTGGTTTATCTATCCGGTGACAAGGGAACGGCTCGGTTGGATAGGCTTCCGGCACGAGCGAGTGATCAGAATTGAATGAAGACTACTGGAGGTGTTTATCCGCAGGCATCAACATGGAGAGGTTTCGCCTGAATAGCCCGCGGCCCACACGAAGTGCGGTGTGGTGCGCCCGACAGGACTTGAACCTGTAACCTTCTGATCCGTAGTCAGATGCTCTATCCATTGAGCTACGGGCGCGTAGGAGAAGCACCGTTTCACCGGGCCCCACGCGTCACGCTCTAACGAGCCATGCGGAGACTGAAGGGCAGGCGGATGCGGCTGCAGTGCCTTGCCAATCGGCGGACTGCGCTGTCCGAAGCGTTGGCGTCATGCAGGGCACGAGGACGAAGATGGCAACATACCAGTGGGACCACCTCCTCGATCAGGCTGTGCTGGTTGGTCAATCGCTCAAGAAAACGTTGTGTCGGGCCTGCCCCTTCCGATTCATGTCCTCGCGAGGTGACGTGTCCATCTTCCTCTTTGGTCGTGGCCGGTTTGCCGAAGTCGTGGCAGAGGACACCCAACCCAACGGCCAGGTCATCCGGCTCATCACCCGTGCGTTCCGCAGCGAACCAGTCCAGGCAGTGGAGTGTGTGGATCCAGACGTCGCCTTCCGGGTGCCAGATGGGATCTTGTGGACAGCCTTCAAGGGCTGCGAGCTCCGGATAGAAACGGAGCCAGCCGCAGTGACGTAAGAACTGCAATCCCAGCGATGGCTTGCGTCCTTGCAGGAGCAGCTTCTTCCATTCTTCCCACAGACGCTCGCTTGGGTGATCTTCCTGGGAAAGTGTCTGGCACAGGGCCACGGTTTCCGGCGCGACCGTGAGCTCAAAACGGGCGGTCAGCTGCATGCCACGCAAGACGCGTAGAGGATCTTCGGCGAATCGGTTTGACGCGTGGCGCAAGATCCGCGCATCGAGGTCGCCGCGACCGTTGAAGGGATCGCGAAGCTCCATGGTGTCCGGATCCCAGGCCATTGCGTTGATGGTGAAGTCTCGTCGTGCCAGCGCCTCATCAATCGGCATGTTGGGGTCGGCTTGTCTCAGCAAGCCGGGGAGGGAGGTGTCGTCAGTGCGCATACGGGAGGGAATGGACACATCGATCGGCAGGCCTTGCAGCTTGAAGACCGCGAATGTTTTCCCAACGAATTGCACAGAGAAGTGCTCAGTCAGCAGTGCATGGACTTGGCCGGGCGGCAGACCCGTCACTTCGAGGTCCAAATCCCGTGGCTGTTGACCGAGCACCAGATCACGGACCGAGCCGCCGACCAGCCATGTTCTCCCACCGGCGCGGCGAACGAGGTGCTCAATCTTGCGCAGTGCTCCCGCAAGCGTGGGATCTTCGATGCGAAAGCGGGCCGGCACTTAGACTCCTGCTTCGCGGAGGAACGTCGCGGCTTCTTCCGGTGACACCGGATTGATGTAGAAGCCGGTGCCCCATTCGAAGCCGGCCACTTGCGTCAGTTTGGGGATAATCTCCAGGTGCCAATGGTAGTACTCGCCGGTTTTCTCATGCAGGGGAGAACTGTGGAGGATGAAGTTGTATGAGGGGCGAGCGAGCACTTTGTCCATACGGCGCAACGACTCCGAAAGGATCGGGGCGAGAAACTCGAACTGCGACTTCTGGCTCTCCTCAAAATAGGCCGCGTGGCGCTTGGGAAGAATCCACATTTCGAACGGAAATCGTGGCGCGAAGGGTGTGACGCAGAGGAACTCCGGATTTTCGGCGACAATGCGATCTCCTTCCGAGAGATCCTGCCGGAGGATATCGCAGTAGATGCAACGCTCTTTCTGCTGATAGTGCGTGCGGCATCCGTCCAGCTCCTCCTGCACGTTGGTCGGGACGATCGGCAGGGCGATGAGTTGAGAATGGCTGTGTTCCAGAGTGGCGCCGGCGGATGCGCCGTGGTTCTTGAAAATGAGAATGTAGCGGAATCGAATGTCTTTTCGAAGGTCGATCATTCGGTCTCGATAGGCCCACAGCACGTCCTCGATCTTCTTGATCGGAAGATCGGCGAGGCCCTCGACATGGGTGGGCGTTTCGATGATGACTTCGTGGGCGCCCACGCCGTTCATGCGGTCGTAGAGTCCGATCCCCTCGCGACCCATGTCACCTTCAACTTGCAGCGCAGGAAATTTATTCGGGACGACGCGTACGGTCCAATTGGGAGAATTGGGTCCACTCGGCTGCGGTCGATAGGCCATGATTTCTTTCGGCGTAAGCCGTTCCTGTCCCGGGCAAAATGGACAGAGGGTCGTCGAAATCGGTCGGGCCGGTTGGAGGTTGATAAAGTCATGTGGACGACCCCTGCGCTCAGTGGAAATAATCACCCAGCGGCCCACAACGGGGTCACGTCTTAGATCTGGCATCTCTTCTCCTCCATGATCACACTCTCCACAGTTCGGCCTCAAATTCCGGCCCAGGTACGGTCAGGACGGCCGGATGATGGCCAGGATAGCGAGCGACCTCGAGGCCGTGTTCTCGCACGATGATCGACATCTGGATCGTATGTCCTTGTTCCAGGCACAGCTCTTTCCAAGGGACGGCCAACTCCAGAATAGTGTGGGCCTTGATTGACCGATAGGAGCCGATCTCTTGCCAGGCATCTGCCTGGGTTTGGCGAGACAAGAGAAACGCCTCTGGGCCTGGCGAGGTCAGCGCAAATGTCAGCTGAACAGTACATTGAGGCCCTTGCACCCGAATATCAACGTCGAGGCCCTGTCGTGTTGTACTCGTTTCGTCCGGGTCGAATCTCATCACGAGTTGATGTGAGGTCCAACCGAATTGGATCGCCGTGAAGAGTCCATCGGCTTTCCACATGGCTCCAAGCGGGGGCTGGGTGTTGATGCTCCCGGCGCCACGCCATTCGAAAAAGTCGGTCACGATGCCGTCGATTGTGGGATGCAGCAGGACGAGCGGCTGTTGGACTGAATCGGATTCGGAGGCGATGGCTCTCGTGCAGATCGGAGTATTCAGTTGATCGGGGGGCGGGATGCCCATATGCGTCCAGACATTCCGAAGATGGGTGCGGAAGAGGCGGTCGAATTCGGGTTTAAAGTCGGTATCGAAATCATCGCCGTACCACCAGAACCAGTCGCTTCCTTCGGCGGCGTAGAGTTCTTGCCATGCCGCGTGTGCGCGGTCAGGCGGAAGACTCTGTGCGAGATTCACCAGCTGTGTACGGGTATGACCGAGGAGATCCCACCCTCGATTGTCTTCGTAGTGCCCGATCCAGATCTTGTAGTCAGAATTGATCCAGGAGCCTGAATGGAGGCAGGGCAGCTGTTGTGTGGGTTGCACGGCAGTCATCGCATCCGACATGGTGGAGGCCTGGACCAGGACCTGTCCATCGTGATCCAGTTCGTGGTTGGTGAAGGCTTCGTACAGGAGAGACAGGAACTGCTCCCCGCCGTCGTGATAGTGTTCCCACGGATTTTCACCGTCCAGGATGATGGGTATGACGATCTTTTCTTGCGGTGTATCGTGGACAATGCCCCGCAGCCGCCGCAGGACATCCTCAGCGGCGGATTCGGGCGTCGTCTTGTGGTAGACGAATCCGAATGCATCTGAGATCTCGCGGTCGCGGAACAGTACGGTCAATGAATGTTCAGGTTCACCGATGCGATAGGGTTGATAGAGCGCGGCTTGCCGATGCCATGGGCGGCCGCACATTCCTAGGGAGCGTGCGAGGATGCCCTCGTCTGTGGCAAACCAGCTAAGGCCGGTCTGATGGATCAGAGGAAGCATCTCGGGACACACCGATCCCTCGGACGGCCACAAGCCGGTCGGAGCCTGGCCGAAAGTGGACTGATGATATGCGACGGCCTGCTGCAGTTGGGCTGCGGCATCTTCCGGAGCATGAAAACGAGCGGGCAAGGGAAGGTCCGGCCTGGCCCGCCGGTTGATATCGGTGTCGATCACCAGTGGAAGAATCGGATGATAGAAAGGTGTCGTCGTCAGTTCGACTTGCCCCCGCTCCAAGAGTCGTCGGTATAGCGGGACGATTTCTCGCACGGCCAGACGTTGCAGGTCCAATACTTCTTGCTTATCGTCCTCGGTGAAGCCGCGATTTTTCTGGCGCAGCGCAGCCAGACGAGGATATTGTTGAACGGTGCCATATCCGAACCAGGCGAGGTTGTGCCAGATTTGGAGGTCCAGCAGCTCTTGTGTGGAGAATTGACGGGCAACGCGGTGGAGATCATGCCCCGGCACGTCCAGTCCGCGTTTTACCAGCAACTCATGGTATCGTGGGTAGGGGCGCACCATCGTCGCCCAATTAGCTGAAAAGAAATGACGGACCAGAAAGGCTTTTTCTTCAAGGGTGAGGTTTGCCGCTGGGCGTTGGGCATGTTCGAGAAACAGATCGAGGATCTTCCCGCTACCGATCTCTTGTAACTGCAAGAGGAGGGACGGCGTAAAATTGAACGTGGCGCTGACACCTGGGAATTTCTCCAACAGATAGGCCATATCGTAATAGGCCTTGGTCGCATGCAGGCGCACCCATGGCATGCTGGCCGATCCGGCCACCGGATCGGTGTAATAGGGCTGGTGCATATGCCACAGAAAACATACGTGGACATGCTTCATTGATGCTGATTCCCCTTCATTCTGGCGAGTATGTCATAGGGGGTATGAGCATGCAATCTGCAGGCGGATTTGTGATGGAATCTTGCACGAGGAGTTGAGATGGTGACCTTTCTTCGATATTGGGCGCCGGTGTGCGGATACGCCGGGCTTATTTTTTATTTATCCGCGCAGTCGCATCCGGAAGAGCAGGTGCCGTTCGTCACGCATTTCAGTGATAAGGTCTTGCATGCCGTCGAGTACGCGGTATTCGGTGCGCTGTGCTACCGGGCTCTTCGTGGAAGTGGACATGATGTGTGGAGACAACAAGCGATTCCGGCAGCCATCCTTCTGGCCTCCTTGTATGGGATAAGCGATGAGGTTCATCAGGCGTTCGTTCCATTTCGAGATTCGAATTGGCTCGATTGGCTGGCCGATACGGTCGGAGCCACATTAGGTGCGGTAGGACTCAGCCGAATCACGCAGGCTACTGTCGCGCGCGCAAAGCCGGTACGCTTCTCTCCGCATAAGACGTCATAGACACCGTCAGCCTGAGCAAGGATGAGAGAGCTGGCGATGAGAAGCCTCGCAGGCTAGGGAAATTGAGCGTCTGCGAGACTCACGGCTGCTTTCAGGTTCATCCGTACATCGTTGCAGGTGGGCTATTAGCCAGCGCTCGGGATCTTGAGCTTTTCAAACTGAGGCATACGGGCTAGCGTTATCTCCGACACCATTCCGTGGTTTGTCGCGTGCATGGGTTTCCCTCACTTCAGTTATCCCATATTCTGCCGATTGAGTATCAGGCAAGGCAATCCCTATCGGTTTGAGCGGCCGGCTCAAACCGCCTGAACGAGCAGGAGCAAGACCTGCGAGTGGAAGGCGCAGTCCTGGCTTTCGTGAGAAGGCATCGGGACAGCGTCTTTTATTTTGCTGTTGAGTGTGTGGGTGTGGACATAGATTGAGGGGCGGGATTTCCCGGTGTCTCATCTGACGGCGCGACGCTGTTGTGCCGAGCGACGGTATCGGTTTGAGTGGTCGACTCAAATTATGGAGGGAGCATGGTGACGTGGTTTGGCAATCAAAAGACCGTGACGAAACTCATGATGGGATTTGCCTTCACGGGCGCCATCATGGCTGGGCTGGTGGGCGTTGGGCTCAACACCGCCGGAGTGATGCGTGACAATATCGAAAACGTGAACAATGTGCAGTTGAAGCCGCTGATGGAGATCACCGAGTTGCGCGGCCTGGTGCATCAAGTCAGATCGTGGGTGATCCAGGCGGTGCTGACCCGAGACTCCGCCGATCGCCAGCAGGCGCTCACGAAGATCGAGGAGATCAAAACCAAAACCGACGAGCTACGCAGAACTTCGAACAGTCGATCGTATCCCCCCAGGTAAAAAAAGCCTATGAAGAATTTGTGGTGGCGTTGGGCGAGTACCGTGCGGTGCGCGAGGGACAGGTGTTGAAGCTCGTGATAGCCGGCAACCAGGATGAGGCCGTTGTTGTGATGAAGGGCGAGGGGGCGAAGAAGTACAAGGCGGTGGTGGAGTCGATCAACAATCTTGTTGCGATCAAGAGACAGATCGCGCAGGACAAATATGAGAACTCTCTTGCTACCTTTATGACTGCGCAAAACGTCCTGATTGCGTCCTGTGTGGGCGGTATCGCGCTGAGTCTCCTATTCGGCTGGCTGGTCGCGCGGTTCATGGCAAGGAATTTGGGAAATGTCCTGGTTACGGCACAGGCCTTGGGCGGGGGGAATCTTTCGGCGCGGTCCAGTGTCATGACACAAGACGAAATAGGAACTCTGGCCAATGCGTTCAACCAGATGGGAGATGCCCTGCAGAAGGCCTCTGGAGAGCTGCAGACGATGATGCAGCAGGCGAAAGCGCAGGCGGCTGAAATTAATGGGATTACTGACGCCATCGGCAAGGCACAAGCCGTCATCGAGTTCAACCTGGACGGGACGGTGCAGACGGCGAATGACAATTTTCTGGCGACACTGGGGTATCAGCTGGGAGAGATCAAGGGGCAACACCACCGGATGTTCTGCGACTCGGCCTACACGAGCAGTAGCGAGTACGCGGCGTTCTGGCAGAAGCTGAACCGGGGGGAGTTCGATGCCGGCGTCTATCGACGGATCGGCAAGGGTGGGAAGGACGTGTGGATTCAGGCCTCCTATAATCCGATCCTCGATGCCAACGGCAAGGTGTACAAGGTGGTGAAATTTGCGACCGACATCACGGCGCAGAAAAAAGCGCAAGCCGAGTTGGAAGCCTGCATGGCCGAGGCCCAGCAATCGCTCGGTGCCATGGCGCAGGGCGACTTGACCCACGCGATGGCAGGGACCTACCAGGGCGAACTGGAGAAGATGAAGAGCAGCATCAACGCGGCGCTGACGAATCTGAGCAGCACCATCGCCACCGTGCGGGACGCGGTCGACGGGGTCTCGTCCGGGGCGGAGCAGATCACCAAGGGCAATGAGGACCTCTCCCAGCGGACGAGCGAACAGGCTTCTTCGGTCTACACCGTTATCCAGTATCGTGCTGCTTTGGCACATCATGATGTGGCGGAGGAGATCATGAAATCATGTTTATGGGCTATCCCATTGATCGTCATGCTGTTGGGAAGTTTCGTGCCGGTCTGCGCGGCAGACGACGAGGTCATTACCCTGACCACGGAGGCCGTCAAGGACTTGAGTCCGTATCCCGGCAACGGGAAACGATCGACTGCCTATGAGCAGCCGGAGTGGACAGGTAGGTTCTGGGGCGCTGATTACCGGCAGCATCGGAAGGCTACGGTGAAACTCAAGGCGGCATTGGATCAGGCACGGCAGACCGGGGCGCCCAAAGAAGCCATCGTCAAACTGGAGGAAGCGGTTGAGGCTGGCGAGTCCGGGTATCACAAGGACGCCCGCTTGCGGGCACAGGGTGCGCTGGCCCATTTGTGCAAGGGGATGGCCGGGACTGCTCCTCTTGTGTGTAAGGATGAAGAACTCGTGCCCAAGAGTGGCGTCATCCTTCCGTAGTATTTCACGCGTCAAGATCCAGACCTGTGTGGGCATCGCCACGGGCAACGGCGAGAAACGGCGTGATTAGGACGCAGAGGCTCCGGGGTGGGTGGCAGCCCAGAGTAAATGCTTGTGATCTTGAGCGGGAAACTCCTTGCCGGTTCTCTGTGCGCGCAGTCGATCTTCTCAGGTGTTTTCCGGTGGTCTTCGTGACAAGCGGAGACCTCGTGGTTATAATACGACTCGTATGTCTACTGTGAATTCTCTTCCTCCCCTCATTCCCCTGTCTCCTCCCGATCAAACTCTCATCGCGCAGACCGTCGAGACTCGTCTTTCTCCCGGCCTCGTCTTAAAGGCTCTGACGCCATTGGCAGGCGATGCTTCCAATCGGCGCTACTATCGAGCCACCGTTTCCGGCGGGCCACCACATGCTGTGATCGTGATGCAGTTGGCTGAGCCGGAAGGTTTCAAACAGTCTGAAGAGGCGGTCAGTGGCGGGATCCACCAGATCTCGGAACTACCGTTCATCAACATCATGTCGCATCTGGCTAAAGCAAAGGTGCCGGTTCCTGTACTCCACTACTATGATCAATCCTCAGGGCTGCTCTATCTGGAAGATTTCGGAGATGTGACATTAGCGGAGGCCGTCAACCAGGCGGATGCGCCGAGCGTGGAGTCACGGTATAAACAGGCCATCAATATCCTGGTGCAGATGCAGGTCAACGCCACGACTCCGGCTGATCCTGGGTGCCTGGCGTTTCACCGCAGTTTTGATGTGCCCTTGCTGATGTGGGAGTTCGAGCATTTTCTTGAGTATGGAATTGTGGCGCGGCGCGGCAGCCCGTTGCCTGAGGAGGACGCCACGGCAATCAGACGGGAGTTCGAAGGAATCGCGGAACTCCTCGCCGGACAACCGCGCGTCTTTACGCATCGTGATTATCACTCTCGTAATTTGATGGTTGACGGGTTGCGGCTTGGCGTAATCGACTTTCAGGATGCGTTGATGGGACCGGCAACCTACGATCTGGCCTCACTCTTACGGGATGCCTACATTCGACTCGACGAAGCCCTTGTTGACGATTTGGTGGGGTACTACCTCGATCAGCTGGCTGAACAGCGCTTTGTCTGGACCAATCGTGCCGCGTTTCGACGGCTGTTTGATCTGACGAGTATTCAGCGCAATCTGAAGGCAGCCGGCCGGTTTGTCTACATCGATCGGGTCAAAGGCAACTCGAAATTCTTAGCTGATATCCCTCGCGTCTTGAGCTACGTCAGGCGCAATCTTGAAAAACATCCGGAGCTGGATACACTCCGAAGGCACCTCACACCGTATGTGCCTGAATTGCAATAACCGGTGAAGGGTAAGGAGTTAGGGGTGAGGAGACGACGAATCACTCAATTGCTCTTCGCTCCTCACGCGTTACCCCGTACGCCTCACGGAACTTCATGAAAGCCATGATTCTTGCGGCTGGTCTTGGCACTCGCCTGAGACCGCTGACGTATACCATTCCTAAGCCGTTGCTGCCGGTCGGTGGGGTGCCGCTCATCGTCTGGAACCTCCTGCTGCTGAGGCGGCATGGGTTCCGTCAGGTCGTGATCAATCTACATCATCTGGGGCCGATGATCGAACAGGCCTTGGGTACGGGTTCGAAATTTGGGATGCGCATCATCTATTCGCATGAGCCGGTCATTCTGGGCACCGGCGGTGGAATCAAACAGGCGGAGCCTCATTTTTCGGGAGAGCCCGTGTTGATTCTCAATGGGGATACGCTGGTGGAATTGGACCTTGAGGCGCTCTGTGATTTTCACCGCACCAGCCACGCGGCGGCAACCTTGGTGCTCCGGGAAGATTCGGATGCTGCCCGGTGGGGGCTGGTTGAAGTGGGAGAGAAGGAGAGGAAGATCCTGCGCATAACTGGAAAAGGGCTTGCGGATTCCGTTCCCACAATGTCGCGCATGTTCGCCGGGATTCACATCTTGCACCCTCGGTTGCTCCGGCAGGTGCCGAAAGGAGTGACCTCCTCGATCATCGATCCCTATGTGAGGGCCATCGAGCAAGGAGAGTCGGTGTTCGGGTATGATCTGCAGGGCTATTGGTCGGACATCGGCACGGCCGAGCGCTATGCGCAGGCGGAACGGGATGTCCGAGCGGGACGGATTCGTTTGGAAGCTCGTCAGCCAGCCGAATCGCGCGTGCCGCTCACCTAGACTGGCTTGCCTTGGTCGGAACCCTCGTCGACCGGTCACCTCGTCTCGCCTATTTTTGCTGTTTGAGTAACCGCGCCAGATAGGTTCGCTGGAGCTTGAGCGAGTCGGCGGCTTTTGTCTGATTGCCTTCGGCCAGTTCCATCGCGCGCGCGATGATGTAGCGGCTGTGGTGTTCCATCGATTCATGGTAAGGCAGGTTCAGATATGGCAGTGAATCGTCTTCGCTTCGACCGAAGATGGCGTCCTCTGCCAGGAGCGCCAACATCTCCGGTTCAATGGTGTCTTTCGGGCTCAAGACGACGGCGCGCGCGATCACATTGTCCAGTTCTCGAATATTCCCCGGCCACGGATAGCGGGTCAAGGCCTCGATTGCAGTCGCGCTCAGCGCCATGCCTGGTCGTTTTGCATCTCTCGTATGCCGATCCAAAAAGAACTGGGCCAGGGCCGGGACATCCCCTGATCGTTCGCGAAGCGGCGGCAGGGTCAGGGTCACGACGTTGAGTCGAAAATAGAGATCTTCGCGGAACTGGCCTGCTCGCACGGCCTGTCGGAGGTCCTTGTTCGTGGCCGCAATGATACGAATGTTGACTGAGACGGTCTTGGAGCCGCCAACACGCTGAAACTCACGGTCTTGCAGGACACGTAACAACTTCGCTTGCAACGGAAGGGGCATGTCTCCGATCTCGTCCAGGAAGACGGTACCCCCGTCAGCCATTTCCAGCTTGCCCTTCTGCTGTCGGTCGGCCCCGGTGAACGCTCCTCGCTCGTGTCCGAATAGCTCATTCTCCAGCAGCGTCTCCGTCAAGGCAACGCAGTTGATGACGATGAGCGGCATGGCACCCCGATGGCTCCATTGATGGATCGAGCGAGCGAAGAGTTCCTTGCCGGTCCCGCTTTCGCCGAGGAGTAACACGCTCGCATCGGATTTGGCGGCTCGTTGTGCCGCTTCCACGACAGACTTGACGGACGGGCTGTTGCCGACGATGGAGGCGTAACGGCCGTCGACTTCAGACCGGAGATAGGCGACCTGGTGTCGCAGCGCATCCCGCTCCAAGGCTTTGCGAATGACGATCAACAGGTGGTCTTTATCGAGAGGTTTGGTCAGAAAGTCGTAGGCCCCTTCCTTCATGGCCTCCACCGCGGCTTCAACCGAGCCATGCGCGGTCATGACGATGACGGGAATATTTTCAGACGGTTTGATCTGGGACAGACGCTTGAGGACGTCAAGTCCCGACACGTTGGGCAATGTAAGGTCCAGGAGGATCAGCTGGGGAGACTCGTGAACGATGTGGTCAAGCGCCTGTTGTCCCTCGGTGGCCGCGACGGTCTCGTATCCGGAAGCATGGAGCCGGTCCTCAAGCATCATGATGATGTCGGGGTCATCGTCGACAATAAGAATTTTGGCGTTCATCGGAATAATCCTCTGTCTTCGGTCGCCCGCCAGGGCCGAATCGGCCAG
The DNA here is from genome assembly GCA_005116895.1 of Nitrospira sp. Lineage (GTDB taxonomy): Bacteria > Nitrospirota > Nitrospiria > Nitrospirales > Nitrospiraceae > Nitrospira_D. The sequence continues at coordinate 106,292 of SWDO01000018.1, read as the reverse complement.
GAAGTCGTTATGCCATTGACGAGCGGCGATGCGAGAGACATCTCCACCTACCCGTTCATGACGTTGATGACGAGCCCCGTCAACGGCTTCGGGTAAAAGTACGTCGATTTGTGCGGCATCCGCTCCCCCGCAGCTGCGACCGCTTGCACTTCACTGACCTTCGTCGCGTTGAGCAGGAATGCGGCGGTCCCTGTTCCGTTGACCACCCAGTCCAGGGCTTCATGGTCATCTTTGGTGTACAGAATGGCTTCTTGTTCCTGCTGCGTTGGACAGAGCTTGGTCACGATCAGTTGCTGCAGCAGGGAGACGTCGAGTTTGGCTCGAGGTGAGGCCTGAATAGAAGGTCGATGGGCCGGCTTCAGGGTGAGGGTGACGTAGCGGTTGTCGCCTTGACGCGTCAGCCCAAACACCGGGGCATTCTTTCCCTCAGTCCGCAAGCTAGCCAGGAATTGTGAGCGTGTGTGATCTTGTGTCGATGCGTTAAAGGGGAATTCTCGAAGCTCAAACACGTCGCCCAATACTGTCTTGATCTGGTCCGAAGACGGCAAGGGGGTGGTCGCAACGCGGTGCGTCGGTAGGACCGTCAATCCTGGATCTTCAAGCGGGGTCAGCAGCATGAGCACCGAGTCGTAGGGTTGCAGACCTGTTTGAGGACCCGCCTGCTGTCGCCGGAGCTTTTGATAGTTCAACGCCGTTTCATAGCGATGGTGGCCATCCGCGATGAACAACGGCTTGCTGTGCATCGCATCGGTCACCTGTTTCAGTACCGTCTCGTCGGTCACGGTCCACAAGCATTCTCGACATCCAGCATCGTCTTGAAAGTCGTAGCGCGCCGGCGTGCCCTTTGTTGCGGTGTCCAGAAGTTGGATGATGGCACCGAGCGGATCAGAGTAGAGGGACCAGATCGGGCTGAAGTTTGAACGGCAGGCTTCGATCAGATTCAGGCGGTCGGTCTTTGCCGCGGCACGTGTGTTCTCATGAGGGTAGATATGTCCGGAGTCGAGCGCCTCCAGCTTTGCCAGCGCCAGAAATCCACGAAGCACTTTCTTCGGAGCATCGGGAGCTGAATAGAGAGGGGTGTATTCAATCGTGTGATAGTAGACGGCTGGCCGCGCGTCGCGCTTCAGGATCCCCTTGTTGAGCCAGGTCTGTAGTGTTGCCGCTGCGCGGGTGTACCGGTTCTGGGCGGGGCTGTCCCCGGTCTGGTCGAGCCCTAATTCCATTCGAATAATATTGTGGGGATGGCGATCGTGAAGTCGCTTCTGCCCATTCGTGTCGATAATATCGTACGGCGGAGCGACCACATCCTTGATGGTACCCACGAGTGTTTGATCGTATAGCATGCCCTGGAATGGGAAAATCTGTGACATGAACAACCCCTTGGTTAATGTCGTGACAGCGCGACGACGGTTTGATGGTTACAGGAGAGAGTGGGATCCTTTCGTCCTACGCTGTGCCGCTTTCACGGCCCAGCGTTCTTCCAGCTGGTGGGAAGACGACTATCGGTCGCGGGTAATCATGTAATCAGCGGCGACTGACATCGCACGGCGTGCGGTACTATCGTCGAAGCGTTCAAGCTCATGTTTGGCGGCGGCGATATAGGCGCTCGCGCGATCCATCGCATAGGTGATTGAACCGAAATCGGCCATGAGGAACAGGATGCGCTCAAGATCGGACGTGCTGAGCGTCCGGGTCTCCATTCGGTCTTTGATCATTTGGCGGTCTTGCTCCGAGCACTGTTGCAACAGATGCAGCAGCGGCAGCGTTGCTTTTCCCTGCCGGAGATCTTGCCCGATCGTTTTGCCGAGCGACTCGCCGTTTGCGATGTAGTCTAAGGTATCGTCGGCGACTTGAAAGGCGATGCCGAGGTATTGTCCGAAGCGAAACAGCGCTTCCTGTTGGGTTTCAGATGCCTCGGCCAGAATGGCACCCATGCGGCACGCTGCTGCAATCAGGCCGGCGGTCTTATGTTCGACGATCTTGATATACTCCAGTTCCGGCATTGAGGGATTGCCGTTATAGTACAGCTGAAGGACTTCCCCTTCCGCCATTTTATTGCATGCCTCGGCCAGAACTTCATTGATACCTTGATTCTGGAACTCAACGACTTTGCACATGGCCTTCGTATAGAGGTAGTCGCCGACGAGAATGCTGATCTGGTTGCCCCAGACCTTACGCGCGGCTCTTCTGCCTCTTCTGAGATCGGCGTCATCGACGACATCGTCGTGTAACAGGGTTGCGGTGTGGATGAATTCCACGATGCTGCCGAGCTGATGATGCTCGGCGCCGGGATAGCCGCAAAGGCGAGCCGACAGGAGGAGCAACAGGGGTCTGATGCGTTTGCCGCCACCGCTCAAGATATGGGCGGCGACCGTATTGACTAGGGTCACGCTAGAGTCGAGGTTTCCCCTGACTCGATCTTCCACTCCGTCCAGTTCACCACGGTAAGCATCCCACACATCCGACATACTGTGCAGGGTTGCGATCGCTGGACTTTGTGCCATGCGCGGATGGTATGGCAGCCGAGGAAATAAAGTCAAGCAAATGAAAGAGGTATAGACTGCCGCAATCTTGACAGAGGAATGACCCATCCAGTAAGGTCCCATCGTAACAATGGGGTGACGTTCACCCTGAGCGCTAGAGGGGGCAACCCACCCCAAGTTTCTCGCGTACTTCATTCCATACATAGGAAAAACTCTCAGTCTTTTAACGAGATAGGTACATGAATATTCCTGGGTTTCCCCGCCAGCAAGGGCTCTATGATCCTCGGCACGAGAAGGACTCCTGTGGGATCGGCTTTGTCGTCAATATCAAAGGGAAGAAATCCCATGACATTGTCCGTAAAGGGCTTCAAGTCTTAGAGAATCTGACCCACCGCGGAGCGCAAGGCGCTGATTCCTGTACGGGAGACGGAGCAGGTATTCTTTTGCAAGTCCCGCACACATTCCTGAAGCGGGTCGCGGGGGATGTCGGCGTGTCATTGCCGGATATTGGCGAGTACGGAGTGGGCCAGCTGTTTCTCCCGCCTACTGCAGAGGCTCGACGGTTGTGCGAGAGGCTGTTCACCGAGATTCTTGTGGAAGAAGGCTTGCGTCTGCTCGGTTGGCGCGATGTGCCGGTCAAAAGCGACCGGATCGGCGCGCAAGCGCGCACGACCGAGCCATTCATGCGGCAGATCTTCATCGCGCGAGATGCCTTCAACGAAGCCCAATTTGAGCGAAAACTGTATGTGACTCGCAAGCGGATTGAAAAGGCCGTGGCGGAGTCGGCCATTCAAGGGCGGGAACACTTCTATGTCTCCAGCCTGTCGGCCAGCACCATCGTCTATAAGGGGTTGCTGTTGCCGCATCAAATGGCGGCGTACTACCCAGACCTCACCGATGAACGGATGGTCAGCGCGCTGGCCTTGGTGCACTCACGCTTCAGTACGAATACCTTTCCCACCTGGCCGAGGGCCCATCCCTATCGATATGTGTGCCACAACGGAGAGATCAATACGCTGAAGGGGAACGTCAATTGGATGAAGGCTCGCCAGGGACGTCTTCATTCCGAGCTGTTCGGGAAGGACATGGAGAAGCTGTTCCCGATCGTCTCGGAGGATCAAAGTGACTCGGCCTGTCTCGACAATACCCTCGAATTTCTGCTGCTCGGGGGCCGTTCGCTCGCCCATGCCATGATGATGTTGATTCCAGAGCCCTGGGTGGCGAATGCCCAAATGGATTTGGATCGTCGGGGCTTTTACCAGTATCACGCGGCAATGATGGAGCCGTGGGACGGGCCGGCGGCTGTCTGCTTTACCGATGGCAAAATGATCGGTGCGACGTTGGACCGGAACGGGCTGCGTCCTTGCCGCTATCAAGTGACGACCGACGGTCTCGTGGTCCTGGCATCCGAGGCCGGGGTCTTGCCGGCTGAAGCAAAAGAGATCCGCATGAAGGGCCGGCTCCAACCGGGCCGCATGTTCCTCGTCGACACGGTGCAGGGCCGCATCATCGATGATGAAGAGATTAAGGCCGATATTGTGGGCCGCAAACCCTATCGCAGTTGGGTGATGCAGTACGGTGTCTCGTTGGATGAGTTGCCGGAGCCGCTGAATGTTCCACAGCCCGACCACCCGACGATTCGCCAGCGGCAGCAAGCCTTCGGCTATACGGTCGAAGAACTCAAAATGGTCATCACGCCGATGATCATGACGGGCGAAGAAGCACTCTCGTCGATGGGCACCGATACCCCGTTGGCGGTGCTGTCCGATCGGCCGCAGCTGCTGTTCAAATATTTCAAGCAGCTCTTTGCGCAGGTGACGAATCCCCCCATCGATCCGATCCGCGAACAGCTTGTCATGTCGCTCGTGACCAACATCGGTCCGAAGCCGAACTTGATGGACGAATCGCCCGAATCGTGCCGCCGTATCAAGGTGCAGCAGCCGATTCTTACGAACGCCGATCTGCAAAAAATCAGAGGCATTTCCGACCCGCATTTCAAGAGCAAGACCCTCCGTATGTTGTTCCGCGTCGCCGAAGGGCCCGATGGGCTTGGCGAGGCGGTCGACGAGCTGTGCCAGCAAGCCTCGCAGGCGATTAAGGAAGGCTACAAGTTTCTCATTTTGAGTGATCGTGGCGTCGATGAGCAGTGGGCCCCGATCCCAAGTTTGCTCGGTATCTCCGCCGTCCATCATCACCTGGTTCGGGAGTGTACGCGAACTGAAGTGGGCTTGATTCTCGAAACGGGCGAGCCTCGCGATGTGCATCAGTTTGCCTGTTTGCTCGGCTATGGTGCCGGGACCATCAACCCGTATCTGGTGTTCGAGTCGCTCGTCGACATGGAGCGCGATCACTATCTGCCGGAAGGACTCGATGCGCAGACGGCGGAAGGGAAATTCATCAAGGCCATCAATAAGGGCTTGCTCAAGATCTTCTCGAAAATGGGGATTTCTACGGTGCAGTCCTACTGCGGGGCGCAGATCTTCGAGGCGATCGGGTTGAGTCGCGAACTGATCGATCGGTACTTTACCGAGACCCCGTCGCGCGTGGAAGGGGTCGGCATTCGCGAAGTGGGGGAAGAAACGCTACGCCGACACCGCACTGCCTATGAGCCTGCAGCGATCCGCCAACTTGATTTCGGTGGTGAAATCCACTACCGCATCCAGGGTGAGCACCACAACTGGAACCCGGAGACGATCTACAAACTGCAGCATGCCAGCCGTTCGAACGACCCGAAGACCTACGCTGAATTCGCGCAGATTGTGAATGACGAGAGCAAGCGGCGATCGAACCTGCGCGGCCTCCTTGATTTCAAGTTTGCGCCCCAGCCGATTCCGATTGAGGAAGTGGAGCCGGCCAAAGACATCGTGAAGCGCTTCAACACCGGCGCGATGTCCTTCGGCTCGATCAGCAAAGAAGCGCACGAAACGCTGGCGATCGCGATGAACCGGCTCGGCGGCAAGAGCAACACTGGGGAAGGTGGCGAAGATCCCGAGCGGTTCAAACCCTTGCCGAACGGCGATTCAAAGAACAGCTATATCAAACAGGTGGCGTCGGCCCGATTCGGAGTCACGGCGCATTATCTCGTGAACGCGCGGGAATTGCAGATCAAGATGGCACAGGGAGCCAAGCCTGGAGAGGGCGGTCAATTGCCGGGGCACAAGGTGGACGAAAACATCGCGCGCTTCCGGTATGCCACGCCGGGCGTGCAACTGATTTCGCCGCCGCCGCATCACGACATCTATTCGATCGAGGATTTAGCCCAGCTGATCTTCGACCTCAAGAATTCCAATCCAGATGCCGGGGTCTCCGTGAAACTGGTGGCGGAGGTCGGCGTTGGCACGGTCGCAGCCGGTGTTGCCAAGGCCCATGCGGACAAGGTGCTCATCAGCGGCGATTCGGGCGGCACGGGTGCGTCACCATTGTCGTCGATCAAATATGCCGGAATTCCTTGGGAGCTGGGGCTGGCGGAAACTCATCAGACGCTGGTCCTCAATGATCTTCGTGGACGCATCCGTGTTGAAACGGATGGTCAGATCAAGACCGGTCGCGACGTGGTCATCGCGACGCTGCTCGGTGCGGAAGGACCGGCCGGAACTTCGCGGCAGGCATGTCCGGGGGAGTGGCGTTCGTGCTGGACGATGCCGGGTCATTCCAGAGCCGTTGTAACACCGGGATGGTCGAACTGGAGCCGGTGACGACGAAGGAAGACAAGCAACTGCTCCACGGGTTGATCACCAAGCATTTTATGTATACGGGGAGTCGTAAGGCCAAGCATGTACTCGATGCGTTCGAGGCCACCTTGCCGAAGTTCGTCAAGGTCATGCCGGTCGATTACAAGCGTGTGATGGAAGAACGGAAGCGGAAGGCGAGTGCAGTCCACTAAAGCAGGACTGAGTAACGAGGACTGAGGTCTAAGAGGATGAATCCATGTTCATGTTTTGGCACTCAGTCCTCAGTCCTCAGCTCTCAGCACTAGGGAAAAGATGGGTGATCCAAAAGGTTTTATAAAGTACGCCCGTGAGGGCCCGAAGCGCAAACCGATCGAACTGCGTGTGCTCGATTGGAAGGAGATGTACGAACCGATCTCCGAGGACAAGCTGAAGACCCAGGGTGCGCGCTGCATGGACTGCGGTGTGCCGTTTTGCCAAGGGAACACCGGTTGTCCGGTCGTGAATTTGATCCCCGAATGGAACGATCTTGTCTATCGTGGACGTTGGAACGATGCACTGAAAGCGCTGCACACGACCAACAACTTTCCCGAATTTACGGGACGGCTCTGCCCGGCGCCCTGCGAAGGGGCCTGTGTGCTGGGTATCAACGAAGATCCGGTGTCCATCCGCATTCTCGAATGGAACATCGTCGACCGTGGCTTCAACGAAGGCTTCGTGACACCGGTCCTACCAGTTATTCAGACCGGCAAGACCGTAGCGATTGTCGGTTCCGGTCCGGCGGGGTTGGCTGCTGCGCAGCAACTGGCTCGGGCCGGCCATGAGGTGACGGTCTTCGAAAAATCCGATCGGATCGGGGGCCTGCTTCGCTACGGCATTCCCGACTTCAAAATGGAGAAGTGGGTCATCGACAGACGGTTGGAACAGATGAAGGCCGAAGGGGTGAAGTTCCAAACCAGCGTCGCCGTCGGCAAGGATATCACCGGCGAACAGTTGCGCCAACAGTTTGATGCGGTGGGATTGACGATGGGCGCCGAGCAGGCCCGCGAGTTGCCAATCCCGGGACGTGAACTGAAGGGTGTGCATCTCGCGATGGACTATCTTACCCAGCAGAATAAGCGGACGGCAGGCATTCAGTTTAGTGATGAACCATTCACCGCAAAGGGCAAGCGGGTGATCATCATCGGCGGCGGCGATACGGGGTCCGACTGTCTCGGCACCGCGCACCGCCAAGGCTGCGTCGAAGCCCATCAATTCGAGTTGCTGCCGGAACCGCCACCGCAGCGGGCTGCATCCACACCGTGGCCGCTCTGGCCGATGCAACTGCGTACATCCCACGCCCATGAAGAAGGCTGTGACCGGCAATGGAGTGTGTCCACCACGAAATTTACCGGCCATGATGGCCACGTCACAAAACTCCATGCCAATCGGGTTAAGTTTGAAAACGGCAAGTTTGAACCGATGCCTGGGAGCGAGTTCGAGATACACGCTGATCTGGTGTTGCTGGCCATGGGGTTCACCGGCCCCGTCAAGAGCGGCCTGCTCGACAGCCTGGGCGTGAAGTATGATGCCCGAGGAGCGGTATCAGTAGACGAGAACTTCATGAGCAACCTCGACGGTGTCTTCGCCGGCGGCGACACCAAACGCGGCGCCTCACTCATCGTCTGGGCGATCGCCGAAGGGCGCAGGATGGCGGCTGGGATCAATCAGTATCTGCAAGCGGGGAAGTCTTCAAAAAGCGGCCGTTAAAAGACTCCAACTGCGTGCTCGCATCGCCCGACCCGCAATGTATCTAGAGCCGTACGCCTCGGGCTCCCATTCGTTGCGGCGTCGTTGAAGGCTGTTTGAAGTAGCCTCGATGCCCCTCGCATCGTTGACAATCCTTGATTCCAAAAGTAGCCTTACTCCTGTTTTGCCCCGAACGACCCAAAACGGTTTTGAGATAGGTTCGAGTTAGCTGGTCTGACATGTATGCAGTGCGAACAAGTGAAAGGTGCCGACGAGATCAAAGCTTTCATTCGTTTTCTAGAAGCTGTCGATCTGCCTATCGAGGCGAGCAGCATCGAGAAGCGCGATCCTCCCGAGCCCGATCTTCGATGCGTTCATGCCACAGACGGGCCAATCGCATTCGAACTCGTTGAGCTCTGCGATCCGAATCTTGCAAAGGCAATAGCTGTGCGATCGGAGGCGTACATCCGTACCTCAGATCCATCGCCTCGAATTATTTCGAAGAAACTTCGGCGCAAATATACGACAAATCTTCCTATTGAACTGCTTTGCTACACGAATGGGCGCATCATTACTCCAGATAATGTGATCATTCTCACCGTGGTGCCTTACCTGAGATCGTGGAGGCACACCTTTAGGCGAGCATGGCTGTTGGGGAGGAAGGGAGTACATGAGCTATGGTCCGTCTAATCCGTTGTTCGAGCGGACTCTCAAGAGTGATGACCAGCACGCTGCCCACGCACGGTTCTTTGTTACGTCGCAGTGCTTAGTGCGCGGCTAAGTGCCGCGTATCAAAGCAAGTGTTAGGTGCCTAGCCGTCAGAGTGATGCTGTAAGCTTCATGGATGCAAACACTCGTGCTTCGCTAGACCAAATGGAATGTGCCGGGTACTTACCCGCGCTCCGTAATATCATAAGGTCAACATGTGTTCCCTTCTGGTGGCACGGCATTGACGCAGAAGGCAAGTATCGCATCCATCGCAATGGTACGGTCTGTTTCCTGCAGACAGGCAAGCGCCTGGTTGGTGTTACAGCTCGTCATGTGTTTAACGGCTACCTCATCGCAAAGGCTGCACAACCTGATATCCGTTGCCAGTTCGGAGGGGTCCTGATAAATCCAGAAACCCGACTCATTGCGGAAAACACGGTTCTCGACCTGGCTACCTTTGATGTATCCGAGGTCATCGTGGCTGCTGCAGGCGCAGCTCCCTATACATCGGTAACCTGGCCATCACGCGAAGCCTCTGCGAGCGACGTTGTACTCTATGGTGGCTACCCTGGAGCGCTCCGGGTAGAGCATGAAACGACCGCAGATATTCCTTTCCAATGGTTCGCAGGAACCCCTATCTCGGTTACCTCAGAAAACCTGAAACTTCGCATCGACTGGGAAAACTTTCATCAAGTATTTGAAGGACAGAGCATTGGCAATGCCGACATGGGAGGTTTCAGTGGTGGGCCTGTGTTCCGCTTAGTGCCTGCACCACCAGTCGAGCGGCTTGAACTCGTCGCGTTCATTTACGAGTGGGAACCATCACTGTCGCTGCTGTTCGCACGACCGGCCCACTATATTGCGATGGATGGTCAACTTGTTGAGTAGGCTGCCTAGGAGAGTCAAATAAGGTCGGGTTCATTGTTTGATCAACACTTCTGAATCTGCATCGGAAAGCCTCCAAGAACCATTGATTTCACCCACAATTATCTCCCTTGTTGACAGCGTTCCGTCCAGAAACGTAGCCTGTCTCCCGTCCGACCACATTCAAAAGGCCAGAGGAGGGCTATCATGGCGGCTGTTGATTATTTTCTCAAGATCGCGGGGATTGAGGGCGAGAGCAATGATTTGAAGCACAAGGGAGACATTCAGCTGGATTCATGGTCGTTTGGGGGCACGCAAACGGGTGGTGAGCATTTCTCCGGCGGTGGGGGCGGGGGAAAGTTCTCGGCACAAGATTTTCATTTCACGACGAAGCTCAGCAAGGCCTCGCCGAAACTCTTTCAGGCCTGTGCCACCGGCGAACGGTTGAAGAATGCGACGCTCGTGGCGAGAAAGGCAGGCGAGGGACAGCAGGAGTACTACAAAATCACGTTCAGCGACTGTTTAGTGTCTTCCTATCAGCAGGGTGGGGCTGTTGGATCGGACCTCATTCCAACGGATCAGGCGTCGTTGAGTTTCGGGAAAATTGAGATCGAGTACACGGAGCAAAAGGCGGATGGGGCGATGGGAGCAGTTGTGAAGGGCGGCTATGATTTGAAGCTCAATAAGGCTGTGTAGGGGACTAAAGGGGGGTAGATCCAGGGAGATAGCGTTTAGGCGGAGACGGTGCTGAGCGCCGATTCTGCTTCAACAGATTGGTTCGACATAGCAGGAGCTCTGCAGTCTTCGACCAGCTCGATGAAGTGCTCACGGACTCCCTGTGCGTATCGGAGAAACTCGATTCCGAATTGGTTGTCTTTGTGCCAGCGCACGATGGAGAGTTCGACGGCAAGCAGAGCGTCTGTTTCAGGAGCCTCGATGTGCAGGGCGAGGTAGCTTCCTGGAGTCAGGGTCGCGTTGCTTTGCATGCGGCATCCCGTTGGGGAGATATCAAAGAGCGTTCCCTCACCCGCTCCGCTGTCGGTCTGGACGCTGGCAGGGTACCGGACATATTTTCGAGGACTACATCGGAGCTGCATGTTCACCTCACTGCTAGTGCCTCTATCGGCAGTGCCGGGAAAAACTTAAACGCATTGACTGTACAATTTTTCTTCCTCTGATTCCTGCTGGACGCGACTAGTTTCATACTTGTATTGTGTGGTGCATCTTCAACTAGGAGAAACGAACAATGGCGCGGAAAATTTTTTCCCGCAGTCATAAAGTTCTTCTGGGCGGCATTGCTCATCTCGGGCGATTTATCGACAAGATCAGGCTGCGGAGCCAAGGGCAGATTCAAGATTACAACTACATCACGGTTGGGTTTGATCAATATCTGGTCGATTTCCTCGGGATCGATGCAAAGGCGTTTGAGCAACGGGTATTAGCCGGTGGGACGGATGAGGAGTTGCTCGTTTGGGTAAAGGCGAATGGTCGGAAGCCAGCCGATCAGGAGATTACGCAATGGTCGCAAGGGCTGCTTGCGTCCGGCCCAAACGATGAGGCGGCTCATCAGCGGTTCCAAGGCCGACTTCAAGACGTCGCGACGAAGCGCGGCGTGGCGGTCGGTGCCCTTCCTTCGGTAGCGACCTGGGTAGATGTGATCGAACTAGATGAAGAACGTCTCTGAGTATCGTGGCCTCTCCATACCAGACCCTCGTCTGCTCCGGTTTCTCGGTCTTATCGCCATTCTGAACGTGCTGCATCTGGTCGACCATATCCTACGTGGTGACTTTCACTGGCCGATTGACGAGCAGTCGGTCGGGTTCATCGGCGTGGCAACCATTATCCTGGGTGGGATGGGACTTGGTGTGCGGCTCTATAGGTCAGGCCGCGTCGGACCACGGTTCTGGGTGATGGTCGGAGTGCTTGGTCTAGGACTTGGGTGGCTCTCGCATTTCAGTCCAATGACTGACCAACCGGTGTCGGTCATCTATCATGGGTATGCGGCTCCCTGGGCGGGCGTGTTGGCGGTCGGCTGTCTCGTTCTGCTCCTATTCTCTGTATTGAGTGCGACGGTCTTTGCCGGATATCTGTGGCGGCGAGGTGCTTGCCCTGATCGGTGAAACCGAATCGGTCCTATCTCAATTCTGTCCAGCCGCCTGTTTGCGAGCGAAAGGCCAGTTGGCGTGTTGTGGTGCGAATCACGGTCACGTCGTTGGTCTGGTCGATTGATTGTATCTGTTCGTGTGCCGACCAGCGCATGGCAAAGAAACCTCCGGTGAACGCGGAAAACACCAGGGCTCGCTCAGAGGTAATCACAACGATGACATGGCCGCGACCCTGCAGTTGTTTGACGGTTTCATTCGGCCCCAACGCATCGCTGAACCAATGGCCACGACTCTCTTGAAACCCATGGACTCGCCGGTTGGTCTGCACCACAAGCAGGCGTGGCAGTACATGATGTTGTTCAACCTGCTCTTCAACGCCTAGCTGCACCTCTGTCCATCGACGTAAGCCGGAAGAAAAGCCTAAGAGTCGGCGGGTGGTCTGGGCAAAGCCGGCTGGTCCCTGAGCCGCCGTGGTGACGAGTGTTTCATTGACCCCTAATGGTTCCTCGACAGGACTGCCACCTCCTGGGAGCGCAACGACTCTGTCTTTGACGACCGTGATTAAGACATCGATCTGGCGAACTTGTGCGAAGGCAGGACTTGAACCCAGGGAAACTAGGATCACAAGCACGAGCGTGGTGGATTTGGTGGTAGAAAGCATCGGCATTCCGTTCGTAGGGCTAGTTGAGTGTCGCCTACCCATAGAGCATCTTGCAACAGACCGAACCGGACGTCTTCAGAGAAAGCCGATGGTGTTGATGCAGTTCCCTTGTCGAGCGGGGGTGATCTTGCCGTGGATGCTTTGTCGGGAAGCTAAAGCACGTACAGGCTGTCGGCCCTAACGGGCCGACAGCCTGTACGTGCTTTCCGTCGAATGGCAATAGGTTCTACAGAGCGGGCAGTGTCAGTAACTTCTTCATTTCGCAGTGTGCAAGAACGACGTCGGGCGCGCGCTGCAGCGCCTCATAGTAACTTCGCTCATATCCATCACCGAGTTCCGAGGGGCGAATGAGCGCCCGCACCTCGGTTAACAGGACCGCCACATCGTCAACCCTCAATTGGTCGTTCCCATCGAGCAATTCATCGATACGGACCACCATGTTGGAAAGCGGATGCAGCCAGGTAAACCACGGGTCGTTCATCACCAACTGTAAGAGTTGGCCGGTGCTGTCCACTCGACCGTAAATGCGCTCATAGGTCAGCTGTTCGGCGACGATCAGGGCCTTATGCAACCCTAAGAGTCCGTACCGAACATCCGCCAAGGTTCTCCTAAGCGGGTTGGTTTCTCGAATCTGTGTCTGTTTCGATGAGAGAGCCATATGAATAATCCTAACAGGTCAATGAGAAAATAGGGACTCAGGGGCCTTCATGTGTGAAGAGTCAATCACGTTATATGCTCTTATCGGAGATCAGCGGTTTGTTCTGTAGTTGCAACAGGGGGCATGGCGATGGGTTACTTGGGGGCAGATGCTCATCGCTATCATCCGAGCCGAGTAGGCTCTGTGGCGTGCCAGAAGTCAGCGTCATTATTCGGGTAATTCTGAGGACAGGGAGACAGCAGCCTGCCGCTGGTTCGGATTCTGAACACCCGTTCCTTCCGAGGACATATGTTTCTGCGGGCTGAGAAGGTTCCCGTAGAACGAAAATAGTTCACCGGTCAGACGGGCTGCGTTCTCCGGATCGGTTGGGTGTTTGCGCCGGATATAGTCGTTGAGCACCAGGCCTTGGGCGGTTTTATGGACATGCGGCTGGTCCAGGTTCATACGGTAGCGCTCGATGGCGTTGGCAACGCGACTGATGAAGATCACGGTGCCATCTGGTTCCAGCCGCTCGACGACTCCCACATGGGTCAGAGGATCGTTTAACTTGCCATCTCCGTTGAAATCCCATGTATTGTCGAAAAACACGAGATCGCCTGGGTTGACATTCGATCCTCGATGAAGGGTACCGTGTTGACGCACATGGTTGTGAATGAGTCGAACGCCGTTCCCTTTTGGATCATTGAAGGTTCCACGATACAGATCGATCCCGTGCTCCAGGAAGATGGCACGGGTCACTCCCGCACAGTCGTAGGCGATCCGCTTGCCCTGGCTTGCAATGGCCCGCGCTCCGACGAGCCGTGCCGCAGACTCGACGATGGCTAATCGGCTGGGGCGCGATGTCATGAAGGATGTTGGGTGACTCCCTGGGCCTGATCTGGGATCAGGCTGGGGCGCTACAGGTACGTCACGAGGTTCCATCTTGATTGCTGAAAGTGAGGGCGTAATGATTGCTCGCTTCAGCGTCTGAACCGGCTTGGTGCAGCCCACGAGAGTAGTGATCGCAAGAACAGCTATGATCAAAACGAATGGCATCGGTGGTTACCGCACGTTCACAAATCGGCCTTGAGCGGTCTGCCGAAGCGCATCGATGTCTTCATGCCGGGTGACTGAAAGCGGAACCGTCTGGGTCAATTCTTCGATGAGCAGGGCGGTCGTGAGCGGAGTTTTTTGATGCAGCGCTCGATAGAGGGCCGCGACCACCGCCTGTTCGATTTCCGAGCCGCTGAAGCCGTCGCTTGCGCTGACGATCTTGCTCAGGTCGAACGTCTTGCTGTCCTGCTTCCGGAGGCCCAGGTGAATCTTCCAGATGGATTCCCGTTCGATATGGTCTGGCAGATCGACGAAAAAGATCTCATCGAATCGCCCTTTGCGCAGGAGTTCGGGCGGCAATGACGACAGATTATTGGCTGTGGCGACGACGAATACGTCCTGCTTTTTTTCCTGCAGCCACGTGAGAAAGGCGCCGAAGAGTCGGCGGCTCAACCCTGCATCGGCGTCGCCGCTTCCTCCGCCTGCGACCATTGCTTTTTCGATTTCATCGATCCAGAGGACAATCGGGGACAAGGATTCCGCCATTTCAATCGCCTTGCGGAAATTCTTTTCCGATTCGCCGATGAATTTGTCGAATAACCGGCCGGCATCGAGTTTTAAAAGCGGAAGTTTCCATTCCCGTGCGATGGCCTTGGCGGCGAGCGACTTACCGCAACCCGGCACCCCCACCAACATAATGCCGCGAGGCGGGGTGAGATTGAGCGCTTTGGCTTCGGCGGTAAACCCGACTTGGGCGCGATCCAGCCAGGACTTCAGATTGGTGAAGCCTCCCAACTCAAACCGATTATCCTCCAAGGGATAGTATTCTAAGAGGCCGCCGTCCTTGATCGCCTGCACCTTACGTTGCAGGATGGTTTGAACATCCCCGGGAGAGAGAGAGCCGTGTTCCACGATGCATTGGGCCATGACCTGACGAGCTTGATGGAGCGTCATCCCCTGTAAGGCGCGGAGGATCGCATCGGACGCCTGGGTTGTGGGGCCGTTGTCGGCTGCCTTGGTCTCGCTGATCGAGGTGAGCATACTGTGCACAAGCGTTGTCGAGCGTGGGCGAGCGGGCGTTCGAGATTTCAGCGATTGGAGCAGGCCCCGTAGCATGGAGTGAAGTTCGTCTCGATCCGGCAGTTTCAGCTCGAGTCGCACCGCGATTTTGTCCAGGTCCATTGGGAGTGAGATCGGCTGACCGGTCAGCACGCAGGTGGCTCGTGATCGGCTGTAGAGAGCTGACACCTCTCGAAGCTGTCGGCAGACAGCGGGATCTTGCAGGTGCGGTCCGAGATCCTTGAGCCAAAACACCGCTTCCACAGTCAACCCATGAAGGTGCTGGAGGACCGCCAAGGGGGTTGCGGTCATCTTACTGAGGGTTGCGCCCTCATCGGCGCGGGTGAGCCCTCTCGTGATGGACCACTCGAAAAGCGGCATGCGCTCTTGTGCGGTCACCGATTGTAGTAAGGCCAGGACCCGCTCCTCCTCCACCGTTTCAATGACGACGAGAGGATGGGAGGAGCGAATGAGAGTACGGAGATCGTGCACGCTGGTCGAGAGAGCCATCGGAGGGCAATGCTAGCACGAGGCCTCGACCGGACCAAGAAAACGGATGATTGTCACCTGGCGCTTGTCGAAGGCTTATGTCTTGGCTGGACTTTCGAGTGCCTTGTTGATTTCGTTGATGAGGCGGCGTTCGATTTCGCTCGTTTCTTCGTGGCTGACGGTTAAGATGCGCCCCCCCTGTGCGACTCGTTCAAATTCTGCCTTCACGCCGAGCTTTGTCAGGCTGTCAGGAAGCGCTTGAAGAGAAATGAGGTATTGATTTCGTGAGCCCGTCACTTCGAGCGAGGCCGGGTTGGAGATCTTGCGCTCCGTCACATAGACGGCCCGTTGATCGGTTTTGACGCTGACTTTCAAGTGGTATCCGTTACGTGCCAGTGCATCCTCAACGACTTTGGCCACGGTCGGCATAGGCCGAGGGAGCGTATCGGACTGGGCGCCTTTCTCCTCGACTTTGAGGGATTCCGTCATCTGCGTGGCAATCATCCTCCTGGTTTCAGCCAGCTGCAGTTCCAGTTGCTCGGTTTGGTGTTTGGCGTCCGCCTTCGCGGCTTCCGTCGTGCTCTTGGCGTCCCGGATTTCTTGATTGAGCAGATCGATTTGCTGCTGCATGACCTTGCTCCCATCCTGTAAAGAGCTCAGGAGGGACTCTTGTTTGAGGACCTGTCTCTTGAGTACTTCGTTTTCGGCGCGGAATGGGCTTTCATCCGGAGTACATCCAAAGGCTGCCAAGACCAAGAGAGACCCGACCTGTAATGACCATCGAACAAGTAGCGATTCATTGCGCACGCGAGCGTCCTCCCAATTTACTGGGTGGATTATCTACACTTCTGATGAACTTGTCCATGTGATATCCGATTTGTGACCGTTCCAGCGATTCACCGACATGCTGTTCGGGTGAACGGCACGGTCGCACGCATCCTGTCGTTGTTGCCCTTGCTTTTCATGCGGTTGTCGACGGCGATGGAACGAGAACAGACTGCTCCGTATCCTATAGCAGAGGATTATCGTCCGTATGACCGGATCATTGAGGGCGAATTTCCCACGTCTCAGATCCAATTGGTCCTATTGGAATACAGGGCGGTGTCTTGGCCCCACTAACCATGGTGGATTCATGGCCTGCTCGCTTGCGCTTCCAGCTTGTTGGACTGTAGCATGCCCGTATGAAGACTGCCTTGATTCGGAAGACCTTCTCGGTCCCACCCCTCGGCTGTAACTGCTCGATCATCGGTGATCCGGTCACGAAACAAGCAGTCATCATCGATCCAGGCGGTGCACCGGAGCGAATTCTCCAGGAAGTGCAGCAACTGGGGCTCACCGTCAGCCATATCTTGCATACGCATGCCCATCTCGATCACTTTCTGGCGTCCAGCGAGATCAAGAGGGCAATCGGTGCGACGATTTGTCTGCATCAGGACGATCTCCAACTGTGGAACAACCTCGAACTTCAATGTCGGGTTTTTGGAGTCTCGTATGTGCCGGCTCTGGCTCCTGACCATTGGCTTACGGATGAAGAAAAGGTGATGCTGGGGCAGGTGCTGATCGTGGCGCTCCATACACCAGGCCATACCCCTGGCTCGATGAGTTTTCATGTGCCGAATGACCAACTTCTGTTGGCCGGGGACACGCTCTTCCGGGGCAGCATCGGTCGGACCGACTTATGGGGCGGCAACTTTGAGACCATCGAGAAGTCGATTCGTGAGCGACTCTACACCCTCGATGAGGCCACCACGGTGGTCACTGGTCATGGGCCGGACACCGAAATTGGTCTCGAAAAAGAATCAAATCAGTTTGTTCGTGTATGAGCACTACTCTCTGGTCATACGCTCATTGAGGCGCTCGATTCGCTTGTCGGTGGATTGTTTGATAAAGGTCATATTCTCGGCGAGATGTTGCTGCGCGTTGATCTTCCCTTCATCGCGCCGTTTTTGCTGATCGAGTCCAAATTGGGCGATGATCGGTCCGTCTTCCTTGTAGAGTTCTTTCCAGATCTCGGTACATCGTGATTGTTTGGCGGTCGGATACTTGTCGCAGGGCGGATCAGCCGCCGCCGAAACTGAAGTGGTGAGGAGTGAACTAATGAGCAGAGCGGAAGCACTCAACCAGTACTGACCTATTCGTGTCGTCATCTGAATGACCCTCCACAAACCTCAGCACCATACCACAAGTCACATTGTCGCGCCGACCATCAAGGTCTATGAAGAAGGCGCGTCGACTTTTCCCAAACGATGGACGGCTCGGCGCAAGTGGTCTTCCGCTTTGCAGAAGGAGTGGATGGCCTGTCTCTCGCGCGGAGCGGTGGTGGTCGATCTTGGATGCGGCGGCGGGCAGGACGCGCAGGTATTGCGGCGCGAGGGATATCGAGTCGTGAGGATGGATCTGACGGCGGCATTCCTCCGTGTTGCACGCGAGGCGATTCCGTCGTTTCCCCTCGTACGCGCCGATATACGTGAGCTGCTGTTCCGAGCCGCGAGTTTCGACGGCGTCTGGGCTGCGGTCTCCTTGATCCATCTTCCCAAAACAGAAGCGACTCGCCTGTTGAGGGCGCTCCGCCTGCTCGCCAAGCCGGGGGCAACGCTGGCCGCTACGCTGACATATGGAATGAAGAGCGGTATGTTGACGAAGGGCTGGATGCCGGGCCGGTACTTCGCGCGCTGGAAGAA
>SWDO01000018.1:63909-88056 GCA_005116895.1 Nitrospira sp. | reverse complement strand
ATGCCGCGCAGGTAGCCTGCGCAGGCCTGATATTTAGGTGTCTCAGTGAATCAAGCCCAATTGAACACGCGGGCTCAGGAAGTCCTCGCAAACGAGGTCGCACGCCTCTCGAAGCTGTCGTATGCCGAAATCGCCAGATGGTCAGAGTACCCTCAAACGCCTAATGTAGAACTCCGCGTACCCAACGAGTTGTCCGAGTACAAGTTCACGTTGATGAAGAACACCCAACCCGACAAGTGTATTCGCGTTGCTATTCAGCTATATCGCCATCGCTTCCTTGGAATCGGGCAGATGAGCGCAGACGGATTCTTCATCGCTTCGGATGGAAGCGTTCGAAAATTCACGGAAAAGGATATATGGGCAGTTACATGAGACACCTAACCGCCCAGTCAGCGCGGACGGATAGATAAGATATAGGGGTTAGCGAACAATTGAGTTGCAAGAAGAAATTGACAGACAAGTCGGGAGGTGACTGAAGGGGGACACGCGGAGGCGCCCGAAACGGACTGCTTACCCCTCTGAAATTGCACTCTGTCCCCTAACTTGTTTTCGTCCTCCGATGTCATTCGACCACATCATGACCACCCTTCGGGTGGACCTCCTCTCAGCTCTACGCGAGGGAAAGCGGCCGAAGGGCAATAAGCAAGTCATGATCCGTTTTCTCGCAGACTTCACCTCACGAGATCAGGCCGCCATCGCGCACGCGATCCAGCTTTACCGACATACAACCATGCACACTGGTCGCCCACGTGCGCTGGTGGATCCTCAGTCTGGTCAGAGCCGCTACTATCTGCTTCACTGGGGGAGGAACGGTGCGGACGAGGCAGCTCACTTCACTGTAGATGATACTGGCAAGCTGACTATGAATCTCGAGTGTTTGCTTGAGGACGTAATCTGCGCGTTTGACGCCTTCGCCAGCGAGGTCCGAGAATCCCCTCACATTGCAGCAAACGTCATCAAAGCTTGGCCACGGGTTGTCCAGCAGGTCTGGGGAGCCTGACGGTCTAACGGAGGTTGATACCGATGGCTGTGTTAGGGAGGCAAGTGGGCGGCCACGGCACAACCAAACATTATGCGGCATGAAACGGAAGCCATGAACTCAACAGTTCTCATTCTTCCCGGCATCGGCAACTCCGGTCCTGAACATTGGCAAAGCCTGTGGGAACAAGCCAACCCTTCGTTTGCGCGAGTGCAGCAGCGTGATTGGGATCACCCGGTTTGTAGCGCGTGGCTTGATACTCTGGAACAAACAGTCGCGCACGTTGGTGGCAATGCCGTGCTGGTTGCGCATAGTTTGGCCTGCCTGCTCGTCGTACAGTGGGCGGCGAAAACACATCTCAGAATACAAGGCGCATTGTTGGTTGCCCCACCGAACCCGGATGGCCTCAGCTTCCCAAGAGAAGCAGTCGGGTTTTCGCCATTGCTACTGAAGCCGCTTCCATTCTCGAGCATCGTTGTGGCAAGCACCAACGATTCCTATGGGAGTGTAGAGTTTGCAAGATCTGCGGCGGCTGCTTGGGGGAGTCGCTTTGTAGATATTGGCCCAGCAGGCCACATCAATTCAGAAAGCGGGCTTGGGGAATGGAATGAAGGCTTGTTGTTGCTCCAGCAACTTGCCGCATAACAACGCCATCAACCTGGACGTCGGATGGGGACAGACACCGCGCCTAGCGCGGGGAAGGGTGTCAGACCCCCAGGCTCCGACGGGCGGGCTTCCCACATCGGCGTCAGCTGTTCGGCTATCCGGTTGGCTATCAGTTTCTTGCAATCGATGCGGCCGAGGGACATTCCATATGGGCGAGGAGGGATGCGGAATCGTCCAGGTCAACGCCTGGGAGGACGCCTCGACCGGAAACAGTGGTCAGCTTCACGATGTTGCGCGGTTGTTTGGCAGTTCTGCGTGACAAGATCTGGCGGAGCGCGTCATCGATGACCGTGGTTAACGATTTGTCGGTGCCGCGGGTTTGCGCTGTCTACTCTCTAGCGCTGATTACTGGTCGAAGGGTGTCGGGCCGGACTTCTGTTCCAACGTCACGTAGACCTTGTCGTCGAAGGTGTAGTAGCCACCGTTATCTTTGTCGGTTGAAATGCAGGCGTGGTAGAAGATGATGGCGCAGCCGAAGATATCGCCAATCACCCACCAAGACCAGGTTCGCGTCAGGGCCATCGTTTTTGGTTCATACCCGTCTTTGGTAATGACCGCCTGGTGGTTCTCTTTCCGGTTGAGAGAGACGGTTCCCGGTGTCAGCAGTTGGACGCGGTCATCAACCATGACATGAGCATTGAGGGGTGTCGTGAAGATGGTGACGGACTGATGGTCGCCGTGCCACCAGGTGCCACATCCAGAGAGCGAGACCAGTCCTAAGAGCAGAGCGATACTTCCAAATCGTAATTGGCCGGCCCAGTGCATCATAGCGATCTCTCCTCGCTGATAGATCTCCTGCGAGGCATTCTTCCACTGACCAGCTGGTTCTTCTAGCGGATTCGCAAATCTTGCAGGAGACGCATCAAGGGGAGAAATCGGGTCAGATCTTCATGGCCTCGTTTACTTCGCGCAGTGTTGCACTGGCGACCGCAGCCGCTCGTTTGCTGCCGAACTCCACGATCTCGTCAACGCGCGAAGGTTCTTGCGTGAGCTTGGCGCGCTTGTCCCAGATCGGTGCCAGCTGGTCTATGATCCTATCCGCCACGAGTTTTTTGCAGTCGATACAGCCGATGGCAGCGGATCGGCAGTCTGTGTTGACTTGGTCTTTGACCGTTTGTGGAGAGTAGATGTTGTGGAATTCGTAGACAGGACAGAGGTCGGGATTGCCAGGGTCGGTCCGTCTCACACGGGCTGGGTCGGTGACCATGGTCTTGAGCTTCTGCCGAACGACCGGTTCGGTATCCGAGAGGTTAACCGTATTGTTGTAACTCTTACTCATCTTGCGGCCATCGGTGCCAAGCACCTTGGGAAACTTAGTCAGGTGTTCCTTCGGCTCGGGAAAGACCGCTTTTTTGTAGATATCGTTGAATCGCCGGGCGAGCTCCCTCGTCAGCTCAAGATGGGGAAGTTGATCTTTACCCACTGGTACAAAATCAGGTTTGTACAAGAGGATATCGGCGGCCTGGAGGACTGGGTACCCGAGAAAGCCGTAGGTCGTGAGGTCTTTCTCTTTGATCTCCTCCTGTTTCTCCTTGTAGGTCGGGTTGCGTTCCAGCCACGAGACAGGCGTCATCATTGAGAGTAAGAGATGCAAGATCGCATGTTCCGGAATCCGCGACTGGATAAAGATTGTAGACCGTTCCGGGTCAATACCGCCGGCCAGCCAATCGATCAGCATCTCCTGCACAAAGGTACGAATGCGACTTGTGTCGGCATAGTTCGTCGACAACGCGTGCCAGTCGGCGACGAAGAAATAGCAGTCATACTGTTCTTGCAAGGCCTTCCAGTTTTCTAAGGCACCAAGATAGTTGCCGAGATGCATGAGGCCACTGGGCTGCATGCCGCTGAGGACTCGTCTGCGAGGTGTGGTCATTCTGCGACTCCTGGACGGAGACCGAGTGCGGTTGACAAGATTGTTCCGGACAGTCCCTTGGCAAAGGTTCCGGTGATCATGTGGATAATGCCTAGTTCTTTGTCGAATACGATGAGTCCCACCAGGATGAGCATGCCATAGGGTTCCAATCGCGCGAGTGTCATCGCTGGTTTTGGCGGCAGCAGCGCCGTCAGGATCCGACCGCCGTCGAGCGGGGGGATCGGAAGCAGGTTGAACAGCGCGAGAAACACGTTGATCATCACGGAATAGAGCGCCATGACGGCGATTGGACGAAACAACATGGTCGCAAGAAGGCCTGAGGACTCTTCAGCCTCGATGGCGTTGCGAGGAGACAAGGTCGGCTCGAACGTCAAGATCAGCGCTAAGAGCACGGCACTTGCAACGGCGAGCAGCAGATTCATCCCAGGGCCAGCCGCTGCCACAAGTGCCATGTCGCGTCGAGGCTGGTGCATATTTCGAGGGTCAATCGGAACCGGCTTGGCCCAGCCCAACAGAAAGCTCCCGGGCAATATCAAACAGATGAGCGGCAAGATGACCGTGCCGAATGGATCGATATGAGCCAGTGGATTGATGGTGAGCCGTCCTTCATGTTTTGCCGTCGAATCCCCGCATTTCTCCGCCATCCAGCCATGCGCATATTCATGGAGGACCATCGCGAATAACAGGGGGAGCCCCATATAGGAGATCGTGTGAAGAATCTGTGAGAGGGAATTCATGTGTGGTTAGTTCTCGTCCCAGTTCGAATAGCCTGGCTAATCTAATTGCACAAACTTACCCTGTTTCACCTGTAGAAGAAAGAGTGGGCGGTGCAGGGTGCCATCCTGTCCAAAACTGGCTGGTCCGGCGAGTGTCGGTAGGTTGCGCTGCGTCATGAGGAAGTCGTGGAGCGCTTCGCCGGAGGTTGCTCCGTGGCGGACGCCTTCAATGGCGACTCTGGCGGCGTCATATCCTTGCACGGTGAAGAGCGAGGGGGTGGACTGAAAGCGCTTATGGTACCGCTGCACGAACTCCTGCACGGCGGGATTCGGGCTGTCGACGAAGAAGCCGTCGACGAATGTTGCACCGTCGACTGTCCGATCGGCGGTGCGGGCAAAGTCTTGTGAGTTCCAGCCATTGGCACCCAGCAGCGGGGCTTTGATGTCATGAAACGCCAGCTGTGCGGCGAGGAGGCCGATCTCGTGTGAGCGACTTGGGATGAAGATCGCGTCAAACCCTGGCGTGTAGAGGACGCGCTTTTCGTTTCGACTGAGGGGCTTACCGGGCTGTCGTGGTATGTCAACTGGAACTGCCAGCCCATACTTTTTCAGGTCTTCGGCTTTGAGCCGTTGGATCTGCGGACCAAAATCCGTTTCCCCTTCCTTAAACGCTTCCATGGCAATAATTTCGCCGTCGAACCGGCGCACCTCTTGCGCGAAGAGCCGGGCCAGTTCTCGCCCATAGACGGTGTCAGGGTGGAGAATGCAGAATCGTCGATAGTCCTGCTGTTTTGCGGCGTAGGTCGCGATGCGTTCCGCTTGCATGGCGTAGGTCAACGACGTGCTGAAGAGGTAACTGCCCAACCGACGGACATTGGGGAGTGTCGCTGCCGGTGTAATCAAAGGGATTCTGGTTTTTTGCGCCATTTCGGCCATGACCGGAAGGTTTTTTGACAGCATTGGGCCAATGACGACGAGTGGACGGTCATCATGAAGTAGCGTCGAGAGATCGTCCAAAAAACCTTGCCGATCGGCATCATGATCCTTCACGATCAATCCAACAGATGGGGTGCCAGGTTGCTCATGGGACCGTTCCACCGCCAACTGAATGCCCTCGAGGACGTCATTGGCGAAGGCGGACAAGTGGCCTGACAACGGAAGGACGGCTGCGATTAAATATTGGTTGGCTTTCAACCTTGACTTAATGAGTTCCAGTGATTCGCTGGCTTTCGGGACGGAGGGGTGCGCAGGAAACGCAGCGAGAAAATGCCGGGTCTCTCGTTCTGCCAAGTGGTCTTCGCCTCGCACGATGTAGTAGTCGATCAGCCGGAGGGAGGCAAGGTCGCCGGGATAGGAACGAAGATAGGCATCCCGCACTCGGGTCAATCCTTTTTTGTCCAGCTTTTCCGTGATGAATTGACGAATCTGCTCCCGGGTATCCGCCATCTGTGTGTCGGTGCTGCCGGCCATGCCTTCCAGTAAGGTATGGATGGCTCGGACATAGTCTTTCTTTTGGGCGAATGCCTCGGCAGTCAGCTGCTGTGCCTCGCGTTTTGTGGCGTCGTCGAGTGCCGTTGTCCGTACTTGTGTCAGCAACGGCAAGGCCAAGTCGATATTGCCCATCGCGGCATGGATGCGAGCCAATATGAGCTTGCCTCGATCCACGAGGTCGGATTCGGGAAATTCCGTCTGAAGTTGGTTCAGAGAGCGGATCGCCTCTCCATAGTCCTTCATTCCATAGAGCGCGGCACCCAGCAGTAGGTAGGTATCATCGAGGTATTCAGCTGGTGGAGTAGTGGTCAAGAATCGACGCAAGACTGTGGCTGCGGATTCCGGATCTCCTTTCTCAATCAAGTGCTTGGCTTGGTTCAAGACCGGTGGGTTGGGCGGAAGGATCTTGACGGGATCTGCCGCCTCTGCTCCACCCGGTTGACTCGACATGAAGCCGACGCCGAGCGTCAGCACAAGAGCCATTGCGGCCATCAGTGGCGGCCACGCAGAGCTGGAAGAGGGCTTATACGAGTAGGTGAGCATTACGTTCGATCGGCGGTAGGCCGTAGGCAGACTAGTATCGGAAAGGGTGCGACCTGTCAAGGAGAAGTACGGTGGCATCATTGTACTGATGAAACGAGTTGGCTATAGTCCATGCATCGACCGCCATGGCTGAACCAACGGCACCATTGCTGGACCCTCTGCTTGAACGGTATCTCCGTGAGCTGCGGATTGAAGGTGGATTGGCCACTAATACGCTGGAGTCCTACCGGCGAGATCTTTTACGGTTGCAGCGATACTTGCTGCCGCATCGACTCAGTATCGGAGACTCCGTTCCACCGCATACGATCCGGTCCTTTCTCGCAACCCTCAAACACGAGTCCCTCGCGGCTTCATCGATTGCTCGCCTCCTCTCCGCGATGCGAGGGTGGTATCGCTTTCTGGTTCGGGAACACTTCGTGGAGACCAGTCCGCTCCGTGATATGACGGCGGCGCATCGGCCGGTTCGATTACCGAAGACGCTGACACACCAAGAAATAACATCGCTGCTGGAGCTGCCGGCTCGCGGTCGTGCTGAGGATCAACGCGACCGCGTGATGCTGGAATTGCTGTATGCGGCGGGTCTTCGTGTGTCAGAGCTTGTTGGGCTCAGTCTGTCGCAGATCGATGTGAATCTGGGCTGTGTGCGAGTTGTCGGGAAAGGTGCCAAGGAGCGAGTCGTCCCGATTGGACAGACTGCGGTCAAGATGCTGGTTGATTACGTGGAACATATGAGACCCGTTCTACTCAAAGGGCGATCGTCCCGTGTCTTGTTCATCAGCCGACGAGGGCGAGGACTGACGAGGCAGGCATTTTGGAAGCTGCTTCTGCAGCGAGCCCGACGTGCTGGTATTTCCAAATCGATTTCTCCGCACATGCTTCGGCATTCTTTTGCCACGCATCTGCTGGAGGGGGGAGCCGATTTGCGAGTCGTGCAATCCCTGTTGGGGCATGCAGACATCGCGACGACTCAAATCTATACGCATGTGGAAGGCAGCCGGTTACGGCACGTCCATCGCCGATACTTTCCGCGACAGCGCGGTCGACGACGGCCAGGTGTGGAAACTTCTACGAAGCGCAAATAGCTAAGAATCAGCATCGCGTGAGGTTGAATGAACGGTAGGTGAACCCGTTGACAAGGAATCATGGACTTGATACCCTCCGCATCGGTTGCCAAGAAAATCGGGCGGATAGCTCAGTTGGGAGAGCGCTGCCCTTACAAGGCAGAGGTCACAGGTTCAATCCCTGTTCCGCCTACCATGCAGGAGTGGTGGTACGCAGAGCGAGGATGCTTGCTGGGCGGAGGATCTGTTTTTTGCGGAGGGGATTGATCGGCGACCACCGATTTCGTCTTGTCGTGCTGTTGTTCTGCCATCGATAGACTTTGCGGGGCCGTCGTTCAGCCTGGTTAGGACGCCAGATTGTCAATCTGGAGGTCGCGGGTTCAAATCCCGTCGGCCCCGCCATTTTCTTCAGAGTTTGGTACAATCCACTTTGCCAAGAAATCGTGAGCGCTGAGGAGGGAGAGTAGAGACTCGTATGTTTCAAACCGGACCACTGGGAGTTATTCTGTCGCTCGGGATCGTATCCAAGGTGGTCCTCGTGCTCTTGGTCTGCTTTTCCGTTGCGTCCTGGGCCATCATCTTCTACAAGTTGGCCGTGTTTCGCACCGCTGATGCAAAGGATCGTCATTTCATGACCTTGTTGCTGCGGGCCAGAGATGTGGAGGACGTGACTCGGCATGCGCAACAGACGATAGGGAGTCCCTGCGCAAAAATCTTTCATGCCGTGATTCAACGGATCGGCTACCTCCCCACCGAGAGGAATGAAAACGGTTCCGTCGCCTATGACCGACATGTGATGGAGCGGACAGCGGCCCATCTTGCGCAGGGGCAAATCGCCAAGTTGGAATCGTTTCTTCCGTTTCTTGCGACGACCGGAAATATCTGTCCGTTCGTGGGCCTCCTGGGAACGGTGATGGGAATCATCGATTCATTCCGGGAAATTGGCACCCAAGGGACTGCCAGTATTGCGGCGGTGGCTCCCGGTGTTTCCGAAGCCTTGATCGCGACCGCAGCCGGATTGTTTGCCGCCATCCCAGCCGTCATTGCCTATAATTATTTTCTCGTGCGTATCAGACGTGCCGCTATGCATATGGATTCGGTTGTGGTGGAGCTCCTGGCTTTGATTCCAGCTCAAACGAGATCCGCCGTTCCGGTCTCCGTCGGAGCGAAGGGATGATGTTTGAGACGAGGCAGCGACGATTTTTAGCCGAAATCAACGTGATTCCGCTCGTGGACGTGGTATTGGTGCTTCTGGTGATCTTTATGGTCACGGCGCCGATGCTCTATCGAGGCATGGACATCAAGTTGCCGACTTCCGCGTCGAACACGATCAAGCCGGAGATCCGAGCGGTGCTGACGATCGAAAAGGATCAACGCCTGTACCTCGACAAGGATCCGGTGAGCGTCGCTCAGTTAGAGCGAAAGCTGCGTATGATGAAAGCAGAGCATGCCGATGTGTCAGTGTATTTACGCGCTGACCGAGACGTGCCATACGGAATTGTGGTTCAGGTGATGGATGGAGTCAAACAAGCCGGCATCGAAAAGCTTGGCATGGTGACTGACCCCACCGGACCTGAACGTGTCAGTGAGGGTACGTCATCCCAACACAATTAGTAGGATAAGGTCCACGGTGCAGGCTTGGGCATCAGCCGGCATGGTTTCGGATGATGAATGGCAGGCGACACTGACTCGTCGCTTGGGCGTTGCTGTCATCGTTTCTCTGGTCCTGCATATTGGCATCCTGGCAATGGTGGGTTGGGTTCGACTGCCACGACATGGCGAACGGCCTCTGACGTCGATTGAGATTTCCCTTGCGAGTCTGCCGACGCTTCAGGAGAAAGCCGTTGAACCTCAGAAAAGTCAGCCGATTAAGAAAGAGGTTGAACAGCCTAAGCCGGTACAGCAGACGAAGCCTATCGAGCAAGCCAGAGCTCTTGAGCGTCCCAAACTCATTGAACAGCCTAAAACTGCTCCTCCCGTGAAAGCGGCACCCGTGTCCCTTCCGCCGGTGGCGGCAGCACCTGTTCCTCCTCCGGTGGCTCCAGCCAAACCGTCGAATGATCTCATGCGCGATATTATGAAAGATATTGAGTTGCCTCCGGATGCTCCAAAGCACGGCGACATCAGCCCGGAGGACAAGCCGAGAAAGTCACCGGTGATGAAGCTGCCCGATGTGCCGGTTGTGACGGAAACAAAGGAAACAACGCAAAAAAAGCTGGTTGCTTCTGCTCAGTCCTCATCCTTGACCGAGGATGTGGCGAAGGAATTGGACGAGGAATTGAAGAAGATCAAGACACTTGAGGTGCCCAAAGTAGCACCACCAGTAGACGTACCGTCAAAGCCTGTGCCTCAGCTTGAAGCGAAGATACAGAGCGCCAAGGCTGTTGATACCACATTGAAGGTTCCAGGGATGGCTCCGGGATCCAATGCGTATCTTGCGCTTGTGCGACAACGAATCAGCAATTCTTGGAGTGCCCCGCCTATGGATCTGACCAGCCATGCGTACGTCGTGGTCGTGCAGTTCAGACTTCATAAGAACGGAACGGTCACCGGTGTGGCGATCGAGCAATCGTCGGGAAACGAGTACTATGATTTGTCCGGGAAACGGGCTGTTCTTAGTGCAAACCCATTGCCGGTGTTCCCAGCTGATATCACGGATCTGTATTTTGATGCTCACTTCACCTTTACCGTCGGAGAGCCACAAGGATAAATCATGGCGTTTCGAGTTGTTGTGTTCGTCAGCCTGTGTGTATCGATCGGCGTGGTGTGGATCATTGAATCCGGTGCCGCCGACGTCTTTCTTGAAGCCACCAGACAGGATTTCCAGAAGATTCCACTTGGAATCGCCGGGATTGAAAACCTGGGTGGATCGGAGTCACCTGAGGCACGTATAAAGCTGGGCACGCGCATCGAAGACGTGCTGAAGGCGGACGTGCGGCGCTCGCTGGTCTTTACGCTTGTCGATTTGCCGAGTCTTGGCATGAAGGTCGGTCATCTCGGGGCGGAGCCTGATCCCTCCTTCAAACAAGCCGCCGAGAATGGAGTGTCAGTCATTGTGTGGGGTCAGGCGGGGATGAAGAGTGGGAACAAGGATGCTGATCTCAGTATGGATGGCTATGTGTATGACGCCGGGAACAATGAAGTCGTGGGGGGGAAACGCTATGTCGGTTCGGCGTCGGTCGCCCGCCTCATGGCCCATCGTTTTGCCGATGAGTTGGTCTTTCGCTATACGGGCGAGCCGGGAATCGCCCGGACGAAGATCGCCTATGTCTCGGAATTGGGGACGGCTCGTGAATTATTCGTGATGGATTACGATGGATATGATCCGCGTCAGCTGACGGCCGATGGGTTCTTGAATCTGATGCCACGCTGGTCGCCGGATCGCCGATTTCTGGTCTTCACGACGTACCGTAATCGGAACACGCAGGATATCGACATGATTGAGCTGGCCACGGGAAAGCGGTGGACACTCGTCGCGCAAGGGGGGTTGAACATCACTCCGGTGTTCTCTCCCGATGGGAATTCGCTGGCCTACTCATCAAGCCATGAGGGAAATGCCGAATTGTACCGGTTGGATACTAAGACGAAAGCCGTTCAGCGACTGACGACGCATGCGGGCGGGGATTTGTCGCCCTCGTGGTCGCCCTCGGGCCGGGAGCTCGTCTTTACGTCCGATCGGAGCGGTGGACCACAAATTTTTCTCATGAGTGCGGATGGATCCAATGTGCGTCGATTGACGTTCGAAGGAGACTATAATGCAGCGCCAGCCTGGTCTCCGCGAGGAAATTGGATTGCCTACGTGTGCCGGACTCCCAAAAAAGAGTACAAACTGTGTGTGATCACCCCCGATGGTCAGAAACGTCTGCAATTAACGACAGGACTGGGCGTGGATGATTCTCCGTCTTGGTCTCCAGATGGACGGCATCTCGTGTTCAGCTCCACGGTGGAAGGGAAGAGTCAGATCTACATGATTGATGCGGACGGTAAAGACCTCGAGCGCATTACGTTCACCGGCACTCATAATAGCGCGCCGTCCTGGTCCCCCGCCTCGTAAATTTCCAGGAAGGCATTGACGGCAATCGTCCTAGGTTGTAAGAAAAGGAGACGGTATTGCATAGGAGGGAAGGAATCCAATGAAAAAAATACCAGTCAGCTATCTGCCGTTGATTCTTGGTGTTATCGTACTGGGAATGCCAGCATGTTCGAAGAAGGCGGTTCGATCTGGTGGTGATATGCAGGCGTTACAAGACGAGACGGCCAAGGGAGGGGGAAGCAAAGACGGAACGGGTTCAAGTTTTCCCGATACGTCATTCTCTGAACGTAATGAGTCGAACAACTTACGGGGGTTGGATCGCAATCCTTCGGAAGAACGGTTGGGCGGACATGCCGGTAATACAGGGGGTCCAAGCGGTGCTGGTCATGGCAACGCGATGGTTGCCAAAGCAGATTCCGGCGCGGTCGCCCGCCAGTTGGCTGAAATTCGCGCGGAGCAGGTGGCTTCGGTCGCTGCCGGACTTCGGGATGTCTTTTTCGCGTATGACAGTTTTTCAGTCACTGATGAAGGACGTCATGCCTTGGCCGGTGATGCGGAATGGGCCAGATCCAATCCGACCGCACAGCTCAAAATCGAAGGCCATTGTGATGAGCGCGGCACCTCAGCATACAATTTGGTGCTGGGTGAGAAGCGCGCGAAGGCCGTTCGGAATTATCTCGTCGAGTTGGGAGTGGCTCCCACGTATTTGTCGGTCGTCTCCTACGGCAAAGAACGGCCGTTCTGCACAGAACATACAGAATCGTGTTACTCGCAGAATCGCCGAGGACATCTCGCTGTCAAGACAGGAAGGTAGTGAGCTGATCGTGCCGCTTGCCTGAACGTGCCCTGATCGTAGGTGGTCGTTTGGATCTCAGAACATGATGTTTCAACTACGAACGGCGCATGGTGTACTCCTTGGTATTGCCGTCGGCGGTCTCATTCTGCCTGGGTGTGTCGCGCAGCAGTCTGACCTGAAAAAAGCGGAAAAAGATCTTCAGCAGCAGCTGTCCCAGACCAGAGCTAGGCAGAGCCAGGAACTTTCAACCTTACGCGAACAGGAACTGCCGCAGTTGCGGGGAGAACTGGAAAAGGCTCTGCACCAGGCACGAGAGCTCCAGGGCAAACAGGAGGATTTCAAGCATCGGTCAGCTCAGTTGGAGCAGCAGACCAAAAAACTGGAACAATTGGCGGCTAAGCTCGAAGCCGACAGCAGCACACGGTATCTGTGGATGCAGAAGAGCTTCGAGACGCAGGATGTGAAGGTGTCGGCTCGGCTTGATGAACTATCGAAGGCCATGGAGGCGTTGAAAAAAGAGGTCATTGATGTCGTCCAGCGCACGAACGAGGGGTTAACAAAACGCGTCGATGTCAAGCTGGAAGGGCATCAAAAAGAGTTGGTCGAGCACCAGAATAAGATTGAACAGATCTCTCAAAAGTTCACGCAGTTCAATCAGGCGCTGACGGGGTTTCGAGAGGCGCTGACCGGACTCAATGATCGCGTGGGCGACCATGAGCAGGGTATCAAGCACCTGACGTCGAGAATCGATAGCGATTCAAAAGCGACCGCGACTCATGCGGAGGATATTAACCGAAGTGTAGTCTCGATCACGAAGGCGCTTGAAGCTGTTGGGAAAAAGGTCACGGCTCGTCTGGATGATCAGGACGGACGAATCGATGTCTTGGCGAAAACTCTTGAGCACGTATCCAATAAGCCTGCTCTTCTTCAGCAGGCTCACAAGCCCGTGCCCCACTCCGCGCTAGGCCCCAATGAGCCCATCATGGACGGAGCGGAAGCCTCAAAGTTGTCTGCTGGGTCAGAGACGACGGGTGGTTCGACGACGATTGTTCCTCCTCAAGAAGTACCAAAGTTTGAACCAGCTCAGGCCAGCGCCGATCCACCTGATCGGGTGCGTTATGAGCGGGTGTTAGGGTTCTTTCGGGATGGGGATTTGGAAGGCGCTCGGCAAGGATTCACCGGATTTCTTGATGAGTATCCAAACTCCACCCTTGCGCCGAATGCCCGCTTTTGGCTGGGAGAGTCGCATTTCGGCAAGAAAGAGTTTCAACGAGCGATCGATGCCTACGATAAAGTGGAGATCGACTATCCTGGTAGCGAAAAAGTCCCCGCTGCAATCTTGAAGAAAGGGTATGCGTATTTGGCATTGAAAGATAAGAGGCGAGCGTCGTCTGCCTTCAAGCAGGTCGTCACACTCTACCCGAAAACGGTTGAGGCGGGAAAGGCTTCGGACAAACTCGTGCAACTCAAGGAGGTGCGGTAGCAACATGTGTGTCCGTACACTTGTTTCCCGTTCTGCGGCATGGGGCGTCTTGGCATCGACGGTCGTGCTCGCCGGCTGTGCCAAGCATGCCGATTTTATGGAAATGCGCAATCAGCTCTCGACGATCTCGCGAACGCAGGATCAGGATCATCAACGAGTGGATAGCGCGATGCGTCGATTGGATGCCGTCGAGAGGAGTAAGGAGACGGATCCAGCGAAGTTGCGATTCGATGACCTGGCAGCTCGCGTTCAAAAACTTGAAAGTCGATTGGCAAAGTTGGAAGAGGTTGCCAGCCAGGCATCTACCAAGGTGGATTCCCCGACTGAGCCGCGCGCTGCTAGATCGCTCAAACAGACGCAATCTGCCGAGCCGACGGGGACAGTGTTCGGAATCACGCCGACATCCGCCTTCAATCTGGCTTATAATGATTATCTCAATGGGAAATACGATCTTGCGGTCGCAGGGTTCCAACGGTTCATTAAGGACTTTCCCGGTACGTCTTTGACTCCGAATGCTCACTATTGGTTGGGAGAGTCGTATTACAATTTGAAAGACTATGGGCGGGCCATCCACACGTTCGACTCTCTTGTGGCGGAATATCCAGGGAACGAAAAGGTGCCTGCGGCGTTGTATAAGCTGGGTTTGGCGACGGCTGAGACCGGTGATCTCCCTCGGTCAAGAAAGAATCTGAAGCGAGTGCTTGAAGAGTTCCCCTCATCGGACGAATCAAAGCTGGCAAAGAATAAGTTAGCCGAAATCCGATGATCGTCGCCGTGACGCGACGTCCCCGCCTCATCACCGCCCGCTCACTCATGAGGAGCATCGTGTCGTGCTGAAAACCGACGGCAGTGGTCGGATCTGTATTCTCCCAGAAGAGGTCATCGGTCGCATTGCCGCTGGAGAGGTGGTCGAACGTCCGGCGGCGGTTGTCAAGGAGCTCCTCGAAAACAGCGTCGATGCGGGAAGTCGGTCCATCACGATCGATGTGAAGGACGGAGGACTCTCCTTGATTCGGGTGACCGATGACGGGGAGGGTATGAGTCAGGAAGACGCCCCGCTCGCGTTTCAGCGGCATGCTACGAGCAAGCTCCGATCTGATCAGTATCTCTGGTCCATTCGAACAATGGGGTTTCGAGGCGAAGCGCTGCCGAGCATTGCCGCAGTGGCCCATGTTCGGCTGATGACGGCGACTCGTTTTGCCGAAGTGGGGACTGAGTTGGAAGTTGTTGGGGGAACGATCGGGAGGATCGCCGACGCTCCTCCGGTCCGGGGAACACGCATCGAAGTCGCAGAGCTGTTCCACAATCAGCCGGCTCGGAAGAAATTTCTGAAGTCGACCATCACGGAGTTCTCGCATATCAGTCGGGTCGTCCAGCAGGCATCGCTCGCCTGGCCGTCCATTCATTTCCGCTTGACGCACAATGCCGAGGAGATTCTCAACTACCCATCCGCTTCGTCAGATGACGATCGGATCGCCCAGGTCTATCGGCGCACTTTTCTCGACCACAGTCTCCGGATCAAGGCTTCGGTCCCTGGGGCCCAACTCAGCGGGTACATTGTGGATGCGGTCCATGCAAAGCCTGCTCGTATCCCGCAAGAGTTGTTTGTAAACCGTCGTTCCGTGCGCAACGTGGCGGTGTCTCATGCCGTTGGGGAAGGGTATGGGGCATTTCTTGCCAAGGGGAGTTACCCGCGATTCGTGCTATTTCTGGACATTGACCCGGACCGCCTTGATGTCAATGTCCATCCAGCTAAACGTGAAGTGAGATTTTCTGATAACGAAATGATTCACCAACTCGTACGGCGAGCGGTCCGCCAAGCCTTGAGCGGCGGAAAGACCGATGAGCTTGGGAAGACCCCGTTCGTAGAGTCCTCCGTGCGACGGATCGTGAGTTCCATCGTGACAACTCTTCCTATGGCGGAATCCGATGAAACGGAATCGACGACCCTGCAGCCCAGTCTTGCAACCCAATTGCCGTTGGTGAGCGAAGCGGCGGAGCCTTACGCGCGAGTGCCTTCAGCTGAGGTGATGGCACTGGGGCAGATCAATCGGACGTTCCTTATCGCTCAAGTTGGGGGCGATCTGATGGTGATTGATCAACACACCGCTCATGAGCGGGTCCTG
This sequence comes from Nitrospira sp., assembly GCA_005116895.1. GTDB lineage: Bacteria > Nitrospirota > Nitrospiria > Nitrospirales > Nitrospiraceae > Nitrospira_D. The sequence goes on along the minus strand of SWDO01000018.1, from coordinate 72,289 downwards.
TTTGAGCGACTGTATCGCGCATGGACGACCCGTGGTATTCAGGCCCAGCCTTTACTGATCCCTGATCCGGTCGAACTGCCGCCACTTCAAACAGCAGTGCTTCAGCGTTACCAACATGACTTGGAGCGGTTGGGAGTGGATATTGAACCTTTTGGTTCTTCAACTGTGCTGATCAGGGCGATTCCCAGCGGTCTCGGTAAGATCGATCCAACCACGTTTCTGCAGGATCTTTTGGATGACCTCACGCAATGGGACAGTGCTCCCAGTCTGGAGGCACGCGTGCGATCAGTCCTGGCATCGTTGGCGTGCCATGGCGCGGTTCGGGCCGGGCGCTCGATGAAATCGGAAGAAATCAAGGTTCTGATTGAGGACTGGCGTACAGAAGGGGAGATCACGACTTGCCCGCACGGGCGGAGAACGTCCTTCCGACTCAGCATCACAGACCTCGAGAAAATGTTTGGACGAGCCGGCTGGTAGGCCGTGTTGCGCGGAAGCGGCGACCGACAGTGGTCGAGCGCGCGGTGCTTATGACAACTCTGTTTCGGCAGCGCTGACGTGAACATGCTATCAGAAGGTGTGCACCATCACCGTCCCTTGGTTGTGCTCCTGGGGCCGACAGCCGTTGGAAAGAGTCGAGTTGCATTATTGGTAGCCAAACAGTTCAATACCGAGATACTGACGGCAGATTCTCGTCAGGTGTATCGAGGGATGGACATCGGAACGGATAAACCAACTGTGGAGGAGCGTCGGGATGTGTCGCACCGACTGATTGATGTGGTCGACCCCAGCGAAACGTTCAACGCTGGTTGGTATCGGCGGGTCACGATGGTAGAAATCGAACGTTTATATGGTGCGAGGCAGTTGCCTTTCGTTGTGGGAGGCACAGGGTTATATCTCCGAACCTTGGTAAGGGGGTTGTGTCCAGCGCCCCAGGCTGATTTTCAGGTAAGGGCAGCCCTCAAGAAATTGAGAGATGAACAGGGGCGAGACGGTCTCTATGCAGAGCTGATGCGCGTTGACCCTGAAACGGCAGCACGATTGCATCCGAACGATGAACCCAAGGTCATGCGGGCGATAGAAGTCTATCGGCTATCTGGGCGCCCACTGTCGACGGTGCAAGCCGAACATGGGTTTCACGAGACTCCATTTTCTGCTCTGTTGATCGGTCTCGAACGAAAAAAAGAGACGCTGTATCGCCGGATTGAGGAACGAATTGATTGGCAGTTGACTCATGGAATGGTAGAAGAGACTCGCGCATTGCTTGATCGAGGATATGGGCGCGAGCTCGCTTCGATGAAAGGTCTTGGCTATCGCCAGATCGGAGCCTATTTGGCGAATGAGTGCGATTACGCCGAAATGGTGGGTCGGTTCAAGCGCGACACGAGACGTTTTGCCAAACGGCAGATGACGTGGTTTCGAAGCGAAGTGGGAGTGGCGTGGCTGTCGATCGAGGACAATGAGCCCTATGAGCGGACGGCGGAACGAGTGATCGCACGCATCGAGCAATTTATGTGCGCACTGGGACAACAAAAACCGCTTGATGCAGTGTCGCCAGACTCTTAGTAAAAGGATCTCTATGAAGACAAAAAGACAGGATAAGCGGGTGACTGTCGGGGTGATCGGAGGCAGCGGGCTCTATGATATTGAAGGGCTCACCTCCACTCGGTCAATCCGAGTTCGTACGCCTTTCGGAGCGCCATCAGATGCAATTACTGTGGGGTCGCTTGAAGGGATTCGAGTTGCCTTTCTTTCACGGCATGGGCGCGGACATGTGCTGAATCCGAGCGGGATCAACTACCGTGCGAACATTTTCGCGCTCAAGTCTCTGGGGGTGTCCCATGTGATTTCGGTCAGCGCGGTCGGCAGCATGAAGGAATCGATTCAGCCTGGCGACGTTGCTGTCCCAGACCAGTTTATCGACCTGACCAAGCGGCGTGTCTCGACATTCTTTGACGACGGAATCGTGGCGCATGTCGCTTTCGGTGAGCCGATCTGTGCCGAATTGAGACAGGCTCTTCTTGCGGCTGGAGAAAACGTCGGCGCCAATCTTCATCGCGGTGGGACCTATCTCTGCATGGAAGGTCCACAGTTTTCAACAAAAGCTGAATCACAGCTCTATCGGCAATGGGGCGTCGATGTAATCGGAATGACCAACATGCCGGAAGCAAAATTGGCCCGTGAGGCGGAGCTCTGTTACGCGACCTTGGCGCTGGTGACCGACTATGATTGTTGGCATGAGACGGAAGAGGCGGTCACCGTGGAAGCGGTGTTGGGGACGCTCCATCGGAACGTCGTGTTGGCCAAACAGATATTGCGTGCGGTGATGCCCGCATTCACCAACCCTGTCGAGTGCCCTTGTCATCGGGCATTAGATAATGCCATTCTGACGGCGCCGAACCGAATTTCTTCAGTTGCCCGGAAGAAACTCTCCCTGCTCATTGACCGTGCGCTGTCACTAAAGAAAGGAGTTCGTTAGTCATGGGGAAGCTGTTAGTCGTGGGATCAGTCGCGCTTGATACGGTCAAAACTCCGTTCGGCGAAGGAACCGAGATTCTTGGGGGGTCAGCCACCTATTTCTCGACGGCGGCCAGTTTCTTCACGTCCGTCGCGCTCATTGCAGTTGTCGGAGACGATTTCCCCCAACAGCATATCGCCTTTCTGAAGAGCCGTGGCATTGATCTCACGGGCCTTGAGCGGCGTCCTGGGGCCACCTTTCGCTGGAAGGGGGAATACACGCACCAGCTGAACGAAGCCCATACCTTGGATACGCAACTCAACGTGTTCGAAACGTTTCGTCCTCAGATTCCTGAAGCCTATCTCTCGCCGGACGTGCTGTTCCTTGGGAATATCCATCCGGAGCTTCAGCTCGACGTGTTGCACAAGGTGAAACGTCCTGCGTTGGTAGCCTGCGATACCATGAATTTCTGGATCAATGGCCAGCGCGATGCGCTCTGGAAGGTGTTGGAGAAGGTGGATGTGCTGATCATCAACGACGGTGAGGCGCGCGCATTGGGCCAGGATTCCAATCTGATGAAAGTGGCGAAGCTCGTGCTTTCCCGAGGGCCCAAGCATCTCATCGTCAAGCGGGGCGAGTATGGCGTGCTGATGTTCAATGACCAACAGATTTTCGGCGCGCCGGCTTTCCCGCTCGAAGACGTACGGGATCCGACCGGCGCCGGAGATACCTTTGCCGGGGGATTTTTGGGCTATTTGGCGGCGACAGGAAACCGGTCTCCGGAGGCCATGCGACAAGCCATCATCTTTGGGAGCGTGATGGCGTCCTTTACCGTAGAATCCTTTAGTCTTGACCGATTGCGAATCCTGGATTACAAAGAGATTCAGGCTCGGTTCGCCGAGTTTAAGCGCCTCACGCATTTTGAGGATGTTCGATGATCAGATGCGATTGGATCTTCGGTCGACGGCAAGAGCATCGCTTGCTGGTCTGCGTCGGTCTCCTCAGTGTATTGGGAGGGTGTGCGACCGACAAAGACCTGATACAAAAATCGCAAGGGCATTATCAAGAGGGTGTCGCAAGCCTCCCGGGAGATCGTCAAAAGGCCTTCGTCTCATTCCAGCAGTCCGTCCAGTTGAATCCGGCTAATAAAGAGGCCAGGTACGCTCTGGGACACGTGTATGCGCTGCAAGGCAAGCTGTCCTACGCGGAAGAGCAATTTCGCGCGGCGATTAAAGCCGATGAAACCTATTCAGAAGCGCATACGTATCTGGGACAAGTGTTGGCCAATCAGGATCGGTGGGACGAAGCGATTCAATCCTACCGGCAGGCCCTGGCGAATCCTCTTTATCCGACACCCGACCTCGCTCGGTTTCATCTCGGCCGCGCACTGGCTCACCAGGGCGATCTTCAGGGTTCGATGGAGGCGTTGGAAGACGCCGTCTCTGCGAGTCCTCCAAGTGTCCCGCCTGCGATGACTCACCTTGAACTAGGTCGGGTGTACTATAAAATGGGCTATACGACCAGAGCCCGTGACATTCTCAAGAAAGTAGCAACCTTGGATAAGAGTGGTGGAGAGCTGGCGGCGGCGGCGGCAGACCTCTTGACGCGAGTGAAGTAGGAGACTTATGGAGTCGGTTGGCGAATTTTTTAAGCAAGTCCGAGAGACGAAAGGGTTGACGGTTGACGAGGTTGCCTCGAAAACCCGCATTCGCACGGATTTCGTCAAGGCGCTCGAGGACGGGAATTTTGCCAAGTTGCCCGACCAAGTCTTCGCGAAGGGGTTTGTCCGTTCCTATGCCCGATCGCTGGGCTTGGATGAGGAAGATGCGATTCATCGCTTTATCCAATCAGCCGGCTCTTTTTACGAAAAACAGGATGAGCGTGAGCGGCTCAAGGTGCGACAGATTGAAGAAGACCGGAAACGCCAGTCCAATCGGAAAGCCGTGACAATTGCGATCAGTATCGCCGTCCTGACACTGATTTTTCTCCTCAGCCGAGAGCAATCATCGGTCTTTCGGCGTGGGGCGGCTGAGCAAGGTTCGGCGACGAAACGCACGACGCAATCGGCGAAAGACATTCCGGCCTCAACGGCCCGTGAGCTCGAACGTCCCGCCGAGGTTTCGAAACAGACCGAGATGCCTGCCGGAGCTCCAAAGACAACAATTGACACCCTGCCAAGACAGGAACCTGTCACATCTGCCAGCGCAGCCCCAAGAGCAGAGCCGGAAACAGTTCTGACGGCCTCTCCCGGAAGCGATGGCCCGTTAGCTGGAATAGCGTTGAACGCAACGGAGAGTGTTGTGGACGGCCAGCTGGCATTAGACTTGGAAGCGACGGAGTTGAGCTGGGTCGTTGTGCAGATCGATAACGGGAGTCCTCAAGAGTCGTTGCTCCGGCCCGGCGAAAAAGCTCATTGGAAGGGACAGGACCAATTCATCTTGACCCTTGGGAACGCCGGGGGAGTCAAGGCCGAACTCAACGGCAAACCTCAAAAGCCTTTCGGTCCAAGCGGCAAAGTCGCTCGGGACATCGTATTAAAACGGTAGCTCTGCGTCTCACCTCTTTCTTCATTTCTGTTTCCAGTTAGTAAGGCACGCGTGTGTTGTCACCGATGTCGATGAGGCATGGAGGGCGTAGGTGAGGCGCAAAGGTGCCACGAATTCGCGAAGAATATGGAATGAGCTTACAGTGCACCGCATAAATCCCGATATTTCCTGTCTCGTGTTTAAGTTCATGTTGGCATGAGGTTTGATCTTCCTCCCGATAAGAAGAGGAGATGAGTGACGGAGAGGGAGATGTTTTCTTGACAGAAATTCAAGGGCATTGGTATAGTTCGAGCGTTTAACTGGCTCTTGAAAATGACGAAAACGAGTCGGCAGTCTGGGGTGTCACTCCAGCTCGGTGGGTCCAACACAAAGGAGGACGTGTAATGGGGTATCTGTCCAAGTTTTTAGGTATCGCTGCAGCAGTGATGTTTCTCTCGGTCTCAGTCGTTGGGGCTGAAGAAAGAGAGCCGTTGAAGCCTCGCGTTCCGCCGGATCAGATGGCCGATGCCAAAGCTGTGAAGAATCCGGTCGCATCCAGTCCCGAGAGTCTTGCCAAAGGCAAGGCGATTTACGAGGGGAAGGGCACATGCTTCAATTGTCATGGTAAGCTCGGGGACGGTCAGGGGGAAGCTGGGAAGATCCTGAATCCAAGCCCGCGGGATTTCACCAACTGCAAGTTCCATAAGAAGCGGAAAGATGGTGAACTCTTCTGGGTCATTAAGAACGGCAGCCCCGGAACGGGGATGGTGTCGTTGATTCCTGCTGCGATCACTGAAGAAGAGGCGTGGAATGTGATCAACTACGAGCGGAGTTTCTGCAAGGGCGAGTAGTTGCTGAGAAGCTTCTGGTGAGTCACGAGAGAAGGGTGGGGAGGCAACTCCCCACCCTCTCTTTTTTGCTACCAGTCTGATTGCATGCGCACAGTTGTCCCTCCCGCACTCGTTCTTGTTTGCCTGCCTAACCCCATATATTTCCTCTACATCTCAAGAAAATGACGTGCAAGGCCTTCATAAATCTGATCCCCCCATTTAGGGGGGATGGTACAGACAATCATTGAATAGGAGCCTAAGGGGATTGCGTCACGGATACAAAAAAGAGTAGAGTCCGCCCATTAGCCTACATTTGTATACGAACTCACACGAGGTGATATACCACCAAGAGCCGTCGGTTTTTATCAATAGGAGGGCGACTATGGACAGCCTATGGCCGTGGGTGAAGTGCCGAGTACGAGTAGCAACAATCACAGCCGTGCTCGGCTCAGCGGGACTTATTTCTAGTATTGCCACTGACAGGAGTTATGCCGGAGATACTCCCCTACCGCCAGACATCGCGGCAGCGGATATCGAATACAACGAGCGTATCGCTGTCAACGGTGACCCCGTCATGGTGAAGATTGCCACTCCAAATAAGAATGGTGTGCTGGTTTTCGACGGCACAGCAGGCCAGCGAATCAATATCGGTTTCAGCGGCGTCACCCTCACACAGTTTTACGTGGCAGTCTATCGGCCTGATGGCGGGGCGATGCCCAGACATGTCTCCGCAGTGAAAAACTATTATGCGACCATGGGCGAGCGGGCACGCTCCCCACAGACAGCGGTGCACACATCGATGGCAGCCTACCAGTTTTCAACCGATTCGGCGGCCACGATCTCTTCCAGCGAGATGAACGGCGCCAGCGTTGATCTTGAGGAATTACCGGCGACGGGTACCTATACAATTCTCATCGACCCGCTCAGTACCTATACGGGAAGTTTCAAAATCACAGTTTCAGGTGAGCTCAGTGGTAATATTATCCCTCACGGTTCAGCTGTAGTGGCCAATATCAACAGGACGGGGCAGAAGGCCCGGTATACCTTCTCGGGAGAAAGCGGCCAAACGGTGAGTTTACAATTGAGCGAGGTGACCATCCGGAGCGGGTACGTCTCTCTTGTTGCTCCGGATGGAAGTTTGTTAGGCAAACCGATCTCGTTTGTCTCTGGGGGTGGTGTCGGAGGTGCTATGATTCCAGGACAGGTTCTTCCGGCTTCCGGAACCTATGCTGTCTTGGTTGAATCGGATCTGAGTTATACGGGAAAACTGAAACTCGCACTCTATAACGCCCCAGACGTAACCGGCACGATCATGATTGACCAAGGAAACGTGACACCGAAACTGACCGTGCCGGGTCAACGGGCGCGCTATACATTCAACGGAACTGAGGGGCAATGGGTGAATGTTGGCCTTACCAAGGTGTCAATTCCCATGACTACTGTGGCTATACTGAAACCGGATGGCAGTAAGTGGGAATCGACCACAGTTGGGCCAAGTGGAGGCAGTTTAGATCCTTTGACAGCTCTGCCGGCAACTGGAACTTACACCATCGCGGTGGAGCCGGTGAGTAACTATACCGGCAGCATGACGATAGACCTTTCTTCTCCGCTTACGGGTACGATTGCAATCGATGGAGCTTCAGTGCCGGTTAATGTGAGCAAGGTGGGCCAAACGGCGCGCTATACCTTCAATGGCAAAGAGGGGCAATGGGTGAATCTCGGGCTGACGTCAGTCAGTATTACATCCAGCGCGGTTACGCTTCTGACATCGGATGGGACCATCCTTGCCTCAACGGCGGTGGGGACGGCTGGCGGGGCTCTCGAAGATCAACACCCCTTGCCGACCACCGGCACCTACACGGTTCTCATCGACCCTGTCGGCAGCTACACCGGCAAAATGACCTTGACTCTTTCGACCGAAGTTGCGGATTCATTAAAGCTGAATGCGGCCCCTCGGCCGATCACGGTCAGCCGTCCGGGCCAGAATGGGCGCTATACGTTTACAGGTGCTACGAATCAACAGGCTATGATCAAGGTCACCAACAATAAGCTTGGCAGCGTGACCGTGAACGTCTATAGCCCGAATGGCATTCTGCTAGCTGGGATGACGGGTTCAGAATCAAGCTTTACTCTCAACCCTGTCACACTGGCTTCAGCAGACACGTATACGGTTACCGTCAATCCTGCGCTGACAGAGACGGGCAGTATTCAACTACAGGTGAGTAGCCAATAGGAGCCGGAGGTTTCTACAGAGGCGAGTCATTGCCTCTGTTGAAATGGCGCCAGATCGAAAGAGGGTGGGGAGGCAACTTCTCACCCTCCTTTTTTGTCGCGAAATGATGATGGGGCATGATGTCAGGGTTGGCAATACGTCCACTACGGTGTGGGTCGCACGAATGGTGATGGAGAAAGAGAGATCGAAGGGTGTGGCGGGTGCTGGGTGTTGGATGGCAAAGCTGAATCTGAATTCCTGTGCCATGCACGATTCAAAATCCGACCCCAAATGCGCCTCTGGGAGATCTTTGCGTTTATTGAAGGGTTCTAGAATCGCCAACGGCTCCATCAGAGCC
>SWDO01000018.1:12891-63809 GCA_005116895.1 Nitrospira sp. | reverse complement strand
CAAGATGTCGCCGGACGGCGTGATCATCGCTTGTCCAGAAAAATAGACGATCGCGACATCCTATGGAGGCTACGTAGGTCTGGGGTTGGTGAAAATCCGAGACAGGAGCAGGGATCTGGTCCTCGCCGTCGGCTCCGGCGCCAGCCGGCTGAATGATGAACAGCAGCGCCTGAGGCCGTGCAGCGGCTCCCTCTGATTCGATAACGGACACACGGATCTCGACCTGTTGCGGTTGAAGGCTTGAGGGCAAGGTTGCCGCAAAATCCAGCGACTTGGTTTCTCCCGGTTGTAGCGGGGGAATCGTCAGCGTCGTCGACGGGAATTGTTCGATAACCGACGGTGTGCCGGTGAGGGAGGCCGAGGCATTCTGGATCGGGCTTGAGCCGGTATTGACAACATCCACGTGCACCAGAATCTGTTCGCCGCTCTCCAGAAACAAATTGCCGTTCTCGTCGAGCAGCAGGGCTTTGAAGCGAAGTTTCGACAGCGACGCAGAGGTGGTTTTGGAAGGAGATGACTCGATGGTGACGGTAGAGGGCAGTGGTCCTCCCTGGGAAGGAACTTCCAGGTGCCAGGCGCATCCGGTACTCAGCAGGACGGTACATCCGGCCAGGATCAGACGCGCGGTGGAGAATGGTCGGAGTGAAGGTGTCTTACAGTAAGGGGTCACGACTGAACCTGTTGCGACAGTTTCCCGCCACCGTACTGGACATATAGGGCGAAAGCAACTGGCTATCCACGGGAAGTTGGGGTCGGATTTTGTATCGTGCATCACGCGAGCCAGTTTAATCCTCGACGTAACCAAAAAATACAAACGGAATGGTCCGAAATCTCGCATGTTGGTCTGTCGAGGATGATGGGGACAGTGAGTGGTGTATTGAGTTGATTACCTGCGAACCATTATATGAGTCGCGCAGTCTATGGCGCTTCTGAAGAAGTGAGCGAAGGCAGGGAGGTCAGGGCGAGTGAGGCGGCTGGATCGTCCGGTTTGAGTGGGGGAAATAGCAGGGGCCGTTGCTCTTGATAGAACTGTGACTTTGCCGCCCAGGCGACTTTCTGGCGCACGTAGCCGGCGAGTTCTCCGAATGTAACGGTCCCGTTGCGGTTGGTGTCGGCCTCTCCTCGGAGTCCTTTCAAGAGGTAGTAGGTGAAGAGGCCATGGCGGTGCTGGTCGTCTTCCAGTCCCTTCGTCAAATCTTCGCCCCCGATCAGTCCGACCGTATGTCCTCCGCCAAGTTCCCAGTGGGGTGATGCGGGCTTCCCTTTAGTATCGCTGCGCAGTCTGGAGACCATGCCGTCGAACAGGAAAATGATCTGTTTGGCCTTGAGTCTGGCGAAGGCGGACTCCAGATCAGTGAGTGGGTACAGTCGCGTCGAGTCCCCAGCGTTCCCGTCATACAGGGTCAGCAAGATGTCGCCGGACGGCGTGGCCATCGCCTGTCCTGAAAAATAGACGATCACGACGGCATCCTTGGCCGCATGTTGTGGGAGCCAGCCGTACAGTGCTTCGTGGATATCGGCGCGGAGCGCCTTCTGGTTGTGCAACAGCCGGACGTTGGATGGGGGGACGCCACCGACCGACTGAAAATAGGCGGCGACGGTCTCCGCATCCGTCGCGGCGAAGCGACGGGGCGTGAGCTTGGGATCGCGATAGGCGCCGACCCCGATCGAGACGAGGTAGGTCTGAGGCTGGTGAAAGCCCGGCGCCGGTGAGGGAATTTGGTTGACGTCGTCCTGGCCGATCCCGGCTGGGTGAATGGTCAACGAAAGGGTTTGGGACGGCGCCTCGGCTCCTCCCGATTCGGCGACGGTGACATGGATCGCGGCCTGTTGTGCCTGCTTGGTCGGGGGGAGGGTCGCGATGAACTCCAGGGATTTTGTTTGGCCTGGTTGGAGCGGCGGGATCGGCAGTGTCGTGGCGGGGAATTGCTCGATGACAACCGGGGTTCCGGTGAGCGACGCAGAGGCGCTCTCAATCACTCTCGTTCCCGCATTGATAATATCCACGCGCACCCGCACATGCTCGCCTCCTTCAAGAATTAGATTACTGTTTTCGTCGAGCAGCATCGCCTTAAATCGAAGAGCCTGTGATGGTGACGCCGAGGATGCACCCACGCTTCCCATCGGTATCGGACTCAACTCGGTCGAGGAGGCGGTTTCCTGGCCGGTCACGACTTGTCTGGCATTGAGAGAGACACGTGTCGCAAAATCGATGACGGTATCGCGGATGAAGGGATCGATCAGATAGTTGCAGTTCTTGGAGAGCTGTTCAAGCCGCAGCCGTTCCTGGCGGGCAATTTTGATGTCTGTTTGACGGAGCAACGCTCCCTTTCGATCGTGGATGCGAGCGATGGCGTTGAGGTGTAAGACGGCAGGGGCCCGATCGTACAAGGCCTCCTTATTGAGGTCGAACGATGAATCGACGAGATCAACGTGAATGACATAATCAGGTGTGGCGGTATCGCTGGCGCTGTCGCCAACCGTCGTGTTGAACGTTCGCCGAAGGCCTTCCCGTACGGCCTCCTGGAGTCGATCGCCCAGCGGAATTTCCTGGAGCTGTCCGCAGGAATCGCTGTAGCGAATCGTCAGGTCTTTGATCGGTGGGGCCATGTCCAGCTTGGCGCTGACGGGCAACGGGTCCCCTAGTGGGGGAAGTTCAAGAGGTTTGACGCACGCGGCAAGGAGCAGCACGCAGAGAATCCACGCCCCTGTGACGAGCCTGATATGATTGAGTCGTTCTGTCGAAATCACCGCATGACCTATGGCGACCATTTCGCTCGGCCGTCCGCCACCGTACTGGAAACATCAGATGAAAGGCAATCGTCATGGATGCCTCTGGGACGGTGATGAAGGGCTTTGATTAGATTTCTCTCATGACAGACTTTGCTTTGAAAGGGACTTTTCCTCTTTGAAGCTCGTTGAAAAAGTAGTGTAAGATGAAGCGTTCAATGTATAGAAATGCTCGTTCCCAATAGTACTCTCGATGAGAGTCACATCCTGGAGGATTTCAGATATGGTCACGACGTGGACTCAGCAAGTGACAAACGTGCTTATCGGTGGTGGCTTGGCCCTGTGTGCTCTTGTCGGAAGTGGATGCGTCTCACCTGTCTCAGCTGCCGGAGTCCCTCCAGCATGGGCTCAGGGCTTTTCGGAGATCGTGAAAAAGACCACCCCAGCCGTTGTCAATATCGCGGTGACGGGTGGAGGAGAAGGGAGCCGGAGACGCGGAGGAATGCCGCCTAATCCGTTCGGTACCCCCCCTCCTCCTGGCGATGAGCCGGGAGGCGGGGAATTGCCGACTCCGCCGTCAAACCCGCATGGTCCACCCGCGCCGCATGGCCGCCCGGATCAGAGTGCGGGATCCGGAGTCATCTTTGATGCCAACGGGTTCATCGTGACCAATAATCACGTCGTTGAAGGAGCCACGCAGATTACGGTGACCCTCAGCGATCGGCGCGAGTTTTCGGCAAAGGTGGTGGGCACCGATCCAAAGACGGATTTGGCGGTCATCAAGATTGAGGCCAAGGATCTGCCGTCGATGAAATGGGCGGAGTATGAAAAACTGCAAGTCGGTGATCTGGTGCTGGCGGTGGGAAGTCCGTTTGGTCTGAGCTCGACCGTCACGCTCGGCATCATCAGCGCCCTTGGGCGTGGCAATGTAGGCATTGCGGACTATGAAGATTTCATTCAGACCGACGCGGCCATCAATCCTGGGAATTCGGGTGGAGCGCTCGTCAACATGAATGGAGATCTGATCGGGATCAACACCGCGATTTTCTCGCGCACCGGAGGGTCGGAAGGGATCGGGTTTGCGATTCCCAGCAGCATCGCGCTCGATATCGTGGACAGTCTGCAGAAAACCGGCAAGGTCGTACGAGGATGGATGGGTGTTGCGATCCAAGAAATTACGCCGGCCTTGGCGAAATCGTTCAAACTCCCGGAGCAGCGGAAGGGGGTCTTGATCAGCGATGTCAATGAGAATGGCCCATCCCATGCCGCAGGAGTCAAGCGAGGCGATGTCGTCGTGGCCTTTAATGGCAAGGAAGTGCAGAGTGTCAGCCAGCTGCGCAATCTTGTCGCACGAACGATGGTCGGAAAAGACGCGCAGGTCAAGGTATTGCGCGAGGGCAAGGAGCAGCTGATCGCGGTGAAAGTTGCCGAACGCCCATCGGATGAACTGCTGGCCAAGAAAGAGCCGTCTCCGCCGAAGGATGCGGGCGACACGATGAAGCTGCCGGACAATGTGCTCGCGTCCTTGCGTGTCCAAACGCTGGATAATGCGTTGATGAGTCAGTTGAATATTTCCACGAAGATGGCCGGAGTGGTCATCACCTCGGTGGAGCCAGGTGGGCAGGCAGAGGCAGCCGGGCTTCAGCGTGGTGATGTCATCCAAGAAGTCAATCACGAGCCCATCAAGACGTTGGGCGATTATCAAAAGGTCGCAGAAAAGATCAAGAAAGACGAACTCGCCGTGCTGTTGGTCAATCGGCAGGGGAACAGCCTGTTTGTGGCGGTGAATCCGAAGTAAGACGCACAGGGGCATTTTGTTGATCTGTCGATCTGGTGATTCCCAGAGGCTTGATCATCAGATTGTCGGATCGACAGATTCAAAAATGTACGAGGCTCTGTGCTGAATAAGCTGAGCCAGTGGCTGCAAGATTCAGTCTTCAAGCCACGGGAAGACAAGAAGATGCCGGTCATGGAACACCTCGTGGAGTTCCAGGTCCGGCTCACCCGTGCGGTGATCGCCCTGGCGGTCGTGTTCATGGGAACATTTTTTTATGCCGATGCGCTGGTTAAATGGCTGCGGGTCCCGCTCCAGAACATGTTCGTGCCGAGTCAATTAACTTGGGAGCCGACCGATTTGCCAACGGTGCCGTTTGTCTTTCTTGCGCCGGCGGAGGCCCTCTGGCAGAACGTCAAGGTCGCGGGGCTGTTTGCTATTGTGCTTGCCATGCCGTATCTCTTGTATGAGATCTGGCGGTTCGTCGTTCCGGGACTGCATGCTCAGGAGCGACGGTTTGTCGGGCCGTTTGTCTGTGTGAGCGCGTTGGCATTCTACGCAGGGGTCGGGTTCTCATTTTTTTTCATTCTTCCCTTTGCCTTGAATTTTTTGATTTCGTACGGAGTGAACGCGGGATTCGTGCCGCAAATCTCGATCGCCCAGTATGTCGGGTTTGCCCTGTGGTTCTTGACGGTCTTTGGGCTGATCTTTGAAGTGCCGCTGGCCATCACCCTCATGGCCAAGTTGGGGTGGGTCGATGCGCCGTTCCTGATTCAGTACTGGAAGTGGGCGTTGTTAGGATCGTTTATCATCGCCGCGATTCTGACGCCTACGCCGGACCCCTTTAATCAGATGTTGATGGCTGGCCCCATGTTTCTTCTTTACTGGGTCGGCATCTTCGGCGCGAAGGTATTTGGCAAGAAGGCATCTGCTGAAAGTCAGCAGGCAGGTGTTCCGACAGTCGCCATGGCGGGTGTAGGGGCCGGGGGAACTGCTTCGGGCATGTCGATGCCGAAATCTTCGGGTGATGATTATGTCGGCGTTCCCGAGGGACGACACCACTAACGACGAGGGCGAGCGACAGCAATGGTCGCAGAAAAGAAATCCTATGGCACGTGAACTCAATGTCATCAATAGCGGAAGTGGAAGCAGCGACGCCTGTACCTATATGTGGGCCTGTGCCATCTGCGACGAAAACGAGCGGTGCCAGAAGGATAAAGAAGGACATAGCCGATGGCTGGTCGCCAAGCGGATGGAGCGCATCGAGCACAAAGTGCTCATCATGAGCAATAAGGGCGGCGTGGGGAAAAGCACCTGCACGACCAACATTGCGGTGAGCCTCGCGCTCAAGGGATGGCATGTCGGAATCTGTGACATGGATATTCATGGTCCCAACATTCCGAAAATGGTCGGTGCGGAAGGTCAGAAGCTCAAGGTCAGCACGTCCGGGGGGATTATTCCCTTCCAAGCCTATAATTTGAAGATCGCCTCGATGTCGTTTCTGTTGCAGAACTCGGATGACCCGATTATCTGGCGCGATGCCTACAAGTACGAATTCATCAATCAGCTGCTCGGAGGGGTCGATTGGCAGGATTTGAATTTTCTCCTGATCGATCTCCCGCCGGGAACCGGGAACGAGTCGGTCACGACCATTGATCTGCTCGGCACGGTGAGCGGCGCCGTGATTGTCACGACGCCACAAGAAGTGGCGCTGCTTGATTCCAGAAAGTCGGTGACGTTTTGTAAGGATAGCGAGGTGCCGATCGTCGGGATCGTGGAAAACATGAGTGGGCTGGAGTGCCCACATTGTCATACTCAGATTGATGTATTCAGAAAGGGTGGTGGGGAAGCGTCCGCGCTTGATATGGGCGTCCCATTTTTGGGACGGATTCCACTCGATCCCGATGTGGTGACACAGTCAGACGCGGGTGAACCCTTTGCCCTCTTCAACTCTGACTCGCCGACTGCGGAAGCGTACCACCAGATCGCCAATCAGGTTGAAGCCTTCTGTAAAAAGAGTGCCTCGTTGCTGAAAGTGGGGCGGACGACGACAGGATTGCTGAAGGGGGATCACTAGTGAAAGCTGCGGATCCGATGACCGGATTGACCCAACTCTACGATGCGCAACAGGTGGTGCTCGATGCTGCGCCGTCGTTGGGTCTTGAAAAAGTCTCGATTCTAGACGCCTTGGGCCGTGTCCTCGGTGAAGACATTGTCGCTGAGCGCGATAATCCGCCGTGGGATAACTCAGCCATGGATGGGTTTGCCGTCAGATGGGAAGATATCAAGCAGGAGCACGCCATTCAGAAGCCAGTCACGCTCTCGGTCATTGAGGATGTTCCAGCCGGGACCATGCCGTCCAAGACAGTCGGTTCTGGTCAGGCCATCCGGATCATGACCGGGGCCCCGATTCCCCGAGGGGCGGATACGGTCATAAAAGTCGAGGATACGGAACAGGCGCCTGATTCGGTCCGCGTGTTTCAGGCGGAGCCCAAAGGGGCTAACATTAGGCCGCAGGGAGAAGACGTCAAGAAAGGGGACTGTATCATCGCCAAAGGGACCAGAATTCGTCCTGGCGAGGTCGGGATGTTGGCGATCCTTGCAAAGTCGTTTGTGTTTGTCCACCAGCGGCCACGGGTAGCGATCCTTTCGACCGGTGATGAGTTGGCTGACTTGGACGAGCGGTTCAGCGAGGAGAAGATCATCAATTCGAACAGCTATGGGATTGCCGCGGCTGTGCAGGAAGCGGGGGGCATTCCGTTCTTACTCGGCATTGCCCGCGATACACCGGCGGCGCTCAAAGAAAAAATTTCCCAAGGGCTGAATGCGGATATTCTGGTGTTGTCCGGCGGCGTCTCGATGGGGGACCATGATTTCACCAAAGCGGTGTTCCGTGAGCTCGGCGCCGAGATGAATTTCTGGAAACTCGCCATCCGGCCTGGGCAGCCGCTGGCCTTCGGGAAGATCCAGGGCAAGCTCGCATTCGGTCTCCCAGGCAACCCAGTTTCCTCAATGGTGACCTTCGAGCAGTTGGTGAGACCCGCGTTACTCAAAATGAGCGGGTGTCGGAGCTATGGGCGTCCGGTGGTTCAAGCCAAATTCCAGGAACGATTTTCCAAGCGTGGCGATCGTCGGCATTTCCTGCGCGGCATACTCACGAGCGAAGACGGTGTGTTCAAGGTTCGAACGACTGGAGCCCAGGGGTCCGGTATTCTCACCTCTATGGTCAAGGCGAATTGTCTCATCGATGTGCCGGTGGACGTTGAGCGGCTCAATCCTGGCGACGAGGTGGCGGTTCAGTTATTGAGCGGTGAGGCATGGCCTGCGAAAACTGAGCATGGGCATACCGAGGCCCATCGGCTCTCCTGCTGCTAGATTAACCGCACGTAACGGTCACACATGTCCATTCCAATTGTTTCGTTTATCGGCCGGTCGAACAGCGGCAAAACGACCTTGATCGAACGCCTCATCCCCGAGTTGGTCAAGGCCGGGTACCGGGTGGCGACGGTGAAACATGCCGGCCACGGGTTTGATCTTGATACGGAAGGGAAGGATAGTTGGCGCCATAAACGTGCCGGCGCCAGTAGCGTTGTGGTCGTCTCCAAGGGCAGTCTTGCGCTATTTGCCGATGTCTCCGAACAGCTGAAGGTGGAGGAGGTACGGGATCGTTTCGTGGATGCGTCCTACGACCTCATTATCGCCGAGGGGTGGAAAAGCGAAGGGTACCCGAAGATCATCATCGTTCGTGATCAGCTCGGTGAAATTTCCTACTCTCTCGACGGTCTTCTGGCGGTGGTCTCCGACAAGCCGATTACCCTGCCTGTGCCGGTGCTTCATCTGGACGATGTGACCGGGGTCGCCGCCCTTTTGATCAAGCAGTTCCCTCGTAGACGACGGGAGCATGAGCTGGAAGCCTAAGGCCACGCTGCTGCTGACGCTTGTCATCGGAGCGATGGCTCTGGTTGGAACCGCGATACCGCTTACTGATCACCCGACGTTCTGCGCCGGATGCCACACGATTGCCCCTGCGTATGAGAGCTGGGCCAAGTCTTCCCATAAGGACGTCACCTGTGTTGCCTGTCATGTGAGACCTGGTGTGCAAGGCTGGTTGTCCGATAAGGTCGTGGCGGGAGTCAGGGATACAGCCATCTACGTCTTTGGAGCGCCGACCGACGCGCACAATCTCAGGGCCAAGGTGGATTCCGGAGTCTGTCTCAGTTGCCATCGTCATATCCTTCGTGTGTCCGAGACGGCGCCGCGGGATCTTCCATCACCAGTGAATGAGGTGGGGTTGGTCATGAAGCATCGCCAACATATGGAGGCGTTCAGCGTCCGTGGACAGGATGAAGGTTGTACGACCTGTCATGCTGGGGTGGTGCACGATGCCCCCATCAAGGGGTATCCCATTGTCATTCCACGCGGACATGTCTCGACCGACAGCCAGCCGTGGCACCCAACTCATCCGGAGGGCTCCTATCTTCGCGAGAGGGCACTCAACGACTGTTTTCGCTGTCATGATGGGAAGGCGCAGCATGGCGGGAAAGCGTTGGACCGAAAATGCGAGACCTGTCATATCCCGGAGAAGATCAGCGGCACCTTGTTGTTCAATTGATCGACTGAATCCGCCCACGTGATGGCTATCCCAGTACTGAAAGCGTCAGCTCTGACCAAGCGGTTCGGCGACTTTGTGGCGGTCAATGAGGTATCTTTTGAGATCAGGCCGGGGGAAATTCTCGGACTCTTGGGCCCGAACGGAGCCGGGAAGACCACCACCATTCAGATGCTCTTAGGACTCGTGACCCCGACGGCTGGTTCTATTCACATGTTCGGGCTGGATCTCTCGACTCATCGCGAAGAGATTCTGCAGCAGGTCAACTTTTCGTCCACCTACATCTCCATGCCTCAGGCGCTCACGGTAGAAGAAAATTTATGCGTTGTCGCGCGTCTCTACGGGATTTCAGATAGGGCGCGGCGTGTGAACGACATCATCAAAAAACTGGAGATGGAAGAGTTTCGCAGCAAGATTACCCGCAAACTGTCGTCAGGGCAGATGACGAGACTGACATTGGCGAAGGCGTTCCTGACAGAACCGCGCATTCTGTTTCTTGACGAGCCAACGGCGAGTTTGGACCCCGACATCGCGGAGAAGATCAGGTTGTTGCTGAAAGAAGAACGGCGAGCATCCGGGCTGAGTATCCTCTATACGTCCCATAACATGCGTGAGATGGAAGAAATGTCGGATCGCATTATTTTTCTTCAGCGTGGACGCATTGTGGCAGAGGGAACGGCGCGGGAAATTATCGATCGATTTGGGAAAACGGATTTGGAGGAGGTTTTCTTGAAGTTTGCACGGGAGCAGAGGCAGGCATCATGACAGATGTAGTGGTCAATAGTGTTGCCGGATTCATGACTGGAGGGCTTGTACTCAGCGCGGCCTGGGGTCTCTTTTGGTTGGCAATCAGCCTGGTCGGGCTGAGCCGCGGCACGTGTGGTTGGCGCGTGGTATTCATGAGTGTGCTGGGAGGATGTGTGCCGCTTGCCTTGGCGACTGCTCTTGTGTGGTGGATGGGTGGCCTTGAGTGCATGACCTTCGTGTTCGTAATGGGACTCCTGGGGATGCCAACGGTGCTAGCTGGCTTTGGGCTGCGGCGGATGCCAGACGGACAACGGGCGGGGACTCACCTGGCTGCGGGAGTCCGGCATCTCAGGGAGAACCTTCTCGGTGTGCACCAGGGATGTGGTGGCTGTCACGATGGACATGACCAGAAGACGTGCCAATGAAACTGCACCGCGTCACGGCATTGCTCGTCCGGCATCTCTATCTCTATCGACGTAGTTTGCCCCGCATTATGGAAATCTTCTACTGGCCCTTTCTGGATCTCGTGATCTGGGGGTTTATCACGCTCTACCTCGCTCGATACCAAAGCCAGGTTCCAGGATTCGTGACCTTTTTTTTGGGCGCATTGATTCTCTGGGACATGTTATTCCGATCGCAACAGGGGATCACGATTGCCTTTCTTGAAGAGCTCTGGGCGCGTAACTTGATGAACCTGTTTGCCAGCCCGCTGAAACCGAGCGAGTTTCTGACCGCCACGATGGCCATGAGCATAATGAAAGTGACGGTCGTGTCGATTGTCATGGCGGGTAGTGCTCTTCTTTTTTATTCGTACAACATCCTGATTGTCGGGATATGGCTCATGCCGTTCGTGCTCAATTTGGTCATTACCGGTTGGATTATCGGCGTGTTGACGACCTCACTGATTATGAGATTCGGACAAGAAGCCGAAGTACTCGCTTGGAGCATGGTGTTTCTCTTTCAGCCGATCTCCTGTGTCTTCTATCCACTGGAGGTCTTGCCCACATGGCTGCAGATGATTGCATGGGCAAATCCAGCGGCACATATCTTTGAGGGCATGCGGACCGTCTTGAGTGGAGGGGCCTCGCCTCTTGGGAATCTTGCCTGGGCCGTGTGTCTGAACGGGGCGTTCCTTGTCGTCGTCGTTGCATGGTTCTATAGGACGATCGCCTATTGTAAGGAGCACGGGCTCTTGGTTCGAGTCGGGGAGTGAGGTTGTAATCCAAGTGGTCCTGTGCTAGGGTTATACAGGCTCATGTCGCCCTGGGTCTCGGCGATACCGAGTGTTCATCAGAGGAGACCCACAATGCCGATGTTGCCTTGTCCGGGAATCTTGTCGGAAGTCAGACCTAAGTCGCTGCATCGATCGCGTCTTCGGCCCGCTCCTTCCCCGTTCCTCGTGTTCAAGACAATGTCATTATTTTAAAGGAGGAACCCCGATGGGTTCGAAGATCTATGTCGGTGGGTTGCCCTATTCGGCGACCGAGCAGCAATTGAGTGACTTATTCGCGGCCCATGGCGCAGTCGCCTCGGCGAGGATTATTACGGATAAGTTCACTGGCCAATCCCGTGGGTTCGGCTTTGTGGAGATGTCCGCAGACGCTGAAGCCCAAGCTGCTATCACGGCTCTCAATGGGGCAGAGATGGGTGGTCGGACTCTAACAGTCAATGAAGCACGTCCGCAGGAACCGCGCACTGGCGGCGGCGGTGGTGGGGGACGTGGTGGATTCGGTGGAGGCGGTGGTCGGAGCGGTAGCGGTGGTGGTGGTGGAAAGCGCGATCGCTGGTAATCCAATAGTTTAGAGCACAGGATGGAGGGGGGTGCCACAGAATATGGCACTCCCCTCTTTTTTTATGGGCTGTACGAGTGGATAACAAAGTGTAGTAGGGAGAGTGCGTACTTCATCACTGGAAGTGTGACAAAGTATGAATATTACTCAGTCACTAACTGCACTAGCCGATCTGGCATCCGTTTCATTGCAGAGAAAGCCTGGTCTTGTCCAGACTGACGTGCAGCGCTTTCTCTTGTGTGACGGTCACCGCACCTGGCGCCTGCCCCTTCGCTTTCTTGACCCACTTGCGCCGCGTATAGATGACCTCGCCTTTGCCGCTTTTCTTGAGATCACTATAGAGAAGTGCCAGCATGGCAGCGTCACGGAGAGTTTCCGGTGGGGGATCGATTCCTTTGCCCAGTCGTACGACGACGTGAGACCCTGGCGTCCCGCGAGCATGCAGCCAGAGATCGTCGCTCTTGGCCAGCCCAAACGTCAGCTCGTCATTCTCCCGAGCGTTGCGTCCGACAAAGATCGGCAGCCCGTCAGTCGAGGTAAACCGACGAAACGGGCCACGGCGCTGATCAGTGGTGCGAAGTTCCTTGCGGACGGCTATGTTCAGACGTGCAGGAGGTACGGCGGGTGGGGTCCAGCTTCCTTGCTCAATGTGCGTGAGCTCCTGGCGCAGCTTCTCGAGACCATGTTCAGCTCGCTCGATACGCGGCTTGAGTTCACGCTCAGCGGCAAGATATTTGCGATGCTTTCGAAAGTAGTCGTCCATATTGCCCTGGGCTGATTTTATCGGATCGAGCGGAATCGTGATGGTGGGGAGCCGGTCATCGAAGTAATCTGTCATCTCCATATGATCGGCTCCCTTCGTGATCGCACTGAGATTGGCCTTGATCAATTCTCCATACCGGGCATAGTCCTGATAGGCGGTAGCTCGTGAGAGGTCGTTCCGCCAGGCCGCAATGAGTCGCTGCTCTTTCTTGAGGGTTTTCTTGAGGACGCGCAGACGGTCTTCTTGTATCCGGCCGACGGCTCGTGAGGCCTCCTGTTTACGGTAATGCGCATCGATGGCTTCTGAAACAGGGAGCATGCCTCCGCTCGTATGTGTGAAACGGCTGGGCACCGTATTGCGGACGGCGTTGCGTTGAGGTGGCGGGGTATAGGCCTGTCCGACATGCGTGTGTTGACGAGAGAGCTCTCTCAGTACGCAGTGTTCGGCATCAAGGACCAGGATGTTTGCCTTGTTGCCAGTCAATTCGCATACGAGGCTGCGCGCGCCTTCTTTCCCCGTCATCTCTAGTTCAACGATACGGTCATTCCCAATCTGACGAATATCGTCGATCCTCGCTCCTTGTACATGGGCTCTGAGAAACTGGCAAAACGGTGGAGGTGTTGGAGGATTGACCGGCGAGTGGGTGGTGAGGTGCACACGAGCGGTGTCTGGGTGACAGGAAATCAGCAGTCGATGAGTCTGTCCCGGTACGCGCACGTCCAGCACCACGGTATGGTCTGTGGGCTGCTGAATCTTCTGAATCCAGCCACCACGAAGGAGCGGGGAAATCTCCGTCAGTACTTCTGTCACATCCGATACGGTTAACATGAGGAGTCCATCCCATCGTCGGCCTGTCGGCTCACCGTGCCTCGATGTGGTCGCGTGAGAACAATCTGGCCACACACTGTGTGCACTTTTTCCCTTCGCACTGTACGATCTGCCATAAAAACCCGCAAGAGTGTCAGTAAGGTTTCTGGCATCATCACAAACCGCTCGGCTATTCTCGCGACTTCCCCAGGCGGCGTAGAGGCCAGAAGAAGCGGCTGGGCTGCACCGCCACTGCAGCGTGGCATCGCTCTCTGGACTCTCGCTTGCGCTCACTCTCCCGCTACGCTAGAGTTCCTCCAGCATCTCTTGGATACTCATTCCACCATGCTCCTTCTCGATTCGCAGCGGCTTGCGCAATTACGGGATGAATTTCGTCTCTCGATGCGGCGGTTGTTTGTCGATCTATGCCAAGAAGTGCATGCCCACCACGCTGATCTGACCAGAGAATTGGAGCTTCCGACTGGCTTCTTTGACAGCCTCCATTCCAGCCTCAAGCCGAAGGCCTATTCCAACTGGAAAGTCGTCGGATGGATCGAGACGCTGAATGACCTCGTATATCTCTTGGATGTGCTACGTCAGCTACAGAGTGAACAGGATCAGCCCGAGTTTACCGCACAATTGTTGAACGAGTGTCAGGAGAAGTTTTTTGAGCATGGCTATCTGGATGACCTCTTTCCCACGGGCCAACCTCATGTGCGTGGATTGGAGAAGCGCCTGTTCGCGCTGTGCCAGAGATTGGCACAGGAATTGACCCGGGAGGCCCTCTGGCTCGATCCGGCTGTGGCGGTGAAGTGGCTCCGTCAGCGGAAGATGAAGCGGTGGGATGTATCAGGAATGCTCTCTGACAATTTCGAGCGTAGCGAAATTGCAGGAACCATCTCCGTTGATATCTCGGGAGCTTGGTGCCAGGCGCCCAAAGAAGTGCCACGACTGTTACGCCAATCGGAAGGACGTGTCTTGTTTCGAGTGGAGTCCACCAGCATCACGTTGAAGGCCGGTAAGGTGGTGTCGCCAATCTGGTCGGATGGGGGAGGAGTAGGACGCTGGCAGTGGGCGTACCATCCACCAATCGTTGTGCCTTCTAGCGGCGACGATTCCATCACCGTTGGGCCGACTCTTGTCTATGGGAAGAATCGCCAGCCAAGAACAGTGAAGCCGACCGATCCACGACAGGTCGAACGGATCACCTGCGCGTGGCAGACCATCCAGCGGGCTTGGCCAGAGGGACATGCGCTCCTAGACTTACTCACTACTCGCGTTATTCCGCTTCAGGCCAAGGGGGTGGTCAGTTTCAGTTATCGGCATCGCCCGGGACTGTCGTTCATTAACTGTTTTGATCGGGGCAACCTGGATCTGATTGATGACCTGATCCATGAGAATAGCCATCACCATTTGAATCTTCTGTTGCGAAAACATGTCATGTACCGTGGGGACCATAACCAGCAGATCTTCTACTCGCCATGGCGACGGAGCCTCCGGCCATTGCGCGGGGTTCTTCACGCCACGTTCACGTTCACCATGGGTGCGCTCTTATTCCAACGGCTTTCGTCCTGGGCTTCGGGGCGGGGTGGGGCGGCGAGATGGAAACAGGTTGGTCTGACACAGCGAGACGTGCAACGGGCTCGATTTCGCTGTCTGGAAGAAGTCGCTTCTGTCCGGTACTCGCTCCAAGACCTGCACTATGCCGATCACCATCTGGGGTGGCTGACTGGTTCAGGTCGTCGCTTGGTCGGGCAGCTAGTTGAGGCGATTGAACAAGTCGAACAGCTGAGTGAGGGATTCAAACCTGACGCGCAGCGTTCTGCATTTAGTCCAGCCTTGCGAAAGCATATCAAAGAACTCCAACAAGCTCGCCGAGCTCATGGGCCGATGCGATTGAGTCCAGCCTGACCCATCATCGATGCCAGCGTGTTGTTATCTCGATGTCTAGACAACCATGAGGAGGTGTTATAACATTGTAAGGACGTGAGGTAATCATGATCAAGAAATTGCAGAAACACGGGAACAGCGCGGCGCTGATCATCGAAAAGCCGGTGATGCAGGCGTTAGGGATTACAGAAGAGACTCCCTTACAAGTCACAGTGAGCGGGAACGCGCTCGTTGTCACACCGGCCAATGTCGGGGTGGGGCCTGAACGGATGAAAACGATCATCAGGGATCTGCGTAAGCGGTATGGGCCGATGCTAAAGCGCTTGGCGGATTGATCTGTGCAGGACATCATCTTTCTCAGCGTGGACGACGTCCTGTTGCTCCACAGCGATACCATTGACATTGACGGCGGCTCCCACGGGGTGAGAGATCATGGATTGTTGGACGCGGCCGTCGCGATGCCTCGTCAACAGTTTAGTGGTGCGTATCTTCATAAAGATCTCGCCTCGATGGCGGCGGCCTATGTGTCTCACATCGCCCAGAATCATCCTTTTGTGGACGGCAATAAACGGGCGGCGGTTATGTCGGGCTTGGCCTTCTTGTCTGCGAATGACGTTGAGTTGACCATGGCTCCGCAGAAGCTTGAAGCCGTGATACTGAAAGTTGCCGCAGGCGAGCGAGGAAAAGAGAAGCTGACAAGCTGGCTGCGGTCTCAAACCGGTAGACGAAAGTAACCGACAATCGCCTCACCGAACTTCCCTACGCCCGTGGAAACTATACTCGGAGAGTTGAGCGACGCCTGACGATCGAACATTCTATATTCCTTGACGATCGGTCTGTACGATGTAGACTCGACGGTAAGAGGTGAGGACTATGCGTCAATTCAAGGTCACGCATGATGCGAAAGCTGTTCTCGTGGTGTGGTGGTGTCTCGTGACGATCGGTTCCGGTGTGATGGCCGTGGATGAAACGGCTGCCCTTGAGAACGCAAAAACCATCAAGGTCGAGAAGCTGCTGACGCTCATTCGAGTCTCGGAGCTCGAGGCGGAATATGACGCGCTGACCCAGAAATATGTGAGCGAATATGAGCAACAAATAAGAAAGTCTATCGGGAGCACCTATTCCAATCTGACTGGGGAAAAAAAGAAGGAAATCGAACGGCTTCTTGACGCATTCTTGCAGGACATCAGGAAATCAATCGGGCAGGTTGAGTCCCTCCACGACCATTTGAAGCAAGCCTATTCGAGGAGTTTCGGTGAAGACGAACTGGATCGCCTCATTGCGCACTATTCCTCTCCTGTAGGTGAAAAAGATGCAGGTATGAAGAAGAGTGCCGCCATCGAATACAACAAGATGTGGACGGAGCAATTCATGAATCAATACAAGGCCCGAGTCGAGAAACTGTTTCAGGTCGTCGCCGTGGTTGCAAAAGGCAAGGGAAAGCAGGGAGCGTAGTATCCATCACCTATATATTGCCGATACCACCAGCACCAGCCGACTCTGATCAGGATATGATGGTCGTTGGTGTCATTAGCTAAGCTACTTGCTCTCCAATCTCCATCTCACGCAGCTTGGCAAGAATCTGTTCGATGGTGTGACGAAGACGTGGCATACAACCCTCCTTCGGTCCGACCCTCACCGTGGATCTCGGTCCGTTGTTCTATGATAGTCGCGCTGCTGACTCCTCACGGGAGGAGTCAACACTCCTGCTGCCAGCGCCGGGGTGAGGCAACATTCCAGTCTCTAGGGCCGGCGCATGAGGGAGCCCAGTCACATCGAGAATCTCCTGTTCGTTGAGGGTCTCGCGAGCGAGCAAGGCTTCGGCAAGCACATCAAGTTGCTTACGATGCGCACTGAGAAGTCGCCGGGCCTCGTCGTAGCTCTCGCCGATAATCTTGAGCACTTCGGCGTCGATGACTTGAGCCGTCTCCTCGCTGAACGGCCTCGCATCCCCGTACCCGTTTAGGCCGCTCAGGTAGGGGTTTTCCCTTGGCGCGAGCTGTACGAGGCCAAGCCGGTCACTCATGCCCCAACGCGTGACCATTCGGCGGGCGAGCCCGGAGGCTTGCTCAATGTCGTTTTCGGCCCCCGTGGTCCTGGTCCCGTAGACAATCTCCTCGGCTGCCCGCCCTCCCAGCATGCCAACAATTTTCGCACGTAAATAGGCTTCCGGATAGTTGTAGCGGTCGCTGTCGGGGCGCTGATAGGTGACGCCGAGAGCCTGCCCGCGTGGCACGATCGTGACCCGGTTCACTGGATCGGCGCCAGGGACCACGAGACCGAGGATGGCATGTCCACCCTCATGGTAGGCGATCCGTTCTCGGTCCGACCGGCTCATGAGTATCGGGCGTTCTGGGCCGAGCACGATCTTCTCGAGCGCGTCGAGGAAGTCCTTGTGGCGGACCTCTTGTTGGTCGCGGCGAGCTCCCAGTAATGCGGCTTCATTGACGAGATTCTTCAGGTCGGCCCCTGAGAGCCCCGGCGTCATTGCTGCCAGGTTTCCCAGTATGGCGTCGTTCGCGAGCGGGACATGGCGGGTATGGACTTTCAGGATCGCCTCTCGTCCTGTCCGGTCTGGGAGATTCACCACGACGCGCCTGTCGAAGCGCCCGGGTCGCAGGAGCGCTTTGTCTAAGACGTCCGGCTGGTTGGTTGCCGCCAAGACGATGATGCCTTGCCGACTCGAGAACCCGTCCATTTCGGTCAAGATCTGATTCAAGGTTTGTTCCTGCTCACTGGATCCGCCAATCGCCACCTGCCCACGTGCGCGCCCGATGGCATCGAGCTCGTCGATGAACACAATCGCAGGGGCATTCTCGCGTGCCTCTTTGAAGAGATCTCGTACCCGCGCTGCGCCTACGCCTACGATCATTTCCACAAACTCCGCGGCGCTCATCGAGAAGAAGGGCACCCCCGCCTCTCCTGCCACAGCTTTTGCGAGCAACGTCTTCCCGGTCCCCGGCGCGCCCACCAGCAGCACGCCTTTTGGAGCCGTCCCTCCGAGACGGGTGTACTTCTTGGTATCCTTGAGAAAGTCCACGATCTCGACCAGCTCGTTTTCAGCTTCGTCGATGCCGGCAACATCCTCGAAGGTGACCTTCGCAGTTTGCTCCTGGTCATAGCGGCGGGCTCTGCTCTTGCCCATGCCCATCAGTCCTCCGCCCATCATGCCGCCGCCTTGCTGCGCAGCCCGACGGAAGAGCCAGATATAAAAGCCGATGAAGAGTAGGCCTGGGCCGAAGCTAAAAAAGATCGTCGCCCATGGGTTCCCACCTTCTTCAATAGGTTTCGCACTGATCTCGACCCCGTTCGTGATTAAAAATTGTTCCAAGCTTGGGTCTACGAAAGAGGGCAAGGTAGTCGTGAAGACACTGATGGGTTTAGGCGCGCTGCCGGAGACCGCACCACGCTCGTCTGTGGTTTTGATCTCGCCACTCGACGCCGTACCCTTTTCGCCCACCGGCGGATAGGTGAGCGCTGCCGTGAAGCGGCCCGTGATGGTGTCCCCCTGACTGTAGATCGCCGCAACGTTGTGCTTCCCTACCTCCTGCTTAAAGAAGGTATAGGACACGGCCCCCGGCGCGTCCGGGCTCGGGATCAGAAACCGGCTGACCAAGAAGTTGGCGAGCAGGATGAGGACGAACCAGAGCCACGTCTTGCCTGGCGGCACCTTTGCCTGCTCAGTATTCTTTTGGGTACCAGGCCCACTGTGGAGGCGGCTGGTTGGTGTGAAATTTCGCGTCTGCTGTTCTGTCACACTCATGGTGACCTCCTCAGACGCACTGGTTAGTAGTCAGCGGAGATTTGTGCAGTCCTAATCAACCCTAGCAGTTCCTCTCTCGCATAACAAGTTCACTGTGGTGCTCCGATTAAACTGTGGACAGGGAATATGCGACGGCGAAGTTGCTGGAAGCGCGATGCAATCCTTCCAAAACGATCATGACAGGCGAAGTCCGTGGATCTCGTCACGGAGGAGCAGGCAAGTCTTGGAAGCGAGTGAATTCTATACAAGCTTGATGGTTGCGTACGTTGAGCCTCTGAGCGAGGCGACCTGCCTGCGTGAAGCGCTCCGGCGAAGGCAGGGAACGCCGCCGCCGGAATTTGCAGCAGCCTGCTAGTTGTCTACGGTTCCACCGTCACATCCACAAACGCCGGCAAGCTGTCTGCACCCTTCCTATCTGTCACACGTAATTTAAATCGATACATTCGCGGCTCCGAAACAGTTGGTGCCAGGAAGGAGGCTTCGGAATTGTTGGCATCGAGCAGCGAGACTTTGCTGCCGCGCACTTGGTCCCAGCTGTAGTAGAGTGCTTCGCCTTCTGGATCACGGCTTTTGAGTCCACTCAGTTTCACTCTGGATCCTGCTTTGACGGACTTGTTTGCTCCGGCATCGGCAATCGGTGGTTCGTTCGGCTCCTCGTTCACATTTACGTCTACATCAAGTAGGGCTTGTTTGCCACAATTGGTGACGGTGATGGTGGCTCTGCCGTTGCCGACGATCTGTAAGAGGCCCCCCGGCAGGACTTTAATGACTTTTTGATTTGAAGACTCATAGTTCGTCCCGCTGGCGGGTGTGCTGATGCGCCGGGTGATGCCATCGGTAAAGTCGGCGACGACGGGAAGCTCAAAAACCTTGCCCAGTGAATCGACATGGCCGAAGGCGGATGATTGTCCAGCCCGGCCCAGTTGCAAGGGCTTCTCCGTCTCGAAATCGATTGTGATGAGAGCTGCAGTGGGTTTCACCGTCACGATCACTTCATCGAAGACAGATCTGGGCCCTAATCGTCCACGAGAGATTTCGGCCACCGCCAGAAGACGCATCGGTCCAATGCGATCTTGCGGAACTTTGAGTGGGCCGCCAAAGGGTGGGCTCTGATCAGCTGATCCAATCAGCGCCACTGGCGCGACGATCGAACCGGTGGCCGTCGAATCATCTTGTTCTACTAGGGTATCGTCTTGTTCGCCGTACCAATAGTAGCGGACCTTCACGATACCGGTGTCATTCCCAGGATCGACACGCGCGATCACGGTGCTTCCCGCAGTCAGGGTGGTCCCTGCTGCCGGGGTTGTGATGGTGAAGGCGAATGACTGCGCGGTCAGAAAACTAGAGACAAGTACAAAGGCAAAAAAGTTGGCAAGGAGGGGAGGGAAGAGGCGGTTCTCAAACTTTTCACGTTTCACTTTGAACTGTTTAGAGTTCACGCTTATCGCGTCAGGTGATAGGGAACGTCGATGAGAATTACTCGATCTTTGAAGAGCAGTGCCGCTTTCAGCATCAGGGCCCGCTGATTATGCAGAATGTTCTGCCACCACCTCGCCGGAAGAATTTCAGGGATCACGACGGTGATCCAGGCATCCGGGTCCTTCTCGAGCACTTCTTCAACGTAGTCCAATAACGATCCCAGGACTGAGCGGTAGGGCGAGGAGAGGGCAATCAAATTGACACCACCTCCCCATTGAGCCCACTGCATTTTGACTTTGGCACTTTCTGCTGGATCGACGTCAACGAACACGGCGCGAATTTCACCGGGCCGGCTTCTCGCATAGTCCAACCCACGGATGACGGCGCGATTCAAGCCGCTGACCGGAATGATCACGATATTGCGTCGAGGCAAGGGAGGGCGTTCACCTCGACGGTCCAGTGCGATCTGTTCGGTGACGGCCTTATAGTGGGAGCGAATCCCTTGAAACATGAGGAGGAGGATCGTGATGAGCAGGAAAACAATCCAGGCACCCTGCATGAACTTGGTGCTGGCGATGATAACCGTTGCGATGCCGGTCGTCACGGCGCCGACTCCATTGACAATAAGTTTTGTCTGCCAATGGGTCCCTTTCTTGACGAGCCATTGTTTCACCATGCCGGCTTGAGAGAGCGTAAATGACAGGAACACGCCGATGGCATACAACGGAATCAGTGCGTGCGTATCGCCTTCGAACACGACGAGCAAGAGGCAGGCGAGGAACCCCAGGATGATGATGCCGTTCGAGAAAACCAGGCGATCGCCGAAGGTGGCCATCTGATGGGGCATGAATCCATCGCGAGCCAGGATCGACGCAAGGTGTGGAAATCCGGCGAAAGCGCTGTTGGCCGCCAACACCAACAAGGCCATGGTGCCGATCTGTATGGCGTAGTAAATGGCACCGGTGCCGAACGTCACACGAGCCAGTTGGGAGATCACCGTTTCATCCACCTTGGCCAGGATGCCATAGTGAAAGGCCATCCAGCTGATGCCCATGAACAGCGAAGCCAGGATGGTCGACATCCAGATCATGGTCGTCGCGGCGTTTTTTGATTCTGGTGGGCGAAAGGCTTTGACCCCGTTTGAAATGACCTCCATGCCGGTGACGGCCGAGCAGCCCGCCGCAAAGGCGCGGAGCACTAAGAACAGGGTCAGTGTTTCGGCCTCGACAGGGCTGGACGGGAGAGAGGGTGCTCCAGAGTTGAATAACGATCGAGCTGTTCCCACGACGACAAGAATGCCCAATGCTCCAATAGCGAAATAGGTTGGAATGGCGAAAAACTTGCCGGATTCGCGAACTCCACGAAGATTCATGACGATCATGAAGAGAATGGCGACCAGTCCCAGGGCTTCTCGGTGGATGAACAGACTTGGGATCGCCGACGTAAGAGCGGCAATACCGGCTGCAACGCTGACGGCCACCGTTAAGACGTAGTCGATCATCAGCGCCGCCGCCGCTACGAGAGCCGGCCGGTCACCAAGGTTGGATCGTGCGACGACATAGGCTCCGCCTCCTTCTGGATACTGGTAGATGATCTGGCGATAGGAGATGGTCAGGACCAACACGAGGAACAGAATCGCGAGACTGACGGGGATCGACCAGGTGACCGCTGCCGTTCCGGCGAGGATGAGCACCAGCAAGATTTCTTCCGTGGCATAGGCGACGGAGGAAATCGCGTTTGATGAGAAGATAGCAAGGGCGATCGTTTTAGAAAGCCGTTCGTGCCTTGCTTGGGCGGTCTTGAGTGGGTCGCCGACGAGCCAGCGCTTCAGAATCATGACGTGATTATCGCACAAACTTCCTAGAGGATGAATATTCAGATGCTCTCGACCATAGGTCGAAAGATTCATGGCCGGGGCAATTATATCTGTGATGACCACGCCCGCGCTTCCAAAATCGTTCCTCTGTTGGAATAAATCCTACGAGACAAGAAATGAAGTGGTTTGGCTAAGGCAGTCGGCGCGCGACTGCGCGTAGTGGCACAGAAACAATAGGTGCCCGATATCTCTTCTCACGCACTGATGAGGCTTGTCTGAAAAAGAAATATAGCGCTATAGAATCACTGCGTTACAGGACCAGCTCCATTCCGAAGCATTGACAGCAACAGTGGGGACTTGTAGGGTGATCAGGTGACGTTCACCGCAACGTCGACTGTCCCATCTCTCGCGCTCCCATCCTTCCCGCGCGTCTGATTCCCCAGTCTCCGCAGCTTCTTCGACAATAGTGAGTCTCATCGGATTAGGCGGTGCAAGATGCGAATGCCGCATTCCACAGACTTCGTGTCTTCTGTGCCCATTCAGTGGGTAGGCGATGTCGCGGGTCACAGGCGCTCCATCGCGTGGGTCTGCCCTGGGGTGGCCGCGCAGAGACACCTAACACATATGAGGAGGTCGTCACCATGAGAATTTCAACGATCACACAATCTGGAGTCGTCGTCTCAACCGTGGTGCTGTTCGCGGCATTGTCGATAGAGTTGACTCAATCTGTTCAAGCGGCAGATCTGCTCGTGGAAAGAGCTGTGGGGTTCGCTCCGTTGGCAGAGCGTGGCGTCATGGCCTCAGGTGCTGTGGAGGATACGCTGAAGGCGTGCATGGCCAGAATACCTGCGTTCGCCAGTGCCGGGCAACGCATGCTGGCTGAACAAAGCTGTGCAGGTGAAGATGAAGTGAGAAAAACGCTGCGATCGGCACCCAAATTCTGAATGGGTCTCGCAAGTGGAGAAGTTGAGGTCGCGCCACGGCGACGAGAGGGCCAAGAGGGGCGTCATGGAAAGAATACGCATGAGGCTGAATGAGAGATTCGCAAGGCAGTATCGTGGATTCAAGGCGTGGATCAAGCTGATCACCTTCTATGAGCTTGCTGTGGGGATGAAGTCGACCCTGAGCCATCTCATTCACTACAAGCCGATCACGCTGCAGTATCCACACGAGAAGCGGGTGTTGCCGGATAACTATCGCGGTATGTTGGCCTTGCTACGGTATGACGATGGAACCGAGAAGTGCGTCGGGTGCGATCTCTGCGAGGCCGCCTGTCCCTCTCGCGTTATTGCCGTGGTGAGCGCCGAAGTGCCGGAGGAGCCGACGAAACGATACGCGCGTGAGTATTGGATGGACATGACGCGCTGCTTGTTTTGTGGCCTGTGTGTGCAAGCCTGTCCGGTCGATGCCCTTGCGATGACGAAGGAGTACGAGTGGGCGGTGTACGACAAGCGGGATTTGCTCCTCAATAAGCAGCAGCTGTTGGCGATTGGGGATCGCGCGTTTCAGACACGCGAGAAACGGCTGGAGTTCCAACATCCGAATCTGGCGGTCTTCAATGTCGCCTCATCGAACCATCCAGCCAAGGCGTGCTAGTCGCCTGGAAGGAGGCCTGACATGATCAGGCCGTGGGCTTTCATAGTGGAGGTATGGTGGTATTGTCTCCCTCGAACCACCGCAGATTCCGTGTATGCCTGTCTCATCTGGAACGCGACGTTGCGAAGGGTGTTGTAGCGCGAGCCTATTACTGAGGGCGCCATGTATTGTACACGCTGCCATGGGTTGATGATTGAAGTCGACATGAGAGAAGTGTCGAGTCAGGACTCTGTGCTGGGGTGGCGGTGCCTGTTGTGTGGGGAGACGACAGACTCAGGGATTGAAGCCAACCGCCTGAATCACGGTCAACCGGGTCGGAACCGCGCACGTGTCCCTGGATCACCTCCAGCCAGGGCTGCGAAAGGCAGCGTAAGGTGAACTGTACCGTTGTTGGAGCAGTGAGGGAGGGGGGACGGTCATGAATAAGTGGCGTGATTTTCGGCGCGCGATGGCAACGGAACTGTTCTTGTTCGCCTATACGATCGCGTGGGGCGGGGTTCTGCTGGCGACTCATATGCTGGCAAAATAACCATGCGCCAATCCGGTGTGTCATTATGCGGAGGCTTTCTTGGTCGGGGGATGAAAATGCAACGGATCTCTGAGGCTCTGAAGTTCACGGTAATAGTAGAGTGGGGTCGGTCGTTTGTTCTCGAAGGTCAGTGCGCGCAGAAACATGAGTTCTTCTTCGCTCACGTCCCCACTCAGCAAAGGATCTTGGAGAAAGTCCTTCAGTCCAGGCTCCTCGCCTGACGTCTTATCTGGTCCTCGTTCCATAAACTCGAACGTCTTATGGTGTCCCGGTGCCACTCGACGGTTCAGAACAATCTCAATGCAAAAGGTGGCAAGGTCGATATCCCAGGATTCGAGCAAGGGGTTGAGGAACGCCATGCAGTTCTCGTTTGAGAGATCGAAGATCGTCGTATCTAAGAACTCCAGCACAGTGACGCGCATCTGTGGGTAGCTTTTTTTGCTCAGCCGAGCCACCTTGCGCATCCATGTCGGATTGTCGAGTTCCTGCCGAGCGACACTTTTGACGACGCCCAGCAGCTTCTGTGTGACGAACCGCTCGAGTTCGCCGAAGTGTTGTTTCTCAAAAATCGTGCGGATCTGCCTGGTCTTTTTGGGATGACACTTGCGGAGGATCAATTCCCGCACGTTGTGCAGGAGAGGCGTCGGCTGGTCTCCGAGCCGTTTCCTGAGTTGTTCGAGGCGCTGCTGATCGGCGAGTTTGGCCAGTTGTCCTTGAGGTAATTTCAAGGCACGTTCGATCTTCTTGTACATGTCAGTCCGGTTCGGCGCGGGCGGGAGTTTTTTCTGCGTCAGCAGCTGTGAGATATACGATTCAGTCACATGAGCCGCACGGGCGAGATCTCGCTGCCCTAGTTTCAATTCTTTCAAGCGATTCCGGATGAGCAGTGCAATGGGCATGAGCAATCTCCTTGTGCGGTAATTAACAAAATATGGTTAATATTATAAGCTCAAGGAGTGCATGGCAATATAATACTTGACATTATGTAGTTAATTATCTTAGACTCCAATACGAGTGAGGGGAGAGGGGGCATGGTCGAGGTGCTTTCTCCCTGACGTTTGAGTTGCCTTGACTGTATTGTTGCTCGCACTCCCTTCTTCTTTCCTACGCAACCGTGTCAGCGGTCTCAGTCGCTTCGACGCCAGAGAGTGCCTTCAGGCCAGGATCGGTTCCTACAGCTGTTGATTCTTGGCTCCGCCTGCCAGGGGGACGTTATGTCCTTGTTTGGAGTTGAGGATAAATCCCAGAATGTGCAGAGAACGTTCCCAAAGCGCCGGAACTCTTGAAAGGAGTCCAAGATGGTGGGCTACGCCGCACTGTTCTTATGTTTCGGATTGATTGCCGGAGGGTTGCATTGGGCTGGAATAGCCACGGTTGCGACTCAGAGTTCCTGGACCCTGCTTGCGGGCGGGATGATATTGCTGATGATCCACGTGGTCGCGGGACGCGTCGGCCGGGTGTCCTAAACGATTAGATCCATTGAGGAGATGCACAGATGAGAGAGGGGTTATGACAACAGAAGAACAGATCTCAAAGATGAAGAAAGCGATTGCTCAGGCCATTAAGGTGATGGGAGACCGGTTTGGATCGACGGAGCAAGATGTCGAACGGGCCATCCAGGAACTGAAGGCGTCGATGCAGGGGGCGTCGGAACCGAGTCTTTCCGTGAAAACCGTGCCGGGGCCCGGAAGCTGATCACCTCACGCTACACAAGCTACGATCGAGGCGCAATAGCGTCTGCATCTGAAAGGAGCATGAATCATGACCGTTCAATCTACCGTTCATAGCCACATTGATATCACGGACACGCTGGCTCGATTGTACGCCTTCTTGGCGCAAAGCATGGATCGCTGTGTGAGCGAGGCAGCGCGGATCAGTTATCCAGAGGCCGAATTACAGGCGCATCTCGCCGCGACCAGAGCCACGGTCTTGGATATGCTGTCAGTCAACCTGGTGGTCAAGGCAAAGGTCGAGCAGGAGTGTGATCGCGTGCACTCGCTGATCATGGCGTGTCTTGGAGACGGGGCCGCGAAGGCAGTTGCGCTGGATGAGCTGAAGGCGGAGCGGGCTGTGCTGAAACAGAAGACCATGGCGTTGAGTGATCTGCTTGCGGTCTTTCGCTCGGCGTGACAGAAAACTCAATATGGGCTGTTGTTTCAGGCTCGGTTCGAGCGTGAAGCAGCGGGCCACGATAACCACGGAGGACAGTATGAAGAGCACACCACGGACGTATGTCTTGACGCTGAATTCATCCTCAAAAAAAGGCCTTCGGCTCTGGATGGGAGACAGTATCCATGCCCTGCGCCATTGCTCGGTCAAACAGATCGGTCTGGCATTGAGGGAAATGCAACAGAGCGTGGATAGCCTGCAGGCCCCCGTCTCGTCGTCCGGCGGATCCTATTCCCTGAACCGCGGACGCTAAGAGGAGGGTGGGTGATGGTACGCATACGAACCCCGTTCAATCTGGACCTGTTCCTCAATAAGACCGACAAAGACGTTACGATTCTCCCATCCCCCAAGAATCAGATTCTCTTTTCACAGGGAGATACGACTGATGCGGTCTTCTATATCCAGTCGGGCAAGGTGAAAGTGACCGTGCTCTCGGAGCATGGCAAGGAAGCCGTCGTGGCGATTCTTGAGCGGGGCGCGTTTTTAGGAGAAACCTGCCTCGTGGGTCAACTAATTCGTACGGCGACCGCGATCACCTTGGAAGACTCCCGCATTCTCCGCATCGAGAAAGCCGCGATGCTCCGGATGCTTCAGGAACAACCCAGGTTTTCTGAGGCATTTATGTCCTATTTGCTGACACACTCGATCCGAGTCCAAGAGGATTTGGTGGATCAACTGTTTAATTCCAGCGAGAAGCGGCTGGCGCGGGCGCTGCTGCTGTTGGCCCACTTTGGGAAGGAAGGCAAGCCGGAGACGGTCATTGCGAAGATCAGTCAGGAAACGTTGGCTGAAATGGTCGGCACCACCCGCTCGCGCGTCAGTTTCTTTATGAATAAGTTCCGCAAGCTCGGGTTCATTGATTACAAAGGCGGGTCGCGCCGGAACGGCGGATTGCACGTGCATAGTTCTCTCCTCAACGTCGTGCTCCACGACTAACAGCACAGGGTAAAAGCTCCTGCAGCGCTCCGTTCATCCTACGCTCATACAAGGGTGCTTCATCAACGGACATCCGGGATGTGACACCAAAGACTCCGGCTGATTTGACTCCATTGCTTCAGCTCATCCAGGCCAGGCCACGTCCGTTTGCCCGCCTTTCGTATGTCTTCGGTAGTGAGCAATTCTGAACAGACACCGACAGGCTGCTTCATTATGCTCAGCGTTACAACTCCGAGCGCTGTTCACAGGTATGTCTTAATGCCTGGAGACCAACTATTTATGACATGGGATCCTAAAGAGCCATGGGGCAAGAAGTCGGACCCGCTTGAGGCAGCGCTCAAGCAGGCCAAGACGCAATTCACGGACCTCTTTCCCTCTGGGGGATTGAAGAACCTTCTTCCCTCAGGTGGCGTACGGAATATCCTCATTGCGGGCGTCCTGATCCTCCTGGTTTGGCAGAGCGTGTTTATCGTCGCACCGGACGAAGAAGGGGTGGTGAAACGGTTTGGGGTTCCAGTTCGCGCAGCAGACCCCGGACCGCATTTCAAGATTCCCTTTGTGGAAACTGTCCTCCAGCCGAAGGTTGAGAAACTCTTTCGAGTGGAAGTCGGTTTCCGCACTACCCAGCAGGGACGCCAGCAGATGGTGCCCCAAGAAGCCCTGATGCTGACCGGCGATATGAACATCCTCGGGATCGAGTTCATCGTCCAATATAAGATCAAGGAAGCCCGCGACTTCCTGTTCAACGTCGCGGATATCGATGAAACCATCGGCAAGGCCGCCGAGGCCTCGATGCGAGAGGTGGTCGGCAAGAGCAAGATCGACGAGGCCTTAACCACCGGTAAAGCCGTGATTCAAGCAGACACCATGACGTTACTGCAAACGATTCTTGATCAGTACCAATCCGGCGTGCAGATCGCCGCTGTCCAACTCCAAGACGTCGATCCGCCGGAAGCGGTGGCTGCCGCATTCAAGGATGTCACGAACGCGAAAGAAGACCGAGAAAAGCTGATCAATCAGGCTCAGGGCTATCGCAACGACATTCTCCCGCGAGCGAAAGGGGAAGCCGCGGAATTGGTGAACCGCGCAAAGGGGTTTGCGCAGGCACGCCTGAACCGCGCGCAAGGCGAGGCGAATCGTTTCCTTGCCACCTTAAAAGAGTACAACCAAGCAAAGGACGTGATCAGCAAGCGGATTTACATCGAGACGATGGAAGAAATTCTCCCGCATATGGAGAAGGTCATCATCGACGGGAAGGGCGGCGAGCGCGTGCTCCCCTATCTGCCGTTGGATCGACTCTCTCGACCCGGCTCAAAGCCATTGGTCAAACCCGTCCCACAATCAGAGGTTGAGGAATTCCGACAGGAGTCACCTCCCACTATAAAATCAAGGGCCCACTCATCATGACAAAACCGCGACTTCTCATCGCATTGCTTGCCATCATTGGCATCGTGTTTATGCTTGGAGCGTCTCCCATTTTTGTCGTGGATGTAATTCAGACGGCCATCGTCGTGCAGCTGGGTAAGCCGGTCCGCAACATTACCGAACCAGGGCTGTACGTGAAAATCCCATTCGTGCAGGAGGTGACGTACTTCGAGAAGCGATTGCTAGATTATGATTCAAACGCGCAGGACGTGATTACATCGGATAAGAAAACGCTGCTGTTGGATAATTTCGCCAAATGGCGGATCACCGATCCGTTGAAAGTGTATCAAGCGTTCCAAAGTCAACGGGGGGCGCTCCAACGGCTGAACGATATTATTTATTCCGAGCTCCGCGTTGAGTTGGGCCGACATGAGTTACTGGAGATCGTTTCGAGCACACGCGCCGATATTATGAAGGTGGTCACGGAACGAGCAAATGAGAAGGCGTCCGTGTACGGCATCGAAATTCAGGATGTTCGGATCAAGCGGGCTGATTTGCCCGAACAAAACGAGAAGGCGGTTTTTGCGCGTATGCAAGCTGAACGAGAGCGGCAGGCTAAGCAGTATCGGGCTGAAGGCGCGGAGGAGGCACAAAAAATACGGTCAGAAGCCGAAAAGGACCGTGAAATTATCCTAGCCCAGGCCTATAAAGAATCGGAGGAACTGCGAGGCGGCGGCGATGCCAAAGCGTTTCGGATCTATGCCGATGCCTATCGCCAAGATCCAAAGTTTTTTGAATTTACGCGTTCAATGGAAGCCTACAAGATCGCCTTTAAGGCTGGATCGACCTTGGTGATGAGTCCAGATTCTGAATTCTTCCGGTACTTCAAGCAACGCTAGCCGCTTCCTCGTCCCGGTTCCATCAGGTCGGCATCACGGTCTTCATTGAGACATTGCATCGCCACAAGGTCGGCACGATGTGCCGCCCGCGTCAGGGATAGCCCAGGGTTGGCAAAGTATGTATGTCTTTTGTGCTCTTGCATTCGATCCGAGTCCAAGAGGATTTGGTGGATCAATTGTGTAATCCCCCTCGAGAATCGGCCAGTGCCGGCACTGCTGTTGTCGGCCCATGTGAGGAAGGGGAGCGAGACGGAGACGGTCATTGCCAAGATCAGTCAGGGAACGTTGACCGAGATGATCGGTACCACCCGCTCTCGCATCAGTTTCTTTAGGACTAAGTTTCGCAAGCTGGGGTTCATCGATTACAAAGACGGCTCGTGCCGGGCAAGATGCTCTTTGGTGAAAGCGTGGGGATCGGCAACGAAGGTTGATGAAAGCATCGTTCAAAACCGGTCTGAGCTTTGGTCTCACGTCCGGGGTGATCACGACATTGGGGCTGATGGTAGGGCTCCATTCAGGCACCCACTCACGAACCGTTGTCATCGGCGGCATTTTGACAATTGCGATTGCCGATGCGATGTCGGATGCCTTAGGCATGCACGTTGCTGAGGAGTCGAAGAATAACGGGGTTGTGTCAGAAATATGGGAATCGACCATCACCACCTTTGTAGCCAAGTTTCTGATCGCGTTAACCTTTGTCGTGCCGGTGTTGCTGTTGCCTCTAGACGTAGCCATGGCGGTGAGCGTGGGATGGGGCCTCATGCTGCTCGGGGTGCTGAGCTATCTCTTGGCGCGAGCCCAGCAGATTCCGGCTTGGAAAGTCATTGTGGAACACGTCGTGATCGGCATCAGTGTGATTGCGATCACGCATTATGTGGGCGGGTGGATTGACTCGGCGTTGGGGTAGCAGGAGGCTGAAAGCGTCAGCCATCGCAAAGGTCGTGAGCCGGAGCACGTGGTTCGGTTTCGTCTTCGGTCGTCTCAGGGGGACCGCTCCATCGTTCCAGAAGCGCTTCCACACACATCTGTCGGACTAGCGTCAGGATCTACTACCACCTCAAACATCTAGGCAGCTCATGTGGAAGCCAAGCTCAGGTGGACGGTAGCTGAATTCAGTTATGCCACCGCAAGTTAATTTCGCAACCGGACTAAGGCTCTGGTTGCTGTTTCAGTGAGAAGGATGTCCGCTATGCCTCAGTTACTGGAGAATGAGACGACCAAGACCTGGCAGTTCACACCGGATCAGCTCACAGCCATTCTTGGCAGCGATGCCGAACATGGGCTCGTCGGCCAGGAAGTCGAACGGCGTCATGCCGAATTCGGCCTCAATGAACTGCCCGAAGCTCCGCCACCGTCACTTGTGAAGCTGTTTCTCTCTCAGTTCGCGAGCGTCATTGTCTGGGTGTTAATCGGAGCGGCGATCATCTCCGGTCTTTTGGAAGACTGGCTCGATGCGGCAGCGATCTTTGCCATCGTGTTTCTCAACGGTGTGCTCGGGTTCGTGCAAGAGTTCCGGGCCGAGCGGTCCTTGGCTGCGCTTCGAAAAATGTCAGTGGCGACCGCTCAGGTGCTCCGTGATGGTGTGCTTCGATCCATCCCCGCGCGCGAGTTGGTGCCCGGAGATGTCATTCTCCTGGAAGCCGGCGACCGTATCCCGGCGGATACTCGGCTTATCTATGCCACAAACTTCCAGGTTCAAGAAGCGTCGCTGACCGGCGAATCCACGCCGGTTCAGAAGGCAGCAACCGCCCTCGATGGGCCCGACGTGTCCTTAGCCGACCGGACCAATATGGCATTCATGGGCACCATCGCGGTCTTAGGCAAGGCCCGCGCGCTGGTCGTTGCGACGGCGCTCAACACGGAGCTGGGCCGGATCGCCTCGATGATTCATAAGGAATCGGAGGCAGAACGGACGGAAACCCCGCTGCAACGCCGACTCGAGCAGTTCGGCTACACCCTCTTGTGGCTGGCGTTGGCTGTGGTCGCCGTTGTGTTCGCCTTGGGCTATCTGCGCGGCGAGCCGTTGGTGACCATGTTCATGACTTCGGTGAGTCTGGCTGTGGCGGCCGTGCCGGAAAGCCTCCCCACCGTAGTGACGATTACATTGGCGCTGGGGGTGACCCGCATGGTGAAGCGGCATGCGCTGATTCGTAAACTGCCTGCAGTCGAAACGCTCGGATCGGCCACGGTCATCTGCACAGACAAAACGGGCACGTTGACGAAGAACGAGATGACGGTGACGAAATTGTTCGTGGGCGACACGGCCTTCGACGTGACCGGTGAAGGGTACGCACCAGTCGGTGAAATTCGTGAGACGTCGAAGGTGAGAGAAAGCGGTTCTGAGTTGCCCGGAAAAGGGATTAAGCTTCACTCCGACAACTCAGAACTCAACACCCAGAACATAGACCTGAGCCAACTTCCGGCCCTGCGCGAACTGCTGACGGCAGCCGTGCTGTGCAATGGTGCGACATTGCGAAAAGAAAAGGAAACATGGCAGGTGATCGGTGATCCGACGGAAGGCGCTCTTCTGGTTGCGGCGGCGAAGGTCGGATTAACGAAGGAAGGCTTGGAGGGCAGCGCGCCGTTCGAAGCAGAAATTCCCTTCGATGCCGAACGAAAAATGATGACCATCATCCGTCGCACGGCGGACGGGAGCATGGCCTATGTGAAAGGGGCGCCGGATGTCCTGCTTTCCCGCTGCACGCATCGTCGGACCCTCGACGGGCGCATCGAGCCCATGGGCGATGAACAACGGAAGATCCTACTCGATATCAACGCATCCCTGGCACACCAGGCGCTTCGCGTGCTGGCTGTGGCGGATCGGCGCCTCGACGGGCATGGCCTGAATCTCTCGACCGATGTGGTCGAGAAGAATCTGGTGTTCCTCGGTTTGTTTGCCATGAAAGATCCCGTGCGGGCAGAAGCTGCGGAGGCCATTCGTCTCTGCCGGAACGCCGGCATCAACACCGTGATGATTACCGGGGATCACAAAGAGACGGCGCTCGCCATTGCCAGAGATTTAGGTCTGCCTGACGGTGACGGCTCGGCACTCTCCGGCCAGGAGATCGACGATCTCACCGAGGACCAACTGGCCCAGCGCGTGGAGCACATCACGGTCTACGCCCGCGTCTCGGCGGAGCACAAATTGCGTATCATCCAGGCCTGGAAATGCCGAGGCGGGATCGTGGCCATGACGGGCGACGGCGTGAACGATGCGCCTGCGATCAAGGCAGCGGATATCGGCATCGCGATGGGGATCACCGGAACTGATGTGACGAAAGAAGCTGCCGACATGGTGGTTACGGACGACAATTTCGCCTCCATCGCGGCAGCGGTGGAAGAAGGCCGGGGGGTCTTCGACAACATCCGGAAGGCCATCCATTTCCTCTTGTCGTGCAATCTGAGCGAAGTGCTGGTCATGCTGTTTGCGGCGCTGCTGGGCCTACCCCTGCCGCTCCTGCCGATTCAGATTCTCTGGATGAATCTCGTGACGGACGGCATCCCAGCCTTGGCGCTGGCGGTCGATCCCAAGGCGCCTGATCTGATGTCGCGTCCGCCTCGCCGTCCGGAGGCTCGGTTGCTGGACGGAGGACGATTACTGGCGATCGGCGGAGAGGGGCTGATGCTGGGATTGATTGCGTTAGGCGCATTCAGTTATAGCCTCTATGGGCTGCATCAGGAGCTCGATCAAGCCAGGACGGTGGCCTTTACGGTGCTGGTGGTGGCGCAACTGGTACATGTCTTCAACTGTCGGAGCGAACAGTTGTCGCTCTTCCAGTTAGGTGTCTGGACGAACCGTCCGCTGGTGTGGGCCTTCATCCTCTCGCTGGCCGTGCAGGTCGCGGTGCTCACGATTCCAGCGGCTGCGCCGATCTTCAAGGTTGCACCGTTGCCGATGGAAGATTGGGGGTTGATGGGGGCCCTGGGCCTGCTGCCATTCTTCATCATGGAATCAATCAAGCTGGTGCGACGACGATTATGAATGTGTTGGCGATCAATAGTGGAAGGTCCTCCTTGAAGTTCAAGGTCGTCGAGTTCGGCGGCTTTGCTGGCGCGGCTGCTGCTGTTGGCCCATTTGGGGACGGAGCGCGAGCCGGAGATGGTCATTGCCAAGATCAGTGAAGGAACGTTGACCGAGGTGGTCGGTACCATCCGTTCTTTCACCAGTTTCGTCGTGAACAAGCTCCGCACGCTCGGGTTCATTGATTACAAGGCGGGTCGCGCCGGAACGGCGGATTGCACGTGCATAGTTCTCTCCTCTATGTCGTGCTCCACGACTAGGGTCTCCCCTCTGATTCTGTTTTGTTGATTCAGTCACGCTCTACCTGACTACGTTCGGCCTTGCCTCCATTGTGCAATCGTTCCCTATTGAGCAATTGTGAACAGACGTTAGTCGAGTGATTCGGTATCCTCATCTCTAAATGGATGAGGCCACGGATGATTCTGACACAGAGGTCCGGCTCCGATTTGATAGAGATAGGCCGAGTGCGTCTACACACAACAATAAATGCTGCCATGGGTGAACACAATGCAGTCGGTGTCTGTTGCCAAACGCAAATCGAATAGGGCCATGACCTTGGGATGCAAGCCCAACGCAGAGACAGTGGTCAGATTACTGAACGAAGCGCTGGCTACGGAAGTGATCTGCATCCTCCGCTACAAGCGTCACTACTTCATGACCGCTGGGGTCAATGGTAGGCGCGTCCCAGACTTCAACCAGCGTCATGAATAGTGAGGAGAGGCGTCAGCCCGTTCCCCGCAGGCCGGTCGGTCTGACGAGCAGGGTGCGGGAAATCGATTGTATGTTGGCCGATATCCAGGCGCACATTCAGAGACTTCGGCTAGAGAGGGCCCATTTGGGACTGGTGCGGGATGAATTGGCCTGTACGGAAGCCAACTAGAACTGCATGAACGATGCGACGACCAGTTCCATGGTGGTGATTGCGGTATATCGTCCTCCCTCTTTCTTCGTCTGAGCTGTTTTGACCAGATTATCAGCTGGCCTCTCGCTATGCTGGAGCTTAGGTGCCCAGCCGTCCCTCATTCCGTGATAGCAGACATCCGTCCGGCAAGCAGAAGGTGTGACTGTGGCGTGTATGGCCACAGAGTGGTCGAGTGTGTGGTGAATGTGCGAACAAAAAGGAGAATCAAGATGAGTACTATTATTATTGTCGTATTGGGTGTGTTGTGTGTCGGCGTACTTCCGATCTGGCCGTACAGCGGAACCTGGGGATATATCCCCAGCGGCGGGCTGGGTTTCCTCCTCGTGGCTCACACTCTTCTGACTCTGATGGGTCGGCCGGATCGAGCTGCAACTGTAAAGCCGTAGTTGGTATGAGCGCTCGTAGCTGAGTGCGCCTCCGCAGGCGAATCTGCTTGTGTATCGGTGACGCGTTCCCTCAGGGCGTCATCCCGTTTGAACGGGGGTGCTTGCAGATGTGAACAGGCCTGAGAGCATTCCTGCTGCTCTCAGCTTCCTGCATATGGCCTCTTCCAAAGATGGAGCTGGGACCGTGGTCGACATTAATTCAGGGACATTCGACCAGCTCAAGACTCTGGTCTGCAGGGGAGACACCTCCCCTGCACTATAGCTGCGGCCCAAGGACTCTTTGGGCTTTCGACGTCCATGAGCCAGCTTGGCAGTGCGTTAGTGGACATGCAGAAGAATGTCGATGTTCTTCAAAAGAATATGGGGACGGTGAAACAGGTCAAA
Organism: Nitrospira sp.; assembly: GCA_005116895.1. GTDB lineage: Bacteria > Nitrospirota > Nitrospiria > Nitrospirales > Nitrospiraceae > Nitrospira_D. The sequence continues at coordinate 28,494 of SWDO01000018.1, read as the reverse complement.
GAGCAACTGAGCAGTCTGTCCCTACAAGCGTGTGGATACTTCTGGATCAGACCTCCTGAAAAAAGGTGGCGATTCGTTGAAAGACATGAAGCCAAAATTCTGAGTCGCATGACGCGAACACTTGGGGGAACTCACTTAATGAGTCAGATATCCAACCGTGCCGCTGGTAAGGCATTCAATTGTTCCCGAAAGGGTCTCGGCATGATCTGGGGGGTGATGGCGAGCATGGTTGTGCTGCTGATCGGGACTCCTGTGGTTTCAGCTGAGCAGACCGCCACAGAATCAGTGAAAAGCACGATCGATGAGGTGATCCATATTCTCAACAGTGAAGAGTTGAACCAACCGGGCCGCTCGGTGGAACGACGGCAGAAGATTGAACACGTCATCAGGGAGGGCGTCAGCTATGAAGATATGGCCATACGGGCCCTGGGCCGGCCGTGGCTAGAACTGACGGACACCGAGCGGCAGGAATTTGTTGCCCTCTTTGTTCAATTACTCCGAGACACGTTTGCCTGTCGAATTGATCACTATGCCGATGAGCAGGCGCTCTACCTGTCTGAACAGCGGGGAGAGCACTTTGCCGAGGTGAAGGCGAAGCTGTCGGGTCCTAAGACGGAGACTAGTCTCGACTTCCGGCTGGCGGACGTGTTGGGCCATTGGCATGTGTACGATGTGGTCATCGACGGCGCAGGCATCGTGAGTAATTACCACGCACAGTTCGCCAGCATTATTCGCAGCCATTCCTACACAGGTTTGGTAACCAAGATGAAAGAGAAGACCCTCGTGGTAAAAGCGTTTGAAACGACGACGGTTCCATAGTTCTGCGCGCAAAGGCAGCGAGTGGGCATGTTGGTGGTGAACCGGAATGTCGCATTGGAAAGCCCATGGATACCATGTTTTCAGCTATTGGCAAGTGTGCCGAACTAGAAGAACCGATTCGCGCCGAGCTCTTCGGCGTCGAACGGCTCGAACAGCATGCGGCAAGTCTTGCAGCGGCACAGATCGTCACCGATGACGCACGGGTGGGGCGATTGCTCACGCCACGGGTCCGTGAGAATGGACGGGTCTTGGTGGCGTCGTATCAGGCGATCGCTCGTACGATTCGCGATGAGAAAACGATTACTCCAGCGGCCGAATGGTTCGTCGATAATTTCCATATCATCGACGAACAGCTTCGCGAGATCATCGACGATTTGCCTCCTGGGTATTACCGACAATTACCCAAGCTTGCGTCGGGCCACTTGAAGCATTACCCACGGGTCATTGGAGTGGCCTGGGCGTTCGTGGCTCACACCGACAGTCGTTTTGATCCCGACATGCTCCGGCGCTTTGTGTCGGCGTATCAATGCGTGCAACCGCTGACAATCGGTGAGTTGTGGGCAGTGGCGATCTCGCTGCGTGTCGTGCTGGTGGAGAACCTTCGCCGGTTGATCGAGCGGATCGTTCAGAGCCGCGCTGACAGGCTGGAAGCCGACGAACTGGCGGATAGCTTGTTGGGGACCGGGGTGTTAGCCTCCGAGCCTCCTGCCACTGTTCTCCGCCATTTTGAGCGCAGACCATTGGCCACTGCGTTTGCCGTGCAGCTTGTTCAGCGACTCCGTGACCTGGACCCGAAGGTGCGTCCCGTACTGCGATGGCTCGACGAACGTTTGGCCGGGCAGGGCACAACCACCGACGACATGGTGCATGCGGAGCATCAGCAACAGGCGGCCACGAGCGTCACGGTTCGCAATATCATTACGAGCATGCGGTTGACGTCCGCGTTTGATTGGGCGGACTTTTTTGAGAGCGTCAGTTCGGTCGATCAGATTCTGCGAGGCGACTCTCGCTATGCCGAGATGGATTTCGTCACGCGGGATACCTATCGCCATGCGATCGAGGATCTTTCCCGCGGTACGGGGTTGTCGGAACTCGACGTGACCACACGGGTCGTGGACCGTGCCAGGCTGGCTGGGATTGAGTCGGATGCGAGTGAGCAGCCGGAACGGGACCGGCACACAGACCCCGGCTATTACCTGATCTCTCAGGGCCGCCGGGCATTTGAACGCGAACTCGGCTACAGGGCGTCCTGGAAACACCTGATTCTGCGCTGGTGCGTCCGGGTTCCGGCTCTGGGCTACCTGGGTTCGCTCGCAGTGTTGACCACCATAGTCCTGGCCTTCCCACTATGGCATGCGGGCGCCACCGGGGTGACTGTTGCAGGCCTGGCCTGTCTCGGTCTCATTGCGCTCGTGCCGGCTTCAGATCTCGCTATGGCGCTCATCAATCGGATGGTGATGGCCATCCTCGGGCCGCGGTCATTGCCCCGCATGGCATTGAGAAACGGCATTCCCAAAGAGTTTCGGACGATCGTGGTGGTCCCCACGTTGCTGGCGACCCGGCAGGGCATCGATGAGCTGGTTGAGCGATTGGAAGTGCACTATCTCGCGAATGCGGATGATGACCTGCGGTTTGCCTTGCTCTCCGACTGGAGGGATGCCTCAAAGGAATGTAATCCAGGTGACGTCGAACTACTGGACAGCGCGGTGGAGGGGATTGCGCAGCTGAACAAGCGGTACGGTCCAGCGGCGGGGAGCGGTCCGCGGTTTGTGCTATTGCATCGCCGGCGTATCTGGAACGAATCCGAGCAGGTGTGGATGGGGTGGGAACGGAAACGAGGCAAACTGCATGAGTTGAATCAATGGTTGCGCGGCTCGACGAGCACGACGTTCATGTCTGTCGGCGGGCAGCTCCCTGAGGCGATTCCGTCGGTCCGGTTTGTCATCACATTGGATGCGGACACGCGGTTACCGCGTGGAGCGGCACGCCGGTTGATCGGCACCATGGCTCACCCTCTGAACCGGCCTCGATTCGATCCGCGCTCCGGGCGTGTGGTTGAAGGGTATGGGGTCGTACAGCCGAGGATCACCCCGTCGCTTCCGGGCAGCGGTGAGGGCTCGTATTTTCAACAGACGTTTTCCGGGCCCAGCGGGATCGATCCCTATGCATCGGCCGTGTCTGATGTGTACCAGGATTTATTTCGGGAAGGGTCCTACACAGGCAAAGGCATTTACGAGATCGATGCGTTCGAGGCGGCGCTGGCAGACAAGGTGCCGGACAATGCGATGCTGAGTCACGATCTTTTTGAAGGATTGTTCGCACGTGCAGCGCTGGCGACCGACATCGAACTGTTCGAAGCGTTTCCTGCCCACTATGAGGCGGCGGCAGCCAGGCAGCATCGATGGGCGCGCGGCGATTGGCAGCTGTTGCCCTGGTTGTTCGGACGAGGGCATACTGGGTCTGAGCCGCATCGTGTGGTGGTGATTCCCGCCATCGGCCGTTGGAAGATCCTCGACAATCTCCGCCGTACCCTGTCGGCTCCTGCGGCGATTCTGACCTTGATCGTCGGATGGCTGCTGCCGGAACCATCTGGCTGGGTCTGGTCCGGATTCATTCTGACCACCATCGCGATTCCCTCGCTGTTGTCCTTCGTACTAGGGCTCTACCCGCGCCGATCCGGGGTTGCCTTGCGTACCCATTTTCGTGGAGCAGGCACCGACCTCAAATTGGCCGCGAGGCAGATCGCGTTGACCGTCACCTTCCTCGCGCATCAGGCATGGCTGATGGCGGATGCCATTCTTCGTACCCTCGGTCGGCTCGCCTTCACGCACAAACGGATGTTGGAGTGGGTGACTGCGGCTCAAGCCGAGGATGCCTACACATGCAACTTGACGGGGATGTATCGTCGCATGGCCGGCGGTGTGATACTCGCCCTCGTGGCAGCTGGTGGGGTGGCCCTGTTTGGGCGTGATGAGTCCTGGGCCGCCGCCGCTCCGTTCGTGCTGCTCTGGATGTCGGCTCCTGCCGTGGCCCGGTGGGTCAGTCTGCCGCCTCGACTCCTGGGGGCCGAGCCGATTTCTCCGGCCGATGCGCGGGCGCTCCGATTAATTGCGCGCCGGACCTGGCGGTTCTTTGAAACGTTCGTGTCGCCCGAGGACCATGCGCTGCCGCCTGATAACTTTCAAGAAGATCCGAAGCCCATAGTCGCCCATCGCACGTCGCCGACCAACATCGGACTCTATTTGCTCTCAACCCTGGTTGCCCGTGACCTCGGATGGCTGGGGACCCTCGACGCCACCGAACGACTGGCAGCCACGCTGTCGACTATGAACCGTCTCGAGCTGTTTCGTGGGCATTTCTACAATTGGTACGACACACGTACCCTTCATCCGCTGGATCCGAAGTATGTGTCTACCGTCGATAGTGGAAACCTCGCGGGACATTTGTTGGTCGTGGGGAATGGATGCCGCGAGCTGATTCAGCAATCTTCCATCAACGAGAATTTGTTTGCCGGGATCGATGATGCCATCCAATTGTTACGCGATGCGCTGGAGGAGATTCCGGATCAGCGACCGACCCACACGGTGACCAGGAAGCAGCTGAGGCAAGCCGTCGATGCGCTGGCCATGGCGCTCTTGTCGAGACCGGTCGACCCCACCGACTGGACCGCCAGGTTCGGCCGGCTCACGGCCTTGTCTCATACCGTTGCGGATATAGCTCAGGCACTGGGGCAGGAGCGCGGTGATGAGCACGATGGGGAATTGCGTACGTGGGCTGATGCGGTTCGGGCCTGCGTGGAAAGCCATCTCCGTGACGCGGAGTTGTTGCTTCCCTGGGTGCGCTTCAGTGCGAAAGACCGGGCGGCTCTGTTCGACCATCCGTCGGGTCCATCGCCGGAGTGGGTGGTGATTGCGCCATTCTTCCAACCCGTTCCCACGCTGGCGGCTGCCCCTGAGCGGTTTGCGGATGCGCTTCGTGCGCTCGAGCACTTACGGGAGGGCTTGCTCAGTCGTCCCTCACAGGATCGGGCCACCTTGGCAAGGATCACCCTTTTGGCTGATGCCATCCGGCAAGCGGGTGCTGACATCACGGGCTTGGTCCGCCGTCTGGCGACGATCGCGCAGCATGCGGAGCACATGGTTCACGCTATGGATTTCACATTTCTTTTCGATCCGACCCGCAAGCTGTTGTCCATCGGCTATCGCATGCCGGAGAACAGCCTGGACCCCAGCTGCTACGACTTGCTGGCGTCGGAAGCCAGGCTGGCGAGCTTTATCGCCATCGCCAAGGGCGATGTGCCTTCCGCGCATTGGTTTCACCTGGGCCGCGCCCTGACACCTGTGGGAGACGGTTCGGCGCTTGTGTCCTGGTCGGGCTCCATCTTTGAATACCTCATGCCGGCGTTGGTGATGCGTTTCCCGGCAGGCAGCTTGCTGTCCCGGACGTATGAGCTGATCGTCCGTCGGCAGATTCAATATGGGAGAGAGCGAGGCGTGCCCTGGGGGGTGTCAGAGTCGGCCTATAATGCGCGCGATCTCGACTTGACGTACCAGTATTCCAGTTTTGGTGTGCCGGGCCTGGGGCTCAAGCGAGGCCTCAGTGAGGATGTGGTCGTCGCGCCCTATGCCACTGCCCTCGCGGCGATGATCAGTCCTATGGAAGCCACGCAAGGCTTCGGGCGCCTCGCCGAGGTCGGAGGGAGAGGAACCTACGGATTCTATGAAGCGCTGGATTACACGGGGACGCGGGTGCCGGAAGGAAAAGACGTGGCCATCGTGCGGGCGTATATGTCGCACCATCAGGGCATGTCGTTGGTCTCGATCGCGAATGTCTTAAACAACGGACTGATGCGGAACCGTTTTCATGCCGAGCCGATCGTTCGAGCGACGGAACTGCTGCTCCAAGAACGGACTCCGCGCGACGTGCCGGTGACACGCCCGCGCGCGGAAGAAGTCGTGGCCGCGGCGCAAGTTCGCGACCTCATCCCGCCGGTCGTGCGGCGATTTACCGCCCCCCATGAGGCAACTCCACGGACGCATCTGCTGTCCAATGGGCAGTATGCGGTCATGCTGACCACGGCAGGCTCGGGGTACAGCCGGTGGCGAGATATTGCGGTGACACGCTGGCGCGAGGATGCGACGCGGGACTGCTGGGGGTCTTATCTGTTTCTGCGCGACATGCAGACGGGGTCGGTCTGGTCGGCCGGGTATCAGCCCAGTGGCGTCGAGGCCGACGACTATGAAGTGTCGTTTACCGAAGAACGGGCCGAAATTACCAGACGGGACGGTGACTGGAACACGACGCTCGAGCTTGTGGTGTCGTCCGAGGACGACGCCGAAGTGCGGCGTATCTCGGTCACCAACATGGGCCCGCGCGCATGCGATCTACAAGTGACCTCCTATGCGGAGCTGTCCCTGGCTCCACAAGCCGCCGATGTGGCCCATCCGGCCTTTGCCAATCTGTTCGTGCAAACCGAATTCGTGCCGGAGGTCGGTGCGGTACTCGCGACGCGTCGCAGGCGGTCGGATGAAGAAGCGACGGTGTGGGTGGCCCAGGTGGTGGTGGTCGAAGGCGATACCGTAGGCGCCCTGCAATATGAAACGGATCGCGCGCGGTTTCTTGGACGAGGGCACCATGTCCGCACGGCGGTCTCGATGATCGATGGGCGGACGCTTTCGAATACCGTCGGATCTGTGCTTGACCCGGTGATGAGCTTGCGCCGTACGGTGCGGGTGCCTGCAGGCGGGACCGTACGCCTGGTGTTTTCAACCATTGTCGGCTCTACCCGCGATGACGTGTTGGAGTTGGCCGACAAGTACAGCGACCCGAGAGTCTTTGAGCGTGCCCTGTCGCTGGCCTGGACCCAAGCGCGAGTGCAACTCCATCACCTCGGTATCGAGACGGATGAGGCCCAACTGTTCCAGCAACTGGCCAATGCCGTGCTGTATTCCGATGTCTCGCTGCGACCATCCTCTGACGTACTGAGCCGGAGTACGGTGGACCGTGCGGCGCTGTGGGCCCATGGTATCTCAGGCGATCTGCCTATCGTGTTGGCCTGCATCGACAACGCGGATGATGTCGATATGGTCAGGCAATTGCTCCGAGCGCATGAATACTGGCGGATGAAGCAATTATCGACCGATGTAATCATCCTGAATGAGAAGGCCTCGTCGTATGAGCAGGGGTTGCAAGGTTCGTTGGAAGGGCTTGTGCGGGGCAGCAGGCTGCGCCTTTGCCCGGATGCCGGTGGGGCACGAGGTAGTATTTATCTCCTGCGAACCGACCTGCTCTCCGCGCAGGATCGAATGCTGCTGCAGCAGGTTGCTCGGGTCGTTCTGCTCAGCCGGCGCGGGACGTTGGCGGAGCAGGTCAGTCGCTTGCCGCGCAGAAGCCGTGCTGCATCAACGATCCCGTCTTCACCGCGTGCGGGCAAACGCCTGGATGTGCCGGTGCCTGAACGTGAACTTGAATTCTTTAATGGCTTGGGTGGCTTCGCCGACGATGGGCGCGAATATGTCACGATTCTCAGCGAAGGTCTTCGGACGCCACGCCCCTGGGTCAATGTGATCGCGAATCCGTCGTTTGGGTTCCTCGTCTCGGAATCCGGTTCCGGGTTTACCTGGTCATTGAATAGTCACGAGAATCAGCTGACGCCTTGGTCGAACGATCCGGTGTCTGATCCGCCAGGGGAGGCGCTCTATCTTCGCGATGACGATTCTGGAGAGGTCTGGAGCGTGACGGCGCTGCCGATTCGCGATGATCCGGCACCCTATGTTGCGTGTCACGGACAGGGTTATAGCCGCTTCCATCATGGTTCCCACGGTGTCTTGGCTGAATTGCTGCAATTTGTGCCGCCTGAAGATCCGATCAAGATCTCTCGATTGACGCTGCAGAATATGTCCGGTCGATCGAGACGCCTTTCAGTGACGGCCTATGTTGAGTGGGTGCTCGGGAGTTCTCGGAGTGAGTCCGCACCCTACATTCTCACCGAGATTGATCCGGGGACCGGGGCGCTGTTTGCGCGCAGCATGCTAGGCGGCGAGTTCGCCGGACGTATCGCGTTTACCGATCTTGCCGGAACCCATACGTCGTGGACCGGTGATCGCACGGAATTTCTTGGTCGTCATGGGACGTTCGATCGCCCCTTGGCGTTGCACGCAGGGGGGGAACTGTCCAGAAAGGTCGGCGCGGGTCTCGATCCTTGTGGGGCCCTTCAACTGTCGATTGAGTTGGAGGCAGGCGAACGCGCAGAAATCGTATGGTTTCTTGGTCAGACAGCGGACAGTGAGCAGGCTCGTCTCCTGCTCGACCGCTATCGTAGGGCGGACGTGAACGTGCTCTTGCGTGAGGTCATCAGTCGATGGGACGACCTCTTGGGTGTCGTACAGGTCCATACGCCGGAGCGTGCGACGGATATCTTTTTGAATCGGTGGGTGCTCTATCAAACGCTGGTGTGCCGCGTCTGGGCACGGGCGGGGTTCTATCAGTTGAGCGGGGCCTATGGGTTTCGCGATCAACTTCAAGATGTCATGGCGCTGAGTGTGGCGGCACCCGATGTCACGCGTGAGCATTTGCTCCGGGCGGCCGCGCGGCAGTTTGTCGAGGGCGACGTCCAGCACTGGTGGCATCCTCCGTCCGGACGCGGTGTGCGGACCCGCATTTCCGACGATCTGCTCTGGTTGCCGTACGCGGTGATCCAATTTCTTGAAGTGACCGGCGATATGACTGTGCTGGACGAAATGGTGTCCTTTCTAGAAGGCCCGGTATTGGCTGAGGGACAACATGAATCCTATTTTGAGCCACGTGTGTCGCAGACGAGCGCCACCCTTTTTGAACATTGTGCGCGTGCGTTGGATCGGAGCCTTGTCGTCGGCAGTCACGGTCTTCCACTCATGGGAACAGGAGATTGGAATGACGGGATGAGCCGTGTGGGTCAGCAGGGCAGAGGGGAGAGCGTCTGGCTCGGGTGGTTTTTGCATACGGTGCTCTGGGAGTTCGCCAAGGTGGCGGCTCAGCGCGGGGAACGTGCTCGTGCCGAAACGTGGCGGCTGCATGTGAGCGCGCTCAAGGCCGCGATCGAGCGGGATGGGTGGGACGGGGAGTGGTACCGTCGCGCGTACTTCGATGACGGGACGCCACTCGGTTCCGCTGCAGACCCGGAATGTCGCATCGATTCCATTGCTCAGTCCTGGGGAGTGATCAGCGGTGCGGCAGATCCGGACCGTGGCGCGCGCGCCATGGCTGCGGTGGAACGGCATCTTGTGAGTCGGCGGGATGGGCTGATCCGTTTGTTGACACCACCCTTTGATCAGATGCCGAGGGATCCCGGCTATATCAAAGGCTATGTCCCTGGCGTCCGAGAAAACGGTGGTCAATATACCCACGCGGCGGTCTGGACCGTGCTGGCCTTCGCGGCATTGGGTGAAGGTGACAAGGCCGGTGAGTTGTTCCGTCTGTTGAACCCTGTTCATCGGGTCTCCTCGCGAGCGAGCGTCCAGCGCTACAAAGTCGAGCCTTACGTCGTCGCCGGCGACGTGTACGGCGAGCCTCCACATGTTGGACGCGGGGGATGGACCTGGTACAGCGGCGCAGCGGGTTGGCTCTACCGGGCTGGTATGGAATGGATGCTCGGTTTCCGCGTGCGCGGTGCTACGCTCTCCATCGATCCTTGTGTTCCGCGCCACTGGCCGGGGTACTCGATTCGTTTCCGGTATCATTCGGCGGTCTATGCTATCGCGGTGGAAAACCCGCATCATGTGAGCCGCGGCGTGGCGCTGACTGAACTGGATGGCACCCCATTGAACACTCGCGACCATATCCCTCTCGTCAAGGAAGGCGAGCACCACATTCGTGTCGTGCTCGGATGATTGAGGTATGTAAAGTTGGTCTCGCGTCAGATGATTAACCAAAGCAGTTAATAAGGTGCCCAGGCAGGGTACGGTGACAAAAGTCCAGGTCAAGCCGCAGTGTGAAAGAGGTCCGAATGGAAAGATAGAGCGAATTTCGAATGGGAATATCCGAGGTGCGTGCGTATGTCGTTCCGTTGAATTTGGTTGGCCATGGGCGAATGACTTTCTACTATCTTGACGACGGAGGATTACATGTTGAGGCACTTACTAGTTTTTGCAATCGTTATTGGATGTCCCTTGTCAGGCTTCGCCCAATTTATGGATAGAGGTGAATATGTGGAGGTGTCGAAAGGTGTGAAGCTATGTTCTAATGCCGCCCTGGACACCTCGAACGGGATACTTGATCCGGAGAATCGTTTCTGGCGCGTCACGAGCAAAGCGCGAGAGAATAGCACGCAGACTGTGGACGCATTTGTCTTCGAAAGTGCATACGATCGCAAAAGCGGCAAGACCACGATCGAGGAACGTCAATACGATGATGGTTATGCCACGTTGTTTAAGAGAGCCCTGGAGCACAAAGGGATGCTGTTGATGGTCAGTCCAAGAGATGGTCAAGTCGAAGCGACTGTCGAGATTTGCAGAAGAAAGAAATAGCGCGTCGGTTCCGGTTGCTGTGCCATGTATGGAGCCGTCTGCACCTGCTGAATGCTGGACCCTGATCTCCAGGTGTCATCCGTCCAGAAACGTGGATCGCAACGCATGTGACGCATTGGTAAATCCCCTTACCCCTCATCTGATGGGAAATTTAGGCGAGAATGGAGGCATAAGTCGTGACGTAGAGTCGCAAACAATTGCCTGCAAATAATACCCCTTCCAGGGAACTGACGGCATGGCGAGCTTGCTCACCTGAGCCCATTTCCACAAAACCATAGCCGGCGGATTTTCCACTGTGTTTGTGTCGGATGACATGGACGCGAACGACGGCGCCATAGGTTCCGAACAAGTCGCGGAGTTGACAATCGGAAGTCGCTTCCGCGAAGCCGCCGACATACAAGATGCAGTTACTCATGGCCATCTATCATGCTGGATGATGTGAGCATCTCTGTAGATAAGATCTCATGCTCGTCTCGCGGTCCAAAGTAGCGATAGAGGAGGGCACCAATTACTGCTGTGAGGTACAACCATGCGATCGCACCGAGAGGATTGTGAATGAGCCATTGGACGAAGTGCTGAACGGTTGATATGAGCATCTTTTCTCGCTGTACCGTTTACAGAAACGGTATCGCTTAGATGCTGTCCGGTGTCTGGTCGGTCTTTCCACGGCGACCAGTACTGAATGATTTCTTCCTCCCGTCTGAGGATTTGTTTGCCTTGGTGGTGGAACGCAAGCGAGTATCTTCTCCAAAGCTATGTCTCGCCAACGAAGCAACTTCGCGTCTGATGGCCTCGATTGAAGATGTATTGTCGACCGAATTGGGATCAGTCAACCCTAGAAGTTGCCAGCGGATTTTTGGTTTGTGGGCTGACTTTTTCTTTCCTGCTTTTCGACTTTTCCAAACTGAAGCGAGATTCATGGAGCGTCCTCCTGTACAAACACGAAGCTCAAGTCAATGGCTGCCTGACAGAGAAACTCAATAGCTCTGATTCAGCTCCACTAATGGACCTGCCAAGCTCTTTGGATGTCTGCCTCTACCATTCAGGTGAAGACAGCATCAGGTTGGTGATACTACACAGACTATCGTGCCAACACTGGGAGTGAGTACGGGGAGTGCCTGGAGAGGAAAATGGCGTACAAGGAAAACCAATCTAACATGTAGCTTGTGAAGGAGTCAAACTCCTCCACACGGCTCATTATGTTGTGGGACAGGCGTCAAGGCGCATGATCTATCATTATCCAGTCTCTCGTATCTATTGAAGAACTGGTTGACGTCGGGATGGCCATGCTGTAAAGTAACACTACATTTACCTCGTGGTTGTCCGGCGAGGAGGTGTTCAAACTATATCGGACTTCGCGATCGCATCGCGACCAGGTCCAGTTTGGAGTTGCACCCTTCTCGGTTGTCTCTCCCCTCGGTTCTCTGATCCCGTCATAATGCGATCATACTGAAAGGATAACGTAGTGGATACGTCTGTTCACGCCAATTTTCACGCCCTCGGTTTGTCCGAGGCGCTTCTCCGGGACCTGGCTGATGCCGGGTTCGCATCACCCACGCCCATTCAAGAACAAGCCATTCCGCCCGCGCTCGCTGGGCGCGATGTCATCGGATGTGCCCAGACCGGGACGGGAAAAACCGCAGCCTTTGTCATTCCAATCGTCGAACGACTCGCTGCATTGCCGAAGGGGCAACCGCAGGCATTGATCTTAGCGCCAACCCGTGAGCTGGCACTGCAGACCCTGACGACGATTGATAAACTTGGCCGGAGTCGGCGCATTTCCGCGACCGTCATAGTTGGAGGCGCCGATATGCAAGCTCAAGTACGGGGCTTGCGACAGCGACCAGACATCTTGATAGCGACGCCTGGGCGTCTTCTGGATCACATGTGGAACGGCACGATTGTCTTGTCGTCTATGAAAATCTTGGTGTTGGATGAGGCGGATCGGATGTTGGATATGGGCTTTGCGCCTCAGATCAATCAGATTCTTGATGCGTTGCCTGAAGAGCGACAGACTCTTCTCTTCTCGGCCACCCTGCCGACAGATCTGGCTCGATTGGTTCAAGCCAATGTGAACAATCCGGTGCGCGTCATGGTCGCGCCGTCTGCCACGACAGCCGATGGGGTCACGCAGGGGATCCATTACACCTCCCACGGCGAGAAGCCCGATCTTCTCTTGTCGTTATTGAAGGCCGATCAGGATACGGCTCTGGTGTTCACCAGAACGAAGCACCGTGCCGATCGGTTGGGGCGTATGCTGGGTAGCGCAGGCCATCGAGTGGCCGTGTTGCATGGAGACCGGAGTCTCTCACAGAGGCGCGCCGCGCTAGAGGGTTTTAGACGTGGGTCATTCCGGGTGCTGGTCGCGACGGATATTGCTGCACGGGGGATCGATGTCGCGAACATCGGCCACGTGATCAATTTTGATCTACCTAATTGCCCGGAAGATTACGTGCATCGCATCGGCCGCACGGCTCGAATGAAGACGACCGGCCGCGCCACAAGTTTTGTGACAGGCGAAGACCGGCAGCAACTTCGAGATATTGAGCGCCTCCTGGGACATGCAGTCCCGCTCGCGCCGGGAAGCGGAACTTCGTTGCCAGCAATTCATGGCGAGGATAGTCGGGCACATCGGGACGAGCGTTCCGCTCCAAGTCGCTCGAGGTTTGCCAACCGACACCGCCGTCCCAACTCCAGGGGAGATCACGCCGAACCATCCCCGCGCAGTGCCTCGCCTGCAATACGTGCATAGGTTTCGAAAGTAGTTCCCAAACGACACCTCGTGAGATACTCTGTGTCTCACGAGGTGGATGTGGACCCGTCTTTAGATCGCGTGCGAGTGGGCACTGAGGCATCGATCAAGCCCGGTGATCAGATCTCACTCACCCTTCAATTCCCAAATGACACCGTTCTTGCCGCGATCGCACTCGCAGTGGTCCGCCTGACCAAGGGTGTGGTCGCTGGGCTAGCCCTCAAAAGGCTGGCTCTGCCGTCACGTAAATGGTTGACCAAATGCAACAAGGCTGCAGGCTTGGCGAAAGAGGAAACGATATGGAAGATCTAGATTTGAAGGCCAACACCGGACAGAATACCCCACAATTACGCAAACACCCTCGCGTACGAGTGGCGGCTCCATTTCCTTGTTCATTGGCCCGCGTCGGTGTGACAAGGAAGGGGGCCGTCGAACAGGGGTTAGGGATAATTTTCGACGTGTCCACTAAAGGGGCACGTGTCATGACGGAAGCGGTGATTACGCCAGGAGACCGAATTGCTATGAATCTTCGGTTTCCAGATCAGACAACAGCAATGGTCATCGAAGCCGCGACGGTTCGGTGGGGCAAAGAGTATACCTACGGCGTGGAGTTTGATGGACTCTCGGCAGCCACGAATCAACATCTCCAGAGTGTTATCACACACCTCTCCCAGTCTAGGCCAGTGTTAACAGCCTAACTTTCATCTGCCACCTCGAGAGTGTTAAGCGTCCCCAACTGTACTTATGGGCCTTCAGCACGCACTGATTTGTCTTTAGGGGAGAGCCACGAACTGTTTCCTGAAGGTGACGACTTTGACGAGGTAGTCCCTCGTTTCCTGGTAGGGGAGGTTGTTGCGTAATTGGTCGTAGACTGCTGGCGGTTCAAGGTTATTAATTTGATTGATGGCAGCCGTGTTGTCACTGGCGAATGTCTTGAAGACATTTCGTGGGCCTGTATTATAAGCCGAGATGACGCAATATTCTCGCGAGACTTCATTGCCGATGTTTTCAAGCAGATTGTAGGACAGGACATTGAGGTAGGCACTGCCTAGCTCAATATTGTTCTCTGGATCGAAGAGATATTCACGCGATGGAATCGTATCCGTTCCCTTTGCTTTTCGGTAGGCATCTCGTCCGCCGCTGGTTGGTACGAGCTGCATGAGACCATAGGCGGGGGCGGAACTCACGGCGAAGGGGTTGAAGTTGCTTTCCGTTCGAATAACAGCAAAAATGAGACTTGGGCTGATCTTGAATTGCTCCGCAAATCGGGTAACGGTGGCTCGGTATTTTTCCGCTTGCTTATTCGAGAAGTTTGCCACCATCTTGATTTCGGCGATCAGCGCTTGTCTTGCGGTTCCATTCTGGTCAACGGGTCTTGATTTAGTGGCGGTCTCGAGCGCTGAGGCCGCGAAGGCCTCTGCCTGGGCTGGAGTTCGGATCGGTTGGCCTTGCTGATCAACGACCAGGCCCAATAGGTAAGGAGGCTTGTCACTCGTGAGGGTGACAGGTTTGTCTGAAAAGAGGTCGACGGAGCGTGGATCGTCTGGTGTGAGTATGGTCGTAACAATCGCGTTCTTTAAGCTCTCTTTCGGTGCTTTGTCATCCAAGGTTTCTACGACGATCGTCCCATTGTCGAAGTCGACGATGGTTCGGCTCATATAGTTCTGGGTGTACTTCACGTACTTCTTCTGTTCCGGGACCTTCACTTCCTTCTCGCCCCAGGTTTGTCGGACTCGTCCAGTCAATGCGGTCATGAGGGTGTTGAAATCACGTTGAATCGTCCGTAGATCTCTGATCACAGCCTCGGGGTCTCGCTGATAGGCATCGACGCGCTCTTTGAGGATTAGTTTGGGGTCTTTGCCCGTGGCAATGTCGAGCACGGTCCTGCTGGTTCGGCTGCCGAGCACCCGTTCAGCGTTTGTGAGTACACGGTCTGTGGATTCACATCCCGTGAGAATGAGCAGTGGGGCCAAGAAAAGCGACGTGATTCGTATCATAAGTACAATACTGCGCGATGCATTCTACATGGTTGCGGGGAGAGAGTGAAGGGGGCTGATCCCAGAAAGCAGGGTGTATTGATTAAAGTCAGAAGGCCTATTTGATGGCGACCGCTTTGACTTCTTTGTTGGTTGTGTGGCCTTGTAAGACTTTTTGAATCCCGTCCTGCACCAGCGTTGTCATTCCCTCTTCAATTGCGGTTTTGAGCATATCCTCGGTGCGCGATTTCTGCTGGATCATTCGCTTCATGTGGTCTGTGCCCAGCAGAAGTTCATGCAAGGCGACCCGTCCCTTAAAGCCTGAACGGTTGCACGTTTCACAGCCCTTCCCACGGGAGAGGCGGAACGTATTATCTTGCTTGATACCGAGCTTGTCCCAATGCTCCGCCCCGTAACCCAATCGGAGTTCTTCGTACTCTTCTTTGCTTCCAACGTATTGTTCTTTACATTCTTTGCAGATTCGGCGAGCCAACCGTTGCGCCAGCACACCCAGCATGGCATCGGCAAAGCTGAATGGATCGCAGCCCATGTC
>SWDO01000018.1:939-12881 GCA_005116895.1 Nitrospira sp. | reverse complement strand
CATCACGAGATGGCCGGTGAGCGACGCTTCAATACCGGTGTCGGCCGTCTCTTTATCCCGCATTTCTCCTACCATGATGACATCGGGGTCGGCGCGGAGAAATGCGCGCATAGCCGTGGCAAAGGTGAGGCCAATCTTCGGCTGTACCTGCACTTGGCGCAGGCCATACTGTGTGATTTCGACCGGGTCTTCGGCGGTCCATATCTTGATGTCCGGGGTGTTAATGTTGCCCAGGACTGAGTGCAGCGTGGTTGTCTTTCCAGAACCCGTCGGACCGACGCAGAGAATGATGCCATAAGGCTTTTCTGAAATCTCTTTCAGCATTCTGAGGTTCCGCTCCGAGAACCCCATTTTGTCGAGAGGCAGTGGTTCGCTTGCGGCGAGGATACGCATGACCACGTCTTCGTTGTATCCGGCGGTGGGGAGGGTCGCAACGCGGAGTTCGATTTCTTTTGTCTCCGAAAGTTTGAATTTGATCTTTCCGTCCTGAGGTTTGCGGCGCTCGGCAATATCCAGGCTGGCCATGATCTTGAGTCGGGAGACGATTGCACGGCGGTAACTCTGCGGAATCTTCATGTACTCGAAGCATTCCCCATCGACTCGGAAACGGACCAACGTTTCACGCTTTTCTCCGTACGGCTCGATATGAATGTCTGACGCACTCTGCCGGTAGGCATCGGCAATGATTTGGTTGGCCAGGCGGACGATTGCGCTGTCGTTTTCGTCGAGTCCGCCGCCCGCAGATTCTTCAGTTGCTTCGGCCTGCGCCTCCGTAACCAGTTCGCCGAGAATATCGGACACATTTTCGTCGAGTTTGCGTCCATTGCCACCACCATCACTCTGTCCAGTCGCGGAACTCAGAAATTGGGCGATGTCTCGGCGAAGACTGACGGCGAATCGAATGTTAAGGCCCGGAAAGGTCCGCTTGATGTCTTGAACGCGGTCAAGATCGCCTGGATCGTCGGTCAGAATTTCGATCGCTGTACGATCTCGTTTAAGCGGCATCCAGTGGTTCTTCTTGAGATAATCGACATTGAGGTTCTTCAGTAATTCCACGTCGACGATGGTGCGTTCGCTGTACTCGATGTAGGGACATTTGTGAAACTGGGCAAGCGATTTACCGATATCGAGTTTTGGAATCTTGTGTTTTTCGATGAGAAGACTCTCTAGATCGCTCATCCCTTTTCGCGAGTCGGCCATGGCCTGGTCGAGTTCATTTTGTGTGATGCGGTTATTGCTGACTAAGAGATCGAACTTCGTGGGGTTCTTTTTTGAGATTTTACGAAGGTTGAAGAAGGCGATGCCGAGCGCTTTTGCAATCTCATCAACGACCTCTTCATCCTTTCGAGTAAATCGACTGCCGCTTTTCTTATTGAGGAGTTGCAGCACCCCCATCAAATATTTATTGTCGGCCACGATCGGATACGTCAGGACCTGCTTGGTCCTGAATCCGGTTCGTTTATCATAGGATGTATCGTGGAGCAGGGACGGATGAATGCCTTGGAGTTCCGGGATGTTGTACGCGTCGGTAATGTTAACAGGGCGAAGATACTTGGCACAGAACCCGGCGAGACTTTGTTCAGTGATGGGGATGCGGACTTCCTCCACTCCGTCGATGTGAGGAACTTTGGAGAAGATTTCTTTCTTCTCTGCGTCGAAGGCGAAAAGAGTCAAATCCTCTGCGTCGAACAAACTCAAGATGTCTTTATGCAAGTCTAGTAGGATTTGATCAAGGTTGCTGGCCGCATGAATCTGGGTGGTAATACGTTTCACATGTTCGGCATGCTCGGCCTTGTGTTGCAATTCCTGAGGATTTTGAGTCATCGGCTTGGCTTGCATCCGACTGCGCTTTCGTTGTGGTTGAGACGTGAATTAGTCAGGTTATGCGCTGGATGAATAGGTGCCTGGTTATCAAAGGTTGTCAACTGAGACGTCGAGTCTCAGTCTAAACGAAGAGGTCGGGAAGGCAAGGAAAAGGCATTTTCTGCCAGTGCATTCCTGGAAAGCGCGAGCGATTCAGCACTGGAACTACGCGAGAGGTCAGACCGCAGATGGATGGGCTTCAAAAGAAAGCTGCTTGAGGTGGGCGACAAGCTCACTGGGTGCGATGCGGGATTTGATCCCAGTACGTCGAATCTTGATTTCTACCACGCCGTCCGCAAGGCCTTTGTCGCCGATGACGAGTTGGAATGGGGCGCCGATCAAATCCGCGTCATTGAATTTAACGCCGGCGCGATCGGTACGGTCGTCCCATAAGACCTCAATGCCTGCCGCCATTAAATCGGTATAGAGACGTGCAGCGGTTTCGGTCGTCATTTCTGATTGGCTGACCGTCAGGAGGTGGACATGGAATGGCGCGATGGGAAACGGCCAGATGATGCCCTTCTCATCGTGGTGTTGCTCGATCGCCGCAGCGGCCGTCCGACCGACTCCAATGCCGTAGCAACCCATAACGGCAAGGCGCTCCTTGCCCTGATCATCAAGGATGGTGGCATTCATTTTGTGGCTGTACTTGGTGCCGAGTAAGAACACCTGTCCAACTTCGATGCCCTTGGCGAGTGTCAACGCACCTGGTCCTCGGGGAGAGGGGTCGCCGGCTTGCGCATTACGAAGATCGGCAAATTGTTCGGCCGTGAAATCACTGTCGAGATTGGCATTTTGATAGTGCTTATCGGCTTTGTTGGCTCCGATGACGACGTTTTTCATTCCCTTAATGGCGTGATCCGCCAGGATTCGTGCGTGCTGCAGGCCGACTGGTCCGGCGAATCCTGAAGGGGCCCCTGTGACATGTTGAACCGTCACGGGATCGGCCAACGCCACATCGGTCACCTTGAGTAAACGCGCCAATTTGACCTCGTTCACTTCATGATCTCCCCGGATCAGCACGGCGATGGTTTCGGTGCCTGCGCGGTACAGCAGTGTCTTCACGAGTTGACGGGGTGTAATCTGCAAAAAGGCTGTGACTTCTTCCACCGTCCGGCGCTGTGGCGTATCGATCGGCGTGAGAGGGAGAAGGGGGGTAGTGTCGATATCAGATGGAGGAAGTACTTCCGCCCGTTCAAGATTGGCGGCATAAGAACCTTGGTCACTGTATGCCACCATCGCTTCACCGGTATCGGCCAAGACCATGAACTCGTGTGAGACGTCCCCGCCGATGAGACCCGTGTCGGCTTCAACCGCCCGGAAAGTGAGGCCGCACCGTGTGAAGATTCGGGTGTAGGCGTCGTACATCTTCTGATAGCTGACCTTGGCGCCAGCTTCATCAACGTCGAAACTATAGGCATCTTTCATAATGAATTCCCGCCCTCGCATGAGCCCAAATCGCGGGCGGATCTCGTCCCGAAATTTGGTTTGGATCTGGTAAAAATTGAGCGGGAGTTGTCGGTAGGATCGCACTTCTCGCCTGAAGAGATCGGTAATGACTTCTTCATGCGTCGGACCTAGGCAAAAATCTCGTTCGTGACGATCCTTGAAGCGAAGCAGTTCCTTCCCGTAGTAGTCCCATCGGGCTGTTTCTTTCCAGAGTTCAGCAGGGGAGGCGATCGGCATCAGCAGTTCCTGTGCGCCGGATCGGTTCATCTCCTCTCGGATGATCTGCTCGATTTTGCGGATCACACGGAGGCCGAGTGGAAGATAGGTATAGATGCCGGCTGCCACCTTTCGGATCAGTCCGGCACGCAGCATCAATCGGTGGCTGACGGTTTCCGCTTCGCCGGGATCGTCCCGCAGTGTGGGGATAAGTGACTGGGATGTTTTCATGAGAAGGTTAGTGGGAGAAGATGCGTTCCAGGTCGTTCCAGAAGGCAAAAATCATGACGCCAACCAACAGAACTAACCCGACCTGCTGGGCAACCTCTCGTTGCCGCTCAGCGAGTGGCTTACGCAGAATGCCCTCAATGAGGAAAAAGAGCAAGTGGCCGCCGTCGAGGATCGGGATCGGCAGTAAATTGAGGACACCGAGGTTGATGCTCAAGATGGCGATCAGGAACACGACACTAGAGGCGCCCTGGGAAGCCGCTTCACCGGAAATATTGGCGATCGTCAGCGGCCCACCGATATTCTTGCTCGAAATATCTCCCACGATCATTTTATAGAGGCCGATCGCGGTCAATTCAGTCCATCCCCACGTGGCTTCGAGTCCTTGATACACAGCTATTGCCGCGTTGTCGGAGCGCATCAACGAACGGCCAGGTCCTGCGATGCCGATCTTTCCGACTTCGAGAGTCTGTCCGTTCATCGTCACTTTTTCACTGGTTGGCGTGACGGTCAGTGCGGTACGTATTCCGTCGCGGAGGACTTCGAGTGTCAATGGCTTCTGCGGGTGATCCCGTACCTGAGTCGTCATCTGCGCCCAGGTATAGATAGCTTGGCCGTCGATCGCGACGACTCGATCGCCTGGCTTGAATCCGGCCAGGGAGGCGGGCAATCCGGGCATAACCGAGGTGACGAGAGGAGGCGTTTCTTCGACACCGATCGTATACAGCGGTTCGTTGCTGCTGGCCCCTTCTCCAGTGATTGGGATAGGAGTGGCTGTCAGTGTCTTTAGCTGATTGTCTCGTCGGACTTCGAGTAAAACAGGCTGGCCCTTGCTCCTGGAGACGAGATCGAGTAACTCTGTTTTGGTCGAGATGTCTTTGCCGTTGATCTTGAGGATGCGGTCTCCGACTTCCATCCCTGCCATCGACGCAGGAGAGCCGGGAGCCAGGGCCTCGACATCAGCGCTTAGATCGTGAAACGTTGGGACAAACAACGGCGCGCCAGTGGACAGCCATCCGGCGAAAATCAAGTAGGCCAGAATAAAATTGAACCCCGGGCCAGCCGCGACGATAAGAACCTTTCCCCACAAGCCTTGGTGTGAAAACGATCGCCGCCGGTCCTCAGGTGTTGTGGCCTCCGTCTCATCCTCGCCGAACAACTTGACGTACCCACCGAGCGGGACGGCAGAGACAAGATATTCGGTTTCGCCGACCTGGCGGCCGAATAACTTCGGGCCGAAGCCGATGGAAAACTTGAGGACTTTCACTCCGACCCATCGAGCGGCGAGAAAGTGGCCGAGCTCATGGAAGGCGACGAGTACGCCAAGGACCACAAGGAACCACCAGGCTTTCTGAAGGAGCAGCCACAATGTATCGGGGGACCAGGCAAATACGGACGTCATCGGAACTCCCTATCGAGTGTGATCTTCTACTCTAACATTCGCTGCGTGAAATGCAAACGATCGTTAGCGGGGTAACGCATGCACCAACGATTCAGCCTTTTCTCGAGCCCATCGATCCGCTTCCAGCGCATCATCAAGACAGGTAATCTCCTGATGCGCATGCGCCTCCATGGTGCTGCGAATGACCTGCGGGATCTCACTGAAGCGAAGGCCATGATTGAGGAATGCGTCGACGGCGATTTCGTTGGCCGCATTCATGGCGGCAGGCATGGTCCCGCCGATTCGAAGCGACTCGTACCCGAGATTGAGGCACGGAAAGCGATCATGGTCGGGTTTGCAAAAGGTCAATCGTCCGATTTCCGTCAAATCCAGTGAGGGGAGGTCGAGCGCCATTCTGGCAGGGTAGCGCATCGCGTACGAGATCGGAGTTCGCATATCCGGGAGACCCAGTTGGGCGATCATGGATCGATCTGTATATTCTACGAGAGAGTGGATAATACTTTCTCGATGAACCAGCACGTCGATGTTGGACTCGGAAATATCGAACAGCCAGCGTGCTTCCACCACTTCCAGTCCTTTGTTCATCAGCGTCGCCGAGTCGATGGTGATCTTGGATCCCATCTTCCAGTTCGGATGCTGTAGGGCTCGTTCCGGTGTCACACTCAGAAGCTCTTCTCGGGTCATCGTCCACAGGGCTCCGCCGGACGCTGTGAGGATCACTCGCCGGACGTCTTCAATCCGATGTCCTTCCAATGACTGGAAAATGGCACTATGTTCGCTATCGACTGGAAAAACCCTGACACCATGCTTCCGGGCCTCGTCCTGCATCAGCTTACCGGCCATCACCATTGGTTCTTTATTGGCCAGGGCAATGTGTTTCCCGCTGCGAACGGCGGACAGGGTCGGTACGAGTCCGGCTGCTCCCACGATGGCAGAAATCACCAATTCGGCATCGAGCCCCGCTGCGACCTGTGTAATGCCTTCTTCGCCGGCCATGACCTCAACCGGAAGATCAGCACACCGGTTTCTGAGCATGGCCGCAGAGGACTCCGTGGAGACCGCCACGGCGTTTGGTCTGAATTCGCGGATTTGGGCTTCAAGCTTGTCGATATTATTACCGGCCGTCAGGCCGACGACGCGGAATTCATCGGGAAACCGTTGAACGATATCGAGTGTATTGGTTCCGATTGATCCGGTTGATCCCAAGATGATAATCGACTTCATATCCTCTCCTCTCCACTCTTATAGAGGCGGTGCCAGGTCTCGAACGTAGGCGACATAGTAGTAGAAGGTGGGGGCGGTGAACAAGAGACTATCGAGCCGATCCAACATACCGCCATGGCCGGGCAAGATTCCACCGGAATCTTTGACGCCCGTGCGTCGCTTGATCATTGATTCAAACAGGTCTCCGATGAGCCCGGTTCCCGTCAGCAGCACGCCAAGGATCACTGCATCTAATAGTGAGAGTTGCGAGGCAAACCACCACTGAGCCACGATGGCTGCAGCGACGGCCAGTGCGAGCCCTCCGAGTACCCCCTCGACGGTCTTCTTGGGACTGATCGACGGCAAGAGAGGGTGTTTGCCCCACAAAGTCCCAGTGTAGTACGCGCCAGTATCAGAAGCCCATGTGACAACCGCCAGAAATAGCACGAGGAATTCGCCTGTCGGCAGTGAGCGGGTCGATACAATGGTACTGAGTGTGACGCCCACGTAGCACACGCCGAACATGGTGATCAGCGCGTCCTTCCATCGATGTGCTGCTGATGTGACAACTAAAGAGGCCGTCACTGCAATCACAAAGGCACCGCCGAGAAGAAGTTCGGGAAGCGGGAGCGACACATGAGATCGGGCGAGTGTCAGAACAAAGGTGGCCGACCCGACGCCGACCAGGACATGATTCAACCGCGATTGGAAGCTGAGGCGATACAGTTCGAGCAGGGCAAGAGAGCCGACGGCGATCAAAAGCAGCGTTAAGGCCCAGGGAGTGAGGTGCACGATGATGAGGTAGACCGCCGGGATCAGCGCAGCCGCAGTATAGAGGCGCCTGATATCGAACTGTTTGGGGCGTGCAGGTGGGGTGGTCACGGATGTCGAGCTGTGGGCGATTGCTTCGGTGATGAGTGGATATGCCACATGGGTTACGAAGACACAGTACTCAGCACCCGACCGAAGCGGCGTTCCCGCTTTTGATACTCGATCAGCGCGAGGAGAAATTCCCGTCGTCGAAAGTCCGGCCACAAGGTTGGTGTGAAGCATAACTCTGTGTAGGCCAATTGCCACAGGAGAAAGTTGCTGATCCTGGCTTCTCCACTCGTCCGAATCAGTAAGTCCGGATCCTGAAGCGGGTGTGTGTAGAGGTACTGTTGAATCGTGGTTTCATCGATACGGCTTGGGTGGACGGTTCCCGCCTGGACGTTCTCTACCAGTTTTTTTACGGCATCGACGATTTCCGCTCGTCCTCCGTAGCTCAGGGCGACCGTTAGGATCAGCTTATCGAGATGCGCTGTTTCCTTCTCGGTCGTGCGAATCCAGTGTTGAGCCGATGGAGGGAGCAGCTCGTGGCGACCGATGGTGCGGAAGCACACGCCTTGCTCAATCAAACTAGCTCGCTCCGTGGAGAGGTAATGCTCCAAGAGCCCCATGAGTGCGCTAATTTCTTGTGTCGGACGGTTCCAGTTTTCTTGTGAAAACGCATAGATCGTCAGGGCATGAATGCCGAGTTCCAGACTGAGGGTGATCATCTCCCTGACGGAATTGATGCCTTCGCGATGGCCTGCGATGCGAGGAAGACCGCGGAGTTCCGCCCACCGCCCGTTGCCATCCATGATAACCGCGATATGTTTCGGGAGCAGTTCCGGTTCCAACTTGGCGGTCAATTCGCTCTCGGACAGGTGGTCAAAACTTGAAGCGGGAGGGTGTGCCATAACGAGCCTAGAGCGCGTTCCTCATATCCAGTGTTAGCAGGGAGAGAAGTGGGGAAAGTCTACTGTCGGAGGTATGGAATGTCAAACGATAACTCGGAAACTGTAGCTAGCACATCATCTGTCCGGTTTTTGTAGCACGAGAAGTGTCCGGTTAATACCGGACAGATCATGTGCTACAAAAACCGGACAACTTAACTTGCTATCTACAACGATAACTCGGAAACGATTTCAGCAACCCAAGTCAGTGAGGAGTCATTGCATTGCGACGGCGGAAATGAATGGGCTATACTCGCCCATCATTCAACCGAAGAGACAAGGAGGCGCCCATCACTATGCTCGAGCCGGTTCAGCTAGCCAAATTCGGTGTCACTGAACTCGAAGCTCAACACGCACTCGATCGGCTCAACGTGAGGGATGTTGATTATGCGGACCTCTATTTTGAGTCCCGCACCTCAGAGTCGGTGTCGATGGAGGAAGGCATTGTGAAGCGTGCAGCCAAGAGTGTCTCTCAAGGCGTCGGCGTCCGTGCAACGGCCGGTGAGAAGACAGGGTTTGCCTACTCCGATGAACTCACAAAGAAGGATTTGGAGATTGCGGCCGACACGGCACGCTACATCGCCAATTCTCCTCAGGGAGCGTCTCCTGTTCCGGTGCCCACCCAGCGCCGACCGACCAGAGACCTCTATCCGATCGAACGGGCGAAGGCCGAGGTTGCCACGGCTGATCGCGTGGCGCTGTTAAACGCAATTGATGCCGAGGCCAGACGGTACGATCCCCGCATTAAGAACGTCATGGCTTCTTTCAACACCGAATACAAGGTGGTGGCGGTTGCGACCTCTGATGGGACACTGGTGGGCGATATTCAACCGTTGTCCCGTCTGCAGATCACGTGTATTGCCGAGGACGGTGACAATCGACAGGTCGGGAGCTTCGGCGGGGGCGGTCGGGTTGGATTTGAGTACTACCTTGAGGACAATCGACACTTGAGCTATGCGCGAGAAGCGGCGAGAGAGGCGATCCTGAACTTGTCCGCTGTAGATGCTCCGGCCGGGGTGATGCCCGTGGTGTTGGCCGGTGGATGGCCCGGCATCTTGTTACACGAGGCGATCGGACATGGCTTGGAAGCCGACTTCAACCGGAAAAAGACGTCGGCCTTCTCAAGCCTGATCGGGAAACGCGTGGCGTCGGACGTGTGCACGATCGTCGACGATGGAACCCTTCCATTTCGCCGAGGCTCGTTAAATATGGATGATGAGGGAACGCCAACCAGCTGCACGACACTCATCGAGAAGGGCATTCTCCGCCGCTATATCACCGATAAGCTCAATGCTCGCCTCATGGGCATTCCTCTAACCGGCAACGGTCGGCGTGAGAATTATCAAAGCGTGGTGCTCCCCCGGATGACGAATACCTTCATGTTGGCCGGTGAGTCGGATCCTCAGGACATTATTCGGTCGGTGAAAAAAGGGCTCTATGCCGTCTCGTTCGGCGGTGGGCAGGTTGATATCACCAATGGGAAGTTCGTGTTCTCTGCCAGCGAGGCCTATCTCATCGAGGACGGACAGATCACGAAGCCGGTGAAGGGAGCGACATTGATCGGGAGTGGGCCTGAGGTCCTCACCAAGGTCTCGATGGTGGGGTACGACCTGAAACTCGACAATGGGATCGGGACGTGCGGCAAGGATGGCCAATCGGTGCCGGTCGGGGTCGGCTTGCCGACCATCAAAATCGATGAAATCACGGTCGGGGGTACGCAGAGGTAAGAGGGGCACAGTCATTGGTCTCTCGGCCCACCAAAGAGGCCAACCACATGACAACTGACAGAAAAGAGGGCGCGTGCATCAAGGGCAACGAGGAACAGAGCCGGCCACAATCACCAACGGCTATGCGCAGCTGGCTGCCAATGTCCTGGCTCGTGCGAAAGCGTGCGGCGCGACAGAGGCCGATATCGTGGTGGCCGATGGTGAGACCTTTTCGGTCCAAGTACGGGTCGGCACAGTCGATCGATTGACGAAGGCGAGAGAAAAGCGGCTCGGACTACGCGTCTTTATCGGAAAACGTTCGGCGACGACCTCGACATCAGACTTTTCACAAGACTCTCTCGAACGGCTTATTGCCGATACGTGCACCTTGGCTAGGGCGGTTGTCGAGGATGACGTATCCGGGTTACCGGATGCGGCTCAGATGGCGACAGACCAGCCGAGTCTTGATCTCTATGATGAGACCGTGCTCGATACGGAAACGCAGATTGATTGGGCCAAGCGCGGAGAAGCGGCGGCGTTTGCCGCTGATTCACGCATTACGAACTCGGAAGGTGCGGAGTTTGATTCATCATCGGGACGAGTCGTGCTGGCGAACAGCCATGGGTTCGTCGGGTCCTACAAAAGTTCAAACTTTTCCCTCTCCGTCTCTCCGATTGCGACTGAGTCCACAACCGGAGCTATGCAGCGGGATGCCTGGTATGAGGTGCAGCGAAAATTTGTACGGCTGGCCTCAGCCGAATCGATCGGGCAGGAGGCAGCCAGGCGAGCTGTTCGCCGCCTGGGCGCACGCAAAGTGGCGACCAAACGAGTACCGGTGGTGTTTGACCAGGAGATGGCTGGGAGCCTGCTCGCAAACTTGTGTGGTGCCATTTCCGGCTACGGTCTCTACAAACGAGCCTCGTTCCTTCTCGATAAGCTTGGTCAGACGATTGCATCCGATCTCATGACCGGGTACGACGACGGCCGGATGGCCGGAGGCCTTGGATCTCGTCCGTTTGATGGCGAAGGATTGGCCACGCGGAAGAACACGATCGTGGAGCGTGGTGTGCTACAGAGCTATCTGCTCGATACCTATTCCGGACGGAAACTGGGATTGCCCTCGACCGGCAACGCATCACGGAGCGTGGGCGAGAGTCCGTCCGTCGGCCCGACGAATTTTTATCTCGTCCCAGGATTGAAGAGCGCTCAGGAGATTATCGGTTCAGTCAAGGAAGGGCTCTACGTCACCGAGTTGATCGGATTCGGAATCAATATGGTCACAGGTGATTACTCGCGAGGGGCCAGCGGGTTTTGGATTGAAAACGGAGAGTTGGCCTATCCTGTCGAAGAAATCACCATCGCGGGGAATCTCAAGCAGATGTTCAAGGATATCGAAGTGATTGGGAGCGACCTCGTGTTCCGGGGGCGAATTGCCAGCCCAACGCTGAAAATTTCAGAACTGATGGTGGCAGGTAATTAAGAAGATTGTGGGCTGACGATATGCGTATGACGTCCACGGCATTCAGCCACGAGGGGGCCATTCCGACAGTCTATACCTGCGAGGGCAAGGACATTTCGCCGCCACTGGCCTGGAACGGCTTGCCGACCGGTACCAAGAGCCTGGTGTTAATCGTCGATGATCCTGACGCCCCAGATCCAGCGGCACCGAAAATGACCTGGTCCATTGGGTGCTCTATAACATATCGCCGACAACTGAGGGTCTGCTCGAAGGCGCGAAGGTTCTCCCAGAGGGAACCAAGGAGGGCGTCAACGATTTGAAACGAACGGGCTATGGGGGGCCTTGCCCACCCATCGGCCGACATCGGTATTTCCATAAGCTCTACGCCCTTGACGCCGTACTGCTGGATCTGAAGCAGCCGACCAAAGTTCAGTTGGAACAGGCCATGAAGGGGCACATTCTCGCCGAAGCGCAGTTGATCGGAACGTATCAGAAGAATCTGTGAGTTTTTTCACCAAGGCCATGATCCTGGGAACGCATATCGAGAGAGGGGACGAGCGATGAAACCGACATGGAGTATTGTGCTGCTCGCGATCGCACTCATGCCCGGCATCAGCGCTGCTGCCGATTTTCAGCTTGTCAGTCAGACTATTAAGCAT
>SWDO01000018.1:0-839 GCA_005116895.1 Nitrospira sp. | reverse complement strand
GCAGATCTTCGTATATCTTAAGCATGGTTTGAAGGCGTATAAATCTCGCCGAGCCGATCCGGACTCCTGGATTATCGGCGGCTATGCCACGAAGGAAGTCATCACTCGGGCGAAGTTCCAACCGCAGCTCGTCGGTTCGTCGATCAAGAAGGAAGATGTGGCTTTCCTTGGGACAGATCCAGGAGAAGACGTCACCGAGGCCTGGTGGGAAGAGATGTTGGTGCAGTGGTTTGATGTGCCGGAAGAAGAAAAGCCTGTCGAGGAAGATAGCGGCAAGGAGGCTAATTCAGACTCCTCACCGATGGTCCAACCGAAAGCCTAGCGAGTTCTCTTTGCAAGCCAGAGGGCTGAAGCTATAATAATCACTATGGAGTCTGCAAAATTCATCTACTGGCAGGATGGCAATCAGTGGCTGGGCTATCTACAAGATTACCCCGATTACTGGACGCAAGGGGAATCACTGGAAGACCTCCAGGCCAATCTTCGGGATCTCTTCCGTGATCTTACCAGCGGTGAAATACCAGGGATACGAAAACTTGCAGAGCTGACGCTTCGGTGAAGCGCAAAGATCTCATTCGTCAGCTTGAAACCAGTGGGTGTTCACTCGTTCGCCACGGTGGAAAGCACGATTGGTATCACAACCCTGTCACGAAAGTTTCCCAGCCGGTTCCTCGACACACCGAAATCAACGAACACCTCGCGAAACGCATTCTGAAGATGTTGGCGAATCCATAAGCTGAGCAGCGTCAAACCTGCAAGCTTGCCTGGTGGGAAGAGATGTTGGTGCAGTGGTTCGACATGCAGGAGAAGAAGAACCTGCCGGGGAAGATAGCGGCAAG
>SWDO01000017.1:114402-119500 GCA_005116895.1 Nitrospira sp. | reverse complement strand
CACGATCCCAAGATTGATATCTGCCTGGGTAGTGGTCTCCTTGTCGCATTTCACAAAGTAGGCTTCTTGTGGCGTTTGTCCCTGAAACGCGCTCTGTCTGAACAGGTTGTGCATGAAGGCACCAATATTGAGTCGAATCTGTGCCCACAGCGGTGCATCGTTCGGCTCGAAGACCACCCACTGGGTGCCGCGATACAAACTCTCCTCGATGAAGAGCGCCGTGCGGCGGACGGGAACATACTTCCACTCATCCGCGAGTTGATCGGCGCCACGCAGCGTGCGGCTGCCCCAGACGACGCGGCCCGTCACAGGGAAAAAGCGAAGACAATTAATGCCGAGTGGATTCAGCATTCCGTTCTCGTCATCGTTCAAATTGACTTGCAGCGCCACAACGCCATTCATCCCCGCGTCCAATCCGGCCGGCGCTTTCCACACGCCGCGATTAACATCCGTCTTCGCCATAATCCCCGCGATAATGCCGCAAGGCACAAAGGTGTCGAGCTGGCCATCGCGTTTTGGATCAGATTGCAGGACACGCGGAAAATAGAGTGCGGCATTTCGCGACTCGATTCCCGTGAGTGCAAGCGTTGACAGACCAGCAATCGCCTTTTCCGCTGCCGTATCTTTATTCGCACTCCAGGCCGCTGGCGAGTCGACGATGAGCATCGCGCGCCGTTTAGCACAATACTTCATCGCACCCTGATACACCCCTGGTGTCGTGTCTCCACCGCGCGTGTCCGGCGGGATGCACAGTAAATTGAAGAGATCGGCTTTGGCCAGCGCGAACATGCCGGTCTTTTTGCTTTCGTCACCGAGAACATCAATGTCAGTTGTCAATGGGTCGCTGTCCACACCACCTGAGAATTTCTTGAATTTTGCCTTGTCCGCCTTCGGATCGGACGGGTCCTCGTCCGGCTTGGAGTCGGCCGGACGAGCGCCGATGAGATCCGGCGTACCGTCGGCCTTGAGTTTGACGCGGACCAGACTGGACTCCTCGGCCAGCACGCGGTCTAGTCGACGTGAACCGGCCGTGGCGGCCACAGTCACATTAAGGAACCGCTCGATAGCCCCGGTGCCTGGATTTTCATAGACGGTAAGGTTGAACAACTCGCCTTTGGCGATACTGAAACGTGCAGCGACGTCATCAGTAATACCCTTGGCATCGACGGTGTACACCATCGAATTGGCCCATATGCCGGCGCTAGCTGCCTCCAATTTGACGTCGTCTTGTTTGGCTTTAGCAGACTTCTTTTCAAGCCGGACGATGATGGCCTGACTGCCCCCGTTGGCGTAAAAATCCCGAACGGCATAACTCATGGGATAATTCACGTCGAGTCCACCGAACTTACGCTCAAAATCACCAAAACTGTTTATGCGTGTCGGTTCATTGGCCAGACCACGCACCGCTCGGCCTAGAAAGGCCGTAATGGACGTGGCCACACCGGTGATGGTGCGGACGCCGCTGGCGATTTCTTCGATGTAGACTCCTGGATATGTCGGCGATGTCGGCATTGGTCTCCTCCACTCAGCTGTTAGTTCGTTCTCACTCCCCTCTGTCTTCTCTGTTCATTGCCGCAGCAATCAGTGACTGGTCCTCGTTGCCTCCCGCAATCTCTCAACAATGTCTTCCTGCCCTACATTGATAAAGTCCCGCCGGTGTGAGGCGAGCTGGAACGTACGGGTCGCCGTCAGATCTGGTGTCACGCTCATGATGATCAAATCCGGATACGCGGCGAGCAGCTGGCTGCAAATACCTGGTTCACGCTCATCTTCCTGCGTGAGAATGACCGCATCGGCATTCGCCCGACCGGTCTCTTGCAATATCTTCATCGGTCCACGGCAATCGCCGACCACTTCCATATCGTCCTGTTCGTCCAGGAGCCTTCGAACGGTATCGGGGACCATGATCGGGTGATTGGCTATGAGCACCCTAATCTTGTCCACTGGTCCGCCCCATAAGTAACCCTCCTGACACCATAATCACGTTAGGGCAGTATGGCCATAGATCCATGGGTCCAATTTAGATCCATGACGATGCATAGTGAGATCTATATCGAACAGATCCGTTCAGCTCTGCTTTACTGCAACTCTTTGATTTCTTGAGGCTGAGAATTGGGAGCGATCAACAAGGCCCGGCAGGAATGGTGTGTTCCTTGATGAATTTCACCGCTGAATAGCGGTCGCCCAGCTGGAGTTTGTCCAGGATGTTGTGCACATGGTTTTTCACGGTCGATAGCTCGATATGTAGGCGATCCGCAATTTCTTTATTGCTCAACCCTTCATCAATCAGTCGCGCAATCTCTACCTCACGTCGCGTAAGGCCCCTGGCAACGTGGGCCCTGGCCTGAGCCGCCTCCACTTGTCGGGCCATGGCTGAAACTCGATTAAACATCAGAGTCGCGACCCGTGGAGAGCACAGCGTTTCACCCTTCATGATGGCTTGGATATTCTGGATCAGAGCTTCAAGGGATGTATCCAGCGATACATATCCTGTCACCCCCAGGTCCTCGATACAGCTTAGAATGTCTTCATCCCTATCCGGCACCCCGACTGCAATTGTCTTAACTGCTAGAGGAAACAGATGCATCGATTTCAAATTGGAAGCCTTATTGTCGCAAAACAAGCCATACTCAAATATGGCCAGATCTGGGTAGCAGGTTATCATCGCATCAGACTTCAGATCTTCAAGCCGAGACAGACTATACAGAATCGAGATGTGTTCAACTTGAGTCAAGGAGTACCTCAAGCTATCCCGATAGAGCCCATCTCTATGAACAATAGCGACTCGGATCGGTTCTGATTGCATGATGGCCCACCATGATGTTCCTACAAAGGGTTGCTGTAGAACACGCACATGACACATTTTCATCAGACACCTGAGACGGCATGGGTTGCGAGCGAACGTAAGTCTGGAAAGGAGCCGAAATCTGATCCTTAGGATGAGCGCGAGCCGACTTGTTCACGCCGATGGCTAGGAAGCTTGCCGAGGAGTTCAGGATCATTTCCATCGCATACTCGCGTAACGACCGGCCTCAGCGTACACGTTCTTAGCCCACCCGATTTGAAAAGTAAACCTAATGAGCGTGAGAATTTAGATCGTCACGAGAAGCAAGACTGATGCGCAGAATATTTCGAAAAGACATACGGAGCAATACAGACGTTTTATCGAGCAGTTAGGAATGGGTTGTTTTCTCATGTACTACTTCGATACACACAATCTGCGAACGATGCGGTGGTTCTGAATCGAAAAAGATGCGGTCATACAGAATCTAAATGGATACACCCACAACCTGTTGGAGCGGTCCTGAGACATCCCAACACGAACCCACAACGAGTCTCTCTCACCGGCAAGAGGCGCGGCCCAAGAACGTATGTGCGGCTGACAGGCGTCCGTGAAAGGACCTTCGACGAGCGGCGAGAAGATCTTGGCCGGAGCTTCACAGCGGCCAGCCCTGATCTGCAAAACTATAGAGACGGCCCTCACCGAGAATGAGATGGTCGAGTAGCCTGATGCCCAGGAGGTCTCCCGCTTCGCGCAGTCTTGTGGTGAGCGTCCGATCCTCCGCACTCGGCGTGGGATCTCCGGACGGGAGATGATCATGTCATGTGGTGCACCACATAAATTGTGAGTGACGATACTACTTGGTTTAAGCACCGTGCGAAAACCGCACGGTCGTCGCACGCGTGAGTGTTGGCCTAGACAAACCGTTTGCACGCGAACATATCGAAGCGCTTAACATGCCATCTTTGTGTCATTGCGTATTCAGTTTGAAGTGAAGACTCATGGACCAACTCATCGTTCTCGATCTTTCTCTCGACCCTTCTCAGTTTCCGGAATGCGGCCTCGCCCGCCCAGATAGCGCACCAGATCCACCGCCAGTTGCCGATCCTCCCTACGATCTGACCGGGCTAACGTCCTCATCACCTGCTCGTAGTGATACATTACCTCGCGCTGTTTCCCCGGTGTATCGGCCGCTCGTTTTTGACGATCGAGCAGATTCCCCTTTGTGGTCTGATCGTGAAGATGCTGAACCTTCCACCGCTCATTTGTGGTGCGATGAATCCGGCTCGTCGTCGTGGCCTCAATGCCGTGCTCGCGTAAGGCCTCCCCAAACCCTTCCCGCCAACGCTGCAGATCAGCCTTTCTCGGATTCAAACGAATCCCATCGAGGCCAGCAGCTTTCACCGTGAGGTGGACATGCGGGTGCTGAGGGGGATGCGGATCTGGATCGGTCTCGAACGTATGGAGCACCATTGCATACTGAAACCCTGAGAACTCCCGTTTGGCAAAGTCCCGAGCCGCCCGTTGGACCGATAGTGGATCGGTGCGTGTCGGCATGGAAAGGACGAGATGAAAGGCATCGCGCATGGTTGAGTCAGGAGCGATTGGCATGCCGCCGTCGCGCCATTCGGCTTTCAGATCGGCTACCTATTCAAACTACCCTTCAGGATTAAGCCAGAAGAGCTTCCTGGGAAAAGGCGAAGTCCAGAAACACGATCATTGAGCCTTTGAGGATTGGTGCACGCGCCCTCTACTCTTCAAATCAGTCTTACATTGTGCAACCTCTTCAAATCAGTCTTACATTGTGCAACCTCTTCAAATCAGTCTTACATTGTGCCCATGCCGACTCAGATCCAAGCCCCCAGATCTACCGTTCACGCTGTACGCAGGACGCCAGAAACGGGCCCCGATCGGTCGGTCGGTGGAGCCTCTGGCAAGTGGAACAAGCTGGCATGAGGAGTCGGCTGGTCCGGTTTTCAGCCATTCGGGGGGCCCGATTTGAGTGGGGATCTCTTCCTGTTATCCTGTGACAGGGAACCCCTCATACGTTGTTGCGGGCATCACCATGCACATGACCGGGACGAACAGTCTTCGGGGCCTTTTGGGAGTCTGCCTTATGAGTGGGTTCGTGGCCTGTGGCAGCTTCGCCAACTGCTTCAATAGTGGGTTCGCTCCCGCCGCCTGTGGCGGGGGGTATAGCGAGAGCGACGTGTCTTCCCTATCGCAGCCCACGGCCACCTCGGCGGAAGGTCGCTGGATGGGTACGACTTCTACCGGCCGCACCGTCGCTGGACTGGTCCTGGAGGACGGCTCGTA
>SWDO01000017.1:109704-114302 GCA_005116895.1 Nitrospira sp. | reverse complement strand
GTCTAAAGGGTGGTCAGCGCCATGTGGCGCGAATGATTGTACCTCACGTGCGTTGCTAAGCAATTGATTCAGATCTGTCGCGAAGGCTTGATACAGTTTCATCGTCCTGTTCCTTTCTTCAGATGCAGGAAGCCCCCGACCCGAGGGCCGGAGGCTTCCCGTGACGGTCAGCGGTCCGACCGCTCCGCGATCCAGCGTGTCGCCTGTTGGGCGACGACGATCAGCGCGTCAAGGTCTGCGACTCCGAAGGACTCGGAATTCTTCCAGACTCCATCCTGGCTCTTGTACGAGCGGGCCACGGTCACGTTGTAGAACGGACCGTTCATGCCCTCGTTCTTCCAGATGCTCGCCTTGATGCGGCTGCATCGAAGCGTGGTGACCGGCTTGGGTTTCTTGTCTTGAGGTGCCATAGTGTTGTCTCCTTGAGTTAGAGTTGATGTGTTGGCCTCTCACGAGGCAGTGGAGGCCACACAGCGACGACAAAGGAGACAGAGAGGCCGCCGCTCCTGGCGGGCCGGCGGGCGCGAAGCGGAGGAATGACCGTGAAAGACGACGCGGTTGTTCGCGGCGCGCGGGCATGATCGACGCAGCCCGCCGGTGGAAAGCCAGGGCGACGGCCGGATGCGCACTGGCACCGGACCTGAAACCACAAGCGGGTCTACGCGCATCACCAGCATGGCAGAGCAGATCCAACGGACGAGGCGAGAAGGTCCGCCTCAGAGAGACCGAGACTAAGCCCGTTCACGAAGGTGGAAGAGTATCAATGAGTCTGCTTCGAAACGGTCATAAGCTTGACGCGCTTGTCGGCCAGCAGGCGACGATTAACAAGGCAAGATGGTTGATGAACGCGGTGGAATGCCGAACGGCCTTCGAGGCCGAGGGGAACTGTTATGGGATCGGAGGCGAGAAATCGTTGAGATGCGCGACTGACTGAGCCGGATGAACGAGTCGTCAGCGAGGTCGAGAACAAGCCATCTTCCTGGAAATGCTTCACCGGCCGTTGATACGGCGTCTGATCGTGTTCACACTCACCGTCAGTCAAACAGGTCGGCGTGCGTGCCTGTCCGTTCGAGGATGAGGAACGTGGCCTCAATTCTGTAGATCAGAAGCCAGTCTGGTTGGAATGCGACACAAGGCTTACGCGCCCGTGCGGCTTCTGATGGCGCGAAAGATCTTAAATGATGGGAGTTGCTCGGGATGCTTCGCTTCTACAAAGGCGTCCCGCGTGTGTACGTTTGGGATTATGAGCGGAAAGGGAATATCCTGGTGGAGTTCCACCTGAGCATAAAAGAGACGAATGGCTTCGGCTTGAGTCAAACCGAGTCGCTCAAAGACTTTCACGGCTTTCCTCCTCAGGCCAGCATCAATGCGAGTATTGATACGGCCAGACCTGGCTACCCGTCTGGCTTTTCTCATGTTCCCAGTACGCCAGTTGTCGTGCTCATGAACGATGATTCGCGATAGTACTCATGTGTAAGTGGGTCGTCCAATGGCTAGAACGTGACAGTAGCCCCTTCGGGTCCGCCGTAGCCGGTGGTTGACTGTCCGTGGGCAGGACTTGCACACCAACCTCTTCTCAACATCGTGTTGCGCCACTCATGCACAGCAGGAAGCACAACAAAACGGTCGAGCTCCGGGGCCACGCACCACCGCACCCCTGACACCATCTGCCATGACGCGGTTTTCATCCAGACTCTTTATGCAACGCCGCGAACTGTGGCGTTGTGGATGCGATACGCTCCCCTCCTACTTCGGAGCAACAGAACCCGCCCCTCCTCTCGTTTCTTGACGGATACTGACAACTCAGCGCATCACATCCCTAGGGGCCAGGGCGTTCTACTAATAGTATCCAGGCTGGCTCCGGCTATAAGGATCGCGTTGTGAAGCCGGCGGAGGTTCGTCGTAACGATGCTGTTGGCCCGGCTGCGACGATCCCATATTCACATTGTCATAACCAGGCGCGGGTCGTTGCCGACCCGACAAAGAATCATCGGCACAGCCAGCGATCATCGTACCCGCCAGAAGAGCACCGGACAGGGTGCATAGTATACGAATCATACGAAACCTCCTTCGTCATTCGGAATGATTTCGATTCATTTCTCATCCAACCAGCCTACTGTACATACAGGATATCGTTACCTTGCAAGCCTTCTTCACCCTGCGAAGAGTCACGTGATCATGTGAACTCAGCCAACTGGGGAAGTAAATTGGTGTGCCCCTATGTGTTGCCACAGATTCTTCGCAATCTTGCCATGCATCCCCTCCACCGCGCAAAGGTCGATGTGCGAACTCATGTTCGGAAAGGATAGAAGGGACGAGAATTGGCCATTCAGCACTTCCGACAAGGACGTTGCCGTCAGCATACAGCACCACCCCTCTTTCTCACGTGGCACGGAGTTGTAGCATGACGCGTCGCTCGCCGTTCTTCGCCCTGTAATGGAGTCCCTCACTCCGGTCCTCGATCACCCTCGAAGAGCCGAACCGATTCTGAACGGACTCAAATACCGAACTCGCGAACCAACTTCTTTTCAACACATTGTTGCGCCCCTCCCGTACACCGGGGCGCAACAGAATCTCCCAGTCTGGGGCAACGTTCGGTTGCAAGCGTGACATCGTCTGCGGCGCCGCAGTTGCCACGGGCGTGCCACACCCCTTATTGGGCGACGGCTGTTCTCTTGGCACGGTCGAGTCGCGTGACGCGACACGACGGTGCCGGACTCCACCTGGCACGGCGTCTCCAAACGCGGTGCCTCGGAGACGTGGGCCGCCGAAGTCCTTCGCCCAACGCAGGACAGCGACGCCTCGGCAGAAACTCGTCCGACTCTCGGCTTTCTCGTGTGCGATTTCCTGGGACACGCATCGAGCACCGCACGTTCTTTCTGGAAGACCCTTCCCACAACCTGCTGGAGTTCAAACACTACACCTACGAATCAGCGATCTTCGGCGAACAGGATTTCAGTGAAGTGGGTGACGCTTCTGAGTATTCAGAGTAACGACGGCTTAGTGCGTCTCCTCGTCGGCGATTGGTATGGGCGTTGCGGATTGCCGATCGATCCATTTCAGGATACGTTCGTGGCGGCGTGTGAGGAACGTGGTTTTTCGCAGGGGATCATATCGACGCGGCGACGGCAACATGGCCGCCAGCCAGGCTGCTTCGTCGGCTGTGAGATCAGACGAGGATTTGCCGAAGTGATGACGCGCCGCTGCCTCAGCGCCATAGACGCCCTGTCCCCATTCGGCGACGTTGAGGTACAATTCGAGAATACGCTTTTTCGTCAGATGCTGTTCGAGTGAGCGCGTGATCAGGGCTTCCCGTGCTTTTCGAAACAAGGACCGTTCGGACGACAAATAAAGGTTTTTGGCCAGCTGCTGAGTAATGGTGCTTCCCCCACGCTTGAGTTCACCTGCTTCGAGATTGTATTTCGCTGCCTCTTTCATTCCTTCCCAGTCGAAGCCTTCATGAGTGAAAAACGACGCATCTTCAGCTGCCACGACCGCATGGCGAAGGTGGGGAGAGATACGCGAGAGCGGCACCCACATCCACTGTCGTCCGATCGCGCGACTTTGTTTCTTCGCTTGAGCCTGTCGAGCGTCCATCAGGGCCGTTGAGGTCGGGTTGGTCCTTGCCAGGAGGTCTGTGTCGGGAAGCATGATCAGCCAGCTCACGGCCAGGAGGCCCAACGGAAGTCCGATGAGTGCGGTGCTCCAGAGGAGCACACGAGTCGCCGCGCGTCGGCCGGTTGACTTGGGCAGAGGAGGGTCGTATGTGTAGTGACGCAGAAAGGTCGGACTGTGATCGGGCTTCTGTCTTGAATCCATTGATCAGCCTAACCCGCACTATTCATGAACGCTTCTACTGCAATCGCGAATTCGCTGCTACGACGAGCCTTCGGCGGGCAGGCTCGCCCCTCGCAACCTCGACATACTGTTTCAAGTATGCCTCGCTTTCTCAGGGCTCCGCGTGCCCGTCTCGCAACGCGACTTCGCAATTTCGCCACGAACCGTCATGAATACTGCGGGGTAACGACATGAAAATCTTCGCCGCTGAGTTTATCAAAAGTTGTATGTCTCCAGAACAGTTTCCTTCCGGCAATCTCCACGAAGTGGCTTTTGTGGGGCGCTCCAACGTGGGCAAATCGTCGTTGATCAATTCGTTGCTCAATCGCCGGGATCTGGCAAAGATCAGCCGGACGCCGGGCAAGACGAGAGCCGTGAACGTGTTTCTCGTCTCGACCTCCGATCCGGATCTTTCGCAATTCCATCTGGTGGACCTGCCCGGCTATGGATTCGCCAAAGTGTCGAAATCGGTCCGCACCCAGTGGGGACCACTGATGGAAGACTATCTTGTCGACCGAGCCTCGCTGCTCACGGTCGTGATGTTGGTGGACAGCCGGGTCGCGACCGACCAGGATTCTCAGACTCTCGCGTGGCTTCGTTCGATCCACCGGAACCCCCTCATCGTTGCGACCAAGGTCGACAAGTTGAAGCCTGGCGAACGGGTCCGTACGCTCAACCAGACCCATCGTGTCTTAGGACTCGCTGAGGGGGAGATGTTGATTCCGTATTCATCGATGACCGGGGATGGACGGGATCGGGTG
>SWDO01000017.1:15625-109604 GCA_005116895.1 Nitrospira sp. | reverse complement strand
GCTGCCTTGTCGCTTCATCTGTTCAAGGGCTTGCTTTACTTCCAGATCGGATACTTGAATCTTTTGAGCCTTGGCTTCCTGCAGTTGCAAGCGCCGCTCGATGAGCTTCGTCAAGGCCATGTATTCCGCTGTTTTCAACCGCTGAGCCAGATCGCTTCCATGGTGCTCGCGAGAAAGCCGTTCTTGCTCCGTTTCAAATTCACGCGTCATATCTGACAACATGATCAATTCAGAATTGACGATGGCGACGATGCGATCTTGTAGCCGGGCCTCGGAGATGGCTGGAGGCCATAGTGAGATCATTATCAGGGCGAGTGGGAACACAAGTGAAGCCAACCAATCTGAATCGACCGGTATCTGTCTCATGATGCGTTCATCTCGGGGTAGAGAGCTCTGATGCATGATTCTACACCAAGCAATGGGTTCGTGGAAATCGAGTGAACGCTAGCGTTTCCCAGTGTCCTCGGTGATATAGCGGGAGGCTTCGGCGAAGCGAACTGCGGCATTGGCCCGAATGTCGGCGATGACTTCTTCGAATTGTTTGCGGCGCTTATCGGCCAGTAATTCTTGCCGAAGCCGTTCCTGCTTCGCTAAATCGGCTTGAATAACGGCCTCGTCAAGCGGGGTCAGCACGACCAGGTAATAGCCATGGTCGCTCTTGATCGGCGCACTGACGATCCCAAGTTTGAGGGTGTGAATGACGGCATCGACCTCGGGGAGGACCAGACCTTTCCGGTAGGGTCCGAGCTCGCCGCCCTTCGATTTCGTCTTTTCGTCGAGCGAGTAGCGCTGCGCAAACTTGGCAAAATTACCGCCTCGATTCACCTGTGCTTCAAGGGCTTTGGCGGCATATACATTGGGGAGGAGCATGACCGAGACATTGGCCTTCAAGGGATCCAAAAGCTGGTTGGCGTGCTTTTCATAATAGGCGTCGAGTTCGGCCTGGGTGAGCTCGACCTTCGATTGGAGCTTGTCTTTCAATAGCTCGTCGAGAATCAACTGCTCTTTATACCGTTGTGTCTTGTCTCGAATCGTATCGTCTTGATCAAGCCCCCGGCGGCGAGCTTCCTGCATCAACAGCTCTCTGGTGATCAGTTCATCCAGGAACCGTTGCTTACCCCCCTCCTTCTCGTAGCGGGAGCGTGTAGCCTTGGAGAGCTCGCCCCAGCGTAGATCGAATTCGGTTTGGGTGATGGCTCGCCCATTTACCAGAGCAACGACCGGTTCTTCCTGTCGCTCGGCACACCCCGACATCACCGGCCCCAAACCGGCTAGGAGGCTGACAAGCAGCCCAGAGAGACAATACGTTCTGCTGAATATGTCGCTCTGACGCATCTGGATCTCAAAAGCGATGGGGCTCAGGAACTTCAGCCGCTTCTTTAGCTGGTCCATCAAGCGGTGGACGGAGCTCTCAGGGATGACGGCCTTCGGGTGAAACACAACTTTGGTCGTCTGGTCGTGTACCTCGATCGAGGCCAGGCGAAGGCGTTTGGCGTGGGTCCGGAGTTGCATGACTTCGAGCAGCCGTTCGACTGGTTCCGGAGGGGGACCGTAACGGTCCTGAATTTCCCCATGCAGCAGGGCCAGCTCGCCGATTTGACCACAAGCTGTCAGCCGTTTATAGAGGGACAGGCGGTGGTGCGGGTCGGTGACATAGTGCTCAGGAATAAACGCTGAAACCGGGAACTGCAGCGTCGGGTCAGGATCCTCCTCGATCACATGCCCCTTCAACCGCTGAACAGCCTGCTCTACCATTTGCATGTAGAGATCCAACCCGATCGCGGCGATATGCCCCGACTGCTGTTTGCCCAGAAGATTGCCGGCCCCTCGAATCTCCATGTCCGCCGCAGCGATTCGGAACCCGGATCCGAGTTCCGTGAACTGTTGAATCGCGATCAATCGCTTCTGGGCATCGCCGGTCAGTGTGCCTTCATCGGGAATGAGGAAGTAGGCGTAGGCTTGCTCTCCACCCCGCCCGACTCGTCCGCGTAACTGGTACAACTGTGCGAGGCCGAACAGATCAGCTCGATTGACGATAATGGTGTTGGCGTTGGGGACATCGAGTCCGGACTGGATGATGGCCGACGCGATCAGGACATCCGCCTCGTGCTTTACGAATTTCAGCATCACCGCTTCCAGCGGCCTCGCATCCATCTGGCCGTGGGCCATAACCATCCGGGCTTCGGGAACCAATTGGTGTAGCCATGCCCCGATTCGCTCCATGGTTTCGACCCGATTGTGGACAAAATAGATCTGTCCTCCACGCCCGAGTTCCCGCAAGATCGCGTCTCGTACGGCCTTGTCGCTGAACCGGACCACCTCCGTCTTAATCGCCAATCGTCCGGCCGGCGGGGTATCGATGATCGAGAGATCTCGCACGCTCGACATCGCCATTTGGAGAGTGCGTGGAATGGGGGTGGCGGTGAGCGTCAGCACGTCGATCTGGGTGCGAAGTTGCTTCAGCCGCTCCTTATGTTTGACGCCGAACCATTGCTCTTCGTCGATGATCACGAGGCCGAGTTGCCGGAAAGCCAC
The DNA here is from genome assembly GCA_005116895.1 of Nitrospira sp. Classification (GTDB taxonomy): domain Bacteria; phylum Nitrospirota; class Nitrospiria; order Nitrospirales; family Nitrospiraceae; genus Nitrospira_D. The sequence goes on along the minus strand of SWDO01000017.1, from coordinate 107,069 downwards.
GTCTTTTTGCAGCAGACGGTGAGTGCCGATCACGACATCGACGATGCCCGCGCCGACATCCTTCAGAATCGCCTTCGTCTCCTTGGACGACTGAAACCGTGAGAGCAGCGCGACGCGCATTGGAAAAGGCGCGAATCGTTCAGAAAAGTTCTCATAGTGTTGATGGGCCAGGAGCGTCGTCGGGACCAACACTGCCACTTGGCGGTCATGCTCCACAGCCTTGAAGGCCGCACGCATGGCGACTTCGGTCTTTCCGTATCCGACGTCTCCGCAGACCAACCGATCCATGGGCTTGGTCGACTCCATGTCGCGGCCGATGTCCCCGATGGCCCTGAGCTGATCCGCTGTTTCCTCGTACTCAAAGGCGGCTTCGAATTCGTGGTACAGGGTCGTGGTCGTGCCATAGGCATTCCGTTTCACCAGTTCGCGGCTTGCGTAGAGATCGATCAATTCTTGGGCCATTTCCTCGATGTTTTTCTTCACGCGCGCCGTGGTCTTGGCCCAACTGGTACCGCCCAGGCGATCCAGTCGAGGGATATGCCCTTCAGCCCCGCCGTACCGTTGCACCTGATTCAATCGGTCGAGCGGAACATAGAGGGTATCTCCACCGGAGAACTCGAGAATCAGGAAGTCACTCTCAAAGTCCTGGACCGACAGGCGCTTGAGCCCTCGATATTTGGCGATGCCGTGCTGAACATGGACGACGTAGTCGCCCACATTCAGATCCTCCAGTGAAGAGAGGAAGGTTGCGGTTCTGCTTTTCGGCTGTGGTTTATGGCGGGCGCCCTTCGCAAAGAGCTCTTCTTCCGTCAGGAGCGCGAGCCGAAGGTCTCCGGAGAGAAACCCCGCCGACGGATCGCCGTGCAGCACATAAAACGGGAGCTTTCCGGTCCTCTGGCTCGACCAGGCCGTCGGGTTCCATGGGTCGGCAGGTAAATCGTGCTCTCGGAGTAAGGCGAGTAAGCGATCGACCTGCCCGCGGCTTCGCGCGACCAAGACGACCCGGTGTTCGCTCCTGAGTCCTTCTAGCAGGTTGAGAGTCTGGCTGAAGGCGGTGCCCCTAATTCCGAGTCCAATGCTGCCTGGCGCTTGGGAGGAAAACGAAAACGTCTGATCCCAGGTCGAGTCCGGCGCCGCTAGCGGCTCAAGAGCCAACATGGGCCAGGGCGCGATCCGCTGCTGGATGCCCTCCCAGGTGAGAAAGAGTCGTTCGGGCGAGGGATACGGCTGGGTGGCATCCCGGTCGACATGACGGAGATATCCGTCGTCGATCTTCTCCCAGGCCGTCTCGCAGGCTTTTTTCAGTGCCTCTGGTTGATCGAGCGCGAGGAACGGAGCGGTGGTGAGATAGTCGAACAATGTGTCCATGGAATCGTACAAGTCAGGACTTCGCCACTCAGCATCCGCTTCGATGGGTACGATTGCTTCCGGGGCCTGTGGAGGTCGAACGAACTCCCGCGCAGGCAACACCCAGCCCTCGTTCAATTTTGTGATGGAGGTCTGGGTTGAGGGATCGAACAGGCGAATGGATTCGACATGATCCCCGAGAAACTCCACACGGACTGGATTCGCGTACGCGGTCGAGAAGACATCAATGATGCCGCCACGGACGCTGAATTCCCCTGGAATTTCCACGACGGACACGCGTCGGTATCCCAGGCGAAGGAGGTTGGTGACCAGCGACTCCCGTTCGAAGGCCGCCGCCGTTTGGAAGTGAAAGATCGCCTGCTCGAATGTCGAGCGCGGAATCACACGATGCATGGCAGCGGCGACGGAGGTGACGAGGATGGTGGGCGGGTTGATGAGCAGGCGATGAAGGGTCGTCATCCGGTGTGCAATCAACCCGACATGCGGCGCCGTCGCTTCATAGGGAAGCGTTTCCCATTCCGGGAACCAGGCGAGGTCCTCGACCGGACGACCCATGAGTCCATAGAAGAAGCACAAGTCATTGAACATTCGTTCGGCGGACTCGTCGCTTGCGGTCACCACGACCCATGGGCTGCCGTGATGGAGTAGCATCAGGGCGCAGGCCGATGTCGGCCCGTGCGCTCCGAGAAGGCAGACACGCGCTTTCTCGTGGTCGAGTGCCGAACGAAGCGGGGCGAGCCAGGCTGTGGGTTGGATGGTGGCGTCAGACACGTATCACGTCGCGGTTGACCGGATGCGTTGAAGAAGAGCGGTGGTGGAGAGACCAGGAACCAGGGGGATCGTCTTGACCACACCTCCACGAGCTTCAACCATTTCGCGGCCGATGATCTGGTCAATCATCCAATCCCCTCCCTTGACCAGGACATCCGGTTGGACGGCCGCGATGAGCTGGCGAGGGTCAGATTCGTCAAAAATGACCACGAAATCCACACAGCCTAAGGCTGCCAGCACCTCAGCCCGTTGTGCTTCCGGCACGATCGGTCGGTCGGGTGCCTTGTCCAGCGTACGAACTGAGACATCACTATTAACCCCGACGACCAGGACATCGCCCAGTGCTTTGGCCGCCTGCAGATACCGGGTATGTCCGATGTGCATCAGGTCGAAACAGCCGTTTGTGAACACGATCCGTCTCCCCTTTGTCCGTTCACCGGAAAGCACGGAAAAGAGTTGGTCGCGTGGCAACACTTTTGCGATCATGGCCCCATCATACCGTGCAGATCGTGCTGTCGGCTACATGGAAAGAGGGCTAGTCAACGTCTGTCGTCTTGGTTCCTGGCACTATTCCGTGACGCGCAGGGTGTTTCGGCAGGTTCTCAAGTCATCACATAACGGACCGATACAGCACATAACGGATGCAACAGCCTGGCAAGAGCCTGGCCTGGGGCTATGGGTGTGCCGGGAGCGCGTGATTATGGATGAGGTCAGGACGTTCTGGATCATGGCAGCGGCCAATGTTCTGCTGGTCGCACCCTTGATCTTTTTTCTTATACGGACATCCTGGCGAGCGCGGACCGGTCGGGTTCTCGCGGAGGCCGAAAGAATCCGATTCCAGGAAAATGAGCAGCGACTCCGGAGTATGTTGGAAGCTGAACCCCATGGGATATTGGTCATCGGGCTCGACTACCGGGTGCTTCAACTCAATCCTGCGGGCTGTCTCCTCTTCGATGCGGGATTTTCAGAAGAGATAGTGGGGACAGATCTTCGAACGTATATCCAGACGAACGATTGTCTACAGATCGAAGAAATGCATAGGGCGGCGAAGGAAGGCCGGGAAACTTGTGGAAAAGGGAGGCTCATCGGACTATCGGGGCAGGTCCGGTGGGTCGAGGTCACGTTTGTCCCACTTCCAGCCAGTGACGGCACGGTGCATGCGGTCCTCAGTGTCGTCCGGGATGTCACAGCGCAACGGAGCGCCGATCGTCGGCAAGCTCTCCAGCACGCTGTGGCCAAAGTGCTCGCAGGTGCTTCGACAGTCGAGCAAGCGGTCCCCGACCTCCTCCAGGCCCTGGTCGTGAATCTCGATTGGCATGTCGGTCTGTTCTGGCTGGTGCAAGACGACCGGCGAACCATTGTCTGCACGCAGGACTGGGCGGTTGATACCACGATGGTGCAGGAGTTCATGAGAAGAAGGCGGCAGGAGGTCTACGCGGCCGGGGCTGATCTGCCGGGGCACTGTTGGGCCCGTGGGGAGCCGCTGTGGGTGGAGGATGTTGCAAGAGACCCCCTATTTACGCGTGGGCCTGTGGAAGCGACGGGAATGTTGCACGCGGCCTGTGCGTTTCCTATCTGGCTGAGGGCTCACGTCTACGGCGTCATCGAGCTCTTCGGCAGCGAGCCTCAGGCCAAGGATTGGGATTTACTGAGGTCGTTGGGCACGGTCGGAAGACAGATCGGCCTGTTCGTCGAACGAACGGAAGTGGAAGCGGCACTGCATGAGAACGAAGCCCGTACCAGCTTGATTATTGATACGGCTCTCGACGCTGTGATGACGATGGATCAGACAGGCCGGATTACCGAGTGGAATGCCCAGGCTGAGCAGGTATTTGGCTGGTCTGCACATGAGGTGATCGGGCGTAATGTTGCCGACACGATCTTTCCACCGTCCCAATGCCTCATCTGTCGCGCGGATGTTCAGCGGCTTCTTGAACCCCAGGACTCGCTCCTCTCAAACAGGTTGGTCGAAATGATCGGTCTCCGGCGCGACGGCTGTGAATTTCCAGTGGAAATCGCCATGACACCGTTAGCCGTCGAGGGCTCCGTCATCTTCAGCGCATTTATCCGAGATATCACGAGTCGGAAAGAAGCCGAGCAAGCACTGAAGGGCTATGCCCAACAGTTGGAGCATATCAATCAGCAGCTGGATGTCGCCTTGAGGGAGGCCAAAGCCGCCACTGAGGCCAAGTCGTCGTTCCTGGCGACCATGAGTCACGAAATCCGGACACCGATGAATGGTGTAATCGGGATGACCGGTCTCTTGCTGGAGACCACATTGACGGAGGAACAGCGTGAATATGCGGAGACGGTTCACAGTTGTGGAGACCATCTCCTCACGATCATCAACGATATTCTCGATTTTTCAAAGATTGAAGCAGGGAAATTGGATTTAGAGATGATTGAGTTCGATCTTCGGCTCACTCTCGACGAGTCGTTGGACCTCGTCGCAGAACGTGCGTCGTCCAAAGGACTGAATGTGGCGTGTCTCTTCCACGCCGATGTGCCGCGCCATTTGCTTGGTGATCCAGGGCGCCTCCGGCAGGTGGCGATGAATTTGATGGCGAATGCCATTAAGTTTACCGAACGCGGGGATGTGGTGGTGGAAGTGATGGTTGAGGCTCAGTCGAAGGGCGACGCAATGATTCGCGTTGCGGTCACGGACACGGGAATCGGGATCTCAGAGGAAGCGTGTGAGCGACTCTTTCAGTCGTTTACCCAAGCCGATGGGGCCACAACGAGGAAATATGGTGGGACCGGACTCGGGCTTGCGATTTGCAAACGTCTTGTCGAGATGATGGGCGGAACGATTGGGGTGATGAGCCGGGTTGGAGAGGGGAGCTGCTTCTGGTTTACGGTGAATCTTCGTAAACAGGCTGATGGCTCCCGCAGGGCCCACCTCTCTGCTGCCGTGTTAGCCAGTCTTCGCATCTTAATCGTGGATGAGAAGGCCATCAATCGAAGGATGTTGGAGCAGATGACAAAGAAATGGGGGATGCAACCGACACTGGTTCAGAGCGGCTCCGAGGCGTTGGACGTCTTGAGCGGTCGGCGCGGCCAACCGCGGTTCGATTTTGCGCTGTTGGACGTGGATATGAGTCCGACGGATGGGATCGAATTGGCACGTGCGATACAGGCACGAGCTGAAGGAGCCGAGACCAAGCTTGTCCTGCTCACGTCGTTCGGTCGGCGGGGAGATGCGAAGACAGCCAAAGAGGCGGGGTTAGCAGCCTACCTGACCAAGCCGATTCGTGAGCGACAGTTGCATGATTGTCTCGTTGCCCTCCTCACGCAGCGCCCCCTTAGTTCAGGTCTGTCGGCCACAAGCGACGCGCCCCCACTCATCACTCGGCACACCCTTGCAGAAACCAAGGCCAAGGTGGATCTCCGTATTCTCCTGGCCGAGGATAACATCATTAATCAAAAAGTAGCCGTTCGCCTCTTCCAGCGGTTGGGGTATCGAATCGATGTCGTGGCCAACGGGCGTGAGGCCGTCGAGGCGGTATCGCGCATGCGCTATGACGTGGTGTTCATGGATTGCCAGATGCCGGACATGGATGGCTTCGAAGCGACAACGCTCATCCGCGAACAAGAAGCGGGGGGAACTGTTTCAAGTTGCAAGTTTCAGGTTTCAGACCCAAGACCTGAACCTTCCGGCCTTCAACCAGAAACTCGAAACCCGAAACTTGAAACTTCCTGTCGTGTGCTGATTATTGCCATGACGGCAAACGCCATGCAGGGAGATCGTGAACGGTGTCTGGCTGCGGGGATGGATGACTATCTGTCAAAACCTATTTCGGTGGACGCGCTGGCCGGTGTCCTGAGCCGAGTGACTCAGGAACAGAGACGGTCTAGCCCAGAGAGAAGTCAAGAAGCCGCGTAGCCTGCATTTCCCCATCAGAGCCCTTTCTCCCATTACATCAACTCAAGTGTCAATTGTTCCGGCGCTCCGGCACGCGTAGTCGATCCGGCTGACCGAGGTGATGGGTCCGAGGCATGAGTCGGGTAGGGGGTGGGACGATCCTCGATCAGTTGAGTCGGCGAGACGAGTTCCTGCAAGGCGCCGTGACAGGATCCACAGTGATGGCGCTTGGGCTGGATCGTTCTTCGGTGCCGTTGATACAGTCGCCCGCAGTCTTGGCATCGCCAGGCGAATTTCGCTAAGGCAATGACTTCCTTCTCCAGTGTGTGGTACGTCGTCACGGCGACGGTCCCTGTTCGATTCATCTCCGCCATCTTCCGCAAAAACTCCAGGCCATGATCAGGCCGACGTTTCAATACATCGAATTGCCATTGATGAATCATTTCATGAGCCAAGGTGTTGAGCAGCTCCTGCTCCGCGTAGGGTGTCCGTGCGATGAGCTGTTCAAAGAGCGGGAGAGACAGGCGAATTTCTCGACGACTGGGGGTCAGGGTGAGGGGGGAAAAGGACCTTGGCCCTTCGCGACAAGCAAACATCCCAACCGAGGAGGTCAGGCGCTGACTCCAGACGATCTCGATTGGCCTGAGTGAACCGGCAAAGTACTGTGTGTTCAGGTGCTGCCAACGAGCCTGTAGCCATTCTGAAGAAAGGAGTACCGAAAGGCTTGGGGCGGGCGAGGATGGGCTCATCCTAATTCCTCCAGCACGGCCGCCGCGAGCAACGGCAGCATGATCTCGTGGTGACCGGTCAAGGAATAACCCTGGCCGCCCTTTTGCGTGGGGCGCCGCACGACGTTGGTCTGTGGTCGGTAATGGGAGAGAAAGTCCATATTCACGGTCGTAATATTGGCGATCGGATGGCCGAGATTTCTCCCTAATGACAGTGTTTTTAGAAAGACCTCTGGCAGAATCACCGCCGAGCCGACGTTCAGGTAGACGCCCCCTTCCATCCCAGCGACGACAGCGGTGAGACGCCTGAAGTCCAGGAGCGACGTGGCTCCGATGGCTGCGCCGTCCGCCGAAGGGTGCATGTGGATAATGTCGGTTCCGACCGCGACATGCACGGTCACCGGAATGCCGAGTGTCGCGCCTGTGGCGAGAATACTGACGGCTCGATTCGGGAATTGATCGGTTGTGTGGTTCATGTAGCGTCCGATGGCTTCACCCAGCCCTTGACCGTCCTTCGCGCCGCGCGTGATGGCGTCATTCAGAATCCGGCCCGTTTCTTCCGCCATGCCAAAGCGGCCATTGTCGATCTCGGCATCGACTTCTTCGGAGGTATGGCCCATGAGGGCCAATTCGAAGTCGTGAATAATTCCTGCCCCGTTCATGGCTACTGCCGTGATGATGCCTCGTTCCATCAAGTCCGTGATGATCGGGGACAGCCCCACCTTGATGACATGGGCGCCGATCCCGAGGATGACGGGGCGGCGCCTTCGATGCGCCTTCACGATGGCCTGGGTGACGGCCCGCAATGTTGTGACCGCGAGGATGTTCGGGAGGCGGGACGAGAAGGTCGAGAACGTCCCCCCGCGTTTCCACGGCGCGGCCAAGTCTGAAAGCCGAACCTTGCTGTGTCGCTTTTTGAGCGGATAGGTCTTGAGGTCGGACGCATTGATCGGAGGGATCAAGGCGGGAGGCCGAGTCGAGGATATCCGATCAGGACGCTTTCCCAAGGAGATGATCCTCTACCAATTCGCACAAGACGTGGCCGAGCGTGATGTGACTTTCCTGAATTCGAGACGTGACCGTAGACGGGACGATGAAAGGGTACTCGACCAACGCGGCCAGCTTTCCGCCGTTAGCTCCCGTCCAGCCAATCGTAGTTAAGCCACCGTCGCGGGCCGCCGCGACACCTTTCAGCACGTTTGGAGAATTCCCGCTGGTACTGATGCCAATTGCAATGTCCCCTTTTCGGCCATGCGCGCGCACCTGGCGGGCGAAGAGTTCTTCGTACCCATAGTCATTCGCGATGCAGGTAATGGCGGCAATGTCCGTCGCCAAGGCAATTGCGGGCAACGGCACCCGGTCGCGCTGGTATCGTCCGACAAACTCCGCTGCGATATGTGCGGCATCGGTCGAGCTCCCGCCGTTACCAAACAGGAGGACTTTGTTCCCGTTCTGGAACGCGTTCGCGATGAGTATCGAGACCTGCACGATACGATCGGCATGCTCGCCCGCAAACTGCTGTTTGACTCTGGCACTATCCGCAAAAGCTGTCAAAACAATTGCTTGCATGCTCGCGATTCTAGGGAAGGGTGCCTAGGCTGTCAAGGATCAGCACCATTTCTGTAGCTAGCACATCATCTGTCCGGTTTTTGTAGCACGAGAAGTGTCCGGTTTAAATACCGGACAGATCATGTGCTACAAAAACCGGACAACTTAACTTGCTATCTACAGGATCAGCACCATTTCCATGTTCTGCCGCATCAAATTGAACGTGCGCGACTGCGATGGTATAGTCGTCCGGCTATGGCACAAGACCAACCCATCAAGACGCTCGTGGTCGCATTGGTCGATGATGCAGCAGCGGCGGTCTATTCGATCAACAGGCTCAACCCGGAGGCCCTGTGTTTCGTGTTGCCTGAAGAAAGTAAGGCGTTGGTGGAATCGGACATACAGCCAAAGATCCAGCAGATGCCGAGGCGGTGGGATTGGATCGTGATGGCAGACGTGATGGAGTTCCCATCTATCTATCAGACAATTGCACGGTCGTTACCGGATCTCTTGCGGACCTGGGAAGTACAGCCGGGGGAGTTGGTCGTGGATCTGAGTGGAGCCACCCCGGCGATGGCGGGTGCGCTCACCTTGGTGGCGCTCCCATGGACTTCTCGGGTGGTCGAGCTGGCTCGGGCGCGCGACGGTCAGGAGGGTGATCGTGTCGAGTTGGGCACAAAGACGCTCGTCTGGACCCAAAGTAATCCCTGGGACGAGCAAGCGACCGTGTCACGCCGAGAAGGATGCGAGTTGTTTAACCGGGGCCTCTTTCACGCCGCCGCCAAACTGTTCCATGGCGTAGAACTGCGAGTGAGTGGCGGGCACAAGCCACTCTATCGTGCCTTCACCGATTTGGCCGAGGGCTATGAGTTCTGGGAACGGTTTCAGTACCGGCAAGCCTGGGACAAGTTGAGGACGGCGACGAAAGCTCTGGAGATGGCTTCGCTGTGGGGCGGACCGGCTGGATTGAATGCGATCCTGCCTCATCTGAAGGCCAACGCGAGTTTCCTTGAGAAGCTGGTGCTGGACCCTGCGGAGGTCAAAGAATACCTCGCGCTGGACCTGTTGGCGTATGTGGGCAGGCATCTCCATGTTGGGCATGACCCCGAAGGAGCGATGACAGCGCTTGTTCGTGCCCTGGAGGCGTCCGCGCAAGTCCGGCTCTATAAGGCGCACAAGATCAAGAGTTGGGATGTGTCACCGGGACAGCTTCCGCAAGCGCTTCAAGAGACCTGCCGAACCTGTTATCTCGAAGACATTGACGGCAAATACAAGTTGCCGCATCAAGCGCAGTTTCGTGTATTGGCCGGACTGGGCGATCAACTGGGCCAAGCCTTTCTCAAGGAATGGCCGAAGATGAAGCCGCTACTTGATGCCGCGAACCATGCGGTACTTGGACATGGCTTCGAGCCTATCAAAGCGGAGCGCGTGCAGCAGCTGTATGATGTGGTCGTCCGACTCACCGGCGTCGCGGAGTCGTCGCTTCCGAAGTTTCCTGTCTTGAACCTATGAGCTTTCAGTGGCGCGTTGTCAGATATTGGATCTGAGGCCGACTGCTGAGAGCTGGTCACTCATGGACATTCGCGTCTACTACGAAGACACCGACTGCGGCGGGGTCGTCTACTATGCCAACCATCTCAAATATTTTGAGCGGGCGCGGACCCACTACCTCGAAGATCGAGGGCTGTCGGTGGCAGGACTCATGGCCGAAGGAACGGTGTTTGTCGTGGTGCATGCGGAGGTGCATTATCGGTCGCCTGCCCGCTATGGCGAGACGTTGGTGATCGAGACGGTCGTTCCCGAGATGACGGCTGCGTCGATCACTTTTGCCCACGTGGTCAAGGACAAAGTCAGTGGGCGTGTTGTGGCTGAAGGGTCGGCCAGACTGGCGGCGACGGACGGCAATGGCAAGGTGAAGCGCCTGGACAAGGCAACCGTCGCTGCGATACAGTCGGAGTCGCATTCTGCAGAAAGACATGAGCCGTAATGTGCAGTGCGTGGAGCCGGCGGACGTTCGTTGTTTTCCGCGAGGGACGAACGACGGTTCACACACTGTGACCAGTCCGGCAAGCGTCCAATATCAGCGCGGCGCCTGGATCTAGCGGCTGCTCTCAGCCGGCGCGTTGTCGCCATGTCATGATGTGTGAGAGCAGCCATTGCAACAAGATGAAAGGAGTGTTCCTTATGAGCCAGCAGATTCCCGGATATACCCACGGCACCTCGGCGGTCGCGAAGTCGCCGGTGAGCCTTGCCGATTTCGGATTGATGCAGAAGAGCGCGTTGTTCGGCGAGGAGGACGTGAAGTATTTACGCCTTTCGCACGATGTGGTGAAGGACCAGGTGGAAGCCATTTTGGACGTGTGGTACGGCTTCGTCGGATCCCAGCCGCATCTGCTCCAATCATTCCTCGGTAAAAGTGACGGCAAGCCGCTCGGCGACTACTTGGGTGGGGTGCGCAAGCGGTTCGGGCAGTGGATTCTCGACACGGCCCGTGCGGAATACGATCAGAAGTGGCTCGATTATCAACATGAGATCGGCTTGCGTCATCATCGTACGAAGAAGAACCAGACGGACGGCGCGGCGGCGTCAGCGGCGATCGTGCCGTTTCGCGATCTCTTCGCGCTCATTTTTCCAGTGACCATTACATTGAAGCCCTTTCTTGCAAAGAAGGGCCACTCGACCGAGGACGTTGAGAAGATGTATGCGGCATGGGTCAAGTCCTGCCTGCTCCAGATCACGCTCTGGAGCCACCCCTACGTCAAAGCCGGCGATTTCTAATCGGGCATTGAGTCGAATTCGGGGACATGCTCATCGAGACCGAGTCTGCGCTCGGTGCGATCTGGGATGTCCCCGTTTTCTTTTCCATGGCCATGCGCAGCACGATATTCCGCTGCTGTCGATTGCAGCAGAAGAGTCATGAATAATGCGGGCTAGCTTGCTTCGGGGATCTTCATGGGGAGGAGCCTTTAGGAATTCCTCCCGTCATCGAACAGGATGAGATAGGGGCAGATTCACCTTATCAGCGATGGGTCACGGTTTGAGTCGAGAAGCCCTGGAGTTTCTTGCCGACCTGCGCCTTCGTGTCACCCACAGTGCCACCTGATTCTGACCACTGCGTAATCACGATTTCTATTCGTCGGTTCTTACTCCGGCCTTTTTCCGTGTCATTGGCCGCGATCGGTTTGCTATCGGCGTACCCCATGGCTTTGACGCGGTCGGCCTCAAGCCCTCCGTTAATCAATATTTGAATGGCATGTTCGGCCCTGGTCCGGGAGAGTTCGATATTATCTCGAAAGCCCTTCCGAGGGTCGCTCCGGAGCGGCGCGTTGTCCGTATGGCCCGCAACCTCGATGTTCTGGTAGCGGAATCCGTGCAGGACGGCTCCGATCCGCTCAAGCAACGAAGTGCCTCCGAGGGTCACCGCGGCATCACCGGTGGGGAACAATTCGGCGGTTGCAAACGCGAGGGTCAATTTATTGCCTCGCTGCCGCAACGTCGCACTGCCCTTCTTGAGTTCGGGCTGTAAGAGGCTCGCGAGACTCTCGCTCATCTTCCCGAGGTCGCTACTGGATAAGGCGTCTGCATCATCGGCAATTGCCGGCGTGGGCGATATCAGATTAGTCACGGCTAGGTTCTGATCGAGGGATTGCAGCGGAATCGTGTTTTTGTCGGCACCGCCGTCCTCTTGAGCAGGAGCTGGCTCGGCTGGCTTGGATACATTGCGTTCGAGGTCCGCCAGCAATTGTTTCGTGCGTGCGAGTTCCGTGTCTCTTGCCATGAGTTGAGGATTGAGATCCGCCAGCTTTTGCGTGACCTGTTTGAGGTCGTCCTTGAGCTGTGCGAGTTCTTGCTCTTTCCGCGCTGTCTGCTGTTCAACTTCGGTTGCACGGCGTTTGGTCTGGGCCAGTTCCTGTTCTTTTCCCGCCATCTGTAGTTCGACTTCAGTGAGGCGACGCTTGGCCTGCGCCAGATCCTGCTCTTTCCCCGATGCCGTCAGTTGTTCTGCTTCGGCTGGGCGGCGTCTGGCCTGTGCCAGGTCCTGCTCTTTCCGCGCTGTCTGCTGTTCGGCTTCGGTGACGCGACGTTTCGCTTGTGCCAGTTCTTGCTCCTTCCCTGCCATCTGTTGTTCGACTTCGGCAATTCGGCGTTTAGTCTGTGTCAGTTCTTGTTCTTTTCCTGCTATCTGTTGTTCGGCGTCGGTTGCACGGCGTTTGCTCTGGGCCAGTTCCTGTTCTTTTCCCGCCGTCTGTTGCTCAAGTTCGGTGACACGACGTTTAGCCTGCGCCAGTTCCTGCTCTTTCTTTGCGGTCTGTTGTTCAGCTTCGGCTGCGCGGCGTTTGGCCTGCGTCAATTCTTGCCCTTTCCCTGTCGTCAGCTGTTGTTCGACTTCGGCGACACGACGTTTGGCTTGGTTGAGATCTTCAGTTTGTGACGCAAGATCCTCTCGAAACTTCTTGGAATTCTCGTAGGCGTCGGATCGCAGGGCTGTGATCTCACTATCTTTGGCATGGAGTTGGATAACCAACTCACCGATCCTCCGTTTAGCATTCTCCAGATTGCCGGCAGCGAGTTGTCGCTCGAGCTCGTCGATTTTTTGCTTGGCTTGCTGGAGATGGGTTCTCGTTACGCTCAATTCGTCGTGTGGCGACTGGCCATCTGCATCTCTGGCGGCCAGAGAAACCGGCACAGCTCCGCATAACATGGTGAGGAGTATAAGCGTGAAGGCGGATAAATTTTTGATGATCATGTCTCACCCACAAGCTGCAAAGGTGCAGTGACCATACATAAAGTCTCGCTCCATCAACGGATTTCAACACGCTCAGGTGTCTATGAAATCCGCTCATGAGGCACAGGTGGAAGCGACTGTGCTGAACCCTCAATCGATGTTGGCGCTTCCCCTCTCCGTAAATGGAGAAAGAAAGAGAGAATCCTATCGTCTTCCTGATTCACTTTGCAACGGGGCTGTGAAGACGTTCACGAGGGTGGTGCCAGTTCGTCCATCGTCTGCTGGCTGTTGCCACATCGACAGGCGAGATCAGACACCGTGGCGAACCGAGTAAGACGAGTCGCTGCCGGCGTTACTCGATTGGGTAGAGCGGATCTTTGCTTGTAGGCCGTTTCACTCGTTCGATGACACTTCCCGAGCACCAATACGCTTCCTGATTCAAGAATGGGAAAATAAGCATGAGCCAGCTTGCTTCCACTTGCACGTCGTCGGGTATCAATCGCGCGCTTCTCTCGCGCGCGGTCAGCTTCAGATTGAGCAAACAGCCTTCTTTGGTGTACCCGCTCGCGGTTACCCTTGTGGATCGATCCGACCCTCCTGCCGACTTATCGGTATGGGACGCGCACCCCGCTAAAAACATTGAAGCGACGACAGTGAGCGTTGTGCAAAAGCGTTTCATTGCCACCTCAAGAAATATGTAAACACCGACTCGATTGGGGAATTCAACGGACCTCAAGGAACGAGGCGCCGGTTGCTTGCGCCGCTCCCAAAGTTTGCGCTCGAAGACTAGGGAACTCGGCAGATTGTCGGAGAAATATAAGAAGGGTGTCAAGAAACGGCTAGAGAGGTATGAATTTGAAGGAGATTCGTCTTTCATCGCACGGACCGTGAGAGGTAGGAACGATGTCCCACATTTTGGTCCCCACCTTCTGTGGATAAACGTGTGAGTAAGTCAGTTTCTTGGTCAGGCTATGCATAAATGACGGGGCTATTTATCAAACTGCCTACTTTTTGTGCGTCTGGACTGTGTCGGAAGACCTACTGCTAATAGTGGCTCCAATCATGTTTCTCGATGTTTACACGCATTCCTAGCCTTGTGTCCGCGGCATCCAACAACAAACCTCTACCGGAGGCATTGACCAGACCATCAGAGATGTCGTTATCCACAGCCCTGAAGATTTTCTGTGGATCATACATGAATTGCTGCGTCTAGAGTGCTCTTTCTGATCTGTCAAGAGACAGTCTGAACAGAACGCCGTCTCATCGGGGAAGAAGGTAGAGCCAAATGGCTGGAAGCCCCACTACTTTTTTCGATACATATTGAGCCCGATCTTCTCTTGTCGATCTGGAATGGTCACGTTCCCTTCCGTCGAAGCAATGATGATGGTCTTGCCTGTTGAAGAGGGACCAAACTCCTTTGAGAGGTCCACTCTGATCGTCAACACAGACCCTTCGACACTCATCTCAACGTTTTTCATGATCGTACCCTTTCAGTTGCACAAGTGATGGTTCGTTGGTTCTCAGCGACGATCCCCCATGACCCATTCACGGGGTTGACCTCTGGCTGTGCCAAGGCCGAGCCCAGGATCAGATTCTGTATGTGGCTCGATTTGAGAATGGACCGCTTCCTCACAGGATTAGGGAACTAGCGAGCCAAGGTTGTGCCAGAGAGCTGCTTGGCGATAGTAGGTAAATGTTTTTGGGCATCGGCGCCTTGAAAACTGAAGGTCAACACAAAACCCGAACATTGGGTGTACCCGGTGCCGCCAGGGCCTTTGCTGTTTCGAAAGTCGCCGATGACCAGAGCCCCTCCCGTACATACCGGGAATGCCGTTTTCTTGAACGCCGGATTCTGCAAGGACATGTCGATGATCTGTTTGATCTCCATCACGGTTTCGCTTTGTTGGTCGATGTGCACGTACATCGACAGCACCTGACCGTTGGGCCATTGCCATGCGCAGCCCTCACCCGTTCCCATCCTGGATTGGACGGCAGATAACGAGGGAGATGTCAGCAGGCTACAGACTTGAGCAGCCATAGGGCTCCCTGCCTGGACGGGGGACGAGACAAGTACTCCAACGATCGCAATGAGATATTTCAGTTTCACTCTGTGTGGCCTTTAAGAATAGCGCTTGCGACAGGGAGAGAGTACCTGCCTCCGCTGCTCAGCCTGTTACACCGACGGTCGTGCCCCTTGACGATATGGAACGAACGGGTTGGCAAATTGTAGCCCTTGCCCATTGGTCATTCAATGGCTTTTGCATCGGTATGCCGCGCATCGGTTTGTCGTTGCGCTATTCCTAATAGTGACAACGCGTGATGTCTGGCAGCTATTTGTATGGAATTAGCTCGATGGTCTTTGTTTGGTGTGTATTACTGCGAGTGTCTGTCACGCTGAGGATGACCTCGTGCGGTTGTGATCCCCATTTTTCAAACGTGATATGGACGGTCGAACGTGTTTCGATCTGGGGCACGACCAAGCGTTGCCCAGAATGGACATCGTAGGCCTTGACCCTTCGATAGCCGCTGGCAGGCAGGTAGTCATACGCGAGTATTCGACTATCGACTGACCAGTGAAATGCCAGTACGTCTCCTTCAGTTAGAACGTCAAGCTCTTGCGCCACCACAGTGGTCAGATTCAGGAGGCCAACCAGCGTGTGATGTCCCGCAGTAGAAAATGCCGCATACTGCCTATTCGGTGACACGCGAACCACATCGAATCGTTGCGGGTGGAAATAGAGACCTGGGGCAATGGTCGACTCAATTGGTAAGTGCTGAACGGTAAATCGAGAGGGTGAAGACTGATCGGCTGAGGTCAAGAGAAGGGCTTCACGATCAGGAGCCAGGTCCACGGACGGGTAGGGCGATAGGGTCTGTGCACCGCAGGCCAGTACGAAGGCGCCGACGAACAGAATTCCTAGCGTGGAACCACCACGACGGCCACAAACACCCACGGGGCCATCCACCTCAGAGGCCGGGGATCGGTCGTTCCGTCGCGCCGGCCCAGAAGTAGTTGCCATCGGACCTTTTATACCAGTGGGCATTGCCGTTGACGGTCAAGCCATTGCTCGTCCAGCCTTGATACTGCAGCCTCTTTCCGCTTTTGACCGTGCGCACCACCTCTGCTGTAGTGGTGGGGGCTTGCTTTCGAATGTTAAGGTCGACGCGAGTCTTCACGCTACCTAGTTTTTTAACGAAATTGAATGTGGCCGGATCGATTTGGATGCCATTGGCCATGTCGATGAGCTTGTCGAGGTCTACTTCAGAACCTGGGCATGTCTTATCGGAGCGGATCTCTCGATGTCCGATGATGTGATCACGGTCACAAGGGATGGACCATCGTCGGCAAATCTCATCGATCAACCGGGCGCTGGCTTCATATAGCGCATCTGACCAAGGGGTATCCTCTCGTCCTTCATGTTCGATACCGATCGTATACCAGTTCGGATTGATATCGGGTTTCAACAATCGCCACGTTGGGGCCACGATGCGGCCTGCGTGCCAAGCCGTATCGCTTTCGCCCACGTACTGATGAATTTCCCCCTGTTTGCCGATTCCATAGTGGGCGGAGACCCCTGATTCTTCGCTCTTGAACCAAGCGTCGGTGCCCTTGAGCGTGCCTTCCATAATGTGGATCACAATCACCTCAGGCCTAAATCCCTCCCGCCCCTTGTCTTTATTTGGACTGCCAATCCATTGAATAGCCATTAGGATCCTCCTGAACTGTTACGCACTTCGCCAAATACCTGAGAAGGCGACGCACTCGAATTAGCTTGGGTTCTTGCTCCCAACGAAATAACGCCGTTTGATATCTTGTTCTGATCCTTTCTTGAAATGGGTCGGCACCCACTTGCTCCAGTCCTCATGTAGGTCCTGGGGCTTCCAAGTATTGATTGCCGCTGAACCGAATTGCTCGATGTGGCGCTTAATTGATTCGCGAAACCGATGGTGTGCAAACACGCGCATGAATTCACCAAAGTAGATGTCCGCCACACGCCTATCGCCACGGATCAGCACCATATTTTCGTCGTTGGTATTCACACTAGCCTCGCTGAAATTGGCCGAGCCGGTCAGGGTGATAGGTGTCGTGCCTAGTGGGTCTATGAGCATGAACTTGGTGTGTATCCAGTTCACATTGACACCGATACCGCGCCTCTCTTGGTGCCAGCCATCGATCCAGTCCACGAAAATGTTGTTGCCCAACGCCATGCCGATATTCGGGAAATGCCGAATACGTTCAATGTCGGCGATGGCGGCGGCGCGTGAAGACGTATTGCCTCCGTTGACATATTTGTCCAACATGGCGAATCGTAGCACGCCATCGTTTTTGTCAAACACTGGGCGAAAGTCTTTAACGATTCCGAACGGAAAGGTCATGAATAAAGGTTTGGGGTTATTGGCCAACTCGATCCACCAGTCAAATACACCGCGACCTCGGTGCGGGGAGAAGATCGGTGTCAGCGCGTCGGACTCATTGGTTGGAGGCAAGGCATTGTCGGTTTCCGCCCAGCCCTTAATGCTTTCAGCAGCGGGGTCACCTTTGAGTTGATTCCAATAGGCGAAAAACCGTTTGGCCAAGATGCCATCGTGGAAAACGTGTCCGACATTGAGTTGGCCATACAGCGCATTGCGGCTGATATTGGTCGAACCGGTCCAGACAGAAACGGGTTTGCCGTTCTTGCTGAGTACGATGAATTTGTTATGCATTAATTTCGCATTGACGCGTGGGAAACAAATGCTTTTGATCTGGGCATCAGCAATTGCTTGTGTGTTGGCATTGCCGGTATCGTCATCCGATCCATGATAAATGATCGCGACATCCGCGCCTGCCTGCTTAGCCACTTTGAATGCCGCCAGCACGTCCGGCCATAGCTGTTGTTCAGGCAAGTGCAGCTCATAGATGGCGGCCCGCAAGCTATATGAGTTGTCCTTTGCCTTGGCAATGAAATCCAACAGTGCGGGAACCAGGTCGCGTCCTAGCCACGTATAGGCGGGCTCGCCGGCATCATCGAGAGTCTGGTTTGGGAAGCGCTTGGCAAAGGCTTGTGATGCAATGGCACCTCGATTGAAATGCACCTCGTGCTTGGCGCCTGCCAATGGCTCCGCGCCGATGGTGATGGTAGTCGCTGCTTTTCCCACGAGTGTACCCGGCTTGTTGTACATCGGGATGACGCGGTAGCGATATCTGTATCCTGGTTTGGCCGTGTAGTCTGCCCACTGGAACGCTTGGAAGGGGTGCTCGTGACTACTGGCATCTTCAAATCCGGTAGCAGGGCGGATGCTGGGAAAAGTCTTATTCCCCCTGAGCCATATTGTTTCGTCTTCGGTGAGGTCGGTGCGCTGGATGGCAAATCCCAGGAGCTCCTTCGCGTCCGACGCTTTCATGTCGAACGCAAGAAAGACGACGTGCGTTCCGCTGATGGCCCTGATGCTAACGAGCCCCGGTGCTGTTTTACGCATGACGTTCCTCCGTTGCTGGATAAATGAAGCCGCCGGATGGGCGGTGCCTCCGCAGCATTGCCGCTATGTCGATACGTTGAGTCCGTGTTGAGATGCCCGGCAATTTGCGAACTACGGGAATCATCACGGTATAGCGGATTTAGTTCGATTTTCCATGGTCTGCTGGCGTTTTGTGAAATACGATGTATCAGAACTGATACGAATCGAATCGAAATCGATACAGCGATAGCGGGGAAGGAGTAACACCGCGCCGGTACGTTGACGCGTGGGAGTGTGTTTCGAGGACCCGAGGGGAGATCAGAGATCAGAAAGGACTCCCGGTACATGTTCCTCCTTCTTGGTATCTTCTGAGTTCGGCTCTGATAAGGTCACGATGCATCCACCGGGACGTAGGCTTCGTTGGCTCGATCAGTCAATGGAGCTCAGGTAGTTCTTGAAACCACGAGTGAGCGGAATGTCCGCTGAATAACGTCGGCATTCGTTGTCCTCGCGTGAGGTCAGTATTCACCCAGGTTCTACGCTTGGCTCGTGGCTCGAAACTCTCTCTGCGCTTCGAGTTTTTTACTCAATTCTGAGCGGAGCCCCAACATTTTATTTAACAAGCCAAGCCAAAACGCGCTTCCTAAGCTCACGAGGATCCATGTGACAAAGATTCCGGAGGTCAATTCAGCTCTTTTGCAATGCTCGAACAATGGGATGGGTCTGTCGACTATCAGAATTTTACAGTCCAATTCCTTTGGCGTATTTTCGCCAAATAACCCCTTTACCTCACCAAGCTGCATTATGTCATTCGCAGCCTTTTTCAGTGCTTGACCACTTTGTTCGCACGGGTCCTTAACATCCGGGCTAGTCTTGCCATCTCGACATTTTTGAAACTCGTCATAAGCCTGTTGAAGCGATGGGAGATTGGCTTCGGTTGCCGTCGCTAGTTTAGCGCTAAGGATTTGGTCCTTGTTTAAGCGATCAAACAAATCGATTGAGTCCACCGGCCAATAGATCAAGAGCAGGGGTAAGGTGAGAAGGATCCCAAGAAATTTCCCGAATGCGCTGACATCTTCAGTCGCGCGATCCAATACGTCATCAAACCGGGCGAATATCTTTGACGCGAGCTCGGGCACTTTTGCCTGCATGGCTTTCGTGCGCCACAGGTGAGCTGGAAGTGTCGGGTCCGTGGTTTCCTCCACAAGAATCGCTTCTTCAAGTTCCTGCAATTTACTCTTAGCTGCAGTTTTATCGGCAAAGCCTAACTTGGTGGCCAGCTCGTTATCAGAGACGGCTTTGCGCAAGAGGAGCAGCACGAACTCTTCGCGACCTATGTGTTTTGGGGCCCCTGCGAGCAGAAAGGCGCTCACTTTATTCAGCACTCCCCCCAGTTTCCTTCCAAAGATTGAACTGCCTTTATTGAGTAGTGCATCCACCTGTTGTGTGGCCAATGCTTTCTCAAGGCCGATGTCTTCCAGCATGCCCACAAGCCCATTGCCGACGGCCCGAGATTGTGTTTTCAATAACAGCAACCATGTTTGTGCAGCAAAACTCGTCACCACTGACAACAGCAGCATGACCAGTGAGAAGCCGATTAGGACATTCAAATAGTGCAAAATATTCATGGACCTACTCCGTTAAGTTACGGTGAGAGGCTGGTGCCCATCTTCGCCTGTTCGCGGACTTATCCATCAGGGCAAAGTGTTTAGGCGCCCGACTCACCTATTCGCCTTGTTCAGTGGCTTCCAGAAAGACATCCGGTACGTTGTTTTCTCTGGAACTAAGCATTTCTTGCGCCACATGCAGCTCAAGGGGGAAGGCCTGGTATTTCGACGACCTCGGCGATGTGTTTCGGAGTTGGATAGTCTGTGTTTGTATCTAAAGAGATTCTGTGGTGGATCGGATTGGATACAGCCGATGTTGGAGAAAATGGTTGATGATTCATGCTGGTCAACGGGGCGAGGCCTGATCAGCTAGCAGCTTGTCAACACATCGCGGATGTTGTGCCCCTGAAATCACTATGCTAATCCGCTTGTCTGAGCTTGCTGCTTGTTGAAGGGTGCGAGGTTGTGTGGTGTTGCGTTCGTGGTTCGACGGCCTCACCACGAACGCAGTTCTCCGTGATGCTCGACTAGAACACAATCGTCCATCCTTCCTTTTTCGCCTGCTGGGCGGTATACGAGACGCCGTCGACCTTCAAACCTTTATCGTTCAGCAAGGTAATGATCCCACCCTTGTTTCCCAATTGAACGTCCTGGGGCAATATCACTACGAGCGTGGCGCCAGCATTGATCACACCGGAAAGGGTGTGGGTCTTCTTGAGCCGATCGGCAATCTTCCATCCCGTCAGATCAATCGATTCCGGCGACGCATTGAGTAACGTGACCGTTTCCTGTTCCGGCGCTGGACCGATTGGATTCACTAGTGCGCCGACGATCTGGACGAGATGATCGGGCTCGGTTGGACTCGGTTCCGGTCCCGGGCCAGGGTTCGGCACATCGGGGCTGGCGTGCCCGGTGCGATCATCCGTGTGCCAGGCTTGGGATTGAAACGCCAGGAAGACCCCGACCCATTGACGGGAACTTGGAAAGGCAAACAGCAAGCCTCCATCCTGCCAAACGCCGTCGTCACTCTTAAAACGTGGAGTATTCCCCTGATTCATGTGAATGTCGTGAATACCGTTGCCTGGGGTGAAGCCAAATATTTTGTCGGGCACACCTTCCTCAGGTCCCCAGCGCTCCCCAAACGCATAGATCAACGCATCCGGTTCAGCAATCGCACGAGCCACATAGTGTTCAATCTGGTCACTCAAGTCGTTGTTGGGGCCAGGTAGATTCGGAGGCAGGAGGCGCATGTCGAGGCGATTGAACAGATTGCCGCGAATAAAATCGAGTGCCTGCCCTCCTGGCTGACTCCGCAACGGTGTGAATCCAACAGGCAACCCCGGCAGCGAGGCCGTGATCGAGTGCTGAAAATCGTCGTTGACCAAAAACAGCAGCTCTGACGGGCTGAGTTGGGATTTCACATTCACCGCAATCCGGTACTGGACGTCACCCGCTGTCATATGAATCTGGAAATGGGGAGAACTCGCCTCGGTTTCTCGCTTGCCCCCAATGGCTTTGCCTTTGAGTACTCCGTACTTTTTTAATGGCATCCGTTACCTCCGTCGTTGTGTCGGGCAGGGTTGATGTAGAAATGATCTCGTTTCGTTGTCCATACTGGACAGATGAGCGTGTATAGTCTGAAACCTCTGAGAATGTTCAGGTGGATATCCGCCACGTAAGTCGGTATCCATGCCAGATGCCATCGTGAGAACCTACTTTGTATTGGATGGCTAAAGCATTTCTTGCGCCATGTGCAGCTTAAGCAAAAAGCCTAGTATTGCAACGGCCTCGGCGAGGTGTTTCGAAATTAGACGGCTTGTGTCTGTATCTAAATGGATTCCACGGTGGATCGGATTAGATACAGTAGAAGTTGCGAAGATCAAGCTGAAGGAATGGCGTGAGTGATTGAACAGACGGGAGTGGTCGGCTCGGTTCTATAGAGACAGGGTAGTTCTTGAAGCCACGATGGAGCCAGCGGCTTCCTATGAGGAAAGCCTCCTGAATCACTTCGGCAGTCGTGTCCTCTCGGAATGTCAGCCTTAGCTGGGGTTGGCTTGAATCAGATTGTCCTCGTGTTTCTTGCGCCCTAGCTCACGGAAGTGCTCCAGACTTCAAAGAAGGCTCCCAGTACATTTTTATATCCGCAGACTTTTTTCGATTCCAATCGTTTGAAATCCTGGCAGCTTCATTCGGGGACGCTGACGCCTGAGCCTCCCATTTCTTGTGGCAGGTCCCTCATTTTCGGCAGCCCGTCCTGTATGCGCAGCTTCGTCTCCTCATAGTTCACATGGATGGCGGCCTGGTAGGGGAAGTCCGGAATGACTGCCGCATACACGTCGGTGACCCCCCACGTAGGATGCTCAGTAAAGACATGGCCTCCACAGGTCTTACACCATTTGCGAAAACTCAGCGGCGTCTTGCTGTATGTGCGGATGTTCTCGGCTCCCTGTATGATCTGCACCGCGTTGGGTTTCCACAACGTGAAGGCGTTGACCGGCGCAGCCGACCAGATTCGGCAGGACTCGCAATGGCAATAGCCCATGGCGGCCGGCTCACCGCTGACCGTGAATCGCACCGCGCCGCAAAAACAGCTGCCTTGGTAAACTTTCCCCTTACTCATAGCGTCTCTCCTTGGTGGTGTGCAGGTGTCTTACCATATTCTGATATGACGACGATTCTTTTCTGTGCCCTCGATCGAGAATAAATCCTAACTCGGCTGGGCTTCTCCGCCTTGTATCTGCGACTGCCGCGGTTCTTCCGGGAGCTCGCGGTCGCCAAAGGCGATGGCCGCTATGGGCGTCTGCTCCGGAATCTCGCCAAGACGGACCTCGTGGTCCTAGATGACTGGGGGCTCGCGTCCTTGACCGACGAGCACCGCCGCGATCTCTTGGAACTCCTCGATGATCGCCACGGGCGTCGGGCCACCTTGGTGGCCAGTCAACTCCCGATCGATCACTGGCATGCGGCGATCGGGGAGCCAACGCTCGCCGATGCCATTCTTGACCGGCTCGTACACAATGCCTATAAGATCACGCTGAAAGGAGAATCGATGCGCAAACGGTTAGCCAAATCGGACGGAAGTCGGCCACTTCAGACAGAGAACTGAGGCCCTGCGTCGCGAGGCTCCGAGGGGTGGCCGGATTCGCTCGGAATCGGCGGCCGGATTCAGCGGAATGCGCACTCATGTGTTGGCGCGGGTACACGCAGCGTCTATGACACCTGGTACTATGCCCCAACCAGGATATGCTTCGACACTCCTTTCAACAGCCAGGACTGGTTGTCGGCGACAAACTGATTGCGTCGTTGAATCAGGTTTGACACTATCTGCTCGCGAATAGGCCCCAACTCCTCATACGCAGAATATGTTCCTGCGTTCCTCTGGATGGATGTGCAGATTTCTTCCACCGCGGTAAATAGAATGTTGTTGCTGAATTTGGTGAGTGTGGTCAAAGACGCTTTGTAAGAGTCGATGGCGTCGTGTGACTGAAATAGCCGTTCCATTACAAACACCTCGTGCCAGGCGTGATTAATTAGCGAGGCCATGCAATCGGCTCCTCGAACCCACTCACCTACGGTTTTTCCAATGGTCTCATAGCAAACTGCAATGCGTTGATCGATGAAGTCATAATCTGGGTTACAGACATCCCCGTTAAATCGCCCCTGCGCCATGAGCGTCTCTTTAATGGGTGTGCCATCGTAAGGCAGCATTTTGCAGAAGACGGCGGCCACATCCCCATCCTCCGCTATTTGCCGTAAGAAGCGCACATTCTCCGCGATAGATTCGAATGTGCTAGATGGGTCGAATAGCATGAAACCGAACTCCCACATGAGTCCCAGAGTCTTCAGTATCTCAATGGCCCGAAGATTTTGCTCCACAGTGATTTCCTTGTTCAGGACATCCAGTCCGTCTTCCGTCCCAGACTCGAGGCCCATATACACAAGATACAGCCCGGCGTCACGGAGCGTTGCGAATAAATCCGGCTCCACCACATCGGCACGGCAGCTAATTTTCCAGATGATCTTCCCAATAAGCTGCTGACGCTGGAGCTCCTCGACCAGACTGAGTGCCCACCGGCGCCATGACGGACCATACAGTGGGAAGTCATCGTCCTGGAATAGGAAGATTGTGATGCCATATTCGTCATGCAACTCTTTCATTTCTCGCACCACCTCGGTCACCTTTCGAATGCGGACTACTCGCCCCGGGGCTGCACGGTAAAACATGTGAATAGAGCAAAAAGAGCATGTGCGAGAACATCCGCGCGAAGCGAGTATCGGCATTGTGCGTTGTCCCATGACCGTGGTGGGCTCGAATTGTCTGAGCGGAAAGGGCAGGGTATCCAGATCTTCCACGAGGCGTCGGAGGGGATTCCCAACGACACTCCTCCCCTGGCGATATGCGATGCCATGGATCGTGCGCCACTCTCGTTCATGAATCAGCGCTTCCACCAGCTCCAGCAGTGTTAATTCACCTTCGAATCTGACAACGCTGTCTACTTCAGGAATTAACTCGAGCGTACGCTCATGACTTAAACTTGGAAAGTGCCCCCCGATTGTAAAGTGGGAGGAGATGCCATTATCGCGGAGATACTGCATCAAAGCACGAAACCGTGGTAGGTAGAATTGGAAAATCAGCGAGAACCCAACAATAATGGGTGAATCCTCTTGAATGACCTTCAAAATTGTTTCTGGCGACTCTTCGAAATCGAGAATTCTTACCGAGTGGCCCCGTCGTATCAGCGTCGCAGCCAGATATCCGATCCCCAAGTTGCCTTGACGTTGAAAACCGATAAGCACGACCGGCTTGCTCATGTCTTGCGTCGCAAGGGGCTCCAGATCGGTTGCAACTACGGTTTCATTGAGTACGTTGAGTTCCTTCATGATCCCCCTCCTACAACACCTTTTCAGAAGCGCCTTGAGATTAGACCGCGGCATAGGTCTCCCCATGTTCCCTGGCAGGGAGTGGCTGAAGGCCAGGAGCAACGTCCACTCCCTCCAGTCGGGAAGTCTTCCGCTATTGCTTGCCGCCAAACTTCTTGACCATTTCCATTGACTGCTCAAGCGCTTTCATGTTTTGCTCCATGATCGTTCGCTGATTCTCAAGTTGAATCAACGCAAGTTGAGTTAGAGCTTCATTAGGTAGCTTCATTCGTTCAAAAAACCACCATGGCACCGGATCCCAGTTGATAGGGACCCGCCACTTTAAGGCTTCCGGAACAAGCAGATCTGGGTTCACAATTGGTCCATCCATCACGTCCTCCTTATGGTTGGTAAAGTTAACCTGCACGATGCAGACACCTCGCACATTCCCAGCCTTCGTTCACAACTTGCTTGTCTCCAGATAAAGCAAGGGAGGTGCCACATGCATCTCAAGTAAAAAGTCTGGTATTTCCATGTTCGCGGTGATGTGTTTCGAAGTTAGACAGCCTTTGCCTGTATCTAAATGGATTCCACTGTGGATCAGATTAGATGCAGTCGATGCGCTGGGTAGAGTTGCCGAATCGGTTGGGTCAATTGAGTAGGTCAAGCTCGACAAGCGGGAAGGAGCGTGAATACCATGTTGACGGAGGCCCGTTGCCAATACGAAACTGATTCGGATGAGAGGCCAGCTGTCACCTGAGTAGAATATGAATGCTGCTAGAGCCTCAGTCTCTATGACTGCGGTCTCGCGGCACGATATGGATCAAGCTGCTGCGCCGTCGGGATTTGAAGCGCAGTATTCAGCTACGCAGCAAACTTGACTGCAACGGTCAAGCCGGCTTTGGCGGAGAGGCCTACCAGGTAGTCGAGGGACAGCTCGTCCAGCTTGTTGAACGCGATCTCAGAGATGCGAGACTGAACCACGCCAAGGTGCTTGGCCGCCTGTGCCTGGGGCAATCCTTCGCGGGTCATCCACTTGCTTAGTGCCTCCGCAAGCTCGCAGCGCAGCAGCATGACGGTTGCCTCGTGTGGAGGAAATCCAAAATCAAGAAACACGTTTCCACTGCCTGGTGTGACTCGCGTGCGTGCTTTCTTCGTACGATCTCTCCGATCCTCCCACCGACTCATGACCGGCGCCGCGAGGTGTTGGATTGCAAGACCAGACTCCAGTTCACAATTCAGATCAGACACTATGTCCGGTGCCAGGGCGAGCATGAGAGGAGGCAAGTGCTACTTGAATGTTCAGGAAAACCTGTAAGGGCGCGGGGCTTCATTCTGCATTGAGATTCTTCAAAATCTTCTTTGCCAATGGTTCCTTGACATCGGTGTGCCTGGGGACGGCTTCCAGCGCTCCATTCTTCGGATTAATCCAAAGCGAATGGGATGCTCCCTCCCGTTTGAGATAGCACCCTGCGACTCTCAACCGTCGCTCCAATTCTCGTCGTTTCATCCGATCAACACCGTGTCTTGGATGGCGTCATCGGGTAGCCCTCGGAGAATATCAGTCCTGCGATCATCCAGGATCAACACAATGGCCTCACGCAGGCTGGTTTTGGTTTCCTCTATCGTCTCGCCCTGTCCGTTGGCGCCAGGCACCTCCGGACAGATCGCCCAAAAGCCGCCAGTGGGTGCGGCTTCTATGATCGCCGTGAATTCCGCCTTCATTGTAATCTCTCCCCCCGTTTGTTGCTGACCTACCTATTGAGTATACTGACCGGCACAGTACGCACCTGCAGTCTGCACACAGGATTGTGATTCTTGCGTACGCTCAATCACTTGTCAACATTCCCTCTGCGCCTGATCGGCGTGAGATACAGATCGGCATAGTCCCGTTATTGCTGCGAAGGGCTCAACTCTGATCCCAGCGCATCTGCGGGACCCCGTTCCCCTTTGCCGCTTCGATTCAGGACCTGTGTATCCATAATGGTCGTCCTCACGTCGGTGTGACCCAACAGTTCCTGAACCGTGCGGATATCGTAGCCGTTTTTCAACAGATGGGTCGCAAATGTATGATGGGACGTGCGGTAGCACACCGGTTTGTTAATCCGTACTTTGAGCGGTGCCTCCTTCATTGGTTTTGTATGAGAGATGGCATTAGGAAAGTGCGAAATCCTTGGAGAGCTTATGCGTTGTTCTTTGGTGACGTTCTGAGGGGACCTGAAGGCAGATCGCTTTTCAGTTGGGTGATAGGCTCCGTCTTCGCTTGTCGACTAGAGCGTGTTGTTGGGCGCGATATTTGTGACAAGAGTGGAAAGTATCTGACGGATTCGACAGCGAGATTAATGTCGAGGTCTGGCCAATGCAGGAAGTTGGGGTTCGGTTGTTCGACGTTCAGGATCTTTGATACAGAGGCATCTAGAAACTGAGGAAACTCTTTGAATAAAATAAAGAGCTCGTTGTCTCTGGTACAGAGCCAAAGTCCATGCTTGGAGATATTGGTCACTTCAACACATGAAATATTCTTGTCGCGCATGATGAATTTCATCTAAACGCTCTGAGATGAAAGGTTCCCCACTTACCGTGGGTGAGCAGCCAATGAACAACGCTGCTTCCAGTCTATCCTGCTTTTGAAAAGCCTTCATTCCGAAGAATCTCCGCCACATTCTGCCCGTTCACGAACACGTCGGCCAGAAGACGATTGTAGACATCTCGGCCGTGTGGCTCGATGCGAATCGAGCCACTGCGCAGTAACTCTGTCAACCGTTGCTTGGCTGCCGGTCCTTGCAGCTCGCTCATTTCTGGCGTGTCGATGCCGCGAAGTCTGATCCGCTCGCCTCCGACTCGAATCGTATCACCGTCGACTACGTGCACTTGCAAGGTGCTCAACACCTTCATCTCATGCTGCGACCGAGCGCGAAGCGTAGAAAGCTGAGACTGCTTGTGCGTAGAGCCGAGTTTGTACCGCCCTTTGGGGTAGCGCTGTGGTCTGCTGTCCGGTGGACGCCGAGGCCGACGCTGCTTGTAGGTGGGAAGGCGATCTGAGTCTTGTTCCTGATTCGGTGATGGATACCAGCAGAGGTCACATTGCGGTTGTAGAGTCGAACCAAGATCGGAGTTCGGTAACCGATCAGCATGGGCATTGGGTTCGAAGGGTAGGAGAACCCACCAGCCGATGAACAACCAAGTCGCAATGGGCACATGCAGTTTCATGGAATGTGTGCATATGCAGGTGTTGCGCCAGGCTCTGATCGATTGACAATGTTCAAAACCGCATGCTGCAATAGGTTCGCATTTTTACAAGATACGAATGACGCTTCACGATTCACGGAGGTTGAATGTCATGGATATGATGGGACGGGTGGGGCTGGTTGAAATTCCTATATTGATCGCCCCGGATCAAAAGGCTTGGATGGATCGCATGATTAAGGAAGGGAAAATTGCCATCCCGCCTGGCGGCACATTGGAAAAAGGGTCGCTCTATTCGATGTTTATTCGTATGCTGCTCCATAACGCGATGGAGGAACAGAAGCGGCAGGAGGCGTTAGAGGCCGAAGACGAGGATGATGATGAGTAGAGGGGACTCAGATAGGCCTCAAAAGGGAAAGAGCTCTCAGGTGTCAGTGCTCTGTATCTAAATAGATAACGAGTGTATCCTGGAAGATACGGATGACCAATCTGACCGGACGTCTTAGGCAGGCGTTCAGTTAGAGTTTCTTGAAGGCGTTGTGTGCAGCGCGGAGGGTCTTCTCGATGTCCTGTGTGCTGTGGGCGGTGGAGAGAAAGGCAGCCTCGAACTGAGAAGGCGCGAGATAGACACCCTGCTCCAGCATGTGGTGAAAAAACTGGCCGTAGCGCGTCGTGTCTGACTGTTTTGCCGTATTCCAATCCACCACAGGACCTGGGGTAAAGAAGGTCGTCAACATCGACCCGATTCGGGTTTGCGTCACGGGAATTCCGGCCTTTTTCGCCGCTTCGCCGATACCTTTGGCGAGGGCTGCTGATCGCTCCTCTAGTTTCTTGTAAACCCCCTTCACTCGCAACTGCTTGAGGGTTGCCAGTCCAGCGGAGACTGCCAGTGGATTCCCAGAGAGAGTTCCGGCTTGATAGACCGGCCCGACGGGCGCAATGAGATCCATGATCTCTCTCCGTCCGCCATAGGCACCGACGGGCAAGCCTCCTCCGATAATCTTGCCCAGCACCGTCAGATCGGGCGTGATGCCATAGAGGGCCTGCGCGCCTCCATAACGTACTCGGAATCCGGAGATGACTTCGTCAAAAATCAGCAAGATGTTGTGGTCAGCGGTCAGCTGCCGCAGCGCCGCGAGGAAGTCCGGAGCAGGAGGAACGACTCCCATATTTCCGGCAATCGGCTCGACGATAATACAGGCTAGCTGATCCCGGTTGGCTGTGATCAGTTGCTGGACGGTACGGATATCATTATAGGGAGCGGTGAGCGTGTGTTTGGCAAAGTCATCCGGCACACCAGGTGAATCCGGAATCCCCAATGTCGCCAGCCCTGACCCAGCTTTGGCCAACAGATAGTCCCCGTGACCGTGGTAGCACCCCTCGAATTTCATGACCTTGGTCCGCTTGGTGAATCCTCGTGCGACACGGATCGCGCTCATGACAGCTTCGGTCCCTGAGCTGACGAGCCGGATCTTTTCCATGGAGGGGAAGGCGCTGCGGATTTCTCTGGCCAGCGACACTTCCGACTCGGTCGGGGCTCCGTAGCTGGTGCCTCGCCCGGCTGCGCTCTTGATCGCGGTGATTACCGATGAATGGGCATGCCCTAAAATCATCGGTCCCCACGAAAGCACATAGTCGATGTAGGCGTTGTGGTCTACATCGTAGAGCCGTGATCCCTTGGCGCGTGCGATGAAGCGCGGTTGCCCGCCGACCGAGCGGAAGGCTCGAACGGGGCTATTGACGCCACCGGGAATGAGTTGCTGGGCTTCAGTAAAGAGCTTGGTAGAGCGGGATGTTTTCATAATGGCGGCGCACCCTATCATGCAGGGTGAGAGCCGGTCAAGAAACCCATCATTGTGCGACCTGTTCGGAGGAGCGCTGTGCGCGGTCAAAAAATGTCGGAAGCGATACTGTATCTATCGATACAGATACAGCAACAGACTCTGAGAATTGAATGGAAGTTCAGGTTCTCGCTTGTTTTCGTCCTGGTTTCTGTTTTGGCGTGACGGCGCGATTCTTGCTGGAATATTTGGTTAGTCAGAAAAGCGAGACGAATATGCAAGTCATCTGCTCATGGTGCCGCAGGGAAGGTCTGGCAGGATTCGTCGGAGAAAAGGCTCCCCTTGGAGACCGTCGAGAGACGCATAGTATCTGCCTGGAGCATCTGCAGGTGGTGCGAGCTCGATGGACCGCTTGTCAACGGAGCACAGGTCTCCCTGGCGCATCCATCGACATGCCGAAGGAGCATCCTTCCCATATTCGCCGGGCGGTGCGATCGGTTGTGCGGTTATGTGTTGGGTTAAGGGGCTTGGCTCAAAAGACTCGCGGGTAGTTTCTTCTCGCCGGTGTGGTCTACCCCAGCTCGTCGTCGAACGTGTTACTTTTTAGACCGCTTCGGCGCACGTTTGAGGTTGGGTTTCGTCTTGGGTGTTGTTGACTCGGTAGGGGAGAACTCTTTCAAGTGCCAGTGTGTCCGTTTCGATTTGTTCTGTTCCGTCACCGCCAAACACACATGGAATGGGGCGCGCCGACCTTCAGCCGTTTGTCCCTTGCTCCAGGCTTCGCCAGCGTCGCTGAGGATTTCCAGTACCGTTTCGTACTCTTCTTCATCCTCGGGAAGCACAGCGTCGGCATCGTGAATGAGCAAGATGTACCCTTTAGCGGGAAGCCAGTCGAAATCGGCCAGACACTCCTCCAATGCGTCCCAGTTGTGTCCGAAATAATCCGGGAAATCCAGTGCTCGTGCAAACTCACCGAAGAGAGTCGATGGAGTTCGGCATTTCTTTCCCTGGATGGTACGCACGGCAAAGCCTGGCGGTGTTTTCACCAGGGCCGAGGCTGAGGTTCCTCGAGGGACGACGAGAAGCGCCGACCAGGGAGGTGTGGCATTGCAAAGATGAGTGTGTAAGGTAGAGGTTCCCGCCATAGATCTCTCTGTCGGTTTGGACGTTCGTCAGTTCAGAGGAACAAAGGTTCGGTAGTGATCTCCGGTGTAATAGGCTTTCCCGGTTCGCCGTTCGATGACGATGCGTTCGGCATCGCGACCGCGGCCTCGTCTCTTGGGATTCACATCATACTCCCGATAGGAGCCTCGTGGAAGACGTCGTTCTCGATTTTGGAAGTCACGCCCTCCGACGTAGCCTGGCAGCGGCATCCCGTCTCGCTTCTTGAGCTGTGTGAGCAGGTCATAGACCTTCTGGGGCGGTGGGGTGAGCGAGGACGGGTGCTCGATGTGACTCGGCGCGCTGAGGATGGGATTCGTATTCAGAAGTTCGTCGTTGAGGTCGGCAGCGGCGATTGAGACCGAGGACACCAGATTGATCGTGCACAGCAGGCTGAGAAGAAGACCGATGAGCCGCACTTGTCTCCATCGAGGGGTGAACA
Source organism: Nitrospira sp. (assembly GCA_005116895.1). Lineage (GTDB taxonomy): Bacteria > Nitrospirota > Nitrospiria > Nitrospirales > Nitrospiraceae > Nitrospira_D. Next base: position 75,590 of record SWDO01000017.1, on the reverse strand, counting down.
CAGGCGCTTCTTCCTTGGCAAGATGTTGAACGGAAGCTCGACCGTAGCATTCTCTTTTCAAGAAGGTCAAACAAGGCAGGCACCATCATCTCGTTACCTGGATGTCTCTCGTCCCGTTTGCTAGAATGAGGCGGCGGAAGTGAACCTCTCAAGAAAGAGGGATGTGATATATGTTCTTGGGGCATCGTGTGAAACCTGTCCGCTGTGTGTGAGATCCATCCGGTTAGACGCGTGTATTCTTTACCCAAGCGCCTCATCCACTCCCTGGTTGCTCTGGCCATCCTCGCTCTGGCCGTCCCTTCGAACGCACAACTGAGCCCGAGCGGTTCGATGCGGCGGTCTCCGGTGGAAGTCGTGAAGCGGTATGTGCTCTTGGACCAGAAGGGGGCTCGTTTAGACGCGCCGTCCTTCGACACCGTGATCCCCTATATCGATTGGAAAGAAGAGCCGGCATGGGGCCGTGTCGTCATCATCCAGGACACAATCGTCCCGGAGGACTATCGAAAATGGGAGATTCTCAACAATCTGGAAGTGATCATTCCGGTCACCTTTCATGTGCGCGGGGCGGTCTACCTAGAAACCGCCACCTTCGTTCCTGAGGACACGACGGAAGAGGTTCGTTTTCACGTGAAGGTGGTGGGGAATTACTGGCGCATCATTGCGCCGGTCATCCCTCCTCACGTCGGACTAAAACGGATGATGAATTTCGCGCGAGAGGCGGAGGCCCATGAACAGGATACAACACAGCGGATCGTGCTCGCTGCCCTCATTGACTCATTGCGAAAGGCGAAGTAATGGCTAAGACCCCTGTGGATTTGATGATTTTCGATTTGGACGGTACACTGATCGAGTCGAAGTGGGATATTGCGCAATCCGTTAACTTGACCCTTGCTGAGCTGGGATTACCCGAACGCCCCATTGAGGAAATTTTCGGTTTTGTCGGCGATGGCGTCAAACGGTTGCTGCGTCTGGCAGTCGGGGAGGGCAATCAGACCAGATTCGAAGAAGCGCTCAAAGTCTTTCGAGGCCATTATCTCGAACATTGTCTGGACCGGACACGCTTCTACTCAGGTATTGAGCCGATGCTGCAACATTTTTCCCACAAAGACAAAGTGATTGCGACCAACAAGTCGATCGAATACACCCGTGTGATTCTGAATGGGTTGGGTCCGCAGCATTTCCTGTACATGGTCGGTGGGGACAACGGGTTTGGGCTCAAACCGGAACCAGGGATGTTATTGCACATCATGGAAAAAGTAGGCGCGCCGAAAGAGCGGACGATCCTTGTCGGGGACAGCACGAATGATATCAACGGAGGACATAACGCCGGTATTCGTGTGTGTGCCGTTGGGTATGGCATGGGGAATCGAGAGAAGATGGCAGCGTGTCAGCCCGATTGGTTCATCGAAAAGCCAGAACAACTCATGGAGATTTTTATATGACCACTCAACCGTGGTTCGTCTCTCGTGAAGCGTATCCCGCTCAAGAGTTTCATGTTGCAAGTTTCAGGTTTCAAGTTACTAGAGGAACCTCAAACATGAAACGAGAAACATGGAACTTGAAACTTGCGGGTGAGCCACGAACGAAGCTTCACGCTTCACGCTTCACGATCTGTTCTCTTGTCATGGCCCTCAGTCTCGTCTTCAACGTCAATGCGCTGTCGGCAGCGATGCCGAGTCTCGCCGAACGGGTGATCGAGCATCGGCTGGCAAATGGGCTGACCGTGCTCATGGTCGAACGACATCAGACGCCTGTCGTCTCCATCAACATCACCTTCGCAGTGGGTGGGATCGATGAGCAGGTCGGCCAAACCGGACTCGCGCATCTCTATGAGCATATGGCCTTTAAAGGCACGCGTGTCGTCGGCACGACAAGCTATGAGAACGAACAACCGATTTTGAACCAACTCGCGCTCGTCGGGACCGAGCTCGACCAACGTCAGCGTGATCTGGCCACTAAAGGGAGTGGTGCAACGGCTGAAGAGCGTGCCGCGATTGCATCGCTCCAGAATCGCCTCGTTGAGCTACAGACGCAGGCCTCGCGCTACGTGGTCGGGAATGAAATGGCGTTGTTGTATCAGCGGCATGGCGGTGTCGGACTGAATGCATCGACGGGCAAGGATGTGACGCGGTATATGATTAGTCTGCCGTCCAATCGGTTGCCCTTATGGGCGGCGATTGAATCAGACCGAATGGCCAACCCTGTGTTGCGCGAGTTCTATAAGGAACGCGGTGTCGTGATGGAAGAACGGCGTCTGCGGAACGAAGACAGTCCGAACGGTCTGTTGTTTGAGACCTTCACGTCGGCCGCGTTTCGCGCTCATGGCTATGGGGTTCCCACCATCGGATGGGGATCGGATATCCTGTCGTTGACACCCGCCGCTACGGAAGCCTTCTTCAAGACACACTATGGTCCCAATCGTGCCACGATTGCGTTGGTCGGTGATATCAATCCGCAAGAAACCATCGCGTTGATCGAGCAGACGTTCGGGAAAATTCCTGCCGCACCGCCGACGCCGCCGTTGGTGACGATCGAACCGGAGCAGCGAGGCGAGCGGCGAGTTGACGTGGAGTTTGATGCCGAGCCGGCTATCGTGATTGGGTACCACAAGCCAACCTTGGGGAATTCAGATGACGATGTGTTTGACGTGATCGACGCGGTACTGAGCGATGGACTGACGTCTCGCTTGCATCACAAGCTGGTACGGGAGAAGCGGCTGGCCGTCTCAGTCGGCTCGGATGCCAGTCATCCGGGGGTGCGGGCGCCGAATCTCTTCGTCGTCACAGCGACACCCTTAGCCCCTCATACGACAGCGGAAGTCGAAACCGCGATCTACGAGGAGTTGGAACGGCTGAAGCGAGAGCCGGTTTCCCCTCAGGAATTGGAAAAGGTGCTCAATAATCTGGATGCCGATCTTGTCCGAGGCCTGCGATCGAATAGTGGTCTGGCTGCTCAACTATCCTTATATCAGGCGGTGGCAGGCGGTTGGCGCTACATCGTGACATCACGTGACAAGGTTGCCAAGGTCACGGCGGCTGATGTGCAGCGAGTGGCGACGCAGTACTTTACAAAATCAAACCGTACCGTGGCGGTCTTAGTGAAGAAACTGACTGAGAAGGCCGTTGCTGGAGTACCAGCCGGTGAGGTGAGACCATGAGGACGATGAGGGATAAGGGAGTAGGGGTGAGGGGAGGTGGAATCGCCGGCTTGGTTGGCGTAGCCATGCTGCTGGCGTCAGTCACCACGGTGTGTGCGGGGGAACTCTCACTCGGTGATCCAAGAACCATGGTGTTTAAGCCTGTGGAATTTTCACCACCGGAACCCGAACGGGTCGTGCTGGACAACGGCATGGTCCTCTATTTGCTGGAAGACCATGAATTGCCATTGGTGTCGATCACGGCGACGATGCGAACAGGGAGTTGGCTTGATCCAACCGATAAGATCGGGCTCGCTGGCATGACCGGGGCGGTGATGCGGACCGGTGGCGGTGGTGGTCTTTCCGCTGAGCAGGTTGATGCCGAACTGGAGCAATTTGCGGCTGATGTGAGTATCGGGATCGGGCGGCAATCAGGGTCGGCGTCTCTCGATGTCCTGAGCAAAGATGTGAATCGGGGGTTGGAGATCTTCGCCGGGCTCATTCGGACCCCGGCGTTCGATCCCGCCCGTGTCGAATTAGTCAAGCTGCAGGCGATCGAGGGGATCCGCCGCCGTCAGGATAATCCCGGGTCCATCGTCGGCCGTGAATTTGCCAAGATGCTCTATGGGGCTGCTCATCCGAGTGCCCGAGAGAGCTCGCTGGATTCGATCACACGCATTACGAGGGACGATCTCGTCACCTTCCATCACAACACAATTCACCCGAACGGGATGATCCTCGGTGTGACCGGTGATTTTAAGAGAGATGAGATGGTGGCCTCTCTCCGCACAGTATTCGGAAATTGGAAACAGGGAACGGTGCCGGAGTTGAGGATCGTCGATGTTTCGGAGGCGGAACTGTCCAGGCCGGTTGTCCGGTTCGTCGGGAAAGAGACCTCGCAGACCCATCTCCGGGTGGGACATCTTTCGATCAAGGAGAATGATCCTGATTACGTGGCGTTGGCCATCGCGAACGATATTTTGGGCGGGAGTTCGTTTCGTAGCCGCCTCTTCAACGATGTGCGAACGAAACGGGGGTTGGCCTATTCCGTCGGTAGCCGTCTCAATACGGGGATGCATGACCAAGGTGTCTGGCTGATGCGGGCGGAAACCAAGTTGACCTCCACACAGGAAGTGATTGAGCGGTTCGTGGCGAATATCGAACGCATCCGCGCCGAGCCGGTGACCGATGCCGAGCTGGCGGAGGCGAAGGAAGCGTACGTGAATTCGTTCGTGTTTTCATTTTCCAGTCCGTCGGCGATCGTCAGCCGGTTGGTTGAGTTAGAGTACGATGGATTGCCGAAGAATTTTCTGCAACAACTGCGCAGCAAGGTCGTGCAGCTGACGAAAGCGGATGTCTTAGCGGCGGCCAAGAAACATTTGCGCCCGGATCGATTGAAGATCGTGGCGGTCGGATCAGGCGAGGCGTTGCCGAAGGCCCTTTCGACATTTGGAGACGTGAAAGAAATCGCGCTCAGTCCTGAAGGGTGATGGTATGGCCATAGACCCTGAAACAGTATTCGGCAGGTTCGTCGAAATGATCGAGAAGCGTTTCGATGTTGATCGTGATAGGTCGACCAAAGTTCTTCATATGCATCGGCGAACAACTGAGCGTGAGTCGGCACCCTTGCTCAGGAAACTGGGTATTGGCGAAGGTGACTTTGGTCTATATGCTCCTGAAAGTTCTGTTGAGTGGTGGGGAGCAAGAAAGCCCATTTTTGAAAAGTTGAAACATACTTACGGAGACAAGTGGGTGCTGATTCTCCTGGATAATCATCATGAATCTGGATATTTCTACACACCAGAAGATGTGCGAAATTCCGTGCCCTCCTGGTCTTCTGATGCCACGGGAGAAAATCTAAAGATCAAGAAATCCACACTGGGGCACCATAAGTCGTTTTACGATGCTGATGCTTTCTGGTCGCTACTTCAAGAAGCTGGTGGTTCTTGGAAATGAATGTATGTACGAACTCTCTTCTCTTTCACACCGCGATCTCGAACTGAATTCGTTCGTAGGGAACGGTTGGGGTGACAGAGTCCCTCAGATGCGCGCCCGGTTCTAGTTGCACCAGGCCGAGGTCGGCCAAGAGTTTCAGATCGGCATGCACGTTCTTAAAATCCCTGCGGATCAGCTTGGCCAGCGCGGCAATAGAGCGAGGCCGACGAGTGCGGATGCAATGTAAAAGGGTCAAGCGCGACGGCGTCAACACTTGGCGCATCGCTTCTACGCTGATGAAATAGACCCCCGTTCGTTTGGGAATGGTCTTGCCGGACTGGACCGCCTTCAGCGTGGCACCGAACTCTTGCAGGCCTTCCTCTAATGAGCGCACACCCACTTTGAGACGTTTGACTTTCATCGTTCTAACTCCTTTCTTATAGCTTCGACATCCCGGCGAAAGTCCTCAATTAACCGTCCGATAGTCGTGAAGGTATACGGTGATGTGGCGGCGCGAGAGTGCCGATGATCACCCTTGTGTTCGTGATTGTCATATCCGACCAGTCGCTCTCCGTTGCGTATGTAAACCAGGGAATATTTGAATCCGTGAGGAGTTGTCAGGTTCCTCGGAACGTCATAGGCTTTCATTTCCACCAGCCCTCCCTGTTCGTCCACATATCTTGTGTGAAGGACCAGCTTCGCCTTCGGCATATGGCAGTAGATACCATAACAGTGTAGGGTGTCAATGCGAGGTTGTGAGAAAGCCCTATCATATCGTTTTCATAACCTTGATCGTCAGCCTCATGGCGCGGTACTGTGAAGCGTATGAGCACCGGGGCGGTGGGTGTTTCACTGAAGTGATAGAGTCATGGTACTCTTTATCGGATTTGTCGACAGGGGGAATTACTGAATGAAGGGTTTGGTAGTTTCGGCAAACCTAATTTTGGCCGCTGATCGGATAAGGCTCGCGTATGCCCCTTGAAGACGACTTTTGCGACATCCTCAAGAAAGCGCGGACCGGACAAGGGTTGTCGGTCGGCGACGTGGCCCGAATGACGGGGCTGCCCGGCGGGGATATTACGGCGCTGGAACGTGGCGATCAGCCGCGAGACCATGCGGAGGTGCGCGCACTGGCCAAGGCGTTGGGCTTGCGGGCTGAGCCGCTGGAGCAAATTGCCATTGATAAGTGGGAGCCGGTGGCGCAACGGACACCGCCCTGGGTAGAGATGGTGCAGGGCTCCATCAGTGGGTATGGCGTGCAAGGGTATATCGTGCATGATGAAGGTGAAGCGTTGTTGGTGGATACGGCCTATAACGCCCATGCGATGCTTGATGTGCTTCGACGACGCAGCTTGCGCCTGGTGGGTATTTGTCTGACGCATGGCCATGCAGACCATGCGGATGGAATCGAGCAGATTCTCAGCCGTCATGAAGTCCCGGTCTATCTTGGGCCGGAGGATGTGGGCCTGTTGAGCTGGCGGCCACGGACGGAGCTTCTGGTGGTGCCGGCAGATGGATTGTCGATCAACGTCGGACGCCGCACGGTGTATTGTGTGACGACACCTGGCCATACACCTGGCGGCATCTGTTATCGGCTGGATGACGCACAACTTCCAGTCTGTTTCGTCGGGGATACCCTCTTTGCCGGATCGATCGGTCGGTCCAATCCCAAGGAGCTGTATGCGGCTCATATCGATTCGGTTCGCAACCGTCTGCTGACGCTCTCTCCTGACTATCGCCTCCTGCCAGGCCATGGACCTGCCACAACCGTTGAGGAAGAACTCGATCATAATCCGTTTACGACGATTCAGTAGAGTAGGGATGACATGGATGGATCGGGACGGCATGAACATCGAGATCTTGAGAACACGCCTGTTCTTGATGCCAGGGAAGAGTCGGCTCCAGAAATCATTGATGCGACGGAGACCGATGATGAGGGAGAGCCGTCGTTTTTTTCCAAGTGGGCATTACCGATCGTTCTCTTTCTCCTGACGGTCTTTACGACGTTGTGGGCTGGAGCGTACCAAGCCTACCACGGCCCGGTACGCGGGCCTCTCAATTTTCTCTTGAGCTCTCCGGAGACGCTCTGGCGTGGAATCCCCTTTGCCGGTGCACTGCTGTTTATTCTCACCACGCACGAGTTGGGTCATTATCTGTTATCCAAGATCCACCGAGTTCCCGCCTCCTTGCCGCTGTTCATTCCTGGACCGCCGCATTTCATTGGGACATTCGGTGCCATCATCCGCATGCGCGGTCCAATTCTGAGCCGTCGTGCACTGTTCGACATCGGCGTCGCCGGTCCCTTGGCGGGCTTCGTGGTTGCCGTCGTGGCATTGATCGTGGGACTGAATCTGTCCACAGTCGTGGATCGAACCGGCACGTTTGGATTGCAACTCGGCGAGCCGTTGCTGCTACAGTTCATGGCCTGGGTGATCATCGGGCCGCTCCCGCCGGAGGCAGACGTGGTGTTGCATCCCATCGGCTTCGCCGCCTGGTTTGGTCTCTTCGTGACGTCGTTGAATCTCCTTCCGATCGGCCAGCTCGATGGCGGGCATGTGGCTTATGCCCTCTGGGGAAGAAGGCAACGGACGATGGCGATGGTCTTTCTCCCTATCTTATTGGTGTTGGGATTTATCGGTTGGCCTGGCTGGTTTCTCTGGGCGTTCATGGCAGGGCTCTGGGGGCTCGGCCATCCCCCTGTCATCGATCCTCACGTTCCGTTGGGTCGTAATCGGACCATTGTGGGCTGGATTGCCTTTGTTGTGTTTGTCGTCACCTTTGCGCCGGTTCCTTTCTCCTTTCACTAACAGGCACCGCGCCTTGTCATTCACACTCGCACTATTCTTCTGATTTCCTTGTCCGAATTCGTGCCTGATCCTAAAGTAGAGTACTGCGTACGACCGATGTGCCTACGTGGAATCCGTGGCATAGGAGGCAGTGTGTATGGGGCGGGCAGATAAGAACGCAAGTGAATAGTAGCCCATTCCTATTTGTTCACCAGATCAAACCGGTTCTCCCGGCCATGCGTCATTCACGATCCAACATCACCCGCTGACTCCCTCCTCCAAATCTTCCCAATTGCTCTAACTCAGTGTATCCTGCTCCCGCAACCTGAAGCACGCTCATGGAACCTACGCCCATCACGGACTATATCCTGACGCCTCATGCCCAGTGGGAACTATCCAGGCGCAGCTTGAGTGAGGCTACCATCCATGCCATACTTTCAGCACCGGAACAGCGATTTGAGGTTCGTCCGGGGAGGTTTGTGCTTCAATCAAAGGTCGTCTCCGCACATCCTGGAAAGACAGTCCTCGTTCGGGTCTTCGTGGATGTCGATCGTACGCCGGCAGAAGTAGTGACGGCTTATCAGACAAGCAAGATCGCGAAGTACTGGAGGGACGACAGATGAAAGTATCATATGATGAAACGACGGACACGCTCAGCGTGATTCTCAAAGACAACACGCCAATCGTCGAAAGTGACGAGGATAAACCTGGGGTTGTTCTGGACTATGATGCCGCAGGCAACCTAGTGTCGCTGGAAATTCTTGATGCCTCGAAACGGGTCACTGAAGCACATAAGGTCGAGTTCCAGACAACCGGGTCGTGAATTTCCAGGCGTAAGAAGCACGCTTGGGGATCGGATCGTGTTTCGTGTATGGCACAGAGAAGCTGCTTCAGCTTCCCACGCGACCCCTTAGCAACGACCACATCCTTCAACTGAAGTTCTCCTTTACCCTACACGGACGGACTTCCCGTCACTTTCTGATCATCTCTTCTTCAGGAGGAACCTTGCTCGTGCCCTCTCACAACGCCTACTATACGATTTGTACGATTCGTTCAGGTTCCGGGGAAAGTGGAAACCGCTTATACGGAAAGACGCTGTCTGTGTCGGGTGGATTATACAGACTGTATAATCAATGTTAGACCGCCGAGTGACGCACCGAGCCAACAAATGAACACGGCTGCCTTTCTTTCCGAACAGCACCGTTACTTCCGCGACGCCTACGAGCAGTTCCGGGCGTTCGGTGGCCCCTGTGTGTATTTCCACAGGGAGTGCATCCGTGCCGGCGAAGAGGCCTTTCTTTCCGATCGCCATCTCGAAATGCTGTACGCAACGCTCACAGCGTGGGGAATGCACCGGATGGGTGACGCGACAACAACCAAGACGAAGTTGACGGACTGGGACGTATTCCGCGAGTCACTCAGAGACTGCAGGGCGGATTTGATGACGCTCAAGGGCGTCACCATCCTCGGCCTCAGCGGGGAGGAATATTCAAATGCAGTGCGGGCGCTGTCGGCCTGCTATCGGAAGCTCCACCTGTCGAAGTCGGAGGCGACCATCGTCGTGAACTCGAAGGCGCTGTACCACTTGCTGCCGCAGCTGATTCCGCCTATTGATCGCCAGTACACCGTCCGGTTCTTTACGCAGTCTCTCAAGGAGTGGCGCAACGCCAAGGGCAAGTACCGGACAATCATGTTGCCTGCTGGCCTCGACGCCCAGTTCGACTTGTTTCAGTCGATATGTCTTCAAGTGAAGGGTCTTGCTGACCGGATCGACCCCGCGCTCTTTCAGCAGGAGCAGCGCGCGAATCAAGTCACGCCACCAAAGGCCGTCGACAACGCCATTGTAAACTTCGTCCGCATTCAGTCTGGTGGCGAGACGTCGGCGGTCTAACAAGCGGCTGCACTTGACGGCGGCCGCGGTAGGATCCGGACAACTTGACGCGCTCGCTTACGGCCGCCGCAAGTGAGCCGCGAACGTTAGGCGGCATGAATACACTGCTGCGTCAGCCATAGCCCGAGGGAGAACATGACTACAGACCCCACACTGCCACCACACCCGGAATCGCGGCAACAGGGCAGTGCACGGGATCGCCAGATTCTGGGTCTATCTACCGACGAACTCGCTGGCCTCTCGGTTGACGAACTGACAGGAAACAAGACCGCAATAACGATGGTCATGCACTACTACAAGGAGAGGAAAATAGGGACAGGCTGGTTTTCTAACGGAAGTTCGAGCGGGATGTGGCTTTGAAATGGTGACGAGAGAGTTGTGATGATCCAGATGGTGATCTCAATCGTGCTGTCGGCAATCTGTTGCCGGTCGCGGCGACAGGAGTATTGGCTTGCAAGACCATACAAGGATGTTCTACCGGTTCAAAAGAACTGTACAGTTGCCTGCAAGATGAACGAATCCAGCTGGCAAGGGAAGGCTTGATGCATCGCTAATGACGACGATTCCTCGTACGTCGAACAGAGCTTCGTGTCCTACTGGACCCGCGAGCTAAGAGCCACTTCTTAAACGACGCTTGGCTTTCACCGGACGGTCTGCCTGCAAGAAGGCCTTCGATACTGATGTCCTCGTCGAGCTTGTCCCAGTGAATCCCGTGCCCTCTGCCGATCAATCGCCAGTTTTTGCGTTCTACGGTTGAGGCATGAACCAGGCGGGGAAACCAAGCAAGTGGCACGGACAAGCTCCGCCCATCGCTCAGCTCTACGGTGAGCGTGTCTTCTGTCAGTATCACTGTTTCGGCTACCGGCAATGAAATGTCAACTGCCCGCATTATTCTCCGTAAATATCCGACAGTCCTTCCTCCTGTGTCGTGGGTGTCTGAAGTGGTGGTCGCATCGGTGACAATCCCAAGTGTGGGCGGTGGTAATGATAGCGGGCGAGGAAGGCGTCTCTTTGCATCTTGTTTGACTGAGATAACGATTAGGACGCGAGGAGAGACATGAAGGACCACCTAAGACCTGCTCTGACCATGCTCTTACTTATGACTGTCTTGACTGGCCTAGTCTATCCGCTGGCGGTCACAGGGCTGGCCCGCGTGCTTTTCCCAGACCAGGCGAACGGCAGCTTGATCGTGCGCGAAGGCAAAGTGGTTGGGTCCACGTTGATCGGACAGTATTTTGACAAACCGGAGTATTTCTGGAGTCGGCCCTCGGCGACCGCGCCGTTTCCCTACAACGCCGCTGCATCCGGGGGATCAAACCTCGGACCGACCAACCAGGTGTTGATCGATGGGGTTAAAGCGAGAGTGGTCGCATTGCGGGCCGCTGATCCGGGTAACGATGCGCTTGTCCCTATTGACCTCGTGACTTCATCAGGCAGCGGGCTGGATCCTCACATCAGCCCGGCGGCTGCTCAGTACCAAATCAGAAGAGTAGCGCGTGCTCGAGGGCTCGATGCAGCCGTGGTGCGAGACCTCGTGGTGCAACACACAGAGGGTCGCCAGCTCGGTGTTCTTGGAGAACCACGAGTCAATGTTCTTTTGCTGAATCTCGCTCTGGACGAGAGGCATTAGTTTCAGAGCCTCTATGTCGGGTGGTCATCAGTGGAAGCATTCGCTAAACCACCCGTAGCCCTTGTACGGTCGATCGTGCCGTTGACGCTCTTCCGGGCCTATCCTAGAATTCAAGCGCCGTTCACGAAGTTGTCTTCAATTTTGCGCGCAACCTAACGCGGGAAACTGCTTGCATGAGCCAATCACGACCAGATCCGGATGCGCTGCTGAAACGTGTGCAGGCGGAGGAAACTCGCAAAGCCGAAGGCAAACTCAAGATCTTCTTCGGCGCCAATCCCGGCGTTGGGAAGACGTACGCCATGCTCGAAGCGGCACATGAGCAGCTGCGTGACGGTGTCGATGTCGCTATCGGCGTCGTTGAGACTCATGGCCGAGCTGAAACCGAGGCGTTGGTGGACGGACTTGAGGTCCTCCCGCGCTGCGTTGTCGGCTACCGTGGTGCAATGCTGCAAGAATTCGATCTCGACGCGGCCCTCGCGCGACACCCCACTATCATCCTCATCGACGAATTGGCACACACCAACGCCCCGGGTCAGCGTCATGCCAAGCGGTGGCAGGATGTTCAGGAATTACTCAAGGCCGGTATTACGGTCTATACCACCGTGAATGTGCAGCACTTGGAAAGTTTGAATGATGTGGTCACGCAGATTACCGGCGTGCGGGTGCGTGAGACCGTCCCGGATTCCGTGCTCGAACGGGCAGATGACGTCGAACTTATCGACCTCCCGCCTGACGATCTTCTTCAGCGGCTCAAAGACGGGAAGGTCTATGTCCCGGAACAGATCCAACATGCGATTCAAAATTTCTTTGCCAAAGGCAATCTCATCGCGCTTCGAGAACTCGCGTTGCGCCGCACGGCCGAGCGGGTCGATCAGCAGATGGAGGTCTACCGGCGCGACCACGCAGTGGTCCGAACCTGGCCGGCGGCGGAAACTATCATGGTCTGCGTGAATATGAAACCTCGTGGCTCACGCTTGATCAGGGCTGCCCGCCAGATGGCGGCGGATCTCCATGCCAAGTGGATCGCGGTCTATGTGCAGCTTCCACGGCATCTTGGCTTGCCGCAAACCGAACGAGATCGCCTGGTACAAACACTGAGACTGGCAGAACAGTTAGGGGCCGAAACCGTCACGCTCACCGGCGAGAACGTCGCCCAAGAGATTTTGAGCTATGCACGCAGCCGCAATGCCACAAAAATTATTGTCGGGAAACCAGTCAGGTCTCGGTGGAAGGAATGGGTGTTTGGGTCGGTTGTCTCGGACCTCGTCCATCAAAGCGGAGAGATGGATATCTATGTCATCACGGGAGAGGCAGGCGAAGGGCAGCCGCTGATACGTCGCACTCTCCGAAGTACCAACGATGCCTCAGGATATGCCTACGCCTTGGCAGGAGTGTTGACAGCGACGGCAGTCGCTTGGCTGATGTTCCCCTATTTCGCGGCGGCGAATTTGATCATGATGTATCTCATTGCCGTGATTGTCATTGCGATTCGTTTTGGGCGTGGGCCGTCGGCGATGGCTTCGATTGTGAGCGTGGCGGCTTTCGATTTCTTCTTCGTGCCGCCCTACCTCTCCTTTGCCGTCTCCGATATTCAATACCTATTGACCTTCGGCGTCATGCTCGTGGTTGCCTTGGTCATCGGCAATCTGGCCGTGCGTCTACACCAGCAAGCCGAGCTGGCCCGTTACCGAGAAAGACGCACGGGAGTGCTCTATGCCATGAGCCGCGACCTCGCCATGCATCGTGGAACCGGCCTGCTGGCGCAACTTGCGGCCAAGCATCTCCGTGAGGTGTTTGATGCTCAAGTTGCCATCTTCCTGGCGGATGTGGACAAGCGGGTGCAACTGCAACGCGGGGAACTCCTGTTTTTTGAGTTGGACCCAAAGGAAGCGGGTGTGGCTCAATGGGCATTCGATCACAGTGAGCGAGCCGGACTTGGGACGGATACGCTGCCGGGGGCCAGCGCTCTGTACTTGCCCTTGGTCGGATCATCCGGCGCGATCGGGGTAGTCGCAGTCCGGCCGAAGGACCCGGGACTCTTGCTGGACCCCGAGCAACTGCACTTGCTCGAATCTCTGGTGAATCAGGTGGCGCTGGCGATTGAGCGGACGCGCCTGTCGGAGGAGGCGCAGCACGCCCACGTGCGCGCCGAAACGGAGCGCATGCGGAATGCTATTCTCAGCTCGGTGTCTCACGACCTGAGGACCCCGCTGGCTACCATCACCGGCGCTGCCAGTAGTTTGGCGGAAGAGCAGAGGGTACTCGACCCCGCCGCTCGGCGCGAGCTCTCTCGGTCCATTTATCGAGAGGCTGATCGTCTTGATCGTTTACTGAAGAACCTTCTCGATATGATGCGTCTTGAAGCGGGAGCCATACAGCTCAGTAAAGAGTGGCATTCTCTAGATGAGGTTGTCGGTGCAGCCTTGGCCAGACTGGAGGGACGGTTGCGCGAGCATACCGTCAACACGGCGTTTCCAGCCGATCTGCCGCTGGTGTTAGTCGATGGAGTGCTGCTGGAACAAGTGGTCATCAACCTGGTGGAGAATGCCGTGAAGTATGCGCCTTCGGGAGGCCCGATTGATCTGTCCGCATCAGCGAGCGATCGCGACGTGATCGTGGAGGTCGCAGATAGAGGACCGGGTATTCCAGTTGGGGATGAGTCCCGTATCTTTGATAAATTCTATCGCGGTAGTCTTGCGCGAGAGGGAGGGGTTGGGCTCGGGTTGACGATTTGTCGCGGTATCGTGGAAGCGCATGGCGGCCGTATTTGGGCTGAGAATCGCTCCGGTGGGGGCGCCCTCTTTCGCTTCTCGATTCCGTTGCCGGATCAGCAGCCGTCTCTGGAGGCGGAGACTCAACACGGCCAATCCTTTTCCATCGAAGAGCAGTGATCAAGACCGTATTGCCATATGTCACAGGAAGCCACGATACTCCTCATTGAAGATGAACCGGAGATTCGCCGCTTCCTGCGGACGACACTACCTGTCCATGGCTTTCGATTGTACGAGGCGACGACGGGGCGGGATGGCCTTGCCGAAGCTCAAGCAAGAAATCCTGACCTTATTCTGCTGGATCTCGGTTTGCCGGATCTAGAGGGGAGCGAGGTCATTCGGCAGGTGCGGGAATGGACCACCACCCCCATCATCGTGCTGTCGGCTCGAGACCAGGAACAGGTCAAAGTAGCGGCACTCGACCTCGGTGCCGACGATTATGTGACAAAACCGTTCGGGGTCAACGAACTCCTTGCACGGATGCGAGCGGCGCTTCGTCATACGTCCCGACCTGCTGATGGCGGCGATTCGGTGTTTACGCTGGGTGATCTTGGCGATCTGAAGGTGGATCTCGGACGGCGGCAGGTGTTTGTCTCAGGGAAGGAAATTCATCTTACACCGATCGAGTATAAACTCCTCACAACGTTGATCCGGTATGCCGGCAAAGTGCTGACTCACCGTCAGCTGCTAAAAGAGGTCTGGGGGCCGCTTCATGTAGACGAAGGACATTATCTACGAGTCTACATGCGACAGTTGCGGAACAAACTGGAGAAAAACCCCGCTCATCCCCGCTATCTTGTGACAGAACTGGGAGTTGGCTATCGACTTCGGACAGAATAATCTACTCCTGTCTTTATGTCGCACTCACTGTCATGGCATTGGTTTTTATCCCGTTTTGATATCTGACGAAGTATAGTTTGTCAGTGTGAGTTGGCTCTCAGCAGTGGGGAAACTGCATTGATGCGAGCGGGCATTGCGCATCCGTCAACGATCAATATGATGACCAGGAATCATGGGCGCAGTTGGCGCAATGGTGTTGGTTGGACATTGATCTCATGGGGGCTAGTCGCGACAGTCTCTGTATGCAACGCTCAAGGTCTAGGTCAGCGATTGGAGGAGAAAGCTCCACCTATGCCCGATTCCGCCAGCCCGAGTGGCTCTGTCGCAACCGACTGGCACTATGGGGCTTACGTGGATGTTGGGTATATCGGTAATTTTAACTTTCCCGATAACCAACTCTGGCGCAATCGTGCCACAGCTTCGCATCACAATCATCTCTCTCCGAACATGGGGCTGGCCTATGTGCGCAAGGATGCCAAAGAATCTTCACGCTGGGGTATGGAACTTGGCTTCCAAGGCGGGCGGGATTCGGAAGAGTTCGCATTCTTGGTTGGGGAAAGGCGGGTCGATGGTTCAGATGTGCTCCGACACATTCATCGCGCAAACATGTCGTACCTAGCCCCAGTCGGCAACGGGCTGACGATCACTGCGGGTTTGTTCAACAGCCTGATGGGGTATGAATCGCTCTATGCCAAAGACAACGTCAACTATACGCGATCATGGATTGCGGACAATACGCCCTACATGATGTTCGGGGTGCATGCGCAGTATCCCGTGAGCGAGGATCTCACCGTCTCCGCCTTTGTGGTGAATAGTTACTATCATCTGGCGCACCCGAACGATCTCCCCAGCTATGGGGGAAGATGGATCTGGAAGGCCACGCCACGGCTCACCCTCACTCAAACCTTCTACGGAGGACCAGACCAGACACAGACCTCCTTGGAGTTCTGGCGTCTGTATGGAAATCATATATTGGAATGGAAAGGAGATGAGGTGCTGATCGCAGCGTCCTTCGATATCGGAACCGAGAGCATTGCCGGCCAGCCTGGCAGTCCACGCACCTTTGTCATGGGTGGCAATATGGTCGTGAGATGGCATATCACTGGCCCGTGGGCTGTGGCGTTACGGCCCGAGTTCTACTGGGATCGGAACGGTCGGTGGACCGGTGCGGAGCAGTTTGTGAAGGCGATCACTTCTACTGTCGAGTACACGGTTCCATATAAATGGACCAACATGGTAGTGCGAGCAGAATATCGTTATGATGACTCAACTGGGGTGGAAGGTGGGTTTTTCAAGAATGGTGATCTCCGCCCAGGTGTCGCAGGCCTTACGCCGGGGCAGCATCTGCTCTTGTTGGGAGTGCTCGTGAGCTTCGACTCACCGTGAGTGGGGGGCAGGAGGGGGGAGCTCCTGTATCCAGTATGGGAACCGATCGACGATGCGTTGGCCGAGTGCTCGGATGACGTGTTTCTTCGCCTCTTGCAGCGCAGCGATATCTTCGACTAAGACCGCCGATCCGACCAGGGTCGATGTTCCTTCAACTGTCTGCATCGGTGCGTGCCATTCGGAGCGTACAGCCCACAAGCCTCCGGTGACCATGACGAGTGCGTCGCTTTCAGTGCCGGGGGCGAGATAGGCACCGAGTAAGGTCGGATACAACCAGGCAAAGCGGTTGTTGTATCGATCAACGGCCGCAACTCCGTCGACGATCAAGACCACATCGGCTCCATATCGAGCACCAGCCTGACGGATCCCGCGAATATCTTCACCTCGCAGAGTGGCATCCATCAGCACAAATGCATCCTGGAGGACATGCGTATCTTGGAGTGGAGATAGCTCGCGGAGTAGTTGCTCTCTATCCCTGGCCAGCCACTCCACCTTTCGGATGGACTGCCTGTGTGGAAAATCGTGACTTACGAAAAAGATACCGAGCCGAACGGGTGTGGGAAGGTGAACGTTCTGGCTCGCGAGGGACTGACTCTCAGGGATTGGGGTAGGCTCGACATGCAGGGCTTCGTTCATCGCCGTTCGATCGAACCCTTGGCTGCTCGCACAGCCGGCCGACAGCGCCACTATGAACGATGCCACAATTGTAAGTAGTTGAACCATCACTTCGTTTACTACTCCTTCGGTCGGTTCATTGAAATGGTGGAGTTGACGTGTATTGGTACCATGGTCGGCTGCTGAGGTGGTTACTCAACGATTGGAAGAATGCGATCGGCGACTGCCTGTACCACACGCTCTTGTTCGGTCACCGCTTTCAATCCTTTGAAACTGAGATAGTGTCCTCCATGACTCGGTGCCTGAATCGTGGCGCTGACTTCGACTCGATCTCCATCTTCGACGTCCGGATCGCGGACAACTGGTCTACCACAAATGCCTAACACGGCCACTGGAATCGTCGCCTCATCGTCCTCAAGACGGAACAAGTACGCCCCATAACAATTATCTCCATTGGCAATCGGGTAGGGCTCCAGGGGGTGCACATCCCGCGCAATGCCTCGCAAGGTGACATGCCGAAGGTGATAGTCTCGCGGTTCTTCGAGTATGGCTTGGATGCTGGTCGGTTCCTCTGCCCATACCGGTATCGGTGTGTCTGCTCCGAGAAGTGTGAGCAGCGCAATGACGAGAGAAGCGATGATTCGTGCCGAAGTGGTCATGCTGGGTGAAAGGCATTTTATCATCATTCTGAGCTTAGAACCCGAGGCTGCTTTCTCTTGCGAGACATGATCGCTATAATTCCCCGTCTTTTCATCAAGGAGGATCACTCGTATGGTCAATGAGCGGCAACTGAGGATCTTTGTCAAGGAATCACGGTCGAAGTTTGAGGATCTCTTGGGGCAGATGGTGGAGGTGCCGTCGATCAGTATGGATTCATCCCGCGCAGGCGATATGCGACGTATGGCTGACCTTGCGAAGCAGTATTTGGTCGGGATGAATGCCAAGGTTCACGTGGTTGAAACCGGTGGGTATCCCATCGTTTCCGGCGGGTGGATGGCAGGGCCTGAGTATCCGACCGTCACAATCTACAATCATCTGGACGTGCAGCCGGCGCAGGAGCCGGAATGGAGGCAGGCGCCGTTTGCCTTTACAAATGAACACGGGATGTATCGGGGGCGAGGAGCCACCGATGACAAGGGCCCGGCTCTCACGGCGATGTTTGGCGCTCAATATGCGATCGAGCAAGGTTGGCCTATCAACATCCGATTCTTGTGGGAACTCGAAGAAGAGATTGGAAGTCCCCACTTTGCCGCAGGGCTGAGAAACCACAGTGCGATCCCACGACCGGATTCCGTGGTAGTGTCGGATACGATCTGGATTGCCAAGGGGCGGCCTGCGGTGCCATACGGCTTGCGCGGCCTGCTCGGCGCACGGCTGATTTTGCGCACAGGGGAGAACGATGCACATTCGGGTGTAACTGGAGGAGCTGCTCGTAACCCGCTGGCTGAGTTGATGGAGGTGGCGAATAGCTGTGTTGAGGCGAGGACCGGCAGGGTAAAAATTCCTGGTTTCTATGACGATGTGGTTAAGCCCACGACCACTGAGATCAAGGATTTCCTGAAGTCTGGTTTTGAAGTAGAACGTTTCAAGAAAGCCTACGGATTTCGATCGCTTCGCGTGCAGGATCCCGCCGATGTCATGCGACGGATTTGGGCATCTCCGACCTTTGAAATCCATGGCCTTAGTGGGGGATACCATGGACAGGGGGTGAAGACCGTTGTGCCTGGTCATGCCGAGCTCAAGGTCAGTATGCGGCTCGTTCCAGATCAGGTACCGGAAAGAGTGTTTGCTCTGTTGAAGAAGCATGTGGCGAAGGTGAATCCAGATGTGAAGGTGGAGAAGGAGGGCATGCTCCATCCATTCAAGGGCAGTTTCGAAGGATCATATGTGGATTGCGTGAAACGTGCTGTAAAGGCAGGGTTTGGTAAAGATCCCGCATTTGTGCGAGAAGGAGGATCAATCGGTGCGGTGGTTACCATGCAGAAAACCTGGAAGGTACCAATCCTCTTCATAGGCTTAAGCCTGCCTGAGCATGGATATCATGCTCCCAACGAATATTACGATTGGGGTCAGGCTTCAGGGGGGATGAAGACATTCGCTCATTACTTCTCAGGGTTAGCAAAGATAGGGAAGGCATAGGGTCTGTTTTTGATCACCTTCGTACAGCCTGCGGGAAACTCGGGGAAAGTCTGTTTTTGAACGTCGGTGTCCCAAAAAATGCCTGACTACCACGTTTGCCACACAGTCCCTTATCCAAGAGCCATATCGGCAGTCGTGGTGAAGTCGTAAGTCATTGTAAATAAATGTAATGTCTATTGCGAATCTTTGCTGGAAAGGCACAGATGTTGCTCAATGTGAAGCTGGGGAGCGGGACGCGCCGTTGAAAGGATCCAGGTTGCTTGTCGAGAGGCGCTTGAGTATCCTGGCTTTCCTATGGGGACTGAATCCATCCAGGTAGTGGTTGTCATGGTCACAACGGCGAGCCAAGATGAAGCGATGAAGATTGCCGACCAGGTGGTACAGTCTCGCCTGGCTGCTTGCGCTTCTACGATTCCCACCGTGCGTTCAACGTACTGGTGGGAAGGAAAGTTGATGAACGACCAAGAATCACTGCTACTGATCAAGACAACCTCTGATAAATTCAGTTCTCTTGAAGAAACAATACGGAAGATCCATTCGTACAAGGTACCGGAAATAATAGCGATTCCTGTTTACCAAGGGTTTCCACCATATCTAGAGTGGGTTCGCCGAGAAACCTCCTAGATAATGCGGTTGAAACCAGATCGTCGAGGCACTATTTTGAGGTTGACCAATGGGGGGCTAGATCGGTAGTTTACAGGGTAAGTTTTGACATGCCTTCCAGATACAAGTAGGCACGGGAGACGAAGGTTATGAGCCAGACAAACATTCAAGACGGTGATGCCTATACCGTTGTGGTTTTCAGAGGGTCCACGGCAAAGCCTATCCGCTTCAGCTTTTCGAAGAAACTACTCCGCCGATTGTTGATCTGTGCGGGGTTGGTCGTTCTTGCCGATCTTCTCGTGGTTTCTCACTATGCCATCAGAACGGGAGAGGTATGGGAGTTAGCAGCTTTTCGCGCGGAAGCCATGAGCGCACGAGAGCAGACCGCAGCCTTCTCCACGGCTATTGATGACTTGAAGAAGCGCCTTGGGGCAATGAATGAGGTGAATCAAAGGCTTCGAGTCATGCTCGGCATAGAAGTACCCAAGACGGGAGATATGGCAAACGGTAGGGGTGGAGAAGAGGTGCCGATTTCTGAAGAAGGAGGCTCGATACCCGGTAGAACCGAACTGAATGTCTCCCCAGGTATCTCTAAGCAAACATCTGAGGGTAATCAAGAACACTCATCTGCTGTTGGTCTAGAGCCTTCTCGAGATGCCCTCCTGGCAATTACATCAGTGAAAGAGGGGTTGGAATGGCTTTCAAAGCAAGCCACGATGCAGGAACGTATTCTTGACGAGTTATCACAAGCAGCTGAGCAGCGCTCGTCTCGCTGGGCCTCGACGCCTTCGATTTGGCCAGTCAAGGGGTGGGTCACGTCTGGGTTTGGCCCGAGAATTTCTCCTTTCACGGAGAAGCCCGCCTGGCATGATGGGTTGGATATCGGTGCTGCACCAAACACCCCGGTCCGTGCTCCGGCCCAAGGTCGGATTACATCCGTAGGATACGATCCTAAGCTCGGGAACATGGTCCGCGTCGATCATGGATTCGGAGTTGAAACCCTCTACGGACATCTGGCGAAGGCCTTGGTGAAGGAAGGCCAAAGGGTTGAGCGTGGCGATGTCATTGCGCTCGTCGGGAGCTCGGGCCTTTCCACCGGTCCTCACCTGCATTACATGGTGAAATTGAACGGCCAAGCGCTTGACCCAACCAAGTACATTCTGGAATAGTAGACCGTTTCGATATAATCGAAGTCAGTCCAACCTGTTTCCGCTGCTTCTTAAAAGTTCAGCAGTCAGCCGCCTCTTCCCATTGGTTTCTGCCAGATCCGCCCCGCCCCTTGATTAGAACCTATGTTATACTGCGGTCCCGTATAATCTAGATAACGAGACGAGAGCCTCTTGACCGATCTCGACATTGCTCAATCCGTTACCCTTCGCCCTATCCTAGAAATTGCTTCCCAGCTTGGGGTCCGTGCCGAAGAGCTGACCCTCTATGGACAGGATAAGGCCAAAATATCGCCTCAAATATTGGATCGCCTGGATATTGTACCGCGCGGACGGTATGTACTTGTCACAGCGATAAACCCAACCCCCTTGGGAGAGGGAAAGACGACAACATCAATCGGTCTTGCCATGGCGCTCACTCGGCTTGGGCGTCGGACCGCGCTTACTCTCAGGCAACCCTCGCTCGGTCCTGTGTTTGGAGTGAAGGGCGGGGGTACGGGTGGGGGGCATGCCCAGGTTGTGCCCATGGAGGATATCAACCTTCACCTGACGGGAGATGCCCATGCGGTGGCCGCTAGCCACAATCTGCTTTCAGCATTCCTCGACAATCATCTGTTTCATGGAAACCCTCTCTCGATCGATCCGACCAGAACTCCATGGCCTCGGACGCTGAGCGTCAATGATCGTGCTCTCCGAGACGTATTATTGGGGGAAGAAACCGGCAGACGTCGGGGCCAATTCGTCATCACCGAGGCTTCAGAGGTTATGGCGGTGTTGGCACTTGCGAAGGATTACAAAGATCTCCATGAGCGGCTTGGGCGAATAGTGGTCGGGTTCACAACGTCAGGAACACCGATCAGGGCTGAGGCGCTTGGATGCGTAGGGTCGATGGCGGTGCTCCTGAAGGACGCCCTCAAGCCGAATCTGGTTCAAACGCTAGAAGGGACCCCCGCATTCGTACACACGGGGCCGTTCGGCAACATCGCCCATGGGAACTGCTCGGTCATTTCCGATGCCATTGCACTTCGATGCGCTGACTTCGTCGTGACTGAGGCAGGTTTTGGTAGCGATCTGGGAGCGGAAAAGTTTTTCAACATTAAGTGCCGAGCGTCGGGGTTCACTCCGGCTGTGGCGGTTGTGGTGGCGACCTTACGGGCGCTGAAACTCCATGGAGGGGGCGGCGTCGTCAAGGCTGGTGTTGCGCTACCTTCGAGTCTCACGGGACCGAACCAGCAGGCCTTATCGAAGGGGATCGCTAATCTGGAACAGCATGTCGCCAATGTTCTGGCGCACGGAGTCCCGGTCGTGGTCGCCGTCAATGCCTTCAAGGATGATCCTCAGGATGAGTTGGACTGGGTGCGAGAACGGTCACTGAGGATGGGCGCAGTCGATGCGGCGGTGTCTACGCACTGGTCCGACGGTGGAAAGGGGGCCGAACAGCTCGCGGCTGCAGTCCTCAAGGCATCCGAAAGACCTGCCCAATTCAGGCATCTTTATGATGTGTCATGGCCGATCAGAAAAAAGATAGAAACTATTGCCACGTATATGTATGGAGCTGCTGGGGTCTCGTTCGAGCCGGAGGTGGAACGTCAAATCGATATGGCCGAAGCGTTGGGGTATGGGGACCTACCTGTTTGCATGGCGAAAACGCCGCTGTCACTTTCACATGATCCCACGGTGAAGGGGAGGCCGACTGGATTTACAGTTCCGATCAAAGAATTGCGAATTCTAGCTGGTGCGGGGTTTGTGACGGCGGTCTGTTCAGGGATTCAGTTGATGCCGGGGTTGCCCAAGAGGCCGATCGGTGAGCGGATTACGCTTGATCCGACCAGCGGGAAGATAGTGGGGCTGTCGTAGAAACTCAGCGCTGCTTCAAGTATCGAAAGAATTCAGAATCTGGGCTCATCACCAGGGTCGTGCCGTCTTTGAAGGCGCTCTTATAGGCCTCCATAGAGCGGGTGAATTCAAAAAACTTCAGGTCCTGTCGGTAGGCGTCAGCATAGATCCGAAATGCCTTGGCATCGCCGCCGCCTCGAAGTTCCTCAGACTCTTTATAGGCCTGGGCCAGGATAATTTCCCGGTCTTTTTCAGCTTCCGATCTGATTTTTTGCGCTTCCTCCGCCCCCTCCGCGCGATATTGCTTAGCCTGTCGTTCCCGTTCCGCCTGCATCCGTGCAAAGACCGCCTTCTCATTTTGTTCAGGCAAATCGGCGCGCTTGATTCGGACGTCCTGGATCTCGATGCCATACACCGTGGCCTTCTCGTTTGCCCGTTCGGTCACCACTTTCATGATGTCGGCCCTCGTGCTGGACACGATTTCGAGTAGCTCATGCCGGCCTAACTCCACGCGAAGCTCGGAGTAGATGATATCATGCAACCGTTGGAGTGCGCCGCGTTGGCTCTGGAAGTTCTGGTAAACTTTTAGCGGATCCACAATGCGCCATTTCGCAAAGTTGTCGAGCAGCAGGGTCTTCTTGTCCGAGGTAATGACATCCTGCGCGTTCGAATCGTAATCCAGTAACCGCTTCTCGAAGTACGTCACCTCCTGGACGAACGGCACTTTGACGTACAGTCCTGGCTCAGTGATGTTGCGAACGGGTTTCCCAAGTTGCACGACAATGGCCGTCTGGATCACGTCTACGACGAAGAGAGGAGATGCCCCGAGCACGAACAACGCAACCACCACAGCGAGGAGTGCAATCACCAGTCCTTGCTTGGTCATGGCCTGGCGTTCCTTGACTTGAGGGTTGGCGATAGATCTGGCCTGGGTTCCTCAACCTCAACATGCGAGCCTGGTTTGGCAAGGGTTGAGGGCCCTGATCTGGAGAGACGGTCAAGCGGAAGATACGGCAAGAGGCGCTCTCCGCCTTTTCCGTCGATGATGATCTTCTCCGTATGCGGCAGGATTTCTTCCATGGTTTCAATATATATCCGCTTGGTGATGACGTCCTTCGCTTGGTTATACTCCTTCAAGGTGGCGAGGAACCGATTGGTCTCGCCCTGGGCACGATTGAGTCGCGCCTGAGCAAATCCCTTTGCGCGGTTAACCAGCTCAGCCGCTTCACCCTTGGCTCTCGGAATGATGTCGTTCCGGTAACCCTGGGCTTGGTTGATGAGCTTTTCCCGGTCTTCCTTGGCATTCGTGACGTCTTTGAACGCGGCGGCGACCGCTTCCGGAGGATCGACGTCCTGGAGTTGCACGGCGGCGATCTGCACACCGGATTGGTATTGATCAAGAATCGTCTGCAACAACGTCAAGGTGTCCTGCTGAATCACGGCTTTCCCGGTGGTCAGGGCTTCATCGATCTTACTCTTCCCGACGACTTCACGCATGGAGGCTTCGGCAGCTTTCCCGATGGTTTCATGGATATCCGCGACGTTGAATAAGAAGTTGCGGGCCTCTTTAATCTTGTACTGAACGATGAATTCGATGGCGAGGATGTTCATATCGCCGGTCAGCATCAAGGCTTCCTGAGGCACCATCTGCTGGCGGCCTTGTTGATTGGTGCGGAACCCGACCTCTACGCGAAAGAGTTTGGCGACTTTCGGCTGGAGGACGGATTCAATCAGCGGAATCTTGAAGTGCGGGCCTGGCTCTACGGCCCGAACCGGAACGCCGAATCTTTTCACGACACCTTCTTCATCCGGGGCGACGATAAACACACTCTGCCAAACGAGAAAGATCACCAGAGCTGCGATGATGATATTCCAGGCTCCTCCAGAGGGGATGAGACTCTTCAGGCCACCAGGAGGAAGTATGTCCTTGAATTGCGACTGAGCCTGCTTGAGAACTTCCTCAAGCGGGTCAGGCTTTTTGCCCCAAGGATCTTTTGGGTCCCAGACCATTCAGTAATGTAGGAAATCCAGTGACAATGAACGACAGATCTGCACCATAGCAGACTGTCGTCACAATAGACAAGGTCTAGATAACCCTAGTCAGGACAAGATAGGCCAGACAAGCTAGGAGCGCAGCGGCAGGGAGCGTCACGATCCATGCGAGGATCATTTCCCGCACAGTAGTCCAGCGGACGCCGGACGATCCTTTCAACAGACCAATACCGATGATCGCGGAGCTGCTGAGGTGGGTGGTTGAGACCGGCAGGCCCAGCGATCCGGAGAGAAGCACGAGAGAAGAGGTTGTGAGATTGGCGGACAATCCTTCCACATGATTCATCGTCGTCACATCTTCCGCAAGCACTTCCGTGACGCGGCGCCCACCCCAATAGCTGCCGATTCCCATGGCGATCGCTACGCCGGCAAACACGAGCAGTTGCAGGGCCGCACTGGGCCATGCAGCCTGGAGACTTCCCAGTAACAGCATCGCGGCGATCTTCGGTGCATCGTTGATACCTCGGGCTAGGGACGTCAATCCACTTGAGAGCCAGTGGATGGAGTCGAGGCCAAGTGTTGGGCCGGACAGACCTGCGCGGTCGCATTGCGAGGGCACCGACGCGATCGGTATGCCGAGACCTCCGGCCTGAAACAAGGTCCGGGTGCACCCCTGTGCGTCGATCGTGACGAGAGCGCGATGGCTTTGCAGGACACAGACACAGAGTCCTTCCCATCGGTTCGCAACCAGGCGCAGAAGAGGGTGCATCAGGCACGAGACGGCAAACGAAAGGAAGGGGCTCAGCAATAACGGAAGCGCGATCTTTTTTGAAACCGTGTCCCAGATCAAGCCCTCGGTTCCAAACGCCATGAGGCCGGCCCCTACGAGCGAGCCGGTCAAGGCATGTGTGGTAGAGACCGGAAGTCCGGTTTTTGAGGCAAAGAGTACCCAGAGCACAGTACCGCTCAGGATTGCCGGAGCTAGGGAAGAGGGGATGGCGAGGCCTGGTTCGATGAGCCCGCTGCTGAACGTCTTGACCATCGCGCTGGCCACAAACGCCGCAGCGGCCGCTCCGATCATCGTCCAACATGTCCCCCAGGCAATGGCTGTTCGATAATTGGTGACGCCGCTGCCGACCAATGTGGCAATGGCCTTCGACACGTCATTCGTGCCGTTCGCAAAGGCGAGGACAAGGACCAGGGAAAAGGTGAGGACGGAGAGTTCCATGGTAAGTCGCCTTACGTGATCGATCCACCACAAGTCGAACCGGAGCCAGCCGTGCAACCGAAGCAATGGTTGCGCGTCACGATCTGTCGATGGTGGAGTTGATCAGGATCAAAGTCGCGGATATGCGACGGTGCTCCATGGTCGACCGGGAGTTCGAGCATCTGGTTGAAATCACAGTCATAGAGCCTGCCGTCCCATCCGACGGACAGCGTGTATCGGCACATGACGCCGGCTGCGGTGGTGGGATTGAACGCATTGGCCAGGCGCATCATGTACTGATCATAGTTGCCGCTTTCGATGAGGAACTCCAGGAAGCGGCTGATCGGCATGTTGGTGATCGTGTAAAGCCGGTTGAACTCAACCCCATGCTTGGTCCGCAATTCTTTCTTAAACTGTGCTTCGATCGATTCCTGCTTTGGAGGCAGGAACGCGCCGACGGGATTGTAGACCAAGTTCAGGGCGAGCCCGCTATCCGAACGGCCATAGCCGAACCGGTTCAGCAGGCGAAGTGCCTCCATCGATTTCTCAAAAATGCCGTCGCCTCGTTGCGCATCCGTCTGGCTGGCACGGTACGATGGAAGCGAGGCGATGATTTCCACATGGTGGTGAGCCAGGAATTCTACGAGATCCGCCTGGGAAGGTAGCAGCAACACGGACAGATTGCAGCGATCCATCACATGCCGGCCAAGCCTGCGGGACTGTTCGACGAGCCAGCGAAAATGGGGATTCAGCTCCGGCGCGCCGCCTGTGATATCCACTGTGGGAATGTCCGTCTTGGCCAGCGCCTGCATACAGTGCTCTACCGTTTCTAAGGACATCCTTTCAGGGCGATCCGGTCCGGCATCTACGTGACAATGGCGGCAGGTCTGATTACAGAGCTTACCGACGTTGATTTGGAAGACCGTGATGCCGCTCGCGCGCAGAGGGAACATTCCAGCTTGGGTGAGTCGCAGGTCGAACGGTGGAGAACCGCTCGGTTGATCAAGGATACGGAGTTGTTCAGCCGCTGAGGCGAGGGGGTTGCTTCGGCCAAGCAACGTGAGTGGCATCTAGCAGCAGCCTCCGTTAGGAGCACAGGTCACGGCTTCACCGCTCACACGATCACCGGCCCGATTCAGAATGACGAAATGGGGCTGATATCGCCCGCTCTCCAGAACGGCAACTGTTTTGGAGCAGATTTCTAGCGGCTCGCCGCGGCGATAGACATGGTGATCGTCATCGGCTGCTTCAACGAAGGGACCGGCCAGCAATGCATACTGGCCTTGCCAGGTGCATGGCGCATCGGCTGGGAAGACCGCGGTCCAACGCGGATCATGGCTGTCGAACGTCACAGGCTCCGCAGCCAAGAGAAAGTGCTCGGCGAACGGAGGAGCGCTCAACAATAGTTCATCGTCAGGGTTGATCGGCTGCGGAATGCCGCGTTGGTAGGTTGTGCCTCGTTCATCCACGACTCGGCTGAAGGGGCCACGAAGGGTCGCATACTGGACTGAGGAAGTTGTTGGTGCCGGAGGTAGCTTGTACCCGGTTAACGTGACGGAAAAGAAATGGATGCCATCGATGACGCGCCAGGGGGAAGACTTCACCAGATGAATACCAAGGAAGCCGGCTGCCGTCATGCCTCTCATATAGTCAGTGAGTGTCAAGGCACCGGATAAACAATCGCCCCATTTCTGGGCGTCGTGGACGAGGTACTGCGGCACGGTTTGGTCCGAGACAATGTCGGAGATGGTGAACCGTCCACCGGGCTTGGCGACCCGATACATTTCCTGAAAGACCTTCCGCTTGTCCGGCGCCAGGTTGATGACGCAATTCGAGATGATCAGATCGATCGTCCCGTCTTGCACCGGCATCGCATCGGCCAAGCCTTTCCGGAATTCTACGTTCGATGCGGAATAACCGAGGTTTGTGGCCACAACCGCCGCATTCTTGCGGGCGATCTCCAGCATCGTATCGGTCATGTCGATCCCGATCACGTGTCCAGTGGAACCCACCAAGCGGGAGGCTTCGAAACAATCGATTCCGCCGCCCGACCCAATGTCCAAGACCGTCTCACCGACCTGCACCGTCTTGAGACCTGCCGGTGTGCCGCAGCCATAGGAGATTGTGAGCACTGCTTCGGGGATGAAGGTCTTGAGGTGCCCCATGTCGTAGCTGGTGGGGCAACACATCTGCTCACCGGTGCTGGCGGCTTTAGCATAGCGCTCGCTGACCTTTTGTGTGATGTCATCAATCGGCATAGCGGCCTCGCAGAGTTGATCAGAATACCTGCGAAATATGTGTATCAACACTTCACCTATCGGGTCAATCGGAGCTTCCCCAGGTACGTAGAGAAGGTGATAAATGGAAATATCCAGTTACTTTCTCCTTAAGAGTCGGTTTCTGGATACAAATCTTACAGGTATTTCCGAGCAATCGATTGGGAGATGGCAACGTTGGCAGGTTGCCTATGGCTTGGCGCAGGCGGAGGAACATGTGGGAAAGATCGAGGCATGACGTGTGAAGAGGCGTTGATTCCGGAGCAGCCGTTGATCTCGTGCTGCTGGGTGAGCTGAATAGTTTATGGGAGGCTGAGTTCAGAAGCTTCTTGCAGTATTCTGTGTTCAGCGGTCATGGGGTTGGTGACAGGAGAATAGTCGAACGTTGGTGGTGCTTAGCGATTGCTGATCATTGCAAACACGAGCTGTTCCACCCGCGCCTTTCGCTTAATCTGGGTGCGCGACATGGGGCGGGATGTGGTGGGGGTGTGACGGGGGAGCGTAGATGTATGACCATGTTGCCGGTCTTGTTCTCTGTTCCCGCATTGGGCCTGTTCTGATTCTTGGGCGATGAGCTCTTGGTGTTGTTGCCACAGCTTGATCTGCAGCTCTTCGAACGATTCCCCATAGGCCTCTTGTTCTTGGTAGCCTTCAAGGTAGCCGCGCCACCCGTCTCCGTCTTGCACGATGATGTATTTTGTTGAGCGCATTGGGAAAGTATAGCTGGACATTTCAGATGCGCAAGCGAAGCGGGGGAAAGAACTTCTTTAGGATTCAAATCTGAAAAAGTAGCAAGAAAGCCAATGGCTTAAGCCTCTATATTCCTTCAGTGGAAAGTCTGTTGGGCCTCTGCGCGTAATAGGAAATGATTCTCGAATCGCCGTGAGTCAGGCTCGCAGATACAATCCAATTCCGCATCATCCTCACGCAAATACTTCGCGAATAGAAGCAACGGTCGATCGTCAGAGCTGTCACAAGAGCTGTCATGCCGATTGGCGGAGAATGGGTCTGTCAATTTGGCGGGAAAAGATCGACAAGAACGGCGTTCACCGCTAGATTTCGAAATAGGCGTTTTGAATTTCCAATTTCGTCGTCCGACCAAGTGCAGGGAGGAGCCAAGACATGATGACAACCCAAACAATGACGGATGCACAGTTGAAGGACCAGGCGATCAGACAAGCGCTCGCGGGCGATATCACCCAGGCACGGCAAACTGCACATGAGATCGTTGATAAGCGGTACTTGCGAGAGGCCTGGCAAATGATGCTATTCATCGAATCGGAGCGGGGCAATGTCCAGGCCGTGAAAGACACCATTGTTTCGTGCCCTGATCCGTCGCTCTTGGCCAGTCACTTCTACCTTGAGCTCCCTCAGGTCTTCGTCAAGGCTGGAGATCGGTCAGGAGCCATCGAGATTGCTAAGGCCATGGGCGATGCTGGAGTCTTGCCGCTCATTGGCATTGCCGCTCATCTAGCGGAGGATGGCGATATTGTTGGGGTGCGAGAAGCGCTCTCTCATATCGATGAAGACTTGAGAGCGATGATCATGCGCAAGGTGAGTGCCTATCAGCCGAAGATCCAGTGTCTCGATGGACTGAACCTGGTGGGAGGCCAGGCTGCTGAAACCAATTCATTGGCGGCCTGACCAGTTCGACGACACAATGTCCCGGTCATGTCTCGTAGGCAGAGGTTCATCCTACGGCCAAGCGTACGATCCGTCTCTTCAGTGATTGTATCGGGGAAAATCTGAGTGGGCCCGGTGCGATGGTTAAATGCCACCACTCCGGGGCCTTGCTAGGCAGCTATGTTAGCTGCCGGGATGATCCCGGCAGCCTGAACAAACCTTTATGGTGTGCAGGGGATAAGTTTGCCCCCGTCTGGACTCCGTTGCGCGGACGTCAGTTGCCCACAGAAGCTATTGCCACCTTGGCCAGACGGCAGCTTCTGCACCCATCCATTGTAGACGTTGGGCACCGGCATGATTCCCTGTGAGCCTTGGCCTTTGTTGCCGACGATCTTATCGTCAGTTGGTACACTGTCGTTCGCTAGAACAATGGCCCCAACAATTTTGGCTTTTTCCGCCTTGCCATCCTGGTCAGGATCATAGTCCAACACGAGGAGCCTGTTGGCGAACTTCGGAGTGATGTAGGCGTAGTACCCACCACCCTCCTTGGCGCCAAAGTTCACCCCATGGCAGCCTGGATCGCAGGGGATCAGCCGCACAAGGGTATCGGTCGCCGTATCCACAATAGAAATGGTGCCACCTAGAGTATTCCCGGTGATTGCAAATTTACCATCTGGGCTGATGGGGATCTGTACCGGGAATCCACCGATCAGACCGTCCACGCAGTCACTTGTGCATCCATTTTTGGGGTCATAGCCCTGGAGCAAGCTAATGTCTTTGATCTTCTCTCCCGGCGCATAAGGGCCAGCACCTTTCAGGCCACCTGTACCCGTATAGTTCGATAACGGAAGCGGGCCGTTCATCACGGAAATTGAATGACCCAGATAGTTTGTCACGTAATACTTACTTGAATTTGGCATGATGCCACTCGCGATCGACACCGCTCCCGTTTCATTCTTGGACACCACCTGACCTGTGGCCTGACCGGTAAACTCGTACATCGTCGAGTCCGCCGAATTGGAATTGGGGGTGACCATGTGCTTGCCGTCAAACCCCATCCAATGCGCATGGGGCTGCGTTTGCTTCGTCGGCTTGTTGGGATCTTGCATCGAGATCAGCCGATTAATTTCCAGCTTACCATCCGACAACCGATTCAGTTCCATCACTCCATCATCGCCATTGCACCCGGTATGCACTTGCTGAGTATCCACCCGCGTCATCACATGGGCTGGGTCATGACATTGGATTCCCTTGCTCTTCACTTCAGGTCCATCGACGAGATCAAGCTCTTGGATCAGTTTCCTGGTTTCTCGATTGATCACATAGAGGCTATTGCCTTGCCATTCAGTCTGATAGATCTCTTTTTGATCGTGGCTAGGCCAAAAATTGTGGCCGTTATTCATCTTCTGATCAGGCAGCGCAATCTTTTCCTTGACGTTCCAATCGGTGGCCGACAGCACGGTCATGGTGCCAGGAAAATTCGGCCCTTTCTTCTCAGTCAACTCAAATTGGGTATCGACCCAGACTTCCCCGATCCCTTTGATGGTCGGTTTCTGCTGGGCTTGAATGATGTCGCCGTCAAAGGTCTTCTGAAGCGTGACATTCAAATCAGGAAGAACGTCGCCGTTTGTAACGACCACTGGCACGGCAGGATAGGCTGGCTTATAGGCTTGTCCCACCTTGGTATAGTCCTTCCAGTTCGCCGGGTTGGTCACAATGAAAAATGCACGCAGTGCCCGCAGTCCAAGATTGGAGTTGCTGTCGAACGTGAGGTTCGCAGGATCCGTCACCTCTCGCTTGATCAGCAACGTGAGCTTGTCGCCGATATCAAAGGCGGCATCACCGTTCGCCGTTTTAGTATTTGGATCATCCACGATCACTGCTCCAAGCATGTACGGATGCAGTTTGCAGACGAAGACATACAGACCCGGTGTGGTCAGCGTCACGCTATGATTATCCTGATTTGCTGAGGCTTGGTCGATCCTCTCGCTTGTCGAGGCATTGGACGGCCAAATCAAGCTCGTCACGGTGTGTTTACTTTCAGCAACTTTCACTCCGTTAAGATCTTGCCAAAAATTAACCCTGGCGCCAGGGGGTACGATGGCCAATGAACGGCTCGCCTTATTCGGGTTGGTCATACCATCAAGATCGAAGAAATACCCCGGGATATCAGTCACCTTAAAGTCGACCGTGGCAGTGGGCGCAGGTGTAGGCCCTGCCGCTGGCGGCGCGGGATCGCTGCCTGAACAACCGGCCACTCCTGCCGCAAGGCAGAGAGCCGCTCCTAACGTAACGTACCTCTTCATTGAAACCTCCTTTTGAGATGAGAGAATGGCACCTGTTACCTGACTGCTGCGATCCGTTGAACTGAACGCATGTACGGTGGGAGCGCATGACCCAATGCGCCTAATCGTCGAGAAATTGGTTGCTGAATGATGCATGAAATGTAGAGTGTCAATACCTAGCGCTTAATAGCGATAAGTATATGAACCCATTCACGACGAGATGTCCGTGCCGTTCAGTCACCGAATGCCCCGTTGCTGAGCAATCTACGTGCCATTGAGCACAATTGGTTTGCGTAAGGCGTTATCTTTGAAATGGTGCCATGTTGTGCCTCTATAGCCTGTCAATCTCTCTCGGTTTTATAGAATCGAATTGGATCCACCGCATGAATCAAATTGGATTCAGTCAGTACGTGGCTCCAGCAGTCCAGCCAGGTCACGGGTGCGCTTCCCTCCACCTCTATTCCCAGCGACTTTCCCCCGCGTGGCAGAGCCTGTCCTATGAAGTCGCATGCCTTTTGCTGGCGCCTGGAGACGAGAGAGGTGGTAAGGAATGTTGTAGAGAGGTAATCGCCCGCGCACGGCTCTGCTCGACTTGCCCACAGTCGGTCATCTATACTGGACTCGCTGTGATCACTATCACGACCCTATCTTTCTGATTCGCCTTCCCTGTGGATGATCTCACTCGACAGCTCAGCGAACGATTCGGCTTTGCCACGTTTCGGCCAGGCCAGGAAGCCGTGATCCGCGCCGTGTTAGCGGGGCGCGATGCGATGGCGGTCATGCCGACGGGGCAGGGCAAGTCGCTCTGCTATCAATTGCCGGCGACCCTGCTCCCTGGGCTGACGCTGGTAATTTCTCCACTCATCGCGTTGATGCAAGATCAAGTGACGGCCATGAAGCAACGGAAGATTGCCGCTGCGGCGTTTCACTCCAGCCTCACTGGAATTGAAAAGAGCCGCGTGATGCAGGATCTCCAGCAGCGGCGGCTGCAGCTGCTATACGTCGCGCCGGAACGGATGCAACATGAGGGATTTCTCCGGTTGTTGCGTTCCCTCTGGGTCTCGTTGCTGGTGGTGGACGAAGCGCACTGTATTTCCCAGTGGGGCCATGATTTTAGGCCCGATTACCTCAAGATCGGTCGCCTGCGTCAGGAACTCACGAGTCCACCTTGCCTGGCTCTGACGGCCACGGCCACGGCTCGAGTGCAAACGGATCTCTGCCAACGGCTCTCACTTCGCGATCCCTTTCGACTCGTCGCAGGCTTTCGCCGGCCTAACCTCGCCCTCTCCGTTCACCTCTCTCAGGCGCGCCAAGACAAGCTGTCGACGCTGGGACGCTTGGTTCGCGAGACGGAGAAGGGGACGATCCTCGTCTATTGCGCCACTCGCCGAGCCGTGGAGGAGGTCGCGGCATGGCTGGGACAATCTCACCCCTCGGTCGGCTATTACCATGCCGGTCTCTCGGATGAGGAACGTCGAATGGTCCATGAGGAGTTTCGCCGAGGAACGGTGCGAATCCTGGCCGCGACGAATGCTTTCGGCATGGGCATCGATAAACCGGACGTCCGCTTGGTTGTCCATTTTGACATTCCCGGAAGTCTCGAGGCCTATTACCAGGAGGTGGGGCGCGCCGGTCGTGACGGACGGCCTGCGGCTTGTGCCTTGTTGTTTCATGAGCGTGATCTGGCCACGCAGGAATACTTTATTGACCAGGCATTAAAAGACTCAGATGGCGTTGCACGTGCGGAGCGAATGCGGACGCTCCTTCATGAAATGCTGGGGTATGTCTCAGGCTCGAGCTGCCGACAGCTCGCGATTCTTGAGTACTTCAGCGACGACGCCGAGCTGGCGTTGGGCCCTTGCGGCCTATGCGATCGCTGTGTCACGCCGGCGCGGCAGCCGAGCCGGACGGTCTTATATGCTGCCGACGTTTCGGGAAAGGCGATCTTGGAAACCGTGTCCTGGTGCATGGGGCGGTTCGGTATGGGCCGCATCGTCGACATGCTTCGTGGAAGCCGTTCGAAAGCGCTGTTGGCCTATGGCGCAGAAAACTGTCCGACCTATGGTATCTGTCGGGCCCAGACCAAGCCGGTTGTGACTGGTCTGGTGAAGAATCTCATTCAGTCAGGGCATCTTCGAATCGAGGGTACCGAGTATCCCACGCTTGAATTGACGTCCAAGGGGCGAGAGGTGCTGCAAGGGATTTGTGTGGTGGCATTGCCACAGAGAGAGGAATCTCAGGCCGATGTATCGGTGAACAAGCCGCGGTGCTCGTCTGCCGCCTACGCAGGCATCGCTCAGGCTTCAGTGCCGGATCGACAGCTTGTTGAACGGCTCAGACAGCTCCGCACCGAATTGGCCGAAGAAGAGGGGGTTGCGCCGTTCCTGATTTTTCACGATAAAACGTTGAAGGCAATTGCTGGCTACAAGCCGGGGACGCCGGCAGCCTTGTTAGAGATTCCGGGTATCGGTGAGATGAAAGCGGAACGCTACGGCCGTCGGGTGTTGGCCGTGATCAATGGAGATCAATAGCTATCAGCGCGATTGGTTGTTGGCGGTCGACACTCAGCTCCCAATTCATACTGAAAGCCGTGGAAAGTCCTTTAGAGTCCACGAGAAAGACCAAGTAAGGCGGGCGTCGCTGCCTGCCAGGCTCGAGCAGGGCGCGCTACGCAAACGATGGCCCGTTGCCTGTCTGATACTGGCAGGCGAACGGAGAGCGAGCCGTGACGAGCCCACGAGGAAGTAGGTCGGAACCCAGCTATGCTGCCTGAGCTTGTGCAGCGAGTGGGTGCGCTGTACGCGACATGCGCCTTCTGATTCTTCGAGCCTCGTGCATCATCCGATTATAATGGATGAGGGGATCCTCGATATTGCCGCAGGCTACGCAGCGCAGCCCCCGCATCCACATCGGCACATAGCTCTCCTGCATATCCAACAGATGATCCGTGACCATTAAGCCGCTGCATCTCGTGCATTTCATGGGAGTCCCTCCTTGAGAGTAGGTCGAGCACAGATGATCCGTACTCGTAATGACTGATTTACTTACGCAATGATGATGCCACGGGGAAACTTGCACTGCTGCGTGGCTGTATATGCTTGTCAAGGTTGAGATTGGAGCACGCTTCCTATGTATTGTCCGACACTCGCACTGGAAGGGTTTCCACTGCAGACCGTATCTCAAGTGATACGCCCAGGGAGACGAAATGATACAGATCTTCGTACATAGACCCACAGCTGCATGATGCGGAATGAAGAACCCCCAACATGTCATTGACGGAATCATTCCGGGCCCCGATAATGCGCCGAATCGCGGTACAGAGGGGACCATTCATTGTGAACAGCAAGCACGTAGCTGACCATCAATGACGCCTGCCCAATTAGCTAAGGTGCTTCTGGTTCAGGCCTGCGAAGAACATGACCCGGTCCACAAGTTTATCTTGCGGTACGAACGGGAGCCGCCTCGCCATGGAAACGATCAGAGAGACCGCACGGCCGCAGAAGATCCAATGCGGGCTGGTGACGCTCGGGTTATTGAACGGGCCGAGCACATTGTCGATCGGCTGACGCAGAAGCATCCTGTGTTCAACTCAGCTTTCGCCGCCCTACGGATCAAGATTCCGGTCACGCTGCTGATCGGCTGTGCTCTGGTGGGAGGCTTCCTCGCCGACCCTATCGGACCAGCTGGCCACATTAACCTCCTGAATTTTCCTCTTCTCACGCTCCTGCTCTGGAATGCGGTGGCCTATATCGGCTTGCTCTACAGCATGGTTGTACCCCGACCGTCACGAGATCGGTCGCAGCCAGGCCTGCCAGGGTTGGTGGAATGGCTCTTGGGACTGGTCGTGAAGGGACGGCTCCGCAGACTTCGGTCTGATCGTGCGCAGAGTCCCGACGAAGTACAATGGATCGCAGCATCGCTTGCGTCCTATGCCGCACACCTACTCCAGAGCAGTCGCGACCTATTGATGACCCATGCCCGCAGCCTGCTCCATGCGGCTGCGGCTGCGCTGGCGATCGGCGTGATCGCGGGGCTCTATCTGCGCGGCTTCAGTTTTCTGTACAAGGCCGGATGGGACAGCACCTTCATGGAGGCCGAGGGAGTCCACATGTTCCTCTCCTTCTTATTCGCACCGGCGAGTTGGCTCCTGAGGGTTCCAATGCCCGGCGTGGAAGCCATCGTTGAGCTGCGAGGTACAGCCAGGGCCAATGCAGCGATCTGGATTCATTTCTGGGCGATGACGACGATACTATTCATTGTCCTGCCACGAACCCTGCTGGCTGCGGCGGTCTGGATGCGCAAAACCCGCCTGGCCGATGCGATGCACCTGCCGAGCAACGAGCCGTATTTCCAACGATTGCTGAATCCCTACCGAGGAAAGGGGCTGCTTGTGGAGGTGCTGGCCTATAGTCATCGCGTGAAGGAGGGTGACGATCGACTGATGACATTTCTCAGCGATGCCTTCGGCGTTCTGGCGAACATCCATATCGGAGGCTCGGTCCAATATGGCGATCGCCCTCCACACCTTCCAGACGACCAGGATCGAGACCTGTGCGCGGTGGTCATGTTCAATGTGGCCCAGGCTCCGGAAGAAACACACAGCGAATTTTTGGAGGAGCTGAAAGCTACGATCCGCAGTAGCGGACGATCAAACATGCTGCTGGTCCTGCTGGATTGCGAAGCCTATGCGCAGATCGACCATGAGAAGCGCCTGAAGGAACGGTGCCAGGCTTGGGCGACGCTGGCGAAAGAGTGCGGACTCCAGGCCCTGAGATACCGAGACCCTTCTGGACCGTCGGGTGGTGAACTCCAAACCTTGCCCGACTGTTTATGGCCTGGTGATTTTCGGAGGGTATGATGAGTGCCGCGAAAACGCAGATTGCCCTCTCCTTGATTTCCCATACGAATATCGGGAAGACCACGCTGGCCAGAACGCTGCTTCGGAAGGATATTGGCCTCGTCGCCGATCGGGCTCATGTCACACTCGAAAATCAAAAGTACACGGTGCTAGAAACGGACATAGGGGAGTCTCTCCAGCTCTGGGACACGCCCGGCTTTCCCAATTGTCAAAAGATTCTCTCTCGGTTGCAGGGGGCCAAGAATCCGATCGTACGGATTGTGACGGAAGTGTGGGATCGATTTCGTGACCGGCCTTCATGGTGTGCCCAACAGGCGGTGTTGAACGTCCAGCAAGAGGCGGACGTCGTCCTCTACCTGGTGAATGCGACAGAAGAACCGTGCATGGCCGGATACATTGCGCCGGAGCTGCAACTGCTGGAATGGATCGGGAAGCCCGTCATCGTTCTGCTGAACCAAACCGGCCCCACCAAGGACCGTACAGAACAGCAGCGTCTCGAACAACCCTGGAAGGACTACTTTGCTCGGTATGGCTTCGTCAGGGGGGTGCACAGCCTTGATGCATTCAGCCGCTGTTGGGTCCAGGAAGGTATTCTGTTCGAGACCATTCAATCGCTACTCCCTTCTCACGATCGCCAGCTCATGAATCGATTGTTCACCGTCTGGCAAACCGCGAATCTGACCGTCTTCCATGCGGCGATGGAG
This sequence comes from Nitrospira sp., assembly GCA_005116895.1. Taxonomy (GTDB): domain Bacteria; phylum Nitrospirota; class Nitrospiria; order Nitrospirales; family Nitrospiraceae; genus Nitrospira_D. The sequence continues at coordinate 37,911 of SWDO01000017.1, read as the reverse complement.
CAGTGGGCTATGCTGGTGTCACGCGCCGCGAAGTCTCGGGTGATGACCAGGGGTGACGGCTCACCGATGGAAATGCAGAAACAACAGGCCGTCGATGGCCTCTTGAAGGGCTTGGTGAACGAGGTTGGGACGACGACGAAAGCGGTCATTGCCCTGCATGGCCTGGAAGGGAATGCGATTGGCGTGATCCAGGCTAGGATGGAACATGTCGAAGTACAACGAGGCTCGCAGAGCCGTGGTGATGCGACCCTCAGTGGGACCGCTATCGGCGGGATCGGTGGAGCCCTGACCAGCGGAGCCTATGCCGGACTCCATCTTGATGCGGCGACGGGTGGGGTCAGTATGGGCCTGTTCACGGTCGCCGGGGCAGTGGTGGGAGGTGTGCTTGGATTTCTCGGAGGGGAAGCCTGGGCGGAACGGCGGGCAGGGAGCACCCCGACCTCGGTGACGTGGTCGGATGAGTATCTGGATGTGCTGGTTCAAGACGTCATCATCCGGTATCTGGCCATCGCTCATTTTGGCCGAGGCCAAGGACAGTATGTTGCGGATCCCGAAGATCCCAGGTTCTGGATCGAGAACGTGAAAATCCTGGTTTCGAAGCACCACACCACTTTGCACGACGTGTGGGCCCGCTTACGGGGGCAAGGTCTCGCAGCCAAAACGGAAGAGCAATCCACACAACTCACGGCGTTGTTGACATCCATCACACTCGAACTGCTCTGGAGCACCTATCCCGCCTCCAAACGGTTTCTGAACCGCCTAGGATGAGACCGACGTCCCGCCCATAGAACTCTTGCCCTCCGTTGACAGGCCTCTGGCCCAGACCACACAATCAAGTTCTATGGCATCGAACGAGATTCAGATGGCTGGCCAGTCAGCTGCAACTGTGCAGCAAGAGGATGACGAACCGACGTTCCCTCCCTACGAAGGCCCGGCGTTCTTATCGTATGGGTTTCGCCCGTTCTTCCTGGGTGCCGCACTGTTTGCTGCACTATCCGTCCTTATCTGGGTCGCCTTGTTTGCAGGGAAGGCTCAAGCGGTGTTTTTGTATTCCCCGCGTGAGTGGCACGTCCATGAGATGCTCTTCGGGTATCTGCCTGCCTTGATTGCCGGATTCTTATTGACGGCCATGCCTAATTGGACGGACCGGATGCCATTGAGAGGGGCACCGTTACTGACCCTGTTTCTGCTGTGGCTGGCAGGACGGTTGCTCGTGGCAGTGCCGTTAACGGGAGCCTCCGCTGCTGCAGTTGTCGATGGAGCTTTTTTAGCCGTCTTGGCTACTTATGTCTGGCGGGAGATTGTCGCCGCTCGCAGCTGGGATCGCGCACCGATTGGGGTGCTGGTCAGTTGTTTTGCCGGCGCCAATATTCTCTTTCATGTGGCTGCGTTGCGTGGCCTGCCGACAGATCTTCCTGAACGGCTGGCGCTCTCCGTCATGACGATGTTGTTGACGATCATCGGAGGACGTCTCGCCCCCACCTTTACGCGTGAGTACCTGGCTGACCGGAACGTATCCAGACTGCCTGAGGTATTTTCTCGGACTGATGGAGGCGCAATCATTCTTGTGTTCGTGAGCGTCATCAGCTGGATCATTGGTCCGGAAAGTATGTGGACAGGGACCGCGCTTTTCGTGGCTGGGGTGGCGAGCGTGGTACGTCTTTTCCGTTGGGGAGGGTGGCGGACCTGGAAGGAACCACTCGTGCTGATTCTGCACATCGGGTATGGATGGGTGGCGCTGTTTCTCATCGCCCTTGGAGCATCGATTCTAGGGGTTGGCTTCTCTCCTGAAAACGCGGTTCATCTCCTCACCACTGGCGCGATGGGCGCGATGACGCTCGCGGTGATGACTCGCGCGAGTCTCGGCCACACGGGACGACCGCGGCATGCTGACGGGTTTACTGTGTCGATGTATGTGCTGATCAACGTCGGGGCGCTCCTGCGAATCTTTGCTCCCAACGTCGATATTCCTACGGCTCTCACCTATGCGCTACTTGGCCTGTCTGCGCTCTGTTGGAGTGGGGCCTATCTACTCTTTGCGTGTACCTATGGCCCGTACCTCATACGGCCGAGCCTGGATGAAGTAGAGAACACATAGAAGGGTGCGGTGGCGACCTCGATACAATACCCATGAGTGGGAAACCGTTGGCAGGTGGCTTCCTATTGACTGGTGCGGTATGATGGGTATCTATGAGGCAATTCGTTCGTGAAGCGTATCTCGCAAGAAGTCCGTTCGTGTTTCGCGCTTCACGAATGACGAGTGACGCTTCACGAAATACAAGAAAGGGGGCGACCGGTTTCGACGGGGATACTGAGGTCACTGTTGCATGTCGAGCTCTCGGGAACTCGTAAAAGTCCGAGAAAACGCAACTGCCAATCAAGAACTGGCACTCGCAGCTTAATTAACTGCGACGTTCTTCCATCTGATGCCCGCGGGGGTGGAAGAGCGCGATGCAGCGGGCTGGTCCAAGGCCGGTGCTCAGCGGCTGAGGACGAGAACTTTCTGGGCTAGCGGCTGTTCTAAGCCTGCCGACTGGCGTGGACGGCTGCGAAATTTAAATTGTCGGCTACACATGTAGATACAGTGCACTGACGATCTTCGGACAGGGGTTCAACTCCCCTCGCCTCCACCAAACAGAACTCGTTCGACCCGGAGCCATTTACGATGGTTCCGGGCAACGGGATGAAACACCTTCAGTAGGATTTCAGTAGTTCCACACGGTGCGCGTACCGCCCACTCTTCATCGTTTGATCTTGATAGGCGTGGGTGGATAACCGGCTCTAGCTGTCTCCTTCAATCATGGTTTTTCCGCAGCCTGCTAGAGCCGGTTGAGCTGCTTGCCGCTCACGCCGTGCGGCTTGCACCTCGGCGGGATCTTGCTCGCTGGCGTGCAGGATTTTCTTAAACGTGAGCTTCCATTTGCTGAGTTGATGCCATAAGGCGGAAGCCTTCATCGCAATCCCATGTGCCGCTAAGCCTGTACACATCTCCGCAAGCGTCAGATCGCCTGTTTCCTTCGGCCAGGTTCGTAGGGTCGGCTCCATCCCGTCTCCTCCTAAACGTACATTGGGGAGATTCTACTAGCTGTATACACTCGTCCATATTCGTAGCATCGGGAGCAAGCATTGGTAGACAACTTTCGAGGGGATGCGTATAGGTGAGCGTAATGAGGCCATATCTCAAATGCCCAAGCAAAGCGATACGTCGAGCCGTGGTCGGCGGGTGTGCGTTGATCTACACGGGGCTTCTGGTGATGAGCAGTGCGTGTACGCTTACTCATGCCGAGCAAGTCTCAAGCCATCCCCATCATCACGGTGAGGAAGGATCATTCGATCAGCACGCTCTGTGTGTCTGGATCTGCCAGGCAACAGCCGATGCCGCTGTCACGATCGGGCCCTCACCGACCGTCACGGAGTTGCTGGTCGGGGCGGTCGATCTCGCCTCCAGTCGACTTGTGCGTTCCCCAATATTGTCCGCAGTTCGCGCTCGTGCACCTCCCTCACGTCTCTTTGTCGGGCTCGGATAGGCCAAGCCAAGAATCTTGTTTCTGTAGGCTGGTACTTACGCAGTCTGAGCCGATTGATCGATAGGTGTGTGTTGTCCGAGCAGGTGCCTTCCAGCTCGGACCAAAGCGCGGGGTGAAGGTTGCCTGCCTCCTCCTTTACCCCGCCCTTTTTTCCGCAAGCCCAGGATAGCGTGGAGTCTGGCCAGTAGCACATGGAGCCTTCTTTCTCATCCTGGCGTGACTGCTCCGGAATCCTGCCGCACGCAACAGCCCTGTGATACCGGTGCCTCGCCCGGACTCCATGACAATCCCTGCCCAACGATTGACAGGGACAGTCTGAACCAGTAGCCTGAGCCTGCCTCAGGGGCACACCAACATGGACGATCCCGCGCTCATTCAATGCCTCAGACAATCAGTCTCCGGGCTGATCGCCCTGTACCGCTTCGGGTCTCAAGCAACCGGAAGCGCTCGTCCGGACAGCGATATGGATCTCGCCGTGCTCGCGCGCGACCCAATTCCCGCGTTGCGTCGCTTCGAATTAGCACAGGAACTCGCCCTCCAATTTCATCAGGATGTCGATCTCGTCGATTTGCGCAGCGTCTCAACTGTCATGCGGATGCAAGTGCTCTCGACGGGCTTGTGCCTGGACGCGTCGGATGAACGAGCCCGGCGGGAATTCGAAATGTATGTGTTCTCCGACTATGCCAGGCTGAATGAGGAACGGCGCGAGATCCTAACAAGAATGGCTAAGCACGGGTTGGCCTATGGCTGACGACGTCATTCTGAACAAAGCCGCCAGTATCGAACGCTGCCTGCAGCGCATTCTCGAAGAATACGCGGGCAAGCCTCAGAACCTGTCGGCGAACCAGACCAAGCAGGACGCCATCATCTTGAACCTTCAGCGCGCCTGCGAAACTGCTATTGACCTGGCGATGTACGTTGTCAACCGGCAGCGACTGGGAGTCCCGCAGGAGAGCCGAGACGCCTTCACACTGTTACAGACAGGCGGTATCCTGCCTGCCGATCTGGCCGGCCGCATGCAGCGAATGGTCGGCTTTCGCAACGTGGCTGTGCATGAATACACCCGCCTGAGCCTGGATGTCGTGCACGCGATTATTACCAAGCAGTTGGACGACTTCCGGGCCTTCTCCTCAACGGTCGTGAAGGCATGCGCCTAACGTAGCCACTGGCGAATAGGCTGCTGCTGGATGTTGCATCTGGCGCCTGGGGCGGTGGGGATCTCCTGCGTCGTGGAGGAGATCTGCACATATGCCGAACAGCCCTACCAGCGGGATGTCAAAACTGTAGCATGCGTGAGCACCCGTAGGTAGACAGCGCGTGGTGGTTCGTGTACAAAAGGCCACGTAGGGTTAATTGGAATGCACGGTAGGGCTAGTTGGAGTGATACATTCGTGAAACGCTTCGGTCGGGCCTTCCATAATATTTCCATCGCCGGATGTGCAGTGCTGATTTATACGGCGCTGGTCGTGATGGGTGCGGGCTGTATGCTTGCCCATGCCGACCGAACTCAGGCCCATCATGACCATAGTGAAGGGAATTCATCGCCTCAGAATGCGTTCTGTGCGTGGGCTTGCCAAGCAATGTCGGATGTCGTCGCAGTGGCGCACCCGCCGGTTGACGTCGCCTTGCTTGTCGTCGAACAACAGGTTTCGGTTCCTGACTCATACTTCCTATCATCTGCGTCTACTGTACTTCACCCTCGGGCGCCTCCAAGCACTATGACTTTCTCGCGTGGATAAAGATCACCAAGGTATTACGCGATCTTGCGAATATCCTGCTGCTGATTCTTATCCCGGTTCGTTTCAATTGTGACACAGAGCAGTTCTGTCTGAGTCAAGCAGCCGTTGACTCGGACGAGTGCGGGGGGAAGGTGCTCCTTCCTCGGCCTTCACCCCGCCATTACGAACTGTGACGAGTAGAACAAGGCAAACGAGTTATTTCCCGATTGTCGTACGTAAGCTTTCAGGGAAGGTATGGAGGATTCATCATGGATGTCATCGCCACGTTACAGAACAAACAGCTACTCCGTGTAGACGAAGCCGCAAAGATTCTCAATGTCAGTCGCTGGACGGTGTATCGATGGGTGGAGGCAGGTCGCCTGGGTGGCACACGCTTGGGTGCCGGTAGCTTGAGAATTTTCAGCCAGACCGTAGCGGCGTTGATCGATCTCCATTGTGTGGGGGCGATCAAAACCGAAAATATCGCTGTGCCAACCAAGCAAAGTCCATTCAAGTCGCGGACGGTGAATGCTCGATCAGTCGGCCGTGAAACAGGCCGGTTGCGACAGGCTGCAGCAGTCTGATGTAGCGGCCTCCACGCCCATGCGTCGTGCAGCCTCATACTGGTTTCTTGCCTTGCTGAGTCTCGGGGGGATGTATTCCTCTGCTGAGGCATCGTGTGGATCAGTCAGCTGCTTTGTTGTGATCGGTTCACAGCAAGCAGTCTCACCCGCAGGCGTCCTGACGGTAAATCTGAGTTTTGCCCACACCCCGAACGAGATTCCTTCGGGAGGGGTGAATACCATTCCCTTCGCCAACCAGCAGACCAAACAGTTGATTCTAGCGAATAGCCAAGTCAGTCAACTGAGTACGCTGGTTCAAACTGCGGTCTTGGATCTCAATTACGGACTCACGGAGCGAGTCGGCATCCAGGTGCAGGTGCCCTATCGAATGATCGATGCAATCGGACAGATTGGTAACGCTGCGGTTGGGAACACCTTTGATCGCGGCGTTGGGGATGTGTTGGGAAAGGTGAAGTACAATCTGTTGCCCAGCCTGCGCAGCATGGTCGTCCTGGAAATGGGAGTGTGGTTTCCGGTCGGCGACTACGGAAATATGCCTGTCGCTGGTCAGCTCGCTGAATCTACCCTGCAAGTCGGACGCGGGGCCTTGGGAGTTCAGCCGGGGTTCTACCAGACCTACGAGATCATTCCTCATCGGCTGAATCAGTTCCTTTCGGGAAACGTCCGATATACGTTCCGCAATACCGATGGCTATCGATTCGGAGAAGAGTTCTCCGTCAATGCCGGCCTGAATCTGGTGACCTTCCCATGGTTGACCCTCACGAACCAGATCAATTTTCGGTACAAGGGGAGAGACAATATCGAGGCCGCGCTGCTTGAGTTTCGACCTGACCCCGTGAACCGGGCCGTCTTGCTCGATGGAAACATTATCGGGAGGTCGGTGCCGACTACCGACCATACGTATGTTGCCTATTCAACCGGAGCAGTGATCAACGTCTTCGATTTTGCTCAGATCTATTTCATCACACAGATTCCGATCTACCGCGACTTCAACGGCAATTTGCAGCAAGAAATCAGCTTTGTCGGCGGCGTCACCAAGTACTTTACAACGCCGTCTCTGTTCAAGCAGTGAAGAGCGCCCACAAAGAACGCGCTATGAGGCAACACATCATGGCACATACGATTTCTATCAACACATACCAAGATCGACTCATGTGGTGGCGAAGATACACAATCTTTCCAGTCGTCATTCTGCTCAGCGCATGCTCTGCGGCTGGGGACAGTGATCAAGCTCCAAATACACCTCTCTCGACTCCCATGGCACTGGTCGTGAACCAGGATGACACGACGCTCACCACGGTTCGTCTGGATGGAGTAAGTCCGGCGGTCATCGGGACGCTGTCGCTTGGCCCACGGCAGGCCGACGCGATCGGTGGTGTCGCGTTCTCATTGGGCGAGTGGATCTTTGTCACAAATACTGAAACGAACCAAGTGGCGACCATTGATCCGATTGGGGGCACAGCGCCAATTCTTGAGGGTTTTCTCACCGCCAATCCGCTAGATCCCAGAGTCAAGATTGGACAGCGGCCTACACGCATCTACCGCGATCCGGTCGATAAGGAAGTGCTCTGGACGATGAACGACGGTGACCCTACTACCGGGATCGATACGGTAGCCAACTGCGCGCGGGGCGGGTCGGTCTCAGTCCTTCACAATTCACATCTTGGAGTGGGGGGAGAGAAGCCCCGTGTCACATCGATTGCCTGTCTCTCGGGGAAGGGGCAACACCTGGTTGCATTTTCCAGACCGCCGGTCACCCCGCAGCAACTTGCGTTTGTTTCCAGTAGTACAACGGGAATTATCAGTGTGCTGCTTCCCGTACCGATTGCGGATGGGAATGTGGCCTGGAGCGAATTCAACGTCAAGATCGATCTGTGTGACAGCGCCAAAGAGACGGCGTTGGGACATTCGGTCTGTGATGCGGATGCATTGACGCCCAATCACTCCGTGCCCGCCGGCATGTTTTGGTCGAAGATTACAGGCAAGATTTACAGTTACCTTGCTGGCTATCGAGTGATTGTCGAGATAGATCCGGCTTCCTTGACGCTGACGACGAGGCAAGTCGATGTGCCGAGCGTGTGGAGTATGGAAGTGACGCCGAACGGACGATTTCTCTTACTTGCCGGCGAAGATGTGACGTCTGATCCCGCCAAGGTGATCGGGAGGTTTGGCCTCATCGACCTCACCCAACCGACGCTGAGTTTGGTCAGCCACAGTCTGGACCATGTGAGGCCGTCACAGTTTCGCTTCACCGCCGACGGCAATCGACTCTATGTGACTCAATCGAACGCGACGATTGGGCTGACCTCGCAACAAGTGGCTACCGTTCAAAAAGACAAGCTCTATGTCTTCGATGCGACACCGTGGCCGGCTTCATTTCCGTTGCTCGCAAGTGTCGACCTCCCAGCGGTGGGGTCGAATGGCGAGCATGGCATGGACCTATGGGTCGTCGGTCCACCGGGTGCTGGAACGGCAAAAGGCATCGTCGTGACGAACGCCCCACATAGCGGGAACGGTTCGGTCTTGCTGATCGATGCCGCAACCAATGCGATCACCGCAACGATTCCTGTCGGAAGAAACCCGAAGCAGGTCACGGTCTACTATGTGGGACTTGCTGCCAGCGACAACCAGGCCACGCCGACCTGGTGAAGTCGGTTCAAATCACCCCGTCGTGATCCCAAGGGAGATGGCCACATGATTGAGGGGCGAGCCCTGTTGATGAACCGGAGTGTGCCTGCCTGGGGGGTGCGGATGACTCTTCTTCTTGCGTGGTTGCTGGTGAGCCTCTTTGCATCGATCCAAGCCGAGGCGGAACCGACTGATCGGTGGCAGCAATTGACGGATGAGGGCACTGCGGCACGCGAACAGGCCAGATACCGAGAAGCGGAGCAGATGTTTCTGGCTGCAGGCCGTGAGGCGGAGCAATTCGGCGCCACCGATACGCGCGTTGCGGCGACGTTCAACAATTTGGGATTGGTGTTCCATGAACAGGGACAGTATGCACGGGCGAAGTCGTACTATGAGCGGGCGTTAACCGTTTGGGAGCAAGCCCTCGGTAATGAACATGCCGATGTGGCGACCGCGCTACACAACCTGGCGGAAATCTATCAGCAGGAAGGCGATCTCGAACAGGCGGAGGCCTATTACGTGCGTTCGCTCACGATCGGGGAGCAGGCGCGAGGTGCGGGACATCCGCAGTTGGCGGTCGGCTACAACGGTTTGGGGCTTGTGTATCGAAAGCAGGGTCATCTGCTTCAAGCGGAAGCCCGATTCCACTTGGCCTTGGCTCTCCTGGAAAGACGCGATGGGAGTGAGTCCGCCGATACTGCGCCGATCCTGAATAATCTCGCATCCCTGTACAAGGAAAAGGAACTGTACGCCTTTGCCGAACCGCTGTATCAACGGGCGCTGGGCATCCGACGTGCCCGCTATGGTGACACGCATCCAGCCGTCGCCCTGAGTCTGAATAACCTGGCCAATCTGTACCATGCCCAAGGACTGTCCGAACGCGCGGATCTGCACTATCGCGAAGCCCTCGCCAGCAATGAGAGGGCGAAGGAGCCGGCGGAAGCGCTCATGGGGAGTATCTTGGGGAATTGGGCTTTGCTGACACATGAGCGTGGTCTGGTGGAAGAGGCGAAGATTCTGTACGAGCGAGCGCTGGTGATTCAGCAACAGACGCTGGGCCGCAGCCACCCGATGGTGGCGGTGTTGCTTGATCGCTATGCCATGCTACTCCATGACCTTGGACAGCCATTGCAGGCAGGGCTCGTCGCGACCAGAGCTTTGGCCATCCGGACACAGCAGATTAAATAATCTAGAGAGCTGGAGGAAGCGGAAGTGACGATCGTGTGTCGAAGAGTGTCCGCGGCGATTCCTGTTGCTGGCCGACGGGGTCGTTTTATCCTCCAACTGTTGGCGATTCTCTGGCTCGCAGGATGCGGCGGAGTGTTTACCGAAATTCCTGGATTGAACACCGCAGATGGACGAGTGTTCGCGCAACGGTGTGGAGCGTGTCATGGGAGGCCGTTTGGAGACCATGGGATCACGCATGGTGTGCCGGATCCACGGTTCCGGACCATGGTGGAATGGCAAGCAGTGTTGACCAGGATGGAAGAGCTCATGCGCGAAAAAGGAATGCAGCCTCTGACCGACTCCGAGCGTGAGGCGATCACTCGCTATTTAAACCACCATGCGAAGTCATAGGGAAACGGGTTGATGCGCAGTCGTCTTCGAAAATGTGCGTCCGGTGAGGTAAAAGACATAGGCCGGTACCAGAGGTAACACGCAAGGCGATAAAAAAGACAGCAGGCCGGCCAAGGCCGCGATGAGCAGCGTCGGTGTCTCGGCACCCAGGGAACTGATCTCTAGATAGAAGTGATGGTCTTGCGCCCAACGCGCCATGATCGCCAGTTGCTTCGTCAGAAGCGCCAAGCCGATCAAAACGAGCAATGTGCCGTTGATCAGTTGAATGGTCCGGATATGGCGCGTGAGCGAGCGTAAGAAGCCACGCGCACGATCCAGAGCAAGCGCGAAGAGTACGAACGGAATCCCCAATCCCAACGAATAGGCCCCAAGCAGCAAGGCACTGTGGCCGATGGTGGCACTGTTGTACCCCAGTGCCAGAATGGCGCCCAAGGTCGGCCCGATGCAGGGCGTCCAACCAGCCGAGAAGAAGACGCCCATAAGGAAGGACGGCAGATACCCGCCGCTGTTCCGACGGCTCAGTTCGGTTCGTGTGTCGCGATAAAAAGAGCGTCGAAAGAGGTCAACCCCGTTCTTTATCCACCTGGCTAGGGGAAGCCACCAGAGCCACATTCCATCAGCGGCAGAATTCTCCAGGCGGCCAACCCATTTCGACAACAGGTCGAACAAACCCATCGTCGCAAGCCCGAAGACAATCACGATCACTCCTCCGATCCTGACCAGCGGCTCTCGAAGGTCAAAGACCAATTGACCGATACCGCTTACTGCTGTGCCCAGAGCAACGAAGATGATCGAGAAACCGAACACAAAGAGCAACGAGTGGATCAATGGCTTAGGGCGCGCCTGTTCCGCCTCTGCCGAGGTGCCGGTCGAAGAAGTTGCTCCCATGTGCGTCTCTCTCATCGCATGGTCCCCCGACTCCGTATTCTGCCTCGGTTATACGTCATCTCACGATCGTCGTGGAACAGGAAACTCCTCATCAGAGGGAGAAGGTGTAGCACCTGGAGCCTGGTTAGGCAGGCATCGGTAGACGAAGAACACGTGACCGGGTATATGAGAGAAATTCATTGAGAAAGGGGTACCGGCAATGACCAAACAGTGGGGATTGATTCTTTGTGTGGTTGCGATATGCGGCTGTGCCGAAATGGGTTCGGCACAAACTGCATCCTCTCCAGCGAAGTTGAAAGATGGAGAGCTGGCTTTGCCGGTTGGATATCAGAATGGGTCGAAGTTCCTATCGGAGGTCCAGCGACCAGACATCAAGCAGGTTCGCGAGCTGTTTATCAATACGGTCGGTGCCAAGACGAAGGCGGGGCAACCATTTCCAAACGGGACGGTGATGGTGATGGAGCTCTACAGAGCGCAGGTGGACGGCGAGACGCCGGTAACCGGTCCGGACGGGAAATTGGTGAAGGGTGATCTCGCCAAGATCTTCGTCATGGAAAAAGGCGAGGGCTGGGGGCAAGAGGTACCCGAGAATCTCAGGACCGGAAATTGGGTCTTTGCGGCCTATGGCCCGGATGGGAAAACCTTGGCGGAAGACTTCACGAAGTGCCGAGGCTGTCACGCGCCATTGGCCATGAAAGACTTCGTCCTTCGCTACGATGAATATTTTGAAAAGCGGGAGGCGCGATAGCGGCGCAAGCGAGTCAGGGTCACCCGACACAACGGGCACTCAGTGCTCTGATGGTATCGACGGAAGCGAATACAGCTCAGGGCAGGATCCACCCATAAGGAGTCAATGATGCCTCTACTGATGGCGCTCATCTTGACAGTGTTCTTGTGCCCTGCGGGTCAGTCTCACGCCGAAGACGCGTCGTTGGTCACACTGCTACGTGCGCAGGCGTTCAATAAGATGTTCGATGGTTTTGACTACTACCACGTCAAGATTGAACGTGACGTGACGACCACCGATGGAAAGCATGAAGTCACGGCCGTGGCGAGCGGGAAATTCCTGGATCAAACCAGACGAGTCACTGTCCTGTTTCTGATCGTGGGTGAGACCGTGGTTGGGGGACAGGTCCTCAATGAGCAGGGGCTTCCTCCCTGTCTCTTGTCTGTTCGGCCGCGGGAAGAGTCGCTCTAGTGACGTATAACCTTGGAGGCGAACGAATGGGAATGAAGTCGTGTGTATTCGGTATGGCGGTAACCGTGACTGTACTCATGATGGGCGAAGCGTCCTGGGCATTACAAGCCGGGGGAGTGGAAGTCGGCGACCTTGAAAGCGGGTCGGTGGTCGGCCAACGCTTCAAGGAATTGTCGGTTGACCTCGATATTCATGCGACAGAGATCGGGGGGCTCAAGGTGCTCTATCCTCCCATGTCGGTGCTGGACCTGAAGTCTCGACCGGGAACCCCGGTCTTGGTGCGTGTGACCAATCGGTCCACCAATGAGCGAGGGTTTCTCATGACGGCGTCGGCGAATCAAGCGGCCCCAACGGTCTTAAACGTGCAACTTGTGCTCAAACCAGGAGAGACCAAATATATCGGCATCCCCACCAGCGATCTGCTCTATGCCGCAGGAGCCACCTTTGTGTATCGAGACCATCTGAACCCCAAAGACGCTGGTGGAACGCTTCTTCTGATCAAGTAGTGCCGGATGGTGACGCCTGAAGATTCAACGGAGAACAGCGCGACGCCGTAAGAGGGGTGTGTGTCTATTTCTCATGAAAGGATGCAACGCTCGATCGAGAGGCAGCCGATAATGGTGAGAACACCAGTAAGAGGCGAACCGGTTCGCGTGCTCCTGATCGATGAGTCCGTCATCGCCCTCCATGGCCTGAAAGCAGTGCTCTTGCGATGTGAGTGGATTGTCGTGGCCGGGACTGCCTGCACCGAAGCCGAGGCCTTTGCCGCCATGGAGATCTGCCGGCCGGATGTGGTTGTCTTGGATGTGCGAGTCGGGTGCGCGAGCGGGATCAGCCTCTGTCGAGCTATCCGGGAGTCGCATCCGAACGTCGGCGTGGTGTTTTTTACCGATACGGACGATCCAAACATCCTGTACTCCGCAATTATTGCTGGGGCGCGAGGATATCTTCTGAAGGCGGCATCGGGGGACGCCCTGATGAAGGGCATAGAAGCCGTAGCGATCGGACGGGCGATGATTGACCAGCATCTCACTCAAAAAATCCTGTGCTGGGTTCGGGAGCAAGTACGGACCCTGCCTCACCGGACTGTGGAAGACTGTCCGGACGAGGATCTGAGGATTCTCTCGCGTGTTGCAGCGGGAGAAACGAACAAAGCCATCGCGCTGGAACTACAGGTCGATCAGAGCGTGATCGCACGGCGCCTCCAGCGAATCTACAAACGTTTGCGCGTTTCCGGGAGAGCCGAGGCGGCGAGTTGCTTCATGAAGTCCGGACGTGAGCTCTTTTCAGGACCTCATCACGCGGGACGGTACGCGACCTCCTCGACCGGATACTGACAGTCCGTCGATCCTGTTGCGCGCGCTGCCGCTGTGAGATTTGGGCGTCAGGCTCACTGAGCGGGTTGTATCGATGGAGAGATGGGTGGAGAAGACGAGGAGGGAGCTGTGAACGCTTGCTCGGCTTGTAGAAGCAGGGCGATCAATTGTTTCTGCCGCGCGCGTGCGAGGTCATGGGCCCGCATCAGTTGCGCCTGGGGATTGCTTAATCGCCGATCAGAAGGAGCGATCGGCGGTGAGGTCGATGAAGGGATGGGCGAACGTCCCTTCATTGGGTTGTAGAGCGGATCGCCAAAGAGCACCATCTGCCAGCTGACATAGCGGCTGGTCAAGTAATAGATCTCAACGAGGGAGTATCGTCCCGTCAGCAGCAAGGCCGCAAACCGTGCCGGCTCGGGAAACGCATCCAGGTATGGTTCTCCCACCGAGCCTAGCGTGGCGGTAATCCCATGTTCCAGCGAATTCTTGCACCAGCCTCGTTCGCCACGATCATGCACAGTGAGGGCTTCGGCCGATGCCATGTGATAGCCGATTGCTCCAGGGTTGAAGGTAAAGGCATCTTCATAGGCCCGCAATCGGTACCATCCGATGTAGAGCGCGACGTCCGGCGCTTCACTGGAATTCGAAAACGTTTTCTCGGTGTTCTCCAGGACGACTCGGTAATCGCTCTGCTGCGTGATGAAGTCTGCAGCATCGCGAAGACTCTGATCGTAATGACCATACGCATCGTTGGGGCTCTTCGGTTTCAGCCCGCGCGCATCAAGATATGCGGTTCCGCGCAATCCATGCCGCTCGGCATGGATTGCCTTGTCGACGAGACCGTTTGCCAGCTCAGCGGTCGGCGCATCAAGCCGGCTCACCATCAGGATGGGCAGTTCCTCCTGATTCGCCGGCAGGTCTTGAACAAGTGGGTTCACCCAGCGCCAAGCTACCGAGTACAGATCTCGATCCCACCAGAGCAGGCTCAACTCGCTGTCTAGGCTGGCCGCGGCATGGGTATAGGTAAGGAGATCGACTTCCGCGCTCGCAAGTTCGAGTACTCCTTGCACACCGAACAGTCGTTCGGCCCAGCGGTAGATCAATAACCGTTCGGAGGAGATCGGTCGACGGCCAAGTCCTGTCCATAAGGGGCTGGAGCGTTCCAGCAGTTTGCGCCACGCCGCGGCTTGAGGCGTATCCGGAGCCGCAGGGGGGTGTTCCGATCCTGTGTGCTTCTGAAGCATGATGCCCCATCCACCATACTGCTGGGTCAGATGAAGCAGCTTCTTCGACGATCGCTCGGCCTCCAGGCCATTCTGCTGTCGAACCTGGTCAAGTGTGGATCGCCATGTCCGATCGACTTGTGATACGAGAGCTGCCGTCCGAGCTGCTTCGAGGATATCTTGCGCAGGGAACGACGATGTGTCCTGTGGGTTCGATGATTCTGGCACAAGCAGCTCGAACTGCTGTTTCAAGTGTTCCAATCTCGTCCGGCTTGTCTTGACCAGCTGCTGCGCGTCCGTGAGCCAGCGGCGTTCCTCTGCCGAAAGCTGAGGCGCCTCTACGCGCAGCGGTACGCCATAGGTCGTAACCACCACGCGAACGGACGAAGACAGCTCGCGATCTTCTAGCGTGCGCCGCAGAGGAGTCACAACGAGCTCCTCGTACTCGCGATAAGTGAGCGAGTCTCGAAGCGGCAGGTCAAGGGGAATAATGTGGTCTGTAGGGATATTTCGCTCAGCGGCATAATGCTGAGCCACGCCGAGGCTCTCAGGGCTTTTGGCATTGGCGAGGATCACCACATGGCGGGGCAGGAGTTCTGCTCGCGCAAACGAGGGTAGGCCGATCGGTGCCAGCAGGCAAACAAGAGCGAGTAGGCGATGCGTGAGAATCATTGGACGATGCCGTACTGTAGCGCAGGCCCGACAAGAAGGAAAGAATGGGGGTTGGTCGAAGTATAGGTGCGGGCAGCAGAAGGGCGTTCCGTGAGAGGATTCAGGCGGGGATGAGTCATTGAATGATTGCTCTTGGTGAAGTAGGTGACTCTGCCTTCGAGTGGGGTCCCTCGTTACACTAGAAGTGCACCTCCCGGATCACGTGACGGTTGGCTTGAAACCATCGGACCGTTTTGTTTAGCCCTTCGCGTAAGCTATGGTGGGCTTGAAAACCGAAGAGTTGCTTGGCCCGACTGACGTCCAGACAACGCCGCGGTTGGCCGTTCGGTTTCGTGGAATCCCATTGAATTGTTCCGGTGAATCCCACTTCGGCTGCAATCAATCCGGCTAGGTCTCGAATCGCAATTTCTTCACCGGTTCCTAAGTTGACCGGGAGATTGCCATCATAGTGTTCGGCCGCCAAAAGAATGCCCTCGGCCGCATCCTCGACATACAAGAACTCTCGGCTCGGCGACCCATCTCCCCAGAGTGTCATGGACGCCTGTCCCGCCTCCTTGGCTGCCACGCATTTCCGGATGAGGGCTGGAATGACATGCGACGTTTCCAGATCAAAGTTATCGCGAGGTCCATACAGGTTCACAGGAAAGAGCACGATGGAATTGAACCCATACTGTTGCCGATAGGCCTGGGACTGTACCAACATCATTTTCTTCGCCAGCCCATAGGGAGCATTCGTTTCCTCGGGATAGCCGTTCCAGATATCGTCCTCTTTGAAGGGAATCGGCGCGAACTTGGGATAGGCACAGATGGTCCCAAGCGCCACAAACTTCTTCAACCCCCGTTGGCGGCCGACCTCGATCAGCTGGGTGCCCATCATCACGTTGTCGTAGAAGAACCGTCCTGGATTGGCGTGATTGGCCCCAATGCCGCCGACACGTGCTGCCAAATGGATGACCAGATCTGGCGTCGCGTCGCGATACAATCGCTGGACGGCCTCCATCTGCACCAGATCGTAGTCCTTGCTTCTGGGAATGATGATCTCTCGACAGCCTTTGGCTCGCAACTGCTCGACGACGAACGAACCGAGGAACCCCGCTCCCCCGGTCACGACCACACGTTGTTCCTTCCAGAATGACATGATCGCTTACCGCCTGAGGTTAGAGGTTTGAGGCTGACGGAACGTGTTTGAGGTCAGAGCCTCGGTCGACTCTTTCCTCTCACTGAATTCATCAAGCCGTTTAGCTTGCGATCGATCAACTCAGCCTTGTTACGGATATTAGCCAATTCTCTTTCGGGAAATATCTGTCGTGTGCGGAATACTTCGTTCAAGGTAACAGTTTCATATAACGAACCCTGGGCGATACTCAAATACTGCAAGAATTCTTTTCTGTGTTGCCGGCCTTTTCCTTCGGCGATGTTGTGCGCAACTGAAACGACTGCTCCTTCCAGTTGGGAGGTTAGGCGCAAGTGTTTGCTTAAGGGAATACGTTCCAGCAATTCCAATGCGTAATCAGCCAGATCGAGAGACTCCTGCCATACCTCCAGCTTCTCAAACGGAAAGATGTATCCTGGAACTGTGGCGTCTATTCTTCCCTCCAACCTCTAACCTCCATCCATCAACGTTTCTTCCCTACACCTTCGAGCCGCTCTCGTTCCGACGCCAAATCCGCATCCACCATCATGGCAACCAGTGCGTCGAACCGGACTTTCGGCTGCCACCCCAACTGATGCGTCGCCTTGCTCGCGTCTCCGATGAGCAGATCGACCTCGGTCGGGCGATAGTACGCGGCATCGATCTTGACGTGTTTTGTCCAATCTAGTTGCAACCGGTCAAACGCCAGTTCAAGCATCTCCTTGACGGTGTGAGTTTCACCCGTGGCGATCACATAGTCATCTGGCGTGGGCGCTTGTAACATCATCCACATGGCTTCGACATAGTCCCCCGCAAACCCCCAGTCCCGCTTGGCATCGAGATTGCCCAGAAACAGTTCGTGTTGAAGACCGAGCTTGATCCGGGCTGCCGCCTTCGTGATTTTTCGCGTCACGAAGGTTTCCCCCCGCCGCGGCGATTCATGATTGAACAGAATGCCGTTGCAGGCAAACAGATCGTAGGCCTCCCGATAGTTCACGGTAATCCAATAGGAATAGACCTTGGCGGCACCATAGGGGCTTCTAGGATAGAACGGGGTCGTTTCTTTCTGCGGCACCTCCAAGACCTTCCCGTACATCTCGCTGGAGGACGCTTGATAGAACTTCGGCTTGAGTCCGGACTCTCGGATCGCTTCCAGCAGCCGAACGGTGCCCAATCCCGTAATCTCACCCGTGTATTCTGGGATATCGAAGCTGACCCGCACATGGCTCTGGGCCCCGAGATTGTAGATTTCATCGGGCTGGACGGTGCGCAAGATCCGATTGAGTGAACTGGCGTCGTTGAGATCACCGTAGACCAAGTGGAGGCGCCGATGGGGGACATGCGGATCTTCATAGATGGGATCGAGTCGCCCCGTATTGAACGAGCTGGACCGGCGGATGATGCCGTAGACGTCGTAGCCCTTCCCCAGTAACAGCTCCGACAAGTACGACCCATCTTGACCCGTAATCCCGGTAATCAGCGCTTTCTTCATGCGTAACGCCTTCCGTCGCTAGCCTTCCGTTACAGAGGGGTCCATTCCTTGAAAGAGAAGTGTTAACAGGTGCAGGGACAAGGAAGCGAGCCATGGTTGCTGCCGGATGCAACATATGTGATGAAAATTGCCCGAGGTGAACAATGTTCACTGTGGCGCCATGCAAAGCCGCATTCGGTTTTTGAGATGTGTGGCAGGAGATGCCTGAAAAAATACGAATGACTCAAGAAACTTCTTCTGAGGCGAGACGTCTCTGTAACGCACGGAGCCCGAGTAAGCCGGTTGCAAAGAGCGCTGCAGCACCCGGAAGCGGCACGACGCTGATCGGCCCGAGGCTGGAGAGTCGAAAGCCAAGACTACTGCCTCCCACATGAGGGTTGTAGAAGCTGCTGGATGTGGACCGCAGCGTTTCTTCTCCGAGCCAGAGCGATCCCCCACGCATCACGCGATAAGCACCGGTCACCTCGTCGACCCACTCGATGACATTGCCGCCCTGGTCGGATGTGCCATATGGGCTGGTGCTGGCTGGGCCGGCGCTTCCTACGGACGTGACATGACCGAGATCGACCGTACCGTCCCAATTTGCACCGAAGTTGTAATTAGCGACGTTGGGTCCGGGATTAGCAATCACGCCGGTCGGTGTGGCCGTGGCGACGACGGGCGTGTCATTGCTGCTGGTCGGATAGAGATAGTAGTTCGCGGTTGCGCCGTCGTTCTTATGGAAGGCGGCTTTGTACCATTCATCCTGATCGGGAATTGCGACCCAGTTCATGTCGTTGTGCTGATCCGGACCATGCACGCCCTGGCTTGCGAGCGTGTTCGTGTCGGCGAAGGTATAAAATCCGTTTTCCGTGTCGCCCGTCATCACCCAGTTGGCGAATCGCGCGGCGTCGTAAAAGCTTACATAGTTGACCGGCTTATCGCCATAGTTGGGTTTCGCGGCATATTTGGCTCCATCCGGCGCCATCGGGATGAAGTCAATTCCGCCTTTGACGACCGCGAAGCCGGTCGCATTCGTCATGTCTGGGTTGTACACATCATGCGGGTTGCTGCCGGTCGGATCGACAGTGTTCAGAAATGAGACGTACTGCGCATTCGTCACTTCGGTATTGGTGATGTGGTACGTGTACGCAACCGAGCCTCGTCCGGTCAAGGGGTCCGGGAGATTCCCGGCATTGCCGACGACCACTGTGTCGAGGGGGAGCAGTGCCGCATGGACCAGAGAAACGGGGAACATGGCTGCGGCCAAGGCCGCAGCCACCAGGATTCGGCAACGGAATCTTCTATCGCTAGCCACGATGTGCCATCCGACGGCGTGCGACTCCGACCAACCCGATCACACCGCTGCCGAACAGCCAGGCGGCGGCAGGGAGTGGAACCGGCGACACAAATGTGAAGGTGCCCATCGACTTGCCGATGTCGCTTGAGTGGAAAAACGCCGAGGTGACCTCGGGGCTCCATTTCAACGTTCCGGACAAGGACAGGGAAAAGGGATCGCTTGATGCCGTCACATCGGTGAGATCCCATCCTGGAACGGGGAACCCATAGTTATTGAGAAGATACCAGCCTGAACCGCCCGCCGCATTGCCGACGCGTGTGGCATCATACTTCAGCGCATAGTCACCGGTCGCAAAGATCCCCCCGAAATTTCCCAAAAATCGAAGCACACCACCCAATCCAATCTGTCCGGTAGCGGTGCCGGTCAGGTCGGTCGGATCGTAGGTGAGGTTCGTCGCTTGAATGGCTCGGCCGGCCGGATTCGTGACGGACGAACCGGTGACGTCATAGGCCAAGTCGATGGCGGGAATCTCGCTGTTGCCGGGCACAAGATTCGTGTTGACGGTGTCATTGATTTGCGCGCCTGTCAGCGACGGCGACGTGAAGAATTCCTCAAGGAAGATCGTCGGCGGGGTGCCGGTCGGATTCAGCACGAGCTGCGCGAGAGCATTCCGATCGAGATCCATCGTGAACGTCCCGCTGGTGACGGTGGCCGCCGACGTGATGGAGGGTGAAACTAACAGCACGGCGGAAATCATGAGGGACGTGAGAATCGAAGGCTTCATCATGGTACTCCCTGGTTGTAGTAATTGAGGCACGTGATATCTGGTGTTCAACCTGTCATTCTTTGTAGGCGCATGTGTGCCGTCTGGCCTTTTCAATCAGTCTTGCGACCGGGAATTGGGACAAACAAACGATTGGTTGTCTTCGATATCACTCTTACCAAGATCTAGTTGAGATCCTCTACTGATCGGTGCCGGCTGCTGCACTAGATGCAACAGAAACATGAGGTTGATTTGATTTGAGCGAGGAAAACGTTTGGGTTGAGGGTCCGGGCCGTCGTCCTAGGATCGGCGACGGCCCGGATGGGTTACTCTCGGTGTATTGACCGCACCATCTCCGTTACGGCTCCAAGAATTTCTTCTGTGGTTGCCCGCCGAAACGACCGACTGCAGGAATTTCGAACAATGGGTCTCCAGGCATGATCATGCGTGGCGCACCTGGCCCGTTCGGGATGAACAGTTGAGGGTGATCGAACGGGGCCTGCTGGAAGCGCACCCGTTCATCCGTGAGCGAGACGAGAAACGCCAGCATGGCGGCTTTTTCCTCAGACGTGAGTCCTAGAATCGACATCAGCTCGACGTGCGTGCCGTCGAGCGTCACCATGCCGACGTGGGCATCGCCGGCCCGATCGTAGAAGTCGATGACGGCCGGCAGATCGACATGCCCCCCGGTGTGAAAGTAGGGAGCTGTCAGCTCGACATTGCGCAGGCCTGGCACCTTGAAGGCCCCGTCCGAGACGATCGGCTCGGGAGGCGGAGGGCTGAGCCGTTTGACTGTGGAGAGCCAATTCCCAAGGTTATCCTTCGCCCCAAGACCCAAGTCCTCGATCGTGCCGAGTACGCCGGTGTTGTTGAAGCCGCGGTCCGCCACCTGCCCGTCTCGGATGCGCGTCGGATCGACACGGACTTGGCGAACCGAGGCGTTGGTGAGCTCCGCCCCCTCATGACAGGTGATGCATTGGCCGCGAGCCTGGCTGCGGAAGAGGTCCACACCCAAGAGGGCCTGCTCGCTGATGGCGTTCGGGTTACCGTCCATGAATTGATCGTAGGGGGAATTGTCGGCCACAAGGGTCGCTTCGTACAGCTGTATGGCCAGGCCGAAGAAGAGCGAGAAGTTGTACTGCGTCAACGAGTATTCGTTCGCCGCAAGTGCTCCCGAAGGTGGATCGATCACTGTCGGTGTGCCGTCGGTTCCCACTCGAATTAATTTTGAGGAATCCCACCACTGACGGTGAAACGCCGCCTGGATGAGTTCCGGATAGTTGCTCACGTTCAGGCCTTTTTGTGGCCAGCGGCTTAATGACCCGAGCACACTGTCCTCCGGGTGTACCAGCTGAAGCGCCAAAGGACGAAGGTTGGAGGCGGGCTGGCCGGGAATCTGATAGCGGGCGAATTTCTTTCCGACGTCCCGCATCGTCCGGCCACGGGCGGACATTTCGCTTTCGTTCACCGGCGGACCCACCGCTTGCGATGCGAGGCTGGAGTCCTCCAGGCGGATCTGGACAGGGACGGGGGTGGTCGGACTGTCTGCACGGAACACCCGGGCATTGGGATCCCGATCGCCCATTTCGTTCACGCCATTGAATACATTATCAGCGCGACCGTCCCAGAATTGGCGGTGATTGAAGACCGCGTTGACGACGGTCGGCGTATTGCGCGGTTCGACACGCCGCGTATTCGTCGAGCCTACCCGAAATCCATCCGGGTCCGGTTCTGGGCGCGTGAGATCGGCTGGGCCATTCCCAATGCCGAGGAACACGGAGTTGCGGACGCCCTGCGAAGAGAGGACATCGTTGCTCGCGGGGAAGAATGGAAAATCAGATCCGGTCACTTGTCCCACAGGGCCGAGATTGCGGTGAAACGTCCGATCAGGGTTCGACGCTCCGGTCGCGGTAATGCGCTTCAACCCGGGTGACAGCTGATTCTTCGAACGCGTATCGGCCAACCCTGAACTGAAATGGCAGCTTCCGCAGGCCTGCACTCCGTCGCTGCCGACCTGCATATCCCAAAAGAGGGACTTACCGAGGCGGATGGCGGCTTGGCGGTCTTTCACGAAATCGGTCAAGTTTGTCGGTTCCGGGACCGGCACGGTTTTCAATGACGGGGGACGGGGAGGATCGGTCGGGCTGTTGACCTGAGAGAGTGCTTCTGTAGCGACGGTGATGCCGAATCCGATGACGGCGATGGCGAGAAAACGAGCAAGATGTATTCGCATAACGACTCCTTCCGATGTTCAGGGAAGGACCGGCTCACGGATCAGCCGTGCCGTG
>SWDO01000017.1:14472-15525 GCA_005116895.1 Nitrospira sp. | reverse complement strand
GATCAGCCGTGCCGCGAGCGCGAACTTCCCGTTGAATGACAGTTACTGCCTCTGTGCAACCGCTTATCCCTTCCGCAGTCTGGCTCTGGCCATGGATCCCAGACCGACAAGCCCGCTCCCAAACAACCACATGGCGGCGGGAAGAGGGACAGGGGCCACATTGCCTGGTACCACAGCCATCACGTTGCTGTAGGCCGGCCGTCCGGCCGCAGCATCGAAGAGAGTTCTGTTGGCGATGGTTCCAGCAAGCATGTTGGCAAAGTTCACATTCGTGTCGCTGGTCAGGGTTGCGGTCCAGAAGAAGGGTGGCACAAAGGCAAACGGAGGAGCGGCTCCCACCCGACCGGTGCCGAGTTGATTCAGTTGCGTGATCAAATTCTGAGCCTCTGAGGTTGTCGGTAATCGCCAATCGGCAACAGACTGGTTTCCGTGTTGAGAGGTGAAGCCATCAGCCCAGGCGGTCGCTGCCCACCAACTGCCCACCCAGCGACCTAGTGACACCTCATAACTCAGATCATTGGCGGCAATAGTGTGGGTGGATCCCAGCGGGGGCGTGACGGCGGCTCCTAAGAGTGATCCGGTATAGGGATTTGCGCTTGGGGTGGACGTGTTGCTGGCGATGTCATTGGTAAAGGTCAGTCCATTGGAGATCCAAGTCACATCGGAGACGCTGTCATAAATCGTCCCGTTTCCGTTATCGATCAAACTGGCGTGAGCACCGCTCGCCATGATCTCGGTAACAGCCAGTACTGCGAGTAGGAGTAGTCGTGTTCTGTTGCGCATAGTGGTTCCTCTCAATTCGCTCCTGGATAACATCGTTGGTGCTGATTATTCATGAGATGGACCCATGGCCTCCCGTGACTGTCGGAATCGCTTGCGCGCGATCCCCATCACGCCGATCACCCCGCTTCCGAACAGCCAGGCGGCGGCGGGGAGGGGGACAGGGCTGACGCTCCCGCGAAAATTACCGCCGAGAAATGCTGCGCCTTCTGTGCCCGGATCGGTCAAGCCGGGAAATGCGAACACACCGGTCGGCGAGTAACGCACGTCGAT
>SWDO01000017.1:9412-14462 GCA_005116895.1 Nitrospira sp. | reverse complement strand
ATATTCGACTCCTGGCGTCAGAGCGGTGCTGGTCACCGGCGCAAATCGGAAATATCCGTCTAGTGCGGCCTCAGTTCCGGCTGCGATCGTGGTCTGGACGAGCGGCGCTCCGCCGGAGGCAAGCCACAGTCCGACCTGCGCAGGCCCGGCCAGGCCGTCCTGACCGGAATCGTAGACGCCTAATGCTTCAACAGAAGTCGGAGCGGTCACGGAGAATTTCCAGCCCAGCGTCCACGTCGAGCCGTCGTATTCGAAGATGATCTCGGTAAGATCAATTGCGGCTGCCTGGGCCATAGACGACCAGACTGTGCAGACAAACAATAGAATAAGTGTTGGGAAACCGATGCTACGAGGGGAGCGCATATACAACTCCTTTGGTTCGTGGATAAGAAGACATCAATGTAATCGAGAATCGGGTCGAACCGGCTTTTACGGAACTGCTCGACCCGATTCCTGTTCACACTGGGGAGGGAGGCCGGCTCCAGTATGGCCGGAGCCGGTCTCTGGTCTTTCTCCGAGCAGGACTAAGGTCAGAACCTAAGCCGAGAATTTCCGCCTTGCGAGTCCGGCGAGCCCGATGAGACCGCTGCCGAACAGATAGACGGCGGCCGGTAGCGGGACAGGCTGGGTAAACAAGGTGGCTGAGAATCCTTGGATTCCCGTCTGACCGAGGGCGGATGACGGATTGCCTCCATAGTTGAGCGTATAAAGGCCTGGTGCCAGCACCCAAGATCTGGACACGGTATCTTGTCCGGTCCCGCTGTCTGTGCCGTTCGGCCCTCCGGCATTGGCCAGATGATCGATGTAGGTCAGATTCGTGGCCCAGCTGATATTGCCCGTATTGTTCCAGGTGTGATTCGTCGCATCTGAGTTCACATCCTCGACTCCACTGTAGAGGCTAAAAGCGGGAAACAATTGACTGGGACTGGGCGGATCAGCTCGGCCTAATTCCACGGTCAAGAGTGTGGGTCCAGTGAGGCCTGTAAGGTCGAGCGCCGTCCAATTAGACGTGTGGGTCCAACCTTTGGCGCCGACCGGATTGCCCGGTTCTGCCCAACTCTTGGCTCCGACGTCTCCGTGGTAATGCGCAAGGTCGAATTCTCCTCCCATAACGACTTCCCATTCGTAGGTCAGTCCGGATTGGTGACCGGCTGGATTTTGCGTGACGGTCGAAGCGTGAGCCGGAGCAATTCCGGCCAACCACAGGCCCACCGCCGCGGCGATCAGTGACAGGGAGCGCGTTCGCATAGCAAAAGGTTTCATACAGACACTCCTTGGTTAGGGAAAGGCACATCTCAGAAACAAATGAAACCACGACTTACTAGCGAGAGTTTGTACCAGACGAACATTGCCGGATCTACCGATGGACCCTAGTCCGTGCTACAGATGTGACGGAAAATTTTATGAGGCGTAGGCTTCGGTACGTTGAGCCGCTGAGCCCCGCTTCGCCGACGTTGCGAGGCGAGTGACGTGACCTGCCTCGCGAAACCGCTTCGGCAAGGCGGAGAATGCCGCTGGAGGGCTGTTTTAGCATTCTGCTAGAAAACACAGAGGGGAGAGCGGTCAGGATGGTTCCGTTCTGGTTTGGATCGAACGGATCGGGGAGCCCGTCGCCATTGTAGTCAACCGGAATCGGGGCTTGGTCGTGCGCTTGATAGGGCGCTTTCCCGCTGTAGAGGGAAATAGAAGGAACCAGATCGCTGGATGCGGTTCCGATACCAGACAGACCTTCGGCAAAAATGCTGACAGTGGAAGTCGTGCTGAGCTCGACACCGAAGAACTTTACGAGATGGCTGTCGGCCCCATTGCTGACCCCATTGAGCCAGCCGGTATTGGATTCCACGGTGGTGTCCTGACGACTGGAGATGACGCCACCGACATTGCTGTAGGAGGTAAACGCTCCATTGTCAGCCGGCAGTCCTGTGGCCACGCCGATCCCTGAGCTTGCGGCATTTTGAGCGGCATGGCCGGTGACGGTCAGCGCGAGATCTTTGCGAACGGTTTCTCGATCCAGGAATCCGCCATTCCCGTTGGTCATGGTGGTGCCAGTGTAAGAGACATGGGCGTCAGCAGGCCCAGCGGCGAAGCCCAGGCAGCTGACCAGCCCAAGCCCGATGAGTACTGCGCGAGTGTAGGGCGGAGAAGCAACATGTGCCTCACGCATGCAATGGTTGGTGTTCATGGGTCCTCTCTCTCTTATGTGAAGTAATTGGATTGTGAGGTCCGGGACTATCCGGTAACCGATCGGCGCATCGAACGAGATCGTCCATACCCCGATCGGTCTCCGTCATGCGATTATGCCGACGCCGCCATCTTGCGGGGCGCCATGGCACCGAGGCCGATCACACCGTTCCCAAACAGCCACACCGCAGCCGGCAGGGGGACTGGATTGACGGACAGTGCCACATTGTCGATTTGCCAGCCAAGAGAGGGATCGCTTCCAATACCATTCCAATCCCAGCCGCCACGGAATCGGACTTGCAACGTATCCCCGGCGTTGAAGGAGCCGAGATTGGCAAGGCTCGAGCCGAAGGTTGCGGCCTCTCCCGTAAAGACATCAAGACCGTTCATGTCGTCCGTGTATCCCCAGTCGTCGTTGGTTTGAATCGTTCCGGAATATCCGTTCTGGGTGAAGCTGGCGCCGGACACAGGGGCAAAGGTGCCGCCATTGAGGCTGACCAAGACTTGCCCGCCATCCCACCCCTGCTCGAAGCTGTAGCGATGATCAAAGCTGAGGCTGACGGCACCGCTATCTGCAAGCGAGATGACCGAAGACGTCAGCAGATGTTCAACAGGGTTTCCTTGGCCTTCTTCCGGTCCTGCAGTCCATCCACCGCTCCCACCGACGCCGACCGTCGAACCATGAGTCCATGGGCCAGACGGGGACGCGCCGAGAGGATTCACGGTGCTTTGCGTAAAGCCTCCGTCATTCGCATTGAAATCAACTGAAAAGAAAGCAGCCGCCGGAGCCGGGATTGATCCGGTGATCCCTAACCCAAGGGCAAGCATGCCGAGAACTAACGTGCGACGCATGAGAAACCTCCTATATGTGGTGATATGGATGACTGTGCGTGCCTGAGATGCAAGGTTGGATACTAACCGAGCCGGAGGGGGCAGGATACCAACACCTACTAACGGGTGCACCAGATGTGACTGGAATCAGAAACTTGCAGCCGGCCGAGTGAATCGGAAACATTGACTATGAAGCCTGGAATTCAGAATCGAAGGGTGAACGTCGAGCGATGGATCTTGTCGCACCGGGGTATCGGTGGTTGCATAGAAGCGCTCATGAATACGGCGGGCTAGGCTCCCTTCTGTGGGTAACAGCGGTTACAAATTCGGAGATCGCGGTTTGCTGCAGGCAGTGATGGGATGCAGCCGATGAGGGTGATGAATCGGCTGTGAGGATTTAGCGCGCCTCAGGTCAACGGATTTTCTACGGGATGTGGTGATGCGGTCAAGGCCCGGGAGGCCTTCCTCCAAGGCTATCGCTACGGCTTGCGACCGGGATGTGACATCGAGTTTGGCGAAGATGTTTCCGATGTGGAATCGAACTGTGCGCTCACTTACACCGAGCATCGCACCGATCTCTCGATTCGTTTTGCCGTGTGTCATCCATATGAGGACGGTCAATTCCCGCGGGGACAGGTTCTGAGTCGAATGATGTCCAGGTGGCCTGATTGGAGGCGCAATTCGTCGAAGTGCCCGCAGAATGTAAGAGCCCAGATACTGTATCAGGGGAACTACACGTTTTGCGTCGAGGTCTTGGTCGCTGGCGAATGCGCAAAAGGCGACAAACGTATCGGTCTGGTCGGCAGACCCTATGGTAATGCCGTCGTGGAGGCCAAAGCGTTGTGCAGCGGCGATGAAGCTCCGATCTTGCTCGGAAGACAGACTTTGATAGATCTCTCGCCAATGGTACGCGCGTGGGGCTCTTAACGTGGCCTTGAGTATTGGGTCGCGTTCGGCCAAACCATGATCGCAATACAACGTCAGCCATTCATCCGGATATTCGGCGTTGACGATCTGTTCAAATTCAAAAAAGGTGTGATGCGGTCCGCGGCGAATCAGTCCGCCCAACGCATACCGGAGGGATAAACGGTCGCGGATTTGCGCGAGCAGGTCCTGTGCCTGTTCAGGCCGTTCCGCATGGATCGCGAAATGGAGGATTTCAAGGACGTGGAGACATTCCGGCCCAGAGAGATGGTCGAAGAGCGCCCGGGGAAACGGTCTTGGCAGCGGGCGAATACCCCTTGTGGTCTGGTCCGGAACCTGCGTGATGGTCATCATGCCAGTGACTCCTTAAGAGAGCTGTGATCAGGACTTCGGTTGCGAGTGGAGGGTCAGGTGGTGTCGGGACGCGGGCCAAGCCGCGTGGCTCAGCCCGTCTAGTGGGTGCGAAGGAGCTACGACATGCGTGATGTATGTCTTCTTACCCACGTAATAAGGCCAGCGACCCCGCTGCCGAACAGCCAGGCAGCGGCGGGGAGAGGGACGGTCGAGAGGGTGGCCTGGTAGCCATGAAACCCAGCCACGGCCGGATCTGACGGATTCCCGCCATAGACCACGCTGTATCGGCCTGCTGCGAGTTCAAACGTTCTCGTGATCGAGGTTGCGCTGAGCGGATTGTCTTCATGAGCCAGGTAGGTCAACTCCGAGGCCCATGAGATGTTGCCGGTGGGGTTGAAAGTATTGGTTTCAGGACCGGTGGTTTCCCATCCGGCGTACAGTGAGAATGCCGGTGTGAGTAGGTCGCCTTCGATCACGACGGTCCCGTTCGGTAATGTAAACGGCACGCCCGATTGTCGTGCCAAAGTCAGGGTTAAGGTGGTGGCTTCGATCAATTCGATCGCCGTCCAATCGGACGTGTGGGTCCACCCCTTGGCGTCAGGTGGATTGAGTGGTTCGTTCCAGCTCCTTGCACCGACCGAGCCTTGATAGACGGCATGGTCGTTGCCGCTCATCGTGACGCCGAATTCATAGCCGATACCGGGAGCGTAGCCGGGGGCAGGCACGATGGTCGAGGCGTGAGATGGAAGCCCTCCCGCCA
>SWDO01000017.1:3314-9312 GCA_005116895.1 Nitrospira sp. | reverse complement strand
CCTTGCCTGCAAATTGGGCATCGCTCGGGTTGGGCATGAAGATCGGAGCCGAACCGCCGCTTGTGTCGTTGACGGGGGCCTCCACCTGCGCGGCGCGTACGCCGGCTCCGGTTGGTGTCCCGCCGCCCAGCTCAGCTTGGAGGGCGCTGTACCCGACGTCGGTGAAATCGGCGGCCAAGGTGAGGGAGGCCGCGCAAAGGCAAAACCACGAGACAATGGCAAAGAGAGTCGCGCCCATGAATGAGCGTGTCCGATCGACATGGAATCGTGTTCTATCAAACCTACGATCTCGACTCCATGAGCAAGGTATGAATGAGCGATGTTGCTTCACGTGCACGGCAACCTCCTGTGTGATGACAGATGTAGGGCGACGTCTGTCGATTCGTACGTGGGGACGATTGTTCAAGTCGTCAGTCGACAATGGACGTCTGCGTCCTACGGGGACGCATGTCTCAAGGGTGACGGACCTTCACATAGGGCCGATCACGTAGTTTCAACGTAGTGATCGATTCAGGCGCTGTCCAGTGATGGGCGCCGACGCCTGCTACGGATGTGACACATAAGCAACAAGGCGGATGAAGATGGAGTCACGAATGTGTGTCGGCGGTGCCGGAATCCACACTGTGGCAACAGATGCTTGGGAGCGAGACAGAATACTCGAGTAGCCAGATGCCCTCGGAATCCGGGGCATCACCGGATGAGGAGGCCCTCGTGAGCGGCTGCCAACTACTGTGGGTGAATGGCTCTACACGGCCACAGCAGTTGCGGGTATTGCGGATATATTGAGTTCCGATTGGAGGAGATCGTGGAGTCGTGCGATCTCAAATGGTTTGGACAGGAAACGTCGTACGGTTTGTCGAATCGCGATGTCCGTCGCGCCTTCGACGGCCTGCTTCCCCATGGTAAAGACCGGGATCTGTGGGTCGATGGTCTCGATGGTATGGAGGAGTTTAAAGAGGCTGACCTGTGCCGAGAGTGCCGCCGACGTGATGCCCACGAATATCGCCTGAGGACGGATATCCCAGACCTCATGGAACGCACTCTCGATGGACCGGAGGAGCACTGGTTGGTACCCTTGCGATGTGAGCCAATCGACCAGTTGATTTCCAAAGTCGATATCCTGTTCCACGATCATGACGCACGCGCTGTTGCTGGTCGGGCGGTGTTGCATCGCCGGATCTCCTTTTGGCTCCAGTGTTACTCTTGCTGACATGTCAAGGTCACATCCTGAGACGAACCTTTTCCCAAGGAGGGATATATCAGAACCACTTCAGGGCGGGCTACCAACGAAGCCAGTGGTTGCACCAGATGTGACACAAAATTGCACAAGACCCGCAAATCGCTCGCCTTGCTCAACGGCCTACCTTATGGCAGATGGCTCTGACGCCCTTCGTTCAGGGCTCAAAAATGAAGATGTCTAGATAGTCACGTCGTTCCGGGATGAGCTGTGGGGAGGAGGCTGATGAAGAGGAGGGTGCGGATGGCGGTGCCGCTGCGCTCTGTATTTCAGGAGGTTTTCTGCTGCATGAATACGTCGGGCCATCTGATGATTGACAACGAGTATCAGACCTCGCGTGAAAATCAAAAACCCACCGGCAGCATCATCGCCACCAGTGGGTTTCATCAGAAGGTCATCTGAGCCGATTTCTTCACATGATGGCGGATCTCAGCGCCTCACATGCTACCGAACTCGACGATTGTGACGATGATCGAGGAGTTGCAGTCCGTGAAGTCGCTACGCCGACAACTGTCTCACTCGTCGCAAAATCAACCCTGCCAATCCTGAACCGAACAGCAGCGCAGCTCCCGGCAAGGGAACCGCAGCCAGCTGCGCGGTGCCGTTCAGCGTGAATTGGACGCTGAGATTGCTCGGCAGTCCTGGGACTCCGCCAAGACCGTGTGACCAGGTTAACCCGGTAAAGGCATTCGTCAGGCTATTGAACGAGCCGGTCGCATTGCCGCCGATGTTCGTATTTAAGCCACCGACGGGAATAAGGCCTCCTGTCAGTTGGGCAAACAACGAATTGAGATCGGCCGTGATTGTCGAGCCGCTCGTGCTGCTGCTCGGGGCGGGATTCGGGCCGCTAGTGAACAGGGAGAAGGTATGCGTTCCCAGCAGGGGCACGTTGATCGAAATGGGCGCAATGATGTCCGGCAGGGGCTGGTATTGCCCCATGACAATTTCTCCGCTGGTGGTGAAATTTCTGGACGCGATCGTCGTACTGCCGTTCTTCAGCGCCACCGACCCGCTGGTAAAGTCCAGTTCCGTGATCGTCTCCGCCTGTGATGCCCCTGGGAATATCCAGAGCCCCGACAGCAAGGCAAGTGTGACGGCAAGCCCTGAACGGATGTTCTTCGAAGAATGTTTCCTCATTTTCTGTTCATATCCTTTCTGGCCTTATGGTCTGAGCGTCAGTCCTCGCTCAGCAAGGCATGTGAAGGTGGCAGGTACATTATTGATGAGCGTGAAATTACCAATCTTTTATCGGAAGGACTACAGACCCCTGCCCATGTCTGCAACACATGTGACGAAAAATGAGCTGCTAACAGGTTGTCGACAGGCTATGACGACCAAGAACTGAAGCTTCGTGTACGGTCACAGACGGAACCCGAATGGTCCGCAGGCTGTTCGGAAAGGCCGTCCAACAAGGCTGCAGCAAGCGAAGAAGCGAATCGTAGTGTAGATAGTTCTCACCCGCCCACCCATCGCCTGTACGAGCAGGCGTTTGTCCAGGCCGTACGTTGAGCCTCTGAGCCCGCATTGCCGACTTTGCGATGCGGGCCTCGCGAGAACGCCGCTGGCGGACTTAGTCAATAGCCTGCTAGGCATTGCAGTAAGCAGCGCAGGCATCGTTGCATCAGCATCGACTGCGACATTCACGAGGGCGTTCACTATATAGGCATTGGTGCTAGGGGCATCACGGTTTCAACGATAAGTAGGCTCCGCTGCGGGGAACGAGAAAGAGAGTCGCCCCGTATTCCGTTCGACCCCTCGAACTTCGATGTCACACGGCTCCTCTCGTCCCTCCCGTACGAATCATTCTTTCACAGCTGGTGCACGGAGGGGTATCGATCGGTAGCGGGA
This sequence comes from Nitrospira sp., assembly GCA_005116895.1. Taxonomy (GTDB): domain Bacteria; phylum Nitrospirota; class Nitrospiria; order Nitrospirales; family Nitrospiraceae; genus Nitrospira_D. Next base: position 6,227 of record SWDO01000017.1, on the reverse strand, counting down.
GGAGATGCCGATGCGACACAATGCCGTGCGATAGAGGAGCCTAGGGTCCTGATGACACGATCAATCCTGCTGGTGAACACGTGAGAGTCCAACCGTTGAGTATGTTCCTGGTCATCGCGGCAAGAGTCGGTTTTGTTCCGCGTCTGGCTCGTCGGCAGTGGCCTGGTGGGCCTTGTGCGTCGAAGGGTGGCAGGGGATTTCTTATTCTGAGATTCGAGGAAAGTTCTGTCGCATCTGGTGCACCTGGTGCACGTGGCTGTAGAGGACAGACGCAGCCTTTGATACACAGACGCACGGTGGATAGTAAAGGTGCGGCTGTCCGAGCCGGAAGAACGTTGCGGGTTCCTAGGTCCATACGATCTAGGTCTATAAGATGAATGTTCAGCGATCACACGAATTCGTCACAAGTAAGGAGATACGATGAATACCGAAAGAACAAGTCGCAGAGTCAGGACGTTGATCACTGCGGTGATTGCCGCAAGTGCCATGGCATGGGCAGGCAATGCCGCTGCGCACGTGGAGTACATTGATCTTGGGGGTGGAGGCTCGGCGACCGACGCCATGAAACGGTACGGCTGGATTGCTGGCGCCGACACGGATTTGGGCGATAGTCACCAGGTCTCGTTTTTCAAGTTTAACCTGGCACAGGACTCGTTGGTTGATATTACGATGACCGGCGCAAATGAGCTTGGCTTGAACCCGGCCTTTACGCTCTATGCGGGGCTCATGGGGGACTTGGCGCATGACGACACGGCGTTCGATCCGCTCAATCCCGTATCGAATGACGGGACCTTTACGAAGATTGCGTCCCCCGTGGATGACGGTGTCACGACGGATGCGCTTGGTCGCGTATCTCCCTTCCGGGATACCGCCAACCTCGATTTTGAAGGGCAGTTCAACGCCCTAGGGACGTGGAGCATGGCCAGCGACCCATCCGATGGCGGAGTCTGGCGTGTCATTGGCTACCTGACACATAAGAACGAGACCACTGGTAACGAATCGTTGCTCGGCTATTTTCTCCCAGCCGGCGAGTACACGATTGTCGCGTCAGGCGCTGCTTGTAACACTGCAGTGGCCGGTTGCACCGGTCCCTTTATCGATGGAACCGTCAGCTTGAACGCGTCCCCTGTGCCGGTGCCGGCGGCGGTCTACCTGTTTGGGAGCGGGCTGGTCGGCTTGGCCGGACTGGCTCGCCGGATGAAGACGACAGCCTAACGACGGGAGTTGTCGGTCGTGAAACGTCCTGTGTGAAGCGTTGCACGTGAAGCGTGAAGCGCCCAGCGTGAAAGGTGAAGCGTTAAGCGTGAAGCGTGGAGGAACAGGTTCCGGAACGAAACCCGCTTCACGAGGGACGCTTCACGCGGCTGAGCCGGCAGGCGTTGCGGCCGGGAACGGCAAGGATCGGCGCAGTTCCAGCGACGAGTTCGAAGAGTTTTAGCTGAATTCCCGGGCAGCCATGCTCTGGAAGCGCAGTGTGAGGCGCTGTCCCTCCGGCATTCGTGTACATACTGAATAGTCACTCCCTACAGATTTCTCACCGGAAGACCGATAGGTCTTCTAAGGAACGTGGGCCGCTTTCTCATGAACGAGAGCGGGCCTGTCTGTGGTTTGCTTCGCACCGGGCTGAACAGAAAGGAGCAGAACATGGTTCACAAAGAAGAAATCATGAAGGCGATCGGCGCACATGGCATGTGGAAGACTCGTCTGACGCAAGCGATTGAAACCGGCAAGATCGACGCGGCCGTTGATACGGTTCGCATGGACAATCAGTGCGCCTTCGGTAAGTGGCTCTATGGTACGTCACTGGATGCGAACGATAAGAAATCTCCACACTATGAAGAGTGCAAGAATTTGCACGCCAAATTCCATCAGGCGGCCGCTCAGGTCGTCGAACTGGCCGTGGTTGGGAAGAAGCATGAAGCCCAGCAGTTGATGTCGCTAGAGGGTGAGTACACCAAAGTGTCTTCTAAGCTGACTGCCGCGATGTCGACGTGGGTCAAGGGCATGGCGGCCTAGCTCTCTTACCACTCTGAGGCACCGTGTTCCCATCTGTTTTCGACCATTTGGCGGATTCTGAGTTGATCTTGCCGGGTGGTCGCTTGCCGTTGCCTACGCGGGCAGCAACTCCCACAGGACATGACATCCACCCGCTCGATTCAGATCAAGAATCGCTCACAATCAACCGATAAAGAGAAGACCCGGCAGTAGCGGGCAAGAACTGGAACGCGTCGTCAGCCAGCTGGATTCGCTATGGACTTCTCCATCACAACCGACGAATTTCTGCGCTTTCGCAAGCTGATCTATGACGAAAGTGGGATTTCCCTCAGCGACCAGAAACAATCGCTGCTGGCTTCCCGCCTGTCGAAGCGTCTGCGTGAACTTGGACTCGAAACCTTCTCGGACTACTTCGCGACGGTGACGGAAGATCCAAACCGCGAAGAATTCACGCGCATGCTGGATCTGATCTCGACCAATAAGACGGACTTTTTCAGAGAGCCGAAGCACTTCGATTTTCTCCGTGAGCGGATCCTTCCTGAGCTGACCGGCGGAAAGCGCATTCGCATTTGGTCGTCAGCCTGTTCGAGCGGCGAAGAGCCCTATACGATTGCCATGACGTTGTATGAAGGGGTCTCCGATCCGGCGCAATGGGATTTTCAAGTGCTGGCCTCGGATCTTTCGACACGCGTACTGGCCAAGGCCGCTGCGGGTGTGTACGGCGAAGATCGCTTTCGTGACGTGCCTCGCGATGTGCTGCGGCGGCACTTCCTGCGTGGGCGAGGAGAGCGTGCAGGCGTGTATAAGGTGAAGCCGCATTTGGCTGAAATGATCCGCTTCCGGCGTCTGAATCTGATGGATGAGCAGTTTCCCATTAAGACGCCGCTGGACCTCGTCTTCTGCAGGAACGTCATGATC
>SWDO01000017.1:0-3214 GCA_005116895.1 Nitrospira sp. | reverse complement strand
GATGGGACGAACAATGCATAGTTGCACAAGGCAGTCGGTCGTTCGGAAGTCTTACGTAAGCAGAATCGTGTCTGGTGTAGTCTTTGGAACATGCGCGCTGCTGCTGTGCAATCTGGAGCCGGCGATGGCCCATGTGTCCTTCACCAATGCCGGCACCTTCAACGGGACGGACCTCAACTTTTCTAATGCACTAAGCCAGTACAAGGCTTTCGGCTGGGTGGACGGCACCGATGCTGATCTGGGCGACAGCCATCAGGTCGGCGGCTTGTCCGCCCGCTGGTACCGCTTTACGCTGAATCAGCCGGGGTTGGTGGATATTTCATTGATCCAGGGCACCGCCGGGCTCGACCCGGCATTCACCTTGTATCGGGGAGCGTTTCTGAACGGCGCCCATGATGACAGCACGATCGATCAATTGAATCCCGTGGATCCGAACACCTTTCTCCCGATTCAGAGCGTCACCGACGCGGATCCGAGCGGACTGTATTTGAAGCATTCCGGGTATAGAGATACCGTCAACAATACGTACGAGGGCCAGTTCGATGCGTTCGGCAGTTGGAGCATGGGGAATGCTGCGGACCTGCCGTCCGGCGTGGAATATGTTCTCGCCGTGTCAGGCACGTCGGATTCGGATCCTAGCCGAGGACTGATCTGGGGCGGCAATGGCAATCACGACACCGCCGCCGGCACGGGGGAATCGCTGTTGCAGTATTTCTTGCCGGCCGGCACCTATTCGATCGCCACAGGCGGCGAGCGGTGCAACGATGCCGGTGCGGGCTGCCGAAGCCCGTTGTACTCCGCCACATTCTCTCTGAACGTTCAACCAGTGCCGCTTCCCGCCGCCTTCTGGCTGATGGGCAGCGCCCTGGGCAGCTTGGGGCTGGTAGCTCGGCGCAGGAAGCGGGCGGACTGCTGAAGAGCCGTACCAGTCGGAGCTGACAACGAGGTCTTGTGCATCTTTGTTCGAAGTAACAAGCGGAGACTACCATGATTGACCAACTGACTCCTCACGTTCGATATTGGCTCCTGTTGCCCTGTCTTCTCCTGGCCACAGAAGCCCACGCGCTGAACGTCTCGGACCCCTTCGATCCGTTCAATCCCTTTCCCGATCCGATCGTCAAAGGGTCGTTGCACGTTGGGCTGACCCCAATCGTCTCGTCCGGCAGCGGCTTGACGGCTCCCAACTTATTGATCAGTGCCGGTGACGGGACCAATCGGCAATTCGTCACCGACCAGATCGGCCAGGTGAGGTTGATCAAGGATGGGGTTCTCCAAAGCACACCCTTCCTGGACGTCACCGCGCGGCTACCGACTCTGAGTCCTGCCTATGACGAGCGCGGCCTGCTCGGCCTCGCCTTCAACCCGACCTTTTCGACTCCGGGCACTGCAGGCTTTGGCAAGGTGTACACCTATACGAGTGAAACAGTCACCAGGCCGGCGGATTTTACTGTTTCGATGCCGCCTGGAACGGCTTTCAACCACCAGAATGTAGTGACCGAATGGACTGTCGATCCTAGCAATCCTGACATCGTCGATCCTGCGTCCCGTCGCGAGATCATGAGGGTCGACTGGCCGCAGATGAACCACAATGCGGGCATGCTGGCCTTCGGCCCGGACAACCATCTGTACATCTCCATGGGCGATGGCGGAAGCGGCAATGATGTCGGGCCGGGACATGGTACCAACGGAAACGGACAGGACTTGAGTAACCCACTTGGGACCATCCTCCGTATCGATCCGAACGGCAATAACAGCGCCAATGGTCAGTACGGAGTTCCCAGCGATAATCCGTTCGTCGCCACGGCGGGTGCCGTCCGGGAGATCTATGCCTATGGTCTGCGCCACCCCTGGCGTTTCAGTTTCGATAGCCAGACCGGCGCGTTGATCGAAGGTGATACCGGTCAGGTCAATGTCGAGGAGATCAATATCATCACCGCCGGTGGCAACTATGGCTGGAATTTCAAGGAGGGCCAGTTCAAGTTCGATCCCGTCACCGGAGAGGTGTCCAACGACCTGACGGGCCTTCCCCCTGGCCTGATCGATCCGGTCCTGCAATACGACCATGACGAGGGCACTGCGCTGATCGGCGGATTCGTCTATCGCGGCAGTGGGCTGCCTGAACTGCAGGGAAAGTACATCTTCGGCGACTGGGGCGCCTTTGCCAGTCCAACCGGACGGCTGTTTGCCGGTGATCTGGCGGCAGGCACGATCGAGGAACTCAATATCGACAACATGACCCCCCTGAATCGCTGGTTGCTCGGCTTCGGTCAAGACGCCGAAGGCGAGCTCTATGTCCTGGCCAACAGCTCGCTGGGGCCGGCTGGGGTGACCGGAGAGGTCTTCAAGATCTCAGCGGTGCCGCTTCCCGCTGGCGCGTGGTTGTTCGGTACAGGCCTGCTCGGCCTTGCTCGACTGGCGCACCGTCGCATGAAGATAGCCGTATAGGCGGTCTCAACCGCACGAGAGTTCTCTATGACCGTTCGTGGCTGGTATCGTCTAGGGCGATACCGGCCACGGGCGGCAGCGAGTGTCGCATGTCTTCAGGAAGACGGCTCACTCTATAGTTCCTTCTTGCCGTCATCTCCAAGGTCGATCTTCTCACTGTTCCTCTTCATGATCAACTCGAGCCCACATTCTTCATGAGCGGTCTACGGCAACTGCCTGTGTGCGTGCCACACGCACAGCTTGGCCGATACGCCGAAGCGACAGAGTTCATTATTCGTGAAACGTGCAACGTCCGAATCAGGAACGAAATACGCTTCACAGTCTTTGGACACGTCATGCGTCACGCGCGATATTTCAGAGGCAGTCTCATGTTGAAGGTTCCAAGTTTCACGTGTTCGGGAAACTTCAAACTTGAAACATGAAACCACAGCCTTGAACCCGTCGTCCACCGGCATGTGTCGATAAACAGTCGGCCCAAACGGCCGTGACATAGAGAACATTGTCCCTGCCTCTCCGAGTCTGATTTCACCACATCTGTTGCACCCGTCGGTGCCTGTCGGTAGTCGGCTGAACTCAGCCCATGATACATCCTCGCACGTAATACAAGTAATGAGCGCCGTGATGTTCTGGCTGCGAAGCAGCACCGCACTGATGGTGGACGCGTGCAGTCTTGTGTCTGTGCGCACCGATCCTGTTTAGAGGCGACGCCGTATTTATCAACGCCGTGCGAAAGAGAAGACACATGGTCCACAACACGAAACCTGAAACC
>SWDO01000016.1:33038-86205 GCA_005116895.1 Nitrospira sp. | reverse complement strand
TTTGGCTAAAAACAGGTTGCCCTTCCGCTTGACAACCAACCGTATCTTCACAGTCGCCAGTATCGTATTGACGCAGGAATGTGACTCGGTTCGAGGATGCTCTTGACGTCGATCACGACGGCTTGTTTCTGATTGCGAAGAGGCTTGAGGAGATCTTCGATGCTCATATCGGAAAACTTCTTGTGTGCAACGGCAACGACTAATCCATCAAGCTCTTTCATCTTTCCCCATTCGACGAGGTGAATGCCGTACTCTGCCACGGCTTCTTCACTTTCGGCAATTGGATCATGCACGAGCACCTCAATCCCATATTCAAGAAGTTCGGAGATGATGTCAGGTACTTTGCTGTTACGGAGATCCGGCACGTTTTCCTTAAACGTCAAGCCGAGCACTCCTACTCTGAGTTGATTAGCAGGGCGCGACATGTGGCTCAATAGTTTCATAGTGTGTTCCGCCACAAACTTTCCCATGCCGTTGTTGATGCGGCGGCCTGAGAGAATCACTTGTGGATGATAGCCCACTGATTCTGCCTTTGAAGTCAAATAATAAGGATCCACTCCGATACAATGGCCACCGACGAGACCAGGAGAGAACTTGAGGAAGTTCCACTTTGTTCCCGCAGCTTCAAGGACAGATTTAGTATCTATTCCCAGTCGGTGGAAAATCAAAGCGAGCTCGTTCATCAATGCGATATTCAAGTCTCGCTGAGTATTTTCGATAACCTTGGCTGCCTCCGCTACCTTGATGCTTGATGCTCGATGAACACCTGCCTTCACAACTAATGCATATGTGTCCGCCACGATGTCCAAAGATTCAGGGTCCTGTGCCGATACAACCTTGATAATCTTTTCGAGCGTATGTTCCCTATCTCCGGGATTTATTCGTTCCGGCGAGTACCCTAATTTGAAATCTACACCCGCCTTCATTCCGGAAGTTTTTTCCAAGATTGGTAGGCAAACCTCTTCGGTCGCACCCGGGTAAACCGTCGATTCATAGACCACGATGGTACCGGGAGACAGGTTTTGCCCGATCAGTTCTGAGGATTTTTGTAAGGCGGTAAGGTCTGGCTGCAATGCTTCATTGATAGGAGTCGGAACGGCAACAATAATGAACTTGGCTACTTTGAGGTCTGGCGGCTCAGAAGTATATCTGATTTGAGTAGCGGCCAGATCATTTTGTGACACTTCCCCTGTGCGATCGATTCCCTTTCGTAATTCTTCAATTTTCTTTTTATTAATGTCAAAGCCAATCACAGGAGCAATCTTCCCAAATGCCACGGCAATCGGAAGGCCCACGTAACCTAAGCCCACAACGGCAATCGAACGCGCCTCTTGCTTATTCATACTGCCCCCTCCTGAGTAACGATTGATACAAATGACGCCAACAATGGCAGAAGACGCCGTGGTCGTCAAGGAAAGGCTATGCTTTGCCGAACTGGTCTGTTTACGGCACTACGTGTATTTACCGCGGAGACTATAAAAAGTGTGGGCGTATAACTTCTCCAAACGTATATTTCTTCACGCAAGGCAAGCGAATGAGTGAGCTCAGACGATGCACTATTTGCTGGTCGGCTCAGTAACTGTATATTCCAGACGTCTTCCTCAAGGCCTAAGAAGACGGCAGATATCACATCGGCCTCAATAATATCAAGGAGATCTCCGCACATACGTGCTTGCTAAGTAAATACAACGTGAGTTACTTCAATATCAATAGGCATAAATATAAACTATCACTTTATGTGTACATCTAGGGAATGCGAAAACTTTCCCTACGCATCCAGGACGCTCTTCTTTGAAACGCTCCTTTGGAGGGGCGGCTTTCAGTAAAAGCCATATAAAACCTCTTCGTTTGAGTCTGCACTGGTTGAAACTGCTTCCTTGGCTGGAAAGGGCACCTAACTTGCTCATTGCCTTGCGCAAACCTAAAGATCGCAGTGTCCGTTTAATGTCTGTTCATGGAGGACTTCAACAATGTGCCAGAAGATTCAGCGATTGTTGCTCTTCTCTGTCGGTATGAGCTCGCTTGTGCTCGTTTCTGAGCCGATGATTCCATCGATGCTGCCAGCACTAGCGGCGGCCAGTCAGGACACGGTTACGATTCACCAGAACAACTCTCATGAGCAATCTCAAAACCCTGGCCAAATCGATCGGAAGGTGATTGCACAAAAGAACGAGCTGAACAGAGCAACTGCGCCATCACATCGTCTCATTGGGCGAACTCCAGCACTGCAAACTTCAGTTGAAATAAGCAATGATGCATCGTTGAAGCATTCATTGTCGACTTCACCAGTTGCATCATTCGGAGCTGACGATTCTCAGCCAAGAGGGATGTCTTCGCAGTTTTCAGGACCCAGCATGGCGACTTCTTCCTCGCAATTGGGAGGGTTCGGCGCTACTCCGACTTTACAGCCGACCTCCTCTCTCCTTGGGGCTACTGCCCAAACATCCCAAGCGGTGGCAGCCCCGCAGGCCAGTCCGATGCAAACTCAACCGTCAGCAGCTCCAATGCGCAGGCTTCTGTCCGAAATACCGGGACTGAAACAGCTTGTTGCGCCGTCCATCACTATTTCGTCTCCACCATCACCGAAGCCCGCTATCGGAGTGAGTTCCTCAAGCTTTTCATTCAGCCTTCAGCAAGGAGCCGGCAGCCCGACAACGCAAACTCTTACCGTTACAAATATAGGCGGGGGAACACTAGACTGGAATGCGGTTTCTAGCGCAACGTGGTTGAATCTAAGCCCAGCCTCTGGCAAAGATACTGGCACAATTGCGTTAACCGCCACCACCGGCTCACTCACCGCAGGGCCGCACAACGCTCTGATTACCGTTAGCGCGACCAACGCCACTCCTGTCTCCATCCCCGTCACCTTTACCGTGACAGCGCCTTCGCCAACGCTGATCGTCAACCCAACCGCAGTGACGTTCTCCGGGGTGCAGGGAGGGCCGAATCCCGTGAGCCAAAGCGTGACGGTCACTTCGAACAGTAATTGGACGGCCAGTAGCAGTGTCGCCTGGCTCACCCTCAGTCCCTCGTCAGGCAGCGGCAACGGATCTATCGCAGCCAACGTGAGTCTGGCTTCTGCCGCGGTTGGCCCGAACCAGGCCACGATTACCGTGACAAGTGGGGGCGTGACGAGAACGGTTGCCGTTACGCTCACGGTCGCAACCACCTCCCTGACAGCTTCCCCCAGTAGTTTGACCTATACCGCGACGCAGGGAGCAGCAAACCCTGCTGCCCAGACCATCACTATCAGTGCAAACGGAGCCTGGAGTGCAAGTGATAGTGTCTCCTGGTTATCGCTTAGTCCAACATCCGGCTCCAATAATGGAACCATCACGGTCAACGTCAATACTGCGACCGCGACCAAGGGAAATAATTCGACCACCATCACTGTGACAAGTGGCGGTATAACCAGAACTGTAAACGTCATCCTGACGCTGAACGAGCAAAAGACATCGTCCGTCACGCTGACATGGAATGCAAATACCGAAAAGGATCTAGCGGGATATAAAGTGTATCGAGCAACTTCCTCAGGCGCCTATGGAGCTCCCATCGCGGCGATCCCGGGTAATACGGCCAGCTACACTGCTATAGGACTCGAATTCGGCACGACGTATTTCTTTGTCGTGACGGCCTATGACATCGCGGGGAATGAAAGCGCCTATTCAAACGAGGTCAGCAAAAGTATTTTCTAATTGTCCCCGAGGAATGATGAGAATATCTACGCTCTCCATGCGCGTAGATATTGCCTTTGGCAAGGGTTCTAACAGACGTCTGTAGCCCCTTTCCGAAGCTCTGCAAGGAGCAGGAGATTGAATTCAAAAGTCCATCAGCTTCGTTCCTGTGTCGCTCAGGTGTGCACCACACAGACTGAACCATATCTTGTCTCTTCATCTGCTGCAGCCTTGCTTGTGGAAAAGCACGTGTCTTGACATGCCAGGGCTAGGTGGGTGGGAGGCCAGGTCATTTCCCTCATCCTGCTAACCCTCTCCAAATTGGTGTGAGATTCATCCATGCGGGCTTACTTTTGCTGCTGTTGAAGCTACCGTCGTAAGCCCTTTTAACTTGTTGGTGTTTTCTGGACAGACGTCGCACTTTCATCTTATAGGCTTTTCCTTTGAGCCTGTCTTGATCCGTAGTATAAGAAAATTGATGGCTGGCATGGACTATGCTTCCAGGCCATAGGGTAATGCCTATATATCCATAGGAAACATATATTGTGGTTCGTCAGCTGAAGACGTGTCTTCAGAGTCAAACGATAGAAATCATCCTGGTTCTAGGAATCCTCGGGATGTCTGGTTGCGCCTTGTTTGTGTCTCCTGACGTCAAGCGGGGAGATCAGCATTTGGCTGCGGAACGTTGGGAAGAAGCGATCCTTGCCTACAAACAGGCATTAAAAGATGATCCATTCAATCTTTCCCTACAGGGTAAGTACGGGTTAGCTCGCGAGCGCGTTGCGGCGATGTATGCCGAGCGGGCTCGGACGTTGCTGAAGGAAAAACAAATCGATCTTGCCCTTGAAGAGTTCAAGCGAGCTCTAGCTATCAACCCTTCCAGCGCCGATTATCAAGCGGGTTTCATGCAAGCCACTCGCGTGAAAGAATCCCGGTCACAGTACCGCGAGGCGGAACGGCTGGCTCAACTTGGCCGAGTTGAGGAGGCGATGAGTGGCTTTGCTCGGGCTGCGGAGCTTGACCCAACATACCAAGAGGCGCTGGAAAACATCACGCGGCTTACTGAAGTGCAGCAAGGGTTCGCAAGAGACGAACGTTCAAGACAGCCTGTGACGCTGAAATTCAAAAACGCTGGCCTTAAGGAAGTCCTGGAGGGTGTGGCGAAGGTCGGTGGATTTACGTTGGTGTTCGACAAGGACGTCCGGAACGACCCCATTTCCATTTCAATTCAGGACACGCCTTTTGAGGAAGCGCTGCACCTAATTCTCAATAGTAACAGTTTGTTTTCTCGTCAAATATCTCCGGCTGTCTTGATCGTCAGTCCCGATACCAAACAGAAGCAGGAGCAGTATCAAGATCTGATGATTCGGACGTTCTATCTTTCGACGGCGAAGGCCAAAGACATGGTGCTCTTACTCAAGAGCATGTTGGATTCCAAGCGGATGCATGCGAATGAACAACTCAATGCCATTGTCATTCGCGATCAGCCGGAAAAATTGGAACTTGCCGAAAGAATTATCCTGGCCAATGATCGCCAGGAACCTGAGGTCCTTTTTGACCTTGAGGTGTTGGAGGTCAATCGAACGAAGAATCAAACGTATGGGCTGAACTATCCGAAACAGGCCGGTGCTGGACTGATTGCTTCCGGCTTTACCGGAACCTTGGCTGCAGAGGCCGTGCAGATGACCTACCGCCAACTGACCGATCTGGGGCCAAGCAACTATCTCTTTAAACTGCCGACAACTGTGTTGCTTGATTTTTTTAAACAGCAGTCAGAGGCGAAGACACTCGCTTCACCAAAGGTTCGTGTGATGAACAATAAGAAAGCCGAGATCAACATTGGAGACAAACAGCCGATTCTTCTTTCCACCACCAATGTCTTACCTGGGCAAGCTGCCACGGGAGCCGTACCGACTACCTCAACCGTTACGTCGATCGAGTTTCGGGATACAGGCGTTAAGCTGACTGTCGAACCTTCAATCCGATTAGGCAATGAGTTGTCATTAAAAATGAAGGTGGAGGTGATTCGAGTTGGAGATCAGGTCACGCTACAGGCTTCTCCGCCCATTCAGCAATTCAAATTTGGTAATCGCTCAGCAGAAACGACGCTGAATATGCGGGATGGAGAAACTGTAGTGCTTGGAGGTCTCCTCCAGGAAGAGGATCGAAAAGTACGAGTTACTATGCCATGGATTGGGGATTGGCCGTTGATTGGAAAACTGTTGAGCTCTTTCAAAACGGAACGAGTGACGACGGAAGTCATTCTGACTATCACTCCGCGGATTGCGCAACCCACGCTTCCTCCTGGCTCCAGCCACCAAGCCTTTTGGTCTGGCACTGAATTCAACTATGCGACCAGCCCTGTCTTTTCAAGTCCCTCTAGAAAAATATCAGCATTGGTGGGAGATGAGTACAGGAAGATGGCCACTCACGGTGGAGCTCTAGCGAAGGACGCAGGACAGACAAGCATGGTCCGATCATTGGCCCAGCTGGCAACACCTGGTCCTCAGTTGGTGATCAAGCCGGAAGACTCGGTCTCTCAATCCGGTAAAGAAATACGGCTTTCTGTCGTGGATGGGCGAATCAGTGCATCGGGCGAGCACTTATTCAAACTGGATTATGACCCCGAGATTCTTCAATTTAAACGACTTGATAATGCGGAGTTGATTGACACAGGCGAGACTACGACGATGGACAGTGTCGGGCAAGCAAGAGCCATCACGTTCCACTTCGCTCGCCAGGCTCAGCATTCACCACGAACAATGAATGTCATCTTCTTGGCCAAGGCACCAGGGGTGTCGCCGATTCGCGTTGAGCTGATGGATGCTAGCGGTGTGGTGCAGGTATCACCAGAAGTAGTTGGGACAGGGGTGGTGCGAGTGCGGTGAGGGAGGATGGCCTCACTCTCATTGAGATTCTCGTCACCATGGCGATCATTGCGATCTTAGCATCGGTTGCCATGCCTCTGAGCAAAATATCGACGAAGCGAGCCCAAGAGATCGAGTTGCGTCAGCATCTTCGGGCGATTCGCAGTGCGATCGATGTGTTCAAGCTAGAGTGGAATCGTGATGGGGACGTCTTGCTCGGAGCGGTCTGTGTAAAGAATAGGTTGACGTGTAAGGAAGTCACCGGGCCGTACGGCTATCCGAAGTCCCTCGATGCTCTGTTAGGCGTAAAACTGACGGGACAAGAAGCGACGGTTCGAGGCACCACGGTGAAGCGCTATTTGAGGGTGATGCCGATCGACCCGCTCACGGGCAAATCCGATTGGGCTCTGCGTTGTTATAAGGATCGCCCGAAGCCGTCCAGTTGGTGTGGTGAAGATGTCTACGATGTGATGACGCAAAGCGAGGAGTCTGGGCTCGATGGGACCAAGTACCAGGATTGGTAAGGTCGGTGGCTGGAATGCGAACGGGTTTACACTGATTGAACTCATGATCGTCGTGTCCATTGTTGGCATTTTGGCCACGATCGCCGTTCCGTCCTATCAGTCATCATTGATCAAATCCAGGGAAACGGTATTGCGACAAGACCTTTTCACGCTGCGCGAGTTGTTGGATCATCACCGTGCGGATAAAGGGAAGTACCCTCCGTCCTTGGATGGTCTGGTCTCGGCTGGGTATTTGCGGACTCTTCCCAAAGACCCCTTTACGAATTCGCCGAGCTCTTGGCAGCAGATCATCGAACCAACAGAGGGTGGTATCTTTGATGTGTATTCAGGGTCGGATCTGGTTGGGACAAACGGGACTCCCTATAACCAATGGTGAACAGGCTCGTGAAATTGGCTCGGAGTAGATTCTACTCTGGGCTCAAAGGGGCTCGAGTGAAAGGGAAATGGAGAAGTGCATCTATCGGAATCCTTCTGCTTGGAATGTCGGCCTGTAGTTCGCTCGAAGACATCATCATAGAGCCGGAGATGTCAGATCTCCAGCTCACGGTGGATACCCTCAAAACCTCACTGCGAGATACCCAGCGAATGGTTGACGAACTGAGAATAGAGGTCGACGCACGGGGCCAAGAATTGGCCGATGTGCAGATCGCCCGGGCTCAGCTTGAAGGCCGTATTCAAGAGGCGGAGCGCCGATTGACGGAAGCTCGCCATGTGATTGACCTCCAGCGGGAAGAACTAAGCAGCGCTCGTTCCGAACGCGAACAGGTAGGGCGGACCAGAGCCGCGCTACAGAATCAACTGAAGCAGCTTCAAAGGCAACTCTCGAAAGTCGAGAAACAGGTGAGGGGAGAAGGCTCTCCCGCAGCAATGGTTTCTCCAAGAGACGCGCAACCGGAGCCCGCGACGATCGTCCACCAGCAGGACACCCTCCTGCCTATTCAGGATGAAGACATCCAGGTTGTCTCAGGTGCAGCAATCCAGGTGTCGGGAGCCTCTTCAGTCGGCGAAGTACCGGGGGGGTCTCAGTCGGCAACTGTGCCCCTTCGTCTACACATGGTAGTCAAGTCTGGTGACACGTTATGGCGTATCGCACGCCGAAATCACACGTCTGTCAGCCGTCTCATGGCTCTCAACGCGCTCTCTGGTGACCGCATTCAAGCGGGCCAGGCTCTTTGGTTGACAGAGCCTTCTGCTGATGAACCTGAGCACGAGCGAATGTAGTGGCGCTCGATGGGCTAATTGGAAAGTCGTGAAGGTCTCTATCTATGGCAGTATTTGCGTATCGAGTCGCGCGGCCTGATGGGTCCACCATGCATGGGCAGGTAGAAGGAGACAATGAGTCATTGGTCCGTGCCAAACTCGAATCGCAAGGATTGCTGGTTTTCAATCTTCACGCTCGAAGAACCGCATCAGTCAAGACGGAGTCGTCATGGTCATGGGGAAAGCTTCCGCTAGAGCAGTTCTTAGTTTTCAATCAAGAATTGATGGCTCTAGTCAAATCTGGGCTGCCCATTTTGCGCATTTGGGATCTTCTCATCGAACGAGCCGGCCATGCTGGATTTCAACGGACTCTACGCGACGTACGGGAAGACATTCGAGGCGGGGCCTCTGCCTCTGAAGCATTGGCTAAACATTCCCGATATTTCCCAGAACTCTATGTCGCCACAGTGAAAGCAGGAGAGCAATCGGGCAATCTGCCAGAGGTACTGCAGCGGTACGTTGCGTATCTGAAGCTGATGGTTGGACTTCGTCAGAAAGTAAAAAAGGCGATCTCCTATCCTATTGTTCTCATCGGTATCGGTCTCGCCGTGGTTGGTTTTCTATTGACCTATGTCATGCCGACTTTCGTATCGGTCTATGGAGAGTCAGCGAAGACCTTGCCCTGGTCAACTCAGGTGTTACTCGATGTCGTCACACATGCTGAATCACGGTTATTGCCCGCAGTCGTCATCCTAATTGGCCTCATGCTTGGAGTGCATGCCTACTATGCCACCTCAGCTGGAAAACTGGCAATCGATCGTCTTGTGCTGAAACTCCCGCTCGTGGGCCAGATTGCCGTAAAGCACAATACTGTGCAACTGACGAGAACGCTCGGAACTATTCTTGCGGGAGGAACCCCGCTTGTTGATGCGTTGATAGGCGCACGAGGAGCTGTTTCAAATAAGTGGATTTCACAAGAAATGATTGGGGCTGTGAACGAAATTCGTGAGGGGGCGACCTTGGCTGGTGCGTTGGATCGCCCCAGGGTGCTCCCGAGACTGGCGATTGAGATGTTATCGGTCGGGGAGGAAACGGGTTCTCTTGATACGATGCTACGAGACGTTGCGGAGTTTTATGAGGCCGACCTCGATACGAGGTTGACGCAACTTACCACGTGGATCGAGCCGGCTCTGTTGCTTGTGATGGGAGTACTAGTCGGTGGGATCGTCATTGTGATGTATCTGCCGGTATTTCAGATGGCCGGGACCGTCGGCGGCTAGAGTAGGAGAGATGTGGGATCTGAGGATAATAAGCATGCCCTGATGAGACAGGTCGCCTATGCTACGTAGCCTTACCAGAACATCTCTTGCCGAGATCTTGGTCGACCAGGGAATGCTTACCAAGCGAACAGTCGAAGATGTCCTACGCCGATGTAACGGTGTGCCTGCTGCCTCAGGACGAATGCTGGTCAGCGAAGGACTTCTCTCGGAAGATCAATTGGCTCAAGCCTTGGCTGTTCAATACAGTCTTCCCTATGATCCGCTGAAAGATTTTCAAGTCGATTCCCGCTACTACGAGACGATTTCCGTCAAGCTGATGCAGCGATTTCCGTTCATCCCGATTGCCGAGCGGGACGGCGTACTGACTATTGCCATTGCCGATCCTCAAAATGTGCTGAGACTTGACGAATTGGAGCTCTTGATCGGGAAGCCACTCGAGCTGATCGTCAGTCCCAAGAACGCGATTCTTTCCGCGCTGGACCGTAGCGCTGGCTCGCGTCAAGCCCTCCGTGAGTTGGAAGTAGAGTACCGATCGGTGCTGGTCAAAGAAGATGATCGAGATGGGGCAATTCTGACTCTCGATCATGCGGGGGAAGAGCAGAGTCCGGCCGTGAAGCTGCTGGACTCCATCCTCCTGAGCGCGATGCAGCGCCGAGCCAGTGACATTCATATCGAAGCCGCAGATCGGGAGACCAAGGTCAAACTTCGTGTCGATGGCATCCTGATTCCGGCCATGGAGCCGCTGGATATTCGATTGCATGCCCCTTTGGTGTCTCGCTTGAAGGTTATGTCGGAGCTTGATATTGCCGAGCGTCGGGTGCCTCAGGATGGAAGCTTTCGTATGAGGCTGGATCGAAAGACTGTGGATTTTCGAGTCTCCATTCTGCCCAGCGTCTTCGGTGAGTCGGTCGTGATCAGAATATTAGACCGGGACTCGATTGCGACTGGAGTGTCGGACTTGAAGCTCGAACGGATCGGGTTTAATCCCGAAGATCTGAAGCGGTTCCGGAAAGCGATTACTCGTCCCTATGGCATGGTGTTGGTCACGGGACCAACCGGAAGCGGAAAGACGACAACGCTGTACGCCGCGATATCGGAGATGAACACGCTCGAAGACAAGCTGATTACGATCGAAGATCCCGTTGAATACCAACTCTCGGGAGTGGTGCAGATTCCCGTCAATGAAAAGAAAGGCGTCACGTTTGCGCGAGGCCTTCGGTCCATACTCCGGCATGATCCTGACAAAATTATGGTCGGAGAGATTCGAGATGCCGAGACGGCGCAGATCGCAATCCAATCGGCTCTGACCGGCCATCTCGTGCTGACGACGGTGCATGCAAACAATGTGTTCGACGTCATCGGGCGGTTCGCGTCGATGGGGATCGACGCCTATAATTTTCTGGCTGCTCTCAACTGCGTATTGGCGCAGAGGCTCGTCCGAATCCTGTGTCCAGCATGTCGGACTCTCGTCAAGGCACAGCAGGCCCTTATTGAGGAATCAGGGTTGGACTATGAGCAATACAAGGAGACGCCGTTTTACGAAGGCAAGGGGTGCCCGCAATGTCATGGGACTGGGTATCGAGGAAGAAAATGCATCACGGAGTTTCTTGATCTGACGGATGAAATCAAAGAAATGATTCATGCCGAACGGCCACTGTCAGAAATTCGGTATCGGGCCGTGACTGATGGGATGATTACGCTGCGACAGTCGGCGTTGAAAAAAGTGTTGAATGGCGAGACGTCGTTGCGAGAGATCAATCGGGTGACGTTCAGTGAGGAAGGATAATGTCATGTGGGAATGGGCTAGTAGCCGACCACAGCGGTGCTTGAAGTTCGGCGCCGATTCGATTGCGTGGGCCGAAACCGAGCGAAACTGGTGTGGACAACGTCGACACAAGTGCGTCATGTCTCCGCTTTCCGAAGGCATGATCAAGCCCTCTCCGACTGAGGAGAATGTACCTGATCCTTTAGCATTGGCCAATCGTATTCGTGCCCTGACCAATCCAGACTTGGTTCACCAGTCCGTCGAGAGGGGAATGCGTTCTGACCTTCCTCAACGGATTGCCGTGTTGTTGCCTGACACGGCGGTCAGAACGACAGTTCTGCATCTTGATCAGCTTCCTGTCAGGCGGGAGGAACACGAGGCGTTGATCCGCTGGCGGCTTGGTCAAGAACAACTGTTCCCGCTGAGCGGGGCGAAGGTGTTGTCCCAAATCTTTCATGATCGATCACAAGGGAAAGGATTTGCCCATACTGTGTTGACGGTGGCGGTCCAGGAATCGGTGCTGAAGCAGTATGAATCTCTGTGTGAATCTGTCGGGTTGATTCCCCAAGAGGTGGGAATCACGAGCCTACGGATTTTTGATCTATGGAGAAGGGTATCGAGTGGCTCGCATTGGCGAAGCCGAAACTGTCTGTGGGTTAACGTATCGGATCGAGCCCTGACGACCATGATTTATCAGCAAGGGCGATTGTTGTCGTACCGATGCAAGCTTCTGGGGGCCGAGGCGACTGAAGAGTCGAGGAAGACAGACATGCTGAACAAGACGCTTGAGGAATGCTGCGTCTCGTTGGAGATCTGTCAACAACAACATCCTTCAGCGGTCGTTACGGAAGCCGTGATTTGTGCGGATGGGGACATTGCGGCCTTTCAGAAATTGATTGAGACCGATCTCCACCTGTCCGTTGAACAGCTAGGTTGGGAATCGGTCGAGGTTCTTGGTCGAATGGCCACAGGGAGCGATCGAGGGATGACATCGTTGGCTGCAATGGCTGGGGTGCTCTAGCATGGCGATCACGAGTTCCCTCGTTGCGAGGTTTTTCGAACCACTCAAGT
The DNA here is from genome assembly GCA_005116895.1 of Nitrospira sp. GTDB lineage: Bacteria > Nitrospirota > Nitrospiria > Nitrospirales > Nitrospiraceae > Nitrospira_D. The sequence continues at coordinate 73,824 of SWDO01000016.1, read as the reverse complement.
CAAGGCTATTGCTCCGCGGTGCCGATGATCGGTTCCAGATAAACCTGAGCCGCCGTTATCGACCGGCGGTCGTTCCGCTTCGATGGCTTCTAATATGCAGCTGCGTCCTACTTGTGTTCGGGATCTGTTGGAACCTCGGGCACGTGATCCTCACGTATCAAGAATCGTTAACCATCCAGGCAGAACTGGATCGAGTGCGGCAACAGGACCTCGACTTAATGGCAGAGGCCCGGCGTGAAGGGATTGATCTGTCTGCAGAGGCGTTAAAGAGACTGCCTTCTGAGGTCGAGTTGGCGAACCAGCTGCTTGAAAAAAGAACATTTTCGTGGACCAAGTTTCTGACTGAATTGGAGCAAACGATCCCTCCACGCCTGGCGCTCAGCAGTGTTCGTCTTGATCAAGCCGGCACGACGGTTCGACTCATGGGAACTGCGACGGCCCTCGAGGATATCACTGCCTTTACCGTCGGGCTTCAAGATCACGCGACATTTAAAGACCCGATCTTGGCGCAGCATCGTGTCGGGCAGAACGGGTTGGTGGAGTTCGATGTCACGGTACAATACCAGCGCGAAGGAACTTGAGTGATGAAAGATCGACTGCTCTTTCTCTGGCAGCATCCCTTTGCACCCTTGTTCCCATGGGTGGGAGTCGCGCTGGGTCTTTTGTTTATGCTGTTCCTGGTCCATGACCTCGGTGTGGCAAGTGCTCAAGCGAGCCGAGAGCGCTTGGAGAAGGAATGGGCTGCGACCCGACAGGCATTGATGTATCACCGAGAAGCAAGAAAGGCGAAACAAGACTTGAGCCGAGTTTGGGCTGTGCTCCCCACCGAGCGCGACTTTACTCCGCTCGCGTTGGGAATTTCAGATGAAGCGAAGCGTGACCGAGTCACCTTGCCGGGGTTGTCCTATAAGACGGAGCCCACGCTCATTGCGAATACGAGCAAGGGGCTGTTACAGGGGCCGATGACTGGGCGATACGAGGATCTTCGCCGATTCATCTACGGTCTCGAGACGGCGGAAGAGTTGGTGTTTATCGAGGATCTTGAGCTGGCTAGGTCTGGAGGCTTACAGGACGCGTCGTTGACGTTCAATATCAAAATTGCGACGTACCTTCGCAGCGATACCTGGGAGTCTGGTTCGTCGGGACCAGCGCACTAACCATGGATGCGAAAAAGAAGACGATTCTTGCCGTTTCGCTTCTCCTTCTGTGGGCAGGACTGGCGGTATGGCAATGGCGGCTACTGCAGGAGCCGGTTCGCGCTCCGCTCACGAATATCGCGGGTCACCCCTCCGTAGGGCAACGTGCGGCAACAGGGGGAACAGGTTTGCACGTAAACCTCCATCTGTTTACATCAACGAGTCTTCAACGTCAGGCGACTTTCACAGTGCCTCGCAACATTTTCTCCATACCTCGTCCCGATGGCACGTTCGCCACCGGGAATGACCCAGTTTTCGTAAATCAGCCTGGTTCGTCTTCAGCCGAGACCTCAGCAGAACAAGAAGAAAAGTTGGAATTAGAGCAGTATCGATATCTGGGCTTTCTACGTGTGGGCGAGGGGCGCCGAGAAAATAAGGATATTGCGGTACTGAAGAAGGACGAGGAGGTGTTGGTGCTCAAGGTCGGTGATCGTGTCGATGACCACCTGATCCTTAAGGCGATCAACTCTGAAAGCGTGACGATCCGAGATACCAGTACCCATGTGGATCAAACGGTGTCGCTGTCGGAAAAGTCGTCAGACCAATCAACAGACCAGGAGTGATGGTGAATGAGGAGGGTTTTGGCATCGTTGAGGCGGCAAGAAACAGGGTTCTCGTACCTCATGGTCATGATTGCGATTACTCTTATGGGACTTGCCATGACAGTGGCCGCTCGGCAGTGGAAGACGATGGTGCAACGAGAGCTCGAGACGGATTTGCTGGCCAAGGGAATAGAAATTCAAACGGCTCTCGCACTGTATTCGGCCAGTACAAAGGCGGGACGAGTCTTACCTGGTGAAGTGTACCCGCAAACGCTCGCCGAACTCACGAGGCCGCCCAAACCATTTCTCAGGAAGGTTTACCTTGATCCGGTGGGACGCGGTGAGTGGGAATTGCTGAGGGCCCCCGCGGGAGGAATCATGGGAGTCCGAAGCAAGAGCCGGCAGAAGCCGATCAAGCAGGGTAATTTCCCACTCGCAGTGCGCCATTTTGAGGGAAAGCCGACCCACTACGATTGGGTATTTCAATATCCGAATCCGTCTATGGTGGCGGTGGCTGGGCCTGTCGCTAGGCCGTCTACGGCTCCGGCACAGCCAGCCATCCGTGAACAGCCGATCGTTCCTGAGGACTCGAGTTCACCAGATGAATCGAGGGTCCCGGAAGAGGTGGATGTTCAGACAACGCAATAAGCATGATTGGCTTCCCTCTCTCGGTTCTTCAGACCTTTCCACTGATAAGGATCTCACGCATCATGCATGATGGAGACTCTTGACCCGTCTCTTACCCACACGGTATTGTCAGCAGTCATTCCGAGTGGTTGGATCATTGGTGTGAAGCGTGGAAGCTGTCGACAAAAGCGCCTTAGATCAGAACATCGACGAGTCTAAGCCATTGCCTGTTTTGGAGTATGTCTTGGAGCTGGTCTCCAACGCCAAACAGGCGGCGAGGAGATTGGCGTCTCTGCCGACTGCCACCAAGGATCACGCACTCTTCGCCATGGCGGATGCACTTGAGGCAAAGTCGGACGAACTTCTCACCGCGAATGAGCAAGATTTGAATGCGTTTGGAATGACGCCAGAAAAGAAGGCGATGGCAGATCGCTTGAGATTGACCAAGAAGCGGATCGGGGAGATGGCTGCCGGTATTCGTGAAGTGGCGAAGTTGCCCGATCCTGTAGGAATGATGTCCAGTATGTGGACGAGGCCCAACGGGATGCAGGTCGGGCGGGTACGTGTGCCCCTTGGAGTGATCGGGATCATTTATGAGTCGCGTCCCAATGTGACTGCGGATTCGGCCGCCCTTTGCCTTAAATCGGGCAACGTCTGTGTATTGCGAGGCGGCAGTGAGGCCATTCGGTCCAATACGGCGATTGCCGTGATTCTGTCTGAGGCATCAGAAAGGGCAGGTGTTCCAGCCGGCGCGATCACATTCGTCGATCGTGCAGATCGTGAGGTGGTGCCGGTGTTGCTCAAGCAAGATCGGTTCATTGACTTGATCATTCCGCGTGGCGGGGAATCGTTGATGAAACTCATCGCGGAACATTCGACGATTCCGGTCGTGAAGCATGATGCAGGTGTGTGCCATATTTATGTCGATGCCGACGTGGATTTGGCGATGGCGGAGGCCATTTGCGTCAACGCCAAAGCGCAGCGGCCGTCCACATGCAACGCCATGGAAACCCTGCTGGTCCACCAGTCGTCCGCGCGGACTCTGTTGCCCAAGCTTGCCCGAAGTCTCGGCGCGGCGAATGTCGAGATTCGCGGTTGTCCGAAGACCTGCGAGTTGATTCCTGAGGCCAAGCCCGCAAGCAAGCAGGATTACGGCAAAGAGTTTCTTGACCTGATTCTTGCCGTGAAAATTGTGAAGAACATGGATGAGGCGATGGCACACATCGCAGAGTATGGATCGCAGCACACGGAAGCGATTGTGACGTCGGATTATGGACACGCAATGCGGTTTCTTAAAGAAGTCGATGCCAGTGCTGTCCTGGTGAATGCCTCCACCAGACTCAATGATGGGTATCAGTTCGGCTTAGGCGCTGAAATCGGAATTAGTACCTCGCGCATTCATGCGCGGGGTCCTATGGGGCTGGAAGAGTTAACCTGCTCGAAATTCATTGTCTTGGGGAGCGGCCAACTCCGCGAGTGAATGCCCTCGGACGCCATTGCATTTGCCCTGAACACGCCCGGCCATCTCTGGTTTCCTTCCACACGTACACTCGCTGAGTCATTTGAAAAGATCGACGGACACGTTGAAACTCTTCTGAACGGGCACCTTGTTTTTTATCAGCCTGATGGACGACGCTTCCTCGAAACAGATCCGGTAGGCCATCCCTTGCATGAGTGCGAATGGGAGTCGACCGGTACCGGGACTGCCTTGCTGCGGCGAGCGCGAGTTCGACTGGATTGGGGACGATGGGTTGGGATTAAGCCCTGTGGGCTGGTGAATGAAACCAGGCTGAATCTCGCCTCGAGGCCCAATTGGCAGCGGATCACACCGGATGATCTTCGTGCCCTGGCTGCAGGGGCGTTACGAGTCCCAACCGAGGAAGTGCGATGGTTTTATCGTGATGAGGATCTTGCGATCGATTCCACAGGCATCGCGACGATTCGCCAGCGAAAAGATGCCCTGTATGTGTTGGATGGTGGAGGATTTGAAACGGTGCGTTTCATGGCCTGCATGGGGGCCATGCATTGGGAGCAGATTGACTTTCTCCCGGTGGTCGAACTGTTCAAATCGTTGTTGCCCGGGACGGGCTCTGCCGTGTTCGAGCTGATTCGTGGGTTGTATGACGATCAGAACAAGGGACACTCTGCTCCAAGGGCCTTACGGTATCGTGGTATTCCGACCTATCCATCCGAGGCAGCCTTTCGCTTGTTCAGCACATTTTTTACGCCTCGGTCGGTAGGTGCCGAGGATCCGTTTACAGCATTCATGAATCCTGCAACCTCTCATCGTCTTGAATGGCTGCCGGCCGAGCATCCTCCCGTTCGGTATCTTGGGGAAAGTCAGGGGCTGTGTGTAACCGTGAAAAACGGGATGATTCAAAAGGCCACCCTTGCTGAAGATCCGATGGGTCTTCCCTACATCAGTTCGATCGGGCGCCCGGTGCTCCCCCTGGATCGCAGCCTCCGTGTCGAAGGGCGTTCGTTGATTCTGAAAGATCGTGAAACGGAATTAACCTTGCCATTGGATCTTGATCTCCCAGTCAAGACATCGCCGCCCAACGAATGTCCGGTCAGTCCGCTCGATTGGCGTACGGTATTGGCGCAAGGAGTTCTGAAGATTTCCCCTGCCGAAGCCTTTGAGGCGGTGCCTCTATTTCCAGAAGACGACCAGGTGATCGGCGAACTCGCTGCCCAGTCTTTCGTGGCGGACTATCTCGACGATCTTGGCGAGCAGGATCGTGAGATTGGAAGGTTGCGATCGCGGGCAGAGCGTGTGCTCATTGCCAATGGGGATGCGGTCATTGCCACGTGCGTCCTCTTTGACCGGCCACGTGACTATACCGTGCATGTTCGCTACGTTGCCTATGCGCAGCGTCAGGCCCAGCAGCTCTGGACCCAGTGCGCCGAAGTGCATCGATGGGATTGGCTACAACGAATTCGAATGGAAGCCGCTGATACGTGTGAAGCGTCTCTGGAAAGCCGCGAACTGTATGACCTGATTTATCAGTGGGTACCGTATGACTCGTTTGATTCGCCCATAACCATGAGGACGGCTGTAACGAGACTGAGTCACATGTTACGACGGGGTGGTGAGGCTTTTGTCGTCGGCCCGGTTCACCTAGGGGAGCTGCTGACGCAGGAACCATCGCGGTTGCTGGTACATTGGGAAGAATCAGTTGCATCACTCCCGACGTTCCTTATGCATAAAACGATTCTGCCCAGTGCCAGAGTGCAAATAGGGCTTACGTTGTTCCATGTCAGGCGTCTCTAGCCTCGCCTGAAGAAGGAGTCTGTTGTTGGGCTGCTGCTCCACAGTTTGAGAACTGGCTTGTCTTCGATGAGTTCTGTAGAATTTGCGATCTGATGTCTGTGCATCACATTGTTCATGTCGATGTCGGTGTCGTGGTCGGAGTGAATCCAAGGAAATTAATCGGGGAGGAAGATTATGCCAAGCGTGTTGGATCGAGTCATCGAGAAAGAATTGAGAAGAGAATTGAAGGATGCGTTAATCAGGTTTGAAAAACAATTGCGCCAAGGTGGCGTTACGGAAGAAAACGTCAAGAATAGAATGCGCGGGGCAAAGCAGTTTGTCGCCTTCCTGTATGGTCGATATCTCGGATAGCAGCTGTATTCGCCTGTCAACTTCTCCATGGGGCTGATCCATCTCTCGGTGCGGGCTTCACGATCCGTTGAGCTGACCGCACATATCGTAGCCCGCGAACGATCAAGAACCCCGCAATGGTTGGTAGCCAGATCCATTGCACCTCGCTGGCAAGCACGTGAAAAGCATGCTCGCTAAAAAATGCGCTGATGCCGATCGGAGACACGGCAACGGGTCGAGCCGTGAAAAAATATCGGGTTGTATCGAATGGGGAAAAGAACGCCACACCGAGACCGCCGTCGGTCAGTGCATCGAGCAGAGCATGTGATGCGGTGCAGAAGAAGAGATAGAAAAAGAGGCGCACCTGTGCTGCCGTCCATTTCTGCCGATGCCAGGCACTCGTGAGGAGGGCACTTAAGAGGCTGGCGAAGAAGAGTGAATGGGTCATGCCACGATGACCCCATAGATCACCGTATTGAATCCCGAAGGAAAAGCCGATGACGTCAAGATCCGGGACAATCGAACAGGCCATGCCGAGGAACAAGACCGGCCAGGTGAAGACGGGATGTCGGGGGGCCTTGCCGAGTGCAAGGGCAACGAATGCGTGGGAGAATGCCGAGGCCATGCAGCTGCCTTTTTCGCAAGGAAGGAATGTCAGACCCCGCGCTCAAAACCAATCTGTCGCCAAGCTTCATATACCACGACCGCGACAGCATTCGAGAGATTGAGGCTGCGGCTCTCTGGGCGCATCGGCACACGGATGCGCTGTTCCACTGGAAACGATTCAAGGAGTGTGGAGGGGAGCCCGCGTGTTTCCGGGCCGAATAAAAACACGTTGTCTTTGGTGTAGCCGACCTGGTCATAGCGCCTGGTTCCCCTTGTGGAGACAGCGAGCAGGCGGCGATCCTTGAAGCACTCCGCACAATCGGCCCAGTCGTCGTAGGTGCTGATCGTGGCGAACTCATGATAGTCCAACCCGGCCCGCACCAATTGTTTATCATCCATGGAAAAGCCAAGCGGTTTCACCAGGTGAAGCCGGACACCGGTATTGGCGCAGAGGCGGATAATATTGCCGGTATTCGGGGGGATTTCCGGTTGGTAGAGAATCACGTCGAACATCTGAAGGGCAGTGTATCATGACACCCGCTCGCAGCACGATGACCGTGTGGTGCGGCGGAGCACCATAGGTATGCCTTAATTGCAGATCGCAGAAAAACTCATTGTGATTCCTGTAGTCGTTGCAGACATCGAGGTTTCAGACAACGCCGAACAGCCTTTGTGCGCATCCTGTTAGGTTGCTGGGCGGGGGGGATTGTATCCCTGAGGATTGAGGTTCTGCCACCGCCAAGTATCGGCGCACATGTCGGCGAGGCTTCGCTCAGTCCGCCAGCCGAGAAGGGCAGCTGCCTTACTGGGATCAGCATAACAGGCTGCAATGTCGCCGGGCCGACGAGGCGCAACTTTGTACGTCACCCGCTTGCCGCTGGCCTGTTCGAAGGCCCGCACCATCTCCAGCACGCTGTAGCCGGTCCCGGTTCCTAGGTTGACCGTGAGGCATTCTGCCTGTGGTGTTGATCGTCTGAGCGCGTCCAACGCTTTGAGATGTCCTTTCGCCAGATCTACGACATGGATGTAGTCGCGCACACCGGTGCCGTCAGGGGTTGTGTAATCATCCCCGAACACGTTCAGATGCGGGCGGAGGCCGACTGCCACCTGCGCCACGAAGGGCATGAGGTTGTTTGGCGTGCCCTGTGGATCTTCACCGATCAATCCGCTCGCATGCGCACCGACCGGGTTGAAGTAGCGGAGAATCCCGATGCGCCACGAGGTGTCGCTTCGCTGTAGATCCCGCATCATCTGTTCCACCGTCAGTTTCGTGTGCCCGTAGGGATTGGTGGCGGAGAGTGGATGATCTTCTGTCAGCGGCAGCTGCTGGGGATCGCCATAGACCGTGGCAGAGGAACTGAACACCAGCGTCTTGACTCCACAGATTCCCATTGCCTCCAATACACGCAAAGAACCGATGACATTGTTGTCATAGTAGGCGAGGGGGTTCTGCACTGATTCCCCGACCGCCTTCAGGCCGGCAAAGTGAATCACCGATTGCGTGCCGCTTTCTCGCAGCGCCGCGACCAGTGCCGCTCGGTCGCGGATGTCCCCGCGGATGAGGCGGAGCCGCTTCCCCGTAATGCGGTGCACACGCTCAAGCGATTCGGGATGGCTGTTGAAGAAATTATCGAAGACGGTAATCTCGTGTCCCGCCTGGAGCAACTCGACACAGGTGTGAGAACCAATATATCCGGCACCACCGGTGACCAGAATCACGCGTTATCTCCAGTAGGACTTTCTTTGAGGGGTTTTGTCTAAAGCCAGAGTAACGGGATCATGAGGGCAGGTCAAGGAAGGGAATGAAATAGCTGGAGTGATTTGTGTGAGGCCATCTTGCCGGAGCCCTGCCTGATATATTACTCCTGCTTCTTGGTATAGTTGATTCCACACTCAGTGAGGTTCAAAACGGAAACATGATTGCGCCATCCGATAGTCAAGACTCTATCAATCGGCCACGATCTCGTGCCGGTACCGGTTTTGTGGTGCTATCACTCACCTTGGCTCTGATAGCCAATCCTTGTGTCGCTGCAGATGATGGGGGAAGGCCGCTGATAGATGAAGTAGTTGAGCATGCCAAAGCGGCATGGGACCGTGGGGTGGTCACGACGGCGCTGGAGATTCTCGATCATAGTTTGGGCTCTTATCCAGAAGCAGTCATTCTCTACAAAGTACGTGGCGACATCCTTTCGACGTTTCGCAATCCTCAAGAAGCTGTTCAAGCCTATGACCGAGTGCTCGCCGTGCAGCCTGCTGCGCTGGATGTCCGCTGGGCAAAATGGGGCCTGCTGGTTCGGTGGGGGCAGGAAGAGGCAGCGATTGCAGAACTGCACAACATCGCGCGGAATGATGCGAAGAATCCTCTCATCCACTGGCGACTGGCGCAAGAGCTGCGAAAGCTCGATCGATTGGAGGAATCGCTAGAATCGTACAAGCAGGCGGTCCAACTTATGCCGGATCTACTCAGCTGGCGACTGGCACTTGCTCGTGCGCGCTTTGACGTACTGGATTATCAAGGGGCGGATGCTGACCTCCACCATGTACTCCAGCATGTGGCACCTGGATCTCCGTTGGATCTCCCGGCCAAAAACCAACTTGCGCAGCTCTATGAGTCGATGGACCGGGGACGGCGATTCACGCCGGTATTGACGCCGACTGCCACCGCAACTCAACTCAAAGAATGGGCGGCTCTTCGATCGGAGGCCTGGAAACTCTTTGAAGCCGGTCGCTTTCAGGAGGCAGAACCGATCTATCGCAAGCTGCTGGCGCTCAATCCCAGCGATCCTATCGCGACGCATCAGTTGGGGCTGACGCTCATGCAGTTGGGGCAGTGCAAGGAAGCGCTCGCTGTGTTTGGGAACTTGTCGAATCTGAATCCCAGCGAGGAGGACTTCGCGGATACGACCTATCGGATGGGTCAGTGCTATGTGGAGTTAGAGCGGTGGGAAGAAGCCTTCATTCACTTCCAGATGCTGTATGACGCGTCTGTTGAATTTGACCAAGCCAATAAGGATGTCCCTTTTCCAGCCGGTACTCGTGTCCTGGCCAAAGAGAAGATTACTCGCTGGCTGGAGAAGGTACGGCCCCACGTCCCTGAGCTGGCAAAGCTGAAGGAGGAAGAAGCGAAAAGGGAGAAGGAATTTGGGAATCAGACTGTTGCATCCCCAGAAGAGGCTCTGTACGCGAAGGCTGTTGAAAGGCTGAAGCCGCAGAAGGCGCTCGAGACCGGCGTGGCGATCGCGGGTCGGGATGCGGATTTTAGCTGGTTTCGGTTTGTGATTCCGGCAACGAAGGTGGTACGAGATGATTTTCCGACCGGCGCCCACGAATTCATCCCGCTGTATCCAGGTGATACGTTTCCCACCACACAACCAGAAATCTACTTGGTCTTTAAGTTGGTGTCCGATTCGTTTGATGCCGTGCCGCTGACCGCACGATGTGGACTGGAAACGTCCGACATGACTGAAGACCCACAGACGACGGTACAAGATCACATCATGACGACGACGAACGATCGCTCAGGCTACTTTCTCCTCACTCCTCCAAAATCCAGCTGGACCCCTGGGTATTACCGTTGCGGCCTCTTTGCCGGAGAACAGACCTCCGCCTATTCCTATGTGGATGAAGTCCGGTTCCGGGTCATCGAACCCAACCGGCCTTGATGGCTCGTTCGGCTTCGCCTCGTGAGAAGACAGGTGGATCTGTGCGATCAGATGCGTATCAACCACTCTGCCGGATTCTGACGAGCCTCCATTGAGCAGTCAATTTTCTCTTCAACTGCCAAGTTGAGCTCGTGGACGTCCCACTCTAAGGAGCCAAACATACCTAGATAGCTAGGTGCAATTGGACTCTCTGTCTGTAAGTATGTAGACTGAAGAAATGGTACCTCCCAAAACCTCCTCAACAGATAATTGGTGGCTAAGGGGTGTCATCGCACGATCCGTCGGAATCATCGCCATTGCCTTCGGGTTCGTCATCGGCATGTACGGACTCGATCATCCTGCGTCACATTGGTTGCAGACCGCACTGGGGTTACTCGTGACCGGGATGGTGGCCCAAGGCTATGCGCTCTACTGCTCGGTCAAACGAATGCAGCAACTGAATTCATAATATCGCTTCCCTCGGCTCGCGTGACCAGCCCAGATACCACCAGTATCCAGCCGTCCATGACCAGCTCGTGATTGACGTTGGGATTAAAGAGTCTTGGTGCCTTTGAATCTCCACAGGTGAGCCATCGTCATTAGCATGCGAGGCAATATAAGTTGCGGGCGGATAGGGTGATGGGCGGTCGGGTAGATAAGCTACTCGAAACGGATCAAATTGACACCCTCATGTATTTCACGGAGAATCCAGCAGATTTTTCAGGGTTCGGGATGAGAACCCACGAGATAGGCCGCTAGAACACGCAGTGCCTTCGCGTCTCAGTTATTATTTTGGCAGCGACACGAGGTAATCATGCCGATTTCTGGAAAAACGAAGGCTGCCTTGATTCGTGCGCTCGCCTCCTGCGGCCACTCGGGTATCAGCCTTCTTGCGATCGAGCTCGAGCTCGACGGACGCGCTGTGGGTGGAAACTGTCTCGATCGCTGCATGTCGCTGGTCAAGGCTATCGAGGCAGAACATGAACCAAACGAGGCAGTCAAAGTGCTGCTCGATCTCGCCGAGGGGCAACTGAGAACTTACTCCGAATGGAACTTGGAGAATGACAGCAATGCCATTGCACTCAGGCATACCCTCGAACTTGATGGGTACGCGTTCGACGGCAAACGCCTCGTTCCAGCGGTGCCAGGGGCGGTCACCTTAGAACAGCAGATTTCTTTACTGGAGGCGAAGCTGCAAGAGCTTGGTCTCAACGTTGCGCTAACCCACTACCAACAAGCCGTCGAGAACTTCGTCAAGGGCAACGCGGAGGCGGCGAACAGCCAGGTTCGTCCGTTCCTCGAGAACCTCTTTCTCTCCCTGTGTCAGCAGTATACTGACTTGGAGTTCACGGATGCTTCTTCCGCCCTGCAACACCTCAAAAACAAGGGTTGGCTCGATAACGGAGAGTGGAATCATTTCCGACACTTCTGGGCGGACATCCAAGACAACGGGCCACACCAGGGCCTGAGCAATTCGGTGGAGGCGCTATTCCGTGTCCAAGTTGCTACAGCTATTGCTCGGTACCTGCTTGCGAAGTCCTGATACCAAGTGCCGCTGCCAAACAAGGTGCTGAGGCTCGCAGCAGCGCGCCGGTACGGTAGCCGTCATTAAGAAGTTTTGTGGTGAAGATTGACCTCAAGAAGGAACTGAAGTATTTGTAATAACCTACCGTGAGCGAGGTCGTGCAGTTGAAGTTCCCTTGATGAAAAAATCAGCTTGAGGTCTGTCTGCGTACTGACTTATAAGACTCTCAAAAGGCGAGAGTAAGATTACGGTCAGAAAGTTCATGGTTTCTTTGCCACCACCTTACCGTTTTCCCACACGTAGATCGGCGTCCCATACATCTTGGCGGTTTTTCGAGCTGCTTTGGCCGCTCGACGGAGTGCGCGCCCGACGCTCTGTACAAATCGCGTGTTCTCCGTCTGCCGCTTTTTCTTCATGTGCCTTCCTCCAGCAGCTGTGAAGCAAGTCCGGTCGGTCGTCCACGGTCAGCCAGCGACGGGCTGCTGATAATCCACTTCGATGGTGAAGCCCAAGTCTTTGATCATGCCCCAGACCTCGGGAGCCGGTGCACCTGGAGTCGTCAGGTATCCATTCACGAAGACGGAGTCGGCCGGATAGAGGGCGAGAGGCTCTAAGCTCCGCAGATTATGTTCCCGTCCTCCGGCGATGCGAATTTCTGTACGAGGGTGGAGGAACCGGAAGAGGCACAGTACTTTTAAACAGCGTTGTGGGCTGAGGTTGTCGGCCTGTTCCAACGGGGTGCCGGCGACTGGGGTGAGCATGTTCAAGGGAATGGAGTCCGGCTTGACGTCACGCAGGGCCATTGCCAGCTCGATCGAATCTTCGTCCGTTTCGCCCATGCCAACGATACCACCGGAGCAAATTTCCAATCCCGCCGCGCGCGCGTTCTTGATTGTTGCCAGCCGGTCTTGAAAGGTGTGGGTCGTGCAGATCGAGGCGTGGAAGGCTTCGCTGGTGTTCAGATTGTGATTCACACGATCGACACCGGCTGCTTTCAGCCGCTTGGCTTGGGATTCACTCATCAGGCCGAGTGAGCAGCAGATTTGAATCGGAACTTCCTGTTTAATTGAGCGGACCGCCCCGGCAATTTCGTCGATTTCCCGATCCAGCGGGCTACGCCCGCTGATGACGATGCAATAGCGCTGGGCTTTGGAGGCGGCGGCTTGTCGAGCGCCTTCCATCATCTGCTTTTGCGGGAGTAGGTTGTACCGCTCAATCGGCGCCGTCGAGATGGACGACTGCGAACAGTAGTGGCAGTCTTCTAGGCAGGCTCCGCTCTTGGCATTCTGAAGCATTTGGAGCCGGACGGTACGGCCAAAGTATTTGGATCGGACTTGAAAGGCTGCGTGCAAGAGCGCAAGCAGCTCATCATCCGGCGTATTCAAGACGGAGCGGCACTCGTCTCTCGTCAGAGGGTTGTCACTGAGAGCTTTGTCAGCCAAGGTCGAATAGTTCATGGGATCCTCAAAAGGTAACGACAAAATCATCTAATGATCTGTCGATTGCTCGAACGACATTCAATAGATCAACAGATCAGCAAAATTAGAGTTTTACGAGGGAGAAACCTACACGGTTTCAAACGGAGAAGCAATGCCTTGGTAGGGCACGGAGGGCACAGAGGAGGGCTCTCCGGCGGAGCTGGCAGCGGTTTGGCCGGCTTCGAGCCAGGGGAGGGCGGTGAGGGTATTCCACTTGGCGCAGCGGCGGCAGCGGCCCGACCATTCGAGGGATTCCTGCTGACATTGGGTGCAGATATAGGGGACCACCACGCGCTTCTTGAAGCTGAGCGCTTTCTTTAATTCCACAATGGCCTCTTCGAAATGCTGCTTCCGCAAGTACAGGTTTGCCATGATCTTGTGATAGTCCAAGAGATGATCCTGTGGCCCTTCGATTGTCGACAGCTGATCGAACGCTTCATCCACCATTTCCAGCCGATAATAGAGCTTGCCTAGATAGAACTGGAGCACCGGATTCTGTGGGTCTTGCTGCAAGGCCTCCTGATAGACCCGAATGATTTCGCTGGGCTCTCCTTGATCCAGAAACAGCTCTTCCAGTCGGTGGAGGATGATCACGCTGCGGGTCCGCGAGTAGACTTTTTTTAAGATTTCGACGGCATCCTTCGTTTTGCCTTCATGGATCAGAATTTCACCGATTCCGATATAGGCAGGCAGGAAGCTACGATCTTTCTTAATCGCGCCCCTGAAATAGCGCCGGGCTTTATCGGGATGCCCACGTTCAAGCAGTTGCCGTCCGACTTCATACATGCATCCGACGAGCAGGGCGGTTTCGGCTTGTTGCTCAGGGGCGGGAAGATTGGCTTTGAGTAAACGATGTTGGATCTCAAGCGCGTCGCTCCACCGCTCCATACGGATATTGAGATTCCGTTTCCGGATGAGCGCGGTCAGGTTGTCGGGTTCGATCTTGAGGATTTGCTGAAGCGCCTGAAGTGCCTCCTCGTAACGTTTGGCATCCTCCAGATCCTTGCCCAATTCCAACAACACCTCGATGTTTCGATCGTCCACTCGTTGCGCATGTTGATGGAGTCGGATCGCTTCAGGGAAGTTCCGTTCTGATCGATAGATATTTCCCAGCCACAGGAGTGAATCGACTCGATTGGGGTCGATCGCCAGGGCCTTCTCCAAGAGCGTGATGGCGTCCAAGATGCGTTTTGACATGAACGCATGGGTTCCGTCTCGGTGGAGGGTGTCGACCTTCTCTTTTCGACGCACCAGGCGGTTGCTTCGCCAATTCAGGATTAAGTGCGCCGTTTGCTGGAGCCCCACGACAAAGGTCGCAATCACGGCTCCACATGCCATGGAGATCAAGACAAGCGTAACAGGGCTGAGCTCGAACTCCGCGCCAGGAGCGGTATGAATGAGGATCGTTCCTGGATTCAGTTCGCGGAAATAGCTGTAGATGAATACGCCGGCGCTGATGAGGAAAATAGTAATCAGCAGCTTGAACATGGCCTAGACCATCTTCTGTGAAGTCGCCTTCTGGGTCATCCGCCCCTGTGCGGCGGCTATCGGAGCCGACGCTTCACCCGGAACGGGAATCTGCTGTGCATCGCTCCATAGACGCTCAAGGGCATAATGTGAGCGCGTGTCTTGTCTGAACACATGGGCGACGACATCGCCAAAATCGATCAGGACCCACTGGCCCGATGTGGTGCCTTCAAGACTCAGTGGCCGTTCACCCACGCGTGCGAGGACATCAGCGATGGAGTCAGCGATTGCACGTGTTTGCCGGTCGGATTCAGCCGATCCAATGACCAAATAATCAGCGAGTGACGTCAGCGGGGCGACATGGAGGACTTGGACATCAAGGGCCTTCTTGTCGAGCATTGCCCTTGCTACAGCGAGGGCGGTGGCCTTAGAT
Source organism: Nitrospira sp. (assembly GCA_005116895.1). GTDB lineage: Bacteria > Nitrospirota > Nitrospiria > Nitrospirales > Nitrospiraceae > Nitrospira_D. The sequence continues at coordinate 58,708 of SWDO01000016.1, read as the reverse complement.
GCGCGTGTGATTGCTCTCCTCCTGATAAAGGCTATGCCGAAGTATATAAGATTGTACTAGGGGGGGCAACATATTTACCAAGGGGAGTTTGTTCCGAACTCTCCATCTAATCTCTGAGGCTGAGGTGGCACAGGGTGGAAAGGCGAGGCAGGTGACTCCTGGATCAGAGGTGTTGGCGATGTCTAGTCTGTTGAGGGCACCGGTGTCTAGCCCTGTCAGTTCATTAGAATGGAGTGTGGGGAGCAGGGACATTCCAGCCAATGCCTGAAAAGATTGCCCCGGTCTGGGAACGACCACGACATGGCAGATCCGTAAGAGCTCTTTTGGTTCTCTCCATGTCGGGAAGTCTAGAAACGCGTCGAGTCCAATAATGAAGAACAGCTCCGTAGATGGGCCATAGTGATGGTGTAGCGCCCGGATGGTATCGATCGAGTAGGACTTTCCTGTTCGCCGTATCTCGATATCCGATACGGTGAAAAGCGGGTTATCGGCGATCGCAAGCCGGACCATTTCAAGCCGAACATTCGCCGGAGCCAGTGAGCCGTCCCGCTTATGAGGCGGATCGCCGGTTGGAATGAAAAGGACTTGGGAGAGCTGCATGCTCTCATGGACGTGCCGAGCAATGGTCAGGTGACCATTATGAATAGGATTGAAGCTTCCACCGAGCAGGCCCACTTTGAGGGGTACGTGTTTGGTGCTCGCCTCGCTGAGCGGACGATGCGAGCTGAGTGCTGGGTGCCGAAGATCAGGGCTCGAAGAATTCATGACTCAGCACTAGAGGATGACTAGGTTGTCTCGGTGAATAACTTCCTCGTACTCTTGAGGTCCAAACTGTGCCTGAATGTCCGTGGTCTTGAGACCTTTCATCTGACCTAATAAGTCGGACGACACGTTTACCAGGCCTTTTGCGAATTCTTTTCCGTCCGTATCGAGGCAGCTGACCGGATCGCCGGCTTCAAATGATCCCGTCACCTGGAGGATCCCGGATGCCAGGAGGCTTTTGCCTCGCTTGGTCAAGGCATCTACCGCCCCCTGGTCGAGATGGATCTGGCCGTGAGGGCGCAGCGTAAAGGCGATCCAATGTTTACGACTGGTCAGCCGACGCTCCTTGGCGAGAAAGAGACTGCCACCGGATCCTCCGTTAAGGACCCTTGGGAGGAGCCCGGCCCGTTCGCCATTGAGCACTAATGTCGGAATTCCGTACTCGCCGACCTTCTTGGCGGCTCGAAGCTTCGTTGCCATTCCGCCGGTCCCTTCAAAGGTGCTGGATACTCCTGCCAGGCGCTCGATATCTTGAGTAATCTCCGTAATCAGCGGAATCAATGTGGCCGACGGGTTTTTGCGCGGATCTTCCGTGTACAGCCCATCGACGTCAGAGAGAATCACCAGCAAGTCCGCATCGGCTAGATGAGCCACTTCGCTTGCGAGGGTGTCGTTGTCGCCGACCCTGATTTCATCAACCGCGACGGTATCGTTTTCATTGATGATGGGCACGATGCCGAAACCGATGAGTGCCACGAGTGTATGGCGGGCGTTCAGAAAGCGGCGGCGATCAGCGAGATCTTGGTGGGTGAGCAGAATTTGCGCCACGCGAATATCGAGACGTTCAAACGCTTTTTCATAGGCCCACATGAGCCGGCTCTGTCCCACGGCCGCGGCCGCTTGCTTGACCGGGAGGCTCTTGGGATACTCCTTCAGTTCCAACTTTCGGATACCGGAGATGATGGCACCGGAAGAGACCACCAGGATTTCCCGACCTGCTGTTCGGAGTATCGCGATGTCATCAGCCAATCGCTCAATGTCTTGGGGGCGCAGACCTTCCGCACGCGAAGCGATCAGGCTGCTGCCGATCTTGATGACGATCCGCTTCGCTTGTCCTAGGAGCTGGTCTCGCATGGCGTCTTCCGTACACGCACGACCTGTTTCCCGAGGTAGGTGATTAAGTCAGTAAGCCCTTGATTCGTGGCGGCGGAAATGGGTAAGCACGGATAGCCGTTGAGGCGACAATAGGTCTGCAGCTGAGCCAGCCGTTCGCTTGTGCCGATTACATCGATCTTGGTTGGCACGACGGCGAAAGGGCGTGTGGTAAGCCCTCCGTCATAGGCGGCAAGTTCCCGCCGCAATGTCTCAAAGCTGGCCAGGGGATCATCGGGGGCCCATTCTGAGACATCGATCAAGTGGAGCAAGAACGCGGTTCGTTCGATGTGGCGGAGAAACTGTACGCCCAGGCCTTTTCCCTCGTGGGCGCCTTCAATCAGGCCGGGAATATCGGCCACGACAAAACTTCCGTCGGATCCCAACCGGACAATGCCGAGATTGGGGATCAACGTCGTAAAGGGATAGTCAGCAATCTTGGGCCGGGCCGCTGAGATGGCGGCAATGAGCGTCGATTTGCCGGCGTTGGGAAAACCAACCAGGCCGACGTCGGCGAGCAGTTTCAGCTCAAGTTGCAAGGTTCGTTCTTCACCAGGAGTTCCAGGAGTACACTTCGTCGGCACTCGATTGACGGAGGTCGCGAAGTTGCTGTTACCTTTTCCGCCTCGTCCTCCGTGGGCGATGATAGCCGTCTGGCCATCTTCGACAAAATCCACGAGTGTTTCTTTCGTCTGGTCATCGGAGACAATGGTGCCGACTGGAACCGTGATGGTGAGATCTTCTCCGGAACGACCGGTGCAATTGGATGCTCCACCGTGTCGCCCGTTCTCAGCCTCATAGTGGTTGAGGTAGCGGAGGTCCAGCAGGGTCGTCAATCGATGAGAGGCCGTCATGACGATGTCGCCACCGTTGCCTCCATCTCCGCCGTCTGGGCCTCCACGCGGAACAAACATCTCCCTGCGGAAACTGCAAATGCCGTTTCCGCCACGACCGGCTCGTACCGCGATGCGTGCTTCATCGACAAACATCATCTATCAACGTTCCGTAGCTTGCTCGGTCACGACGAGTAGGAAAGTATACCCGACCCTGAGCAGAGATGGAGAGAGAATTTAGCCAGCGTGATCGTAACGGAAGAGGCAGGAAAGCGAATCAGGACTTGGCCGGAACAGGATATACACTGACTTTTCGTCTGCCGCGTCCACCTTCGAACTTGACCACACCGCTCATGGTAGCGAATAGGGTATGGTCTCTTCCAAGGTCCACATTGAATCCAGGGAAAAATTTGGTGCCGCGTTGGCGGACGATAATGCTGCCAGCTGTTACGGTCTGACCACCATAGGCCTTGACCCCCAAATATTGAGGATTACTGTCACGACCGTTACGTGAAGATCCGCCACCTTTGTTTGTTGCCATGGGTAAGTCCTTCTTGTGTCTTTAGGCCGTTGCAATATTCGTAATCAACAGCTTGGTGAATCCTTGTCGGTGTCCACGGGTGCGGCGATAGCCCTTGCGGCGCTTTTTCTTAAAAACAGTAATTGATCGGGTTCGACCTTGCTGCACGATTTCAGCCGTGACCTTGGCCCCGTTAATGAGAGGCTGTCCAAGTAGAACACCAGTGTCACCATGCACGAGCCGGACCTGGCCGAGTTCTACCTCAGTCCCGACGTCTCCTGGCAGCCGTTCGACCTGAACCGTTGCCCCGGCCTCGACTCGATATTGCTTTCCACCTGTTTCAACAATCGCGTACATAATTATTCCTTCTCTGAAGCGTAAAGAACGCTTCATTTAACATGGGGATAAGAGAGGTGTCAAGACATACCAGGAGCGACGAGCGAGTCGTTGATCACACGTGGGCCCCTCTTTAGAGGGCTAGGAGAGCGATCGTGCCGACAGGTATGCTGAGCGCCACCATTGCGAGGGCACGTTTCTGGTACTTCTATGATGCAAAATCGGATGGTAACAAAATCATGTCTCACATCAACAAGTTTGTGATCCGTACCTATCATCGGATTCCGGTTCGCTGTGTTGTGTACTATCTGGGAGGAGATTTCCTCGGGAAAGGAACGGTAATAAACCTCTGTCGTAATGGATTCCGTGTCTTGGGCGATCATCAAGTCGCTCCTGGGATGGAACTGGTCGTCCGGCTCACCCTTCCCGATAAAGATGAGCCGGTCGAAATTCAACGTGTCGTTGTTCGATGGGTTCGAGGCCTGTTGTTCGGTGGCAAGGTCGTGACCATGAGTCCTGAAGGAGAAGAGCGAGTCGGAACGTTTCTGAGTGTCCGCCTGCGTGCCTATTGCGCCTCCACGTAAGTGTTTCCATCATCAGGTGAGTCGGTTTCGGAGTCAATCACCGGCCTGTTTGCTTGACCCACGTGTGACCTCACGCTATAGTCCGTCACGCCCGCCTTCGCAGGTGGAATGTAGTGCTATCGCTTGCTGGAGATCGCCTTCAATGTTGGAACCGGTCGAAAAGATCTGGATGGATGGGAAGTTTGTCGGGTGGGAGGAAGCCAATGTCCATATTCTCACCCATTCGCTGCACTATGGCCTTGCTGCGTTTGAAGGTATTCGGTGCTACAAGGGACAATCAGGCTCCGCAATCTTCCGGCTTCAGGAGCATGTCGATCGGCTCTTTGATTCGGCCCATATCGGCATGATGGCCATGCCGTATGACAAAAAGCAGATCACCGAGGCCATCATTGAAACCGTTCGTGTCAATCGTCTCGATGCCTGTTACATCCGTCCGTTGGTCTACATTGGGTATGGGGCGATGGGCATCCATCCAGGGGAGAATCCGATTCGGGTGGGCATTGCTGCCTGGAGGTGGGGCGCCTATTTGGGGGATGATGCATTGGCCAATGGGATGCGTGCCTGCATCTCATCCTTTACGAGGCACCATGTGAATGTGTCTATGACCAAGGGGAAGATATCCGGGTACTATGTGAACTCCATTATGGCCAAACGGCAGGCGAAGGCCGATGGGTATGACGAGGCGATTCTTCTTGATCCGGAAGGGTATGTTGCCGAGGGAACAGGGGAGAATGTGTTCATCGTTCGACGAGGCGTGCTCAAGACGACGCCGTTGACGTCGGTGCTTGAAGGGATTACGCGAAACTCCGTGATCCAATTGGCTCAAGAACGGAACATCGCCGTGGTGGAGGAACGATTTACGCGCGATGAAATGTATATTGCCGACGAAGTATTTGTGACGGGAACTGCTGCGGAGTTGACCCCGGTTCGAGAAATCGACAACCGGTGCATTGGAACTGGTACCCCTGGACGGATTACACGTGCCCTCCAAGACACCTTCTTTTCAATCGTGCGTGGGGAAGACCTCGCGCACGAGTCCTGGCTGACTCGTATCTGACACCTCGCAGGCCGAAAGGCATCAACCGTCAATCGAGTCAAATTGAACCGGTGGCTCGCTCGATTGCCGAATGACGCCCTGACAAAGAATAGGTCAGTGGCCCGCCGCTGGAGTTTCCCCAGAAGGATGCGAATCTCCTGAAGGTTGAGCGGGTGAGGCAGCCGGGGGAACCGAGGGAGCTGTGGGCTCGCTCTTGGGCTGCATGTCGATGACGGTCGAAGAGAAGTTTCGTTGCTTGGCTAAAATCGCCAGGCTAAGCGATGTCACCATGAACACGGCCGCCACAACGACTGTCAGCTTGCTCAGAAAGTTTGCCGGGCCACGGCTGCCGAACACCGTCTGACTGGATCCTCCGAACGCGGCCCCGATTTCAGCCCCCTTCCCCGATTGGAGAAGAATCGCCCCGATCATCAGGAAACAGATAAAGACATGGACAATAACAATCAACGTATACAGCATGAGATCTCAGACTCCGATTGATCGAGCGACAGACGCAACCGTCGCGATTGTAGCAAAGGACTCGACTTGGAGACAAGCGCCACCGATAAGTGCGCCGTCGATCTGGTCCGAGGCCAGTAACGATTCTATATTGTGTGGCGTGACGCTTCCTCCATAGAGAATTCTCGTGCAGTCGGCGACCGCGGGAGAGGCGACGGCGGCAAGGACTTGCCGAATCGTTCGGTGGGCGGCAATGGCTTGCTCAACCGTCGCCGACTTTCCCGTACCGATGGCCCAGACCGGTTCATATGCGACGGTGATAGTGGCCAACGCCTCCGTGGCAAGACCGGACAGACCGTCGTGCACTTGCTGTGTCAGTACGTGGTCGGTCGTGCCGTTGTCTCGTTGTGCAAGTGTTTCACCGATACAGAGGATGGGGCGCAACCCGTGGTTGAGCGCCGCTCGAATTTTCTTCTGGATCAGGTCTCCCTGTTCGCCAAAGAGCGTTCGCCGCTCTGAATGCCCAACAATGACATAGCGACAACCGAGGTCCTTCAGCATCGGTGCGGAGACTTCTCCGGTGTAGGCACCGTGATCCTCGCAGAACAGATCCTGCGCTCCAAGTTGAATCGGAGACGAGGCACCCAACGCCAGGCGGACTGATTCCAGCGCAGTAAACGGGGGGGCCACGACGAGCTCAAGGTTTGCAGGCTGAGCAGGAACACGAGCGAGCAGGTCGCGGATGAAGACGGTCGCTTCAGACGCGGTCTTGTTCATCTTCCAATTGCCGACGATCAGGATAGTACGCACAGTGATTCTCGGATCTTTGTTACTTTCTGAGGATTATTGATTAGCTCGGACGATCAGGCAGCGCCGCGAGACCTGGAAGGATTTTGCCTTCTAGCAATTCCAGCGCCGCGCCACCTCCGGTCGAGATGAACGACATGTTCTCGGATTCGCCGGACCGGTGAACGGCCAGAGCCGTCTCGCCGCCGCCGACGATCGTGAGCGCATAGGCATCAGCGATGGCGTGAGCCATCGCCATCGTGCCTCGGGCGTAGGCGTCGATTTCAAACACACCCATGGGTCCGTTCCACAGAATGGTTTTTGCATTTTGGACCGCTTCATTGAACAGTTTTACGGAAGCTGGGCCAATATCGAGTGCATACCATCCTTTGGGAATTTCCTGCACGGGGACGATTTTTGTTTCAGCGCCCACCTCTCGGCTGGCGGCGACCACACAGTCCACGGGGAGATAAAATTTGACCCCGCGTGAGAGGGCATGGTCTTCGATCCCTCGGGCAAAATCCAACATGTCCATTTCGCAGAGGGAATTGCCGATCTCCATGCCTTTGGCCTTCAAGAACGTAAACGCCATGCCGCCGCCGATAATGACCTTATCGACCTTCTTCCCGAGATTCTCTATGACGCCGATTTTCCCAGACACCTTGGCGCCTCCCAGAATCGCGGCAAACGGGCGCACGGGATTGGCGACGGCGCCTTCGAGATATTCAATTTCCTTCTTGAGTAGCGCGCCTGCTGCCGCATCTTTAATGTACTTTGTGATCCCAACTGTCGATGCGTGGGCCCGGTGTGCTGCTCCGAATGCGTCATTGATGAAGACATCACCCAGCGAGGCCAGGGCTTTGGCGAAGGTGTCGTCGTTTTTTTCCTCCCCGGCATGAAAACGAAGATTTTCCAGCAAGAGGACATCTCCGGCTTTCATCTTGGCGACTAGCTTCTCGACGGCCGGGCCGATACAGTCTGGAGCGAAGACCACCTCTTTCCCGAGTAGTCGCCCTAGCCGTTTTGCGATAGGGGCGAGGCTGTATTTAGGCTCAAAGGCAGCCTTCGGTCGACCGAGGTGAGAGCAAAGAATGACTTTGGCACCTTCATCGACGACGCGATTGATGGTTGGCAGGGTCGAGCGAATGCGGGTGTCATCAGTAATTTGGAGCGATTCATCGAGCGGCACGTTAAAATCGGCGCGGATGATGACGCGCTTACCACGAAGTTGCACATCGTCGATTGTCTTCTTGTGCAAGTTCATGAGGCGTTCCTCCCGTAGGTGCTGTGAACGAATACATTGGCTAAAGAGGCGGATTGGTGTGAAGCCCGCCCCATCATCTCTGGTGCCGCATTCAGTGCGTACTAGATTTTCCAGCCAGGACCTTGACCAGGTCGCGGACTCGGCATGAATACCCCCATTCATTGTCGTACCACGCCGTCACCTTGACCAGACGCTTGTCCACGACGTTGGTCAACGGGGCATCGACGGTGGCCGAGTGAGGATCCCCCTTTTGGTCGATCGAGACGAGGGGCTCTTCGGAGTACTTGAGAATGCCTTTGAGTGGACCGTCCGCAGCCTTCTTGAAGGCTGCATTGACGGATGCAATATCGCAATCCCTCTCAGTTTCGACGGTCAGATCGACCAGCGAGACATTCGGGGTTGGGACACGAATGGCAAGCCCATCCAATTTACCCTTGAGTTCGGGGATAACCAGGTGCAAGGCCTTGGCCGCTCCGGTGCTGGTAGGAATCATCGACATGCCGGCTGCGCGGGCGCGTCGAAGGTCTTTATGGGGTAGGTCCAGCAATTGTTGATCGTTGGTGTACGAATGAATGGTGGTCATGATGCCATGTTTGATGCCGAATGTTTCCAACAGAACCTTGGCTACGGGCGCCAGGCAGTTGGTCGTGCAGGAGGCATTAGACACGATGTGATGCGACTTCGGATCGAGCTTGTCTTCGTTCACCCCGAGTACGATGGTCACATCAGGATCTTTCGACGGAGCCGAGATGATCACATGCTTGGCCCCGGCGGATAAATGTTTGCCTGCCGCGTCTCGGTCGGTAAATCGGCCCGTCGATTCGATGACCACGTCCACGTTCAGCGCTTTCCAGGGGAGCTCTTTCGGATCTTTCATTGCGAGCACTTTGATGGGGGTCCCATCAACGAAAATTTGGTCTTCCTTAGCGTCAACCGTGGCCGGAAGGGTCCCGTGTACGGAGTCATACTTGAGCAGGTATGCGAGCGTTTTGGCGTCTGTGAGATCGTTAATTGCGACGATTTGCAGATCTTTGTCACCCATCGAGGCGCGAAATACGTTGCGTCCAATGCGTCCGAATCCATTGATTCCAACTCGAATGGCCATAGTGTAATCCTCTACATGTAATGAATGGGTTCAGTATAACCAGGTGTTTCGCTGGAACAAAATGATAGTATCGATGCCTTCTCCTTCTTGTCAAGGTTTGAGACGAGGGTTCAGCAGAACGGGGAGGAGACGATTCCTTGGGTTCCGAGCCTCGCCCATTTTGCCTGTCGATCGAGAGCTTGGCTTGAGTTTGACCGTCAGTCTGGTGTACCGCCTAATTTCGACATGAATACATCATTGTCAGATCACGCGATGCAGGTGTTGGAGTGGTCTCGTGTTCTTGAATTTCTTGCACAGCATGCACAATCAGCGATGGGGGGTGTTCAATGCCGGTCGCTTATTTTATCGAGTGACCTCGCGGAGGCGTGCCTGCGTCAACAAGAGACGACCGAGATGGTGAGCTTACTAGAGGGGAGTGATCCGATGCCAGCGCTCAACTTTCCTGATATTCGTGAACAACTGATCCGGTCTGGAAAGAGAGGAGTGCTTGAGGCTGGTGAGTTACGAGACTGTGCGGTGCTGCTGGCCCTGATGGCAGACGTCGAGCGATACGCCGAGTCTCATCCAGGCAAGCTGCAGGCTCTGGCCCAGGTCTTGGAGCCCCTGCATATCACAAAAACCTTGAAGGAAGTCCTGAAGGCCATTGAGGGGGCGATTCAGTCGGACGGCTCCATGAAAGATACGGCTTCGCCGGAGCTACGGCGTCTGACGCATCAGGCTCAGGGGTTAAAGCAGGAGATGCGGCAGCAGCTAGAGCAGCTCCTCCATTCCAAGCGCTATGAGGATGTCCTGCAAGAGTCGTATTTTGCCCAGCGAGAGGGGCGTTATGTTGTGCCGGTGAAGGCGGACATGCGGGGGAGGATCCCTGGGATCGTCCATGATGTGTCGTCCAGCGGCGCCACCGTCTTTCTGGAGCCGCGGGAGTTGGTTGAACTGAACAATTCCATCAAAGTGGCGGATTTGGAGATTGAACGGGAGGTCCAGCGCATCTTACGGGAGCTCAGCCTGTTAGTGGCTTCCAAATCGGAAGACATCGAGCAAGGGATCCAGGCGTTGGCCGAATTTGACGTCATCAACGCAAAGGCCGAGATGAGTCGTCGGCTAAAGTGTCACCCCGTCGGCTTGAATGAGGATGGGCGTGTGATGCTCACGCAGGCGCGGCACCCACTGTTGCTCATCGCGAAAGATCAGGTCGTCGCGAACGATATTCTGATGGATGAGACAGTCCGTATCCTGGTGATTTCCGGTCCGAACACGGGAGGAAAGACCGTCACGCTCAAAATTGTCGGGCTGTTTGCCCTCATGGTACGGGCCGGACTGCATCTCCCCTGCGCTCCGGAATCGGAGATGGCACTGTTTACCGATCTCTATGCCGATATTGGTGATGCGCAGGATCTGACCCGCGATCTGTCCAGCTATTCCGCCCATATGACAAGTATGATCCGACTCCTGTCCGAGAGCGCCGCCCAACCGATGTCGAGTGCACGCCCCACATCTCGATCTCTTGTCCTCCTTGATGAGCCAGTGACCTCCACCGATCCGCAAGAAGGCGCGGCGTTGGCCGAGGCGCTGCTGTGCCGCTTGGCTGAGCTGAACATGAAGGTGGTGGTGACGACGCATTATGGCGCACTCAAAGAGCTGGCGCAGACGACCTCCGGTTTTATGAATGCCAGTGTGGAGTTCGACGTGGAACGATTGGCGCCGACCTATCGATTGTTCATTGGGATTCCTGGCGGGTCATCTGCCTTGGAGATCGCCGGCCGTCTGGGTATGGATCAAACCATTCTGAACGATGCGCGGAGGCGGTTATATCATGAGGACCACCGGCTTGACGAATTGATGGCTGATTTGCAGCGCAAGCAACGCCAATTGGCAGATGATGGTGAGAAGGTCCAGCGAGCCAGGCACGAAGCAGAACAGGCGGCTCGGGAGGTCCAAGCGATTCGAGCGCAACTGGAAGAAGTCGAGCAAGAGGCTCAACGGGGTCTTAAGAAGAAACTGGGCGAACAATTTCAGCGGGCACGGGCAGAAGTCCAGGCTACTGTCGATTCCTTGAAGCGTGAGCAGAAACTCATCAAGGCCAAGGAGACGAAACAGCGGTTGCATGAGTTGGAGACGAAAACCAGGCAGGAGCTTATGCCGGCCAGCACGCCAATTCCGCTTGAACAGCTGGATGTCGGGGATAGCGTGGAGATCGCCGGTTTAGGGATGACCGGAAGCCTATTGGAAACGCCACAAGGAAAAAAGCGAGTCCGCGTGAAAGTCGGGGAGGGTGAAATTTTGGCCAGCGTGTCAAACCTGATTGGCATCCCGCGTGAGCCGCGTCCTGTGACAGCCCAACCAGTCTCATCTGTTCCAGATTATCGTCGAGTCTCGGCGAGCAATGGACTGGGGCTTGATGAACAGACTGTGGTGGATGTGCGGGGCCAAGCTGCGGATGAGGCACTCGATCAGGTTGTGGCGGCTTTGGATCGGGCGACTGTAGATGGGGTGCCGTTCCTCCGCATCATTCACGGCCACGGCACTGGTCGACTCAAATCTGTCTTGCGCGAGTATCTGAAAGCGTCGCCTTATGTAGCCGAGTTTCGCCCAGGTGACAAGGCTGAGGGTGGAGATGGGGTGACGGTGGCAAAATTGCGGTGATTGGTTTGCTATACTATTTCCCGTTACAGAGGGGGCGTTCTTCAAAATAGTCGATGCTCGCCTGTATCGTTTCTGATCCATCCCTGTATCGAACTCGATACCACATCTGATTCAGCCATCAATCCGTTCCGTGCCCTCTCGTGTGCTATCGGGTCCTGTAAGTATCTGCTCTTACAATGGTTTTGAAGTATGGCGCCATCAGTAATTGTGCGTGGCATCCAGTTTGCTTTGTAATTTTCATCAAGAAGATGTTCTTCAATTACCCATCTATCGTGAGGAGGTGCGTCATGCGTCGGTCAGTATCGAAGGGAAACCAAACCACGAATAAGTTCGATGCGAAGCGGCTGAGAAAATTGGAGCAGGAGAATGGCCTGCTCAAGCTCTTGTATACGGATCTGTTGCAAAAATTCTCGGCAATGAAGGATGGTCTTACCAGAAACGCAGGACTGTGCTGATAACTGAGGGTCTGGATAGTTCTCGATAGAGTGGCTGCGTCTCTTACCAGCTCGCTGAGGCCCTAGTGCTATGCAAAGCAGACCGTTTGGTTTGTACGCGCCTGATCAGGGCACTGATCCTAGTTTCCTAGGCTAGACCTTAGTTGTCTGAGAGTGCTAGTATCTAACACTGACAGTATTCCTACGCAAGTCTGTCCGAGGCGCCGGCGGGTCAGTACAAGCCGCACCGTGGCACGACGTGAAGGAGGACGACCATGAAACCCACCGCGACGGAACGAGATGCACCGAAGCCGACCCTGCATGCCAACAAAGAAACTAGTTCCCATGACGACAGCCGCAAGCCATTCCCAGAAGAGAACCGGAACCAGGCCGATGGGCTTGCCAAGGTCCAGGAACTGCTCTTCGGCGCGCAATTCCGTGAACATGCACAGCGCATTGCCCATCTTGAAGAGTCGCTCACGCGTGTCGCCGGAGAATGGAAACAGGAATTGAACAGTCGATTTGACTCGCTTGAATCGTCCATGAAGCGACATGTCGAGGCGCTCACGGCCCAGATCAAAAGCGAGCACGAGGGCCGGACTCAGTCGAGTGCCGGTCTGTTGCGCGACCTGAATGAACTGGGGAAGACGGTCTCGGCCAGTACTGCTCAGCTGCACCAACAGGCCTCGACCGAAAGCCGTGAATTGCGTCAGCAGATTGCCGATCAACAGCAGGCTCTGTTGGCTGAGATGCACCAGAAAAACAAAGAGCTCTCAAATGTTATGGAGTCAGCCTTGAGGGAGTTGCGGCGCGAAAAAGTCACGCGTGCCGCACTCGCAGAATTGTTCACCAAATCCGCTCAGTCGTTAGGTGAAGATCTCGCCCAAACTCGTGGCAAGTAATGGACACAAGGCCTGTAGACAGAGTCGGGAGGGGAGTGCGATTCCGAGCACAGGGAACGATCCGCTGAAAGCCACAGACTATCTATCGCGCCTGAAATCCGCTTGACCACTGGAGCAAGGCAATGCCGGACTTTCCCGAACGTAGCACATCGACACCTCCATATCCGAACGGCAATCTAGAAGAACTCCAAGAGTTACTGTTTGCGGCGGAACGGAAGAGGCTCAACGACCTCGAAGATCGCCTCAAGAATTCGGTCGTCGAGGCCACAGCGGAACGAAAACGACTCGATCAACTCGAAGGCGATCTCAACCAACTCGACGATCACGTCAAAAATAAAATCATTGACGCCTCCGTGGTCGCTAACGTCTTGCCAGATGCCATCAGCCAACGGACTAACCGGGACTCGTATCTGAAGGAATCTCTGGCACCCATAATCACCCAAACCCTCGCGTATGCCGTCCAAGAAGACCCAAGGCCCGTTGTCAACGCGATTTCACCCGTGATGGGGCCGGCCATTCGGAAATACATCGATGATGCGCTGCAGAGCATGGTGAGAAAGTTGGATCTCAATGGTCTGTCGTGGCGAGGGATGACTTGGCACTGGGAGGCCTGGAGAACTGGCAAATCTTTTGCGGAAGTCGCCTTGTCGCATACCATGAAGTACGAGGTACAGCGGGTCTTTCTCTTTTTCAAGGAAGATGGCGTTCACCTCGGTGATGTCCACCGTCCCGGCATACCACCCTTTGAGCCGGGCCATGAGGATCTGATCTCCAGTATGTTCTCCTCAATCAAGACGGCTGTGCAGAAGTTTGCCCAAGATGAGTTTCAGGCCTCTGAACATGCCTCCATGGAAGAATTCAAAATAGGCGATGACCTGACTGTATTGATCGAGCATGGGCCCAAAGCCGTCTTGGCCGCAGTTGTCCACGGTTTGCCCTTGCCGTCACTCCGTACCTCATTTCAAAATGCGCTGGACACTATCCACATCGAGCTGAACGAGGCGCTTCAGACCTTCCAAGGCGACAAGAAAGCATTCGAGGCCGCAAGACCGTATCTGGGATCTTGTCTTCTCCATGAAGAGAGCGATTTCAAAAACGAGACAAGCTCAGCTCGTGGAGGATTGTCACCAGCACTTGTGGCGTTCCTGATGCTCTCAGTGATCTGGTTAATCTGGTGGAGTGTCACGAGTTATGTCGAACGGCAGCGATGGGCTGATTTTCTAGACAAGGCCAGTGAGATACCTGGGATCCACATCACATCTATAACTGCCAACGGAAAGAACGGGAAGACCACAGTGTATGGGTTGCGCGACCCGCTCTCCGATAACCCACAGGAAATCGCTCGAGAGGCTGGACTGCCGCACGAAGCGATCGACTTTCAGCTTGAACCGTATTTGTCACTGCAGCCGGAACTGGTTGCACGCCGCGCCAAAGACATCTTGCATCCCCCGGAATCGGTCCGTCTTTCGGTGCCGAACGGCACGACGGTCTTGAACATAGCCGGCGCCGCCCCACACGCCTGGATCGCCCAGATTCCAAAAATCGGCTCGATGATCCCGGGTGTCACGTCCATACACGATGCCGAGCTTCAAGATGAAAGCCGGCGACGGCTTGATCAACTCGTTCGGGAAATTGAAACGCACCAGTTTGATTTCGAGGCAGGCAGTGCATCGCTTTCAGCAGAGTCTGAGGCGGCCTTACAGGCGGTGCTCCTGGCGTTTCGAGAGAGCGATGCGTTGGCCCAGCAACTTGGTAATCGAATGCGGGTGGAGATTCGTGGTAACACTAGCGAAGAAGGCTCAGTAGAGACGAATCGCCGTCTCGCACTCGCTCGTGCGCAACGGATCCAGTCTGCCCTCAATCTCGAACGGTTCCAGGCCATAGACCTCCTTCCAGTTGCAGACTCAGTCGAACCTTCTGCAATAGGAGAGTTCCGGGATCTCAAGCCACAGCGAGCGCGACGGGTGTCGTTTCATGTCACCGTCAACGATTTCGGATCGAGGGGGTCCATACCATGACAGAGCCCTCGAATAGTAAAAGTAAAAAAATGTGTTTGATCGGAGCAAGCGGTGTAGGGAAAACCTCACTTGTCAAGCAATTCGTAGATGGAAAATTCGATGAAACCTATCGGACAACGATTGGCAGCCGCATATATAACAAAGGCGTCAGCTGTGATGAAGAACACATTAAGTTAATTATCTGGGATCTTGAAGGGAAAGACGACCCACGATCGAAATTCTTTGCTACATCCCTTGATAAGGCAGAAGGTTACATGCTTGTGGCAGATGTCACACGCCCCTACACGCTTGATGTGGCGAAAGGTCTCTTCTCAGCTATCGAACGTCAACGTAAAGAGGAGCGTGTACAAAAGAAAGACAGTCCTGCAGGGACAGGTTGTCTTCCATGTGTGCTCCTGATCAATAAACAAGACCTTCTTCAATCACCCATGGTAACCAACCACGCCAGTGAAGTCTTTGGTGAGGGGGCTAAGATTTTTGAGACCAGCGCCAAGACTGGCGAGAAGGTGAATAAGGCGTTCGAGTGCTTAGCTAGACAGATGCTTGAGGTTGACAAGACCAACCGAAAGTAGACGCACACGTCGAAATGCGAGGACTCTCATCATCATGGACGATTCCAAGGATCCGGAACCGACAAGTCCGGGTGGTGATTCTGAATCTAAGGAGTACAGGGCTCTTTCCTCTGAAGAGCAAGCCTTGTTTAACGACCTGTTCAGGGCGTTGGATAGTGTGGTGCTCGAACGATCTGCGGAAGGGGATACATTTCGACCGATCCATACGGTGCCTGAATGGGCGCACTATCTGATAACCACGGACCATAACCAGCCGAGTCAGGGTTTATACATTATAAGATCCGCCGACCTTAAGGACTACATGGCACGCGCGATGCCATGGTGGGATCAGCATGAGGGTGGGGCATCAGAGTCCAAATCGTGGGAAGATGGACCGATTGAGGGTGGCCTTGATCTTGAAGCCACTGCAACTGCGATTGGCCATCGGAAATTGTTGGTGATCAAGAGAGGTGCGCCCAGTCGTAGGGCGTACATGCAGCTGATGCGAGAAAAGAAGCTCAACCTCTAATCAACCATCGCCTACCACTTGATGTAAAAAGCTGTCAGCAACAAGAGAGTCTAGAGCACATACATACACAGGTGACGTTAAAAATTAGGTTCAACGAACAAAGTGCCGATGCTGATTCGGTCAGCACAGCCAGAGACATTGCCAGATGGCCACCGATCCCTCACGTAGGAAGTCTGAAGATGATGCGGTATGTCGCGCATCCGAACACCACTTTGTCAGCTATTCACGTGCTGGCGACAGTGTGTTTGTAAAGAAATTGAAGGATGAACTTGAGAATGGGCAGCCAAGATTTAGAGTCTGGGTCGATCAAAGTGAAATGCAACCTGGCCCTTGGCCAAGACAGCTTGAAGATGCCATTGATAGTTGTCGTAGTTTCTTGTTGGTTGTTAGTGAGGAGACGAACAAGAGCCAGGTGTGCGCACAAGAGCTCGCTAGAGCTTGTAGCAATGGTAAGGTAGTCATTCCCCTCCTTCGAGATCCTAAGGCCCCCAAACCACTGTTGGCTCAAAACAATGAACATGTGGATTTTTCATGTGACTTTAGCCTTGGTCTAGGCAAATTACGACAATTTCTCAAGAAGCTTGTCCTGCCAGGATCGGTCGAGCAGCCTTCTGTCAGGACTGAGTCAGGAGAAGTCAGTAGCTTCCCACCTCCTGTCACGACTGGCCCAGTGGTGATCAATAGAGCTCCTCTCATTGCTCCAGCTCGTTTTCTAGGCCGCGATTGGCAGTGTCATCTTATTGAGAAATTCTTATCCGATGATGCCAGCGCATTACTCTGGATTTGGGGCAGGGCAGGATTGGGGAAGACAGCGCTTGCCTGCCGAGTTCTCGATCATATCCGACGTGGCATCTGGGTCAGTCCAGAGCTCACGGTTCCCATCCATGCCATGGCCTATCTCAACCGAGAACACCATTCCGAACTGCAGTGGTGTAATGTGTTTGATGAAATCCGCAGCTCAGTGTCCACTGTATCTCCTCTGCACGCGCAGGATGGGCACCTCGCTTCAGCGGTTGCGGATGTACTTTCCGGCTTAACAGATCGCCGCGTGATACTCCTGATTGACCATCTCGACGAGCTGATTGATCCGAACACGAGAAGTCTGACCGATCCGAACCTGCGCGATACCTTAGGGGCTATTCTCAGCGCCACAACTCATAAACTGAAAGTGATTGTGACCTCCAGGGTTCTTCCGCTTGAGTTGCCAACTGCTCCGGGGGCGGAGAGCTTAAACCTCAAGGGCGGTCTTCCACAACCGGAAGCGATGCAATTACTAAGGACGTTGGATCGCGATGGGACCGTCGGCCTTCAAGCCGCCGCCGATACGCTCTTAGCAGAACTGTGCCGACGCACACAGGACAACCCTGGAGCGATCAAGACCCTGTATACGATACTTGACGAGGATCGCTCCATCTCTTCGCTAGATATTCTAGGGGATGAAACCCGTTTCCTTCCAGAAAGGGTTTTGAAAATCCTCATCGGCGAGAGTTATGCCTGCCTCGACGATAGGTCGAAGGTCGTCATGCAAATTTTGTCGGTATGTAAGACTCCAGTCACGGCTGCTGCGGTGGCGTACGTGTTTCAGCACTCTCTACCGGACGTCACTGTTCTCCTGAACCAGTTGGTCAATTTGCAGCTCGTCGAAAAGGCTGACGACGTGTACTGCCTTCGGGAGGCAGATCGGTGGTATGTAGTGTCACAACTCTCAGACGATGCATCCACAACCATAGGCGGTTCCCAAGACGTCCTCCTTGATCTGAAGACATTGTATAAGCGACATGCCGACTACATTGAACAGCTGGTTTCCGCCAATAGCCCAACGGTGGGGGGCGGATTGCACCCTCTTCAGCTTGAGCAATTGCACTATTATCGCTTCAATGAGAAGAACTACGCAGCGGCATTCGACGTACTCAAACGACTTGAACCTCAGCTACTTGCGGAGGGGCGATCAGGGGAGCAGGCAGGATACTACGAACAACTGGTCGGCAGGCTCCAAGACCCTACACGGTCACGCCAGCTATTTGACGCCCTTGCACGGGTGTATTATGGGCGCGGAGAGCTCGATCGCGCGGCAGCCTGCTATGAGGGGGGGCTGAAGTGCGTTCGAGATAGTGGTGATCTGAGTGGACAATGGTTGTACCTTGGGAACTTAGCTCTTTGCAAACAAGAATCTGGCGATCTTGTTCGGACTACCCTCTATTGCATGGCAGCTCTCGAATTGGCAAGCCAGACGGGAGACAGCGTGCAGGAAGCTCAGGTGCAGGAAGCTCACGTGTGGGAAGCTCATATCTGGAACGCCATCAGTGAGGTGCTGGCCAGTCTTGGCCAAATTTCCGCTGCTATGCAAGCGAGTAAGCGTGCGTTGAAGCTCGCGCGCGACAACCGCCGACGAGAGATTGAAGGGATGGGGATCGTTGAAGTGGTTGCGCTGGCAAATCTTGGACAACATCATGAAGCTCAGGGTCACGTCGACCAAGCAGACGACCAATGCAGCCGAGCGTATGAGTTTGCGGAAAAGATCCAATTCCAACTCGGCCAAGCGACCGCGAGGCGAAACTTGGGGGTACTCGAGCTCAACCGGGGAAAATACAAACGAGCATCTAGACACCTTACAGAGGCTATGCAACTGGCGAAGAATGCCCAGAGCGTGCAACTCCAGCAAACCATCCGGATTGAACTGGCCGCAGCTCAGCTACTGGATAGCAAGCTGAATGACGCGGAGGTGACCATCAATGCAGCAGTAGTATTCGACACGCCGTTCTTCACCCCAGAAGCGTTGTCCCTGCGAGGGATCATTCTCCAGCGGCAGGGGAGGGCTGGTGAGGCAGCTGAATCCTTTCATCATGCACTGAAACAAGCGGAGGTAGTTCTTAAGCGAACACCTCGGTACTACCGTGGGCTTGATGTGATGGGGTTGAGCTATAGCGGACTGACGCTCTCAGAAGAAACCGACGAATATCTTGATAAGGCAATCGAAGCCTACGACGCTGCGCGCTTTATTGCCGATGAGCCCGGTATCGTGCGTCGCAGGCTTCTTCTCTTTGACGCACTGGCGAAGGATGGCTCGGAAAAGAAACTCGCCTTGGTACGGAACGCGATTGTTCCCGAACATTGATGCGGTGACGACTGCCATTAGTCGACGCTGGCCTTCCAGGCTATGAACGGAAATATCTGTTCCGTTCTGTTGTCTGGGATCGGAAAGACGATGTATTTTTTGAGATCTAATTTGTCAGCACCCACTCCATGGCTTGTGAATACAGGTTGTATTTTTCCTCGAATCTCGTCGGTGAAGGTTGCCAATGTGGCACGATCCCACGCCCTGGGCTTGCTGACTTGATTGACAAAGCCGAGTACCCAGTTGCGGGCAATATTGATTTGATCTTCCTGATGGGATACGAAGTGAATAGCTGACAAATCCTGATACAAGGACTGATTGGCTCTGCTGCTGTTTGAAACTGGTACGAGGCTTGACACAAGATAGGGGCCGCCATTTCTCTGGATCATGGAAAGCTGACCAAGAATCGCTTGTGCTCTTTCGTAGCTGTAGTACTGAAGGATTTCCTCTGCCCTCGGCGCTGAAATGTTTCTTGTAACCGGGAGATGGATCACATTGAGCGACTCCGGGCGGTGTTCCTTTCTCAGTCCGTCGAGGTCTGGAAATTCTTTCAGGCAGGCCGAAATGATTGCAAGGTAGAGCGGCTTAGTCTGGGGGGTCGGAGGTGACTCGAAGAGTAGGTAACTATAGAGCCCATATCCAACTGTTTCGGCTTGATTGTCGACCAGGATGGTTCTTCCTGTCCGTTTATTCTGGGCTTGATGGTCCTCCGGATCTCCCAGTTCACCATACCCCATACTGCAGGCGACTAATGCACCGGCCATCACAGTAACTATGAACGCACTGATCACATGAGACCAGGCGCGGTGTGAACCGCTAGGGTAAAAATTTCCCGTAGCTGGGGACATGTGGTCATGTACTTTCATGTGTCGCCCCTTATCCCAGTATTCCCATATTTTTCGGTTATGACATTTTCACGTCAGGTAAAAGAGCAGAATCATGTTTTTGCTTTCCACCTGTTGCCTTGTGAAAGGCTGTCTGGGCATCAGACAGACATGTTTTGCTGATATGGCTATAACGGTCGCCGAAGGGAGGATGGAGCTTGAAAAGCTGAGGCGTATCG
Source organism: Nitrospira sp. (assembly GCA_005116895.1). Lineage (GTDB taxonomy): Bacteria > Nitrospirota > Nitrospiria > Nitrospirales > Nitrospiraceae > Nitrospira_D. The sequence goes on along the minus strand of SWDO01000016.1, from coordinate 38,616 downwards.
GTTTGCTTGTGCAAAAACTCTTCGGTCGCTGCTGGATCGTATCCAGCCTTGGCTGCCAATACGAGCCCGCTACAGTCCGCCACCAGTTCCTTCTCCCGCTCCAATGGGAGATCTTCTCCAACTACGTATCCGATCCCCATCGCCCCGAGCACTGGTCCGATGACTTTAGGATCCATCTTGTCTAGTGGTTCGCCAGACGTAATTTTCGGTCCGATCTCCATCAACGCTGTGGCTGCGGCTCGGTTCCAACGTTGGAGGTGATGTTGGGAGAGCAAATGGGCCATTTCATGTCCCAAGATGGAAGCTAGCACCTCCTCATATTTTATATCCTTGAATGATCCAGTATACAGAGCAATTCCGCCGCCGGGAAATGCAGCAGCAGGAATGGATGGGTTCTTTACTCGTAGGGTATTAAGTTTCCATTCCTCTTCCAGCTCTTTAGCCACAGCGTGGTATTTTTCGTCGGCCAGTGCAGCGGTCTTCAGCCGTTGAAAAATTTCCTTCACTTTGTCGTTCACTTTATTGTCATTTTCCGGTGTCTGACGCCCCACTTCAAACAGGTAGACGGTCTTCCCAACACCTGTCACCAATAAAGGAGGAACAGGCATGTCTGGTGTTGGCAGAGCCTTAATCGCATCTGGTACCCCACCACCTGGAAGCTTGGGCAGGTCAAAGCCTGTCACAGAGATAAACAAGACAATAGCCGCACTTGAGAACCCTAGGAAATTTCGATACCTCATCAGCCACCTCCCGATAATAGAATGTTTATTAACTGTTGTGAACACGTAATTCTCGTAACGTAGGTATTTATTTCACTAGTCGTGATCAGCATAAGTAGCAATACACATGCCTTCAGTATCGCCTGTAGCAAGATGAAACAGCCGCTTAAATAATAAAGGCTTATGCGGGGTGACTGTTGTCCTGTTGCAATGAAAATGCAGGAGCCTGTATCGAAATAGATCCTACGTTGTATCGAATCAGATACGTTCGGTATTCGATCATGCGTCTGATCTGCAGTGGAAATATACCTATCCGTCTGGCGCGTGGTTTACCCGGCATGCCGAGGAGTTGGTCTTGGAAACGATCCGAGAAGTCCGACGGCAGTACCATATAGATCCGAATCGGATCTTTCTCACGGGCATGTCGAACGGAGGGATCGGAGCGTGGCTGATCGGCATGCATCACGCGCCACTGTTTGCCGGCCTCGCGCCAATGGCCAGCGGATTGGATGATGTGGTACTGCCGTTCTTGGGGAATCTTCGCAATACGCCTGTGTATATCATCCATGGAGCGAAAGATCAGGTGATGCCTGTGAGGCTGAGCCGGTCGATCGTCAGGGAGTTGGAGACACTCGGCTATCCGCACGTGTACCGCGAACATGAGCGCGAGCATCCCATCGCAGGAGGTCACTATTTCCCGAAAGAAGAGCTGCCCGATCTGATCGCCTGGTTCAATAGTCAACGCCGCGAGCCGTTACCAACAAGCTTGACCGTCGTGCGCGACGGCAGCCACTTTCAATCGTTCAGCTGGATTCGGATCGACTCGACCGACCCAATTGCAGCGTTCTCGCAGGACTTGGTTGACAAGCGAGATGAACGAATTAGGCGTCGGGAATATGCCAAGGTAGATGCATCGATCGTAGGAACCAATCGGATTGAGGTCACTGCTGGTCGGGTCCAACGGTATAGCCTGTTCTTGAACGAGCAACTCATCGACTTCTCCAAGCCGCTCACGGTCGTCACCAATGGGCGTCTCTCATTCAGTGGCACTGTGTCGCCATCGGTTGAAACGTTGTTACGGCAGGCCAGGCTACGACAGGATCCCCAACAGCTTTTTTCGGTCCATCTCACCATAGCCGTTGAAACGCTCACCCCATGAGCTCCGCTTGGCGGGTCACACAACGACACATAGTCGGAATAGTCATCGCTGGACTCGGAGTGGGACTGTTCCTCTCTCCTGAGCAGGGGAGGACCGAATCGTGCTCCTTTTTGCGTGATCATGCTGGGCTGACATTTCCTGTTGAACGAGTGGATCCGGCCTGGGCTTGTCGATTGCAAGCAATCATCCAGAATAATTTAATAGAGAGCCAACTCGGACCGATTCGAACTACACTATCCGGAGCATTGTACCGGTACCTGTTGGATCATCCTTCGTTCACGGCGGCGCTGATCCGACGCCTGAATCTTGGTCTTTACCAGTCGGAAGAGCGTGGTCTCGGTCGCTTCTGGGGGGATGATGGCGAGGGGTCGAAGGGCATCGTGGAGCTGGTGTACGAGGATCCGATCTCCCGTATCTACTTCCTCGAGGGAACTCATGAAAGCCGGTTATTGCCTCATGTGACGGGGAAAGCAGTCGTCTTTCTTCGGATCGGTGTGATGCAAGATGAGCATAGCAATGAAACAACGGCGAGCACGTTGGTCGCCTATACGAAATTGGATAATCCCTTCTTTTCCGGGTTGGCGTCTCTCCTCCATCCGCTTGTGTCCAAGCTTGCGACCAACCGGTTGAAGAAAGGAGTGAAGACCGTCGATCGATTGGGAATCACGATGAGGGAGAATCCTCAACGGGTCCTGTCTGAAGCGCAGAATCCCCCGTCTTTACCGGAGGAGCAGGTGGCGTTTCTGAAACAGGTCTTGAGCAGCCGCGACAGCCCTGACAACGGGAGTTCGGACGGACGTTCGATCCCATGACGACATCCCGCAGTTTCGTGCTGATTTGCTCGGTCGGCATCTTTTGCTTCATCAGCTACAATATGGTGCGGATGCCCGTGCTCTCCTTGTTTGCCGAATCGCTCAGTGCGAGCCCGGAACGGATCGGTCTGATCGTATCCGTGTCAACCTTAACAGGCGTCTTGCTGAAGCTGCCTTCGGGGGCGCTCTCCGATATCTATGGAAGGCGCTTCTTGCTCCGGATCGGCGTGGTGGCGTTCGGGCTGCCGCCGTTTCTCTATCCCTTCATTACAGATTTGGATGCGCTGACAGCGTTACGGTTTCTACACGGGTTGGCGACGGCCATCTTCGCTCCGAGCGCACTTGCTACCGTGGCGGAGCTCTATCGGGAACGGCGTGGCGCGGCGCTCGGGACCTATACGGCCTGTACGCAGTCCGGCTCTCTCTTGGGTCCCTTTCTCGGAGGGTACCTCATCCATGCGGCAGGATTCGACGCAGCGTTTGTCACGGCCGGCATCTTTGGCTGCATCGGCATGGTGTTGTTCTATAGCCTTCATCTCGACGTCGCAGTGCCGCAGAGGAAGGAACAGGGGACGGCGGTGGTGCTGTCCGAAATGTGGAAGGGGTTTGCCGCTGTCGCCAATAATAACAAAGTCCTGATTACCAGTATGACCGACGCCGCCAAGATGATCGCGAATGGAGCCTTGATGGCATTTTTGCCACTGTACGGAGTCTCAGCGGGATTGAACCCTGGTGAAGTCGGTCTGTTGTTTTCTGTCCAAGCCGGCACGTCGTTCTTTTCCAAGCCGATTATGGGACGGATTTCAGATCGAGTCGGTCGTCAGCCGCTGATTATCCTTGGCCTACTTATTTGCGCCGTAACCTTTGTCTATATTCCGTATGTGTCGATGTTTCCCGTCTTGCTCCTGCTGTCCGCTGGATTCGGCTTTGGTGAAGCGGTCGTCTCCTCGTCCTCCTCAGCGCTTGTGGCGGACAGTTCCGAGTTTAAGAGGCTGGGGGCTGGTATGGGGATGCAAGGGACCATCATGGATATCGGGCATGCAAGCGGACCGCTGTTGGCTGGATTGCTGATCGCGCGAATGAGTTATGGAGGGGCCTTTATGGTCATTGCCGGTATGCAGCTTGCCGCAGCTGTTGTGTTCTGGTTGGCCATGAGGAAGAATTAGGACGAAGTCGCTATAATGGGACCGCGAAAACTTTTTCGGTCGCTGGAGTCATTGACTGACGGTTCATGACCGGCGGCCATCATCCGAGGGCTTTTGTATGTTCTCTGGCATTGTTGAAGAAATGGGTGCCGTGACTGTCCTGAGAAAAACGCTTGCGGGAGCCAGGCTCACGATTCTGGCCTCGACTGTGATGGACGACCTGAAGATCGGTGACAGCGTGAGCGTGAATGGAATCTGTCTCACGGTCGTCTCGCGAAGCGAGCGCGATTTTTCCGTAGAGGTCTCGCCTGAAACACTCTCGGTGTCGACCCTCGGAGGTTTCGCCGTGGGCATGCCGGTCAATCTCGAAAGGGCCATGAAGCTCAACGAACGCATCGGCGGTCATCTGGTGGCCGGTCATGTGGATGGGGTGGGTGTCATTCGCAGCCGGCAGCTGGACAGCAATGCCATCGTGTTCACCATCGGGGCGCCTCCGGAGATTCTGCGCTATTGTGTTGCAAAGGGCTCCATTACCGTCGATGGTATCAGTCTCACGATCAATGCGGTGACGGAGCATGGGTTCAGCGTCGCCATCATTCCGCACACGGCGAAGGTGACGATACTTGGCCTCAAACAGGTGAATGATCCGGTCAACCTTGAATCAGATCTCATCGGTAAGTACGTCGAGCGTCTGCTCCAAGCGCGTGGCCAGCTTCCGAAACCCACCATCAGCATCGATACAGATTACCTGCAGAAACGTGGGCTGATCTGAGCCAATATCAGCACTCCTCACGGTCTTCTACTTCCGTACTGACTGCGGAATGGCACAGGTACCAGGAGTCCTGTCTAGAACACAACTCAGAACATTACGACGCTCGCTGTTGCATTTGCTTGTTACGCGGTACTGAGATATCCTGTGCACATATCACAATAAGATATTCAGAGAGGGTACAATGGGAGCTATCTCGCTGAAACTGCCAGAAGATGTTTTGGAAGCCAGCCGCCGTTGCGCGAACACCCTCCATCTATCCAGAGCCGCCTATATCCGCCGAGCGATCGAGCGCATGAATCGACAGACGCAAGCCATACTCCGGGCGCGGCGTTTGGCCGAAGCCTCGAAGAAAGTTCGAAAGGAAAGCCTGCGCGTCAATCGTGAGTTTGCCGCCGTCGAACAGTCTCCCGATGCTTAATCGAGGAGAAGTGTGGCTGGCTGATCTCAATCCCAAACGGGGGACCGAGCCGGGCAAGACACGACCGGTTCTGATCGTTCAGGCCCAAGCCTTGCTTGACGCGCAACACCCTTCTACGCTCATTGTGCCGTTGACGACGGTGCTGGTTGAGGGCGCTGAGCCTTTGCGCATTCGTGTCCCTGCAGCCGGCCGTCTTCGCCGCACCTCCGATCTACTGATCGATCAACTACGCGCGATCGACAATCGCCGTTTAGTCGAAGGCCCCTTGACTAAACTCTCAGCCGCACTCATGAAGCGGATTCACGAGGCTGTTGTCGAAGTCCTCGACCTCGACCAGGATCGAAACTGAATTGAGATGGGGGAGCGGGAGTCAAAGCCCAATGAGAGTGATGTTGAGATATCTGGGCGATAGGAGTGGCAGGTTTTATCTAGTAGGCGAACTCAAGTTGTATTCCGCTCGTTCGGCTCTTTGAATCTAACCTTCTCGGCATGTACGTTGAGTGTCTGCTCCAAGAGCGTGGCCAGCTTCCAAAACCCACCATCAGCATCGATA
>SWDO01000016.1:11184-32938 GCA_005116895.1 Nitrospira sp. | reverse complement strand
ATCCCCCGGGTCTTGTCCGAGCTCTTTGGCCTTTAATACGCGCCGCATGATTTTTCCGGATCGGAACAGAAAAGTGCAGAAGCCCTTCCCCATCCCAACACATGGATGGGGAGTTGGACCTGCTGCTGGTCAGGCCCTGGACGGATTTGAGAGGCGGTCGGGGATGATCTTGAAGCAGCTTGTGCAGTCGAGGGGAACTTCTTCGGCTGTGAAGGTGTCCATGGCGCTGTCTTGACAAATGATACCGCCAATGGTAACACTCGATCATGGGTAAGATTCGCCGGGGTGGCTATATTTTTGTCACCTGGAAAGGCGATCATTCTCCCCGACATGTGCATGTATATCGCGATGGCGTGTTGGTTGTGAAATGGGACTTGGATCATCGTGCGTCCATGGCAGGGAGGGCTACGCGAAGGCTTCGAGGATTGATCGCCGAGTTGGAACGCGAGAGACTTTTATGAGAATCCAATCCGTGACTCATAACAATCGAAAAAAATCGTTCTACGTGAAGGCGTCGAGGAAGACGTTCCACTTTCCCTATTCCAAGGTTGATCCTCAACCGACCCTCGACGATCCGATTGTGCGGCTTGAAGTCGACAAGGAGCTGGGACGAGAAGGGTTTACATATAGGCTGGAATCAGGCAAGGAAGGAACTGTCCATAGCGAGCAAGTGTTGGATTACAACCAGGATCCACGCTACCTACGAGATGCGCTCCTGTACAAGTTGACCATTGAGTCGCAGAAACGAGTCAAGGCAAGTGCTTTGTCGAAGCGTGAAATGATCAGGAGGCTTGGAACATCAGCCACACAGTTCTATCGTCTGCTCGATCAGACAAACTACCGCAAGTCCATCGATCAGTTGCTGTCCTTGTTGCATGTCTTGGATTGTGACGTAGATCTCCTGGTGCGAACGAAGACTGTGTCCGGGAAGGCTGCGTAACTTCACTCGTTGCCGAAGAATCCGATTTTACTGGCGCGCTCGCTGACAGAAGTGGGCTCCTGGCACTATACATTGCCTGTATGAATCGAGGGATCCTAGATTTCTACACTGGCAGCAAGGTGCTCCTTCAAAACGATGTGGATCGTCACCACGTCATGCCTCGAGCGCAGTTTCCAGAATCGACGCGGGCCAGGGCCGACAATATCGCAAATATCGCATTCATTGTTGGAGACGTGAATAAGACCATTGGTCAATCAGACCCGGAAGTATATCTGCCGAGCGTTGGCCTAGATGTGTTAAAGCGTCAATGCATTCCGACGAATGGAAGCTTGTGGGCAATCAATCGAGCCGACGATTTTGGGGCCGCACGCCCTGAATTGCTTGCGGAATCGTTCAATGATTTTGTTCGGAGTTCGCTGCCTCAGCGGCGGCTCGGCCCCGTCTCACCTTCGCGCAACCGCACGCCAGAAAGATCTGTTCCCTTCTTTTGCCGCGCGGCAGGGCCGACCGATTTAGAAGCCGTTACCGCTGATTCTGCGCCGACGAACGATAGGTGAAGTAGAGGACGATGCCGGCCAGGATTGAAACGAGAATCCCAAATCCCATCTGTGCCCCGAAGCTCACTGGGCCGATGTAGATCTTGTAGAGCTGCAGCAGCACCACGGGCAGGCCCACTGCCAGGGCAAGCACGATCAAGTGCCGTCGCAAATAGATCGGTTCCCCTGGTTTTCGACCGCCCCGTTGCAATGCCGTCACTCCTCGATGGTTGAAATATCCCCCGGGTCTTGTCCGAGCTCTTTGGCCTTTAATACGCGCCGCATGATTTTCCCGGATCGAGTTTTTGGTAACGACGACACAATGTCAATTTCCGATGGCACACCGATTTTCCCCAGCTCTTTCAAAACTTGATCTTTGATCGATTTGATCAGGGCCGGACTGTCCTCTTCTCCCTGTTTCAAGATGATAAAGGCCTTGATGGATTCACCGACCGTCTTATGCGGTTTGCCGATGACGGCAGCTTCTGCAACGGCGGGGTGACTGACCAACGCGCTTTCCACTTCAGCCGTGCCAAGCCGATTGCCCGCCACCTTGATGACGTCATCTGCTCGACCCATGAACCACATATACCCATCGGCGTCTTTGTGGCAGATGTCACCGGCTGTATAGCAGTTGGGAATCGTATTCCAATAGGTTTTGTACCGTTCCGGATCTTTGTAGATTGTGCGCATCATGGATGGCCAGGGTTTCTTGATGACGGCAAAGCCACCGGCGTTGGCGGGGAGGCTGTTGCCCTCGCGATCGACGACATCGGCTTCAATGCCCAGAAAAGGGCGCGTGGCCGAGCCTGGTTTCAGCGGCACGGTGGGAAGCGGGGTAATCAAGATCGAGCCCGTTTCTGTCTGCCACCAGGTGTCCATGATCGGTTTGTCTCCGCCCGTCACGCGGTGATACCATTCCCAGGCTTCTGGATTGATCGGTTCTCCGACACTCCCAAGAATGCGGAGCGTCGAGAGATCGAATTTCTTCGGCCAATCTTCGCCGTAGCGCATGAGCAGGCGGATGGCGGTCGGGGTCGTATAGAAAATCGAGACCCCGTATCGTTCGATGAGGTCCCACCAGCGCCCAGGATTTGGATAGTCCGGTTTTCCTTCTGCCGTCAGGATAGTTGCGCCATTGAGAAGAGGCCCGTAGACGATGTAGCTGTGACCTGTGACCCATCCCGGATCTGCCACGCAGAAGTACACGTCATCATCTTTCAGGTCGAACACATATTTCGTCGTCGTATAGGTGCCGACCATGTACCCTCCATGGACATGGACGACCCCTTTGGGTTTCCCGGTTGTCCCGGATGTGTAGAGGATATACAGCGGGGCTTCGGCATCCAGCTGCTCTGCCTCACAAACCGGTCGCTCCTGTTCAATCCATTCCTTCCAGTCAATTTCCTTTGGGGCGGAAAGGGGCGGACCTTGGACCTCGCGGCGTACGACCACCACATGGTCGATCGTCGGGCAGGTTTTGACGGCCTCGTCCACGACTGGTTTCAATGGGATAATCTTGCCGCGGTCGAACCCGACATCAGCGGTGATCACCAGCTTGGCTTCTGCATCGTTGATACGGCTAGCCAGGGCGGGGGCGCTGAACCCGGAATAGACGACGCTGTGGACCACGCCGATTCTGGCGCAGGCCAGCATGGCGATGACTTGTTCGGGGATTTTGGGCAAATAGATGGTGACACGATCGCCTTGCTGGAGGCCAAGCTTTTTGAGGGCATTGGCGCAGCGGTTCACTTGTCGATACAGCTCAGCATAGGTGAAGATGCGTTCCTGATCGTGTTCTCCCACCCAGATCAGGGCCACTTTGTTCTTGCGCCAGGTCTTCATGTGGCGGTCCAAACAGTTGTAGGCGATGTTGCATCGCGCGCCGACAAACCATTTTGCCCATGGATAGTTCCACTCTAGGACCTTGCCCCAAGGAGAAAACCACTCCAGCTCCTTGGCTTCACGGTTCCAAAACGCTTCAGGGTCGGCGATCGATTGCTTGTACTCAGTTTCGTAGTCTTTGATATAAGCAGCGGCTATCGTTTTGGCGGTCGGCTGGTACGTCCGACTTTCCTTCAACAGGGTCTCAATCTTTTCGCTCATGGCGGTCGCGTCTCCTTCCTCGGCACGGTCCATCATCGGCTGCGCAATTATGGAGAAAGTCGGGGCCGCCTGCAACTATACAGTTGTTCCACGACTAGCTCCTTGTGGTGCCGCGGGCTTCTCTGGATTCTGTTTCTTGACACCTGTCTAAGGCGGAGATAGGCTGATTTGATGACCAGCGCAAGTCATTTTATGAAGAACCTGTGGCGTGGACTCTTGAGACTGCTCTTAGGGGGCGCGCATGTGTGTGGGCTGTTTTCAGTCATCGCCCTGTCGACTGCCGAGGCTCAATCGGGAAAGCCGGAAGGCCTGTACTACAAGTCCTGGGCGATCATTATTGGGATCGAAAACTATGTCGTGGCTCCTCCCGTCCCGGGAGCGATCAGAGATGCCAAGAAGGTGGCCGAGACGTTTCGGCGGTTAGGGTTTGACGAGGTGGTCGAGTTCTACGACAAGGATGCAAGCTCGCGACGTCTGCACCAGTTGTTCAACGACATGTTGCCGAGAAAAGTTGGGCGCATGGATCGGCTGGTTGTGTTCTTTGCGGGCCATGCCGGGTCTATGCAGGATCCTGATGGGTACGATCGAGGGTATCTCGTGCCGTTTGATGCGCCGGTCAACAACGCCGCGAAGTCGATCACGGTTGAGCACTTAAAAGAATTTACGAGACGGTCGGCTTCCAAACACACGCTTCTCATTCTCGATGCGCCGGTATTCGGGTGGGAGACCACTGCGCCATCGGGACAGTCATTGGAAGGGCGTTTGGCTCCAGAATCGGAGACGGATCGGCGCGCAGTCCAAGTCATCAGCGCGGCAGGTAAAGGAGAGACCGCTGTTCGCGCTGAGAAGAGCAGTCGTTTTGTTGAGACCCTATTGACCGGGCTGTCTGGTGCTGCCGATCTGGACGCAAATGGCTGGGTCATGGCTTCCGAGTTGGGGACCTATGTGGTGCGACAGGTTGAGGCGGCCTCCAATGGGACACAACGTCCATCCAATCTACGCATCGATGGGGATGGAGACACGGCGTTGGTAGAAGGACGGAGATCGGCGTACATGCTTGGTGCCGGTCCTCGGACTGCTTCTGAGCGGCAACGGGAGGCGAAGGCTCACTACGAACGAGCCCTCGCGCTGTTGCAGGAAGGGAAATCAGGAGAAGAAGCCTTAGAACGACTGGATCGCGCGATCAGTTACGATCCGACCTATGGGAATGCGTACGTGCTGAAGAGTTATGTTCGATTGGAAGTGCTGCCGAATCTCGACGAGGCCTTGGCGACCGGCCTTCTTGCGGTGAAATATGCGCCGGGGAATCCCGACTCGTTTTACACGCTGGGATTGATTCACGAAAAACGAGGCGAGTTTGCGGAAGCTGAAGCGGCTCTCCGACAAGCCTTGGTTGTGAACAACACCTATCAGGATGTTTACTTCACATTAGGGACACTGTATGCCGATCATCTCAATGATCAGGCTCAGTCGGTAGAGGCGTTTCGCCGGTATTTGGAACTCGGCGGCACCGATCCTCGCGCCCGTGCCACTGTCAATCAAGCCGATCGCACTCCAGCGCCTTAAGCATTCTCGCCACCTTTCAGGTATCCAAGTCCGATCTTGACCGCTCGACGGGTGATTTCCGCCCAACGTGCTTGAGGGTAGGCTGAGAGGACCGCCGCAGCCTTGGGATCCTGGATCTCAAGGTTCAGAATTCTCAAGATGCCGTCGTCAATCTCAATGTCTGCCACTAATCCCCCTCCTTGTCTATGGGAATACTGCTGAGAATACCGCTCGAAGCGGGTGGTGCGTTGACTGATCTCTGAACCCATGTTAGCATGATTCCAACGTTTTTTCTCGGGATGTTCTACGTACGGTATCTATACTTATTCACCTCAAGGAGGATTGTATGATCCGGTCACAGGCGATTCATTCGAAGCTGGTCGGTCCTGGTCTTGCCATCCTTCTCATCATGGGACTGACGGCTTGTGGCGGTCCTCCTAAATGGGTTGAAAAGGGGTCCGGAGCGTTTAATGAAAAAGACAGCAAAGCGTTTTACGGGGTGGGGGCTGTCGCGGGCGTTCGCAATGCGCCGCTTGCCTGGGATACGGCTGAGAATCGCGGGAGGGCGGAGATCGCCAAGACGTTTGAGACCTACAGCGGGTATCTGATGAGAGACTATGCGGCCTCGACGACCGCCGGAGATTTCACCCGGAATACGGAAGAGCAGAATATCGAGCGAGCCATCAAGACCATCACGACGACCACACTCAGCGGAGTCCGAAAAATTGATCAGTACATGGATCCCAAGACCAACACCTATTATGTGTTGACCAAGTTGAGTTTGGAGGATATGAAAAACAACTTGGAGCAGGCCAAAGAGCTGAATTCACAAGTACGGGACTTTGTCCGGAAGAATGCCGACCGTCTGTTCGAACGGTTGGAGACCGAAGAGGAAAAGCGAGGCGTTCGCTAAATCTCAATGAAGCGTGAGCCGTCTACCCCTTCTCGGAGGTTTATGGTGATCAAGAAGTTTCGTTCTTCGCTTGTCGCCACGGTGAGTGTCGTTCTCGCATTGTCTGGATGTGGACACGAAACAAAGGTGACGCGTGTCGATGCCGGGGTCGTGACCGATTTGAGTGGACGCTGGAACGACACGGATTCTCGGATGGTCGCCGAAGCGATGGTCAAGGATGCGCTGCAATATCCGTGGCTAGGGAGTTTTGAAAAAGCGAGTCAACGGCAACCTGTCGTGGTTGTGGGGACGGTCTTGAATAGCAGTCATGAACATATCAGCGTGCAAACCTTCATTACGGATTTGGAGCGAGAACTCACCAATTCCCAGAAAGTCACGTTCGTGGCCGGTAAAGGTGAACGCGACGAGGTTCGAACCGAGCGGAAAGAGCAAGCGATGTATGCTCGCGAAGACACGCAGAAAGCCCCTGGGAAAGAGATCGGCGCCGATTTTATGATGAAGGGCACGATTGCCACCATTCTTGACGAAGCCGATGGAACCAAAGCGGTGTTCTACCAGGTAGACCTTCAAATGATCGATCTGGAAAACAATGCGAAAGTCTGGTACGGGCAAAAGAAGATCAAGAAGGTGGTTGAAAAGAAACGTACCGTCTTTTAGTAGCTGCGATAGATGTCGACGATATAGCCGGCACTGTCTGTACCGTGCCAATGTCAGAATAACTTCAGGATGCTCAAGAAGACCGTCCAGCAAGGTTGCAGCAAGCGAAAAGACGAGGCGTACGATTCCGTACGTTGAAACTCTGAGCGATGCGAGAACGCTGCTGGCGGACTTTTTCAGCATCAGGTTAGATTCCGCGGACGCTGTTGAACCCAATCCTCCCACGCTTTGCCCACGGGGCTTCTGTGCGGTGGGGCGTTGTCACCCCGATCTCATTGTTGCCGTTTCTTGCCGTTCTTGTGTTGTTGGCCGGCTGTGGTCCTTCCGTCAATCACTATCTCCTCATTGAACAAAGCCTCGTTGCTGGTGATCCGCAACGGGCCGCAGCGATCGTCGAGCAGACCGAGAAAGAGTATGGAACGAAGGCGCGCCTGCTGTATGCAATGGATCGTGGAATGGTGCTGCAGTTAGCAGGCCACTATCAGCAGAGCAGTGCGGCATTGGAGCAAGCGGAAGAAGAGGTCGAGCGGCTCTATACCAGAACCATCCGTTCTGAAACCGCTGCGTTTTTGACTAACGATAATGCCCTCCCGTACGAAGGGGACGCCTACGAACACGTCATGATCAACGTGATCAAGGCCATCAATTACGCGGTTCAGGGGCAGCTTGAGGGCGCACTCGTGGAGGCACGACGAATCGACCATCGTTTGAATGTGCTCAGTGACAGAGTGAAGGATGCACCCAAGTATCGGAATGACGGGTTTGCGCGGTATGTATGCGGTATCTTGTACGAGGCGGTTGGGGATCTGAACAATGCGTTTATCGCCTACCGCAATGCCTATGAAGCGTATGGAGCCATGAGCGGGTGGATGAAAATGTCCGCTCCTCCGGCGTTGCGCGCCGATCTTCTGCGGACGGCTGAGGCGCTCGACCTCGCAACTGAGTTTGCTGACTATCGACAGACATTCCCTGATGTCTCCTGGCAGCCTCTTTCATCCCAGGAACGACTCGCTCAAGTTGTGATGATCAGCTATAATGGGCGGGCTCCGCGCAAAGAGGATTTATTTTTGGACTTACCTATTAGTCTTGATGCCGCACAGTTAGTCTTGCTGAATAGGGGAGTCTTCCGGTCGCCCTATCAACGGGATCGCGTTGCGGACAGCGTACTCTACGGACTCAATGGGCGCGTGGTTCGTGTTGCACTTCCGCGGTTAGTTCCACAGAAGACGCAGGTCACATCCGAAAGTATGACATTGACGGATTCGACCGGCCAGTCAGTCATTGTTCGGTCTGAACGGGCACACAATGTGACCGCGCTGGCTGAGAAAAGCCTTTCGGAACGTCTGCCGTCGATCACGGTGAAAGCGCTCGCGCGAGCCGCGACGAAATATGCGGCGGCGGAAGGAGCCATGATCGGAGCACAACATGCCGCTGGAAAGGATGCTGCCCCCTGGGTCGGACTGTTGGTCGGGCTGGTGGCTCATGGAATGGCAGTGGCATCCGAAGAAGCCGACAAGCGGAGCTGGCAGACGTTGCCCGACGAAATTCACGTGGCACGAGCGTGGGTCCCACCAGGCCAGTACAACCTGTCCGTTCGACCGTCTGGACTAGGGGTGACGACAGCGAAAGATGGACAAACGATTGTGCTGACTGAAGGCCAGACGATGTTCATTATCCAGCGTGTGATGCAATGATGAGGACCGGAGAGTGTTCTTTTGGACAAGGCGTCGCGGTTGTCTTCTGTCTGGGGTTGATGGTGTCTGCATCGACTGGCTGTACCTGGTTCACTGGAAAAGGGAAGCCGGGGTGGGTGGATGGCCGGAGTGCGACCTATCCATCGAGTCAATACCTGACCGGAGTCGGCCAAGCAGACACTCGAAGTAATGCAGAGGATCAGGCCTATGCGGCCGTGGCTCGCATCTTCAAGGCAGAAGTCGCGGCGCAAGCGAAGGACTGGGAATCGTACTGGGTTGTTGAGAATCACGGTGTCTCCAACGCCGAGCGGCGGCTCACGATCGACAACGTGACGAAAGTCTCGACGGACAAAGTGCTTGAGAACGTCAGGATCGCGGATGTGTGGTATGACTCGGAGAGCCGGGTGTACTACGCCTTGAGTGTGATGAATCGCCCTCAGGCCGAAGCCTCATTGATGGAGAAGGTCGCGGCCTTGGATCGCACGATTGACACGGATGTCACTGAGTCCAGGCAATCCATCGACAAGCTTGCCAAGGTTCGCGCCCTTCGCCGAGCCGGTCGAAATCTTGTTCTGCGCGAGGTGTATAACACGGATTTGCGAGTGATCCGTCCCAGCGGGCAAGGGACCCCGTCTGCCTATCAGGTAAACGAATTATCTGGTGAGTTGGAGCAATTTCTTGCTACGAATCTGGTGCTTGCGGTACAAGTGTCCGGTGACCATGCAGAACCGGTTGGACGTGCGTTGGCGGAAGGGCTGATTCGAGAAGGACTTCGTGTGACCACAAAGATGGAAGGTGAAGAAGGTGGTTCTCCTGAATTGATCGTCCGAGGCACCGTCCGTCTGTTCCCCATCGAGGTGCGGGACCCACATTTCAAGTACGTTCGGTGGTGTAGTGATTTCGAGGTCGTGGAGCTGGGGACACGACGTGTCGTCGGGGCTACGGCGCACGGAGGGAGGGAAGGGCACCTGACGGAGCGTGAAGCCACGGCGAAGACGTTGCGTGTCATGCAACAAGCGTTGTCGTCGGATGTCGCGAAGGCGATTGCCGCGCATATTTTCGGCGAGATCGTGCTGCCTGAGATGGCGACGATGCCGGCGAGTTGCCCACGAGAAGAATCAGGGGTGAGGCGGTAAATGGACGTTCTTTCATGAGGAGGTATTGATCGTGAAAAAGACAGACGAACTCTCCGTCAGCCGAGCTCCACGCAGCCGGGGGCGGGGGTTGACCAAATCTGGACAAAAACTTTCAAGTCGTGTGGCCAAGCGGCGATTGGGCGACCGACTGAAGGAAGACACGGCGTCTTTCAATAGCGGGAATCTTGCCGACACCTTGCGAAAAGAGGGGTATGAAGAGGTGCCACTCGATGAACTACAAGATCGGCTCTCCAAGCTTCAAGGGCCGCTCGCGGAAATCATTCTGAAGGGGAGGGTCTAAAGGGATGCCATATTACTATTTTGACTCAACCGCACTCATTAAGCGCTACAGCATGGAGCGGGGCACGAGGATCGTGAATAGGCTGATGGTGAAGCGCGGTAAAGTCGCGATTGTCCCGACATGGTCCGTGACGGACTTCTATTCGGTCCTGTGCGCACGCGCTCACGAGGGGCAGATTACGCGGGATGATTGCTACTCCGTTTTGTATAAGTTCGAGATTGAATCCAAACAGGGACTCTATCAGTTTATTGAACCGAAGATGGAGACTTACTTGGCAACCAAGGAATTGGCACTGGAGTATCCGTTCCTTCGGTCGCCACAAGTGATGCATCTGGCGCTGGCGTTAGAGTTGAAGCCGTTGCGTTTGACCGTCGTCAGCGCGGATCCCCAGCTGTTGGCGGCATCAAAAACCGCAGGACTGCATATTATTAATCCGGCCGAGGACTAGCATTGCCATGTTTTGCTGAATGCGTGCGGTCAAGTGGCTTGGATATTGACTGATCGGCCATGGGATGGCTCTTCCGAGGCTTGTTTGAGTAATTCCAAGACAGCCTGATTCCATCCGGATGGACCGATGCCAGGCGCACGAATGAGATTCGGCAGGTTGATGTCAGGATCATACGAGCCGTCCGGTTTTTGTACCAAGACCGGATGATCGACCGTCAGTAGGAGCGGGAGATCGTTCAAGCTATCGCCGATGCCGATGGTTTCGATGTCGTCTGGCAGGTTGGCCAGTCGCTCCTGTCGTTTATAGCAGCGGAGAAGGATTTCTGCGGCCCGACCTTTGTCATTATTTCCCGTCAAGTGAAAGAACCGTCCCCCTCTCGTCCAATTCAGCCCTCGCGTCACGATTTGGCGGCAGACTTCCTCGATCAGTTTAGTGGGGCCGTTTACCAAAAACGGCTCATCGAACTCCCTCAGCATCGCCCGCAGGGCATCTTCTCGGGTGAGTCCTGTGTTCGCCATGACTTCGTCGACCGATAGGTCGCCGAACCCTTGGAGTGGCGTGCCCACCGCTTCTTCAATTTGCCGAAGCACATCCCGGAGGAGGGCATACGGTGTGCCGAGTTCAATGATTTGATAGCTGGAGCGGCGTCGTGATCGTTCCAAGGGGAAGTCAAAGGTATTGAGGGGCACAAACACCGCTGCGCCATTCTCGACGATGAAGGGATCGTGGTGCTCAAGGCGCTCTCGAAGCGGTTCGATTTCGGCGCGGGTCTTTCCGGAGACGATAATGACCGGTATGTTCTCCGCACGGAGGGCGTCGAGCGCCGGTCTCGCCTCGTCAAAGGAATAGGTGTCGTTGTCTAAAAGACAACCGTCCAGATCTGTGAAGAGTAAATAGCGTGACATAGGCTTAAAGATGTCGTAAGTCCTCGTTGATCTGCGACCGGGAATGTCCGGCCAGACGTCGCTCCAGGAAATCCTTCGCCAGATCCTTGCCGCCCAACCCCAACGCCAATGCAGCGGCCAGGACGAGCCCTCCCCAGGTAATGCCGAATCCGACGACGACGATGTGTTGAGCAATCCCCAACTGTTCAAACGCCATGGCCACGGTCAAGAGTTGAATGCCCCAGCGCGTTCCGGCTGCGATCCAGCGGGCCGGAGGTAACCCCGCGTTCACCGCAGCGATGAGGACGGCCTGCGACACGAAATTCGAGACGAGGTACCCGATGATCCCGATCACGGCCGCGGTGACCAAATGAGGAATATACGACAAGAGTGAGTGAGCGGCTTGATTGATCGGAGCCACATCGAGCGCACCCAGCGATGCCGTGGTGGCGAAGATCACAATCAACCAGTAGGTAACGCGGCCGATAATATACGACGGATCGGCTTTGATGCCTCCCCGCAGGAGGGCTGCCGCGATACCGATTCGATCACAGAGTCGATCCAGGCCAATGACGCGAAGCAGCCGTTCCATCAAATGCCCCATGCCCCAGGCTGCGCCCAGACCAACCAGCAAGAGAATCAGCATGGCCAGGACATTGGGAAGGATGGCAAAGACGCGCTCGCCAAGTGCGGTCACTGGTCCCAGTAACGTATGTTCCCAGCTTGAGGTCATGGCT
Source organism: Nitrospira sp. (assembly GCA_005116895.1). Classification (GTDB taxonomy): domain Bacteria; phylum Nitrospirota; class Nitrospiria; order Nitrospirales; family Nitrospiraceae; genus Nitrospira_D. The sequence continues at coordinate 21,041 of SWDO01000016.1, read as the reverse complement.
CGCTCCTTTCAGACTTCGCGCGAGCAGCCCCGATGACTTCGCGCGAGTCCTGAGACTGAGGCCAACGTGCGACAAGATACTCTTTCTGTTTCTCGAACGTCCGGCAGAGCGTTTCGATGAGCTGCTCGGCTTCCGCCGAGGTCAACCCTTGGCTATCCAGCACGAATGATGCGGTCTTTCCTAAATACAGAGGGGTCAGCGCTTTCAAGAGATGTTCTTGTGGGAGCACGTTCCGATGATGCGCGAGGGCGGCGTCATAAATAATTTGGGCCCATAGCGAATCCGGAATGCGGAAATCCCGTAGCGGGACGTTCCGAAGGCTGGACAGCTGATCCAGGGCGTCTTCCGAGAGCATGCGGGCCCAAATATCGTGCAGGTCTGTCAGCCCGAGTTGAAACAAGTCCACCATCCGTTCGACATTGACATTCACCGGCTCAACGCCCACCTCATATTGGAAGCCGAAGAGAGGCACCTTTCGCGAGTCTGTGACGGGGAGCCAGGTGGGGGCATGGGCTTCCATCAAGGCGAACAAGGCCCCCACGACCTGTCGCAACATGGAGGAGAGGTCGGCGGCAGGGTCTTTGGGATCATGAATCTTGGCCCCGAGAAAACTCTGACACACCTTCGCTCCGCTCGTAATGGCCTCGGTCGTCATCCAAATGTCGATTCCGAAACGCGCGACATCGGACTCCCAGACGTGCTTCTCGAGATAGTGTTGCGCCAGTTCGCCGGTGAATCCAAAATCTCCGCCGATCGGCTGACGAACCTCCTGCCCGTAGAGGGCTCGGGTCAGAGGATAGGCGATGCTGTTGGTGATCGTTCCGTCGTACTTGTGGCGTCGATAGTACGGGGCCACATAGTCGTAGCCTTCTTTGAGAATCGGATGAAGGAGCAGTTCCATCCACTCGGGGGTGATGCTGCGGACGTCCGAATCGACGACAGCACAGGCTTTGACTTTGAGCCGTCGAGCGATCTCAAAAATCGTGCGAAACGCGCTGCCTTTGCCAGGGATCCCATGATAGGGCGTGATAATCCGGTGAAGCGTGCTCTGTCGATCGCTGATAAAGAGGGGTTCCAGATCAACCATGGTATGGGCGACGATGGTAGGGGTGTCGTCGGTGGAGCCGCCGTCGGCGTTGACCAGGACGGCACGATGGCCGTGAAAGTATTTTGCCAGCCCTGCTCCGACGGCGCGGACGACATGGCCGACGGTCCCTGCATTGTTGAAGCTGGGAATGCCGACCAAGATGTCGGCACTGCGTACAGCTTCTAGCAGGTCCTCGGTTTCAGGGGTGAGTGGAATCACGCTATTGTTCATGAGACAGGTTGCCTGGTTTCTGCCGTAGGATCCCACGCGTGGTCTTGTTCCACGGCGTCCATGAGCCGATGGAAAATATCTGGGACGGCATGGGTCACTCGGCTCCAGTTCGAGATCATCGGGACGCCCAACGGGTCGCCGAGGAAGCTGTCCGTCGCCAACGTCATGCCGCGCAGAAATACTTCAACGGCGCGTCGCTCTTCATGGCGGTCAAAGCGCAAACTGTTGATTGCCGCGTCATTTTCGTACCGACTAATCGCTTCTTGCGCGGCCTGGAGATAGGTGGCCCGCAACGTCTTGAGGGTGCTTTCCGAGAGGACCAGCCCTTCGCTCGCCAGGTTGCGGAAAAGCGATTTGGTGATATCGACGCACATTTTCAAGAGGCCCGCGTCAGGATTGTGCGTCGACAGCGTTTGATGCTTGTGCTCATAGGCATCGGCGATATCGGCTTGGCAAATACGACGGAGCGCGCAATTGCGGTACACCTCGGCCAGCATGCCGACCTCCAGCCCCCAGTCGCCGGGAATACGGTTGATCCAGGCCAGATCTCGCACCATCGCGAATTCACCGGCCAGTGGGTACCGAAAACTGTCCAGAAACGAGAGGAGGGGATGCGGCCCAACCAGTAACTGTAGACTGCGGATCAGCGGAGTGATGAAGAGACGGGTCACACGTCCATGCATGCGGTCTGTCACGCGGCTGTAGTACCCCTTGCAAAATTCGTAGGCGAGGTTGGGATTGGCGACGGGGTAACAGAGGCGAGCGAGGTACTGGCGGTCGTAGCTCACGATGTCGCAGTCATGCAGGGCGATGATTTGGCTTTGCCCCCGGGCCAGCACATAGCCGTAAGCCGTCCAACACCCGCGTCCTTTTCCCTGGTGTCCGATATCGATCTCATGCGAGACCAAGGTGTTCAACAGTGCCTGGATCCTGGTCCCGTCGTTCCAGACGACGCGGACTCGTTGGGGGAGCTGAGCAAAGAATTGCTTGGCCAGCCGGAATTCCAACGCAGAGGCCTGATCCAAAGAAATGACGATCTCATTGATATAGCGAACCTCACCGAGGATTTCCACGATGCGCTTGAGGGCTGGACGCTCCAGTTCCGAATACAGTGAGGGGAGGACCAGCGCGATCGGCGTCGTTTTCGCATACCGCTCGAGCTCGTGCTCCAGCTGCTCCGTGTTGGGCTGACCGAGCCGGTGGAGAACGGTCACGACGCCATTTTGATAAAAATCAGACACGGTGACCTCGCTGCGAATCGCTGATTATTACTGAACGTCGCTTCCGCGTAAAGCCGGGGAGCGAAGAGATACGGATGCTTCTCAACTGATCCTACGCTGAAGAGTGCAGGGGATGTGCCATCGGCAAGTATAACGAAAGGCTAAGACTCTTGTCACTTCGTGCCGTGGATTTGCTCGAATTTTGAGAAAATATCTCGCAGAAGTGCAGGGAAAAGCAGACAGGAGTGGAGGGTTTCCCCTATGGCTTATCCGTCGACAGTTTCTTCCCTAGCCGCCTTGCCAATCGCACCATGCCGGGCGATCGATCGCCGGGGCTGAGGAGCACGTTCAGGACATGAAGCTGGCTGTGATCGGCAAAGGCAGCGGCAAGGTTCTGTTCAAATTCCCGCTGCGTCCCTACGCGCGAGCCTCTTCCGCCTCCGATCAGGTTGCACACGTTGTCATACTGCCATTCATGCACATCGTTAAAGGGGCCCTCCAAGATCTCTCGCTCCGTCGAATAGCCTCGATTATTCAAAATAATGACAATCGGAGCTTGTCCATAGCGCACGCAGCTGGCTAATTCAGTTCCGGTCATTTGAAAGGCGCCGTCTCCCACCAGGACGATGGGCCGCAGACTGGGGTCGGCAAATGAGGCGCCCAAGGCTGCGGGAACGGCGAAACCCATCGAGGTGTAATAGGCCGGTGACAGAAACTCAAACCGGTGGCGCACATGTAGGTCAGCGGCGGCAAAAAGCGATTCCCCGACATCGGCAATCACGACGGTTTTCTCAGTCAGGACCGTATGTGTTCCTCCAGCCACCAGTCCGTCTCGTCGAATTTCCAGCGCGCCGGGGCGACGCCACCGGAAAGTTTTAGTGATTGATATCGGCTCAGCTTCACACCGCGAGGACCAGGGTCCAACGGCCATAGACCCCACGATTGCGCGCCGTTCCCGGAGGTCGCATCTGGAGTGCCCAAAGCCGCGATGTACTGCGTCGAGATGCGTGTGAACTTCGTCTGGCGCTCGCCTGCGGCGTGTACGTCCTGAGCTACGATGGTGATTGTCACCAGTAATGCCGTCGCTAGGCAGGCGCGGCGAATGAGCTGCTGCGTACTCCTCAAGCGTGCCGACACGTTACCTCGCAGTACATGAGTGCGTATCCCGATCATTTTGAGGATTGACATCATCGCGCCACATTTCCTTCGGGGCGGGGGAGCCACCACCAGATCACCACCATCTTGTACCAGTCCGGTCATACGGATATCCAGCGTGACATCAACCGTGAGCTGTGGGACCGATCCTTCAGCGAAGAGTGCTTTGAGAGAAGAGAATGGTCTTGGAGTCTTTCTGTGGTCACATGTGAGGAATCTCAAACGACCGGTGAAGCTATGAAGCTGAGTCAGCCAGGATCAAGGAAGGATTGAAATGCATGAGCCACACCTGACACACTGCTTAGGACATGATGGACACTGTCTCACCATTCACAAATGCTCAGGCAATGCTCCTCGCGCGCTTCTTATCTTCGCCCCAGCGACCCAAAGATACACTGACCTATCCTCAATTGGCCGGGTTCTTGTTTAGTCTCGCGAATGGGCCGGAGTTAATCCCGCCGTCAGAATGGATTCCGCTCGTCTTCAATGACCAGGAAGCGCTGTATGAGACCAACGACGAGGCGGAGCGGGTGCTCGAAGCGATGCTGAGGCTCTACAATGATTGTATTCGTGAACGAACTGGAGGGATCGTGTCTCTCCCGCCAGGGTGCGAGATCAGACCCTGGCCCATGGATAATCTGAGTGCCGATGCACCGCTGAGTCAGTGGGCGCAAGGATTTGGAATGGGCTATGACTATCTTGCGGAGGTATGGAACGAGTACACGCCTGATGAACTTGATGAGGATTTTGGAGCGTTGCTGATGACGCTCAGCTTCTTTACGTCTCCGACACTTGCCGAAGTCTACCATCAGGAAACAAAGGGAACGGGGAGTCTGGAGCAGCTTGCTCAATCTGTGATCGAGATCTTCCCTGATGCGATGCGTGAATATGCGCATCTGGGACGTCGAATTCAACAGGTCTTTTTCTGCTGAAGGTGGTGTGCCTGGCGATGGTCGGCGAGGGGACCTTCGTATCGGCTCACTGCTGAGACGAATGGTGGTGGTGCAGCCGATTCAAGCCGTCGAGGGCTGCGGTGCGGTAGCATTCGGCCATCGTGGGGTAGTTGAAGACGTTGTGGACGAAGTACTCCACCGTTCCTCCATAGGTCAAGACCGATTGGCCGATGTGAATGAGTTCAGTGGCTCCCTGGCCGATGATGTGGACGCCAAGGAGTGTGTGCGTGTCGCGGTGAAAGACCACTTTCAATAGACCGTGGAGCTCGCCACTGATATGGCCTCTCGCCATTTCCCTAAACAAAGCTCTTCCGGTGACGTGCGGGACGCCCGCAGCGGCGAGCTCTTCCTCGGTTTTCCCCACCATTGAAACCTCGGGAATGCTGTAGATGCCGTAGGGAATCACCTTGATGTCGTGCGACTCGGACACCTGAAAGGCGTGACAGGCTGCGAGGCGGCCTTGTTCCATGGCGGTCGCGGCGAGCGCGGGAAACCCGATGACGTCGCCCGTCGCATAAATGTGTGGGATAGCCGTTTGGTACTGGCTGTTGACGGAGAGCTGTCCTTGCTGGTCAGTCGAGAGGCCGATGGCGGGGAGGTTCAGCGCGTCTGTATTGCCGATCCGTCCCATGGTGTAGAGCAGCATATCGGCGGTCACTGTCTCGCCATCATGGAGTTGAATCCCCGGGCGCCCGGCTTCATTCACGACAATGCCAAGATGCTCTTGTCCGAGTCGGATCGCAACCCCATTCTGCAGCATCTGGGAGTCCAGCGCCTGCGCAATTTCCTGGTCCAGGAACCGCAACAGCTGAGTTCGCCGGTCGATGAGGGTGACCTTGATCCCAAAGGCAGCTAACATCGACGCATACTCTGTTCCGATGACACCGCCTCCAATGACGATGATGCTGGTGGGGTTTTTGGTCGTGCGGAGAAATGAGTCAGAGTCGCACACCGTCACGTCATCGAAGGGGATCTCCGTGGGGCGGCGTGGTCGTGACCCCGTGGCTAGGATGATGACTGAGGCCTGGACGTGATCGACATGCCCATCCGATCTCACCACGATCATGGTATGGGGATCGACAAAACTGGCTGTGCCCTGGATGATCTCGATGCCGTTACGCTGCAGCTGGTTGGTGATCACAGCCACTTCAGTCTCGATGACCTGGTTTTTGCGTATCATCAGGTCTGGGAGCGTGAGCTGCTTGGTGAGCGCTGCGCCCAACTGGTGCAATCCTCGCCGTCCCAAGCCATGAATGTACTCGATCGTGTCCTTGAGTGTCTTGCTGGGTAAGGTGCCCGTATTGAGCGAGGTTCCGCCGAGTTGTCGGGCTTTCTCGATGATCACCACGCGCTTGGACAGTTTCGCGGCTTGGACTGCGGCTTTCTGGCCGGCTGGTCCACTGCCGACGACCACCATGTCATAGGATCGCATAGAGGATCTCACTTCTCCGCCTCATCGGTGCGCAGCGCCTACGATATCCTGGCGAGCCCGACTCGCCAAGAAAATAGAGGATGTCGGAAGTGTGGCTGCCAGAGGTCAGCAGGCCAGCTGAACGTTGCCGTCCTGGCCGTCCGCTTCCCACCTGATTGCGCCGGTTAGTGTGAACCTCCTACAATGCGCCCCTGATTCGTTACGCTTAGTTTGTATCGGGGTGGGAGCATAGTCCATGCTTCCGTCTCGTCTTATTCAGGAGGCCTCATGGATTCTGATCTGATCAAACAGCTCGGGCCACTGGCTGCGCTGGCGGGTGTGTGGGAGGGAGACAAAGGCGCGGATGTGGCGCCGTCGGACGATCGGGGGACGGAGCAGAATCAGTTTCGCGAGCGGATGACCTTTGAGCCGATGGGACCAGTGCGCAATCACGAGCAGGTGTTGTATGGCTTGCGGTATGCCACGGTGGCCCGGCGTATTGGAGAAGCCGATCCATTCCACGAGGAGGTGGGCTACTGGCTCTGGGATCCGGGCGAGGGGCAGGTGTTGCGCTGTTTCATCGTCCCGCGCGGGGTGGCGCTGATTGCCGGTGGCACGGCGGCGCCTTCCTCCACAGCGTTTACGCTGGTAGCAGAGGCGGGATCGGACACCTATGGGATCTGCTCAAATCGGTTTCTCGACAAGGAGTTCAAGACGGTGCGCTACGAATTGACAGTGACGGTCCTCGACCAGAATCGGTTTCACTACAAGGAGGACACGCAACTCCGCATGCCGGGGCGGCCGGATCTCTTTCACCATACGGATGAGAATACGCTCACACGCGTGATGGGGTAACGGCCTGGGAGCCGATGTTGCTGCCTGGCGGGTGTGTGGTTTCTTGACCTGGTACCGGACGGGTTGTATGGTTAAAGAGTCTATGCAGCACTGTCTAAGAATGAGATGGGTCTTTGGCATCAGCGCCACGATCGGTTTTAGTTTGTGCTGGTCGCTCTCCTCTGCAGGCCCAATTGGAGATGGACGTACAGTGATCGGGCCGGCAACCTCCAGCGTCGTAGCATCTTCGGGTGCTGTCGTGGTCACGGAGGCGGCAACGGGGCAGGGGCCGTCAGCCTTTCTGACAGTGGAGAGTATGGGACTCCTGAGAGCTGTTCCGAGCCTGTCGAAACAGATTGTGGTGGGAGGAACGAAGCTGATGCCCTATATCGGTGCAGGGTTTGGGGGCGGCTATCTCACGGAGTTTGATCGTTCCCTGCATGCGTCGCCATCCTTCTCGTCATCTTCCGGCTCCACCAATGCCGGACTGAGGAGCCTGTTTGGACAACACCTCGTTCCAAACGAGGTCCAGCTGGGTATCCGTTTTCCCTTCTAACCAGCCACATCCTGCTCGGTCTGTGCGACACGTCAGGGCTCATCGTCTACAGGGAGAAGAGAGGGCCTGCTATGAAGACGGGTTATCGGTTACTCTTGGTCGATAGAGATGGGGTATTGGTGAGTGAATTCCAATTGACGGAGCATGCCCTCGCTCAGCCGGAGGCCTTTGTGGCGGCGTTACAAGAGTCGATCGAGTCTGTGGAAGAAGCAGAGCCGTGAGGAGGATGTCGGCGAGTGCCGGGACAACGACATGGGCAGAGAGTCCCACCCACATCGTTGTGGCAACGGTCAGTTCCCTACCTTGAGCAGCCACCCATCGGTTTTGTCGCAGTCACCCGGCCCTTTGGCGAAAATATCGAGTCGGATGTAGCTGCCCTTGATGCTGGGGGGCAGTTTCCCCTTGACCTGGAATCCGTAACCGACTGAAGTGACGGTGATCGGAACTTTTTCCTCCTTGATCTTCACCATGATGCTTGCGGAAGTCGTTACCTTGGATGCAAGGAATGAAAAATCAGATTTCGGTGCCACGGTGACATTATTCTTATCTGCGGAGAAGGGAGGCGGTGTGAACGTAGTAAAGATGACCTGATCACAGGCGGCCAGGTCGCCACCGATATTCGGACTTGGATCATACGCCCAGACTGGGCCCGCGGTACCGCAGACCCCAACTGCAAGAACAAGCCGTAGAAGATTTCGCAGACTCACGGTTATGCCCCTCTCTCTTATGGTGGTTGACGATTAGGTCCACACTGACAACGCGGGGATATTTTGTACGCGTGAAATAGAAAAAACAACCCCCCGGTCGTTTGAATCCTGTAGGTCGTGTGGAGACGAGCGTTGCCCTGTCACTGACCGATCTGAATGACTCGTGCAGATGAATTCATCTCGTGTGTGAAATAGGAGAGCTTCCGTTTGGTTGTTCTGCTCCGTAGAGCAACCTGATTACGTAGAGCGAAAAGTTACCGGGCCTCTTTTTGCGTACTCAACCAGCTCGAGGGCACTGCTGTGTGACTGGACAAGGAGGTTGTTACAGTCTCGCCAGTCGGTACGAAACAGGAGATGGTATTTGTCGCGCGATAGCTGGACACGGCCAAGTGCGACCGTTCGGCCCCGAGATCGCACCGTCAGATAGCGATCCTCTGACCTGTAGCATTGACGGTTGAGTTAAGTGGCCCTGTTGGGTCCGCTTCAACGAAATGTTATGTGGCACTTTCATTTCCCAACTGCCTGAAGGCAATGTTGCAAGAACACGAGCGTCATATTCATCATCAGTAAGGCGTCGGAGCTTGAGGCCGGGACGAGTGACGGTTTCGCGGTGCTGTTCGTTGCTCTTTCTGAAGCGATGAAGCTCTGGATATTTCCCACGAATGGCTCTATGAATCGACTTGTCGGGATCACACCGGCCTCTTTGCCTGTCTTCATTAGCTGTGCAAGCTCGCCCTTTGCATTGGTTCCTGGTTTCCCCGCCACAAGGATTTGCAGGAAGCACTGAACAGCACTGTGAGCCTTCGTGATCGTTTCAGGATATCGACCTTCCCGAAAATCCTCGAACATGGGAGCGAGAATTTTGTTCACGGGCATCCACTTCGGATCTGATAGCGCCTTAAGGGTTGGCTTGTACAATGCTTGCTCAATGGTCTCATCTTGTCGCGGGATGAACCCACTACGAGTCAGCGATTGATTAACGGCGAACTGTTTGAAGACGTGGTTAATGCAGCTAGCGAAATGATCAAACGTCTTGAACGCCCCCTGGACGTACTCTGCACGTTTACCTGAATTGACTGCCTTCGTGGCTTTATTCAAGGCATCGGCGTCGATAAGTAGTTGCGCGAACTTGCTCAACATTCTCAGGACAAGCGGTTCCTTCTCTTCCAGGAAGATTCGAGCGAAATCCTTTGCCGCCGCTTCCCTTCTGACGAGGCCAAAACCGTAGTGTTCACCTTCCCGCGGAGCGCTGTGAAGGTTCCTTCCTGGGCACCGTCGAAGGTATGTGTCGTTGAGGTGGGCTATTGCGCGTATAATTTGTTTCGCTCCCGTATCCGCCAGCCATCCGCTGTTAAGAATCTGTTGCAGAGCTACACCCCGCTCTTTGGTCGGAACATCACTCCAGCTACGTAGGTCCAGGGTTGGCTGTATCGAGTCATCAAACGCCGGTGTGTTCTCGCCGTAAAGTGCAAATTTTTTAATTTCTGAATCTGCGTTGCTCATAGGCCCTCGACGCTTGCGGCGTCCACGAAAGCCACCTAACAATGTTTAGCTAGAGCCATACTAGGAACCGGATCTACCAATTTATGGCCGTATAACACGCCATCGATTTTCCTGAACTATACGGCCTAATCATCGTCAATTCAATGAGCTGCACTCATAGAACCATTTATCATAGCTTCTTATGCGGATCGGCGTAAGAC
>SWDO01000016.1:0-11084 GCA_005116895.1 Nitrospira sp. | reverse complement strand
CGACTACTGTGGGTTGAAGGCGGTCGTTTGACGCATGTACCAGAGTTGTTCGTCACGGTGCATTACACAGGGAAACCACGATAAGAACGAAGCGAGCAGGATATGGGGGCCTCGTAGGGAGGCGAATTGTAGGAAGGGACTGAGGAAACAGCAAGGCGAGATATACCGGTAATAATGGTATTTCAGAACATTAGGCAGTCACGATCGGCAGCGAATTCCAGTCAGTCGTGTAGGCAGGGGACCGGTGATGAAACTGCGTCTTCCACGACCTGGTGAATCCGCTTGACGCATAGTGGAGGGTCCCCGCACCCCACCGATCATTGACGGCATCGAGCGCAGACATGAGCCGGTTGGATTTCCTACGGTTGTGCTCGTCGAATAGATCGGCCTGGATCTGACTGGCAGGGACAAGTCCCGTGAGCATCACGCCCGCCTTCTTGTAGTGGTACCCGCCTCGATAGATGGCTTGAATGCTCTGAATGGCAGACCCGATGAGGTCGGCGGTGTTGTCGGTCACGGTGGGCAACGTCCGCGTGAGCGTATTGCTGTACTGTGGCCCGTCCTTGAATTCGTTGGTCGTGAGGCACACGGTCAACACGGTCGCGGCGAGACGTTCGCGTCTCAACTTCTCTGCCACCCGTGAGGTATAGACCGAGACTGCCTCTTCCATCTCTGCCAGGGTGCTCATGAGTTTCCCAAACGCACGAGAGCACGTCAGGCTTTGCTTGGGTGCGGGACACTGTTCCAGATCGAGACAGGATATTCCGCGCAACTCCAGCACCAGACGAAGACCGACAACCCCCATGCGCTTCCGTATCCACTGGTCATCGACCTCACGTAACTGGAGCGCCGTGGTGATGCCGTGCTGATTCAGCACACGGGCATGGTTCCGTCCAATCCCCCAGACCTCCTCAACGGCAACCCTGCTTAGCACGGCTTCTCGGTCTGAACAGGCGAGCAGATCGAAGACCCCGCCTGTGTCCGGTGTCCGCTTGGCGACACGATTGGCGATTTTGGCAAGAGTCTTTGTCTCTGCGATCCCGACCGACACCGGAAGACCCGTCCAGCGTTTCACCGTGGCGCGAATGACCTGCCCGTGCTCGGTCAGATTCCATGAGGAGAAGCCGGACAGACTCAAGAACGCTTCATCAATCGAATAGATTTCAAGCTCCGGGCTGAACGGGTCCAACGTCTCCATCACGCGCTGGGACATATCGCCATAGAGTGTGTAATTGCTGGAAAACACCTGGACCTGGTGCGCACGGAGCACCGGACGAATCTGAAACTCCGGGACCCCCATCCCGATCCCCAACGCCTTGGCTTCATTCGAGCGAGCCACGACACAGCCATCATTGTTCGAGAGGACGACAATCGGTTGACCGTGGAGCTTGGGGTTAAAGACTCGCTCACAGGACGCATAGAAGTTATTGCAATCGACGAGGGCGAAGATGGGCGGCATGGGTACTCAGAGCGCGTGAATGACGTTGGTGACGACTCCCCAAATTTCAAAGGACTGCTGAGCCTGAATCTCGATCGGTTGATAGTCCGGGTTGGCAGGAAGGAGCCGCAGAGCCGTGTCTCGCTTATAGAGACGCTTGACCGTCAGTTCTCCATCGAGTGCGGCGACGATGACGTTGCCATCGATGGCTTCGAGCGAGCGGTCCACAATGAGCAAGTCCCCTGAATGAATCCCCGCGCCAGTCATGGAGTCCCCCGTCACCCGCACAAAGAAGGTGGCGGCAGGATGCTTAATGAGGTGCCGGTTGAGATCGAGTTTCCCTTCGAGATAGTCGTCAGCGGGAGAGGGAAACCCTGCAGGCAGTCGCCCCAGAAAGATGGGCAGCTTGTAGCGTGTCGAAAGATCGGGCGCGTAGATGGCTTCGACATTCATCACACATCCTCACAACTAGGCCGGGCGGTAGTGTACTCCTTAGACCGAGACCGGCTCAAGGCACTGCGGTACATCATGGCGCGGGTTATTGATCAGGGTGCTCACGGGGTAGACCGTCAGCTCGTCACGTGGATAGGGACGCAGGAGAACCTTGAGAGATTCGGTGTGCTGGAAGGTGGGGGTTCAGCCATTGGTCATAAGCCGTGGGAGCGGGAATCACCGGCATCCGACTGTGGATCGGCGCTATGAGGTTATTCGGCTCTGTTGTGATGATCGTACAGGTCTCAAGGGGTTGCCCTTCAGCGGGTGTCCAGTGCTCCCACAGCCCGGCAAAGGCGAACGGGTGTTGACTCTTCAATCCAATCCACATCGGGTGCTTGGCGTGGCCTTGCACCTGCCACTCATAGAACCCCGTCGCAATGATGAGGCAGTGCCGTTTCTTGAAGGCGGATCGAAACGAGGGCTTCTCTGCCACCGTCTCCGCTTTGGCATTGATGCACTGATGTCCAATCTTGGCGTCTTTGGCCCAGGAGGGGATCAACCCCCAGCGGAACCCCCAGCGGAACATCACGAGTGTGCGTGTGGTGGTGCCGGGATCCATCCGTATCGCGGCGATGGATTGAGACGGCGCGATGTTGTAACGGGGGGTGAACCACGGCGGATCGGTGAGTGCAAACTGCTGGGCAATCATCTCAGGCGCGGCGGTTTGGGTAAAGCGTCCACACATGGCTAGTGCGTTGTGGGATACCGAACAGGAACGCCACAGAAGGGGTGAAGCATGAAGAGCATGAGGGCCTCGTCGAGAGACCATTCTAGGCATGTTCGCTAACTAGGGGCAAGACTACTTGGTGTGCAACGACTGACCGGTTCTTGCACAGAACGTCTGACTCTCCACGATCCCTTAAGGATTGCCTATCCCTAAACTTTTGAAATTTCGGCCTGGTGAGATTGACTGTTCGCTTGCCCCAAAAACGGACGGTAAATGGCCATGTTGTGACCGTCGGCATCCGGCCACGAGCGGAAGTTCGGCGGCGAGATCACACTGCCATAAAGCGGTTCTCAGCCTTGCCGCATTAACTATGTTTAGGCCAATCCGCATAAGCGCCGGATCGGCCAGTTTATGTCCGTATAAGACGCCATGATGGTTCGCGAACAATACGCCATAATCGTTATCGTTTCAATGAGTTGTGACGGTGGGACCATTTATCGCGGATTCTTATGCGGATCAGCATAAGCCCCCCCTTCGTCACGAACCGTTATGAATAATGAGGGCTACAGGAACGAACGAATGTGGCTGGTGTCAGAATGCGAGTGCGCCGATACCGGCGAAGATCCACGAGTTGGCGATCCTCTGACACCAATACCGAACACTTTCCTTGCAGCGCAATCTCAAGAAAGAGGTTATCCGTCGGGTCGCGTGTCACCACATCGACCGTATGACGAGGGTGCATGATCGTCGATAAGGACATCAGATCGTCAACCAGCGGTGCAATCTCTTGAGGGGAAATTCCAAACTTTCGATATCCCAGCACTCGCACAAATTCCTCGATCGCCGGCTGAGCCGACGGTAGAAGAGTGGAGTTTTTCATCAACTAAAAAAATGGATTGACAATTCTGCGGGTGCTCCGCTATAGCTCCGCCCATAGAAGAAGTGTTTTAAAATCCTATCCATACCGAGGGTTCATATGGCCGTCGACAAATCAGAGCTGAAACGCATCATCGCGGTCATGAAGAGCGGCAAGATTCCGATCGACCAGGGCAGCGCCAACTCTCGCCGCCAGGCACCCTCCCTCAAGCGCCGCGCCGCTGCGGCCATGGTTGATTCGGTGCTCGGGAAAGCAGGCCTCGACGGGTCGAAGTTTAGCAAGTTGGTCGCCCAGGATCAGAGCGCGCTCCGCGCGGATTTCGCGAAGGAGCGGGCTGTCGCGGCGAAGAATATGCGAGCGTCGACTGCCACGTTTCGGAGTGCCATGACGGCGCGCCGCCAAGCGGCCAAGCTGCTTGGCGTTCCTTTCATTCCGGCACTCGTCTCACTGGACAAGCCGTTTCTCATCTGGCAACTCCCGAACCCACAGCTCAACATCTTTATCGACTCCCACGTGGAACCGATGAACAGTTTCGTCAGGGTGCGCGTTGATGACCCGACAGAGTCCAATTCCACGCGCTTCGTCTTCTTCTTTCTCTGGTCCAACGAGACGGATTCGTTTGCGGTGGTAAACGTTCGGTCATCGCTTGTCGTCAACGGCGGCTGTTCGGTCCAGGCTAAGTCTGGGATTTTCTCCGGCGCTGTCGAGACATTGAATGCCAATGCGTCTCTTGCGATCATCCGTTGGTTCGGGTGGGGAACGGATCCAGGCACCGGCACATCAAACGATCAGACCACGCACCCGGACTTCCAACCGACGCACCGGCAGACCATCGCCTCCTTGCGAGCGGAAGGTGGCCATATCTTCCAAGGAGCCAGCTTCAAGTCGCAGTCGTTTTCCTTCGAGCAGTTCGCCCTCAGTCACCGCCAGCTGGTCGTTCCCAACCGTGCCTCCGTGGTGTTTCAGGTATCCCTCGAACTCTCCTATGACCCGGAGGACGGCCTCGACCTTCAGCGGGTCATCGACGACGGTGACCTCGAAGCCGTCGCGGTCTTTGCGCAGGCCTCGGATGGTCTCGGCGCGACGCTGGTGTCATTGCTGGTGAGGTCCATTCCGGGCAGGTATAGGTATAGCCATCGGCTCGCGATGACCAGGGGAGCGGTGTTTGCGAACCCACTGATGAGTGTGCGCATGTTGGGACGGGAACGGATGAGGATGTCACGGAATCCCTACGCATCCTGGTCGCACCGGAGGCATTGGGTTTTCTTCTATCCCCCTCTTTCGACTAGTGACAACCCTTAGGCACTTTCAGGCAGATTCCATCCGTCCGGCTTGGGATGCTACAAGGGGTTCTTGACAGCCAACCGATGGATTCTTAGACTCACGCACCAACTCATTAGGAACCCACATGCATACGGATTGCCCTGTGCGGTTGTCATCCGTTCGGCCCTTCATTCACAGCCAAGGAGCGTGAGCCTATGAGCGAATCCAAAGACGCCACCATTGCGTTGAATGTCCGGTTAAAACCCTCCGACTCTTCCGCTCACCCACGCGCAGCGAACTACACGAATGTCGGTGTGACGCAAGGTATTGCCTACATCGACTTCGGGTTCATCGAGCCGGCGTTGCTGGCTGCCATTGCGAAGGCGGCGGAGGATGGCCGAGCGGCACCGAAAGGCTTAGATGTCCACCTTGTCACCCGCGTGGCGATGGACGTGATCACCCTGGCGCGGTTGCAGCAACAGATTCAGCAGGTGTTGGTGGGGTTACAATCAGCACGGCAACCAGGGCCGAAAGGATAAGTTTCAGGAATGGGAAGTCGAACACTTCATGGAGGTATGTGAAAAATGACCTCAAGGTGGATTGGGAAGATTAGTCCTGCGCTAATGATACTGATCATTGCAGGTTGCGCCACGGGTGCATTGTCGAATGAAGAAACGCCAGGTCGGTACTTTGACCGAGCAATGAAGAAGTTTGCAGAGAACTGTGCGAAGGCAAAGCTCAAGCCGAATGATACGGCCTGTAACATTTTGAAACTGAAGCCAGCCGATCCGATGGCCACGGAAGAAGGGCGGTTCGCACACAGCATCAAGATTCCAAATCCGGTGCCGGAGGATAGCGGGTACAGACCGGGAATGACGCCGGAGCAGTACTTTGATCATCTCTGCAAGACGGAAGCGGGGGAGTTTATTTATAAGACTGTGGAAAATGTAGACGGGCTCTACATGATGCGGCCAAGAAAGCGTGCAACGGATGATGAACTGCAACATCTGTATATACTGGAAGATCCATATGGGCATACAACTGATGAATCCTATCTCGTGCAGGACACATATGTTCAACCAGCTACCGGTAGATATCAGTTCTTGGAAATACCCTTGTCGAAATCAGCTAATACGGATGAACGATATCGACGGTATTACCGAGACGAGAATGCATACCCTGGAAGGAAATATCAAACAGCTATAGATGGGCAAGGAGTGTTTGTCCCTTATATTGTGGCGGAATCTACGGTGTCCGATATCCAGAGCCGCTATGGCTACACTTGGCGCGGAATCAATCGCCCATATGACAGAGATCTAGGAATTGCTGGCGGTGAGCTCATAGTGCTTGATGTAAAAACGAACGAAATCCTGGCCGTCCGGCGTGGATACATGCGAACCGGATTCGCTCGTAACAACCTCACTGGAGTTTGGTGGATGACTGGCTCGAGTTGTCCAAATCGAGGGACCAAACTCACCTTCAATTTTATACAAGAAGTTCTGAAGCCTCTTCTATCCGCAGTGAAGGAGAAGAGAGATGCCAACTAATATTACGACTTGGCTCGATTTCGCCATCCAGCAAATGGCCGCAGAGTCTTACCTTGATCAATTTGTGGTGCAGGGTGTTTCACTTCAACAAGTCCTCGTAGACGGCAACAATGATCGCCGTGTGGTCTCACTTGACCAGTTCACAGGCAAGACCCAATTAACTGATCTCCAAGCACAAGCATTCACCCAGCGTTATCAAATCCTCGACCACCATGCCAACGATGCGACGGGGTTCTCGGCAACGCTGATGTTCGATACGCAGGCCAACAGTTACACCCTGTCTTTCCGGAGCACTGAATCTGCTCCAGCTGCTCAGGGTGGAGATCGAGAACGGGATTTGTTCGGTGCGGATGCCGAGGTTGGGGCGTCTGGATTTGCCTTTGGGCAACTGGCCGCGATGGAACAGTATTACCAGTCTCTTAAGGCAGAGGGGAAACTGCCAACTGGGGCCGTGCTCAATGTGACCGGCTTCTCATTGGGGGGACATCTGGCCACGGTATTTACCGAGCTCCATGCCAGCGAGGTGAATCACACCTACATTTTCAATGGTGCGGGTCGAGGCCATGTGCCAGGAGCCGTGCCGGGTCTCTCTGCAGAAGAGAATCGAATTCAGGATATGCTGACATATTTCCGATCTGTCCTAGACAATCCGGATAACGCTATAGCCTCCTTCCCACGCACGAGCGTCTATGACCAAGCCAAGGTCCTCTATGATGCGCAAGGCACAAGCTGGCATCCATTCGATCAGGGGACGACTAGTTTCTACAATGATGTGCGGTATCAGTGGGCAACAGCTGCTACCCAGTCGCTTTTTAGTCCAACTGGTCTCACCTTTCTTCAATCGCCTGGGGAAGTGCAGGATCAAGGGCCGTTTGCGAAGATTACCCAGCTCTATGGGCAGGCGACGACCGATGATCTGCAGTTTGTTGCTAACTCAGGTGTGCATGCACCGGCCATTCCAGTCTTTATCGAGGGACAACCCTTGATCGCCGGCCTGTCGTTCCCGAGCGTTACTGAAAGCGCTAACACGCATTCGATCACGCTCATCGTGGATTCGCTCGCGGTTCAGGAGCTAATCCAGACGATCGATTTACGATATGGGCCAGCAGGTACTGAACTGATCATCAAAGCCTTGTCCAACTCAAAGGCGGATACGGTCGCGTTACTGAACACGCCGGGCGTTGTGGAAGGAGATTCACTCGAAAAAACGGTTGATGCCTTCCGCAAACTCTTCCGCGACCCTGCCGTGGCTCCTGCGGACCCACTGCCCATCAATTCCCGTGTGGGTGGGTTTGGGGATCTGGCCAATCGGAACATGATGTACGCCGCTATCCAAGAAATCACGGACCGCGTGGTAACCATGCAGGCCCAAGGTCTTGTCTTGACAATCACCGATCTCACCGACCCAGTGCTTGATCATGCCACAGTTCTTGCTCGTGCAGATGCTGATACTTCTGAAGGTCTGGCTTATCGGTATGCCTTAACAGAACTTAATCCTTTTGTTCTGACGGCCAATTCCGAGTCCGGAACGAACGCGCTCTACTCCCAGTTTAATACCAATGGCGATCTAGATCTCTATGATGCATTCCCCGGTGGGGGAACACTCACCGCTTCTTATCTCGATGATCGTGCCGCCTTTCTGAAGGAGAAAATCGCGCTGAACCAGGTGGACTTGGGCACGTCATCCGGATCCATCTATTTCTTCGACGCTAGGCAGACCTATGAGATTACGACTGCGGAAGATCCGATGAATACGCAGCAATTTCTGTTTGGTTCGGCTGGCGAAGATCGTTTCGAGTCAGGGAGCCAAGACGACCATCTCTATGGGGGCGATGGCGTTGATTTGCTCATCGGTAATGGGGGGAATGATTATTTGCAAGGAGATGCCAGTGGGGATCAGCTCGACGGAGGAGCAGGATTCGATAGGCTGCTCGGAGGAGTGGGAAACGACATTCTGGAAGGCGGGGCCGATAACGATGTGTTGGACGGTGGTCTGGATAACGACATTCTGCGCGGCGGCGCCGGACTCGACACCTACATCATCCGCGCGATTGACGGCGCCGACACGATTGAGGATTCGGATGGGCGAGGGGCCGTGGAGTTTGATGGGCAGGTTTTAGTGGGGGCTATGCGGCGAGAGACTGATCCGGCCAATACCTTTCAGAGCGCGGATAGCACGATTACCTTCACCAAGCAAGGTAGCGATCTGGTCGTGACCGGATCGGGGCCGCTGACGATCAAGGGCTATGACAGCGGACGATTCGGTATTCGCCTGTTTGAAGTTGACGCCATTACGTATGACAATGGGCTTCCCACCCGGACGCAGTTTTTCCGGATCAATCCAGATCAGAGCACCAGCCCCCTCTTTACCGCTCTGAGGGATGTGTATCGCAGTGACGGGTTGTCGAACGATGTGATCCATGCGCTGGCGGGCGACGATGTGGTGATCGGCCATCAGGGCAACGACGAACTCTACGGAGAGGAAGGCTATGACGACCTGAGTGGAGGGGATGGAAACGATCGATTGTTCGGTGGGATCGAAGGGGATCGGCTGTACGGGTCCGGCGAGTTTGCCGATGCGCAAGGTGGTGATGACGTATTGGATGGCGGGGAGGGCAACGATGTTCTGTTCGGCCAAGGAGGGGCTGACCACTTGTTCGGTGGGGCTGGTCACGACTATCTCGAGGGCGATGATGTGCAATTGCAGGTCGGACAGGTATGGGCCGGGTCGTACGATGATTTCTTGGATGGTGGCGAGGGAGATGACACCTTGATCGGCAACCTTGGCGAGGATGTGCTTCTCGGCGGCGCGGGGCGCGATTATCTTCAAGGCGACAATGGCGACGATGAGGGGCACGGATTCAGTGCCAATGACTATTTGGACGGCGGGGATGATGCGGACGAGCTTCGCGGCGGGGCCGGCAGCGACGTGCTCATCGGCGGCAAGGGCAGCGACACGCTGATAGGGGACACGCCCGCTGCGGTCGGTGGCGATCCAGCGGACGGCGGGGCCGACTCGCTTGATGGCGGTGAGGGCGACGATCTGCTCTACGGAGGTGTTGGCGACGATGTGCTGGCAGGCGAAACCGGCAATGACCAACTCTACGGGCAGGACGGCCAGGATGCCCTCTACGGGGGAGAAGGCAACGACACGCTCTCAGGGGATTTGCGGATCAGTGGGCAGACTGGCACCTACGATACCACTGAGCATCGTGGGGCCGGTGGGAATGATGTGTTGGACGGGGGAGCTGGGGGCGATACGCTTTTCGGTGGAGAAGGAGAAGATTTTCTGATCGGGGGAGCCGGGGATGATCAGTTATATGGCAGCTACAGCCCTGGTTTATTCCTGGGAGGGGATCAAGCGTTCCTGGGGGTGATGGCCGCAGATGGGAGCGACTGGATTGAAGGAGGCGTGGGGAATGATGGGCTTTATGGCGGAGCGGGCGATGATGAATTGATAGGCGGGAGCGGGGCCGATGTTCTGTTTGGGGAAAATGGGAACGATAATCTAGATGGTGGGATTGGGAACGATCGGTTAGAGGGCGGTGCCGGCGATGACCTCCTTGAGGCGGGAGAGGGGGACGACCAACTCGTTGGTGGTGAGGGGAATGATGTCCTTATGAGTGGGGCAGGGGACGACGTGCTCGATGGTGGCGCTGGGCTGGATACCCTCATGGGGGGAGCAGGCAACGATACCTATGTCATTTCTGTAGCAGATGATTCCGTCATCGAAGGGGCACACGAGGGGATCGATCTCGTGGAAAGTTTTGTGAGCTATACGCTCCGTGACCATGTCGAAAATCTGACCATGTTGGGGGGAAGCGTCGGTGTTGGGAATGCGTTGAATAATACGATGTCCGGGACCTTCGGTGTCGATCTCTATGGAATGGGAGGCGATGATATTTTGACGGGTTGGGCACGGATGGACGGGGGCACGGGGAATGATGTGTTGAATGGACGGGAGTCCAGCAATACCTATGGTTTCACGGCGGGCGATGGGCGTGACACGATCATCGACGCGAGCACCGATCCGTTCATTTCCTCCAGTCAGTCGGATGTGATTGAGATGGGAGCCGGTGTGAGACCGGAAGACGTCTCCTGGTTTCGCAACGGTGACGATTTGGTATTGCAACGACAGGGGGCGAATGACCAACTGACGATTCAGGGGTACTACACGCTGGCGTTCAGTACCGGGAGTTGGCGTTTTTTCAGCGGGCTGTTGGCTCCATCCGGGGGCATCACCCAGCTAGGCTCTTCGAATCCCTATTACTATGCTCCTGGTGCCGTTGAATTGGTGCGATTTGCTGATGGGACGATCTGGGGGCCAGGCACATTTGGTGGGGTGGTCACAGGATCGGCGGATACCGATACCTATCAGTTCGGGCTGGGCAGCGGGCAATTGACCATTGTGGAGTTCGATCATCTGAATGGGGCGCTTGATACCGTGCAACTGGGAGCTGGAATCACGGCGAATGATGTGGTGCTTGAAAAAAATGGACTCGACCTGAAGTTGTCTCCGGACAACGCGACGGATGTGCTGACCGTGGCATCTTATTTCAGTGTCGTGAGTGGGAACTACCGCTTTTCCTCATCCCTTCGAGTTCATCCGACTCCCTATAAGATCGATCAAGTGACCTTTGCCGATGGAACTATCTGGGATACCGTGACCCTGGAAAGCCGGATCAACAATTTTACTGGGACGAGCTTCTATGATCCCATCCTCGCCAATGATCTTGACAATGTCATTCGCGGTCTGGACGGTGGCGATTGGCTGGTTGGCCGAGGCGGCAATGACAC
>SWDO01000015.1:164792-187028 GCA_005116895.1 Nitrospira sp. | reverse complement strand
AGGAACTCCTCGAGGCGGCCCAGGCGCTGGGTGTCGAGTTCATCCCGTGCCAGATGACCATGGACATGTTCGGCCTGAAGCCGGAGGACATGATCGAGGGCATCTTGATCGGCCATCTCCCCCAAACGGAGACGAGAGCTCAACCCATTCGAGTCAAGGTTTCCACTGTCGGGAAACGGACTATCGTTCGGCCAGTTATGGGCTTGGGTGAGCAGCTCTCGTTCACTGTGCCTACCGATGGTTATGTCAACGACCTACACGGCCAACAATCCGGCAGCACGATCCGCGTGAAACTCTCGCGCGATCGCGAGGCGATTCAACAGGAAATCTCCGTGGCTGGGTGTGATCCGGCGATTTTTCTCGTCGGCGAACACATGCGGAGGCAGAAAGATCAGACATCTGTGATTGGCTGGACGATGGGGAGTATGGCGGCCCTCCAAGCCTTGCAACGAGGTGAGGTACATGTTGCCGGCATGCATCTCTTTGATCCGGTGACGGGCGAATCGAATCTACCGTTTCTCAGACGATCCCTCAATGGCTCACACTACGAGGTGGTGACCTTTGCCACATGGGAAGAGGGATTCTTAGTCCGCCCGGGTAATCCGAAATCGATTCGCACCGCCGCCGATCTCATAGAGTCGACAGTGACCTTGGTCAATCGTGAAGAGGGCTCTGGGGCCAGACTCCTACTCGATCAACGGCTGCGGACATCTGGAGTAGAACAGGCGCAAGTTCGAGGGTACGAACGAATTGTGTCATCCCATTTCGAGGTGGCCAGAACCATCGCGGGACACCAGGCAGACGTTGGAATTGGAATTCGATCTGCGGCGCAACACTTTGATCTGGATTTTGTGCCGCTGCAAACAGCGCGTTATGACCTGGTCGTGCCTAAGCCGTATCTCAAGTCGCATCCCACCCTTGCCCATCTGTTTGAAACACTGGTCAGCCGTCCATTCAGGAACGAGATTGAAGCGCTTGGCGGGTACGACACGAGTGAAACGGGAAAAGCCCAGGCCTTGCGGACCAGCTGAAGATGAACCGCGTGAAGGCTGTGACCCCGTCATGAAAAGGATGAAAGAAAACAAGCGCCTTGGCGGCTTGAGCACGGTGGCCATAGGTATCGTGATGATGTTCGCAACCGGCATGGCTCTGGCTGAAGAGCCATTACCTGGGGCATCCTCCCCTCTCTCAACGAGCCCTGTTCCCAATCTGGTCGATTCGATCTTTGCCATCAAACAACGAACAGACGCACAGACAGGGAAAAACCTGATCGAACCGGCTGATGCAGTGCTGATTCAACGGCGAGAGGTGGAATGGAGCCGCCACTTACGGACGGCTCTATACCTGCCTGACTGGATCGACTTGGGTTTAGAAAACAGGACACGGTTCGAATCGTATGACCATCCCTGGCGGACCAGTCAAGCCATCGGCAATGGTCAGACTGATCCTCAAATCCTACTAAGATCTCGCCTACGATTCGGATTGGGAGAAAAGGGCCCTTTCCGGTTTCTCTTTGAGGGACAGGACGCACGGGTTTATTTGAACAAAGATCCCGGTGATTTCCGAGACAATACAACCGTCAATGAATTTGACGTCTTACAATTACTCGGCGCCATAACTCTTAACAACGTAATCGGAAGTGGTCTGCGTACCGACCTTCACTTCGGACGTATGACGATGGACTTCGGCCGCCGCCGACTGATCGCACGCAATGATTTTCGGAATACATCGAACGCATTCGATGGGCTTCACTGGCAGGTCAGTCAGGGCCAGACCTGGCGAGTCCGGGCATTTTTTGTAGAACCAGTCCTCCGAAGCGACGTGCAGCTTGATGAGCAGAACAGTAAGTCCCTGTTTTGGGGAAGCTATTTCGAGAGCCGGCACGTTCCCTGGTTTCAGGTCGATGCGTATTATTTGGGCCTGAATGACCGGCGCGTGCCAAACCTATCAAGCCATCGGACCTACTCGACGTTCGGAGGCCGCCTGTCTAAAGACCCCAAGCCTGGCGAACTGGACTACGAAATTGAAAGTGCGTGGCAGATTGGAACGCGTGGAGACACCGATCATTTCGCCCATTTTCAGCATCTTGATCTCGGCTATACGTTTAACCTCCTCTGGGCTCCTCGATTGCTGTTTCACTACGACTATGCCAGCGGAGACCGGAAGCCAGGTGATAGTCAGGATGAAGGATTTGATACGTTGTTCGGAGCGCGACGCTGGGAGCTGATGCCAACCGGCACGTTCGGGCCATTTTTCCGAACCAACCTCAATTCGCCGGGCTGGCGTCTTATTGTCAATCCGGCACCAAGCTGGATTGTACAGGTCAAACATCGCGTCTGGTATTTGGCTCAAAACCAGGATGTCTTCGGTAATTCTGGGCTACAAGATGCCACCGGACAGGCTGGGAACGCATTAGGGCATGACGTCGAATTACGCGCACAATGGGCGCTCAGCGCCAACATGGATTTCGATATTGGGTTCGTGCATTGGTTCAAGGGATCCTATTTCAACCGCCTCCCCAGCTCCGCGGGTCTTCCACTCGGAGGAAACAAAGATACAGACTACTTTTATCTCCAAATGCGCGTGAGAGTGTAGGAAACGATCCATGAAACCACTTCTGCTCTGGTTAAGCCTGTGTGCCATAATAAGCACAGATATCGTACGTGCCGAGGAGATCACGATCGCTGCCGCATCTGATCTGAGTTTTGCCTTCAAGGAGCTTATTTCAGAGTACGAGACGGCCAGCGGCAACCAGGTGAAGTTGACGTTGGGTTCATCTGGCAACTTCTTTGCGCAAATTCAGAATGGCGCCCCATTCGACCTCTATTTCTCTGCTGATATCTCCTATCCAAAAAAAATGGAAGAAGCCGGCCAGATCGTGCCGGGATCACTCTATCGCTATGCCATTGGACGCATCGCCCTCTGGACCCGGCATGAATCGCCGGTCGATGTCACGCAAGGCATTGCAGTGCTTCGTCAACCATCTGCCAAGACCATTGCGATTGCGAACCCTAGACATGCGCCGTATGGCCGAGCGGCAATCGCCGCGATGGAACATTTCAACATATACGATGACGTCAAAGACCGGCTGGTCCTAGGAGAAAACGTCTCGCAGGCTGCGCAATTCGTTGAATCTGGAGCAGCCGATATCGGCATCATTGCACTCTCATTGGCACTTGCACCTGCCATGAGCAAGAAGGGAACCTATTGGGAGATCCCCACGGAGGCGCACCCGACACTTGAGCAAGGAGCCGTCATCGTCAAGGCATCGAAGCGAGCGGACTCGGCGAAGCAGTTCCTTGAGTTTGTGAAGAGCCGGCAAGGAGCGGCCATCATGACGCGCTATGGATTTGTAGCCCCGGGGTCCCGATGAATTGGATGGCCATTTGGGTGACGTGCAAACTGGCGACCCTCACGTCCCTCGCCTTATTGATCATCAGCCTCCCCATCGCCTATTGGTTGACCTATTCGAAATGGCGTTGGAAGTTTCTGATCGAATCGATCGTAGCCTTACCCTTAGTGCTGCCGCCCACAGTGCTGGGGTTCTACATTCTCATCGCCATCGGACCACACAGCCCAATGGGGCACTTCTACACAGATCTCGTCGGCCATCCGCTGCCGTTCAGCTTTCAAGGGTTGCTCCTGGCGTCCATTCTCTATAGTTTACCCTTTGCTGTTCAGCCGTTTGCCGCCACCTTCGAGCAAGTAGATCGAAAGCTCATCGAAGCCTCCTGGACGCTTGGGCTCTCCAAACTGAAGACCTTCTTCAAGCTCATCCTGCCGCTCTCGACCGCTGGGCTCATTACCGGTGTCGTCCTAAGCTTTGCCCATACCTTAGGCGAATTTGGGGTGGTTTTGATGGTCGGCGGTAACATTGAGGGAGTGACGCGCACTGTGTCGATCGAGATTTACGACGACGTGCAGGCGCTCAACTACATCGGCGCAGCAAAAACGTCCGCACTTCTCCTCGTCGTGTCCTACGCAGTACTGTTGCTGGTCTATGCGATGAATCGACGCGTCTGGTCGGTATGGCCACAGAAATAGCGCTGAACATTCGCAAGACCTTTGTCGGTTGCACCACCATTGCGGTGCAACTCAGGCTCCCTCTTGATCCGCCGTCCGTCACGATTCTCTTCGGCCCCTCCGGTTCTGGGAAAACGACCATCCTCCGTTGCCTCGCAGGACTCGAACAGCCTGAAGCAGGCACCATCTTGTGTCATGGTCAGATCTGGTTCGATGCAGCGACTCATGTCCATGTCCCGCCACAAGCACGCGGGCTCGGCTATATGGCGCAAAACTATGCGTTATTCCCCAATTACACAGTGGAAGGAAACATTGCCTATGGACTGAGCGGGATCTCCGTCCAAGAGAAGAAGGTTCGCGTCAGCGAGGTGCTCTCCTTGTTGCAGATCAAAGAACTCGCGCAGCAGAAGCCGACTCAGCTCTCTGGCGGACAACAGCAGCGTGTCGCCTTGGCCCGAGCGATCGCTAGAAGGCCGCAACTGTTGCTGCTCGACGAGCCCTTGTCGGCACTCGATGCACCGACCAGAATCAAACTCTGCGAAGACCTGCGGATGTTGCTGACGAGGTTGGCGATCCCCTCCGTCGTCGTGACGCATGACTGGACAGAGGCACTTTCGCTCGGCGACCAGATGGCCGTGCTTGATGATGGGCGCGTTCTTCAGATCGGCAAGCCACAAGAGGTCTTCAGCCAACCCATCAATGCCGATGTTGCCCGTGTCGTCGGTATCGAAACTGTTATCCACGGACGTATCAGGGAGATACGAGATGAGCTGGCAACAGTCCAGGTTGGTCCAGTGCCTGTCATCGCCATGGCTTCGCCGGGACTTGAGTCCGATGTCTTTATTTGCATACGAGCCGAAGATGTCACATTGGAATTAGCCGGTTCCAGCGAAACAAGTGCCAGGAATCATCTGAGAGGGACGGTCCAGACCGTCACCTCACTCGGCGCACTGGTACGGGTCACCATCAACTGCGGATTTCTTCTGACTGCGCTGGTCACACGATCTGCACAGAGCGAACTGCGGCTGGTTATCGGTAGCGACGTGCGGGCTGCCTTCAAAGCTGGCTCGGTACATCTCATTCCACGCCGGTAAACCATCTTTCACTTCAGGCTGGTCCCCTCTCCCCAGTTTCTGTGGATAAGCCTGTGCGCAACTCTCTTCGCAATGTGTGAACCTGAGAAATGCGCCTTGTAAGACCTTTTTGCCTATCTTTTAGTCATTGCATGATGGCGAAAGCATGCCCCTACATCGTGTAGATGTTAATCCATTTGCCAGAAGAAACCTGAAAGAGTTCGTTGGTTCAATGCCCTAACCGTGTTTGTTTGCTCCCAGCTGATCAATCTTCTTCTTGTAGAAAAGTTATGCACAGGCGCTTCACACATATCCTGAATATCCACTTGACAGGAAAGCAAAAGAATGTTACCAATGGCTACATTGTGAAATCGCAAGACCTCAAACATATTAGAGAAGAACTAGGCCTTACCCAGCAACAACTTGCCGAGGCCCTACGCACAACTCGGGTGTCCGTGGCGCGTTATGAAGCCGGCATGCGACGGATTCCCGGTGTCGTCTCAGTCGTGCTGAATCAGTTACGACGTAAGACAGCCGTTCCAATGGCCGGTCTGGTTGCAGCCGGCTCCCCGATCGAGCCTGTGCCGCAATCGGAACTCGTGGATATCCCTCCCAGTATGTTGCGGAGTGGAGAGACTTTCGCCTTAACGGTCAAGGGAGAATCCATGAAAGACGACGGCATTTTATCCGGCGACCTCGTGGTAGTGCATAAACAAGGCACGGCCCAAAACGGGCAGACCGTCGTCGCCTTGGTCAATGGCGAGGCTACGATTAAGACATATATCAAGAAGGATGCCCACATTGAACTTCATCCGGCCAACGAGATGATGCAGCCGATCATGGTCAGGCCATCGGATGAATTTCAGATCGAAGGAATTGTCATTGGTGTCATCCGACATTGTACCGTCTAGCCAATTGAAAGGAGGAAACCATGCTCGCGACAGAATCACTCTCTCTCACGAAAGATCAGTTGATGGATTTGGAAAGAACGGTAGCAGCACTGGACAACCGGTTGCAGAGCATCCAGCGGGGCTTGCAACGAAGCACTACAGGCTCACTGGTGGAGCGTTTTCGAAGCTTACTGCCGTCCAAACAGGGAAGCCAGTTCATGTCGGCAGTCTGCAATCGACATGTACGGTTGAATACAAAACTGACGAGCCATGACAGTCCAAGAGCCTAGCGCACCATCCGTTCGGATAGGTCTCCGTTCTGATTGCGGCATAGTCGTCGAACGGCTGATGGAATCGATCGACGGCTTTACGCACTCCACAGTTCAACTCTGCCCAGTTTGCTGGAATGCCCACCGCCAACGACAAGTCTTCGCCGGCGGATGCTTCGGGTAGAAAATCGCTCCAAGGAGGGTTGTCCCGCCCCTTCCAATCTGCCCGTCAGTGCGCTACTGTTCTGTTGCGCCCCCGTAGCTCAGTTGGAGAGACCAGCGGTTTCCTAATCCTCTCAGATGCTTGCCCCTCCGTCCTTATCATACAGCCAACCAGGGCTTTCGCAGCGGACGTTTCCTCCTTGCGTGAAATGAAGATCACCCCTCTCACGCCAGGAGGAGAGACACCGCACAGTTCAAGGAGAAAATGCGAGGCAGCGGCCGAAACCGGCGTGCTGGAGAGACTCGCGCAGCAGGAGTGACAGTCTCACTGGCGCGAGCGATGTGTCTCGCAGGCGCGAGCCGGTGGCGACTGGATACCTGCTGACACACTGTGTTGCTGGACAGGGAGACGTCGCCAGAAAAGACTCACGGTGCAGCTGCACCGGCTCGATCCGATTGATTGATGATTCGCTATTCCGTCTCTTCGCCGCCTTCAACGCATACTTCGCATTGGTCCAATTCTAAGGCGCCGTGCTCACTGCAGAAATACCGACGGCAGCGGCTGCACGTCATGAAGGTCATCCTAACTCGATCTTCGGCTTCGCATCGATCACACTGGCCAGCACTTCGGGCTTTGGGCATTGCTGTATCTCCACGACAGGTCGTATGAGTTCTCGGAACATCATTTCCATACTGTGGCGAGTACTGCAGGCTGTGACCCGCGTCCGCCACACGGGTAGTTGTACTACTGATAACACATCGAAGTTCGTCGCTCCAACTCGAAACAGACATGCGATGGTCTTGCGAATCACAATCGCAACGGGATTACCGTAAACCATCGCCAATCTTGCTTCCGGCTGATGAAGAGTACACGAAAATGAAGGTCGTTTTGAAAGTTCTGTCTGTTGCCCAAACTGGTGAGCCTGCTGGGACTCAAACCCATGGCCCTCGCTTACAAGTATGCTCCCATTGCAGTTGCACCTAGCCCTTTAGGGTTTTTTCCTGTGATGCTGGAAAAGTCGACTGCTACGTTATGCGGCTGCTGACCACCTTGATTCACTCCAACGACCACTAGTCACGTCAGAACATCAGCAGGTCTCCCCCACCTGTCCTGATGTGTGGTCACCGAGAACACGCATACAGCTTGTCCGAGATCCCTTGAGCAGCAGACAGAGGCTCCCTGATAAGAATTCACATCCTGAATCTCTAGAAAGCAGAATGCATAGAACCAGGGTTGCCCCCCTCTTTCCACCGACCGGACCAAGTTTGGGTAGAAGAGGATTTTACTGATCGCACAAACTCTGCTATACCAGACATACACAATCACCATTTTTGAAATCGAAGGGAGGTGGAGTACTCATGGCAACGAAGAAAGCAGCGAAGAAGCCTGCAAAGAAGGCCCCGGCCAAGAAGAAGAAGTAGTTGCACCGTGAGGAGGCGTCGGCCACGTCGCCTCCTCACCCTGCCCGTGTCCTCGATCTTCCTCTACCCACATCACATCACACGAGTAGTTGTCCGATCGAACACTTCCTCGGCAAGGCTTCCAACAGACTTGCACCCGAGAGAGCCCACGTCACCGACGAGAGCCCCCCTGCACTGACAGGCCCTCCATCGAGATGGAATCAGTGAAGATGTACGGATACAACCGGTTACGCAGACGACATGCACATCATGATGAGATGAAGGATATGGCAAAAGAAAGGGGAGGTGATGGCCACATCACCTCCCCCTCGTTCCTTAGCGCCGGGAGAGACTCCATGGCGGAAAGAAAGCAGCAACTGGATACTAGCATGAACCTTCCCTTGAAAAAAGAATAAAGATATCCATACAATCAATAGCTTGAGAAATTTTATTTAAAAACACCACCGGGAAGGGCCGTGTGACCTTCCCCCTGAAAGATAGAGCATTGGCTTGGAAGTTCACCTGTGTTGAGATCGACCCCACAGAAAAGGGGCCATGGCACAGGGAGGAACAAGTCATTACAGTGCTCAAGAATACCCAGGCGGGCATGGGTGGTCTAAGAGCGCTACCGCAAGCAGGGCATCTCAGATGCCACTTTTTATAAGGTCCTGGCGAAGTATGCTGAGATTGAAGTCCATCCTGTGAAGGAGCTCCGCCAGCTGGAAGACAAAAACCGGCGATTGAAGCAAATCGTGGTAGAGCAAGCCTTTGACATTCAGGCGCGAAAGGCGATCTCCGAAAAACACAGGCACCGCCCAAAGCAAAACAAACTGCGGCCTAGTGGATGGCCGAGCGCTTCGGGCGGAGTCAGCGACGCGTCTGTGGGTTGCTCAAAATGGATCGGAACACGCGGCAGTACCGCAGAACGACAAACATTATGGAGCCGCCCTTCAAGGATCGGAGAATGAGACGATCAGGAAGTGCGCACCGCGACAAAACCGATCAGTTCGAGAGGACCGCCGTCTGATTCTATGTACACACCTATCGACAGGATCTCATAGGCTCTTAGGTTCTCCCAGGCAATGACCCGACGGTTATTGCCCATGGCTGAAAGAGGCCCCCGGATGGCCGAAAGCTTCCCACTGAAACGGTTTAGCGTTTAATGGAATCGATCGACGGCTTTACCCGCCCCACAGCTCAACTCTGCCCAGCTTGGAGGAATGCCCACTGCCAACGACAAGTGTTCGCCGGCGGATGCTGTGGGTAGGGAATCGCTCCAAAAATGGTTGTCGCGCCCCTTCCAATCTTTCCGTCAGTGCGCTACAGTTCTGATATGCCCCCGTAGCTCAGTTGGATAGAGCAACGGTTTCCTAAACCGTGGGTCGTACGTTCAATTCGTATCGGGGGCACCAATTTTCACCTACTTTTCAGGAAACTACTTGATTGGGGTGAAACATAGTCGTTTTTATTCCTTTCGCTTCTACCATCTTAAGCTATACTTCTCCCTATGGCTCCGTTTCAAGGCAAGACAAGCAGGCCTTCGACACTAGAAACTGTGCTCCGTCTTCAGGGCTTTTTCGGTCACCGCTTGCAACCTCTTGGCGTCTCTCCTATCCAAGCAGGAATGTTGCTCTATCTTGACCGGCACCCTCAGTGCCAGGTGATTGAAATCGCTTCGGCGCTCTGTATTCAGAACCTCTCAGCGGTCAAGACCGTTCAAATTTTCCAGAGAAATGGATGGATACGCAAACCACAGGTCAATGCGAATAGGAAGATCGTCAAGCTACAGCTCAGTGAAAAAGGCACAGCCCTCGCTCAGAAGATCAAAGAAAATATCGAAGTCACTGATAAACTCTTTGCACTGGCCGACAGCCGCAAGGCGGCGTAAGTATTTTTCAATATTTCCATCAAATCGCACAACTGGGTCCGCTAGAACTTCGCCCCGTCGAACGAAGCGCAAGCCTCTCCCCCCTTTGTCCCGATGGCGCAAACCGAATAGGCGTAGCCTTCTTCAGAAATTCAAAGCTGGTGCGAAGCTACACGCCTCATTGCTGGTTGCCATAGCCTTGACACCTCCCCATGGTCGGCCTAGCTTGGCGACACAATGGAGGTGCAATGATGGTAGACGACACGAACAAGCAAGCCGTAGTAGTGACAGACATTCGTATGCCGTTCTTCTCGATGGTCATTTTCATGGTGAAGTGGGCCATCGCTGCAATTCCGGCCTTGTTTATTCTTATCGTATTCGGAGTCCTGACGTGGGGAATGCTCGGCGGACTCCTCCTCTCGTTGACCGTAGGCAAACACACAGACTCAGTTCGTACTCTGGGCACCGAGACACCCACTTCCGTACCGACTTCAATAGAGTCAACACCACCCGTGCTGGTTGAATCCACATACTTTTCAAAACTCATCGTGGAAGGAATCACGCTCAAGCCCTCACCGCATGATGGCAAGCCAAAGCCTCGCCCTGCGCCTTGACTCCGCCCCTTCCATAATTCGCTTCCTTGCGAGCCAGCTATCTCCTTCTCGACTTGCCCCTCGCGTCGCGTCTCGGTTCAATACCCTACCTCTTCATTCTTCCGGAATGCTCAAATGCTCAGATATAGCAGCACCATCTTCCGCTCTGCCCTTCCATCCTCACTCTTTGCTCCACCACACGCCGATAGAGAGTCAGACGGAGTCAGCCGTCAGCTAGTATCGCGTGTTGAAACTAGTCACACGCTCAGCAGTCTGCGGCGCAAGACATCACGATCACACGAGGTCGGTTCATTCGGTAAGCCGTTTTCCGGCAAACAGTTTCTGATGCATGTTACGGTCGCACTCACAGCTTGGTCACTCTACTATGAGTGATCTGCTGCTGCACCGTCCAAAGACGTGCAGTGGCCGACTTGGCCTGCGCTGGACGTCACGGCACATCCCCCCGTCAAAATTTGTTGTTTTCTTGTCAGGTCCTCCCCCCTCAGTTAGACTTTTTTCACACAACCATGGCACGAGCACGCGCAGCAGAACATCAGCGGCCCCGATCAAAAACCGCTCCGATCGAAGAGGCCACACTCGGAATCGCCAAGCTCCAGGAAGTGCTGGCAGCGATCAATGACCTCAGTCAAGAAGGCTTTCCGTATCGTGATGCTGCGCAAAGCAAAGCCGAGCTGCAGTTTCGCGAGTGCCTGCGTCACTCGTTCGGCGAGCGATCCCAGGAGTTTCAAACCTATCGAAACTTCAAACTCCGTACGGCGGACAAGGCCGAGGTGGCCCAGAGTCTTGCTGTCATTAAGGGCCTCATACACACCTTGGAGGACCGGAAGCTGGAACTTCAAGGACTCAAGCCCCCACCAAAACCAGAGCCATCACCCGAGGCAAGCATCAGCAATACAGCCCATATGGTACTGGTCCCGTTTACACCCCCAACCAGCGTGACGGAACAGACACCCTCGACGATGACTGTCGCTGAGGCCATTACCACAAATCTGGAAGCGTCAATGGCTCCCCTGCTCCCCACGACTCAAACACAACCGCCCATGCCGGAGCCTGCGATCCTTGCGTCTGCGCCGACCCCGATTCCAGTACCGACCGTGACTCCGAGTCCTACGCCATCTCCAACACCGACCCCGTCTCCCATATCTGTAGCACCCCAACCACATCCTCTCTCGGTCGCTACCCCCATCCCTTCCCCTCCTCCCACACCCGCAGCTCAGCCCACGCCATCAGCGATTGAGAGGCCGATAGAAGTCACGCAAGCGTCCCCATCGACCGTGGCAGCTCCGATCCATTTTCCAATACCGACGCAACCTGACATCCATCCCCCAACCCCTGAGTCACATAACCCGCCGATGCCCCCCACCATGCCTCCGAGTATGGTCCAGACTCCGCAAGGCCCACCATCAGGCGAACCAGCAATCGGCTTGAGTATCGCGCGGGTGATTGAGTCCACACCCGACCAAAATCCACTCAATCTCATCAGAAAAGTCTGTCTGCGCTTCCACTCCGTAGCCCGCCAGCTCCGACTTCGGAAAGACTATCGTCCGACACTTGAGGTCGATGACGACCATGACCTCCAGGACCTCTTGTGCGCATTGTTGAAGGTGGAGTTCGACGAGGTCGCGACCGATGAATGGACGCCACCCTACACAGGAGGCGCACCAAGAACGACGCTCCTGGTGAATCGAGATCAGATCGCAATCGTGGCGAAGAAGACCGGACCAGGAGTGACCACGAAGGAACTTGCCGATCAGGTCGCGGCGGACTCCGCCTACTATCGAGCGCAAGGGCGATGCGCGACCGTGTTTTGTTTCATGTACGATCCGGAAGGCCGCATCGGGAGCCCGAAGCGGCTGGAAACCACCCTAACGAGCGTGAGCGAGCACTGCCGGGTCGAAGTGCTGGTTGCGCCAAAGTGAGACCATGACTAAATCAAATTTAAAGAGGATTCCTTCCATCGCATCATCATCCAAGACCATGAAGGCCAAGCCCGGGTTGACAGGGCACAATGACTTTGCTATAACGCAGCCCACTCCCGGGGCCATTCCTTATACCATTCATGGTCCGTCTCCGGGAGATCAAGGGATGTCTGACCGGGCGTACGTGCTCATCAATGTTCTCCCTGGACAGACAGCTGCTGTCGTGAAAGCGCTGGGGGAAATTAAAGAGATAAAAACGATTGATCCCTGTTGGGGTAAGCCAGATATCATTGCAATAGCCGACATAGTGGACCAAGATGCGTTGACCCAACTGGTCTTGAGTCGCATACATCGTATCGAAGGAGTGACACAGACCGATACTCACCTCGTATACCGGCTGAAGGAGGCCAGAACAAAATGATCCGAAAGGACTGTCTCGCCATCGTCGCTCTTACCGTTTTCGCCTTTGGTTGTTCCAGCGTTCCTCCACAAACCCCCTTAGCACCAGAAGTCGTTGAAGTCACATTGCCTGCATCGGCAGACCGTGTGAAAGCGGCTGTGACTAAAGTTTTAGCCGATGACAACTACGAGGTGGATTGGAAGGATGGCGCCCAGCTTCAGACAGGCTACAGGGATGAGCAGTCCAGTATCTGGGATTGGCTCGTGAGAGGACGGTTCGGTGTGGTCAGGAGCCGTGCCCAAGCGGCTGTGACGGCGGAAACTGACCAGAGCTCCCGTCTCCGGTTACAAGTCTCGTCGGAAGGCAAGCAAACAATGTTTCAAGGATGGGAACCCACCGCACCCCAAGTTCCTCAAAGTGCTGAAAATAAGCTCCGTTTGATCAAGAACGAGTTGAAGATCGTACAGACCACATACACAACCGAGACGTTTTACGGATCGAAACCTTAGACAGTCTCTTTTTCCGCACCTTCATTCTCTTCTCCAAGATCTAGGCCGAAACGCTCTGCCATACGGTAGAGCGTTCGTCTATCGATCCCAAGGATCTTTGCCGCTTTCACCTTATTGCCCTTCGTTTCCTTGAGTACGCGAGTCAAATGCCGCTTTTCCACTTCCTCTAGGGTCAGAGACGCCTCATCAAGCTGATCGACTTGTGAAAGTCGCGCGTCAGCATCATTGGTTGCATGCTGGCGAATCACCTCGGGTAAATCTTCAGGCGTTAGGAGAGGCCCGTGGCTGAGCGACACGGCGCGTTCAATCGCATTTTCAAGCTCTCGAACATTGCCTGGCCATCGATATTGGGACAAGAGCGCCATTGTTTCCGGCAGGACTCCTCGAACCGCGTGTTCCGTCCCTGCCGCGCACTTTTGTAAGAAGTGATGCACCAGCATCGGAATGTCTTCCCGTCGGTCAACCAATGACGGCAACGTGATCGGAACAACTTTCAGCCTGTAGAAAAGATCGTCCCGAAACTTTCCCTCCTTCACCAGTTGCTCAAGATCTCGATTGGTTGCCGCGATGATCCGGACATCAACTCTAGTGGAAGTTGTGCTCCCGACTCGGCGGACTTCCTGATCCTGCATGACCCGTAATAACTTCACTTGTAATGCCTGTCCGAGCTCACCGATCTCGTCGAGAAACAGCGTCCCTCCAGTGGCTGATTCAAAGAGCCCGATCTTGGTCCCAACTGCCCCCGTGAAGGCTCCTTTCTCATATCCGAACATTTCCGATTCCAGTAAGGTATCGGGCAACGCACCGCAGTTGACTGGGATGAACGGCTTGTCCCGGCGGGGGCCGTTCGTATGAATAGCCCGAGCAATGAGCTCTTTGCCGGTTCCGCTTTCCCCCTGGAGCAGGACCGTGCTTTTGCTCTCCGCCACGCGCGCGACCAACTTATACACCTCCAACATCGCCGTGCTGCTCCCGACGAGCGGAGACCACGCGTCTTTGCTCTTCAACTCCTCTCGGAACCGCGCATTCTCTTGAAGCAATCGACAGTGATCCAACCCCCGTTTGACCACCAGCTTGATGTCCTCTTTCTTAAACGGCTTTGCCAAATAATCGTACGCCCCTTGCTTGATCGCTTCGATCGCGCCCTCCAGAGAGCCGAACGCAGTCAGTACCACCACGGCCGTATTCGGACTCACTCGCTTAAACTCCCGCAAGACAGTGAGCCCATCCACCGCCCCCATGCGGATGTCCGTCAGCACCAAATCAACCCGTCCCTGGCGTCCACGCGCAATCACCGCTTCTCCACCGGCAAACGCCTCGACGTGATAGCCTTCCTTTCTGAGGGCTTCCGCCAGCAGCTCACGTGCAACCGCATCGTCGTCGGCCACCAAAATCGTCGCTGGTTGCATCACGCCTCCTCTTTCCTCTGAATAGGTTCGCTTCGCATCGCCGGCAACGTCATCGTCACAGTCGTGCCACGCCCAATCTCACTCGTCAGCGTCAAGCTGCCACCATGAGCCACCACCGATTCGCGGCTCAAGAATAGCCCCAAGCCGGTCCCCTTGCCAACCGCCTTCGTCGTAAAAAACGGTTCAAAGGCTTTTTGTGCGTCTTCCTCCGGCATCCCACACCCTGTGTCCTGCACCTCGATTGAAATCACTACCGGCGACATGCCCTCTGCGACCAGTCGACCTCGCTCCAGTTCGGCTGACGATGCCTCTCGACTGCCTGCCATGACGGTGACTTTCCCCTGGGCGGGGGTTGCTGCAAGCGCATTGGCCAGGACATTGACCAATACTTGATGGATTTTTTCTTTGTCCGCCCACACTAGCGGAAGGTCTTTGGGAATGTCGACCGCCAGAGCGATCCCCTTCTCATGGAAGGCCGGTTCCATCAGGACCGCTGAGGGGCCAACTACTTCCTCCACAGGAAGCCATTGCGGCTCAGGCTGGCGCGGCCTGGTAGAGGACAGTAGATCCTGAATAATTCGAACGACTCGCGTGAGCTGATCATCGATAATGGCCACCCGCGTCCTCATCTCCGGCGTCGCACCAGGCTCCTCAGCCAGAGCCTGGACATGCCATGCGATTGAGTGCAGCGGTGTGCCCACCTCGTGCGCCACGGAGGCCACGAGCTGTCCCACCGCCGCCAACCGTTCCGACCGGTTCAGCTGATCTTTCGCCTGGACCAGCTGCGTGTTGGCTTTGAGTAGATTCTCAGTTTCTCGAGCCAGCGCTGCCCTCGCCGCCTCTTCTCGCGCCTTCCGCTCTTCCCAGCTCACACCCAGGTACGCTACCGACAGCAGAACGCCGACGACGACGCTTCGATTGATGACCGCAGCTTGAAAACGGCCAGGCTTCGTCGGTTGGAGCAGACCTGAATAGGTCGCCATGACACAGGCCAGCACCGTCACCAACATGATCGTTCGATTCCGAAGGGTGGTCACCAACAAGATCGGCAACACATACCCATACGCACCGACAACGTTGGCCGGGGCGAATTCTTCAATGACCAAGATGATGAGGAAGCAGGCAGCCGCGATGGCCAGCACGAGACGGTCACGATGCGTCATGGCAATCATCGATTCGCTCCGCCTGGCCGAGAATCATAGCCGCTGAATCGAGAACGTAGGGATTTCTTCACGGAAGTACTTACACAAGAGGGCGGGTCAAACGCAACAGAGCCGCAAGTCGTTCAAATCGTGAATCTTGGGTCAACTCCTCCACCGGCAGACTCAACTTCCGACACCAATTTGGGTGCTGGTCTACCGTCCCCGGAAGATTGGCCTGGACACGGCTACCGATAACATCATCGATATTGGCCAAGACCATCCAGGCAGGGGTACGGGCCAAATACTGATGAATACATTCCATTAACTCAGTCGTCATGATCGGCACCTGAGCAGGATCCTCCGATACACCAACCGGTAGGAGTCCTTGAGACTTCAAGGCCGTGAGAATCCCTGCCTTTTCTCGATGCCGTTCCGCCCACATCGCGTTCTGCGCGTCCTCTGAAGGAAAGAGGCCGAGTGTGGATCGGGTGTCGATATCCACCCCTTCCCAATACCCCACCAACGTTGGAAGATCATGGGTTGTGACGACGGCGAGTGCTTGAGCAGGATACTGAGTCGGGGGCTTCCACCCTCCCCAGTATTCTCGCTCAAAATAGAAGACTCGGTACGATAAGACGCCGGCTGGTCCAAGTCGGTCGCGCACCCAATCGGGAACGGTGCCCAGATCTTCACCGATCACCAGCGCCTTCGCCCGCACACTCTCCAACGCCAAAATCGCCAGAAGTTCGTCATCCCGATAATGCACGTAGGTCCCCATCGCCGGTGGAAGACCACGGGGAATCCAAAACAGTCGAAAGAGCGCCATGACATGATCGATCCGTATCGCCCCCCCATAGCGGAGGTTATTACGGAGTAATCGGATAAAGTACTGGTAGCCGCTTGCGCGCAGACGCAATGGATCAAGTGGGGAAAATCCCCAATTCTGTCCCTCAGGGGCAAATGCATCAGGAGGCGCACCGCAGTCGGCCTGAAACGCCAGGACCTCTTGATTCAGCCACCCGTCGGCGCCATAGCGATCGCTTCCCAAGGCAAAGTCATGGTACAAGCCGATCGGCATGCCGGCCTCGTGCGTCTTCTTCACCACCGCAAGCAACTGGTCCGCAGCCAGCCATTGCAAATATTGGAAGAATCGTACCCGCGACATCTGCTGACGCCGAAATTCCTCAACGGCCTCCGACGTTGGAGTTCGATAGGATTCCGGCCACTCCTCCCAGACAGCTGAAGCCTGTTGGGCGGACTGTCGTTCTTCCTCCAGAGCTTGAAACACTGCATAGTACGCTAGGGATTTACCTTCCCGCTCCGTGAAGTGCTGGAAGTCTCTCCCCCGATCCGTCATTGGCTTCAACTCCGGTTCGACCCCTTCGAAATTGTCCCTCAAAAATACCTGATAGCACAGTTCGAGCACCTCGCGTTTCACCACCCTCACCGCGTCATAATCCACGAACTCGCATCGACGAGCCGCGTCGATCCTCGAGCGGACTGAGGGATCGGCAAGCCGGCGTTGCACATCCGGGCCCGTCCAGCACTCTGGAACCTGGGTCACATCGATGTATAAGTCGTTCAAAAATAGGCGGCTAGTGGGTGAATAGGGACTCATGTGATAGGGCTTGGCATTCTTAAGCGCGTGGAGCGGGTTCAACCCAATCACCGCAGCGCCCAGACGTTTTCCTGCCCATTCGATGACGGCACCCAGATCTCGAAAATCACCGACCCCCCAATTGTGATGACTCCGCAATGAGTAGAGCTGCAACGCAACGCCCCACCACCGCACACCCTGCTGGAGCTCATCAGGAATGTAACAACGATCCGGCGCGACGATGAGACGGAACATGGCTTCCGTATTCGTATCGCCTCCTGTTGCATGAGCGGTGACTGAGTAATAGCCAAGCGGCAGGTCTTGCGGACATGCCAACGCGATACGAACAAATCGGCGTCCCTGAATCGTGCGGGTCTCTTCAACTTTGAGACCAGGCCCCTCCGCTCGCTCACAGTGCGTGGCTCCGTTCTCCGCGCAGAGTGCCCATTTGACGGAAAGCGCAGAATCGTCCGAACTCGCGCACGGCACATACAACGACCAGGCCCCTGCATCTCGTCCTAACCGAAGCACATGAACGGGTTCACAGCCTCTAAGCCACCACCGGTTATCCCACGCCTCTAACTCCGCAATGAGCTCCTCACGATTCGAAACTCGCAAATTCATGGCAAGAAGAATGGCCCGTCGCGTCTCATCCGTCGTCACATGGTGTATGCCAGCGATGTCGTAATAGTCGGCACCAATCCCTGCCCGATCGGCCAACATCCGCAAGAGGTCGCTTTCAGACTGATCGTACATATCGGGAGTGTGAGTGAAGGACTGGATCAAGTCAAGGCAATGCAGACTCTGAACCCGTTAATGGGATCGGCGTGGAAATCAATGCTACAGGTGTCGCCACACTGGCGGAACCACATGGACTGAGCAGCGGCAGGTCAATGCTGACTCACGCTTCAAACAACTTCTAACTCAGTGTATGGAGACTGCCGGTTGCACGGGCGAGATTGACCCGAGCGGCGTTGAGCTGAAAGAGTGCGGTGACGAGGTTTTCTCTGGCACGGGCTACTGACGAAAGCCCATTGGTGAGTTCAAAGTGGCTGGTGGAGGTCAGGACGGCATACCGTTCCCGCGCAAGCTCAAGTTCTTTGGACGCCATCTGTAATCCAACCTGCGCAATGCCAACTTGCTCCTTGGCCGCCGCCAGTGAGGCGAGCGCATCGTGTACTTCCATCTTGATGTGGTTGAACACCGATCTCATGCGTAACGATTCTTGCTGCCACTGGCTTCTGGCTTGGGCGATACGGCCCTCACGCTGGGCTCCGTCAAAGATCGGGATCTGGAGAATCAAGGCCATATTGTAGGTGTCGAGCGTGTTGCTCCAACGATTGCCGATGAGCCCATACTCTCCCTGAGCCACCAGCGACGGCAACCGCTCACCACTGATGGCAGCATAGGTCAGCTCCAATGCTTTCACACGGGTGTGCTGTGCCTGCACCTCCGGCCGTTGGCTCAATGCAGCCTCCACCGCCCCCTGCGGCGTCGAAACATCCGACATCTCTGTCAGCCATTCATCGGTCAGAACGAGAGCAGTGTCCGTGGGCAATGCGAGCAAATTGACGAGACTCAGTGTGGTATGTTCAAGGTCATACCGGGCAGATGATCCCTGTTGCCGCTCCGCAGCCAGTTGCGCTTCCAGCCGTGCGATCTCCAACCCTGTGGCCAGCCCTCCACGTTGCCGCTGCCTGACAGTGCTGAGCAATTCGTTCATGACCTGCTGATTCGCCTCGTGCATCTTGATCATGGCGGTGGCTTTCAACCCTTCCATATAGGTAAGCGCCACACTGGCCATCGTGTCCAATTTCTTGGCTTCCGCTTCCTGCTCAGTCATCTGGAGTGATTCCCGTGAGGCCCGCCACCGCTGAATGAGGCTGAGGCTAAACAGATTCTGCGTGGCGGTGACCCGCGTATCAAAAATGCTGAAGGGGTCGGTACGCACCGGCGAGAGCCCGATGGTCCCGAGAAATTGTGTCTGCCTGGTCTGTCGTGCATTGGCGGATACATTGGGCAGCATGGCTCCCAACTGGGTTCGCACCTGACCCTTGGCTTCCTGAATTCGTTCTTTGTACAACAGGACGTCAGGATTATTATCAACGGCTGCGGCTAACGCCCCTTTCAACGTGAGCTGAAGTGGCTGTTGCGGAAAAGGTTGAGACAGGCCACCACTCGATTCACCGGTTGAAGCATCAGCCCATACCAAGTCCGCAGCAAGGACTCCGACAGCCAGCAGACAAAGCCCAAGAGGGGTAGATGATTTCACCATCCGATCACCGTTCCCTCAGGCTTTCCTTCATCGACTTGAGCAAGGGACTTAGCAGATACTCGATGATGCGGCGCTGCCCAGTCTTGATCTCAACAGTCACAGCCATCCCAGGCGAAAGATTCACCTGTTTGCCTTCGACCTGCATCGTTGACCGATCCATCCTGACTTTCGTTAGGTACACCAGCCCGATTTTTTCGATAGGAACGGCATCGTCGGAGACGGTCAGCACAGAGCCGGGAATCGTGCCATACAACGTGAATGGAAACGTTTCGACCTTCATCTCGACTGGCTGCCCTTCCTTCACAAAGCCCACATCCTTGTTTTCGACCTGTGCTTCGACCTCGACCGGATGGTCTTGCGACACGACGAGGAGCAGCTGCTGGGCTGGGGTCACCACACCGCCAACGGTATGCACCGCTAGCTGTTGCACCACGCCGTTGATAGGCGCGACAAGCCTCTGCAAACCAGCCTTTTGTCCAGCCTTCGTGACTTCTTGCGCGAGCGAGAGCGCCTTGGTTTCGAGCGCCGATAGTTCCGCCTGTTTGCTCTGCTGAAATTCAGACCGCATGGCCCGATGATGCTTCTCCGCCTCGGCGAGCGCCGCCTGATCTTGTTGGAGCTTCCTCTTTTGCCCGGCTAACTCTTGCGCCTTGTCAATGCGCTGCCCTTCGGCCTGGAGAAAGTCCATCTTCGTAACCGCTTCATGCTCCAGCATCTTCCGATAGGCCTCGGCGCGTTCCGTCTCCATCGGCACCGTGGCTTCCAAACGGAGAATATTCTCGTGCGTCTGCTCGACGGCAGCCTGCCGTTGAGCAACCAGATGTTGAGCCGCCGCCATCTTGGCCTGGTATTCGGCGAACTGGTCACGCAGCAACTGTTGTTGCAATAAGACAGAGGCTCTCTCTGAATCTGGAGGGGCCTCAAATGTGGACTGCCCCTTGACCAGAGCCCGCAATCTCGCCGCTTCCACTTTCGCCGCTCGATATTCATTGAATGCCCGGTCACGGTCGGCGCGATTGAGGGTCGAATCGAGATCGATCAGCACATCGCCTTGTTTGACCGCCTGTCCATCCTGCACATGAATTGAGGCAATGACTCCTGTTTCGTAGGGTTGGACGATCTTCGAGTACCCGCTGGGGATGATCTTGCCCTGTGCCGTCGCCACGATATCGATCCTGCCGAACGTAGTCCACAGCGTTCCGGTCGTGAAGGCCGCCAAGATGGTCCAGAGAAGCGCTCGGCCGATCGGCGAGGGCGGTGCCTGCTGGATTTCCAACACCGCCGGTAGAAACTCTGTGGCACACCCGCCATGAGCAGAAGCGCCGGTCGACTGGCTTGATTCAGCCTGCCACGCCGCCTTCCAAACTGTCCAATGTCGAGAAAGCGCACTGAATGCCATGCAACCTCAGTACATCATCCGCAAATTCATTTCAGAATTTGTTGATCTGACGATCTGTTGAATTTCCGACCAATCATCAGATCAAGAGATCATCAGATGCCTTCCACTCCACCTTTCACCACCGTCGCGCCATCTTGATGTGCATGCAGCCGCGCGTAAAACCCTTCGATACGAAGCAGCTCGTCATGCGACCCCTGCTCGACAATCTCTCCCTTTTCGACGACATAGATACGATGGGCAGGCCGTACCGTACTCAGCCGATGCGCAATGATGAAGACCGTACGCCCCTGGCTGATCTGCGCCATATTCTGCTGAATCACCGCTTCGGACTCGTAGTCCAGCGCACTGGTCGCCTCATCAAAGATCAGAATGCGAGGACTCGCGATCAAGGCCCGTGCGATGGCGATTCGCTGACGCTGCCCGCCTGACAACGTACATCCGTGCTCTCCAATCACGGTGTCATACCCATCCCCCAATTCCAGGATGAACTCATGGGCACCGGCTAATTTCGCGGCC
Organism: Nitrospira sp.; assembly: GCA_005116895.1. Lineage (GTDB taxonomy): Bacteria > Nitrospirota > Nitrospiria > Nitrospirales > Nitrospiraceae > Nitrospira_D. The sequence continues at coordinate 165,563 of SWDO01000015.1, read as the reverse complement.
TGGATCACCTGTTCCATCCCCAACCCTGGATCCGTCAACGCAATATTGCTCCGCACCGAGCCGTTGAACAGAAAATTTTCCTGCAGCACGACTCCCACTTGCCTGCGGAGCCAGGCAGGATCGACCTGCGCCAAATCCACGCCGTCGACCAACATACGCCCCCGTTCCGGCACATAGAGACGTTGCAACAATTTCGCAATCGTGCTTTTCCCAGATCCAGATCGCCCGACAATACCGATCACTTGCCCGGGCGTGACAGCAAACGACACCTTACGAAGGATCTCCGGACCGTCAGGCCGATAGCGAAAGGTGACCTCATCGAACCGCACATGACCCGTCACGTGGGGAAGCGTCGTCCGATTCGGATTGTACGAAGGCTCCGGCTGCGTATTGAGCACATCACCCAACCGCTGGACGGAAATACCGACTTGCTGAAATTCCTGCCAGAGATTGACCAGTCTTAAGAGGGGTCCGGTTACCTGCGCTGACAGCATATTGAACGCGATCAACTGCCCGATACTGAGATCGCCTTCGATCACACAATAGGCACCGACCCACAAGACGGCGACAGTGGTCACCTTTTGGACACAAGCAGCCGATTGGCCGGCCACCATCATCAAGCTTGTGGCTCGAAAACTCGATCGGACATAGCCGGCCAGCTGTTCATCCCACTTCCGCACAAGCGGAGGTTCGACCGCCATGGCTTTCACAGTTTGGATCCCGCTGATCGCTTCGACTAAGAAGGCCTGGTTTTCGGCACCTCGGTTGAAC
>SWDO01000015.1:145304-164692 GCA_005116895.1 Nitrospira sp. | reverse complement strand
GCTCCCAGCATATCGGATGCCGGAAACAGGGGAATTCTACACGACAGGGACGGAGCAGGCGACTAAATTATCGACGACTACACCGATCAACCCTTCGCCTGAATGACTCAGACTAACTCTTTGTAACTGCGTCTCTCGACAGGCTTCTCAATCCTATGCTAGCTTACGAACTCGTCTTTCTATACTCATTCTTTTCCACGCGACAGCTGACAGGCGCAGGCATGTTCAAGAAAATCTTAATCGCCAATCGCGGTGAAATTGCCATGCGGATCATCCGCGCCTGCCGCGAATTGAACATTGCCACCGCTGCCATCTATTCCGAAGCAGATTCGACCGGGATTTACGTCAAGAAGGCGGACGAATCCTATCTGGTCGGCCCAGGTCCGGTGAAGGGGTTCTTGGATAGTAAGCAGATCGTCGATCTGGCCCAACGGATCGGCGCCGATGCCGTCCATCCTGGGTACGGGTTTCTGTCTGAAAATGCGGAGTTCGCTGAGCTCTGCCAGGCGTCCGGTATCACGTTCATCGGCCCGTCTACCCATGCTATTACGCTGATGGGCAGCAAGGTCAAGGCGCGGGAACTTGCCGAATCGGTAGGCGTGCCGATTGTGCCCGGCACCGATGGGGCAATTACCACTGCCAAAGAAGCCCTGGCCTTCGCAAAACAAGCAGGGTACCCGGTCATGATCAAGGCGAGCGCCGGCGGCGGCGGTCGCGGGCTTCGCGTGGTCCGGTCCGATGATGAGCTGCGCGAGAACATGGACGTCGCGGCGCGCGAGGCTCAGGCCTCCTTCGGTGACGGCAGCGTCTTCATCGAAAAATATATCGAACGGCCTCACCATATCGAGTTTCAAATATTGGGGGACCGCCACGGCAATATTATCCACCTTGGGGAACGCGATTGCTCCGTCCAACGGCGGCACCAAAAACTGATCGAGATCGCCCCGTCGTTGATCCTGACACCGACGTTACGGACGACGATGGGTGAAGCCGCCATCGCCATCGCGCGGGCGGTGAATTACGACAACGCGGGAACGGTGGAGTTTCTCCTCGATCAGGAAGGTCAATTCTACTTCATCGAGATGAACACACGCCTGCAGGTCGAGCACACGGTCACGGAACAGATCACGGCGATCGATATCGTTCGTCATCAGATTTCGATTGCTGCGGGAATTCCACTCGATATTGAGCAAAAGGACGTGACGCTCCAAGGTCACGCGATCCAATGCCGGATCAATGCGGAAGACCCGAAAAATAATTTTCTGCCCTGTACGGGCACTGTGACGGCGTATCTCTCTCCTGGTGGAATCGGCGTTCGTATCGACGGAGCGGTGTACAAGGATTACACCGTACCGCCTTACTATGACGCCCTACTGGCCAAGTTGACGGTTCGAGGACGAACCTGGGAAGAGACCGTGAGCCGCATGAGACGTTCCCTCGAAGAATACGTGCTCCGTGGAGTGAAAACGACGATCCCCTTCATGGAGGCGATCATGCAGGAACCGGACTTTATCGCCGGGCGATTCGACACGTCCTATCTGGATACCCATCCTGAGTTGTACTCGTACCATGAGTTTGAGCAGCCGGAAGATCTGGTTCTCGCGCTGTCCGCCGCGATTGCCGCCTACGAAGGACTGTAATCGGACCAACAACACACTATTCCCCCAAGAGATCACGAGACGACATGGTGAAACGACGACCAGCAGCAAAAAAACAGGCCAACAAGACCAAACCGTCCGCTCCAACAGTGAAGACTTCAAAAAGCGCCAAATCACGCCCCAGTGAGTTGACGATTCAACCGGCTGCCGGCAAACCGGTGCTGATTACGGATGTGGCGCTGCGAGACGGTCATCAATCGTTGCTCGCCACGCGCATGCGTACGGAAGACATGCTGCCGATTGCGCAGAAACTCGACGCCATCGGCTATTGGTCGCTGGAGGTGTGGGGCGGAGCCACCTTCGATACCTGCTTGCGCTTCTTGAAGGAAGATCCCTGGGAACGACTCCGCGCGCTCCGGGCCGCGATGCCCAACACCAAGCTCCAAATGCTGCTGCGAGGACAAAATCTCGTCGGCTATCGCCATTACGCCGATGATGTGGTGGAGCGATTCATCGAACGGTCGGCCACCAACGGCATCGATGTCTTCCGCATTTTCGACGCCCTCAACGACGTGCGGAATCTCGATCGGGCCGTGAGCGAAGTGAAAGCCTGCGGCAAACATGCTGAAGCCGCCATCTCCTATACCGTCAGCCCAGTCCATAGCCTCGACCGGTTTGTGGATCTGGCCAGAAAGTTGGAAGATCTAGGGGTGGATACGATTTGTATCAAAGATATGGCCGGACTCCTGGCGCCGCTCGACGCCTACCATCTGGTGCGTCGGCTGAAGGCCGCGGTCAAGGTCCCGCTGCATCTCCACTCGCATTGCACTTCCGGTATGGCCTCGATGGCCTCGTTGATGGCGATCCTCGGAGGCCTCGACATGCTCGATACCTCCATCTCTCCGCTGGCAGGAGGAACCTCCCACCCAGCGACCGAAACGCTGGTCGCGTCGCTCCAGAATACTCCCTACGATACGGGGCTGGAACTCGTATCCTTCCAGCCGATCACCGAACACTTTCGAATGGTTCGCCGCAAGTACCGCCAGTTCGAAAGCGACTTTACCGGCGTCGATGCAGGAATCCTCATGTCGCAGATTCCCGGAGGCATGCTGTCGAACTTGGCTGCCCAGTTGACGGAGCAGAATGCCTTGGACCGGATGAAAGAGGTGCTCGACGAGGTCCCGCGTGTGCGGAAAGAAATGGGCTAACCCCCGCTCGTCACGCCGACCAGCCAAATCGTCGGCACCCAAGCCACACTCAATGTGCTGACCGGAGAGCGGTACAAAGTCATTACTACTGAAACCAAGAACTATTTTTTGGGGCTGTATGGCCGTGCGCCGGGACAGGTCGATCTCGATGTGATGGCGCGTGCGACCGGCGACGAAACCTCGATCAAATCCAGACCGGCTGATCGACTTGAGCCCGAGTTTGATGACGCCAAAAAGGAACTCCCCGATTCAGCCAAGAGCGTCGAGGACCAGCTGTCGTTCGTGCTCTTTCCCGCCATCGCGCGAGATTTTTTTGAAGCCCGCGAGAAGGGCGAGTTGATCCCGGAGCCGCTCGAATTGGGGTCGGCGAAAGGGCCCGCCACCGCTCACGAACTACACCTGGCTCCCGTGGAATTCAATGTGACGGTGCATGGCGAGACCTATCATGTGAAGGTCTCAGGCTCCGGTCGAAAGACCGACGGCCGCAAACCCTACTATATCCGTGTCAACGACAAGCTCGAAGAAGTGTCACTCGAACCGATCCAGGAAGTGCTCGCCGGCGTCCCGGAGTCCCAGGAGACGGAATCGGGAGGAAAACCAAAACGTCCTCGACCATCGAAACCAGGTGATGTGGCTCCCCCCATGCCCGGTCGCGTCGTGAAGATCCTGGTGGCAATCGACGATCAGGTGAAGGCCGGCGATGCTCTGTTAATCATCGAAGCGATGAAGATGGAAAGCCGGGTGCCGGCGCCGATCGATGGGAAAGTCGCCACCATTTTGACTGCCGAGGGCGACAATGTGAAAACGGATGAAACCGTCATCCAACTGGAGTAATCCCATCAACGGCTCGATTCTCCGCCCATACAGACTCCGGTATCTGGTGACCCTCGTCCTCTGTCTAGTATCGACGCTCATGACCGCTTGTGCTCCCCCCTTACAGATCCCGCCTTCTTTTGAAACATTGGAACGCACCCCGATCGAGCGCATCCCGATCAAAACCGTGCTCGTCCATGGACAACGGATCGCCTATCTGGATATCGGGACAGGCCCTCCGGTCATCCTTCTCCACGGCTTTGGCGGATCGATGTGGCAATGGGAGCATCAGCAACATGCCTTGTCTCAATATTTTCGTACCCTGACACTCGACCTACCCGGCTCTGGGTTGTCCGATAAACCGGACATTGAGTACCTGCCGGATCAGATGTTGGACTTCTGTATCGGATTCATGGACGCCCTGCAGATTCCTCACGCTACACTCGTCGGCAATTCCATGGGCGCGGGGTTAGCCATCGGCATGACCTTGACCCACCCCACCCGTGTCGACAAGCTCGTGCTCATCAGCGGACTCCCGTCTCAGGTCATGGCCAAACTCACCAGCCGGTCGTTCAGGCAAGCTCTGGAATCTCGAGCCCCTTCCTGGCTCGTCTCCTTCGGCAACTGGCTGTTCGGCGGACTGGTCACCGATTCCGTCCTGAAAGAAATCGTCCACGACCACACGCTCCTCACACCGGCCGTCATTGAGCGATCTAACCAAAACCGCCGACGCCCAGGCATCATCAAGCCCATTCTGGCCGCCAGAAACGCCATCCCCTCCTGGGAAACGGATTTCGCCCCACGGATCAGCAGTATCACGCACCCAACCATGATCATCTGGGGTGAACACGACCGGGTGTTCCCCCTGGCTGTGGGTGAAGAACTGCACAACCGAATTCGCGGATCCACGTTCGTCAGAATTCCCAAGGCCGGTCATATGCCGCAATGGGAACGGCCGGACCTGGTCAACCAATCGGTGATCGCGTATATTCAACCGTCACCCTGAACAGGGGGGTCGAGTGGGATCCCCACTCGTTATCTTCAGAAAGGAGCCTACAATGCGGACAAGATATGCTGGTTTCATTGGCACCACACTGTGCCTTTCACTAGGCCTTGTCGGATGTCAAACGATGGGAGGATCAACCGGCGCTGGCTTTTCCTACAAGAATATCGCGGTAGCGGATGGAACTGCCGTTGCGGGCGAAGGCAATAAAGTCCTCTTCAAGGGCAACCCGTTGACGCTCGCCGGTAACGGAGTCAAAGTTGGCGACGCACTCCGCGATGTAAACGTCGCGCAGAACGACTTGTCCCTCGTGAACATCGCGCAGACCAAAGGGGCGGGAAAAGTCCGTATCATCAGTGTAGTCCCTTCACTCGACACCCCGGTCTGCGAACAACAGACGCATCTTCTGAGCGAGCGCAATAAAGGCCTCGATAAGATGGTCGAACTCATCACCGTGAGCGTCGATACGCCCTTCGCTCAAAAACGGTTTGCGGCGGAAGCGAAAATCGCCAACGTGACCTTCCTATCCGACTACCGGGGAGGCGAGTTTGGGAAAACCCATGGCCTCTTCCTGGACGGTCCTCATATTTTGACGAGAGCGGTCATGGTCGTCGATAAGACAAATACCATTCGCTATCTGCAGATTACTCCGGAGGTCGCCCAACTCCCGGACATGGAAGAAGCCTTGCAATTTGCTCGTCGATTAGTAACGGAGAGTTAACTAGAAGCTGAGATGCTGGGGGAGCGTTGAGTCGCTCTCCCAGCTACCTCCTTATCTTCCGAAAGCTCAATGGCTCATTACGATCTCCTCGTCATCGGCACGGGACCTGCCGGCCAAAAGGCTGCCATTCAGGCAGCCAAGCTCAACCGGAAGGTCGGGATCATCGAGCGAAAGGCCGTCGTCGGTGGGGTCTGCATCAATACCGGCACCATTCCCAGCAAATCCCTCCGCGAAGCGGTGCTCTACCTCTCCGGATTTCGACAGCGGAGTATCTACGGAGGTGCGTACCGCGTCAAAAAGAAGATCACGATCGAAGACTTGGCCTTCCGCGCGAATCATGTCATCAAGCACGAGATCGAGATCGTGCAGAATCAGATGGCCCGAAATCAGGTCGATATGGTGTTTGGTTCCGCCAGTTTTCTCGATCCTCATCGTCTGCGCATTCAACGAGAGCATGGCGCGCTTGAGCTGACGGCGGACTATATTGTCATTGCCGTGGGGACAGAACCGGCTCGGCCGTCCCACATTCCGTTCGACGACCATGCGGTCATCGATACGGACGGCCTCCTGACCCTGAAACACATCCCCGACACCATCGTCATTGTTGGAGGTGGAGTGATCGGAACGGAATACGCCTCGATGCTCGCTGCCTTGGGAATCCCCGTCACCCTTATCGACAAACGACCGCGGCTGTTGGAGTTCGTGGACGCTGAGATCATTGACACGCTCCAACAATGCATGAAAAATCTAGGTGTGACGCTGTATCACGATGAAGAAGTCCTCGCGATCACGCGCGAGCGGGACAACTCTATCCACGTGTCCTTGCGGAACAACCGACCGATCCAGACGTCGACACTCATGTACGCGATCGGTCGCGTCGGGGCGACACGGACGCTCAATCTGGAAGCCATCGGATTGCAACCGGATACCCGAGGACGGGTGACCGTGAATGAACACCTCCAAACCTCGATTCCTCATATCTATGCAGCCGGTGATGTCATTGGTTTTCCGGCACTGGCCTCGACGTCGATGCAACAGGGCCGCCACGCGGCCTGCCATGCGTTCGGTCACTCGGATCGCACGGACACCTCACTCCTCCCGTATGGCATCTACGCCATTCCTGAAATCTCAATGGTGGGACGAAACGAGGAAGAACTCAGGCAGGCAGCCATTCCCTTTGGGGTTGGTATCGCCCGTTACAGGGAGATTGCCCGCGGGCAGCTCATCGGCGACGAAACCGGCATGCTCAAGCTGCTGTTCCACCGGGACACCAAACATCTACTGGGCGTGCATGTTATCGGCGAGGGAGCGACTGAGCTGATCCACATCGGTCAGGCCGTCATGGCCTTTCACGGCAAGATCAATTATTTCATCGACACGGTCTTCAATTATCCGACCCTGGCCGAATGTTACAAAGTCGCAGCCCTAGACGGCATGAATCGTATGTCCGGACCCTGGGTTCCGTACATCTAAGGCTCGTGGTACGTCGTTTGTGAAGCGTATCGGCTAACGGTTTCAAGTTTCTTGTTTCAAGTCTGAGGTTTTGGCACAACGTGAAATTTTGAACTCATGAGCGAGATACGCTTCATGCTTCACGAAATACGTTATTCGTCTAGGAGGACCTATGTCATTTTCAAACCACCTACGCAAGCTCGCCACATCCATCTGGGATGCCCAGCTGAGCCATCCCTTTGTCGTGGCCCTCGGCAACGGCACTCTGCCTGAACAGAAATTCAGATACTACATCCTGCAAGATGCCAGATTTCTTGGTGATTTGGCACGTGTGTTTTCCGCCGCCGCACTGAAGGCCCCTGATTCGGAATCGGCCTTGCGGTTCAATAAGCTGGCAGAAGAGACCATTATCGTTGAACGGAGCCTGCATGAGAGCTACGGAAAGAAATGGGCGCTGACGCCGAAGCAGATGACCTCTGTCCCGATGGCACCGACGAACTATGCCTACACCAGACATATGCTGGCCGTCGCCGCCTCAGGCACCGCAGCCGAGATCACCGTCGTCGCCCTCCCCTGCGCCTGGGTCTATTGCGTCGTGGGGCAACACCTTCTGAAAAAAGGTGCGCCGCCCAAGCATCATCCCTACCGTGACTGGCTCATGCTGTATGCGTCGCCGGAGTTTGCCCAAGTCCAGCTGTGGATGCGGAAGAAAGTTGATCAGTGGGCCAAGACCGCCGGCAAGGAAGAACTGCGGCGCATGGAAGACTCCTTCATCATCAGTTCACGCTATGAGTGGATGTTCTGGGATATGGCGTGGAACGAACAAAAGTGGCCGGTATAGGCAATGGACGGAGCCATGATCCTGGGGATAACGGCTGGAACCCTGACCACGGTTGCCTTCATTCCTCAACTCGCGAAGGCCTTGAAATCCAAGTCGACCGGCGATCTATCCTGGGGGATGGTGCTGACATTCACGATCGGCGTGCTCTTGTGGTTGATCTACGGGATCTGGATCGATTCGCTGCCCGTGATTCTAGCAAACGCAGTGACCCTTCTTCTCCAGCTTGGCATCGTCTCACTCAAAATCAAATACGGATAGCGCAGGCGAATCCCAAGCGCGGATAATTCTCGTCCTACAAGACAACCAGTGTTAGGGATGTTACCGGACTGTTAGCATCTCGGAAGTTGCAATGTCACTCTATCCACAGTGATACAACAATCCATACTTATACAGAACCATGCTAGCTATGACTTTTGCCTCGCCTTCGCCAACGCTAGCGCCATCGCGCCGATCGGCTGAGGCCCTCGCTCTGCCTGGCTCGACACCGACGGCCCACGCCCGCGCGAGTCAGGTGCTGGTTTGCTTCCAGGCTGTGCCTGCCCAGATGGACGGCTGGCCACATCATCCAGACGCATCGTCAGCGCAATCCGCTGACGCTTCAGGTCAACGTCGATGACCTTCACCTTGACGATCTGGCCCGGCTTGACCACCTCGTGTGGATCTTTGATAAATTTATTGGCCAGCGCCGACACATGCACAAGCCCATCCTGATGCACGCCGATATCGACGAAGGCACCGAACGCCGCTACATTTGTGACCACGCCCTCCAACACCATGCCGGGTTGTAAGTCACTCACCGACTCAACCCCCTCACGGAAGGTCGCCGTTTTGAATTCGGGACGAGGGTCTCGGCCTGGCTTTTCCAGCTCGACAAAAATGTCCCGTACCGTCGGCACCCCGAATTGTTCATCGGTAAAATCAGCCGGCGCCAAGCTCTTCAAGACTGCCGGCTGACGCATCACGTCGGTAATCCCGGCTCCCAGTCGCGTCAGAATGCGTTCAACCACCGGGTAGGCCTCTGGATGCACGGCGGATCGATCCAAGGGGTTGTCGCCATCGGGAATGCGTAGGAAGCCTGCCGCCTGTTCGAATGTTTTTTCACCAAGACGCGGAACCTTGCGGATCGCCGTCCGGTTTAGGAACGGCCCGTTCGCGTTGCGATAGTCCACAATATTCCTAGCCAATGCCTTATTGAGCCCCGAGACCCGTTCCAACAAAGGCACCGAAGCCGTGTTGACGTTCACGCCGACGGCATTGACGCAATCTTCAACCGTGGCATCCAGCGACCGCGCCAAGGCCCGCTGATCGACATCATGCTGATATTGCCCCACTCCAATTGCCTTCGGCTCGATTTTCACCAGCTCAGCCAACGGATCTTGCACACGTCGAGCAATCGACACCGCGCCTCGCAAACTCACATCCAACTCTGGGAACTCGGCCGCAGCAAAGGCCGACGCCGAATAGACCGACGCCCCTGCCTCACTCACCACGAGTTTTATAACATTGTGTTCTGGTCGTTGGGCGGCGACCACTTTGATCACCTCGCCGGCCAACTTATCCGTCTCCCGACTGGCTGTCCCATTCCCAATGGACAGCAACTCCACACCATGTTGAATGACGAGTCGAACGAGTGCCTGCAACGCCCCCTGCCAATCATTGCGAGGCTGATGCGGATAGATGGTTTCAGTTGCCAATAATTTCCCCGTTGCATCGACCACCGCCACTTTACACCCGGTGCGAATACCGGGATCCAGGCCGAGGATAACTTTTGGCCCAGCCGGTGACGCCAACAACAACTCATGCAGGTTCCTGGCAAAAATCTTGATCGCCTCGGCCTCGGCGGCTTCGCGCAATTGCACCAAAAGTTCGGTGCTGATCTGGAGATGCATCTTGACACGCCACGTCCATTCGCACACACCGGCTAGCCACTTGTCAGAGGGACGGCCGCGATCTTCGATGCCCGCGTGAGCCGCAATCGTTGATACGCAGGGATGGGGAACGACCTTGTCCAGGGCCTCCCCTAAACCCAATTCGAGTTTCAAAACCCCGAGCGTACGACCTCGGAATAATGCAAGGGCCCGATGCGACGGAATGGTCTTGATTGACTCCGCATACGCATAGTAATCACGAAACTTCTCTTCTTCCGCAGTTTCCTTGTCTTTCATCACCGTCGACGTGAGGACACCCTGGTCCCATAAGCGCGTCCGCAACACGGCTAAGAGGTCGGCCGTTTCCGCAAACCGCTCCATCAGGATGTCTCGTGCCCCTTCCAGCGCGGTCTTGGCATCAGGCACATTGATCGCCTCCACTCCTTCGGCAGCGGGCACGACGCGAATGTACTTGAGCGCTTCTTGCTCGGGATCCAGTCGTGGGTCGGCCAAGAGACTATCGGCCAGCGGTTCCAACCCGGCTTCTCGGGCGATCTGCGCGCGTGTGCGCCGCTTCGGCTTGAACGGGAGGTACAGATCTTCGACGGCCTGCTTGGTGGTCGCACCTTCGATGCTCGCCCGCAATGCATCCGTGAGCTTCCCCTGTTCCTCAATCGAAACCAAGACAGCAGTGCGACGCTCTTCCAATTCGCGCAGATAGAGTAATCGTTCCTCCAGCGTGCGCAGGTGTGTATCGTCCAGGTTACCGGTCGCCTCTTTCCGATAACGCGCGATGAAGGGCACCGTGGCCCCTTCGTCGAGCAGCGTGATCGCTGCTGCAACTTGATGAGCCCCAACGCTGAGCTCCTTGGCAATGATCGGAACAATCTTGACCTGCACCACATCAGGGGAAATTTGAGTCGTTTCAGTTGTCATCGGTCTCATGAGCCTATGTTTCCGAACGCGTCAGCGGTCCGCGCTCTCTAAAAATGAGGAGAAGCGACAGCCATATGGGTTAACAGGACTGTTTGAATTCAGGAGAGTCTGATAGGAAATCGATACATGATTTACTGAGCAAGAGTTCCAAACGCGGCAAACAGTCCTCCTGCAAGGTAATAGGTTCCACGGGCGTCGCCAACGTTCTTGCGTCGGAGAAAATCGTTGAGGATTCGCCCATCCTGGGCTTTGTGTGTATCTGGATGCTTGAGGTTCATGCGATACCGTTCAATCCCTGCTGAAACCGAACTGACAAACACCACGGTCCCATCGAGGTCCACCTTCTCAACGACACCGACATGCGTGAGTGGGTCGTTCGGCAATCCATCGCGGTTGAAATCCCACGTGTTGTGGAAAAAGACCAGATCTCCAGGATGGACGGTGGGGCCATAGTGAATCCGCCCATGTTCTACTACATGAGTAAAGATGCGTCCGACGCCGTTGCCGCCATCAAGCTCGCCGAGCCCACCATACAAGTCCACCAACTGCGAGGCGTAGACGCCTCGAACAAAGCCTGAACAATCTGGAGTGTAGTTCCGTCCACCCACCCGAATGCGGGACTGTCCGACAAATCTCACCGCTGTCCTTGCCAGATCCGTTTGCCGTGGGAGCCCCTTAGCCATCGCACAGCAATGAGTGCCGCGCGTGCCCATCGTAGGAATGCGTAGCCACCGAATTCCTGCCCAAGGCGAACCGGCGTCGCATCTTGTAGGTGCGTACGTCCAATTTTAACAATCTGATCAAACTCCTTCGCCTTACGCTTCAACGCCTTATGCAATCGAGTCAGCGCCGGCAGCAGCTGCTGCTGCATCATTTCCGACGCAGCAATGTGAATGGCCGTAGGAATCACATCGTTGCTCGATTGGCCAAGATTCACATGGTCGTTGGGATGCACCAGCTTGCTGCCACGTGCGCCACCGAGCAGCTCCGTTGCGCGGTTCGAGATCACCTCGTTCGTGTTCATGTTGGTAGACGTGCCGGACCCCGTCTGAAAAATGTCGACCGGGAACTCGACATCCAGCTTGCCATCAACCACTTCAGTCGCCGCCAGTTTAATCGCTTCAGCCGGTTTTTTGTCCAACAAGCCAAGGGAGTGATTCACCGTCGCGGCAGCCCGCTTGATCATCCCCATGGCCCGAATAACTGCCCGTGGCATGCGCAGCGAACTGATCGGAAAATTCTCGATCGCGCGCGCGGTCTGCACTCCGTAATAGGCCTCAACGGGAACAGCCAGTTCCCCCATGGTATCTCGTTCCATTCGAGTCGAGGCTGACGGCTTGTTCTGATCCTGTTTCATGCACAGTGCTCCATGGTAAGAGGTTCCAACTCCTTGCGGGCGTCATGATAAACTCAGCCCGCTCACTTTCACAAGAGCAGACAATATGACTCCCCCTGACATGGCCGGAAATTCTCGACCGTCGGCACACGGAGATCTATGGGCGCTTTCGAACCCACGCGAACAATGGCAGGCAGTATGTCTTGAGGTGCCACCCGATGAAACGGTTTAGAATGAGTGATTCATAAGCGGCGTACCGACAAACAAGAAGGCCCGCCTGGGAAGGCGGGCCTTTGCGACAATCAGTGAATCCAGAGATCCATTCCGATCGCTCATTCTAGGCGAGGGACCCAGCGTGATGGGTTCCTCTCAGATGGTCACATACGAGCAATTTCTCCCTCGACTCCTTCAACTGTATTCGTCTTCGGCTGGAGCACGTACGCTGGTTCGCGTTTAGCGATCCGGAACACATGCACAATATCTATCCCCATCCCTGTCAATGCCAGGCCCCATCCACCGACAATCATCCACCAGGCTAACGAAAACACATCCGAAGGCTGCTCGAAGTTGAAGACGGCCACGACCCCTCCGAGTACCAGCACCATTCCGACTGTCACCAGCAAATAGCTGAGAGTTTTCATCTTTGCCTCCTCAAACAGGTCAGGTGTTTGAATCGGTTCGACTGCTAGGCGGAAGGTCTACACGCCTTTTTATGTGTGCAAAATAACGATCAAGACTTCCCCATAATTTATCCATTTCCAGCCTGATTACCATTAAAATCGAGATGACACCCGCCTCCTGTCTCGTATCAAGAGAGATCATGGCGACGATCTGCCTGACTGATTGGATCCGCGTGAAGCTGCTGGCATTACCATAGGGGTGAGCCCTTGCGCATGCCGATGACACTGAGGATAGTGCGGCGCACTCTACTCGGTTCCATCAAATACGCAATACGCAAAGATGACCCTAGGAGTAGATCCGATGGGGCCCTAGCCTTCGATGTACCGAATGACCCGATGAGCAATCGCGGGAACCAGTGCGCCAGATGGGGAGACCTCAAAGACAAAGGCCCGCCTGATGAGGCGGGCCTTTGTTCTCAGAGAATATTCCTGAACGACTTACGCTACCTTCACATCGATGGCCTTTGGCTTCGCTTTCTCCGACTTCGGCAAATGGAGATTGAGCACCCCATCCTTAAAGTCGGCTTTCACTTTCTCCTCTTCAATCACATCCGGCAGCGAGAAGGTCCGGACGAAGCTGCCGTAGGACCGCTCGATCCGATGGTACTTCTTCCCTTTCTCTTCCTTCTCATGCTTCCGTTCGCCCTGAATCGTAAGCACACCATCCTCCACCGTCACCTTGACGTCTTCCTTCTTCACATCGGGAATTTCCGCTTTGATCTGATACTCCTGTTCGGTTTCACTGATGTCGACCGACGGCGTCCAATCCGCCACGATCATGGTTTCTTTCCCCTCGGTTCGCGACCCAGCTGGGCGCGCGAACATCCGATTCAACCGGTCTGAGACTTCTTCCAATTCACGAAACGGATCCCATCGTACGAGTGCCATAGTAACCTCCTCCTTGTTTTTCCTTATGTGATTGTCAGGTTATCTTCGCTGGCGCCGCGCCGATTTAACCGCCTGAATGATAGATAATTCCACTGCCGTGGAAGTCAAGGGCGTGGAAGGGCCTGTCAATACGGGGATTATCGCTGATGAAGAGGCACGTAAGGCCGATTGTGCTCGCCGGAGTAGATTTGATCAGGCCGAAACAGCTTGTTTTCACGCAACTGCTCCAGCCAATGGGCCAACCAACCCGACACCCGCGATATGGCAAACAGTGGAGTAAAAAGATCGACATCGATCCCCATCTTGTCGTAGATGATGCCGGAGTAGAAATCGACGTTCGGGTAGATGCCCTTGCTGTTCAGCGTTGTTCCGGCCGCCGTCTCCACTTCCAACGCAATTTCATAGAGAGGCGAGCTTCCGCATTCCTTAAACAAGCGCCGGCAGAGCTCCTGAAGAACCGTGGCACGAGGGTCCTTGACCGTGTAGACACGATGGCCGAAGCCCATCAGTTTTTTCTTATTCTGCAAGGTACGTTCAACGTATGGCCTGGCCTTCTCCGCCGTGCCGATCTCTCGAAGCATCACCACCACTTCTTCATTTGCGCCCCCGTGCAGGGGGCCTTTCAGCGCGCCGATCGATGAAGCCACAACCGTATAGGGATCAGCCAGCGTCGAAGCCGTGACCAGTCCCGTAAACGTCGATGCGTTCATGGTGTGTTCGGCATGGAGAATCAGGCAATCATCGAAGATATCCGCCCACACGGATGGAGCGACTGATTCAGTGAGCATGTATAAGAAGTTCTCGCTGAATCCGAGATCATCCCGAGGCGGGATCGGATCATCGCCGTGGCGCAGTCTTGCCCAAGCCGCGACGATCGTCGGCAGCTTGGCAACCAGTCGTACCGCGCTCCAATAGTTATTCTCGACGTCCTTGACGTGACGACCTGGATAAAACATGCCGAGCGCCGCCACCGCCGCCTGGAGCGCATCCATAGGATGGCCCTGCTCCGGCAGACACTTCAGCAAATCAATGATGCGGAACTTGATGCGCCGATGACGGGTCACGTCCGTGGTCCATTGTTGGAATTCAGCCGCTGAGGGAAGATGCCCGAACAGGAGGAGATAGGCGGTTTCCAAGTACGTTGAATCCGCGCACAAAGTCTCAACTCGGATACCACGGTATTCCAGGATGCCGCGTTGACCATCGACATCGCTGATCGATGAGGTCGCGGCGGGAACACCAGCCAAGCCTGGCATGAAATCATGGGGCATGATGTATCCTCACATGACAACAACTCTTGTAGTGCTGCTCTTTACCCTAGCATGACTGGAGGTCATTCTTGCAATGGAAAATCGTGCTTGGCATACTGAATTCAGCGCGCATCGACAACGAGGACCGGACGAGGCGATGACCTAGAGACCTGAATGAGACACTTAGCGTTTCTCCTCTGCAGCATTCTCATCCTGTTGGTCAGCGTCGCGCACACAGGCTCCGCCGGAATAGAAGAGGATGTGATCGCGTTTGCCGTCGTCAGCGAGCTTCCCAAAGATAGGACACAGGTTCCAGCGAAAGTCTCAATCGAAGGATCGGTCACCGACATGAAGTTGCTGGCCTCAGATCACATCCTGTCGAATTTAGCCTGGAAACAATTGGAAATCTGTCATGCACTCAAGCTCGAAGGCCAGAAGTCTTCAGAGGGATTCCGGATCCACTCGGTGCGCGCCATCGACGGGGCCATGCTCCCGATGGTGTTACAGGGCTATGCGGGGGATTGCCTCCTCAAAAAGGCCTTGGAAGTCGCCCCCTTGGTCGACTAACATCGGAGAGCAAGCTGATCAGGCAGTACAGTCTGGACACTGCTCCGGTTCCTGGTCTGACTCGCGTTCTTCTAAAGTGAGGGGGAAGAGCATCCCACAGGATAGGCAGGTTCGAATCTCAAAATAGGGAACGCCATGCTCATCGATTTCAGTCGGAAGAAGAAGCTCGCGTGGGTCATACCCCACAAGACCCTCATCACTAAACTTCACCACGGCGAGTCGGTCGTTGAAGGCGTCGAACGTCGCTTCCTGTCCCTTGCGAGCCAGCATATGCCCAAGGACAAAGATTGGCTGCCCCTTCCGCTTGATACGAAGATCCTTCAATGTTCGCTGGGAAACAGTGGCACATGCGAACTGACCGGCAGAGCTGGTTCCAACCCACGGCATACACGACCTTGTTGCAAAAACATCACCAACCGCGATCTAACATAGACTGAAAAAACTCGTCAAGACGCGTCTTCTCACCAAGGAGTGACTATGGCAGATATCACGATTTATCACAAACCGACCTGCACGACATGCCGGCAAGCCGTACAGATGCTCAAGGACAGCGGGACACCCTTCAGAGCTATCAACTACTACGAGCAGTCGTTTACCAAAGCACAATTAAAAGCCATCTTAAAGAAGGCCGGCCTCTCCCCTAAGGAGGTGCTGCGAACCAAAGAAGATATCTACCAAGAACTGGGCCTGGCAAAGAAACAGCTCTCCGATGATGAGCTCCTTGACCTGATGGTGAAATACCCAGATCTGATTCAACGGCCGATCGTGGAGAAAGGCGACCAGGCAGTGCTGGCAAGACCGGCGGACTCGATTAAAAAGCTCTTGTAGAATGTTGAAAAAGTCCTCCAGCTTCGTTCTCGCATCGCTCAAGGCCTCAACGTACCAACCGCGTACGCTTCGGCCTTTCACTCACTGCGGCCTTGCTGGACGGCCTTTTTGAACATCCTACTACCGCTCCGATTAAGTCCCCGTAGATCAGTGATCAGAAACAGGCTCTGTGGGCGACCACCGAATCATCCTGGTGTGTTGATCGACGGTAAGAGCGACCTTCCCGTCCAGCGTGTCCAGTAGCAGCTCGCCTACCATGACTCGTCTCCATCCCCTCAGGAGTGGGAGATCCAGAGCCGATCGATTCGTCTTGGCGTCGACTAACTCCTGGAGATCGGACATGGTGGCCAACAAGGTCGGCGCAATCTCTTCTTCCAGCGCGCGCGCCTTGACGATCGCCTGCAGCAGCTCGACAAACCCGTTCGCTTCAGGCTCAGGCTTTCGCTCCTTGGTGAGCACCGGCCACGCCGAGGGTGGAAGCGCAAGCGCCGCGTGAATCGCGGCGAACATCGACTCTCCATTGCGGTCGATTTCTGACGCATGGAGGCCTCTCACGTTGCGCAACTCATTCTGTTGTCGTGGTGGCTGTCGCGCCAGCTGAATCAGCACTTCATCCCGGACGACCCGACTGCGTGGCACATTCCTCCGTTTCGCCTCTCCTTCGCGCCACGCCGCGAGTTCCCGAAGCACCACGGCGGATTTCGGCTTGAGTTGATCCCATCCTCGTATGCGCTGGTAGCGTTCTTGCGGCTCACGACGAGTCTCGCCAACGGCCCCTTCAAGACGAGAAAACTCTTCATGCACCCACTGAAGTCGTCCAAGTTTCGACAGCCGACTGTGCAGATGGTCATGGATGGCCAACAAAAACGTCACATCCTCCAGCGCATAGGCGAGTTGATCGTGAGACAACGGGCGAGCGCTCCAATTCGTAAAGGTATGGGCCTTGTCCAGCCTCTTTCCATGCACCCGTTGGACCAGGTTGGCATAGGCGACTTGTGGGCCGAAGCCGACCATCGCCGCCGCAATCTGGGTGTCGAAGAACGGTTTCGGAATTTGCCCAGCATGGACGGCAAAGAGATCCAGATCTTGCCGTCCTGCATGCACGACCTTCTGAACCCGCCCATCGCAGACAATCTCCCAGAACCCATCGAGGGCGCCCCCCGATAGAACGGCCGGAAAATCGATAATGGCGGCAGTGTGCTCGGTCGCGACTTGAATAAGTTCGAGCTTCGGGACAAACGTCTCTTCGCCCACGAACTCTGTGTCGAGCGCCAGGCGAGGGCTGTCGCGCAGTTGCTCGCACAATTCGCTGAGCGCGGGTGCGCTCGTGATGTAGTGTTGAGGGATAGACATGGTCACAGGTGCGTCACTCAGCCGGACTGTAGGGCCGATCCGGCGGCGACATCGGTTCCGTATTGCTCAGACTGAGATATTCCTTCAGAAACTGATAGGCCTCCAACATGCGGCGGAGTTCCGGCTCTGAGCTGCGATCGCCGTTGTTCGCATCCGGATGCAGCTGTTTCGCCTTGATTCGAAAGGCGGCCGTGACGTCGGCGAGTGAACTGCCGAACTCCACCCCCATGATCGCATAGGCATCCAACGCGTTATTCACAGCATGCGGATGCTCCGCCAGTGATCCTGATCCACTGGCGGCCTTGAGCATATCGGCAAGACTGACCCGCTTGCGACGCCGTCGAGGACGTTCACGAATTTCACTGTCGAACTCATCCCACCGGTCTTCGACGAACTCCAGCCTGGATTCCAAACGCATGGCCCCGCTCAGATCTCGGATCGCCTCCAATTCTTCTTCGATCTCAACGAGGGACTTGATGACTTCCTCAAGCCCCTGTTCAACCTGGAAGAATCCATCCACTCGCTCTTCCATCATCGTGTCAACGGCGAATTCCAAACTGTCTTCCGTCTTTGAACGGAGTAAACCGATGCGTGTCTGCATGCCGCTTCGGAACTTCAGAAATTTTGCAGTCGAAAACGGCATGCCCCCCCAACCTTCAAAGAAGGCGCATTGTACCACAGCCAGATCGCCGGTCTGAAGGCTGTCATTGAGGGTTTGGTTTCCCCCGGTCACGGGGGTGGAGTTTACTCAAGGATGGGGGAATCATCCGCTTTTGCTCGTCTTCTGGCAACTCCGCTGGCCCGCGCGGCGGCAGCGACAGCCCGCGCGACACAAGGAACGACTGCTTTATCAAATACGCTGGGAATAATGTAGTCTTCGCTCAACGTGCCCTCTGGAATCACGTGGGCGATGGCCTGCGCGGCAGCCAACTTCATGGCCTCATTGATCTCGCTGGCCTGCACGTCGATCGCACCCCGAAAGATCCCTGGAAACGCGAGCGCATTATTGATCTGGTTCGGGTAATCCGATCGACCGGTCGCGAAAATCGCGGAGTGAGTGACCCCTATCTCCGGCGAAACCTCCGGATCTGGATTCGCCAACGCAAAGACGATTCGATCCGGAGCCATGAGATCGAGATCAGCAGCAGTCACCACATTGCCGACGGACAG
Organism: Nitrospira sp.; assembly: GCA_005116895.1. Lineage (GTDB taxonomy): Bacteria > Nitrospirota > Nitrospiria > Nitrospirales > Nitrospiraceae > Nitrospira_D. The sequence continues at coordinate 146,180 of SWDO01000015.1, read as the reverse complement.
ACCGATGAAGACATCGGCGCCTTTCAGCGCATCACGCAACGTGCCTTTCGGACTGTCTCGCGTGAAACAAGCACGAAGATCGGTCCGGCAGGCCCGTAGTTGCTCGGCCTCCCCGCACAAGATGATGCCCTCCTTGTCGCAGCCCAGAACATGAGCCGCACCGGCGGCCAACAACATTCGACAGCACGCCGTTCCCGCGGCGCCAAGGCCATTGACGACAATCCGAACCTGTCCCAGTTGTTTGCCCGTGACCCGGAGCGCATTCGTCAACGCGGCCAGAAGCACCACGGCTGTGCCATGCTGATCATCATGCATCACAGGTATATCGAGCGACTGTTTGAGCTTCTGCTCAATTTCAAAGCACCGCGGGGCACTGATGTCTTCTAAATTGATGCCGCCGAATCCCGGCGCGATCCCCTGAACGATCTTCACGATCTCATCCGGCTCCTGCGTACTCACACAGATGGGCCACGCATCAATGCCGGCCAGTTCCTTAAAGAGCATCACCTTGCCTTCCATGACAGGAAGCGCTGCCTCCGGGCCAAGATTACCCAACCCCAACACCGCGGACCCGTCAGAGACAACCGCGACACTGTTGCTCTTACACGTAAAGGTATACACTTTTGACTTGTCTTGTGCGATTGCCCGGGAGACACGACCGACACCCGGGGTATACACCATCGACAGGACATTCCGGGTACGGATGGGATATTTCCCCTCAACTCGAATCTTCCCCCCGAGATGCAGCAAGAAAATACGATCGGACGCCGACAGCACTGTCACGTCGGGCAGCTCACCCAGCCGGGTGACGACTTTTTCGCCATGCTCCTCGTTCTGCACGTCGAATGTCATATCTCGAACCATGCGGGTCTTGGT
>SWDO01000015.1:114580-145204 GCA_005116895.1 Nitrospira sp. | reverse complement strand
AAGACCGGTGGGGACGACCTGGCTTCGCCAGCGTTCTGAAAAAGATTGCCGACTATTGGGAGACACGTCCATCCGAAGTCCGAGATCAGGCCAAAGAACTGACGGCCCAGTTGCAAGGTTCAAAACAGCCCCCCTCCCCCATCTCCATCAGCGAGTCGGTGCTTGAAGAAGCGGTGGTTCAGTTTAAAGACGATTTCGACGACACCCATGGTGGGTTCGGCACGGCGCCCAAGTTTCCCCCGGCAATGGGACTGTCGCTCTTACTCCGGAGTCACCGACGCTCGGGCGATCCGCACACGCTTACGATGGTGACCAAGACCCTCGACATGATGGCGGCCGGTGGCATCTACGACCACATCGGCGGCGGCTTTGCACGCTATTCGACTGATGCACGGTGGCTGGTGCCGCATTTTGAAAAAATGCTCTATGACAACGCGCTCCTAGCCCGCGTGTACATCGAAGCGTATCAAGTCACCAAACAGCCGCTCTATCGGCAGGTGGCCACCGAGGTGCTCGACTATGTGCGCCGAGAAATGACCGGACCGGAAGGCGGCTTCTATTCGTCGACAGATGCCGACTCCGAAGGTGTCGAAGGAAAGTTTTTTGTCTGGACCCCTATCGAAGTTCAAGCCGTCCTTAAAAACGACGAGGACGCACGGCGGTTCTGCGCGCTCTACGACATCACGGAATCAGGCAATTGGGAACATACGAATATCCCCAATCGGTTGCGGCCTCTCAACGACGTGGCCAGACAGCTGAATCTGACCACGGACGAGTTGACGGAGATCGCGTCTCGTGCCAAGCCCCTATTGTACGAAGCTCGCCGTCATCGCATTCCCCCCGGGCTGGATGACAAGGTGATCACCGCGTGGAACGGCATGATGCTGTCGGCTATGGCAGAGGCGGCCCGAGTCTTCGGAACCCCCATCTATCTTGAGAGCGCTCAACGGACGGCCGACTTCCTGCTACGCATCCATGCGAAGCCAGACGGCCGGCTCTTGCGCACATCACGCGATAACCGTGCGCATCTCGACGCCTATCTGGAAGACTATGCCTACTTGGCCGAAGGACTCCTTGACCTCTATGAAGCCGGCGCCGCTGAATCGTATCTCCAGGCAGCCGCACGACTGGCTGACTACTTAATCAGTGATTTTATGGATCACGAACAAGGCGGGTTTTTCACCACCGCGAAGCACCATGAGGCGCTTCTTCTTCGCCACCGTGAAGGCACAGACGGTGCGGTCCCCAGTGCCAACGCCGTCGCCGCGTCCGCACTCGCCCGACTGTCCTTCCACTTTGATCGTGACGATTGGCGCCGCGCCTCGATCGCAGCCACGCGCGCCTACGGTCGGCAAATCACCCGTTACCCGCGCGCCTTCGCGAAGAGTCTGGCTGTGGTCGATTTTCTGACCGAAGGACCAGTGGAACTGGCCCTCGTGGGTCATGAGTTACACGATGACCTTCGCGCCATCCGCGAGGCGGTGGCGCACACCTACCTTCCCAACCGCATTGTGGCAACGGGTTCTTCAGGACACCCCTCTTCGCTCCCACTCCTGAGAGATCGGCCAGCTGTTTCCGGCAAACCGACACTGTACATCTGTCGGAATTACACCTGCCGGCAACCGATCACCGACCCTCATGCAGTCATTGAAGCGTTGCAGGCTGACCAGACTGTGCCGAAGGAGCCTGGAACCGAACCGAGACTGTTGCGAGGGGCCAGCCTGCCGGGATACGCCACTGTTCAGGGCACGGCGGCCTATGCGTCTCGAACAATGGCACAAGACGGCGACGCAGGCTTGGCACAGGGCTTTACAGTGCTCGGGTCGACCGGCTTGACTACGACACGAGTAGGGTTCGGAACATACCGCGTCGACATGCAGAATGCCGACTACCGTGATGCGTTAAAAAAGGCCTTGTGCGCGTCTTGTAATCTCATCGACACCTCGACGAATTACACGGACGGCGACAGCGAACGGTTGGTCGGCTCCGTGCTGGCCGAGCTGGCTGCCTCGGGTGAGATTCGCCGCGAGGAAATCATCATCGTCTCAAAAATTGGATATCTCCAGGGGCAGAATCATAAACTGGCAGAAGCCAAGGAGAAGTCCACCCGTCCCTACCCCGAACTCGTGAAGTACGGAGAGGGTATTTGGCATTGCATTCATCCTGAGTTCTTGGCGGACCAGCTGACGTTGTCTCTCGATCGCTTGGGGCTGGCGACACTTGACCTCTGCCTGCTGCACAATCCAGAATATTTTCTCTCAGAATCGAAGCATCGTGGTTCAGCTGATCTCACCGCCCTTCGCAAGGAGTTCTATGCGCGAGTGGAACGAGCCTTTATCTATTTTGAAACACAGGTTTCGGCCGGACGACTCAGGTTCTACGGCGTGTCGTCCAACACCGTCGCCTCTGCGGCTGACGACCCGGAAGCGACTTCGCTCGCACGTATGGTGCAAGCCGCTGAAGCCGCAGCACAATCAGTCGGTGCGTCTGCTCATCATTTTCGGGTGCTTCAATGCCCGATGAATCTCTTCGAGGCCAGCGCCACCAGGACCGCCAACACCGGCCAGTCTCCGCTTCAGACCGTGCTTGAGTATGCGCGCCAGAACACGATTGCGGTGCTCGTGAACCGGCCCTTAAATGCCATGGTGACTCCGAACAGGATGTTGCGGTTGGCAGATCTCCCGCTCGAAGATCCACCGATCGATATCGATCAACAGCTGAGCACAGTGGGCGCACTCGAACAGGAATACCGGGTTTCCCTTGCGCCAAACATCCCCCCGTCCGGAACTGAGACAGCACCGGCCGAATACTTCAATTGGTCTGCAGAACTGCGCCGCATTCATCCACAGATACAGGGGCTCGAACATTGGGAACAGATTGAGCACCACATGATCGCTCCACAGATCAATCACGTCTTGCAGCAGCTCTCGCACCAGCTTTCCGGAGAGGGAGCCGAGCAATGGGAACACTGGCGTCACCGGTACATTCCAGAGCTCCTGAGGCTGCTGCGTGGATTCCGGCGCGAAGCAACCCAGCGGAGCCACGCTCAAACAGAACGAATCGCGCGAACGATCGACCCTCTGTTGCCGACCTCACACCGCACCGCGTCACTCTCGCAAAAAATGTTGTGGCTGCTCACGAGTACGCCGGGAGTCACCTGCGTCTTGAACGGCATGCGGACGTCGAAGTACGTTGCGGATTCGTTGGCGATCTTGAGATGGGAACCGATCACAGATACCCAGCCGATCTATGAAGCGGCGCTGACGTTGCCTCAGTAACAATCGGCTCATCCTTCCTGAGGGAGGAGGATTTATGAAACAGGTTCGCACTGTCATGGCATCAAGCACGTTCGTTCTTGTCATGCTCCTTCTACAGGGTTGCGCAGCAAAATGGTGGTGGGGATCGGAATCGGGGCAAGAGGGGCAGGTCCAAGCAGAACTGATCAAGGAGCCCGTGATCAAAGAGATCCCTCCTGACGACAGGCACCTGACCGGCTCGCGAACAAGCCCGGCCAGGCAGTCTGAGCTGTTCTCTCGAAACGCGACCGGCCTGGCCCATGAGACATTTGGTGACGTCCTCTTCGATTTTGACCAAGACACACTCCGGATGGAGGCGATGCGTACCTTGGACGCCGACGCCAAACACCTGCAACACGGCCGAGCGACCCGCCTCCTTTTGGAAGGACGCGGCGATGACTTTGGCACGTCGGCGTATAATCTCGTGCTGGGTGAACGCCGAGCACGAAATGTACAGTCCTACCTTCTGGAACTGGGGCTCTCCATCGATGTCACGACAACAAGTTACGGAAAAGATCGTCCGCTGTGTTTTGAGTATTCCGACGATTGCAGGCGGAGAAATAGGAGTGTCCACTTCGTCGTCAACGAATAGGCATATCCCACTCCGCCATACTCTTCTTCTGGTCTGTGCCTGTCACACATAGTTTACACGCTGATTGTTGACAGGCGCCTGCGCTTTCATTAAGGTCCAACGATTCTTCTATCGTAGGAAACTTCTGTGGCTAAGCTCGCCGTCATCGACATTGGGACCAACTCGATTCATATGGTGCTGGCTGAAATTCTCCCCGATGCCAGTTTCAAGATACTCGATCGTTTTAAGGACATGACGCGGCTGGGCAACGGCGTGTTTGCCACTAAGCGGCTCTCGGACGAGGCCATGTCCCGAGCATTGGACGTCCTCAAAACGTTGGTCACACTGGCCAGAAACAAAGGCTTCGACCGGATTGTCGCCGTCGCAACCAGTGCCGTGCGAGAAGCTCAAAACGGCGGTGATTTCGTCTCCCTGCTCATGGAGCAGGCGGGGCTAAGGGTCAAGGTAATCAGTGGGACGGAAGAAGCCCGGCTGATTTTCTTGGGGGTCAAGCACAGTATCGCCCTCCCGGACGGACCGACACTCGTCGTTGACATCGGTGGCGGTTCTGTCGAATTGATCGTGGGGAATCGAGACGGCCTGATCCACGGCAAGAGTCTCAAGCTGGGAGCGATCCGGTTAGCGGAACAATGCCTTCCCAAGACACCTCCGTCGGAATCGATGATGCGCTCTCTCAAGCAAGTCGTGCTCACAGAGCTACGAGATGCGCTTGGATGCTTCAAGATGAAGAAGTTCCACTCCTTGGTCGCCACCTCCGGTATGGCGGGAAATGTTGGTGAGGTCATCCATCTCCGCCATACCGGCCGACCATTGCCTCAGCTGAATCTTGCGACCGTGTCGTTGAAGGATATCCGCAGCCTCGAAGCGGAGTTGGCTCAATCATCGGTGAAGGCTCGGCTGGCCATTCCCGGCCTGGACCCCAAGCGGATCGACACACTCTTGCCGGCGACCGTGGTACTCCGGTGTCTGTTGGAACTCTCGGGCCTTCACGCAATCACGCTGTGCGACAAGGCCATTCGCGAGGGAGTGATCTACGATTTTATCGTACGACACAGGGAAGGCCTGAAAGCCGAACAGGATATTCCCGACGTTCGTCGTCGCAACGTGATCGGCCTTGCTCGACGCTGCCAGGCACCAGAAAGTCATTCACTGCATGTGGCCTACTTGGCACTGAGTCTGTTCGATCAAACGAAGAGAGAACATCATTTAGGCCATCAAGAACGCACCTGGCTGGAGTATGCCGCCATCTTGCATGACGTCGGATACCTCATCAATCCGAGACAGCATCACAAACATGCGTACTACTTGATCAAGCATAGCGACCTAGGGGGATTGACGGCGGAGGACATCGATGTGGTCGCCACCGTCGCCCGCTACCACCGGCGATCCGTGCCGGCGCTGAAACACGAAGAATTCACCCGTCTGACACCACGCTTACAGCGCGTAGTCAAGATCCTTGCCTCGTTGTTACGGATCGCCGACGGACTCGATCGAACGCATTTCTCGCTCGTTCAGACCGTGCACGTCAAGTTGGGAAAGCAGATCACGATCGAGGTTCAGCTGACCGGGGATGCCGAGATGGAGTTGTGGGCTGCGAAGAGCAGAGCCGACCTCTTCGAACAAGTCTTCCGCCGACAGGTTCAGTTTTCCGGAGTGCCGCTGGAAACCAGATAGTGATGAGCGAATCCCACATAGTTAAGACAGCCCCTCATCCCCATCCAGGAAAGCTGATCATCGTCGAAGGCATCGATGGGTCAGGCAAAAGCACCCAACTCCAACTACTGCATAAATGGCTTGAGTCCAAAGGCCACAAGGTGTTCTTTACCGAATGGAATTCCTCTGAGCTTGTGAAGGAAACTACGAGACGAGGAAAAAAATTGAAGAGCCTCACCCCGACGACCTTCAGCCTGTTGCATGCCACGGACTTCGCCAGCCGCCTGTACCATCAGATTCTCCCTCCCTTGAAGGCCGGCATGATCGTCCTAGCGGATCGCTACATCTATACGGCATTTGCACGCGACGTCGTGCGTGGCGTGGCGAACGAGTGGGTTCGGAAACTCTACGCGTTTGCGATCCGGCCCGATATGGCGTTTTACTTCAACGTCCCCATTGAAGTCGCCATCTCCAGACTCCTGCGAGGCACTCGCGGCCAGTTCAAATACTATGAAGCCGGCATGGATATGGACCTGAGCCCCGACGTCACCGAAAGTTTCCGACTCTTTCAATCGCAAATTCTCGCAGAGTACGGCAAGATCGTTGACGAATATGGTCTCTTGACGATGGATGCGACATTGGAAATCGAAACTCAGCAAGAGCACATGCGGGCGCTCGTGGAAGCGGCGCTCCGTGGCTATAAACCAAGACGAGGCACCTATGGCCGACGCACGCTTTTTTGGAGACGGTTTGAAATACCTCGATCCGAGTGACCTGAAAGGCAAGTTGATCGCCATTGAGGGAACCGACGGAGTGGGGCGAACGACGCACCTTGAGATGTTGAAGGAATGGCTGGAGGTCCAGGGCTACGGGGTGATGACGACTGGTTGGACCCGCTCCAACCTCATGTCCAAAACGATAGAAGTGGCGAAGGCGGGCAATATTCTTGATCGTTGGTCGCTCAGTCTCCTCTATGCCACGGATTTCGCTGATCGCCTCGAACATCAGATCATTCCGGCTCTTCGATCAGGCTTTGTTGTCTTGGCGGACCGCTATATCTTTACAGCACTTGCCCGTGATTTTGTGCGAAGCACCGACCGAAAATGGATCCGGGATGTGTTCGGGTTTGCGTTGATTCCCGACCTCGTGTGTTACCTCCGTATCGATGTCGAGACTCTGGCACTGCGAGTCATCGAGACGACGGGAATGAACTACTGGGAATCCGGCATGGATCTTCGGCTCGGAACCGACCTGTATGACAGCTTCAAGAAGTATCAATCCCTGCTGATCGAAGAGTTCGATAAAATGGCACTGGAATTTCGCTTCAACGTCGTCGATGCGAGAAAATCCCCTGAGGAGATCCAGGACGAGCTTCGAGGGTATATTCTCCCAGTGTTACAAAACCACAAGCCTCCCGTCGGTCCGAAAACAGTTCACTCCTAAGACAATTCACCCTCATTCTGTATCCGCATTCGCTTGCCCAAGACCCGCAGCTGCATCGGTGGCAACCACCAGCGCAACCGCCCCTGATTCGGCTTGATAATGCCCTCTGCCTCAATGCATGCAGCGCCAGACTTCTTGAAAGGAAAGTTGGGAAAGACTTTCCCACAGAGTAATAGGCTGACAACTTGACCAAGCTGAGGCTCATGTCCCACACAGACCACCACCGAGTCGGACGGAAGGGTGTTGAGGAGTGCCACAAGTTGCTCCGGCTTCGCTCCGACAGCCAACTCTTCCCGTGTCTCGACCTTCAGAACCGGACAGACGACCGTACGCAGGATCCTCGCCGTATCGTAGGCCCGCACAAATGGGCTCGTAAGTAGATGGGTCGGCTTACAGTCGAGTGCCGCGAGCCCTACAGCGGCCTGCTTGACACGCTTTTTGCCCTTCTCCGTCAGCGGTCGATTTTCTTCTGCTCCTTCCCACTCATCGGGTTCTACCGCAATGCCATGGCGAATCAGAATACAGTCCATACGACCTCCCTACATGGGGAATGAGCCTACCACACCGCAACGAAGCAGTTAACACAAGTTTTACCTCTTCGTGACCGTTCTGGAACGATGGCCCGATAGTCTCCTACGCAGAGACAATGGAAAGGAAGGGAGCTATGCCAGCACTCGAAGCACTTCGTCTGTTTGATGGTGGGGTCCTCTGGCGCCGAGTCGCTCATCTCGATCCTCTCGAGGTATGGAGCTGGGCCATGAAAGGTGTGCTCAGCCTCGTGATTCTGACGCTCCTGACCGCCCTGACGGGTGGCACGCTAAAAACATTTTGGCATATTCGCTTGCTCATCGATCACTCAGCCGAAGTTGTATTACGACAGATCATCGTCAACACGCTCATCCTGCTGGCCATTGTCGAAGTATTCAAAACAACGGTGACCTACTTCCGAGAAGGTCGCGTCAAGGTGACGTTCATCGTAGATACGATCCTGGTCGTCATGCTGACGGAAGTGATTTCTCAGTGGTTCAAAGGAGGAGACTGGCAAGCGCTGACGGTGCTTTGCGGCATTGTGCTGGTGCTAGGAATCGTTCGCGTCATGGCCGTTCGATGGAGTCCGGCCTTCAGAACAGAGCCTCATGATTCAGTTCCCCATGACCTGCATAACCAAGGAGGATTTCGATGACTCAACAGGCTGCGGTGAAACTACTCGCCATCGTCCATGAGCGGCGACAGATCCAACTTGAGGAACTCCTCTCCTATCTTCCCGAGTTCACCTGGAATCAGGTGTTCTCGCTGGTGGATGAACTTAGCCGGCAAGGATTGATTTGCATACAAAGACGTGGATTTGAATACGAATTGCGAGTCGCTTCTTTGTCTACATAGCAGACGACTCGAACTAGATTTTTTTTGTGGCCGCCGTCGGGCGACGAGAGCTAAGCTGTTCAATACGCTCAGCCACATCTCGATAGGCTGGATCTTCCCGCCTGATCCAGCGATAGGCTTCGAGCGTTTCTGCGACCCGACCCAACGATTCCAGGGTTCGACCGAGGACATAGAGAATCTGAACGGTCTCCTTCGATGAGGCCGGTGTGGATTTGAGCGCCTTCTGAAATGCCGGGACCGCCTCCTCATATCGGCCGGATAACTTATAACAGAGCCCGATCTGCGCATGAGCTTTCACGGCTAATGACGTATCGACGGCAGCCATCTCAAACTGCTCGATCGCGGCCTTATGCAGTCCCGCCTTTTTGAGCGCGACTCCCCGCTCATATCGTTCCGCCGGACCTACCTCAAACTCAGCCGAGTTCACCATCGAATCTGGCATGATTTCATTGTCCTCCTGAACCAACAAGAGGATCTGTGAAGAAAAGTGGAACGGCTGCCATCGATTAGAAGAATATGCTAACACCGGACCGAGGAGATTCAAAGAATCTATGTTTATTTATCAAAGCGTTACGTGTTATCTGGAGGACACGTGAGAACACCATCGAGAAGACAAACACGTCACGATAATCGTGGGTGCTATAGGTATGGAAAGCACTAGCTCTTGCGGCCGATTAGAAAACGCAAAAACTTCCTAACCGGACCTCGAGACCCTGAGCTATTCAGCAGGGCAGGCTCCCTACCTGAGCCTGCATCTTTCAGGACTTGCCGCAACCCCACGACTCGATCGGCAACATCCTTATACCCTGGGTTCAGCTGACTGATACGACTATAGACTTCAAGCGCTTCATCGGTCTGCCCGGTAAACTCCAGACTATGCCCAAGGAAGTACAAGACATCGATACTCTCGTTTGACGGAGCAGACTGATCCTCCAGCGCCGTGCGAAATGCTTGGATAGCCGCTTGATGTTCTCTCATCCTTCTATAACAGAGACCGACCTGAGCATGAGACTTCAGCCACATCGACTCGCCCTGTGCGGCAACATGAAACATGTCCACGGCCTCTTTAAACCGACCGCGGCTCTTGAGCGCCACTCCAAGGGAGTACGCCTCTTCTGGAGAATCGGGGCGACGAGAGTCGAACGACTCCTCGGTGTTAGGGTCCTTCCCGAGACTCCTCAGGGTGTCATCAACCTCGGTCGTATCCTCAGGAGTCGCGGCTAACACAACCAGTTCCTCTTTAGCCGCTAGAGGAAGAATCCCTCCCTTCGTACGATCGAGCGCCGCTTGAGCCACCAGTTTGGACGTAATGACTTTGGCTTGTTCGGCATACCCGTAAGTTAAGGCTCTGTCCGACACTTGATTGATCAGGCGTGGATTGCCTTGGCTCAAGCGATGCACTAGCGCACAGGCCTTGTTCGTAAAAAGAGCCGCGTGCCCACCGGCGACTCCTAGTCGATGACGAATATAGTGTTCCGTGTCAATATCCGTCAGTGGTTTCAGATGATAATCGACGACGACCCGCTGCGCGAACTGTGTCATGTCAATGCGCTGCAACAACGTATACAAATCCGGTTGCCCAGAGAGGATCATCTGCAACTTTAAGGTCTTGCCATCGTTCAAGTTAGAGAGAAGTCGGAGTTCTTCCAGCAGTTCAGCCCCCAGATTTTGGGCTTCGTCAATGATGAGAATGACACGGCGATGACTCTTCGACTCTTGAGTGAGGTACTCGGAGAATATGTGATAGGCCTCGATCGGATCAAGTCGCTTGGTACTCAATCCCAGAGACAACAGAATCCACGGTAACAGATGTTCGATGTCGTAGCGCGCGTTGGTCAACAAGCCGATCCGGTGTCTAGTTCCGTGCTCCGCAATCAGCTTCTGAAGAAGAGATGTCTTTCCAAGACCAGGCTCGCCGGTGAGAACCATAAACGGCGCCTCGCTCAGGAGGCCATACTCCAGCAAACTGTACGCAGCTTGATGTTCAGAACCGGAGTACAGAAAACTGCTGTCCGGCAAGAGCGCAAATGGCTTCGCCTTTAGGTGGTAGAATGATTCATACATGAGCGTGTTGCTGGCGGCTCACCATCACCAACTATGTAGCCAACCTCATTTTCATTTCCGCAATGCTTAGAGAGGATCGTCCGGCTTTATTGAGCACCGTTCCAAGAACGGGACGAGAATTCTTGACCAACCCCAAGGCCCGCTGCAGCTCGTCACCCGTCGTCTTCCCTTCCTCCACCACCATGAGGAGTGCATCCGTGTAGGGGGAGAACGCCAACACATCAGCCGTGTGAAGCAACGGAGGCAGATCGAACACGACAATTCGCGAAGGGTATCGATGTTTTAACTCTTCAACCAAGGCCAACATCTTGGGCGACGTCAAGATCTCAGTGGAGTTTGACAATGCGCGTCCTCCCGGCAACAGCACAAATCGGCCTATTCCTGGATGAACCAGGAGATCCTCAACCGGCTGATCGTCCAGCAAGTAGTCAGCAAGACCAAGACTGTTCTGCAACCCGAATACATGGTGTACCGTGGGATCTTGAAGATCCGAATCGACGAGGAGCACCGTTTGCGTCGTTTCCATCGCGAGACTCACGGCCAAATTCACGGCTGTCAACGTCTTCCCTTCTCCGTAGCCTGGGCTTGTTACACCCACCGTATTCCATCCATTGTCCCGAAGCCGCTGCGTGACCTGAGTGCGAAGAATTTTATAGGCATCGATAAATGGTCCGTACTTGTAAGCAGCCATAACCCGATGCCGACGCAGGACAGAAAGAGGGATCGTGAGTGACTTCGTGTGCGTATAGGTGATTGGAGGTAGAAGTGAGTGTTCCGCAGTCCGTTTTGAGGTGGACCTGTCGGAAGAGCCGCTCTGTTCCAAACGCATGGCATATCCCTGAAGTCGGCGTTTCACATCCACACGAGTCTTACGAAGGGCCTCTAACGAAGAAGTCGAAGAATTCAGCTGGGCTTGAAGATTGATATAGGCGGGGTTTTCAGGTCTCTGAGTCAGAGGCTTAAGTGGCACGGTTGTGAGCCGACCCGCTTCCTGTTCGAGCGCGGCAATTTTCCTCCGCGCTTGGAGAATATCAGGATGCTCACTCCCCAGCCGTTCCATGTCAGCCGTGAGAGCGGTACGGGCATCGATAAGGCGTTTAGAGACCTCCTCCGCATCAGGGACCTGCCCGCTTTCTTTCTCCAAGGCATCAATCTCTTGTTTCATTTTCATAATATCAGGATGGTCGGGTGACAGATTGGCGGCTGCTCCCGCAAATTCAGCACGAAGCGCCCGTAAGCGCTCGAAGGAGTCCAAAATACGGTCCCCCGTAACGGATAGAATCGGCGTGTTCGGCTTGATCGTTGCCAATTCTCCTTCAAGATAGCTCTTGCGCTCTTCATGGCCTCTGATCTGTTGATCGATGTCCATCAACTCGCGCTCAGCTTGATTCATCATCTGCTGATTAAGTGGCATCAGTTCAGGAAGCGCTCCGCCGGCTCGATGTTTAAACGACGCGATTTTTGCATCAATCTCACCGATATGGCGAGAGAGATTTTCCGCTTCCTGCTGAAGAAATGATGTCGCCTCCTGTGCTTGCCGCTCGCGACTCTTGAGGTTTTCTCCCAAAAACAAGCTGGTCAGCTCATTCGCCACCTTCTGCGCCAACTCCGGAGATCGGTTTTGATACGCCACTGTAAAGGCGATGGTCGCCTTGGTTGCATGCTGTGTGCGCTTATCCACGACGTCGGCACTGATCACTTCCACCTCGATGTCCTTGATGAAGCGTTTGATGATTTCCTCAGCAGGACTGCTTTTCAGCTGATCGTGGTAGAGATTAAATTGCTCGACCACTTTCCAGAGGGTGGTGCGGCTCATCACTTGTTGCTTGATGATCTCAATCCGTTGATCGGCATAACTGGTGATGGTCGAACGTACAAGGTCGGAAGGAATCTCCTGCTCCTCAATTAAGATAGTGGCCGTCGACTTATAGGTCGGCGGCCAGAGAAATGCCACCGTCAGAGACAGGGTCAAGAGGCTCAAGCCAGTCAGGAGAATAAGCGTACGGCGTCGACGAAAGGCTGCCAGATAGTCCTTCAAACTCATGGTGCGTTCGGATGCCTGTTTCGAAACCTGTGTCTGTTCCATAGCCTTAGTGCTTAGTGAGAAAATGAAAGTTTGGGTGGATAGTAGGTCACCATGAACGTCGTCGCATGGGACTCGGCTGAATCTACGGCAGTGTCAACATCGCGCCATCGGTACATATACGACACCTCCGCCTGCCACCATTCCAGTACCTTCCAGGAAAGCTTCGGCGTCAGGCTGACATAGCTGCTATCCGGAAAGACTCCTCCGATAGTCGCGCTGCTCTTTCCGGACGTGAGAATTCCGGCCACATTCAGAGAACCTGTCAAGGTTTCTGAGAGGTCATAAGAACCGGCGATCTCTCCTCGATTGGTCTGAATCAATAATCCGAATCCACTGGGGGCCAGATCTCGAGCAAAACTCACGTGCACTGTGGCCTTCTCCCAATTCTTTGTCATACTCGCTCCTGCCAACCACACTGTATCGTGAGCCGTGATGGCACCAAGCGGAACCTGCGAGGTTGAAGACAAGAATTTCGGACCACCGTTGATAGTCCCTGTCAGCGATTCAGAGAAGGCATGCGTCAGGCTCATGTTGATTCCAGGATAATTAGCTTGAAACCCTGACGGTGAACCGGTCGTGCGGAAATCCGTATACGACCCCAATAATTGGATTTGATCCCGCTCACTCAGTTGATACTGAAGTCCGCCTGAACCACCCATTAATCGATAGTCAACCAACCTGACAGTCTCATACGTGGTATCGGAAAACTGTGCGCTTGATTGAAATGCCAGCTTTTCGGTCAACTTTCTTGTCCAGGTCGGGTTCATTGTCCATTGATTCCGCTGAGCGAACTGTAGAACGACCCCCGTCTCTTGCAATTCGCTCAGGAGCGTATTGTCCCGGGTAAATCCGCCGGCGAAACCAAAGAGATCCTTCTCGGTCTTGTACCGTACGGACAACGGAGCAAAGACATTGGTAAACTGTCTATCTTCCCCACCGAAATATCCGACAACATCCGCGGCGATCCGGCTACTGACATCAAGGCGTTCGGTCTTGCCGGAAAACTCTGCTGCTGGAGTCACCCAATAGCCGTAGGTCTCGTCGTGAGGTAGAGGGGTCAAGAGCAAGTTGCTGTTATAGACCCCTTTGGCACCGATAGAAGGTGCGAGCGACCATTCAGCAGCCTCACTTCTCGGCGCCATATTGGCCGTCATGATCACCGCCACGAGAACCAGATAGACAATGTCGCTTCGACTCCACCCATGACCTCTTCCCTTGCAACTCGGTCGCATAGACGTGACGTCGCTCAAGGCACCATGACCACGTCACCACGCTGGAGTATGATGTTTTGCTCCAAGTCTTTCCCTTTCCGAAGATCTCCGTAGCGAAAGGGAATAGTTTGTTGCTCACCCCTGACTCGGCGCATGACCTTAATATCGTTTTCCGCTGCAAAAGGAGTTAATCCGCCGGCAAGGCTCAGCGCTTGCAGTACGTCTGTGTAGTGGCCGACGAGATACTCCCCCGGCTTGTTCACGCGGCCGAGCACATAGATGCGGTTGCTCAGAACTTTCAGCACGGTCACCGTCACATTGGGATTTGGGAGAAACTTGCTCAGCCGTTTCGCGATGTCGAATGCGTAGACCCTCCCTTGGGCAAGGAAGGGATTATTGCGTGCTTCGGTCTACTTGTCTACCCATGACCTCAAAGAGATTGCTAAAAGATTCTTGCGGCCACCAATACGGGCCATGTACCATGAGGGCAGTAGAATCAGAGAACATATCGTGTCACCAATCCCTCATCAACATATGCGCCGCATCGGCCTCTTGCTCTGTCTGGTTGGAAGTGGTCTCCTAATTGCCCACTCCATCAATGCCTTTGTCGCCGAGGCGTTGTATGTGATTCCGACACATTCGGTGACATCCGGCGAGACTCCATCGACTGGCTCGTCGTTTCTTGCCTCCTATTCACCGACCCAGGCAGTGGAGGATGTGCGCTCCAGCGGCCTGTTCGCCCTCCCCGCCGTGCCGCAGAGTGGAGTCACGAATGCAACCGGTCGAGGCCCCTCCGGGACCCCAGTTCGAGCGTCGCTCGGCTTGGCGGCTAGGATGCGCGTGCTCGGCATCGTGTTTGGCGATCAGCGCGGCGTGTTTGCGATCGTGGAGGAGCTGGCCTCTAAACAACAGGCCCTGTATCGTGTCCATGATCAGATTCTTGATCTTGGAGAAGTGAGTGAGATTCGGCGGAATGGAATCCTCGTCCGCCAGGGCGACCTAGAGGAATTATTAGAGCTGGCGCTGTTGGAGCACCCACCGGTGCCAGGCGGTTCTACTGGTACCGCGCCGTCTGCCGTTCAGCAACCGACCGCCGGCGTTCCACTCCGCAAAGTCGTCGACCGCCGTGAAGTGGAGCAGGCGATGAGCGATCTGCCGAAACTGTTATCCCAAGCCAGAGCCGCACCACATATGGTAAACGGAAACGTCAACGGGTTTCGCCTGGACTATATCGCGCCGACCAGTTTCTATGAAAAAATCGGGGTCCAGACGGGAGATGTCCTGCAGCGCGTCAACGGAGTCGATATTCGCGATCCTAGTACCATGTTGAATTTACTGCAACAACTGAAGAATGAGCAGATCGTCAAGCTCGACATGCTTCGGAACAATCAGCGCTCGACGATTACGTACGAACTTCGCTGACACAACCGTCAGCACGCTATCCCTTCGTATTCCTGTCAACTGGTACTCCGTAACCCCTTCATGGCACGCAAGGAATGCGAGCTGTCCTTGCCAGGCCGTCGGAAGGGAGAGTATCTTTACGACCGAGATAGTAGCAGCGTAGAGAAAGGGCCAATACTGGCGCCTGTCTCCAGGCAAGAGAGGTCAGGGTATATTGTCCGAACAGCTCGACAACGATCAGTCCATTCTTAGTGTCCGTCGCCCGCTCTTGGGACGTATTCTCGGTGAAAAGTTCAATCTCTTGGACTCAAAACTCGAGGAGGCCTTAGCCTACCAGCACGAAAAAGGCGGCCTACTGGGAGAGGTGCTGCTGCATTTGCGCCTCCTGAGGGAAGAGCAGGTGCTGGAGGCGCTCGCCCAACAATTTGAGATGTCCTGGATGCCTCAGCTCGACACCACCCAGGTGGATCACGAGCTGATTAAGAAGATCCCCATCGCGTTTTGTCGACGCTATCGAGTCTTGCCGCTTCGATATGAAGAGGGGGCCATTCTAACCGCATCGACCGATCCTCTGGAAACCGTCGCGCTGGACGATCTTCGATTGCTGTTGGGCAAACCGATTAAACCGATCTTGACCACCAGCATCGCGCTGCTTGCCTGCTTGAACCGAGCCTACGACGAAATCGCCAACCCGGCCGGCGCGGAACAAGTGATGGAAGACATCGCGGCCAACCAGAGTCTCGACCAACTCGCGCATGAGCTCGATGAGCCACAAGACTTGCTGGATGCCACCGACGAAGCGCCGATCATTCGATTAGTCAACTCGGTGCTGTTTCAAGCGGTTCGACAACGGGCGAGCGACATCCATTTCGAATCGTTCGAGCGAGGGTTGGTGGTGCGATATCGCATCGACGGCGTGCTCTACCCGGTCCTGACGCCGCCCAAACATTTGCAAGCCAGCATTATCGCGCGCCTCAAAATCATGGCCGGCCTCAACATTGCCGAAAAGCGCTTGCCCCAAGACGGCCGGTTCGCCATCCGAACCTCCGGAAAAGACGTCGATCTTCGAGTCTCGGTCTTACCCACCTCGCACGGCGAGCGAGTCGTCTTGCGATTACTGGAGAAAGAAAATCGCCTGCTGAACCTCTCGGAAATGGGCTTCTCAAAAGAGCGACTGGCCGTGATCCATCAGCTGATCCAATTGGCGCACGGGATTATTCTCGTAACCGGCCCCACAGGAAGCGGCAAAACCACGACCCTGTATGCCGCCTTGAGCCACATCAACGCACCGGACAAGAACATCATCACGGTCGAAGACCCCGTGGAATACCAGCTGCTTGGCATCGGACAGATGCAAGTGAACCCCAAGATCAACTTGTCGTTTGCCGCTGGGCTGCGCTCGATTCTCCGGCAAGACCCTGATGTCATCATGATCGGCGAGATTCGAGACCGCGAAACGGCGGAGATCGCCATTCATGCCTCCCTCACCGGACACTTGGTGTTTTCCACCCTGCATACGAACGATGCGGCGAGCGCCGCCACCCGTCTGATCGATATGGGGATCGAACCGTTTCTGGTCGCCTCGTCGGTCGTAGCGGTCCTGGCCCAACGCCTGTTGAGAAGAATATGCCCGGACTGCAAGCGTCCCTATGCGCCAAGCGAGGAAGAGCTCAGTCGCTTGGACGTCGCGCCTGGGTCCACCGTGACTCTCTATCGAGGAGCCGGGTGCGCCGCCTGTTCTCAAACCGGCTATCGCGGGCGCATTGGAATTTTTGAGCTCATGGTGCTCAACGACGACATCCGGCGGCTCATCGGCGGCAAAGCCGACTCGACAGCCATTAAACACGCCGCGATCACGAACGGCATGGTGACGTTGAAACAGGAGGGTGCCGAGCGCGTGCTCCAAGGCCAGACCACGCTGGAAGAAGTCATGCGGATCACGCAACAGGAAATCGACGTCTGACAAGACGACGTGAAACGTAACTCGTGAAGCGTGAAGCGCCGGATGGAAAGAGAGCGCATCTCATCTTTGTTTGCGAGATACGCTTCACGAACGACGAGCCATGTCTCGATTCAAGAGCCGGACGTTTGCAGTAAACGCGCCATGAATCATATGGACAATAACGGCCCTGGAGTCTGCTGATCATGCCGGTCTATCAATACCAGGGCTACCGAAACGACGGCGGAACCACGACCGGGATCATCGATGCGGAGAACCCCAAGGTCGCCCGCCTCAAACTGAGGAAAGAGGGAGTCTATCCAACCGATGTTGTCGAACAGGGCCAAGCCCCGACCCACGCGCAAGAACAATCCCGCGGTCGCACCGAGCGATCCATCGGCCGATCGGCCACCCTCGCCTCCACCGACCTGGCCCTCCTGACCAGGCAGTTTGCGACACTGCTCGTAGCCGGCCTTCCGTTAGTCGAAGCCCTCGGCGTCTTAGTGGACCAAGCCGAGAAGAAACCCATCAAGGCGCTCCTCGCCGATATCCGAGAGCAAGTCCGGGGGGGGAAAGCGTTGAGTGCCGTGTTGGAGACATACGGGAAGGATTTCTCTCCGATCTATGTGCACATGGTACGAGCCGGCGAGAGCAGTGGCGCGCTGGATCAGATTCTGTTCCGTCTCACAGAGTTCTTGGAGAAACAACTGGCCCTGAGGAACAAAGTCACCAATGCGATGCTCTACCCCCTCATCATGCTCGTGATCGGGTCGGCGATCCTCTTTTTCCTCATTACCTTTGTCGTTCCCAAGATTACGATGGTGTTCGCGCAACAGAAACAAGCCTTGCCGTGGCCGACGGTCGCCTTGATGTCCATCAGCCAGTTCTTTGCCGACTACTGGATGGTAGTGGTCGGAGTTCTCCTGGGAGGCCTCTATATGGCGCGACGGTTCATTCGGACCGGAGCCGGGCGCATGATGGCGGACCGGATAATCCTGAGACTTCCCTTGATCGGAGACGTCGCGCGGATGGTGTCCATTTCCAGACTCACCAGCACGCTGGCTACAATGTTGGCCAGCGGGGTTCAGCTGCTCGATGCGATGGATGTCTCCAAACGCGTCATGAACAATCGCGTGCTGGAAGAAACGGTCGAAGCGGCACGGCAGAACATCCGCGAGGGCGAAACGATCGCCGATCCGCTCAAGCGAAGCGGCGAATTTCCGGCCCTGGTGACCCACATGATCGCCGTCGGTGAAAAGAGCGGCGAGATGGAGGAGATGTTGCGCCGAGTGAGTCAAATCTACGACGGAGAAGTGGAACGGGTCATCGCCCGCTTGACCTCGCTCATGGAGCCGGTCATGATCCTGGCCATGGGCGCCGTCGTCCTCTTCATCGTCGTCGCGATACTCTTGCCCATCTTCGAAATGGGCCAGATGGTTCGATGAAATGCGTACAACACCGAGAATCGCGCGCCGAGTCGGAATAGGTTGAAAGTCGAACAAGACAGAGGGAGAGAAACAGCATGGACAAAGAAGGACGGATCTTGAGATCGTTAAAGAATGGACAGGCATTGCTTCGTGGAAACACCCCACTCGCTTCACGCTTCACCGGCCTACGCCGCCGTCTCGGCAGGCAGGCGCTTCACGCTTCACGCGCAACGGGCGGCTTCACCTTCATCGAGATCATGGTCGTCGTGGCCATCTTGGCCATTCTCGCAGCCCTCGTCGTCCCACGCATCATGGGCAGAACGGATGACGCCAAGCGCACGGCGGCCAAAGTCCAGATTCGCAATATCGAGGGAGCGCTGCAACTCTATAAACTGGATAACGGTGTCTATCCCTCGACAGAACAGGGTCTCAAGTCGCTCGTTGAAAAGCCCTCCGTTGGGGTGATCCCGAAGAAATGGAAGCTTGGAGGATATCTGCCCAAGCTGCCGGAAGATCCCTGGGCCAATCCCTATAAATACCTCAGCCCGGTCCAACGAGGAGAGTACAAAGTGGAGTATGAAATCACCTCCCTTGGAACGGACGGCGAGGTCGGGGGCGAGGGCGTGAACGCGGACATCACCAATTGGAACCTGGACAAGGAATAAGCAGTCAATGGTCATTCGTCATTGGCTTGGGATCAGGCGATCGGCACTTCAGGGTCAGTCCTCTGGCATTGGGCCTCAGGCCACTCTTCTCACTTCATCCTCCTTGCCGCTCACGCCTCACGTTTCACGTTTCACGTTTCACGTTTCACCCCTCCCCCTTCACGCTTCACCCTTCACGCTTCACCCTTCACGCTCTTCCGCCGGTTTCACCATCCTCGAAATGCTGATCGTCCTGTTTCTCCTGACCATCGTCGTAGTCGTCGTCTTTCCGCGGATCAGTCTTACCGAGGACTTGGGCTCCACCGGACGGAAACTGGTCGGCGTCCTTCGAACCTTTCAAGGGCTGGCGGCCACAAGCCAAAAGCCCCTGAAACTCTACCTCGACATCGATCAGGGAACCTACTGGATGATGCTGGTGGAGGGCAAGGAGGAGCGGATCCCGCTTGATCCCGCCTGGAAGATCCCTCGTGCGCTCCCGGAATCGATCCGATTTACGGAGGTCTCCATCGGCCAAGACAAACGATTTTCTGGACGTGTCGACGTGTCTTTCTTCGCCAATGGCCGGATTGAGCCGGTCACGCTGTATCTGACGGATGCGAAGAACAATCTCTTGGGACTGGCGATCGATTCATTGACAGGAGGAATTCGAGTCAGCGATGAACGACTCGACCCTCCCCTAAACCCAATCATCCCGGACCGAGTCCGATTGCTCTTGAAGGCAAACCAGCAAGGAGGGGCGGGAGCCTCGCAGAGAGGGTTGGTTCCGAACCAGTAGTCGATTGCAATGGCCCACGATGGACATCGAACCACGCCTCACGAAGATGGATTCACGCTACTCGAAGTGCTACTCGCCATCGCCCTGCTGGCGATCGCGCTCCCGATTCTTCTCGGCCTCAGAAATTTTGACCTGGGACTTCAAGAGAGAGCGTCCGAACTGACCTCCGCCACGCTGCTGGCCCAGGAGAAACTATTGGAGACCGAACTTTCAGGACAATATGCCATCGGGGAAACCAGCGGAGAGTTCCTGAACCTCCCGCTTGGCGCACAAACCACCATCCAAACAGTTCCGAGAGCGATCGGGTACAGATGGAAACGGACGATCGCTCCCACTCCATTGGAGTTGATTCGGGAGATTCGGATCAAAGTCTCGTGGCTGCGGGGCGAGCTGGAAGAATCGCTAGAGGTCAGCACCTATGTCTTTGCCGGCCGTTCCACGTTCTAAATCCGACGCGGGCTTTACGCTCGTCGAAGTCATGGTGGCCGTGGCCTTGCTGGGTATGATCGGCGCTATGGTCTTTGGGTCGCTCGTCATGACCACCAGAGCCGTGGAGGCCGGACGAGACCATGTGGCGAAGGAACAAACGATCAGACGAGTATTGCGTCTCATGGCAGAGGAAATTGCGCTCAGCAAACGCCATTCCCAGTACCCGTGGGTGGGAACGAACGGGACACAGGACGGGCAACCGGCCGACATCCTCGCTATCCTCGCGATGAGTCAAGAGCTGAGCACGACGTCCGCCAAAGAAAGCGAGAGCGTTCGCGTGGTATACACACGTGAACGCGATCGGCTGATTCGGTTCGTTCGTCGGAATCTCTATACGCTGACCGATACCAATGAGTCGCTGAGCCAGATGGAATTGGCCGACCGCGTCCATGCGTTTAATATTCGCTATTACGACGACCAGAACCGGATCTGGATCGACGAATGGCCGGCGGCCACCAAAATTCCCAAGGCCTTGTTGATCGAAGTGACATTTCAATACCCCGATGCCGCCCCATGGACGGTGCGGGAATGGGTGACGATCGGCGCATCATGACCATCAAATGGCCTGAAGCATGGCGAGAAATCTTAGCCTGGACGGGAGGCGGAATCTCCATCCTGGTGCTGTGCCTGATCGCGACGTTCCCGTACGGAATGCTCCAGGCACGGATCGTGGCGGAACTCACGCGGGCCACGGGGATGGAGGTCCGAGTGACCGATTGGGCCGTGGGCCTTCCACCAGGTCTTGAATGGCGAGACGTCACCTTATCGAAACCGAGCTGGACCCCGATCCAGTTGGCCGCGATGCAAGCCAAGCTCGGCGTCACATCCGCGTTAAGCGGCACGCTCGGGCTCGATATTGTCGCAAAACTGACGGAGTCCGCGTCCCCGACAGACCTCGCGAAAGGCACCATCACGGCCTCGTCGCTGTCCTTCGACGGCCCCATCACGCTCAAGGGACAGGTGCAACACGTGGACCTGTCCAAACTCCTCCGCCGCTACGTCACGCACGGTACACTCACCGGCAACTTCTCCCACCGCGTCAACTCCGCCCAGGCGCCTCTCACCTCAATGAAGGGGGAAGGCACGTGGACGGCTGAAGCGACGGATCTGGTGATCGATCAGATTCCGCTCGGAAACGGGCGCACTCTGTCGCTCACATTCAGCCAGGTCTCGGCCGGACTGGCATGCCGCGACCTCCGTTGCGATGTGACGCAACTGAAGGGCGATGGCATCGACGGCTCCTTTACAGGCGAAGGATATGTCACCATCCAGCAGCCCATACAACAGAGCCACGTGAATCTCTCGGTGACGGTCGTCCCCGGCCCCGGATTTGCTTCGAAAGCAGGCACACTAGGCTTTCCCTCGCCGCCGCCTGGAACGCCCATGACCGTCAAGATCGTCGGGACCTTGGCACAAGCGAGGATTGCATTGTAAAGTAGCACGGAAGTTTCACGTTCCACGTTTCATGTATTCCGACAACATGAAACCTGAAACGAGAAACATGAAACTGAAGGTAGATTCATGTCCATCACAAACGAATGTGTCGGGTTGGATATCGGGCAAACGGGCTTGAAGGCCGTGCGTTTCCGCCGCCGCCTAAGCGGGCGCGAAACAATCGATTACTTCCAGCAGCCCCTGCCGTTTTCCCGCCCCGAAGATCTTGAACCGGCTCGACGCGTGCAGTCGCTGCGCGGATTCCTCTGGCGAAACGGACTCTATGCCACAGACCGGTTGGTGACTGCAATTCCTTGCCAGGATCTGTTCGTCAGAACGCTCTCCTTCCCTTTCAAGGACTCGACTAAGCTCGCTCAAGTCGTCCCCTTTGAGGTCGAGAATCTCGTTCCGATGCCGATCGAAGATCTCGCGATCGGAAGTCTGATCTTGCCGCCCGGACATACAGCCGAAGGCCTAGCCCGAGAAAGCAAGGGCTCGGAGGTCCTGATCACGGCCGCACCCAGAGACAAGGTCGCGGAGCATCTCCGGTTTTTGGCCCAAGCCGATGTGGAACCCTCGGCGATCAATGTCGATGCAATGGCCCTCTTCTCCGTCACGCAATATCTGCAAGAAGAAGGAGCAGCGGTCCCGCAAGACCTCGCCATCATCGACGTCGGAGCCTCGAAGACGACGCTCTGCCTGGTGCAAGGAGGACGCCCCCTGCTCCTCCGAACGATTCTGTGGGGTGGCAATCATCTAACGCATGCCTTGGCCGTCCGGCACGCCTGTAGCTTCGCCGATGCAGAGCGTCTGAAGCGGACGATGGCCGTGGATCAGGTCCACGGGTTGCTGGAACCGGTCCTGAAAGAGCTCCGCATCACCTTGCAGGCCCAGCTGGGCAACGAGCGCAGCCGCTTGACCCACTGTTGGGTATGCGGAGGCGGGGCAAAACTTCAAGAAGTCGGCGGCTACCTCTCTCGACAATTGGGACTCTATCCAGTCGGACCTCGACAGGGATTCGGGGCCAACACCCCGCGAGCATTTTCCATCGCGTTCGGCTTGGCGATTCATCCCAAAATCATCCGGCCTCGATGGCGATTCACGTCGGCTTCTCAGGAGCTCGCGCTCGATCTCAAAGGCGTCACCGACGCGGCTTCGCCGGACAGCGCCACGACCAAACAAGACCGTCGTCTGGCGATCGCCGCCGGTCTGGTCATTGCCATTCTCGCGATCGTGGATTTCTCGATTCACTTCTGGCTGCACGACCAGCGGGTCACTCGGCTGAAAGCGACGCTACACAGCCAGTATGAGCAGTTCTTTGGGCCGGGTGCCGCGCCTGGGGAAGAGCTCGATCAAGCCCAGTACCGCATCGGAGTTCTGGATAAAGCGCTCAGCGCCATCGATACGGCGGAGGGCAAGGTCTTGCACACGCTCTCCACGTTCGTGAAACAACTCCCGCCCGGAACGACGGTCAAGGTGCGCGAGCTGACCGTAGACGGAACGACCGTCCTCATGGAGGGTGAGACGACCTCCTTCGACGCCGTGGAGCGACTCAAGCAAACCTTCGCCTCAAGCCCTCGATTGAAAGACGTCGCGGTGACGGAAACCCGAGTGGGCGCAGGCCCCAATCAAGTCGTCTTTCGAATCACGGTCACGGTGGAGAAGTCATGACGCAGAACTTTCGGGAACGCTGGCGCCAGATGTCGCAACGTGAGCGCACCCTCGTCCTGGCAGGAGGGATCGTGCTCGGACTCAGCCTTTTCTTTATCCTGATCGTTGACCCTCTATTGGACACCCTGGACCGCCTCGGGCGCCAAGAAGTTCGAAAGCAGAAAGAGCTGGCTGAACTCACGGTGCTCGGCCAAGCCTATCTCGCCAAGCGGGATCGGTTGACCTCAACCGAAAGCCGCATGCCGGGAGCCGACAGTCATTTCTCCCTGCTGACATTCATGGAGGAAGCGGCCACCACCGCCCATGTGCGCGAGCGCATCACCAGCATGCAGCCGCAAGTGCAATCACTGGCGCAAGGCTATCAGGAAACGGCCGTCGATCTCCGGTTGGACGGCATCCAATTGCCGGACTTGCTGGCATTACTCGTGGCTATTGATCAAGCCCCCTACGACCTTCAGGTTCGCCACCTGCAGATCCGCCCGAAATTCGATAATCCAGTCAATCTCGACGCAACCGTGCGGGTCTTGAGCTATGCGAAAAGCTGATGAACGAGGCGTCGCGCTGCTCTTAGCCCTCCTGGTGCTGACGCTGCTCACCGCTATGATCCTTGAGTTCGATGCGGAAGCGCGTCGCGAGTATCGAGCCGCCGCCGCCTTTCGGGATGATTACAAAACAGGTATGCTCACCCGAGCCGCCGTGCAGGCCGCGCGAGCCGTGCTGCTCCAGGATCTCTTGCGTGAGAAGATGACGGGGCAGAAATACGATGCGCCGACCGATATCTGGGCTATGCCGATCAAGAACTATCCGATTGGGGACGGATTCCTGACCGCGCAGATCCAGGATGAGACGGGAAAATTCAACTTGAACGATCTCGCATCAACTGCGGGAGGCGATATCGAACAGAAGAAGAAGATCCTCCGAGCCAAGCGATTATTCGAGCTACTCAGGGTCAGCCCCACCCTGGTCGATGCGCTCATCGATTGGGTCGACCAGGATGAAGTGCCTCAACCAGCCGGTGCTGAGAGCTCCTACTACCAATCGTTGAGGCCCCCCTATCGGTCCGCGAATAGCCCGTTACCTGGGCTGGGAGATCTCCGGCTCATCAAGGGATTCACGCCGGACATTATCGAGCGGATCTCCCCCTACGTAACGGTTTTCCCACAAGAGGGAGGCGTGCCGATGAACCTCAACACCGCAGATCCCATCGTCCTTCAGACGCTGGATCCAAATGTCACCCAAACCGTTGCCATCGAGATCGTCCAAGGACGCCCATACAAGACGAAAGTGGAACTCGATCGAGTGGGAAGCTTTCAGGAGATCGGTCGAACACTCAGAAACGACTATGATATCAAATCAGACTATTTCTCCGCGCGCCTCGCCGTCACCGTGAATGAAACAACCAAGGCCTCATGGGCCGTCCTGAAGCGAGACGCCAGCAAGGGCGAGAGTACCGTCGAATATCTTCGGATTCTGTAGACGCACTACGAGTTTCAGGTTTCATGTTTCAGGTTCCAAGTGTTCGAGGCCTCTCTTTCAACATGAAATTCGAAACCTGAAACCTTGAACTTGAAACTTAATGAAGCGACACTGTCAGGGTTACTTCATTGCCTCGATCGTTGTATCTCAAGGAGGGGAAAAATGATCGAGCTAAAAACACCCCCCGCCCGTTCGCGTCTTCTGACTCGCAGACCTCTTGAGATCGCGCAAGCAAGCTCTGCCACTTGAACCCCTTGCCCTCATCGGTGATCCCGTAGACCAAACAGTTGGCATCCGTATCGTGGGCTACATGAATACGCACCCGACGATCCCTCAACCGAGCTTGAGCGAGCCGACGCGCGAGCAGCTGTTCATAGCGGCCCTCGGCAAGCGCTTCCTGTTTTTCCCGATAGACGATCTCAAGATTCCCATGTTCAATAGCATTAAAGAGGAGTTCTTGCAGGGCTCCCCGAAGATGCAACCGTCGGACAGGAGGCAGGGTCGAGGCCGTGGTCTTGATGAGCCAGGAGATCATCGCTGGAATATGCGTCGGGTCGGAGTCGACGGTCAGTTGATATTCCGCTCGGCACATTCCTGGAATATCCCCGAGGTCTCCGGGCATGAGATCCCGAGCGCGCTGCAACGCCAGTACCAGCTCTTCTTCGGTCACGGGCTTGTGCAGATAGTCGGCGGCTCCGATCCGAAGCGCCTGGATGATCATCGGCTCCGGTGCATCCTTCGCCATGACGATCACAGGACAGAGTTCATGCCGAGCCTTCAACTCTTTGAGCACGCTCAAGCCTGTTGCCTCAGGAAGAAACAAGTCGGTGATCACAATATCCGGCGCCGCCATGTCGATCGTGGTCAACGCCGCAACTGGGTCGGATACGGCGACGACCGAAAACCCTCGTCCCTCTAGCTGCTGGGCAATACGGGCTTGCGTCTCAGGACACGGATCGATCACCAAGAGATGCTCAGACGTATTCAGCATGTTCATGCGACGATCCCTTTTTCGAGCGTCTGACGGATGGCAGCCAGGAGACGCGCCAGTTCCTTCTCCAATATGGCATACAGTTCTCCAGCATGCGTGAGGTCTCCGGCCTTAGCCGACTCCTCTAGTTCTTTACACGCGTGAAGCACCGTAGGGGCACAAAACTGGAGGATCGCCCCCTTCAGCTTGTGGCTAGATCGGGCAAGGGCGTCAGCATTGTGGCAGGCCAGAGCCGTCTGAGCGGCAGCTAAGTCCTTCGGCGCATGCTCGAGTAACAATTCCGCCATCATCTGGAACGTCTCTCGGTCATCATCGACCCGGGCGAGGGCCTCGTCGAAGCTAAAGACGGGGTCATGGTTCATGCGATCACTCCTAATCTGTGAAGCATCGCGCTTCAAGTTTCAGGTTTCAAGTTTCGCGTTGTCGACAAATCTGAAACCTGAAACTTCAAACATGAAACTTAGACAAGATCGCCGGCGACTTGTTCAACCGCCAGCGATTTCGACCCCCATCAACGCCACATCATCGGGAAATTGCTCATGGCCCTGCCAGCGCACCGCCTCAGCGATCGTCTCCGTGATGACGGTCTCTAAGGGTTGTTGACCCAATGTTTGAATCGTGGTTTCCAACCGACCCTGTCCCCACAACTCCCCGCTCGCTGCAGGGAATTCGTACAGTCCGTCGCTGAGCAAGTACAATCGGTCACCCGGACCAATAGGAAGCGTCGTGGTCACATAGGTTGTTGAAGGATCAAACCCAAGCGGCAAATTAGGTTGGGCCATCCAACAGACTTCACCGGATCGGCGGTGAAGTAACGCTCCGCCGTGCCCGGCTGTCGCATAGGAGAGGGTATGGCATCGGAGATCGAGACTCGCGAAGACGATCGTGAAGTAGTGTCCAGTTTCCGTGAGAGGGAATTGCTTATTGGCTTCCGTCAGAATGGCCCCAGGGTCATTCGAGCCAACATGACGCAGCAAACTGTCTCTGCGAAGAAAGGTGGAAAATGATGAGGATCGCAACGCCGGTGATACACCATGGCCCGACGCATCCAGCAGATACAGCCCCAAGAAGTCATCGCTCCACGGAACGACATTAAACAGATCGCCGCCCAGCGCTAGAGAGGGGCGATAGGCATGGACCATCCGCACGCCCGGCAAGATGATCCCCGGCTGAGGGAGCAGCGACTCGACATACCGCGCAGCAGACTGCAACTCCTGTTCGAGCGCCTCCTGCTTCTGGCGGATCTCCTCGGTGGCATCCCTCAACCTTCTGACCAACGTCGCCGCACGCATCCCGGTCTGCACACGAGCCGTAATTTCGTACTTACTGGCCGCTTTACTCAGAAAGTCATCGGCCCCGCGCGCCAAGCCTTCAGCGATCTGCTCCGGCTGATCGTGACCCGTCATCATCAAGATCTGACTCGTCAGGAGTTCCGGATCTTGCCGAACATATTCGCAGAAGGACGGCCCGTCCATTTCCGGCATCATCCAGTCCACAATCGTCAGATCGGGGTGCTCGCGTCGAAGCGCGTCAAGCCCGGCCTTGCCATCGACGGCTTCAATCACACGGTAACCGAGTCGTTTGAGTCGAGCCGTCAACGCAATACGAGCAGTGGGTTCATCGTCCACGACCAGAACGGTTTGCGGCGCCACGAACGCGTGAAGCCCGCTTCGCCGACTCAGCGAGGCGAACGCATCTCGTGAAGCGTCGTTCGTGAAGCGTATCTCGTCTTCGGAACCGGACCCGTCACGTTTCACGTCATTTCCCATCGTTTCATGTTTCACGCCATTTCCCGTCGCATCACGCTTCACGTGAGACGCGTCCCACCTACGCCGCTTTCGACTGTCCACCCAGCGCATCTTGCTCATTGTCGTAGACGGGAATCAGTTTCTGAATGTTCGCCAGACTCATGATTTCCCGCACATAGCTCTGCGGCTTCAGCATGCTCACCTTCGCTTGACTCAACTTAAAGTTCTGCGAGACAAGCGCCAGCAAGCCAAGGCCCGAGCTGTCCACGAAACGGACGTCGGCCATATTCAAGATCAGATGTCGACAGCCTTTCTGCCGGATGGCTTCCACCGCCGTTTTGAACTGCTCACGATTGGCGTACGTGAGGTCTCCTGTCATTTCAAGAACCACACCGTTCGGCACAGGACGCTCTTTCGTTTGCATCGCCATGAGTTCCTCCTTCGTTCAATCCTATCGAGTTCGGCTCGTGTCTAGTTCTCACGCGGCCCGAGCAATGGCCGCGGCTTCCTCGGTTGGAAACACCGCAATCATCTTATCGATATTCGCCATTTCGAGAATCTGCCTCACGGTACCTTGCGGACCGACCAGACTGATTTGTCGCTCGTCAGCCGTGAGCTGTTGAGACGTCAGGGCCAACAGCCCGATGGCGGCACTGTCCACATAAATCGCATCGTGCAAGTTCACGATAAGATGACGGACAGTTGACGCCTTAAACGCCGTCACCGCAGACGAAAATTCCTTACGATTGCGGTGGGTGAACACATCCTCAACATGGATCACGGTCGTATCGCGCCAAGGACGTTGAGTAATCGGCATACAACCTCCGCGAGAATCAGCGGCTCACGTGAGCCAAGATCGCACCGGCAATGTCGCCCAGCGGCAGAACTTTATCGACCGCACCGGCTTTGATCGCTTCTTTGGGCATCCCGAACACAACACAACTCGCTTCGTCCTGCGCAATCGTGAAGGCGCCGGCCTGCTTCATCGTCAACAGTTCCTTCGCGCCGTCACCGCCCATCCCGGTGAGAATCACCCCGACCGCGTTGGCGCCGGCGCACCGAGCCACTGAGGCAAACGTCACGTCCACCGACGGCCGATGGCGATTCACCGGAGGGTCCTGATTGATCCGAACCGTATAGCGGGCCCCACTCCGTTCCAGCGTCATGTGATAGCCGCCCGGCGCGACCAACGCATGCCCCGGCAACACACTGTCCCCGTCTTGAGCCTCTTTGACGGAAATCCGGCAGAGGCTGTTCAAGCGATCGGCCCAGGTCTTCGTAAAGCGCTCCGGCATATGCTGGGTAATGAGGATCGGCGGAGTATTGGGTGGCATGCCTTCCAGCACATCCTTGACGGCTTCTGTTCCCCCGGTCGATGATCCGATGGCGATGATCGTGTCGGTCGTTTTGATCATCGAAGCTCGTGAAGCGTCGTTCGTGAAGCGTGAAGCGTCCGGTTCCGAAGACGAGACACGCTTCACGCTTAACGGCCGCACCCGTGCCGCAGCAGCGGCTTTGACCTTGGCGATAAGATCTTGTGCGATGTCTTCCATCCCCTCACGCAGGTCGATCTTAGGTTTGGCAATAAAATCCACCGCACCAAGCTCCAAGGCTCGAAGCGTAGTCTGACAACCCGCTTCCGTCAGTGAACTCACCATGACGACTGGCATCGGATGCCCGCGCATCAACTTTTCAAGGAATGTGAGGCCGTCCATCTTGGGCATTTCGACATCGAGCGTCAGCACGTCAGGGTTCAACGCTTTGATCTTCTCTCGCGCAATGAAGGGATCCGGAGCGGCACCGACCACTTCAATGTCAGGATCCTTGGCGAGCAGCGCAGCAAGCACTTGCCGCATCAGCGCCGAATCGTCCACGTTCAGTACGCGAATCTTCTTCATGAACACCCCTACGCTTCGGGTTTCAGGTTTCTGGTTTCAAGTTTCAGGTTGTCGGAAAACATGAAACATGAAACGTGAAACTTGGAACTCTCCCATTTAGAACAGCGTCACATCTTCCTCCACCGGCTTGCCGACGACTTGGATCTTCGTCGCATATTCCTGCTCGCGCTCGGCAATGGTCTTATTCTTCAACCGCTCGATCTTCTTCATCAGGACACGGCCTGAGTCCGTGAAGTAATACACTTTCCTCGGACACACATCTCCCAAATCTGTTTTCACCGCCGTGAGTCCCTCTGTCTTGAGAAAGTCGAGCACCCACTCGGCGTTTCGAGCGCCGACGTCGATCTGGCCTTCATAGATTTTGCCCGCTCCGAACAGTTTTACCTCCAGACGGCTCTTGATACCGCCCTGTTTGAGGATGTCGTTGATCAACGACTCCATCGCATAGGAACCGTATCTGGTCGATACTCCCCATGAGTCGCTGCCTCCGTCTTTGGGCTTCGGAAGCATGAAGTGATTCATCCCGCCCACGCCGACGACCGGATCCCGAATGCAGGCCGAGATGCAGGATCCAAGGACCGTATACACAATCATGGGAGTCGCACTCACAAAAAACTCTCCAGGCAGGATGGCGGCAATCTCATGGGGAAACCGGCTGTCCCGCATGCGTCGGATATGGGCGAATTCCTGATGTCGAGTTTCAAGTTTCATATTGCAAGTTTCATGTTTGATGAATTTTGTACTTCGTGCCTTTGACTCGGGCTCGGCGCAAGTAATTCATGAGTCCGGCTACCATCTTTGCCGTGTCACTGGCCGATTCGGAAAGTCGACCGAAGTCCTCTCGCGTCAGATAACCCTGATCGAGAGCGACATAGAGCTGACTTCTTACTTCGCCGGCAGATCCCTTGGCGATCGCCAGAAATTGAATGAATTCTCCGCTACCGCTTCGTTCGAACCCTTCCGCAATGTTCGACAAGATCGA
>SWDO01000015.1:18385-114480 GCA_005116895.1 Nitrospira sp. | reverse complement strand
GAGAGAGGCCTGTGCGCCTGGCCTACCGCTCATCCGGTAGCGTGACGGGAATCACCTGTCTCCCATGCTGGACGGCGGGAAGCTCCTCTTCCAGGTGAAACGGCACTTCATGGATTCCTCCAGTCATACCAACCTGCCACAAAGGTACTGTGGTGAGGAATTGAGTTCAAGGACAAGACGCGATGATAGGTGATGCGTCGGTCGGGCTTGAAGTTTCTGGTTTCTTGTTTCAGGTTTCATGTTGCCCAGAAACAGTCTCCCAAAACCAGCAACGTGAAACTCGCAACCTGAAACTGAGGCGCTTCGTGCCTCATGATCCCAATACCCCCGGCGTTGACTTCTTCCCTCAGAGGCCCTAGACTTCGCCGCTGTCGCACGGAGGATTTCCATGGATTCCGAATCCCTTGCCCAAGTCGAACGGATCGTGACGGCAGTCACCGACGGCCTGCGCCGCGACATCGCCGAGCTGCGCCAAACCCAAGAAACCACGGCTGCCGGTCTCCGCCAAGACATCGCCGCCTCCGCTGCCGGCCTCCGCCAAGAAATCGCCGCCTCCTCAGAAGAGACCAAGCGGCACACCGGAGTCCTGATCGAAAGTCTTCGCCACGACGTTCAATCGATGGCCGAGGGATTTCAGATGCATCTGGACCGTCGGCATGCCGAAGACCGCGACTACATGGATCGGGAATTTCAAGAACTGCGCGCGCTCCTAAAATTGTCCTACGCTCAGCTCCACGACCGCGTCGAGGCGCTTGATCATCGGGTCAGCCGTATCGAACTGCACCTTGGCCTCTCGGCATAAGGCCGTCTCGCTCCTATCAACCTCGGTTCGTCGGTTTCAGTTACTGGTTTCTCGTTTCTGGTTTCATGTTCAATTTTTCGGACCACTGCAATTCAGAGGATGAACTTGAAACGAGAAACTTGAAACCTGAAACCGAGGCGCTTCGCGCCTCACGCCGCCACCGGTTCTCCTTGGCGGGCGATTTCCAGTAATCCACGGACGTCTAAGATGAATCCGACCGTGCCGTCGCCTAGAATGGTCGCACCGGCGATACCCTCGACCTTCCTGAAGTTCTGCTCCATGCTCTTGATCACGACTTGCTGCTGACCAAGGATTTCGTCCACCATCACCGCCACTCGCTCCCCTTCCGTTTCCAGGATGAGGAGAATGGCCTTCGTCGGATCGGTGATCTCTGGCTGCGAGGCAAAGATCTCGTACATGCGCACCACGGGCAAATAGGTTCCGCGCACATCGATCAATTCCCCCTTACCCACCACGGTTTTCACGCCACCCGGTTTCGGCTGAATCGATTCCAGAATGGACAAAAGGGGCACGATGTACGTTTCCTTGCCGACCCGCACCGTCATGCCTTCGATAATGGCGAGCGTCAGCGGAAGTTTGAGGATAAAGATCGTCCCATGCCCCGGCTTAGTCTTAATGCTGACGGTCCCGCCTAATCCTTCAATATTGCGTTTGACAACGTCCATCCCGACCCCTCGCCCGGACACGTCCGTCACCTTCTCCGCCGTCGAGAACCCCGGCTTAAAAATGAGAAGCCAGATCTGTTCATCGCTCAGCTTTTCGTTCTCGCCGATGAGCCCTTGTTTGACTGCCTTGGCGAGAATCTTGTCACGGTTAAGACCGCGGCCGTCGTCTTCGACGGTAATGCAGATATTCCCGCCTTCATGGAAGGCGTTCAGTCGAATTGTTCCGATTTCCTGTTTGTTATTATCGAGGCGCTCTTCCGGTGGCTCGAGCCCATGGTCGGCTGAATTTCTCACTAAGTGCGTCAGTGGATCGCTGATGGATTCGATCACCGTCTTATCAAGTTCCGTTTCTTCACCGGACAAGACGAGCTGGATTTTCTTGCCCGCTTTCGCCGAAAGGTCACGGACAAGCCGGGGAAACCGGCTGAATGCGGTGCCGATCGGCAGCATGCGAATCCCCATGACGCGTTCCTGAATTTCTCGCGTATTGCGTTCCAGTTGAGCCATTCTCTCCAGCAACACAGGCATGTGGCTCATCTCAAAACGGGCGCCGAGGTCGCTCAACATCGATTGGGTAATCACCAGTTCGCCGACCAAGTTGATGAGCTTGTCGATTTTGTCGGTATCCACACGAATCGACGCCGTATCGGTTTTCTTGGATTGAGCGGCCGACTCTTGCTGCCGCTGCTTCTGAAGGGCTTGCTCGACTTGCTGAGGGCTGGCGGCATGTTGCTCGACTAGGATTTGTCCGACTCGCTTTTGTTGCGCCAAGGCATGATCCAACGTTTCACGAGAGACCACGCCGCTTTCGACGAGAATTTCTCCCAACGGCTTCGACGAGCCATCGTCGGTTTCTGGTTGTAGGTTTCGAGTTTCAGGTTGAGAACCTGTACTTGAAACTTGACACTCGGAACCTGGAACTGTGGCGTTCTCGATTGTGAGCTGGCTGTCCTCGCGCACGAACTCGAAGACCGCCTCGATCACATTCCGATCCTTTTCGGTCGCCAGCCGCATGTGCCACGAGAGATAGCATTTCTCCGGATCGACCTCGGCGAGATTCGGTAGTCGAGACATATCTATCCCGACCTCGGTGAGCTTGCCGAGGCTTCGCAGCTCTCTCAGCACTTGCAGTGGATCAAGCCCTCGCTGAAACAACCAGTCGGGGGGAGTCCATGTAATGACGTAGGTCTGATCCCCTTGCCGCTCCTGAGTCTGATTCGATGTCGCCTCGTTGGCATTGGCCTTTGGCTGCTGCGGGCCGGATGCGCTCGCGGACGCTAGCTCGTCCGTCAGTCGTTGCACTGTTGCGTCATCCACCGACGCGCCCGTCTTCGCCGCCTCGAGCAAGGTCTTCAAACAATCCGTAGATTTCAGGAGCAGATCCGCAATCGCCGGCGAGACAGCCTTTTGCCCGTTTCTCAGCAAATCCAGTAGCGTCTCCATCTTATGCGTAAACTGTGCCACCGCATTGAAGCCGAACATCCCGCTCCCACCCTTGATTGAATGGGCCGATCGAAAGATCTTATTGAGAAGGTCCCGATCCTCTGGATGTTGTTCGAGTTCTAATAATCCGTCCTCGACGACCGCCAGATGTTCCACGGCTTCATCGAAAAAGGCGTCTTGAAACTGTGCAAAGTCGTTACTCACTCGTAACCTCAGGATTTGGAGTTTCTAGTTTCATGTTTCTAGTTCTGTGACTTGAAACATGAAACTCGCAACTTGAAATACGAAACCATCATGCCGGCAGCACCTTGGCAATAGTTTTCAGCAGGACTTCCGGATTGAACGGCTTGACGATCCATCCCGTTGCGCCGGCTTCTTTGCCTTCTTTCTTCTTTTCCATCGCCGACTCTGTCGTCAGCATGAGAATCGGGGTAAACTTGAACGTGCTCATTTTCCGCAGTTCTTTGATGAGGGCAATGCCGTCCATTTCCGGCATATTCAGATCCGTCACGACGATATCCATCTTCGCGCCGCCGGAAACTTTGTTGACGGCGTCTTTCCCATCCTCGGCTTCAACCACGGTGAAACCGGCGTTCGTGAGCGTAAACGCCACCATCTGCCGCATGGTGCGTGAATCATCGACGATCAGTGCTGTCTTACCCATCGTGCCCCTCCGTCTGCAGACTGCCTTTTCTATCCATTGAACGCGTCTCCTAAAAGAGCGTCACCGGGTTTTCCTCACCCTCGGCGGTCTCCATGTCGCTTGGGACGGGATCGAGATAATCGGACGTCACGGCCGTCTGGTGCAGACGACGTTCAGCATCCATGGTGTAACTCCGCTCAACTCGTTGCAATGCCGCAATCTCTACCTGAGCTTCTTGGCTGAGTGGGCCTTTCATCAACACCTGTATATGCCGCTGGAGTTGATCCAACGCCAGGCCTACGTGTTCCAACTTTTGACGCGTAATGTCTTGGAACTGCATCGCCATCACCGCCTTTGACAAACTGGTCGCTCGCTCTTTGGCCGTGATGGTCTCACTCACAGAAGCCAACACTTGAAGATGCCCCATCAGCTCCATCGCGGCTCGCTCCGTTTCCCGCGTCACCGCCGTCATCTGGGCCTTGAGAATCGGAATGACCTGTACCGCATCGACGCCGAAGGTTTCCCAGGCTTGTTGATGTGCCTGAAGTACTGGCTGCGGCGCTCGCTCGGCTGGGAGCGATTCACCTGCGCCTTGTTGGTGGCGGTTTCCTGGAGTCATTGTCATACGGTTTTCAATCCTTGCCGCAGCCTTGAACAACTCAGACTTGGCGGTCTTCAGAGCGTCACACGCTGCGTCCTATCCATGCGCAGGCCGCTGGACTCGTGGTTGCCCGTCTCCAGGGTACTGGCCTTCATTCGCCAAGTGATCCGGTAAATCCGAGTTGATCTAAACGTGTCTGTAAGTCTTCGGAGATGCCTGATACGAACATTCGGTTTTCTTTCTTGGCGGCCAACAGCAGCTGAATCGCCGCCGTATCGACTCTGGCTACACCACTGAGGTCTACTGAGACCAGTCCATCGTTTTTGAACAGTTTCGTCAGCGAGTCTTTAAATTCCCCTGCCTCAAATATGGTGATATCCCCTTTTGGAGCGAGATGTCTGGGGTTCTGATTGTCTGCTGGAGACGATTGTACCGTTGATGACTCCGTGGTCATAGCGCGAGTCCTCTCCTCACTGCAATCGCTGAATCATACTGTCGGTTGTTTGAGAACGCGGCTTGAATGCCGCCGCAGGACATCCATACGCCATCTATGGCGTTGGCACTCGCCCTTCTCCGGATAGTTCCGGAACCAACTGTGACGCGTCCGACGATCCATCATCCGTTGATCGCCCGAACACATCCGAATTGTTCTCCATCTGAAGTATAGGGGCGGACGGAGCCTGTTCAAGAATGACAACCTCAACTCGGCGGTTCTTCGCCCTCTGTTCGGCATCTGCATTGGCCGTCACGGGTCTGGTCTCGGCATGCCCAACGGCCGCTAAGTGATCAGCCGGGACGCCGTAGAGCTCCGACAGCACTCGCACCACCATCACCGCCCGTGTTGAGGACAATTCCCAATTGGACGGAAACTGCGTAGTACGAATAGGAACATTGTCCGTATGTCCCTCGATCCTGGTATGCCGGTTCAATTCAATAATGGCCGTGCCAAGCCCCTCAAGAAACCGCAGCGCCTCAGAACGCACGGCGGCTTCTCCGCTGTTAAAGAGGAGCTGGTCCGGAATGGTGATGACGATATCGCCATTCACTTTTTCGGTGATCCGCACCATCGCTAATTGCGGCGACGCCTTGATGCCTTTGACCAAATTCCTCAGTTTGCGGATGGCGACCTCTTTGCTCCCAGGTGAATCTGGCGCCGTCAGCGCAGCCTTGCTTGCGCTCAGGGCCAACGGTGTTGGTGAGGATGGAGGACTGACGATTGGATTCAGCGCGGCCTTGATCGATTCGCTGACGGTTCGGTACTTTCCAACATTGACCGACGAGATCGAGTACATCACGACGAAGAACGCAAACAGCAACGTGATAAAGTCGGCATAGGAGACCAGCCACCGCTCGTGATTTTCATGCTCTTCGTGCTTCTTCTTGGACATTTACGACCGTGAAGCGTGAAACGTGAAACGTATCTCGTGTAAGTGTTCCAGGTCGCAAGTTTCTTGTTTCAAGTTCGTCCTTGACATTTCAGGGCCACAAATACTCAACGTCGAACATGAAACTAGAAACTTCGAGTGTGAACGACCGACGCATCACTTCTTCGTCTCCTTTGTGCGTTCGCTGTGAGGGAGTACACTTTCCAGCTTTTCCTGGAGCAATCGGGGGTTTTCACCCTGAGCAAGTCCTACAAGCCCCATGATGATGACGTTGCGAGATCCCGCCTCCTCTTTCAGCTTAAACTTGATTTTATTGGCCAACGGCAGAAAGAAGAGGTTCGCCAAGCCAACGCCATACACGGTCGCAACGAAGGCGACGGCAATACCACCCCCGAGCGCGGAGGGATCGGCCAGATTCTCCATCACGTGAATCAGTCCAAGCACAGCACCAATAATGCCGACGCACGGTGCGTACCCACCCGCCGCTTCCCATACCTTGGCTGCATGGACGCCTTGCTCTTCATGATGTTCGACCTCGATTTCGAGAATCTCGTGCACGGCTTTCGGATCGGTTCCGTCGACAATGAGCTGAATTCCCTTCTTTATGAAGGGATCTTTGATGTCCTTGAGTTTCCCTTCGAGCGCCAATAAGCCTTGTTTTCGCGAGACGTTCGCAAGGTCCAGGATCAGCTTAATGGTTCCCTTATTGTCGATATGGGGGCCTGTGATCGCCAGAGACAGCGCCCCGAACGCCTTAATGACCACCGACAGTGGATTCTGTACACACACCGCGCCGAACGTCCCGCCTGCCACGATGATGAGGGCGGTGAGCTGCATAATCGAGCTGACATGCCCACCCTCCAGAATTTGGCCTCCGATAATGGAGCCCAAGGCAAGGATGATCCCAATAATGGTTGCGATATCCATTCGTCATCGCCCTCATGAATGCGGCCTGATCCGGCATTACCAGTTTCTAGTTGGATGTTTCATGTTTCAAGTATTTCGGCAACATGAAACTCGAAACCAGAAACGCGAAACCCACACTGCGGAACCCAAAACCATGCAGCCCTATTTGAACCCGAATTGAGCCAGAATATCGTCGGCGACTTTCTGTTTCATGGCCGTCGTTTTCGATTCTTCGAGTTGTTTCAGCAAATCCCCAGCACTCCCCGCCTCACTGGCCGCTTCGGGGCTTTCCTGCAGGCCAAACACGACGACGAGTTCCATCAGTTTTCCTTGCACTTCGTCAAGAATGGCCACGAGTTTCTTCACTCGCTGGGCCACCAGATCTTGAAAGGAGAGCGCCGTCATGATTTCCATCAGATATTTATCGTCCTGCGCGAGAACGGAGGCTACCTTCCCGAGGCGTTCGGCAAGAGTGACGCAATCCATCGCCCGCAGAACCTCAACGATCGCGGAAAGATCCTTCGCGATCTGCCCGTGACTATCCTGCATCATCTCCGTCAAACGCATGACTTCGAGCGTGCCGTCCTCCGTCATCTTGCTCAGGTCACTCAAATGGGAGGCCGCAGTCGGAAGTTGCATACTGCTGGAAATGATCTGGGGGCTGGCCGCCGAGATGGCGTTCCGCGCGTTGTCTACAAAACGGGCTAATGCACCGAGTTCTTCGTATAATTTTTGGTCTTGGTTGCACACAGTCCCCACCTCATCTCCACTCCGGCATGAGCCCGGACCTGCTGGATCACGGACTACTTGAAGATCTTCCCAATCTTCTCCTGCATGGTCTCAGCCGTAAAAGGCTTGACGATGTAGTTACTGACGCCTGCCTGCACCGCTTCGATCAAATTGTTTTGTTGCGCCTCGGCGGTCACCATCAGCACAGGAATGGTCTTGAGCTTTTCATCTGCCCGAATGGCCCGGAGCATCTCGATGCCAGTCATGATCGGCATGTTCCAATCAGACACCACAAACCCGAACGTATCGGCCCGCAGCTTCTGCAGCGCTTCTTGTCCGTTTTCTGCTTCGTCTACATTGCCAAACCCCAACTGTTTCAGGATATTTTTGACGATTCTCCTCATCGTCACCATGTCATCGACCACCAGGACCTTCATGCTTAGATCAACTGGCATACTGCCTCCTTATCACTTGCTTGTCTCACACAGCGGCGACAACTCACGGTCTCTCCATGGTGGGATTGTCGGACCCTTCCACTACCCCTTGGCGCTTCATTAGATATCGGTATATTCGTCCAGCCACCTGAGCCGGAACGGCTCGCCTCCTTGCTGACTTGGACATGGGCACTATGCGTGGAAGAATGCGTGTTCCCGAGAGACCGTCGCCGGCAGAATCATGTCCACCACTCATGACCTTGGCGCCTTGCCGTCTATGAGAGAGAACATAGAGTCCTTGTGACGATCAACCAGACAGCCACTCGCAGGTCATTCGCTCTGCCGAGACCGGCCATGCATCCATTCATGGATATCACGGCGAAGGAACCGCCAGTGCTTTCCGATCTTTGACGCTGGCAATTCACCAACTCGGGCAAGCTTATAGACGGTGGACTTTGGTACCCGGAGAAACCGAGCCACCTCTGACACCGTGAGAATTTCTCCTTCGCGCGCCGTGGCCTCCTCGGTCTGACTCGCTGTTGCTGTGGATATTTCATTATTCATGACGACTGAGGTATCGGTGTGGTGGTTCGCAAACTTGAGGACCCGATAGAAGCGGATATCAGCCAACACGGGGAGGTTCGCACCTATTCGACTCAGATGACCGATGTTCATTCATGTTTCTCCGCTTCCGACCGACAAAGGATGTGCTACTGGGCCCAAACCAATAGGAACTGAACGCAATGGCTCAGGTGATCTCTGTCGCATCGGGAAAAGGTGGCGTGGGTAAAAGTGTGGTGTCGGCCAACCTGGCTCTCGTCTTGGCACAGAAGGGAAAACAGGTGGTGCTCGTAGACCTTGACGTCGGCGGCGCAGACGCGCATGTGCTAGTCGGCCTCCTCAATCCGCCACGTACCCTGACCGACTTCCTCAACCATCGCATTGAGCAGCTGGATGATCTGGCTCACCCGCTCCCCATTCACCCGAACTTACGGATTATTCCCGGCACGGGCGACACCTTGGCGACGGCCAACATGGCCTATGCGCAGAAAAAGCGCCTCATCCGAAATTTTCAGGATATCCGCGCGGACGTCATCGTCGTCGATATCGGAGCCGGAGCAAGTTATCATACACTCGATTTTTTTCTGATGGCCGACTATCACGTCGCAGTCGCAACCCCGGACCCTACCTCCGTCCTGGATCTCTACCGGTTCATCAAACTGGCGGCGATTCGTCGGGTCTTGTCGATGTTCGTGATGCGGGATGTCTTGGTAGAAGGTCTTGCGAACCGTGATTACAGCAGCGTGGAAGAAGTATTGGATGTCGCAGGCAAGACAGATGAGTCCGGTCGCACGATCGCGGAAACGACGCTACGAGCCTTTCAACCAGCTCTCATCCTCAATCGCGTGTCGGGACGTGCCCGCGTCAACGTGCTCCAGCTAAAGAAACTACTCAAAGAGTATGTTGGCGGAGACTTAACTCTACTTGGTGAGATTCCAGACGACCCGGCGATGGAACAGGCGGTACGTGCGTACGTCCCAGTGGTTCAGCACGCGCCCACTTCTCCTGCTGCCACTGCGCTGGTGAAAACAGGTGAGACGCTACTCCAACTCCTCACGGCCCCTCCTGCTCAAGCGGCATAGCTATCCTCCCAGCAATGATCGGAATTCACTGAACGGACTGCCGGCGGGCTCTCAATCGTTCTGCTTGTGTCTGAAGAATGTGGCGGATCAAATGCTCTTGATCATCGGCCTTCAGGTCGATGAATTCAGTGGCGATAGCAAACCCTTGGCCGTCTGCCTGAGGGACCGAACGAATCACTCTCGTGAGCGTCTGGATGAGCCTGAATGGCGGAAGAATCATCTTGATTGCCAGCTGCTCACCGGTCATGAATTCCCGAGAGGCGACGAATCCTACTCCTCCTCCGCTCAGATTGACATCCATCGGTCGCGCCATGTTCACACTTGCCGGATGGCTGATTGCCAACGAGTTGAGGATGACTTCAAGTAAATAGTCGACTTTCATAATCCATGGAAGCACCGGTGAGTCGATCAATGACTCTCCTGCGTGCGCGCACAGATCGACAGTCGGCTGCGTAACGACCGCGGAGATCGTCTCTGGAGTGGCGTTGGTGGCTGAGACAGGAGCCTCCGTTCCTGTCTCAGCCACCACGCGATATTCCATCAGCACTCGACCATCGATTCTGATCCATTCGCGCCGTTCATCGGTGGCGCTCGTGGATGGGATGGACGATGTCGTGACAGGAGATGCCATGATCAGGTCACTTTCAGGGCTATGCGGCACAACTCAGTGCCATAGCGCACGCAACTCCAGGCGGTTTCGGGGCATGAAGAATCACGCGGTTCCGTCCTTGGGACTTTGCATCATTCAGCGCGACATCGCCAACCATGATCCACTCCGAAACTGACACCACAGTGGTATCTGGAACCGCAGCCAAGCCGATACTTGCCGTGGTACGGACCTGCCCAGCCTCAATCGTAAAGGGGTATCGCTCAACACGCTCTCGCAACCTCTCCGCAAGAGAATGAGCCTGTTGCCTATTAGTATGCGGCAGTACGACCCCGAAGGTGTTGCCTCTGTATCGACCAACTATATCGCTGTCACGCACCGTCCCTCGTATGAGATCAGCGGCCATCTTGAGCACCTGATCCCCAACGGTATGACCGAGGCGGTCATTGACAATCCTGAAGAAATCCAAGTCCAGCAGCAATAGGCAAGCCGGCACACCGTAACGAAGGCCAACACTCAATTCCCGCATCAGCGCACTCTCGAATGCCTGAGGGTTAAGCAAGTCCGTGAGTGAGTCGCGAAGAGCGTGCGTCCTTGCTTGCTGATGTGTCTCGGCATAACGCAGGGCAAGCGACAGAGCGGCACCGACTGTCTCGAGCGTTTCTCGTTCGCGTGGAGTAAAATGAACTGGATCTTTCAGTTGAACAAGGAGGAGGCCGCTCTCCTCCGATCCAAGGCTAAGAGGCACCTCTTGTCCCAGTGCTGAATCCTGTTCTTGTATGGGCGCGTGCGACGCCGACGGTGGAACGAGTCGAAGATGCCGCGAACGGCAACCCCGCAAAGGAGCGCTCGATTCAGCATCGTGAGACGGAGATTGACCGAGTCTACGAAGCAGGTACCGGCGCACATGCGCCTCCCGTTCACGATTCTGGGAATCCGACCAGATCCATACTCGGTTGCGTTGTGATCTCGCAACTCCAACCATGACGGGATCGACCAGGGGCGGCAATCCTTTCGTCAGAACCTTGATGATCGCTTCTTCGTCCAGTGAGGACGCAAGTGCATCGGTAAGATGATGCAACGCGGTCAGCCTTTGGTGGTACTGTTGCAGTTCATCCTGAGCGTGCGCCAACTCCTGTGTGACCATGGCCAATGCTTCGGATAGCCTGTTTGCATCGGAAGGTGTCTGCTTGGCCATCGCCTATTCCTAAGCCCCTCTGCTACGCTTTCATGGATACGGTCACCGGGGTCGAAGGCTGCCCTCCGAGTCGTTGCTGAAGACCGTGAAGCCGCTGTCTCGTCGCCGCCGCCTCTCCCAACAACGATACCAACACCGCTTGCGCTGTTCGCACACGATCGCGGATCTGTTCATCCAGCTTCAGCAAATCGCTCGCCTCTTGCAGCGGCGTCTGCATGGCTGCCAAGAGGGCACCACGCTCGTCATAATATCGCGCAACGGCATCCCATTGCCCACGCTCAGCCGCCTCCACCGCAGTCTTCGTGAGCCGCACGATGTCCGCCTGACTATTCCCGCCTCTGAGGCTCATCGTACACCAGCCAGACGAGTCTGCTGCGTCGCGATCTCCCTCCACCCCTCACGAAGCGTGGTCAGGCAACGATGCGGTCCATCGAGCCGGCGCGCTTCATTGCGGAGATTGGCCGTGACCAGTTCGCTGAGCATATACTCGTAGAGGCGGTGTAACGAACGCGCAATCTCACCGCCTTGTTCGAAATCGAGCACACTGTTGAGCTCCCCGATGATGGAAATGGCTCGTCCGAGGAATCGGCCTTTGTCCTTTGGATTGTTCGACTCGATCCCGGTCCTGGCGAGTTCAATCGATTGGATGGCGCCATCGTACAAGAGGACAATGAGTTGAACACCGGAGGCCGTAACGACCTGAGTCTGTTCATATTGACGGGCGTACTGAGTGAGCATACGTGGTTCCTCGTTCTTACTATTGTTGCGACGAAGATTGTGATTGAAGGAAGCTGCTTTGCCCCTGAAGCTGTCGGAGCAGCCCATCCAATGCCGAGAACTGACGCCTCAGCCGCTCTTCGTACTTGCTGACGGAATCCTCTTGCCGGGCGATATCGCTTCCGACACGTGCAATCTCGCTGGTTAACCCGTTCTTCCGAAGCGTGAGCGCTCCACCGGTGACATCGTTTAATGCGTCAACGGCGGAGACGAGGGACTGAGCAAGACCGGTGGCCGCTCCCTGGTTACTGAAGAGTGCCTTCACTCCATTGTAGTTTGTGCTCAAAGCAGTGGTGAGCGTCCCGTCGTCGACGGTAATCGTTCCATCTCGTCCAGTTTTAAACCCTATCTGCCCAACACCTGAGTACACCGTGGCGCCACTAACCGAGGATGACAGCGCTGTTCTGAGCTGAGACAATACCGTCCTGGCCGATCCCTCGTTGAAAAACACCCCTCCTTGTTTCGTTGTCACGTCATAGGTGGTCCGTTCGT
This sequence comes from Nitrospira sp., assembly GCA_005116895.1. Taxonomy (GTDB): domain Bacteria; phylum Nitrospirota; class Nitrospiria; order Nitrospirales; family Nitrospiraceae; genus Nitrospira_D. The sequence goes on along the minus strand of SWDO01000015.1, from coordinate 102,134 downwards.
TGATAAATTTCACCACCTCGTTGTACGCCGTTGCCAAGGCCTGGATGTTCGTCTTAACTGCATCCACATCCTGAGACAGGCTCACCTGAACCGTCTCCGTTCCAGTCGTTTTTGTGAGCGTGAGCGTGAGTCCTGGAATTGCTTCAGAGATCGTATTGGAGCCGCGCTCAATCGTCAGCGGATTGAGCGCCTGATCGCCGATCTGGATTTGTGCATTCTGAGCCGCTGCCAGCGTATCGATTCCCCCGGTGCCGCTGCCGTTCAGCAGATCCAAATCCGTGCCGTCAGACACAACCGTAATGGCATTCTCACTGCCCGTATTGTTGGACGAGAGCGCGAGGCGATAGGAGGGCGCGGCTTCCGTACCGGTATTGATGAGCGACGCCGTGACACCGACTCCCAGCGTATTGATCTGGTCACGCAAATCAGTCACCGTACTCGACGAACCCAAGGTCACGGTCTGATCCGATCCGGATCCCACTTTAAACGTGAATGTGGCCGATCCTCCGCTGACAATGTCCGCAGTCGCGGATGAGACCGCTTTTGCCGCCTTACTGACGATTTGATGAGATTGTGCGAGTTGAACTACCCGGATGCTGTACGTTCCCGTTGTGGATGACGAAGATGCCGTGACGGACAGCACGGTCGGGTCCGTCACGGAAGCCGACGTTTTATCAAACGATGTCGGCAGCTTGAGGGCCTGGGCGGCACTCTGCAATGCCGCCACTTTGGTGCTCACCGTGGTGAGATCAGTGAATTTGGTATTGAGGTCGGTTTTCTTCTTGGTTAACCGATCGACTGGTAACTGAGCGACCTTCACCAGTTGATCGACGACCTGTCCAAAATCCAGACCGTTACCGAGTCCTCCAAAACTTATCGTCGGCATGTCACGTCCTTGTGCGCCAGGTTAGGCATGTTCTCCGAAAAGCGCCCCTTTTGATCCTGAGAGATTCTTGGCCAGATCGATCACCTCTTTGGGAGGAATCTGCCGAATCACTTCACCGGACTCTCCGCTGAGAACTTTCACGACAACCCGATTGAGATCTGGGTCTACCTCTATTTGCAAGTGCGAACCAGATTGCTGGAACGCTTCCTTCACTTTACTCACGGCATGCTCAAGCGCTACCCGATCCGTGGGAGAAAAGTCAGAACCATGGGACGGTTCTTCCACAGGCTTGTTCTTGGGAGGAGCACTGGTGTGACTTGTGTTATTGGCAGTGGCCGGGAGATTCACCTTCGATGTTACATTGGTGATCATACATACCCCCTTGAATCACTCCGTTCACCGGAGCCCTCCCCTATTCAGGAGAGGGCCGGTGGACGGCGTGCGGCCATTATCCTCTGAGTAACGCCAGCGCTTGTTGCGGGAGCGTGTTGGCTTGTGCCAACGTCGCGATGCCCGCCTGCACCAAGATCTGGTTCTTGGTGAATATGGAGGTCTCAAGTGCGATATCCGCATCGCGGATCCGTGATTCTGCAGCCGTGAGGTTCTCACTCGTGATCTGCAGATTGGCAATCGTGGCCTCGAACCGATTCTGAATCGACCCGTATTCGGCTCTGGCGCTCGCAACAGCGCTGATGGCATTATCGACATTTGCTAATGCGCTGGTCGCATTGGCAGAGGTCGACACGTTGACGCTAGAGAGTCCCAACGACGATGTCGTGATGTCATTGAGAGCCAGGCTCAGCGTGTTGCCCGTACCACTGCGGAACCCGATCGCGATCGAGAAGCTGATCGAGCTGCCGCTGGTCAGCGCTTGCCCGTTGAATTCAGTAACCTGCGCAATACGGTCGATTTCCGAACGAAGGGCGACAAACTCTAGATCGATATAGGACCGCTCCGTATTGCCCACCGTGCCGCTGGCGGACTGCGCAGACAGTTCCCGGAGACGAGCCAGCAACGACCCGATGGTCGCAGCGGCACCGTCAGCGATCTGCGTCAAGCTGATGCCGTCCGAGGCGTTTCGAGTCGCCTGGTTGATGCTGCGAATCTGCGCCCGCAAGGTCTCAGACAGACCAAGACCGGCGGCATCATCCGCGGCACGCGTCACCCGAAGACCGGATGACAGCCGTTCAACTGAACGGTTGAGCGACAGGGTGTTGACAGAGAGATTTCGCTGAGCCGCGATCGACGCGGGATTGTTATTGACGATCAGTGACATTACGCTTCCTCCTTGACACTAGAACAAGATCTTTTGCTGCGCTTCCGACATCCGTGCAGAAGCCGTATTTCCTTACGCCCGTACGTGGCGTGCCTGTCTTATCGGCCAATCCCGAGGGGACTTGAGCGTTTGAAGGAATTCGCACAGATCACGGTTACCTTGCCATAACGGAAAAGAATGAGCACCGGGCTTCTAGTGGGACAGCCTCGGTAAGACTTCATATTCAAGAAGGTCCGCCATACGGACGGTATCGCGGAGACGCCTCGCTTCTAAAAACTCTTCCATCCATCCTGCGACGGCGTGTGCAGGGGATTCCGTTCCCGGTTGTTTCGGACCGTTTCCGATGATCTCGACAACATCTGCGACCTTACCCAACCAGAGGTCCAATAACGACAGATCCTGCACACCCAATCGAAGCTGGCCGACTAACGAGGTGCCTTCCTCGACAACGAGTTCTCGGAACCGGTCAATGGCCCCTTGTGCGGACTCGAGAATGGCTTGTTGCGTGGCCGACGTCGCGACAAGCTCGCGATACTTTCCGGATGACTCCTGGAGTAACATCGGATCAATGTCTCGATCGGTAATCCGACGACGATCGAGCGTCACGGTCGTCACGATTCTCAACTGTGCATGCGCCCGCTCGCTCAGGTCGGCTAGAATCTCGCCCAGCGTCGTGCTGTGGGCAGCTTCCCATTGATCATTATCTAATGTAACGTTCATACGGTATCTCCTTTGACATCGACCAGGTCACGCCACTCGCGGTTCAACTCCCACCGGAACTATATTTTGCCTCAGATCAGGCTGGAGAGACGAATGTCCATCGATTGAGCGTATAAGAAGTCGATCAATCTCGGTCACACGTGTCAGCCAGGCTCGATAGGCACTAGCCTGATGCCGCGCCAGCCGGCCCACTCCTTCAACGTTGTCATTGTGAAGTTGCCGAACAAACGCCGCCGTTACCGGTGCCGTAGCTGCGGTGCTCATGCCAAGCAGAAACAGCCGGTCCTGCTCCGCTCTCTGCTCGCGCTGCAGTCTCTTCAACTCTGACACATTCACGGGTACTCGAGCGGCAAGGCGGGCAATCTCGTCTGCCCTTCTGCAGGCGTTTGTCAGAAGCGGTCGCAGGCGCCGAATGAGTTCCTGTGCTTCTGTTGCATCTGGCGGCGGCCCTTCGGGAGCCGGCACATTACTACAGAGCCCGGTGTGACTCTCATACCAATACCGACGCCAGAAGCGTGCATACCATGCGGTCGCAAGAGGTTCCCTGCCCAGCTGGAGCCGAAATGTGCCCAACCCATCCTCATCCACATCAGACTGATACAGGCGCACTCCCGACCCCTGTGATGCCCAGGGCGTGTTCTGTAAGACATGCAGCAACAGATCCCCCACAAAGTCTGGCACAATACGATCTTTACAGGCATGGTGAGTACAGATCTGCTCGAATCCACAGGGGGCACATTCAAGATCCGGCTGAACAACCCAGTGGCCTGGGCCATAGGGTCCAGTTTCCTGAAAATCGACATGCCCCACGGAAAGATCGATGACAGGTGTGCCCGCCGCCACGCTGACATGCATGGGGCCAGTATCATTCGTCAACAGAACTCGGCACTCCGCCAACAATCCGGCAAGCTGGCTCACGGTCGTACGGCCTGCCATATTCTTGACCGGGTTCTCCCCGCCAGCCTTTTTATACACTTGCGTGACTTCGGCAATAGCCGCTTCCTCTTCGGTACTCCCAATGAAGGCAATCCCCCCGTGCCATTGTTTACTGAGGCGCGCGAGCGTGAGTCCAAAAAGACGCGGATGCCACGCCTTCATACTGTCACTCGCCCCGGCCTGAACGGCAATCCAATCGGGAGCCCCCTCGAGAGCCTGCCGCGCCCACGCTCGCGCCTCTTCGGCAATCGAAAGCTGCAACGGACTAAACGAACCCGGCCCGCTCCCACCCAAGGCGTAGATATCGACAAGATTAAATCGATTGACCCGACGGAATTGATGGAAGTCGCAGAAATACGCCATCCATGGATTGTCCACAACCATGCCGCCATCCCAAGCACTTCGGGCTCCACGAGTGTCCGGAGCTCCGATATAACCCGCCAACAGTGCACTCGGCTGGTTAAAGGTTAAATTGATGACCCGATCATACCGACGTTCCACCAATGGCTTGGCCCATCCCGCCACGTCCTGATAAAGCGCGGTCACATCCTTGACTGCTGCCCGACTGTCATCGATCAGAGCATGAAAGTCGAACGCGATCACATCTCGCAAACCCTTCAGCAGCGCAGTGATTGGAGCGAACCGGCGATCCACGACCAAGTCCACGGCAACGCCCGGCCATTCTTCTTGCAGTCGGCTCAGGAGCGCTCCCATCTGCACGAGATCGCCCATACGAGTAATGTTCACAATTAATACTTGCTTCATTTCTCTAAGTTTCTGGTGTCCGGTTTCATGTTTTCTGAGCTGATTCTCTTTAACTAGAAACATGAAACTATCAACTGAAACTCGACGTTTCACGCTTCACAAAATACACGTCATACGAGGTCCCGCGTTTCAGCTCGATAACTGTCGAGCATCAACACCAACAACTCTTCGCGGGCAAGTTGGCGACCGGGTGCTCGCGCTCGAATATCTGCGGCAAGATCTTTCAGCTCGACTCGTTGGCCGGGCAGAAACTTGCTGAGTAACGGAATGAGTTCGGGCATCGTCGCAGCTCGTTCCTTCAGGACTGTCGTCGATCGGTCCCCTCGCAAGATCGAGCCAATTCGATCTGGCTGGCGCATACCGACGACCGCCAGGAGCTCTTGCAGACGGTGCCGATAGGTATGGTCTCGCAAGACACGCCGGCGTGAAGCCTCGGCAGAGGCTCGTCGACCAGGCGATTCCTTGAGCCACGTCCGGATCAACTCCGGCACCTCTTCAGCTCGACGGAAACGCACGACTTCCTCTGGCGTAAAGAGATCGGGCAGGAGCGTTCTCTCATCGACCAGTTGAAACGCTCCACACGCGGCCAGCTCAAAGGTGCGCGGATTGACGAAATCCGGTTGAGGATCCAAGCCCATGCCGGAAGAGGAATGTGGGTTCAGATTCACAGCTGTCGCATTAAACACCTTCTTGCACGTCTCAGTATCGATACGGGCGCCGTTCCGTTGGAGGACTCTGGAAAGGTCGCTGACTCCATCCCATTCATTCCCCCATAGCTTGAAGGTCCACTCAGGAGAGAGCCACTGCGGCAACAGAGTCCGTCGATTCGCATACCCTGCTCCAACAAATGACACATCAGCGCCGTATTCCTGTTCTTCTGTGGATGATAGCGCTACGGGATGATGGACACTGGGGTCCGCCGCCATGGGAAGGTAATGAACGTGAGCCGCCCCGGCGCGTTTTAATGCCTCGATACATTCGGATTGTTGAATGACGAACCAGTAGTCATACCCCCCAGCTAGTTGCTGCCAGTAGGTGAGGTGTCGGTAGTTTTCCACGAACCACATCGCCGTCGGAAACTTCTTCTTCCGCAGATGCTGTAAGACCGCCAACGTCAACGGAGCCTGTGCGATGGCCAGAACGAGATCCGGAGGATCTTCTGCAATATGGGCGATCGTGCTCAGACTCAACACATCGGCAAAACGGCCCTGCACGGTCAGGCGATGCCGATCCTCACGGAAGGATCCAAAGGCCTCGTAGCTCGTGTGATGGGCACTGTGGTCAAGCCAGCTGACCCGATGCCCCAGCTCCTTCAGCGCCGACACGACATATCGAGCAATCGGTAAGGATCCCCCATAGATTGGGCCGACCACTGCAACATGCAACTGCCCTCCTGCTTTGCTGGCTACGAGTCGGCGCAGGCTCGTCTCAAGCCGCTGATGCGCTTCGGCATGCAGTCGCGCGGCCGGCCCATATATACAGAACCGGAGGGGTGCCGATTGTGACGCCAGCTGCTCGGCCATTTCCTCAGGTGTGCCGATGATCCACTGAACCATATTGAGCCATGCTCCAAGAGAGCGAGCGCCCAGCGCATCTTTGAAGACCGCGACATCAGGGACCACGACGGCGAGGCGAGAGTCGTGGGGCTTCACAAGCGCCAGTGCCTCTACGTGATAGAGCAGCCCAACGCCGAGAACAACGCCCCGCTCTCCGGTTTTCCATTCCTTGACTTGTTGTTCAGCCCAGGACCTGGCCTCTTTCTTAGGATCGTAGGCACTATGGACCCATTGCCCTTGATGCATGGCTGATGGAGAGCCTTCGCGAGAGGGCACAACCGCGAGTACCCCACCGGAACTTTCCTTCACAGCGCTACTAAGGGCCGAAGAGAAGTGATCAAGGCGTTCTATGTTTTGATTCAGATACTCCACCGCACCCTCTTGTCACACCGGAGACGGCTGTAGTGCTTGCCAGATCTGCGCTCGCTGAAGGGGCGCGATCGCTTCATGCCCTGCCTCGATATAGTAGGCTCCTAACTCATCCCGGTAACTTGCCCACAACGACCAATTCTCTGTGGGTGTAGGCATTTGATGAGACAGAAGCGAGATGGTCTCATCGACCGGCCATTGGCATGGCGCGAGCACCCCCCGTTCCTCCACATCTCCTTGCTCTGCTTGCCACACCCAATGGTTCGTTCCATACGGTCCCGTTTCATGGACCCGTGCCCGCGCAAAATACCAACCGATCACCGGCCTGCCGAGCGCCGCAGCGAGATGCAGAGGACCTGTATCAGAACCGACGACTCGATGGCAGCGAACGAGAATGGCCGCAAGCTGCAATAGAGACGTACGACCTGTCGTGTCCCAAATCCGACCCAGATTCGATGAAGGCAGCAGCGATTGAATCTCTGCGGCTCGTTCGCGCTCTGTCCCGACAAGGACGACACGTCCCTGCGGCGCAGAGGCAAGAAATACGGTGATCCACCGGCGCCAGACCTCCGTGGGCACACACCGTTCGGTCTCCCCTGCTCCCACGATGAGCGCGATCCACGGATCACCATGTTTGCCGATCGGTTCCAAATCATCAGGCAATCGGACAGCGGGAGGATCGAGAGGAAGGATATCCCCCGGTGGAGACACTCCACAGAGCCCACAGAAGGCATCAGCCAAGTGCACACGTTGCCCTAGACGCCGCTGCGCCACATCGCGTACGTAGGCAGCCCAAGGTGCCAGCGTCTCGCCGAGTGGCCCATGCAGCAAGGGTCCTTTCACCTCTCGAGCCAGTAAGGAGCCGGCCACCAACGCCCGACGATGTTGATTGAGGACATAGGCACAGTCGTATCGGTCTGGCGCCAACGCCATCAAGGTTGTTTCGACCTCGGCGAGATGCTCCGCGCGTAAGTCCTGCTGAGCGGCCATTGCCCGGCGCTGCCAGGCCGCTCCATCCCACTCAAGGACCTTCTCAATGCCAGGCAGCAGACGTCCCACCTCAGCAAGATGAGACGGACAGAGCAGGTCCAATTGCGTCTCGGGATGACGGACGCGGAGCTGCGTAATGGCCGGCAGCGATTGCACCAGATCTCCCAATCGGGCCAGTTGTATGACAAGTGCGCGTGGCATTCCTTCGTATCTTCAGTTCGCCCGAAAGCAGTGAGAAAATCTTCGGAGCCGTCTTCGACACATCCAGGGCAAACGGCAAGCTGAATCAATCAAGAGTGCGCGGCTTCCATTGTAGACACGGCTTGTATTCTAGCGATGGCTTGACCGAGTTCGTTCAAACCATCGAACGTCGGTGCGAGCGCACGAAGCGTTTCGTATTCCAGACTTGCCGCCTCGATTTGCTCTCCTCGAACCAACGCACCCGCCAGCGCAAAACGGATCGCCAAGTCGGCCGGATTGCGCACCAAATACTTACACAAATGCCGGCTCAGCTCATCCCAGCGGTTTTGTGCCGTACCGGCGCGTACGAGCCAATGGATGGCTTCGGCATCATCTGGATACTCCTCTAACACGTGGAGAAAGTGTTCCCAGGCTCCCTGTGTGTAGGCCCGTCCCATTGCAGCCATTCCCATTCCCATGAGACATTTCTTACGATCGGCTCCCTCTCGCATCGCCGAACCAAAGGCCGTCTCCGCTGGCTCGTACTGTTCCCGTTGCATGCACAGAATGCCTCTCAGCAACAGCCCTTCTGCATGACTCGGGGAAGACGCGAGTAAGATCCGGAGCTGTTCCTCTGCCCCCACCAGATCCTTCTGTTCCAGCAGGGCTCTGATCAGCGAAAGCCGCTCAGCCGGCGCATCGACCAACGCCACATAGCGCGAGAGAAACTTGGTACGGCTGATCGGTTCTTGGAGACGCTCGGCCACCATCGCACCCCAGGACAGCACAAACTGGTCGTTCGGCCAATTCTCCACCATCCGCAGCTCACGCTTCACAGCTGCCCAATCCTTCTTCAGTGCAGCGGTTTGCACTGCTGCCACATGCGCCCAGAAGGCTCGATCCCTCACATCTTCCAGTAGCGCAATATCCCCGCCCAGTTGCTCGTTACGGAAGATGCGTTTTAATTTGTAGCCACCGACATAAAAATGCAGGTCTTCGTCGGCCGCCCACCATTGCCCCTCCCACCGATCCAAGAAACGAATCGCGTTTGTGTCATCGTGAACCTTCCTTCCTGGAGTTTGGCTTTCAAGATGAAGAACAACGCTTCGGGGTTGATAGACGACTGCGTAGCCGCGCTCCCGCACTTTCAGGCACAGATCCGCATCTTCGAATCCGTTCACATATCCCTCGTCGAACCCACCCACTTCCTCGAACACAGCTCTTCGGATCAGCAGACAGGCTGCCGTGACGATTTGGAATTCTCGCCGTTGATTGACGTCCGGATGGTCACCAGCGAAGGATTTATAGATATGATAGGGCAAGCGGTGTTCCAGATCCCGAACGACACCGGCATGTTGCACCGTGCCATCAGGATACAAGAGTTTGCTACCGACGATACCCACCTCTGGATGGGCATCCACTTCGGACACCAGTGAGGAAAGCCAGCCTGGCTGTGGGATCGTGTCATTGTTCAAGAACACCAGATATTGGCCGTGCGCGGCTCGTGCCCCTTGGTTGCAGGCCTTTGCAAATCCCTCATTCTTCTCATTTCTGATAATTTGCACGTCACCTTTGAGTTCAGCGAGAAACTCCTTGGTTCCATCCGTCGAACTGTTATCCACGATGATTACTTCATATTCCGGCTGGTCTTTTATCTGCGACAAGACTGTCAGGCAATCTCTCGTCAACTCTAGACGATTCCACACCGGTATGATGATGGAGCAGACGTAGGACTTGGCGGACGCTTCGGCCTGGAACTTTTGGAGATGCTGCTGCTGGCCCTCCCGTACACCGGCAATGCGCTCTGCATAGGGCGCATACTTACGATAGATGATCTCGGTTGTGCGCCGATAGGTATCCTGGGTCCCGCTCGTCATGGAACTACCGTCGCTCCGCCAGGTGAACTCCGCCGTCGTCACAGGCAGATGCTTGAAGGGAAATCGAGTCGCCATTCTGATCCAGAGATCCCAATCCTCGTGCGCAAACAGCGCTTCATCGAAGAGCCCCACCTCGTCCAAACATTGCCGCGCATGCATGACACACAACACGGGGAAATAGTTACTGACCAAGAGATCAGCCGGACTAAACTCGTTCGAGTACGGCACATCTCGCGTGATCTCGACATACTGGCCGTCGATCTGCTGTTCATGCACGCGCCACGCATCGGTATAGGCGATACGGCATTCGTGACGATCGAGATACGCAACCAGCGTTTCGAGATGATTTGGGAGATACCGGTCATCATCGTCAAGGTAAGCCACATACGTGCCCTTCGCCATGCGCAGTCCACTGTTGCGCGCTGCGGCCAACCCACGGTTTCGATCATGGCAGATAGTCGTGATGCGAGGTCGATCAGCACAAGTGGCGATGATGGACTCCACCTCGCAGCCGGCGTCATTGACAACGATAACCTCAAAGTCCTGATATGTCTGCGCGGCCAGACTGGCGAGCGCGGTCCTCAGACGCTCCGGCCGGTTGTATGTCGGCACGATGACGGACACTTTGGGGACGCGTGTAAAAGGAATGGGCGCTGAGTCGGCGGTCCGCTGGCAAGCCCACACTTGATAGATCGGGATCAGATTCATGGAACGTCCGTCAGCCGGGGTCGGAGCCGGTATATACCGAAGATTCGGTACTTCGACATGAATGCGCTCAAGCCCCAATTCTGTGAACCCCTCTCCTGTCAGCAATGTGCGTAGTTGCTCTTCGGTAACCCAGTCTTCAACCGGCTGATTCGGCGGCGCAATCGTCTTCCACTGTTCCCACATTTCGCCTCGCGGAGTCGTGAGAATGAGATAGCCCTCAGGCTTGAGAAGCTGGGCTAGCTGCGCCAGAAACTTTTCCTTTTGCCCATGCGGGACATGCTCGATGACTTCAGACGTAAGCACCACGTCATAGGGAGCAAAATCTGAACGGGCCAAGACACTATCCGCCATGCCCGCTTCAAACCTAAGGTGAGGGAACAGCTTGCGCGCATGCTCGACGACGCCGGCAACCGGTTCGAGGCCTTCACAGGTTCCGTATATTGTGGCGAGATTAGTCAGCCAGCCACGCCCACAGCCGATGTCCAATATTCTCAGCCGCTTGTTCGGCTCCTGCTGGCGTACGCGGCGAAGGATGTACTCCAGGAAGGCGGCGATCTTGCTCCACCGTGCCGCTTCGTCGGCGTTCGGATGGGGTGTAGACCACGCCGGAGCATTGACAAACAGGTTCACGTAAAACGCGTCTGAATTCATGACCCCTCCGTTGCTCTGCTTTGCCACGTCACATAACGACAGCCCGCTTCCAGAGATTTCCCTACGAGTGCGAGTCGGCTGCCCGGTCATAATCCAATCCAACCACTGCCGTGCGCGAGCTTCTGCCGTATGCGATCGGAGTAGTTCTGCGCGGGCAGCCGTGGCAATGTCCCTCGCGCAGGTAACATCGCGTGAAATCCGTTCCACATGTTCCTTCAAACCTGCGGGACGATCCCTGGGGTAAAGCAGAATGTCGCGACCATCCTTGAACAGCTGATGCGTTCGAGGCCGATTGGGAATCTCCCAGGAGATCACGGGACGACCCGCGGCCATGGCTTCCACGACGCGTCCTGCATAGGATTGAAACAAGCTAGGAAGATTGACGATGGCAGTCCAAGTCTTCAGACTTGCCAACCAGTTGGCAAAGATAGCCTCGCGCAAGCAGCGCCAAAGCTCCACATACTCCGTGAGTGCAGCCGGGTTAGGCCGCCACCCTGACTGGAACCGCTCAGTCATCTGCTGATGCAATGTATTGAAGAGCTGGGGAAACTCGGTCGCCGCCTCTGCGGACGGCGGATGGATCAGCATGTCCTTCAAGCCGGGCATCGCCAACCATGCCTGCCGCTCTCCATAGAGTTCTCCATAAAACGCGACCTCACGGCGCGATGGATGCTCGATGGTCTCAGTTATGAATCGCGACGGCACTGCTGATGGCCAGAATAAAGCCTGAACCAGGCCTGATTGATTGAACACGTCCGCATCGCGCTCATCCGCTGCCAACACATGCGTCATATGCCGAATCTGACCTTTGACAAAAGCGGCGCGATCTCGCAAGTGTGGCCAGCGGCGACAGTCTTCTTCGCTGTACTCCAAGGACTCCATGATCAGGCCGACCCGCACCGGCGCCAACTCGGCAACCCATTCAAGAAACGCATCCGAGTATCGATTGTGAACCAGCCATACCCAGACCTGGTCAAATCGTTGGCCAGCCAACAGTTGCTTCGCATGATGAAGCCAGGACAACGGCGAACTATCGGGGACGCCTGAAAGTGCCGGAAGCGTCAGACAGTCGCACCCATTGGCCCGGAGGCCATCCTCAACCGAAAAGTTACCAAGATAGGACCAAGCCTTTGCCTGTGCCCACGTGGCAAATTCCAATTGCACTAATAAAATCTTTGGATGCCCCACTCGATCCTCTTGCCCTATTCCAAGCTCCCTCTGCATCACGCTGCCAGCTTGTGCCGCAAGGTACCGACTAATCGATCAAACTCGACCAGGGCTGGATGGAATTGGAATTGTCCTCGATGAGCATCATAGTACGCCACGGCTGCATGGTATGATTTTTGTTCACACATGGTGACCATGTGATCCAAGAACGCTCGCACTTCTTCAGAAGCATTGTGGAATTGAGGACGCTCATCACCGCTACTTGCGACACCCGTAGGCTGACCAATAGGTCGCGCCTCGTCGTGTGGATCCGTTTCAATCGCTAGCAGCAGCCCCTTATCCTTTGCAACCGGCACATTGAGACGGATGCGCTTGCAGCAATGTTCGCAACCCGTAATGATCTGCAGTCCGTGCGTGGGCACTCGATCGGGTTCCGTCAATTCGATATAGGAGAAGCTTTTATTGCAGTGCGGGCACTCGGCAAACAGCTCCCAAAATTGTCGACCGCTATTCACCGTCATGCGATTCTGCAGAGCGCGCCGGATGATACGCGTGACATCCACGGTCTTACAGAGCGGCAGACTATCGAACGCCACAATGGCCCGCAAATACCCAATCCATTGAGCATCGGGCATTTGTGTCATATTGAACACTTTCTGATCGATCGTTTGGTAGAACACCAACTTGTCTGGCATCAGACCCATGTCCTGAGAGACGCCGTACAAGGCACTGCCAGGATACGGTTGGATGCCGCTCATAAAACAATGAATGTCCGAGCAATGGTCTCGGTAAAACGTCAAGGTTTCAGAGATGGTCTCCGGCGTTTCGGCCGGGTCGCCGAAGATGAAGTTGCCTCCGAATCCAATCTGTGCTTGATCCGCCATCGCGATGGCTTCTGCATACTGCTCAGGCTGCGTACCCTTCTTCATACTCTTCAGCACCCGCTTGCTGGCACTTTCAAGACCATAACTGAAGTATGAACAGCCGGCCTCCTTGGCCAATATGAGGCTTTCAAGGTTGAGTCTGGCATTCGCGTGCGTTTGAAACATCCAATTAAAATCCCATCCGTATCGTCTACGATACTCAATCAGAGATTGGCAAAATTCATCCAGCTTCTGCTTATTCACGGCAAAGAGTTCATCAAGAAGAATGAGGATATTGAACTGATACCGGTCATAGAGTTGCTTGATCTCCTCCATGACATTTTCCGTGGTACGCGCTCGGTACTTCGCTCGTCCCCCATGCCCGTGCAGACAGAATGTGCAGGCAAATGGACATTCCCGTGCCGTTACTATAGGCATAATCCGAGGGTCCTTGCGGTAGAAGCGATACAGAGGGCGCGCAGCCATCGAAGCTTCCAGCATTCCCTCAATGTCAAACATGGAATAGTCAGGGAACGGCTGCTCATTTAAATCTCGTCCGAATTTGAGATTTTTTTCTGTAAACGTTAATCGTCCGTCCTTCTGATAGCAGAGATTCGGGATGGCTTCGAGAGCGCCGCGCCCCTCGAGGGCTTCCGCCAGCATTACGACAGTGTCATCGGCTTCTCCTGCCAGGGAATAGTCGGGTTTGAGGGTTGAATGGATGAACTCCTGATCGTAGGTGATGACCGACCCCCCCATTAAGACTGGTACGGATGGCGCATAATGGCGAATAATATGCAATGCGTCGTGAAGGAATCGAAAATCGGTACAGAGGCCACCGAGCCCAATTAGGTCCGGCTTGGCATCTGCAATCGCCCGTGCGATCTTGTCATGAATCATGTCAAGCGCCGAAGGATACCCCGGGGCGTTGTTGGGGTTGCATCCGAATACTTGGTGGCCAGCGGCCTTCAAACTCGCAGCGATATAGGCAAATCCACTTGCAAAGTCGCATGGGGCCAAAAACGACGGGTACTGGATCGTATAGCGATATGTTGGGGGTATCAGCAACACGTTCATCGTGCACCTCTTGCCATCGGACGCATACGGAGCAGGCTCGTAACCGAACTCCTGCGCATCCTGGTTTGATGGTTGCAATCCCCGATGTCGTGTTGGAAAACAGGCTTCCGTGGAACCGACACCTCCCTATCGACGCGCAACACAGTGGGATTGATGGGCATGTGGGCCACTCCTCTCACCGTCCACCTATCAAGTTGTGTGCCAGACGTACCGCGGTGAATGCTTGAGGATATGGGTCAAATCGGAGGGTTAAATCAGGAACGCGGCCTTCGACGGCAAGTTTTGCCGCGCATCAGGGGAAGGAAGTGCCCTATGTAACTGTATCTCGGATTATTAGTGAGATCGAGCTCTGTCTACTCTGGAAATGACGGCATGGATTTCTGCGCCGTCCATTGTTCTAGGGCCTGCCGAACCGATCCACCCCATCCGCGATATTCGATGTACTCCGTCTGATTGAATTGAAACTCGATACCGATGCTCTCCCCACCCTGCCGCGTATCGGCATTTTTCACGATACCAGTCAGATTGGTGATATGCCCCAAGCCCGGTAATTCGAACTCCATGTGCACTGTCGTGCCTGGTCGAAGCCAGGTTGGTGTGCGAACCATGAGCACACTGCACCCTCCCTCGCTGAGATCCTTTAACAGACCACCGAAATAGTCGGTGGTAGGCAGCGCGGATCCTGATGGATTGTCATGAGTCGCTCGCATCATCAAGGTCGGTTCGTTGGCAGAGACACGGAGATGTTTCCGCAGATGCATCTCTTCGACTGCTTTCGGGTAGGCGACAAAAAGCAACGGAACTGGCAGCGCAATCAGCTCACGTATTTCACTGCGATACCCGACCAACTTCCCGTCATGCAAATAACTGACGGTGCATGGGGTGCCGCCGGCAATCTGCTGGTCATAGCCGAGCTGAAGCGGCCATTCACAGACAAGCCACGCATGATCCTTCCATCCAAGAAGCGTTGTGCCGTACATGACCTTCTGCTGATCACGCGTGAAGGACAGTTTCAGCGCCAGTCCGACTGATAAAAAGGATGCTGCAGGGGGGACGGACACTACGATGTCGTTCATAGCCTCGCTCCAACATCATCACCTGACACGAACCAACTCTGATGACCTCTATCGGAACGGCATCGGTCGACCTTGAGTCTCAGGGCGCTGAGCCGTGAGCCGTGACTGCAAGCCAAATCACAATACGGCATGCTGTAGGAACCACGGTCAAGTTCAAGGACTCCCCCGCCGATAATGCCCGTGGGATCTTTCCTCTGTCGCCACGTCCGACTAGAGACCTTCTCTGACTAGGAGTCCGACGACTTATGACAATAAAACGTATCCCGATCGAGCAGCTGATTCCTGGCATGTTCATCACAGAGATGGATGTCCCGTGGTACCGAACCCCCTTCCTCTCCCATAAGCGCCTGATCAAAGATCAACAGACCATCCAACTCATGAAGCAACATGGGATCAGGATGGTGAGCATCGATACCAGCAAAGGACTAGACCTCCCATCGGCGCCCCCAGCGACTACACAACACCTTGCAAGCCAGCAACCTCCCAATGCCGATATCCCAGCTCCTCCAGATCACACACCCGAACAGATGCCGGAGGCTGAACCTCACGATCATTCCTCCACGGTGATCTACGCTCAGGCTCAAGAAGCGGTTGAGCGAATTTTCGAGGATCTTGAGCGTGGCATTCCTCCGTCTCCCGAAGCCACCAAAGCCATCGTGTCACACATGTTGGACCAAGTTCTCAACAACCGTGCGGCAATGGCCACTCAGCTCGCTATTCAGAAAATTAAGCAGTTCGACCGCTCACTGACGACTCATGCACTCGACACCTGCATCTTGTCGCTCGTGGTAGCCGTTGAAAGCGGGTTGGATCAACCGGCACAAGAACAGATCGGCATGGGCGCGTTACTCCATGACGCGGGATATGTCCGCCTCCCGCGAAATCTTGTTCGCAAGCGGGAGGAATGTAGCGGACAAGATAAGACCCTGCTCGAGCAGCATTGTAAGCTTGGCGTCGCACTCCTTTCCGAGCAACCAGGCCTGCACGAGGACGTCTTACGCATCGTCAGAGAGCATCATGAGCGCGCCAATGGAAGTGGATATCCAGCCAAGTTAGGCAACGATCAGATTTTTCACCTGGCGCAGATCGTCGGCATCGTCGATTTTTATGACGGCATGGTGAGTCGGCGCGGCACACGCCAGGCCATGATTCCACACGATGCCGTTCGGCAACTGTTTTTGGCTGGAGAACAAGGGTTATTTGAAAAATCCCTTGTGGAGATCCTGATCCGAAGCATCGGAGTCTACCCAGTCGGAAGCCTCGTCAAACTCAATACCGGCGAACAGGCGGTCGTCATCGGAGTCAACCCTCAGCAACGACTCAAACCCCTGGTCAAAGTCACAACCGACCCGCAAGGAGGTTCGTATGCCACGCCGATTGACATCGACCTGGCGACACCATCTCCCGACCACACGATCCGAACGGTGCTGCGTGTCCTAGATCCAAGCAAAGAACGAGTCAATATCGGCATACACCTCGACCAAGGCCTTTCACGAGCTGCATGATGAAATCATCTGGACGCAAACGCGTCGGACGTCGCCTTGCCGCTTCACGTCCTACAGCGTCGGCAGCTCTCGATCTTCTCGAAGGGCTTCCACTGGCCACCGTCATTCTTGATACTGATCTCACCGTATTGGCCGTTAATCGGGAGAGTCATCGGTTGCTCGGACCACGATTTCCTTCCTCCACGGTCCGCTCCTTTCCATCCCTATGGTCGACACTCACCAAATCCGACTCCAGCACTATTACAGCACAACTGAACGGAGTACTAAAAAGCCGCCGTCCAACTTCGGTGACGCATCATCTTCTCTTGCAGAAAGCAACCCATCCCGTTCCCGTAGAATGGACCTGCGCACCCGGTATATTCGATGGGAAGACCGTACTGATTCTCAGCATCCGAGACTTGTCTCATGAACGAGAATTGGAGCAGGATTGTAATCGGTTGGCCGCGATCGCTGAGGAAAGTCCCTTACCGATGATCGAACTTGACCGGCATATGAGCCTGCTGTATGCCAATCCAGCGATGATCTCCCTGCTCTCGCATTTTGGATATAGCCTCGAAGGATTTCCCAACGTCGCCCCGCGCAACCTTCCGGACATCGTGCAACGCTGTCTTGCCACAAACTATGTCGTTCATGATGAAGCCGTTGTGCTCCCCGAAGCCAGTTTTACATGGACCTTCTGCCCGGTTCTCACGCATGGCGTCGTGCGAGGCTATGCGACCGATATGACGAACGTCCATAAGGCACAGCAGGCGCTCCAACTCTCCGCCGACCAACTTCTCCAGAGCAACCGCTGCCTGGACCAAGCCCTGGAGGTGGCGAAGGAATCGGCACGCGTCAAGACAGCATTTCTCGCAACCATCAGTCATGAACTACGCACCCCCATGAACGGGGTAATCGGCATGACAAGTTTGTTGATGGAGACGTCCTTAACGTCCGAACAGCAGTCTTACGCAGAGACCATTCGGCAATGCGGCGAAGCACTGTTGCAGCTGATCAACGACGTACTCGAATGCAGCAAGATTGAGGCAGGAAAGCTGGAACTGGAACGCCTCGACTTCAATCTGAGAACCACAGTGGAGCAGGTGTTGGCACAATTCGCTGAGCGGGCGGAGACGAAAGGGTTGGAGCTAACCGGACTGGTACACGCCGCGGTTCCGACGGGACTCAAGGGTGACCCAGGTCGCCTACGTCAGATCCTCACCAATTTAGTTGCCAACGCGGTGAAGTTTACGGACAAGGGCGAGGTGACCCTGCAGGCCTATCTCGAAGAAGACCTCCTCGACACAACCGTCATTCGCTTCGAAGTCACGGACAGCGGCATTGGGATCAATCCCACTACTCAAGACAAACTGTTCCGTCCGTTTGTGCAGGCGGACAGCTCCACGACCAGAAAATATGGCGGCACCGGCCTTGGCCTGTCCATTTCCAAGCAACTCGTGGAATTAATGGGTGGGCAGATCGGAGTGCGCAGCACTGAGGGAAAGGGGAGCACCTTCTGGTGCACCGCGCGCCTCCAGAAACAAGTCGATTCTCCACGTGCAATTCTTCCGACCGGAGATCTCACCGGAAAGCGTGTCTTGATCGTCGATGACAATGAGTCGAATCGCGTGATCCTCCACCATCTGGTATCCGGTTGGGGAATGGTGGACGACCTTGCAGAAGATGCCGAATCGGCTTTGCACCGCATCGCGGAGGCGGCGCAGCGGGGAACGCCGTACGATCTCGCGATCTTGGACGTCATCATGCCTGGAAAGGACGGGTTGCAACTTGCACGAGAGCTGCAAAGTCACCCGGCTGGATCCGGCATTCGCCTCGTCGTCATGACCTCGATGCTACAGCGTGGCCATGCGGAACAAGCTCGCCAGGCGGGCGCGATGGGCTACCTGCCGAAACCCATCCGCCATGATGAATTACGCGACTGCCTACGGACTGTTCTCGGTCTGCCGAAGAGCCAAGAGCCGCAGACGACTCAAACTCTCTCGGTCGTGCCTCAACTTGTCACTCGGCATACCGTTGCTGAGAATGTGCAGCATCGACGCATTTTGATCGTGGAAGACAATATCGTCAATCAAAAGCTCGCCGTACGGATGATGGAAAAACTGGGCTACCAGCCAGACGTCGTCGAAAACGGTCAAGAAGCACTGACTGCCCTCGCCAAGGGAGACTATGCCGCCATTCTAATGGATTGTCAGATGCCCATTATGGATGGATTTGAGACAACTCAATGCATTCGCAAAAATGAAGCGGCAATGGCATCGCATGACGTGTCCGCTGGAAGCCCAAACCATTCAGACACGTCACCACAATCCACTCCGCATATTCCGATCATTGCGGTCACCGCCAATGCCATGCAGGGTGATCGCGAGCGCTGTTTAACAATCGGAATGGATGATTATCTCGCCAAACCCATCAAACTAGACGAACTACGGAACACCCTCGCTCGTTGGATATCCACGCCACCGGATGCAGTGGTGACCGGCAAGCATAAACCAATTCCCACCACGACCGACCCAACCAGAGGAATCTTTGACCCTGCAAAAATGTACCAGAACATCGGCGGCGACAGCGAATTATTCGCTCAACTCGTCTGCCTGTTTCTTGATCGCTACCAGGCCATGCTGGCCGACATCAGAACGGCGTTGGCCGATGCCGACTCGGTCACAGTCGAGCGGATGGCACACACTTTCAAAGGCACCGCCGGAAACCTTTGCGCCTCCGAAGTCGCACTCACCGCAGGTCGTCTCGAAGCCGTTGGGCGCCTCAACGTGCTCCACGACGCTCCTCCTGTCTACGCGCAGCTCGAAGTCGAAGTTGCACGACTCATTCGTGTACTTGAATTCTACCGGCAGGGCTATCAACCGATCGATCAGGCAGCTGCCTGACCGAGACCGATAGCCTGACGCTCCTTGCTGTCTGATCAAGAGCTGGCCCACCGATCACCGCTCTATTCATGGCAGGTATGTTTTTCAGAGACGACATCCCCCGCTCGCCATAGACCAGGCGAAACGGCGGATCTGTTTTCTTTGAGGGAGGCCCTCCGAGCTTCGACAGGCGAATACCTCAGGTCGGACGGCCGATGCCAGGATGTTAGTGAACGACTAGAGCAGCAAAACGTTCACAACATGCATCAGCTAGACTTTACATTCAACAGAGGGAGAAGCCGACGCCAGTTCTGGCGATGGGGAACCGGAGACGGGAAACAAGGGGTGTCTGGTCGGAAACTCCTCAGAAAGGACCAGCTGCTTGCCCAGTTTCGTTTTATGACTGATGAGTAGCGGACCTCGAAGATTCGCGGTAATCCGACCCGGATCATCTGAAGGAATGGTCAAGATCACCGCAATGGCTAACTCCTCTCCCACTTGCGCCTTGATCTCCACCAATGCATCAGCGGATACCTCAACATGATAGTCAGAATGAAACGTGATTGGATCCAGAATGACAAAGGCCAGTTCTGGCTCTTCAACCGATTGAAGCCACTTGATGGGAGCCTCGGTATCATGATCCAACATCACATACCGATGTTGCTCAGGAAACCCAAGGACCCCGGACGGAAACGTGATGAGACTCTCACTCGGAACCTCGAATGAACCAAAGCGGGTCGATGCACATTTCACTGATGCAACCTCATTAGGCAATGCGCTGTTTCGGATGGATTAATCGGCGAAAGGCATCCAGAGGCACAGCCTGGGTCTTCGCAGCCAATCGGTTCTCATCCTGAATCCGTGCATACACTTCTTCTCGATGAACGGCCACGGTAGATGGAGCTTCGATTCCCAGTCTCACCTGCCCACCCTTCACACCAAGGACGATCACACGAATATCAGGACCAATCGTCACCCCTTCTCCACGTCGTCGTGTGAGCACTAACATACAAGACGTCCCTACTTACATCATGGCACATTGGACTATCGGCCATACGTGGAACAAACTTGAGAGGCGGACTCACCGCAGATGCTTGAGGAGAGAGTTATCAAACAGGCGGCCAAGCGTGGCACCCGCCGCCTGAATGGCGTACTCTTGCAGCGTTAAATCCGAGATGGTTCGTGCCAGATCGATGTCTTCGAATGACGACAACTGGTTTGTCGCCACATCTTTAGACTCCTGCAAGGCCACAGACGTCGATTCCAATCGGTTCGTCACGGCACCGATCGTGCCCAACGCTGCAGACACTTGACTGATGGCTCGGTCAAGATCACCCAAGCTCTCAACAATTCCGGCTTTGAAGTTTCCTCGTAACGCCGCGAGGAGACGTTGCGCTGTATCGAAGAGATTGACGGTGGATCCGCTGAACGCTCTATCGCCTGGCACGTTGGTGGAAATAACCTCCCCGTCCGCCACTTCAACGAGATGGCTTCCGGAATCTCCTGCATACTTCGTGTGTGCCACGACACGGAACAGATCTCCCGCAGCCGGCGCTGAAGCGCCGTTGGTGATGCTCAATTGAATTCCATCAAAAACGATCGGGCCACCCGATGTGTATGACTGATTGGAACGTAATGTTTCCGGAGTAACTGCGACCGAGAATCGATCTCCAGTGGCGGGTCCTCCCTGTTGCCCATTTGCAAGCACCACATGAAGGCCATCGAATTCGATGGCACCGCCAGACACATAGGAGTTCCCAGTCGAAAGGGTCGCTCCCGTGGTCGTATTCAGGACGGAATACTGTGAGGATGAAGTGAACTGTATTTCATACGTGTCGAGAGTAATCCGTTGAGGATCACTGATGCCAGCATCGATTTGGCCCAAACGACCAGCATTGGCGGAGTTGGCGATCACCGTCACTGGTGCTGAAATATTGACGATGTCGAAAGATCCAGGCCCTGTAAAGCGTATGGCATAATTATCAAAAGAGGTCGCACTCGCATTCACGATCTCCCCCTGCGAGATCAACGCTCCACCACTGTTCGCGGCTGCCGCGTCCGTCGTCACCGTTGTCACAAAAGTCGCGGTGCCGACGCCGACACTACCGCCGTTGAACCCAAGCAGGGTACGAGCCGAACCGCCCACCACTTCTACCTTCGAAGTCGGCCCTTCAGAATTAGAAGAAATGACCAAGCGATCCTCTGCATAGGTGACTGAAACGCTTCTCCCCGCTGCAACTAAGGCTGAATTGGCATTGATACGGCTCTGCACTCTCGCGGCTAATTCGAGACCGCCAAGCGTCTCGGTACCGCCGGTTAGGTCGATCGTGCCCGATGTGACATCGTCGATCTTCACCGTCAAGGTATCTGCGACGGCGTCCGTCACTGTAACAGGTGTAACCAGCGCCAATCCCTCAGCGAACCCGTGGCGGCTCGTACCACCGAACACTGGTTGGTTCTCATCAAACTCGGTGTTTCCTAGTTGAAGCAGATGTTGGAGCAACTCTTTGATTTCATGTCCACCGGTGGCCCGATCCGCCGCGCCATTGGTATCAGACGCATATTGAACCGCCAGCTGTCTCATTCGAGAGAGAGTCGTCGTCGTCCCTTGGAGCGAGGTATCCGCCAAGTCAACCCGCGTGTTTGCCGCCCCCACGTTGCGAAGATGCTGCTCTAGTTTTGCCAAGGTCGTTTTTTCTCCAACGATCCGGTGGAAACGGCCGGGATCATCGGAAGGTTGCAGCACCTGCTTGCCAGTGGCAAGATGCTCCTGCAACTCTAACGCTCTGGATCGAGCTCGTTGATAGTTGTTGAGTAAGAATCCAAAAACCTGTTGTTCCGTCACACGCATAGCATGCTCCTTCGCCTATCGTTTAAGCGAGATCAAGGTCGACATCATTTCATCGGCAGCGACGATCATGCGTGACGCGGCTTCAAATGCCCGCTGATACTTGAGGAGATTGACGAGTTCTTCATCTAGCGAAACACCAGACACCTGCGCATGAAAGGTCTGTAATTGCTCATGCCGAATTTGCTCTCCATCAAGGCGCTGACTCGCCACCTGTGAGGCCACGCCAAGGTCGGTCGCGGTTTTACGGTAGGCATCGCTGAGCGTGGTATTGTTAAGGCCGGTGAGGGCTTTTGACTGGAGTGCAACCAGCGCCAATCCGTTCTGATTGTTACCTGGAACACCCGCGCGCGTCGATGAGAGCGCGAGCTTGGATGGGTCTGATAGCGCAACAGTGAGATCACGGGCGGCATTCTCCCGCGAATTTAGGCTTAGAACATCGTTGGCGGCAGGTGCCCCACTAACGGTCACTGCAATTCCATCAATGTGGAACGTTTGAGGATCACTATATGTTCCGGACGCGGACGTGCTGGTCCCGGTCGATAGCCCCAGACTCGCCCTCGCGGTTCCACCGATCACGTCTACGGAACTCGTACCCCCGGCTGAATTCGACTGCAACACCAATCGATTCGTCGTACTGTCAAATATTACCGCCACTCGTCGACCGGCCGCCGCAAGCGTCGAATCAGCGTTGATTTTGCTTTCGATCTCCGCCACCAGCGCTGAGCCGGAGGCATACGGCCGGCCTGGTGATGCAGCACCGTTCAGTGTAATACTTCCCGACGTCGTGCCGTCTACCGTCACAACCAAGGTATCATTCGCTCCCGTGACGATGTTCAACGGTGCATCCACCGTTGGAGGAACGATTACGGTTCCTGTGTAATTGCCCTCGATACCGATCCCGGTGCTTGCATCGACAATCGAGTAATTGTTGCCCCCACTGAACCTGATCTCATAGTCATGAAAGGTCAGAAGACTCGGTGCAGTTACAGCTCCATTGCCGATTGCACCAGTTCCAACATTCGTGGAGGGCGCTTTAGTCGTGACGGACAGACCAGAGAAGAAGTCCTGCCCGGTTGACCCATCGAGGCCATACCCCACACGGTGAACTTGGTTGACCTCATTCAGGAGAGATCCGGCCAACGCATCGATTCCTTGCTGAACCGAAGGAATCGTGCCGTCTCGTACATCAATAAGTCCACGAACCCTCCCACCGGTGATCAAGTCGGTAATGATGCTCGGCTGATTTCCTCCGATGTCGTATCCGATATCCAGAAGACCTTGGTTGTCCGTGGATTCCACCCCGACCAGATTCCGCGTTGTTTCTTGATCGACCAGGACCAATCCGCGAGCCGTGAAAACCGAAACAGTCCCATCAATACGATCGAGAGTCGACACCTCGATCCTCGTGGCTAATTCATTGACGGCCAAGTCGCGCTTATCGCGAAGATCATTGGCGTTCTGACCGCTGACCTCGGCGGATTTAATCTGGGTATTAAAGTCAGCGATCTTTCTCGTCAGACCGTTGATCTCACTGATGTTTACACCGATTTGTACGTCGATGGCACGACGAGTATCGGTTAAATCTGCATTGATCTGATGGAAGGTGCTCGCCAGCGTCGAGGCTTTTGCTATAACCACTGAGCGAGGGGTAGTCTGAGAAGGCGTCGTCGTCGCATCCTGCAGCGCCTTAAAAAACTCATTCAGTTGTCCCGCCAAGCCCTGTCCGCTCGTATCACGAAACAAACTCTCCAATCTCCGCAGTTCATCGCTGGTGACGGTAAATTGGCCTAAACCTTCCTGAGAGTTCGTCAGTTCACGGTTCAGAAATACATCCACTGCCCGCCGGATTTGCTCAATTTTTACGCCGGTACCGACTTGCCCAGGACTGCCGTCAACAGGCCGTTCTTCTGTTAGAATGACTTCCTGTCTGGAAAAACCTGGTGTGTTGACGTTACTGATGTTGTGACCGGTCACTGTCAACGCCTGTTGAGCAGTGAAAAGAGCCGACTTCGCAACATCGAGTAAGCTATTCAGTCCCATCGATCGTCACCCCTGCCGTTTGATCAACGCCGCCGGCATGCCGCTCTTGCTTCGAGATCCCGACACGGTATAGAGGTCATCCCCAGGAGGCGGTTGGCGGTGAGCCTCCATCGCCCGAATAAGAAATGATTGAACGCTCTTGATCAATACTTGATTGACCGCGATATCGCGCTTCACTGCACGGACCTTCTCCGCAAGCCGCTCATACTGTTCTAGAATAATGCCTGCCTGTGGGCTTTGCGTCTGACGTAGAATTTCTGTCAGCGTTCGCCCCGTTTCTGGTACGTGGCAGGCAACTGCCAAGCGCTCAAGCAAACCATCCAGTTCTTCCTTTAGACTGTGAAAGCACTCAAGAATTGAAATCCTTGATTGATTGATCGAGACGAAATCCTGAAGTGCCATGCACTTGATGGCTTCCCGCTCTTGCGTGATGTTTTGTGACAGGAGATCGCACTGCACGGATTCGCGGGTGAGGAGATGGGTCAACTGTTCGAGAGAAATTGACGCATTCACGATCGACAACCTGCCCATCCATGGGCCATATCGGAGACCCGTTCGTCGCTTTCCCACCTACGCCGGATCGAAGATGCTCAGAGTACGGCGTCGGTTAGAACCTGTTTCACGATGGCATCGCCAACCGCGCGGCCACTGATATCGTACGTGCCGCTGTCAAGCGCGCGCCTGATGCGCTCCACCTGTTCAGCCCGTCCAGGGTCAGTCTGATTGGCCAGCTCCCGAATCCGTTGAAGTTCCTTCGCTTGAGCTGAAATCTGAACCTCATCTTTACCCACCTGGGTGCGAGCAGCCGCTTGCCGACTACTTGCCGCCTCAGTGTCCTGAACCCCAAGTAACAGTTTGGCAAGATGATCTACCTTCCCATGACCTGAAATCTGCATGTTACCGCTCCTTCCCCGGCTCTCGCCTCTCAGCTCTCAGTCCGAGAGAATTATGGACTTTACCCCGGTCGAGCTTCTTATCGGTTTCTACCCAGAAGAACTTGAGCGTTCTGGGGGCGATGATGCAAAATATTGTTGCGCATACTCCTGAACCATCTTGGCAATGCCTATCCCCCCAGACTCGGCTGCCCGTTTCCCAATTTCCTCGTCATAAAATGAGTAAAAATACGCCCCTTGTTTGTTGGCGATGCTTCCCTCAGGAACCGTTTCCCTCATAACCTTCAGTAAATACGAGACAAAATACGCTTCGAACTGCTTCCCAGCTTGGACCATTTGTTGACGTGCCGCAACAGGGTCCTGCGATGTTGAGGCATTCACCTGAGACACAAGATGACTCGCGCGTCCGGTCAGTCCAGGATCCACGTATGCTGGTGAAGAGAGCCCTGAATGGATTCCGTATTGTTCTAGAGTTTTCATATCTATCATTCGTCCATCTAAATAATTTCAAGGTTCGCTTGCAGCGCTCCTGCCGACCTCAGAGCCGAAAGTATTGCGACAAGATCACGCGGCGTCACTCCTACTGCATTGAGAGCCCGTACGACCTCCCCCAATGTTACCGTCTCATCCACCACCAGGAGCCTCGATTCCTGCTCTTTGACCTCTGTCTGCACATCCGGTGTGACGGTCGTCTGTCCTGCGGACGAACCAATGAGCGGCGCCGTCGGCTGCGACACGTTCAATGTGTTCTTGACAGAGATCGTGAGATTACCGTGAGAAATCGCGCATGTGGAAATCCGCACATGCTCTCCCAGCACCACCGTGCCAGTCCGTTCATTCACCACGACTTTGGCTACAGAATCGACGATCACATCGAGCCCCTCAATCGATGCGATATATTCGACGACGCGCCCCTGAAACACTTGAGGGATCGTCGCCTTCACAGATCCGGCATTCGTGGCTGATGCACTGCCTTTTCCAAAGGCACTCTCGATGGCCTCGGCAGTCCTGATAGCAGTCGTAAAATCGGGTTGTCGGAGCAGCACAGAAACGGTTGCCCATGAGTCAATGTCGACAGGGAGCTCCTTCTCGATAATGGCGCCACCGGGAACCATGCCGGCCGCCTGATGATTCTTCGTCACCGTCGCGCCGCCAGCCCCTCCCGTCCCGCCGAGAAAACCACCGATTGAAACTGGTCCCTGCGCGACGGCAAATACTTGCTGATTGGCTGCTTTTAACGGCGTGAGCAGGAGCGTCCCGCCTTGCAGGCTTTTGGCGTTCGCCATCGACGACACCATGACGTCCAGCGTCATTCCTGGCTTTGAGAAGGGAGGAAGTTTGGCAGTCACCATCACCGAGGCAATATTTCTTGTCAGTAACTGGATGGGGTCGATCACCAGATTGACACCCATTTTATTCAACATGGACATCATCGCCTGAATCGTGAACTGTCCGCCGATGACTCGGTCGCCGGTACTGTCCAGACCAACCACCAACCCGTACCCAAGCAGCTGGTTTTCGCGGACTCCTTCAATCACGCCGATATCCTTGATCCTCACCGCATCGGCGCCGGAGGGTGTCAAAAAACCACAGGTCAGGACCAGCACACTGACTAGAGAAATCCACCGTATGAACATGTGTGAGGCACCTATCCTCTCCACGAACGTTTGGGAGCTGAGACCTGTAACCGAGGACCAAGTATGATGCGCGACAGCCATCCTTGCTCAGAAGCCACTTCTTTCCCCGAGGCGTGATCAGCATCATCAAACGCATGAAATCGCGTCCTGCTCCCAAACGTGGGAGGATCAAAATCAGCCCGTCGGACAACCCCACTCTGCACCATCATTTGGAGCGTACGGAGATTCAAAGGACGTCGCTTGAGCATGCTTCTCGGAGTCGATCTGCGTCTCGACGGAACCGTCATAGCTCCTCTTCTCCTCAGAACGGATAGACCCAATTAAGAATACGGATCAACCACCCGGGTCGCTGCACATCGTCCAACACACCCAGGCCTGAGTATTCGATTTTAGCGTCTGCAATGGCACTTGAGGCCACTGTATTCTTGGTATCCACATCGACACGCCGGACAATCCCACCGATCGTCATCAGTTGTTTTTCACTGTTGACGCTGACCTCACGCCGCCCCTCGATACGAAGATCCCCGTTGGGAAGCACCTCTGTCACGATCGCAGAGATGGTCCCTGTCAATG
The DNA here is from genome assembly GCA_005116895.1 of Nitrospira sp. Taxonomy (GTDB): domain Bacteria; phylum Nitrospirota; class Nitrospiria; order Nitrospirales; family Nitrospiraceae; genus Nitrospira_D. The sequence continues at coordinate 74,677 of SWDO01000015.1, read as the reverse complement.
TGCCTTCACGATTGGTGGAACCTTTCCCATCAAACTTGTTATTGGCGCTCGCATTGATTCCGAATCCACGCTTCGTTTCATCGCTGAAGCGGATCCCTGGAAGCCCGATATATCCCATACCGCTGCCGACCATGCCGTTCTTAATCGTCGAATCCCGTTGAACCGCCGTATCGGCTGACTTTGACCCTTTATGAACTTCGGAGATTTTCACGGTCAGAATATCCCCGATCCGCATGGCACGCATGTCCTCATAGAGATAGGCTCGTCCGTTTTCTTCCTGCCAGAGCGAGCCCAGCGTCCTTGGAGGAGGGAGCAGCGGCACAGTCACCTTGCTCGACGGGCTCGGCGGGCTTGAACATCCTTGCAGTGCGATGGTGATGATCAGGCTACGTACGGCCATATGAAAAGACGGATTACAGTGAAAGTGCATGATGTTCTCTGGCACGATTCAGCTAGAACTCCACCTCAACAAGGCTTGGAGCCACCACTTTGGCTCTTAGTTCCCGACCTGAATCCAGATTGGTGACCATGACAGTCTGTCCGACTTGTCCGTTCGCTTTTGTCACGCCATTGGCCCGAATCGACAGACCTCCCCGCCGTGCCTCGATGAGGACTCGATCACCCTTCTTGATCACCAATGGAGGCTTCACAAAGGCTGGGCGTAGTGGTGTCTCGGGCGGAAGAGGCCGTGATGCGCTCTTTCCGATAACCTCTCCCTGATCGGTAATGAAGGGATGATTCACCTGCTGAATCCGCAGTCCGACCGTTTTGAGATCGCTCATATCAATCAGTTCGTCGGCCTTCAGAAAGCGGGTGACAACAACCGCGTCGATCATCGCCGCAATATCGGCAACGACCTGGATCATTTTCCGAGATTTCCCGTTTGCCACCGCCTCCACATGAAACCTCCGCCGTCCTAGACCTTCTTCCAGCGAGTTAGAAATGACCTGCAACTCGACCGTCCCGCCTGGAATCATCACCGGATCCGCAGGCTCCAATACCGTCACCTGTACCGTCTTAACCTTGTGCCCCCATTCACTCTCCAGATGTTTCTGAATGGCCTTCCGAATCAGATCAGGGCTGACCTCACTGACAGCCACTCGCTCCACAACGGTGTCGGTCGCCCGATGAATCGGACCTCGGGACGCCGACGAGATCGACCGAGACTCACCACTAGGCCCCGCACCTGACGTCGTCACGTCGAAGACTACAGATGTAAGGAGCATGATCATGATCAGCCAAATCCTAGACATGAGCCGCTCCTTATCGTCTGAGATTGTTCGCAATGGCCATCATTTCGTCGGAAGCCTGGATCGTCTTGGAGTTAATCTCGTAACTTCGCTGGGCGATGATCATATTGACCATTTCTTCGGCGAGGTTGACATTCGAACTCTCTAAGAACCCCTGCTGGATCGTCCCGAATCCGGTGGTGAAGCCGCCGGTTCCCTGCGTCGGAGGGCCAGAGGCAAAGCTATCAATAAAGAGATTGCTCCCCATAGCCACCAAGCCGGAAGGATTGTCGAACCGTGTCAGCTGTATTTGCCCGACTTGTGAGGACTGCGTGACACCTGGCAGCAATACCGAGACCGTACCGTCCTGCCCAATATCCACCTTGAGCGCTCCGGAAGGGATTGTAATCACGGGATTGAGGAGATCCCCGTCGCCGGTCACGAGATTGCCCACATTGTCACGTTTAAACGATCCATTCCGGGTATACATGATCGTCCCATCAGGACGGGAGACTTGGAAAAACCCTGCTCCATCGATCGCCAGATCCGTCTCGTTATTCGTCTGGCGCATATTCCCCTGAATCCATTCTTTCGCAACAGTCGTTGGGCGCACCCCTGCACCGACCTGGATGCCGACTGGAAAGACCCCGACATTGGAGGCGCTGGTACCGGGGAGTCGTTGAATCTGATACAGCAGGTCCGCAAACTCAGCTCGGCTGCGTTTAAACGAGTTGGTGTTGACGTTGGCAAGGTTATGAGCAACCGTGTCGACGTTGATCTGCTGAGCCGTCATTCCGGTCGCTGCGGTCCACATGGCTCTGATCATCTCACCCCTCCTCAGTCATCATTACTTCACCGGTTTCTGGTTACAAGTTTCGAGTTTCCAGTTGTGAGAATACCGCACGCTCGAAACATGAAACTCGCAACAGACGCTACAGCACTCGTCCGACATCTTGAATCGTGACCTCGGTCATACGATCAAGCGATTGAATCAGCTTTTGTGTTGATTCATAGTTGCGCATACCCTCAAGCATCTTCACCATCTCGCCAATGGAATTGACATTGGACTCTTCGATGTGCCCAACCTGAATCTGTGGATTTTTGCTCACCGTGCCTTTTTCCGAGAAGAACAGTCCTTCCGACGACTTCTGCGGCATGTCTTCATCCGCAAATTCCATAATTTTGATTGTCGCGACAGGCTTGTCATCGACTTTGATGTCTCCCTGTGTCGTAATCTCCAATTTCCCGGGAGGAATCTTGATCTCACCCCTCGTCCCCATCACGGGATAGCCAAGTCCTGTTACCAATCGACGTTGATTATCCAGCGACAGCATGCCGTTGCGGGTGTATCGAGACCCTTGCGGCGTCTGTACCTCAAAAAACCCTTGTCCTTGAATGGCGACGTCCAGCGGATTTCCGGTCAATCGAATGCGACCGGGCTCAAATGTGGTCTTGATCTGATGTGGTGCGACAAACGCGCGCTCAGATGGTCCGAGTGGTCTGGCCATGATCTGTTGGGCCAATCCCACAGTTCGGCCACCAGTGGGAGCGACCGCATGGTACCGTGGGAGTATGGCTTTAAAGGCCTGCTCATCCTGCTTGAACCCAGCGGTATTTACATTGGCCATATTGTTCGCAAACACTTGCATGCGCCGTTCATGGGCGAGTGCTCCAGACAAGATGGAATAGATACCTCGATTCATATTGCCGACTCCTTTTGCCTTCGAGAGACAGCAACCCTTATGCCAGTTTCGTTCCGAACAGAGATTACTGTATATCGAACGCGAACTCAGCCAAATGCAGGCATGAACTGACTTCCACTGTGGTGCAACAGGGTGGTATGGGATCGCCCCGCCATACTGCGAGGTTGAATTCTACCCACTGTGGTGAAAATTATTCCTAGCGGTGACCGGTGAGGGACGCCTCATGCCGACCGGACACTGTAGGAAAAGGACATACGGCGGGTCGCATCAACCATGGCAGTGGAGAGCAGCCATGATTCGTGTGTGCCCCGCTTCGTTTACTCGACCATTCGCGAAGACCTCGGCCAGGCTCCCAGAATCGGCCAGTGTCGTCCCCATCCACACCATGCTTCTGCCACACACCGTTGCTAAGGCACACCACCATGCTAAAGATCGCTGCCTCGATCGTGGGAACGTACGATGTGAGACCTTTATGTGCATGATCGTAAGTGCTGATTGAGGAGCTGGCTATACCAGGCGCTAATCGAGATCTCGTCTAGAGTGGTACGGGGTTCTAGGACTCAGAACTGAAGCCGAGCCATCGCGGACTATCGCGAATAGCCTCACCGCGCGGACAATCGAGCACCAAACTGAGTCGTCGACCGAGAGAATCAACTCGGTGTATGCAAGTATGCCTTGAGCTGAATGATAGCCTTAGTATGGATTTGGCAAACCCGTGATTCAGTGACCTTTAGCAACTCTCCGATTTCCTTCATCGTAAGCTCTTCGTAGTAATACAAGGTCAGAACGAGGCGCTCTTTTTCCGGCAACTTGTGGATAGCGTCAGCAATCACTTCACGTTCACGCTCGTTGACCAATGAAGACAGGGGATCCGGCGTGTGTGTATCGGCCAACATCTTGACCACTTTATGCCCATCTGGTTCATGAAGTCCTAAATCGTCCACACTGATCATCACCGCCCCTCTGGCCCGTGTAATGAAATCATCCAGCTCTTCCAAGGACATCTTCAGTTCTGTTGCCACCTCTTCATCATGGGGCGGTCGACCCAATCGGCTCATCAGCATCGTGTGCGTCTTTTGGAGCAAGCCGATGCGTTCATGAACCGACCTCGGAATCCAATCCATCGATCGAATCTCATCGAGCATGGCGCCACGAATTCTGAACTCCGCATAGGTCTTAAACTTCGCTTCTCGCGTGGGATCATACTTATCCATGGCATCCATGAGTCCAATGGTGCCAACCGAAATCAGATCCTCCGCGTCGAGGTACGCTGGAAGGCGGAAGGCTAGCCGATGGGCCATCGCGCGAATAACATGGGCAAACTCCCTGATCAGCTCTTCGCGTCTAGCTCCCTGGGCCGCAAATGATTTTCGCTCGTGTGGTAACGCAGTCTTGCTCATGATCTTTTCATGTCCGATCGTTGGTCAGTTACTGGTCGGCGTCACCGCTCGTTGCCAAACAAGCTGTACGGAACTTTTGGGGAGACCAGGCCTCGGCCACTGAATCACCTGATGTGCCAACCTCCTGAATGCTTGGGCTGCTGGCGCCTCTGGGAATAACTCACAGAGCGCCTTCTGCTGCATGACGGCCAAATGCACATAGTCGTCATAAGGGATCGCCCCGACTAATTCGACGGCCACATGAAGAAAATGATCCACCGCCACATCCAACTTCCCGAACACTTCAGCCGCTTCACGGGGGCTCTTCGCCTGATTCACCAGTACTTTGAAACGGCGTTCTCGATACTGCCGGGCCAAGACTTTGATCAGTGCATAGGCATCCGTGAGCGATGTCGGCTCCGGCGAGACGACGATGATCGTCTCATCTGCCGCCGAGGCAAAAAAGGTGACGTTCGGCGAGATGCCCGCCCCGGTATCGATCAAGAGCACGTCCATCTCTGACGTGAGCTGGGCCAACTGTTCCTGGATCATCACCTGTTGGGCTTCTGTCAGCGCCGTCAGATGGGCAACACCGGAACTGGCCGGAAGCACATGGATGCCCGCTGGGCCGCTGAGCACGATCTCATCAAGCGTATGGGTGCCTCTCAAAACGTCTTCGATCGTATGCTGCGGAACGAGCCCCAGGAGGACATCGAGATTACCTAAACCGAGGTCGGCATCCAAAATCAGCACCCGTTTCCCAACCTTCGTGAGCGCAACCGCAAGGTTCGCAACGACATTAGACTTTCCGACTCCTCCCTTGCCGCTGGATACCGCGATGACGCGAGTGGATGAACCATCTCCACGACTCAGATCCTCCGACATAAGGACAGACCTTCTTGTTCCAAACGGCATAGCGAGACCTCCAACCAGATTATCCGTGGTGAACTGCCGCTTCCACTAATGCAGGAATTGCGCCCAATGATTGACCGACCCGATTGACAAGCACTTGAGAATTGGCCGAGCGTTCCGCAGTCAACAACGCCGCCAAACGTTCCGATGAGGCAACCTCGATATCGCCGGGAACTCGCCGTCCAATGCTCCAATAGGAAAGCGGCACCCCGGTTTGATGCGCGACTTCAAAGATGGTGCCAAACGATTCCGTCTCGTCGAGTTTCGTGAACAGAAGACGCAGCTGGGGTAGATCACTGAGGCGTCTCGTGATCCGACAAAGCTCCTGCTCCCTGGTGGAAGCCGGAAGGACCAGATGAGTTGTGATGGCCCCCTGTGGAAGCAGTTGTCGAAGTTCTTTCGCCAATGCCAGGTCTCCTGGTCCGATCCCAGGCATGTCGATCAGTACAAGATCTACACGCGTATGACGACGGAGCCCTTGATGAACCTGTCGAGCCGACACGGCGCAAGCAAACGGCACGCCCACGACCTTGGCATACCGACGCAGCTGCTCCACCGCAGTGTCCCGATATGTATCAAAGGTAATGAGCGCAACGGATCTCCCCTGCTCGAGACGATAATAGGAAGCCAGCTTGGCCACAGCCGCGGTCTTTCCGGCTCCACTGGGTCCGATCAGAAGACCGATTGAGGGAGATCCTTGTCCATTATGGAGCGGCTCGCTTGTTCGCACCCGAGTTGAGATCTCACGCTGTAGCGCCAGCCGAATCGATTCATCATCGTATGGACCGGACACTTGTTCCGTCTTGCACACCTCATTCACCAGCAAATCCACGGTGGAAACATTCATTCCCTGCTCGATCAGCGAGCGACGCAACCAGGCCAGCATCGGCACCGGTTGACTTTCAATTGACCGGATATTTTCCCGCGACAAATCCTCCAATAGGCGACCCAATTCGTTCACGACGGTGCGGAAATGTCGGCGGCGATTCGGCTTCACCTGCACTCGAGATGGCTTCGACGAGGCGGACCGACCGACGGACGGTGTCGCCGCCTCAGCATTCGGCTTCAGCATTCCGTGCAGGGTCTCATGAAAAGTCGGCGCGGCTTCCAACTTTTCATGAGACGGTCTCCCAGGTGCGGCACCATGTGATACTTTGTCTGCCGCCTGAGAGGACCGTGGGACGTCTTGATCGGATGCGGCCATCACTTCCAGGACCGGTCGATTGAATGCCTGTACGACTCGCCCGCCCTCACGCACCTCTTTCGCGGACAAGATAATGGCATCCGGCCCCAGTTCTTCCTTGATGGCGCGCATGGCATCCTGCATGGTGAGTGCGTGAAATGTTTTGACCTTCATGGCTTACCTTATGATGGCTGTGCCAATTCGAAGTCGATCCGTACCGTATCTAACGACTGCAGGCGGACAAAAGAGTCCACTTCGTTGAGTCCCATGACGGGAACGGCATGCAACTGACGATCGCTGTGTCGACGGAGATGGCGGCGAACAACCTGCGAACAGAGCACGATCGGCTGCTGTCCACGAGCCGCAACCCGTTCGGCGGCCTGTTTGAGACCAGTCAACAGCTTGTGAGAGAGCGTGGGGTCAAGGTTCAACATGGCCCCAGGCGGCAATGCCACGGCTTGTTCGGCCAACGACCGGTCTAGTCGCGGATCCAGGGTAATGACCTGCAGACTACCGTCAGGTGCTAGATACTGTTTGGTGATGGTCCGAGCCAGCGCCTGCCGTGCATACTCTGTCAGGACTTCTGCATCCTTGGTGGTGGTGGCATGATCAGAAATTGCCTCAAGGATCGACCGGAGATCTCGAATCGGAATGCCCTCCTTGAGTAAGTTTCCGAGAACCCTGACGACTGTTCCGAGCGGCACCAGCGTGGGAATAAGCTCCTCCACCAACTTCGGATGCGATTTTCCCACTTCATCCAAAAGCGTTTGCACCTCCTGCCGTCCCAACAGTTCAGAGCCATGGCGCTTGATCAACTCGGAGAGATGTGTTGCGATTGCCGAGCCCGCATCCACCACGGTATACCCCGCCATTTGAGCCTGTTCCCTGGCATCTTCAGGCACCCAGAGTGCCGGCAACCCAAATGCAGGTTCCTTGGTTGCAATGCCCTGCACCAAGCCTCGTTGACCAGTCCCTGGATCAATCGCTAACAGATGCCCAGGCAAGACGTCAGCCTTGGCCACCTCCACGCCCTTCAACATGATGGCGTATTCGTTCGGACGCAGCTGGAGATTGTCACGTATATGAATGGGAGGGACGACAAAGCCCATCGATTCCGCAAATTGCCGCCGGAGCGCTTTGATCCGGTCGAGCAATGCGGTGCCTTGCGTTCCCTCGACAAGACCGATCAAACCATACCCGACCTGCACTTCCATAAGATCGAGCGGGATCACTCGGGTCTGACCTTCCTCGGTCTTGGGCATGCTGGGAGTGGGTGTGGGAACTGCTTGAACCTGCTCGCGCTGATGGAGGTGATAGGCGACCCAGGCCAGGGCGCTCCCTAACGCTAAGAACGCCACATGCGGAAGCCCTGGCACCAATCCAAGCGCGAGAAGAATACCAGCAGCCATGCCCACCGGTTTGGGGGAGGTCAACAGTTGTCGCGTCATCTCCCCACCTAAATCCATTTCCGAAGCGGCGCGAGTCACCACGATACCCGCAGCAGTCGACACGATCAGGGCAGGGATCTGCGCCACCAATCCCTCACCAACCGTCAGCACGGTATAGGTTTGGGCCGCCAGTCCCGGACTCATGCCCTGTTGCAGAATCCCGATCGCCAATCCACCGATGATGTTGACGAAGACGATAATGACGGCTGCGATGGCATCGCCTCGAACAAACTTGCTCGCTCCGTCCATCGAGCCGTAAAAATCCGCCTCTTGCGCAATTTCTCGGCGACGGCGGCGTGCGTCCGCCTCACTGATCACACCGGCATTCAAATCCGCATCGATACTCATCTGCTTGCCGGGCATGGCATCCAATGTAAAGCGGGCAGCCACCTCGGCGACACGTCCGGCACCCTTCGTCACCACGACAAAATTAATGATCACGAGAATGGAGAATACGACCAGACCGACCGTATAGTTCCCCCCGACGATAAAGTTTCCGAACGCCCGAATCACCTCGCCGGCCGCCCCTGCCCCTTCGTTGCCATGCAACAGAATAAGCCGCGTGGACGCAATGTTAAGGGACAGTCTGAACAGCGTGATCACTAACAGGATGGATGGAAACACTGAGAACTCGATTGGACGCCGTACTTGAAGCCCGACAAGCAAGATAATCACCGACAAGGTGATATCGAAACTCAACAACAGATCGAGCACAAATCGAGGCAACGGCAACAGCATCACCATGAGGATGGCCACCACCCCGACGGAGATGACGATGTCTGGATGCTTGATGAACTGAGGTCGTTCTATCGGTTCTATTGCCGTTGTCATAATCCTCTAGACCTGTAACATTCTCATGGAGTCACACCTCTGGCGCGATACACCAACGCGAGAATCTCCGCAACCGCACGATACAGCTCGTTTGGAATTTCCTTGCCAACTTCAACGAGTTTAAATAGTGTTCGGGCCACGAACTTCTGTTCGATAACCGGCACCCCGTGATGTCGAGCCAGCTCACGAATACGTTCAGCAACAAAGCCAGCTCCTTTAGCAACCACCACAGGAGCTCCCATCGTAGTGGTGTCATACTTCAGCGCAACAGCCAAATGTGTTGGATTGGTAACCACCACATCCGCAGTTTTCACGGCGGCCATCATGCGTTTCTTGGTCAGCTCTCGTTGGAGAGCCCGCACTCGATCCTTGCTGCGCGGGTCGCCTTCCGCGGACTTGTGTTCCTCCTTGACCTCTTCCTTCGACATCCGCAGACTACGTTCCCACTCATAGCGTTGGTAGAAATAGTCAAACCCGGCCAAGACCCCAATCGCCCCAGCAACGGCCAATCCGACCTTCAACGCGAGCCCTCCAGTAACACCCAGGGCGGTACCCATATCGAACCCGACCAACCCGGGAATCTGGAGTACGTCATACCGTGCAACCCACAGACCGACACCCGTCACGATCGCAATCTTGAGGAGCCCCTTCACGAGCTCGATCACAGATCGCAACGAGAACAATCGGGATAATCCTTTGATCGGACTGATACGTTGAGCATCCAGTTGAATTGCATCGGCACGCCATAACAACCCTGATTGCAGCAATGACGCACCGCTCCCCATCACCAGAATCCCCATCAAGACTGGAAGACTCAGCGTCACCACAGTGAGGCCCGCCTGGATGACGACCTCGTACACCTGTTCAATCGACATGTCTTTGTAGAACACTAAGGGAAAGGAGAGCGTAAGCCCTTGACGAGTCATCTCCGTCATTTTCTGAAGACCAACCGGCAACATGGCCGCCAGCAGACCGATGCCGCTCAAGAGAATGACTGCGGTGGAGAGGTCGCGACTGATCGCGATCTGTCCTTTCTTGCGCGCATCCTCTTTGCGTTTCGGTGTCGCGGGTTCTGTCTTATTACTTCGATCCTCAGCCATGTCCTAACGCCCTCAGGAGCTCATCAATCGTGAATTGCAGTCGCTCGATTTCCCGGACCAACAGTTCCGTCACAAACGGCGCGGACAGCGACATCACCGCCAGCCCGCCGGCGATGGTGACCGGAAAACTTAGAACAAACACGTTGATCTGACTGACCGCCCGTCCCAACAACGCAAGAAGAATATTAATCAGCAAAATGATAACGAGCACGGGTACCGCTAACTTCAATCCCAGGATGAACATGTTCTGAGAGAGGCGGAGAATAGCCTCGCCCATTTCACCAGGGACGGACGCGCCGAATGCCGGAATGGACTCATAGCTTGAGATAATGGTCGCCACCAGCAGCAGATGTCCGTTCAGCGAGAGAAAGAGGAGGGTCGCCAGGAGGGTGAAGTATTGGCCGATGATAGGGGTCTGCTCGGCCGTCGTGGGATCGAACAGTTGCACCACACCGAATCCCATCTGTACACCGATCAGCTCTCCGGCCAGCTCGAGCGCACCGAAAAATAACCGAACGGCCAGCCCGATCGCTAAACCAATGACCATTTCACTGACAAGCCCGGCGGCCAAGACGACAGGATCATAGGGCACAGCGGGAAGTCGGACTAAGGGAGCCAACAGCACTCCCAACGCCAGGACGAGGGCCAGTTTGACTTTCGCCGGAACAGTCCGCCCACTCAACACCGGCAACGCAGCCAACAGCCCACCGATACGGGAAATAAGGACCAAGAATCCTTGGAATTCTGGAAGGAGAATCTGGATGGTCTGCGTCAACGCCATTCGCCTCGTACTAGCAGGTCATTGAAGAACGATTCTGATATCCGCAACTCCACACAGTTTGGATGTCATAGACCGGATGCACATAGCCCGCAGGATGTTCAAACAGGCCTTCCAGCAAGGCCACAGCGAGCAAAGAGGCGCGGCGTACGCTTCGGTACGTTGAGCCTCTGAGCAACGCGAGAACGAAGCTGGAAGACTTGTTCAACATCCTGTTAATGCACATAGTTGGGAATATTCATGAGAAGATTGGCCATATACGTGGTCATGGTGTTCAGCATCCAAGGGAGAAAAAGCAGCAACGCCACAAACAGGACCACCACTTTCGGAACAAAGGTGAGCGTGGCTTCGTTCAGTTGCGTCATGGCCTGGAGCGCACTAATGGCCAGGCCGATGAACAAACTAAGCCCCAGAATCGGGGACGACACCAACAACGTCGTTTCCAACGCTTGCCTGGCCAGTTCCGTTACCATCTCCGGCGTCATAGATTTCGTTCCTTGTCGTTCGTGAAGTGTCGTTCGTCAGAATATTGCAAAATACCCTTCACGTTTCACGATCCACGCTTCACTGAAAGCTGCGCACCATTGACCCCACGACCAAGTACCACCCATCGGCCAAAACGAACAAGATCAGCTTGAACGGCAGCGAGATCACGACAGGCGGAAGAAGCATCATGCCCATCGACATGAGGATACTGGCCACGACCATATCGACGATGAGAAAGGGGATATAGATTAAGAATCCAATCTGAAAGGCAATCCGTAGCTCGCTCAGAATGAAGGCCGGAATAATCGCCTGGGTTGGCACGTCCTCAACCCGATCTGGTTTTGGCACGTGACTCAGCTTGATGAAGAGTTCGAGATCCTTTTCCCTTACCTGACGCAGCATAAAGCCCCGCACCGGCTCGATACCCTTCTTCCACGCATCTTCATAGGAGATCTGCTCAGCCATCAATGGTTGGAGCGCGTTGGTGTAGACGGCCTGCCCCACCGGAGCCATGATGAACATCGTCAGGAACAGCGCCAACGACAGTAACACTTGATTGGGAGGAACCGACTGCGTTCCCAGTGCTTGACGGAGAAAGGCCAACACGATCACGATCCTGGTAAAAGACGTCACCATGATGAACAAGGCCGGTGCCAAAGAGAGCACCGTGAGCAGAATGAGAATCTGGATCACCACCGCGGTTTGTTTCGGACCATCCGCGCCAAAGTCGAGGCTCACCGATGGACCGCCGGCCACCGCTTCAGAAAGCGGCATCACAAGCAGCATGATCCCTCCGAGGAGAATCCCCCAGAATAAGTGCGTGTGCGACTCGTGCTTATCGGCCATGAAGTCCCTTGTTATGATGCAACGCACCGAACGGGAGATGCCGCAGCCAGGACGCAAACCTTTCCTGAGAGGCCGGCGCTGCCTCGGTGGAGGCGTTCTCGCTGGTGAGAGAGAGTAATTCCCGCAATTCGGCTGAATCGCTGATGCGCCCGAGCGGAACAAGATCGGTCGCGGTCGTTCCCACAATCAAATATTCTCCCGCAACCGACACGATGGAAATGGTCTTGCGTGGAGCGATATAGCCACTCGCCAAGACTCGTACGAGCGGACGCCCGCCGGCAATCCCCAGTCGTTGCCCCATCACTCGCCGGACCGTCACCGCGACAACCCCCATCAACGCCAGCACGATGGCCAGGGCTGAGACGGTGCGGAACAGACTTTCCCACAGATCAATCACGGCCTCTCCTTCGGATCATTCAGCGCAAGTGTTGCACGCGTTCCGCCGCACTCACCACATCCGTCAAGCGAATGCCGAATTTCTCGTTGACGACCACGACTTCACCGCGCGCCACCAACTTGTTGTTCACCATCACTTCCATCGGCTCGCCTGCGAGTTTATCCAGCTCAATGACGGAGCCTTGAGCGAGTTGCAACAGATCCCGAATGGCCATCTTTGTGGATCCGACATACACGGTGACGCTCATGGGAATATCCAGAATAAAATCGATATTCTTGGGAGTGCCGCCCATCTCCGCGCTTTGGACAGACGGAAACGAAGCCGGCTGCGGGGATGGGCTCCCGGTGGTCTGGGAATCGAACTGCGTTGCGGAGTCTGATTCAGCCATAGTCACTCTCTCGATGGTGTCACGACTAGTTCAATACTTTGGTCACGCGGCACGCGTGATTGCCCTTGTAAATTCCAGGACTTCCCTGGAATTTGTGGTGCCCCTCGATATAGCAGTCGAGAGGATCTCCTGGATGCTGGTCGAGTAAAATCACGTCACCCGGCGAAAAATTCATCACGTCTTTCACCGTGACCGTGGCGGTCCCCAGTCGGACCGCAATCGGAAGTGGACACTCGTGCAATCGCTCTTGGAATCGCTGACCCCACTCGCCGTTTTGATCGAGCTGATCGGAGACGAGACCGGAATAGAGCTTCTCTTTGATCGGTTCGAGCATACTGTAGGGATAGACGATGTAGAGCTCCCTGGCCGTTTCTCCCAAAATAACCTGTAACGTGACAACGATGACGATTTCAGATGCGGTCACCACCATCGCGAACTGAGGGTTGCTCTCAGAGCGCATATACTCCACCTTGATCGGCACGACGGCATGCCACGCCTTTTCCAGATCGACAAGCGATTGGAGCAACAACTTTTTAATGATCCGCAGTTGGACGGGCGTGAAGTCTCGCCCCTCAGGCTTCACGTGAGTTTGCCCCTTCCCCCCAAAAAAATAGTCCACGATCAGATACACAAGAAACGCGTCCATCACGAAGAGTGCGCTTCCCCGTAATGGCGCCATATGAAACACGTTCAACGATGAGGGCATCGGAACCTTTTTCAAAAACTCACCGAATTTGATCACCTGCGTCCCGACGACAGCAAAATCAATGGCCTGTCGAAACATGCCGGTCCAGACAACTGATTGGCGGCGAATGAATCGGTCGTTGATCATCTCCATGGTCGGCATTCGCCCACGGATGATTCGCTCCTGGTTGAATAGATCGTATCCCTTGATACTCGGTGCCTCTTCGGCAGCCTCCTTCGGAGCCGTGTCCACCTCACCGGAGACGACGCCCTTTAACAGGGCATCGATTTCGTCCTGGGAGAGAATCTTTTCCATAGTATCCGCTGTTACTGAACGACAAATTCCGTGAAATAGGCCGATCGGACTCCTGGCTTTTTCAGAAGCCCGTTGATGCGCTGAGTAATTTCATCACGCAGCTGGAATTTCCCCTGTGTCGTTCTGACCGCATTGACGTCCTTGCTGCTGAGCAAGACCAGGACCGCATCTCGTATCTGAGGAATCCGCGTGGACAGTTCCGTAGACACCGCTTCGCCGTCTACATCGAGCTTGAGGGTCAACTTCAAATACCGCACGTCCGGGGTGTCTGCGAGATTGACAATGAAGGGATCCAAATCGAACATGACACCGGGCGAAGCGGCCTCACCATGTTTTCCACCAGCCTCGCTCTTCGATTCGACCTTTGCCTCGGCATCACCTTTATGATCCTCTGAATGTTCACCCCCTTGACTGGCTCCTCCCAGGAATTTGACTGCCACGAATGCCCCACCCACCCCGAATACCAAGGCAATCACTGAAACAATAATGAGCAGTTTGATGGGGAACGCCGGAGCGGGGGCCGCTGCGGGAGCTTTTTCGTCAACTGCGGCTGCATCTGCCATAACTCCTCCTCGATTGACTCGTTGGCCCGGTGCGGAGACTGCAATGCATATGCCACTACACGTTGCGACTCACCGATAGCAGGAATCACGAATCACCATATCTGGCGCATACTCCCATACGACATACACCACGCATCACAGGGCGCGTACGCGCGCTGTCAACCAACCTCTTGACACCGTCAAGAAGCTGACAGGGTGAAGGATGATGGCCAAGAGTAGAGACTGACACCGGATGAGAGGGCGGAGTGAAGGAGAGGAGGGCTGGGAGTGACGATCACTCCCAGCCCAACCGGGAAAGAAACACTCTACCGTTTAAGATTGACCAACTCTTGTAATATTTCGTCGGATGTCGTGATCACGCGTGAGTTCGCCTGGAACCCTCGTTGCGCCGCGATCATATCGATAAAACTTTCACCGAGATCGACATTGGACAGCTCAAGTGTGTTGGCCAGGATTCGCCCAAGGCCTGCCGACGTGGCAGCTCCAACCAACGGTTGCCCAGACGTGCCCGACTCGGCAAAAGTATTCTTTCCGGTTCGCACCAGCCCCAACGGATCCGGAAACCGTGCCAACGCCAGCTGAGCCAAGGGACGAACCTGCCCGTTGGAGAATCGGCCATTGACCATCCCGTTGGTCTCTACGCTGAAGGTCTGGAGAGCTCCGGCACCAAACCCATTTTGGGCTTGCTGAACCAACCCAGAAGCCGCGCCGAATTGGGTGGTGAGGTTCAGTCCGGTCCCTCCATCAGTCGTCACACTTGTGCCGAAATTGAAGGCAACGGCCTGATCCGCGGTCGCGCCGACAAAATCGATTTGAGATTGCCCAACCGTGCCCCCAGCGGTTCCTCCAGCAGTGCCGCTATCATAGCTTGTCACCACACTCTCAGTATCAAGTGCGCCGGATGTCGTGAACGTCAGAGAACCGGATGCCAACCGCACAAGCCCCAGGGAAGCATTCACATTCGATGAATGGTAATTGCCGGTAACGACCTCGCTCGAACTGCCTAGGACGTTATAGGTCCAGGTATTCGCCGCGGTCTTCGTAAAATATGTGGTCAGGAGATGGGTGTTGCCGACAGAATCATAGGCGGTGAGCGATGTTGAAAACTGAGCTGTTCCGGCCGGATCTGCGAGCGAGAAGGTACCGGTCGTTGATTGTGAATTGAGATTAGCGCCGATATCGACGGTGCTGGTCGGGTTCGGCGGAGCCGTTGTGGTAGGGAGTGTGACTCCACCGATGCTGGCGGTAATGAGACCGCTGGTATTGACCTGGTAGCCCTGGAGGAAGAATCCGCTGGGGTCGACGATGCGGTTCTGCGCATCCAGATGAAACTGTCCAGCTCGAGAATAGAATGCCGCGCCGGCCGGATCCCTGAGGACAAAGAATCCGTTACCGTCGATGGCCAAATCCAGCGCATTACTGGTGGTACTGAGCGACCCTTGGCTGAAGTTCCCTTGCACGCCGTTGAGCGCCACCCCCAAACCAGTCTGAATCGCGCCTCCCGCCCCTCCCAGCGAAGAACTGATCAAGTCGGCGAAGACGGATCGGCTGGACTTAAACCCAACTGTACTCAGATTTGCGATATTATTTCCCACGACTGATAATGCATTTCCGTTTGCGTTCAACCCGCTGACGCCCGTAAAAAGCGACGACAGAATTCCCATCGGTATAACCCTCCTCTTTCTTGTTATCGCAGCTCGATGATTGATGATGGATCAATAGCCAAATCACCGGCAAGGAGTTTGGCTTGCCCCTCTTCCATGCGAACCCCAGTGACTGTCAGGGAGGCACGGCCCTCTACCTTCACAGGTTTTCCCTCTTGATCCGTGGCTGTGACAAGATAGCGGTAGAGACCAGACGGCATGAGGGTCCCATTCTGGCTCTTCCCATCCCACTCAGTAACCTGTGGCCCTTCGGATCGATCACGATAGTCTAGACTCCGCACGATTTGTCCTTGCTGATCCATAATGCTGATGCGAACGTTCGTCGCATTGCTGTCGAGCGAATACCCGATAGGAGTAGGTCCTTTCTCTAGCTGAACGAGCGACTGGCCGACAGTGACGGTGCGGCCGATCATTGGAAGCAGCGTGTACTGTAGCGACGCGGCTTGTGCGTCGAGGCTCTGCTGAAGCAACTGTGCCTGCTTCGCGGTTTGCTCCAGCTGACTGAATTGCGTGAGCTGTGAAACAAATTCAGCATTGTCTGTTGGTTTTAAGGGATCTTGGTTCTTCAGTTGTGTGATCAGCAATTTGAGAAAGTCATCCTGGCCCAACTGTCGAGGTCCAGTTTTGTTCGATGTCTCCGTGGTTCCCGCCGAGTTAAGTGTCGATACATCGATCATGTCTGATATCTCCCTTCCGATCTACGCCACGATATTCAAGAGGCCATGGAGCGATGTGGGGGGGGCATCCTGTCGGTCCGGACTCTGCCCCCACTTCATGTCGGTCGACCTCTGATTCCAGGCGTGTCCTTGTTCCTGAGAAGAGTCCTGCTGGAACGAGCGACCGGCACTCTGACGATCGATGTCTACACGGAACTGTCCCATGTCCAACCCGTTTGCTTGAAACGCGGCTTGCAGGCGATCCTGTCCGTTGACGAGAAATTGCCCCACCTCAAGTCTGTCGGCTGACAAATGGGTATGCACCATATCGTTCGTCATTGCCACGCGAATATTCACATGGCCCAGGTCTGGCTGCGCCACATCAAACACGACCGATCGCGTCATGAACCGCACCGACGACTCAGTTGCATCCTGCGCAGGCAGGAACGAAGGCGCCGGACTCATAACAGTGGGAGTGGGAGGAGGAGGTGGACTGGAGACGACACGCCCGTGAGCGCCAGCCATCATCGACTCGGTCGCCGACCCGCTAGAAACTTGGCGATCAATGACCGTCGCCTGAGGTAGCATGATTTCGCTCTGTTCACGCTGAGGATTCTGTTGATCTCTCCAGAGCTCGCTGAAATGCTCGGCCCCATCCACACTCAAGCGCTGCCCCTGTTGGACTCCCCACTGCGTCCTCACTCCGCTATTCTGAGCATCCTGAAGGGATTGCCCATACCAGTTCGTCTGAACTGAATTGGAGCGATCGGATGAGCCCCCATCGCGTAGCACAGAATCAGTTTTTGCACTTTCCGGCTTGCCATCCGGCAACCCTACCCCCAGAGAGGCAGGGGGAGCCTGACGCACAATCGCCTCGAGCTGAGGAAGCGCCGGACCGGACTGCAACTCCACAGGCACTGGACGAGGTTCAGTACGATTCGCAGTCTCGGGTCCGACATCATCGGCAACCATATGGGAAGCTGGCTTGACGACTTGAGCCTTGTGCGAATCGCCGCCTGTGTGAATCACCGGAGCATCTGGTTCATGGGCCAGTAGATCATGGTCAGCCTGAGCGTGACTTTCTGGCAGATCGGATACTGCCACTGCAGAATTCGTAGTCATAGTCGATAGCAGCGGAGACTTTGAAAAACCGTCGCCTGACTCGGTTTCCCCCTCAGCCACGTGATCCTCCTCAAGCAAATCCCCCTCGCCTTCCGTGTGAACATTCGCCTGGGCCAGTACCGGAACTGGAACCAGGGAGACGAGCGGCACCGTGGCTTGCCCTTGAGAGTCGAAACCTGGCTGACTCGGTTGAAATGTAGTTTCGAACTCGTTCCTGGAATCTTCAGCGACCCGCTTCACATCGTCGCTGGATCTGCTTCCATCTTGAGCTTGTGTCTCAGACGGTGAGGCATTCACGCGCTCGGCCTGCGCTGCGGAAGGATTCTGATCTTTTCTCTCCATCGAGCGGGGTCCACGATCAGATGTGTTCGTTGATCGCACCGCCGCGCGCTCAGCCTGCGTTGAGGAAGGATTCGGCTCTTTCGTTTCCCTCGATCGGGACCCACGCTCGGACTTATTCGCTGCTCGCGCCTCTGCTGCTTCGCGAGCCTCCATTCTCCGTTCGTCTGCACGAACTCCTTGGAGCACAGAGGGAAAACTTCTCCGGCTACTACTGGAGCTTGGAGAAGTCGCTGCCCGAGACGTTCTGACTCCCTGGTCGACAGGGGAACCAGATGGGCGGGGTACAATATCAGCGAAGATGAAATCCACGTGCGCCAGTCCTCTTGTGATCCGAGCAAAGAGGGAATACAAGCCCTATGCCAGACGAGCAGCGTACAACACCGCGGATAATCAGGCTGGTTGTCGTGAACACCGTGACTGCGTTATCCGGAAAGAGGAAAACTTTACAGCGTGCTCGGCAAAACTAGCCGATCCAGATACAGGAATGGCTGTTCTTGAAGGACAGGGATCTTTCCAATGGCGGGGAACATTGCCGCGTAGCCTTCGGGCTACCTACACGAACCACACCAATCGCAACAGCACATTCTGGCGAGGCGTGGGTGCAAGATACCAGACATGATGAACGAGAATTTCTGAGGGCGCGGGAGGGGCTCTACGGCGTCTGTGTCAGCAGCTGCTCCGTCAGCTTCGCGGCCCGATCGGCTTTGACTTGCGCGAGAATCGCGCCGGCCGTCTTTGCTTTCACCATTTTGAGGATTTCAATGGCTTTCCGATCCGGCATATGTTCGAGACGCGAAGCGGCGTCCTCAGACGGCATGGATTCGTAGATCTTGGCGAGCTGTGTCCGTTGTTCCTGCGTCGAACGCTCCTTCTCCGCATGGGCCTTGGCTTGTGATGACGGAGCTCGGTCTTCTTTGGCTTGCGCACTTTGGATCTTCTTTTCCAAGGCTTCGTTCTGGTCCAAGAGCTCCTCAATCTGGCCCCTTACAATCATGAGTCGTTCTTCATTCTGACGAAGCGACTGCTCGCGCCGATCAAGGTCGCGCTTTCTTTGATCCAGCATGTCGAGCACTTCGCGAGGAACATCAATGGCCGGCCCCTGGACCGTTGGTGGAGCCAATAGCTTGGCATCGGCATCAGACTCTGCTCCAGCACTCTCTGCCTCCTTCGCTTCCGGTGACTTGCTCTGCTTTAGCCCACCCGACGTCGCCATCTGTGTTCTATCCTTCGGTTCCGAGGAGGCTTGTCCCAATTGCACCATGATCCAGAAGAGAACGGTCGAACCGATAATGCCACCAACCATCGTCAAAAATTGGGAATGCCGGTTTTTTCTCAGCTCCATGCTCGAGACACGCCCAAGGCGGTCAAGACCAAAACGGTCTCCCCAACCTCTGATAGGTCCTGTCGTCATGAGTGGCTCTCTCGTCGAGTGGAGTGCCGGCGGCTCGCAACCTCATCCATCGCTCGCTGTTCCTGACGCGCCGCGTCGGCACGTTGCGCGTCACGGCGTTTGTCGGCAACCAGATCAAGCAGCTTGCGCTCCTGGCTGGCTTCAACGAGCAGCGCCTTGGTACGCTGCCACGCCTCGACGGCTTGATCGAGCTCTCGACGCACTCGGCGCAGCGCTGCCTCCTGCGAATCCATACGCCCCTGCCATTCCAACCACGCCTCTATCGTCAGTCCTTGCACAGATTGTTGGTCGTAAGTAACGACATCCCGCTGCATTGTGACTGCAAGGTCCTGATACTGTGCCTCGCTCTGAGTCAACGTGTGGGTGATCTGTGCCAACTCCATCATCAAGGCCTCTACCGTCTGAACACGCAGCTTCCGCAATGACTCAAAGCTCATGCTGCCTGCTGGGCCAGCGCCTCAAGTTGCTGCACTGACGAGGACATGCCGGCCGGCTGGTCGATGTCTTGCCGCAAATACGCATTGATCGCGTCCTGCGCTTGAACGGCACGGTCGAGCGCCGCGTTCATCCCCGGCTTATAGGCTCCCAGTACAACCAGGTCCTCCGATTGACGATACCGGGCCACCAACTCGAGAAGCTTCTTGGAAGCGTCATAGTGTGGTCGCCCGACAATATCCCGCATCACACGGCTGGTACTCTGAAGGAGATCGATCGCCGGAAAGTGATTGCGAGCGGCCAATGTACGAGATAGGACGATATGACCATCCAAGATCGAGCGAACGGTATCGGCGATGGGATCAGTAAGATCATCGCCATCGACCAGTACGGTATACAGTCCGGTAATTGTTCCTGGACCTGGCCCCGTTCCGACACGCTCCAGTAGCTTCGGCAAAAGCGTAAACACGGAGGGGGTATAGCCTTTGGTCGTCGGAGGCTCCCCGATCGCCAACCCCACCTCTCTTTGGCTATAGGCCAACCGCGTCAGTGAATCCATCAACAACAACACCTGTCTTCCGGCATCACGGAAATATTCCGCAATGGTCGTCGCTACCAACGCCGCGCGCAGACGAATGAGCGGGGCTTGGTCAGACGTCGCGACCACCACCACCGACCGTCCGAGTGCTTCAGCACCCAGGTCGCGTTCCAGGAATTCGTTGACCTCACGGCCTCGCTCTCCGATGAGCGCGATGACATTGACATCCGCTTTCGTGTATCGGCTGATCATCCCCAGGAGCACACTCTTGCCAACCCCGGAACCGGAAAAGATGCCCATCTTCTGTCCACGTCCACACGTCAAAAACCCGTTGATGGCACGAACGCCGAGATCAAGCGGAGCGCGTAGACGAGCGCGTTGTAAAGGGTTTGGTGCGCTAGCATACAGTGGATATCGCTCCGTGGCCGTCAGCGGACCTTTGCCATCCATTGGATTGCCGCAGCCGTCGAGCACCCTTCCCAATAAGCCTGGTCCGACCGCAAGATTGGCCACTTGACCGGACATGGTAATTCGACTTCCCGGCCCGATCCCGTGCATATCGCCCAGCGGCATCAGGAGAACACGATCTCCCCGAAATCCCACAACCTCCGCAGCGATCGGCCCTCCAGCTACCTCCCGCGTAATGCGGCAGAGCTCTCCGACCGTCGTCATCGGCCCATACCCTTCCACAACGATCCCAACTGCTTGCGCCACCCTTCCAGAGACTTCGATGGGGTCGACACGCTCGATCAGCTGGCTAAGACTCATGATGAGTCCTGTTCTTCAGGACATCACCCAAACGGAGTAGCTGCGTATCGAGAGAGGCATCCACTAATCGTGTAGCAGTGTGCAGCAGGCAGCTTCCTCGCTGGAGAGAAGCAACCGGCTCGATGGTGAGCGTCAGTGCGACCTGCGGCCGTCCTGTCAGCTCCACTCGAACGGTTTCCAGGACAGCTGCGTCAGCCGGATGCACCTGTATCACCACGTTATCCGACGATTGAACAGCGCCGAGTGCTGCCTTAACCTGCATCACAATCTGCTCACGTCGGGACTCAGCCGATTCATGCAGTATCTTCGACACGATCTGCAACGCGAGCGCGATGACTTCATCGTCGATCGTCTGCTGAAGCGCGGAGCGAGCGGCATCAAATCTTCTGACAGCCTCGGTCAATACCGCAAGATCTTGTTGACGTTGCATGTCCGAAAATCGCCGGCCTTCTTCCAGACCTCGCTCATATTCCGTCAGCCCATCAACTCCCTTACGCGCGCCCTCATCCCCAAATGTTTGAAACGGCACACTCTGCAGCCGTACCGCGCCGGACCGTACCGCGGCATGTTTCAAGATCGTCTGGTCGGTGCGCAACCGATGGAGTTCCAGTAGATGACGCACAGTGGCGAGGACACTGTCCGATTGAAATGGTTTCGTCAATAAATCGCTGGAGCCGGCTCTCATCGCACGGGCGGCAAGTTCAACCGAGGCTGCCCCACTCATCACAACCCCAATCATGCGACTGTCGATCCGCTGTGCTTCTTCTAGAACTGCGATGCCATCTTGATCCGGCAAGGAGGCGTCGACGATCAGCAAGGCAGGAGCCTTCTGCTTGACCATCGCAAGCGCCTCCTGGCCTGAGCTCGAGAGTCGAATCGACACTCGTTCCGGCTGAAGCAGCTCGTGCAATGCGTTTCGGATCGTTTCGTCAGCATCAACAATCAGGACCGTCCCTTGAAGACGCACGCTTCGCTCGGAACTCACTACTGCCGGGATCGTTCCTCCCGCCACTACAGCATCTCCTCGCCTGCCCCCGCAATGACGATACGGCCTTCTTCCTCAAGCTTGCGGCAGACTTTCAAGATATTCTGCTGGGCTCTTTCGACATCGGAGACCTTCACCGGCCCTTTCGCCTCCATATCTTCCTTCAACATTTCCGCGGCGCGACTCGACATATTCTTAAAGAATTTCTCCTTCACCTCGGGATTGGCGCCGCGAAGAGCGACAGGAAGATCCTCTTTGCTAATTTCCTTCATCAATTCCTGCAAACCTCGATCATCAATTTTAATTAAATCGTCAAAGACAAACATAAGGGCGCGGATGGTGTCGGCCAACGACTGATTTTTCTCGGAAATCCTAGCCATGATCCCGCCTTCATTAGCCTTATCCATTCGCGCCAGAATATCGGCGACCACCTCGGCCCCTCCAACGCTCTGAGTGCTCATTCCTTGGCTGGCCAACAGCATTTCTTGGAGACTTTCGCTCAGTTCTTCCAGGACATCCGGTTGGACTTCTTCCAACGTTGCCAACCGAATCGCCACGTCTCCTCGCATGTCCTCTGGCAGCGCCGCGAGGACCTGTCCAGCCTGGTCGCTTTCCAAATGTGCAAGAATGACTGCCACTGTTTGGGCATGCTCGACCCTCAGCATTTGAGTGAGGGTTTTCACATCAACCCATTTCAGCCCTTCCAGCCCAGGATAGCTTTTCTGCGTCATCGATTCGATGATCCGCGCTGCTTTTTCTGGACCCAACGCCTTGGTGAGCGCCGTCTTGATGAACTCTTTTCCCTGAAACTGAATCTCTCCAGTTGCGCTCGCCGCTCGAAAATCCGACATGACGGCATCTTCTTCATCTCGTGAGATTTGCGCGGTGCCGCTCATAAAGCTTCCCAGCTTCTTAATTTCTTTCGGATCGAGTTGCTTCAAGACCTGGGCGGCTGACTCTTCGCCCATGGCACGAAGGAGAATCGCTGCTTTCTGTTCACCTGTTAAAGTCTTCGCCATGGCACCACGCTATGTAGGATTCTTGAGCCACTGCTTCACGACCACAGCGGCCGTGTCTGGATTTTTTCTGGCCATGTCGATGATTTGAGCTCGATCCGGGGCATTCGTCAATGAGGCTTGCATCATGGCCTGAGCCCCAGGCAACGCCGTGACCGTCGCTTCGGTTTGCATCTGCTCCGTCGTCGAACCCAACATGGCCAACAGCGGACGGACGACGAACAACAGAATCACCGCAAACAAGAGAATGCCGACTCCATAACGGAGATACGGCAACCATGGCTTCGGCCCCTCGGCCAAGGCTTCTGCCGTCGCACTCTGCAGCTCTTCCGGTTCCGCGCCGAATTGAACGTTCACAACCTGAACCTGATCCTGCCGCTCAGGCGAAAAGCCCATCGCTTTCTTGACGATGTCTTCAATCCGCTTGAGGTCTTCTTCTGAACGTGGAACGTATTTGCGCGCGGCAGCCGGTGTCTCCGTGGACTGTCCATCACCGGCTTTGGCTGTTTCATAGATCCCATCAACCAGCACGGCCACGGACAATTGTTTAATGACTCCTACCGGCTCAACGATTTTGGACACAGTTCGACTGATCTCATAGTTGACCGTTTCATTTTTCGTCTGACTGTTATTCGAACTGGTTTGCGGGAGCTCCTGATCTGTACCAGGCGGGACGTTCGACTGCACACCTGGGACGCCACCGCTGACGCCGTTGGTGCCATTCGCCTTTTCCTGCCCTCGTTGTTCGCTCCTCACCACCTGGCTGTTCGGATCGTATCGCTCCTCTGTTGTCTCAACCTTGCGAAAGTCCACTACGCTGGATACACGCACGACGGCTTTATTGGATCCAACAATCCGCTCCAACATCGTTTGGATGCGCGTTTCGACATCTTTTTCGATGCTCCGTTGATATTCGAGCTGGGTATTCGTCAACCCGGCGGTTTCATCCGTCATGGTGGACGACAACATACGGCCGTGCCCATCCACCACGGTCACATCACGGGCCTGCAAGCCTTCCACGCTACTGGACACCAAATGGATGACCCCCTGCACCTGTGCCTGAGCCAGCTGTTGGCCGTTACGAAGTGACACGATCACGGACGCGCGCGCTTTCTCTTGTTCGTTGGCGAAGAGTCGTCGTTCAGGAATCGCCAGATGAACCCGCGCACGTTCGACTTCAGGCAGCTGCGCGATGGTTCTCGCCAACTCCCCCTGTAAGGCGCGCCGATAGTTGAGCTTCTGCACGAATTCGGACATGCCGATCGATGTACGATCAAAAATCTCGAAGCCGACCCCACCTCCATGGGGAAGCCCTTGGGTCGCGAGTTGCAATCGGAGATCGTGCACTTGGGCGCTTGGAACCAGCACCGTCGCTCCACCACCGGTCGTTTCGTACGGCACCTTCGTCTCTTTCAACTTATCGATGATAGCAGCCGCGTCTTCGCCGCCGAGATTGGTGAACAACACCTGCATGTCCGGCTGCTGCGTCCAGAGTGTGAGCGCGATGAGACCCGCCACTGATCCAGCCAGAGCGACAAGGATGATCATTCGCTGATTGATGGAGAACTTGGACAACATGCTCGTCACGTCCCTTCATCGCGCCTAACTGATTACATTTGCATCCGTTGAATCTCTTCGTAGGCGGTGACCAGTTTATTCCGGATTTGCATCATTAATTGGAACGACACATCTGCTTGCTGCAACGCGACCATCGTACGGTGAAGGTCCTGCGTCTCGCCTGTCATGAGGTCACCGACCGCTCGACCGGCTTCCACTTGCGTGTCGTTGACCTTTCCGATTGCAGATTTGAGCGAATCCATGAACCCGGAGGCGCCTGACGTTCCGACCGACCCACCTGGGGCCACATCGGGAATCGGAGCGATACCTGATGTCGGACCGTAAATCTGATTCATCATCACCTCCCGATTTCCAGTGCCTTGTTCCACATGGCACGTGTTGCATTGATGGCTTGGACGTTGGCTTCGTACGCACGCGACGCACCGATCATATTCACCATTTCTTCCATGACATTCACATTAGGAAGACGCACGAACCCTTTGGGATTCGCATCCGGATGATGAGGATCATAGATGAGTTGGCCTGGTTTGGAATCTTCCACCACTCGAGCGACGGAGACCCCTTCGAGCGCATGCGCCGACGGCCCAACGGCGATTTGTCGAAACGTCCCATGAAATGCGCTTGGAACCGCCGTTGAGCGAAAGACGACATCCCGACGCTTGTACGGACCGCCAGTCGGAGTTTTCGTTGATTGGGCGTTCGCAAGATTGCTCGCAATAACATTGAGTCGTCGCCGTTGGGCGTCCAAACCAGATACCGATACCGCCATACTGTCGGACATTTCCATGATGAACCTCCTCTATCAACGGTCAACCGCTTGCCGATGTCGGCCATCCGAGCGGGCTAGGCGTTATCTCCCTTCTCGTATCGCATTCAGCAATCCGTGAAACTTTTTGGCCAGTATCGTGGCCGCTGCATTGTACTGCATGGCGTTCTCGGACAATTTGGCCATCTCCAGCTCAAGATTTACAGAGTTGGCGTCGAGAGGTAGGTCGCCGGCCGGAACTTCACCGAGTTTTCCCGCCACCGCCTGCACACCCTGCGGCCCATGTACGCCGAAATGTCGAGACTGAGTCGCCGCCATGACAATCGGCAAGCGTCCCTTCTGGGCCGACTGCAATTGGTCCATAAAGGTCAATTCGGACGCACGATACCCCGGCGTTTCTTCATTGGCTAGGTTTGAGGTGATCACGCGCTGACGTGCGCTGCGAAGATCCAAAGTCCGCTGTAACAGTCGCATACTTTTATCAAAGATCGTCATATCTCTAGACTCCTTTCCATCCCCTGCGCGGTATCATTGCAACCATAATGCCTGCCCGAATACCGAGTGATAGCCAGCAACGCGGCCTTGTGCAATGCCCATTGGTTTTCCATCCCCTCGCCGATGGCCCTCCGTTTGACCCTTGCCACCACCGGCACAAGCTTGCCGGTCGGCAATTCTTGCCGTTCTTACAGTCCTCCAGTGATCGAACAGGGTCGCTCACCTTCTCGATACTCTCGCAGCTTATTTCGTAACGTACGAATGCTGATTCCCAACTCTTTCGCCGCATGCGTACGATTCTCCTTCACTCGGGCCAATGTCTTAAAAATTAACTCTCGCTCCATTTCCCACAAAGAGCCGTTGGCCGGTTGTGGCGGATGGATAGACAGAACCGGTCGTTCTCCGTTCTGTTCAGGCGGACAGTGTTCGGGAAGGATAGGGCCAGGCCCCGCCAGTAACACCGCCCGTTCCATGACATTCTCTAATTCACGGACATTTCCCTTCCATCCCAACCGTTGCAAATGCGCACACGCACTATCAGACAGCGTCGGTGGCATGAGACCGTTCCTCGTGGCCGACTGGCTCACAAAATGCCGCGCGAGCAATGGAATATCGATCGTGCGTTCACGTAGCGGTGGAACGGTGACCGGAAAGACGTTCAGACGATAGTAGAGATCCTCTCGAAAACGCCCTTGCTCAACTTCCCGATAGAGCGCTCGATTGGTCGTCGCGATCACCCGTATATTGACTGACACAGGGTCGCGCCCCCCGATCCGATCGACTTCGCGCTCCTGTAATACGCGCAGTAACTTGGCCTGCAAACTCAGGTTCATTTCACTGATTTCGTCCAGAAGCAATGTGCCCATATGCGCCATCTCAAACTTGCCGATCTTTTTGATTAACGCCCCGGTGAACGCACCACGTTCGTGGCCAAAGAGCTCACTCTCGAGCAGTCCATCCGGTAACGCCGCACAATTCACCGCGATGAATGGCCGATGCGCCCGCGGGCTCCGATTATGGATAAACCGGGCTAACAACTCTTTTCCGGTGCCGCTCTCTCCTTGGATCAAGACAGTGGCCTGACTCGACGCGACCCCTTCGATCGTGCTTAAGAGCCTGATCATGCCTGGGTCCTGGCTTAGCAGAGCCCGGTTTTCCGTTGGGTGAGAGGGGTGACCCGTGATGCTCCCTACGTCTCGTCCCGACTTGAGATTCACGATGACTCGCTCCAGCAAGTCCATGGAGAATGGTTTTAAGAGATACTCACTGGCGCCCAACTTCATGGCCTCGACGGCGGTCTCTATGGCCCCATACGCCGTCATCAGAACGATCGTCGCATGAGGAGCGCGCGCCTTGACTTCCTTGATCAATTCGAGCCCATTCAGACGCGGCATCCTGAGATCGGTCAGCACCATCCATGGACGAAAATGGGGAATCCGTTCAATGGCATCCATTCCATCGACTGCTCCTTGTACGGAATAGCCGAGTCGCTTGACGGTTTCCATCAGTGCAGTTCGCATTGATGGGTCGTCATCGACGATAAGAATACGCTCGCTCTCGTCGCCATGGTCAGAAAGAGGGCTACTCTTCTCGCGGTCATTCATGAGATCACTCCTCCACTAACGCCATAGTGTGCTCACCAGGGTAGGATTGACTGGATTCCAGCTCGTTCCGCGTTGGAGTCTGCACCGCATGGGGATCTCCACCGATTGCTGGATGAGGCAGAATAATGGAGCATGCGGTGCCCTGCCCGACTGTACTGTCGACATCGATCCGTCCTTGGTGCGCGTCGACTATGGAATAGACAATCGCCAGACCAAGGCCGGTCCCCGCATCCTTCGTCGAGAAGAACGGATCGAATATGCGCGACAGATGGGCCGGAGCGATGCCAATGCCGGAGTCCCGGACGGTCAGTCGAACAGCGGGTAGACCAAGTGTTTGCGGCGGTTCCTGGGAAAGACTGATCGCCAGCCCCCCCCCATTCGGCATCGCCTGAACTGCATTCACGACCAGATTCACGAGCACTTGTTTCAACTGTCCGTCATGACACCACATCGAATGAATGTCTTGACTGATGTCCACTCGGATTTCCACCGGCACCTTGGTAATCGCATGGGCCGCCAACTTGATTGATTCATCGATCAATGATTCGGCCAAGTGCCAACCACGCGCCAAGTGAACCGGCCGCGTATACAGCAAGAGATTGGTCAGTAACCGATCCATCGACTGGACGGCCTGCGAGATTTGTTGCGCGTAGCGTTTACCGGACGAACGCTCGCCAAGATCTCGCTGCAGCATGGACGCGAAAAGCTCAACGCTGCCCAATGGGTTTCTGATCTCGTGGGCAATCCGACCGATCAGCTCCCCCATGGCTGCCAGTCGTTCCTTGCGCTGCAACTGTTCTTCCAGTTGATAAATACGCGTAATGTCCTGAAACAGGATCAGGTGTCCGGAGTGCGCTCCGGAATTGTTGTGTAGTGGAACCTGGCTAATGGAGACGACGGCCTGACCGATGCGTTGAGGCTGATCACACACGTCAAGACCAACACCCGCCAATATCTCGGACGCACGACGGTTCCGCAGTTCGTCATCTGTGACGCCAAGTAGCGCCTCGGCGGCACGATTGCTGCGAGTGATTATTTCGCAGTCGTCCATCACCAACACCCCCATAGACAAGGACTCAAGAATCCCATCCAGATGGACACGCATGGCCTCGTTGTCACACAGCTGACGGCGAAGCGCCTCGTTGCTCTGTGCCAACTCCAGATCCATCTGCTCCACACGTGTCGTCAACGCACTGTATGACTGCTGCAACGTGTGAGCCGCCTCATCAAAACTTTTGAAGGCGGCTTGCAGCAACTCCCGTTCTTCCGGATGTCTGGTCATAGCACTCATCATAGCCCCTCCCGCTTCCCCGAATGACTGACCGCTCGCACACTTGTTTTAAGGGATGCTGCAAGTCGATTGAGCATTGGATCGTCCGTGACATCAAGCTCGGCCAGCGCCACGGTGGCGCGATCATATTGCTTCAATGCCGTCCAATGGTT
Organism: Nitrospira sp.; assembly: GCA_005116895.1. Lineage (GTDB taxonomy): Bacteria > Nitrospirota > Nitrospiria > Nitrospirales > Nitrospiraceae > Nitrospira_D. Next base: position 45,611 of record SWDO01000015.1, on the reverse strand, counting down.
GGCTGTTTGCAGCCGCGCCCAATCGGCGTGAGACACGTTCGGTTTCTTGGCCAACACTAATTGATAGGCGGTAATAGCTCGCTCATGTCGATTCAATCGAGATAACGTATCGGCATAGGAGACAAGCGTAGTGGACGCTTGCACCGCGCCGGCCTTGAAGGCCTCTTCATAGGCCAGGGCAGACTCATCCAGCTTATCCAGTTCTCCCAGTGTCTTGGCTAACTCCACATACATAGCTGGTCGTTCAGGATGAACCGGGTGGCGCAACAACCACATCCGGCACAGATGGAGAAGCCCTTGCAGATCCCGCTGTTGCCGCATGGTCTCAATCAGAAGATGCCGCACCTCCGTTTCGTATGTACCGATAGGGAACTGAAACCGGTATCGCTCCAGCACTTTTCTCGCGGCCTCAGGATCTCGTTGATCCAGGTAGATCCCTCCAAGGCCGATCAAAGCCGCTTCGAGCGACGCTGAATCGTTGGACGATTTAAGAACCTGCTGGTACAGCCGCACGGCTTCCGGCGCAAATCCAAGACGCCGATGGGATTCCGCGATGTTCAGCAACACAGGGGAACGCGCAAAACGCTGTTCGGCCATGGCTCCTTGCCTGTGAAATAGACTGACAACGGTCAGATCGTCGCGCGATGCGATCGCCGCTTCGATCCAGGGTGTCAGAAGAGCAGACAGACGCTCTGCGGATTTGATGGCCCATAGGTCGTTCTTATTGGTCGCTCGAAGCGTAATCTCCTTGTAGGTTTGAAGCGCGCGATTCGTGTCGCCTGCGCTTTCATATCCCCTGCTAAGGTAATACCGGGCCTCGCTGCCCATTGGATTGCTCACCTCTCGAGCCGCAATCTCTTCCAGCAGCGATCGGTAGGAGGCATCGGTCTGGTCCGGAATCGGCACGCTGTGGATCATGGCGCTGACTGTGAGCCCGAGCGAATTGCTTCCAGCCGGCAACATGGTCTCCGCGCGGAGTGCAGCCAGCCGAAGTGTGGCCGTCGTACTCAATGCGCTGTACGGATACAGCGAAGGAATCAGCGCATAGACGAACTCGGCAAGCATTGGTTTAGCACCTGCCCGCAACCCCTCAGCCACATGCAGCAAGGCCGCAGGCGCATACTCATGTCGAGGATAGAGGTTGTAAAAGAGCAGCATGAGTTCTCGAGCGGAGGCCTCCTGGTGCAGCTTCACCTGCGTGACGGCATACCGCTGAAGCGACAACGGGTCGCCCCGTAGGAGATGCGGCCATCGTTGATAACTGAGGGTGTAGATCGGCTGCGCTTCAGAAAATCGTTGCGCTCTGAACAGTGCATGGGCCAATCCCAACGTCGCTCCTTGGAGCAACTGCTCGTCCTCACTTCGCTTTCGCACGTTGGCAAATGCATGCTCGGCATCACTCCATTTCCCCATGGCCATGAACGTATAACCGAGACCGAGCAACGCCCGATTACTATCGAAGGGAAGATTGACGGAATGGGCCATCGCGTTCTCGTAAAACGCTTGCGCCTCTTGGAGCGCGCCTTGTTTGAAATACAAATCCGCGATCCGCCATTCCGCCCTCCGGGCATTCGGCGACTGCGGATGATCCCTCAGGAGTGCTTTGTACTCCTGAATGGCCTCGGATCGGGTTTTCCCCGAGACCTCATCCCGCAACAAGATCTCGACCAAGAAGGCTTTCGCCGATGGGGCAAGCGGGCTTTCAGGATGTTCCTTGACGATTTTCCCAAAGAACCGTTGCGCCTCCGGCCAGGCGTTCTTCCTGTACGCAGACTGGCCTTCTTGCCAAGCAAGTCCGTCGATGCCCGACGATTGTCCTTCCTGACGAGGCCCGTCATCAGGCAAAGGTTGCGCGAGTCCATCAACCGGTCCTGGACTGCGTAACAAGGTCGCTCGTTCGGGAACCACGGCATTCGAGGAATGAGGAGAAGGCTGCGCGGGGGTCTCTCCAATTGCAAGCGAAGAGCACGCCATCCAAGCAGCAATCAAGAAGACGAGTCGGCAATATCGTAAATAGTATCGATACACGGCGATAGGGCATCAGCAAAGCCCATGCCCTGGAGACAGATCGAAAACTCTCAGGAAATCAGATGAGTTATCGAGGCAAATCGAGAACGTGGATAGATCGCGTCAGGATTGGCATCGGCTAGGTCGATAGGTCGTCAATCTTTTGACTGGAAGAGCGTGGCCAGAGCGGGAGTGTTTCCAATTGAGATCGTGGATCCACCCCCTTACGTTTCAGCTTTTCAACCAACGTCGTCCGGTTCAAGTGGAGCAACTGCGCTGCCCGCGAGGTGACGCCGTTAGCTTTCCGCAGGGCTTCCATGATGAGATGCTTTTCGTACTGTTCAACCTCTCTGGAAAGATTGATGCCGTCCTCACTGAACCGGATGAACTGCTCCTTGAGCTCGGGGGCCAACGGCCTCCGACAGATTTTCTCAGGTACATCTCCAACGGAAAGGACGCCGTGCTTCTTTAGCACGACCAATCGCTCCATCATGTTCTCTAACTCCCGAATGTTGCCAGGCCAGTCGTACTCTGTCAACATGTCAAGCACATCGGGGGCAAGGCCTGACACCTGAGTGTGCTTGCTCTGATTAAAGCGAGTCAGGAAATGGTCGATGAGGAGCGGAATATCGCTCCGCCGTTCTCGTAGCGGAGGAATCACGATGGGGATCACATTGAGCCGATAGAACAGATCTTTGCGAAATCGCTTTTCCTCAACCAGCGTTTCCAAATCCTGATTCGTCGCGGCAATGATCCGTACATCCACATGAATCGTCCGATTTCCGCCGACGCGTTCGAATTCCCGCTCTTGTAACACTCGAAGGATTTTCACTTGTAATGGCAGGCTCATTTCGCCGATTTCATCGAGGAAGATGGTCCCTCCGTTTGCCAGTTCAAACCGTCCCATTCGTGAGTGCGTAGCTCCGGTAAACGCCCCTTTTTCGTGCCCGAAGAGTTCCGACTCCAACAGATTTTCCGGAATCGCGCCACAGTTCACCGGGACCAACGGACGATCCTTACGAAGACTATTGAAGTGGAGCATCCGCGCCACCAACTCCTTGCCAGTACCGCTTTCGCCTTGAATCATGACCGTACTATCGCTGTCGGCAACTTTGTGGACAAACTCCATCACGTGTTGGATCGGCTCGCTGGCACCCACCAGGTGTTCAAGTCGATATTGATCGCGTACGGCCTTCCGCAAGAGATGGTTTTCTTGCCGAAGCCGAAGGAACTCTGCCGCCTTCCGAACCACCACGGCTACAGTTTCAAGGTCAAACGGCTTGGTAATGAAGTCAAATGCGCCAGACTTCATGGCCCGGACCGCGGTTTCAATCGTACCGAATCCGGTCATCATGATAGGAATGATCTTCGCGTCGAGCTTCGCCAGGCGATCGATGATCTCAAGTCCATCGATATCGGGCAGCTGAAAATCAGTGATCACGATGTGAATCACCGAGTCCTTCACCGCCTGGATTGCCGCCGCACCGTCCTCGGCTGTAGAGACGCTATACTCCTCCTGCCTCAGGACTTCCTGCAGAACATCCCGGACGGCAGGGTCATCATCGACAACAAGCACGTGGGCTTGACTCATAGGTGATACCATTTGGAATACGAACTTCGATGCGGGGTTAGAATAATGACCCGTGGAATCTAATGCAAGTTATATCAGTTACTTGGCTGCGATCTGACGGGTGGGAGATTTCTTGACAGGTTCTCCGGCCTGTTGGTACTGTGCGATGCGACGTGTGGACTCAACTTGCAAGCGGGCTGGCGTAGCTCAATCGGCAGAGCAGCGGTTTTGTAAACCGCAGGTTGGAGGTTCGATTCCTCTCGCCAGCTCCACATCGCACTATCGCAGTTTCGTCGGCGAATGAATATCGCTCGTCATCTTCATTCCCACTCCCTATCGCCATCCAGAATCCACGGTACACGTGCTTGGCGTGACATGGTACGCCCCGCAGTAGATCCCATCTTTCAATCTGACAGCCATTCCTTCACGACAGATGTTTTCCCGCCTCCCATCCTGGCGCTTTGCTAGGGTGACAGGTACCTCTCAACGGGAATCATCACATGCGCATAGGGAGTTCCCGTCCACACACCCATGGACCACCGTTTTCTTGAGTTCGTCGGCACGCTCGTTAACGTGGCGACATCAGGCACGTGGGAAAGGCACAACGCATCACAGGTAACCACGGTTGTACGAGATAGAATGTAACGGAAAGCAACGGGCTGAGAGCTGCTTCAAATACAAAGGCCGCGTCACCTGAGACGCGGCCTTGACAGGTACACAAGGAATCACTCACGACCGGAGGAGTGAGGTCTATCGTTCCACCTCGGTCAAACTTGTTTCGGGTTCTAGCTCGCCCATCTCGGAATCTGGCTTTCCCTTCGTGGTCGACGGATGAAGGCCGTATTTTCTCAGCATCTTATAAAAGTCAGCTCGGTACCGGCCGGCAAACTGTGCAGCACGGGAGATATTTCCGCTCGTCAATTGAAGGACGGTCTTCAAGTAGGTCCGCTCGAATTCTTCTTTGGCCTCCGTCAACGGCTTGAGCGGTGACTCGGCCGACACACTGACCGCCGGCAACAAATCCGGCGTGAGCATATCTTGCCGCGACATCACCACGGCCTTCTCAACCACGTTCTCCAACTCGCGCACATTGCCGGGCCAGGGATTGATCATCAATCGATGCAGTGCCGCAGGGGTGAATCCCTTCACCTCCTTATTCGCCCGTTTCACACTGAGTTGGAGGAAATGTTGAGCCAGCAGCGGGATATCATCCCGACGCTCCCGTAGCGGTGGAATGAACAGAGGAACCACCGAGATTCGATAGTAGAGATCGTTGCGGAACGTCCCGTTCTTCACCGCCTCACTGAGGTCCTTATTGGTCGCCGCAACGATGCGAACATCCACTTTGACCGAAGTCTCTGCCCCCACCTCTCGGATCTCCCGTTCCTGTACGGCGCGCAATAATTTGACCTGCATGGACAGCGGCATCTCGCCAATCTCGTCGAGAAACAACGTGCCGCCGTTGGCCATTTGAAACAATCCGCGCTTCGCGCCATGAGCGCTCGTGAACGCGCCCTTCACATGTCCGAACAGCTCGCTCTCGAACAGCGTCTCAGGTATGGCGGCGCAGTTGAGTGCCACGAAGGGACCTTTCCCGCGCCGGCTGTTCGTATGGATGACCCGAGCCATCACCTCTTTACCGGTTCCGGTTTCTCCAAACAGTAAAATAGTCGCATCCGACTCAGCCACCTGTGCGATTTGCTGAAAGAGCCGTTGCATCTCCGGACTCCGCGCTACGACATTTTCGAGTCCGTACAGTTCCTTAACCAGCGACTTGAGCCGCTGAATTTCCCGGCTCATCCGCTGTTGCGCGAGTGCCTTCTCGATCGTGGCTTTCAGCTCCTTATCATCAAATGGCTTCGTCAGATACCCGAACGCTCCCCGCTGCATCGCCTCGACGGCATTGGGAATACTGCCATGGGCCGTCAGGATGATGACCGGAAGCCCCGGGTGACTTCGAAGTAGCTCTTCGGTCACCTCCAACCCATCCTCGCCGCGAAGGCGCAGATCGGTGATCGCCAAGTTAAACATCGTTTTCTTCGCCTCACCAACGGCATCCTGCCCTGTCGTACAGGGGGTGACGGCAAACCCCATCGCGGACAACCGCATTTTCAATAAATGCAACAACCCCTCATCGTCGTCGACTACGAGAATATTTTCTTGCTCCATAATCATCATCATTCCTTCTACCGTTCGTTACGGTGTCGTCTCAAGACCGGGCATGGGAACCGTCGTCAATGGTGGACGTATCGGGCGCACCTTTTCCCGCATCTCCTGATCAATTCGCTTCAATGCCTCGAGTTGCGCAGAAAGCTCCTCGATCTTTCTGTCCCGCTCAGTAAGCTGCTTTTGCAGAGTTTGAATCGATGCTGGGTCGGCTGACGTCTTGGCCGAATCTTTCTTCGACAAGAGTGCCTCGATCTTATGATCTCGATCCGTCAACTCGCGCTGCAACGCCTCAATGGTCTCGGATTCGCCTTCCTTGGATGCACGAAGCTGTTGAATGAGTATCTCTTGATGAAGCAAGTCTCGCACCAGACGATCGGTGGTCACTGCTAATGAGGCGTTGACCTCCGCAAGAACTGGTGCTCTGACAACAGCTTCAGGCCATGATCGATTCCCAGGGGTAGGTTGTTGCAACAACGCCAGCCAGGCTTTGCTCGACGCAGCCAGCTGGCTCTTGGGAGCAAGCGCGACGACCTTCTCGAAATATTTCTCCGCAATTTCGCGGCTTTCATACAGGCCAAGCAACCCCCGCGTAAAGTACACGTGATCGCAGGAATTCGATTCACCACATTTTAAGGCCATACCCTCTTGTCTTGTTGCAAATGATTGAAACAACTTAACTTCTCGAGGCTCTGCCGAAAAATAGGGACGCGAGCCAGGTACTGGCGTTGTCCATGCCGCACACCCGACCAGCAAGAGAGAACTGATGATGAGAGAGCATCTTGTCAGAGACACTGCTGTCCTAATCACGCGTGCCCTACCTTTTCCGGTTTTGCCAACCGTAGGATAAACCGTACAGTTACTCCCTTACCTTTCTCACTTTCGATCCAAATTCTTCCGCCGTGAGCCTCTACGACCCTCTTCACCAATGCCAAGCCCAACCCACTCCCCGCCGTATGCTTCCCTTTCGTGCGACCTTGATAAAACCGTTCAAAAATATGTGGGAGATCTTCTGGAGCAATCCCGGGTCCCGTATCCGAAACAGTCACCTCAAGCACTCCGGCTTGAAGGTCGGGTTTCACCTGCACCTTGACCACACCACCCTCAGGGCTGAATTTCAGAGCGTTTGACAACAAGTTGTCGAGCACCTGTTCGAGACGAGATGCATCCGCCTTGACCCAGGAACGCTCCCCGATATTTTCCAGCACCAGCTGCACATGCTTGGAGTCCGCCAAAAGACGAACCTTGTTGATGGAGACTTCCCCGATTCGTTGGAAATCCACCGGGACGATGTGGTATTCCATCATCCCTGCTTCCATTTTTGACAAATCCAGAATCGTAGAGATCAAATGGATCAGCCGCCGGCTGCTATCGGCCATAATCCGAAGAGTGGTTCGTTGCTCCTGGACGAGTGGACCTGGAATCTCATCGAGCAAAAGATGCGTGCCTTCTTGAATCGAGGCCATTGGGGTACGCAATTCGTGAGACACATGCGCCAAAAACTCCGTTTTCATATCGTCTATTTCCTGTAACTTCCTACCCATCCAATTGACGCTATCGACTAACTCCCGTAACTCCGCAGGCGCATTGATCTGAAGGGATGCTCCCAAATTGCCTTGCCCAATCTGTTTAATATGCCCTTGCAGCTGTCGCAGTGGACGCAAAATCGTATAGCTGGCGATACCGGCAAGCCCCACCCCGAACACCAACGCCACTAGGACCAGTTGCTCCGTGACAGCCTCTGCTTGGGCCGCGCTGGCTCGAGATTCCGTCACCCCGACACTCACTCGAGCCTCGTGCAGATCGATGTAGCTCTGAATCGAGGCGGACATCCGATCCATGAGGCCATCACGTCGGTGTTCATACTCCGGAGTGATCTGACGGATCTTCCTCTTTGTGGTCTCGAATTCATCCTGAAAAAGCTTCAGCCGCTCCTGGAGTAATTCATGTGTCTTTTGCAGCAGGGTTAACCCCTGAGAAGAGCTTTCCCGCCCCCGCAGCAGCTGGAGATTGCGCTCAAATTCATCAACCTCTTCCGTCAGATTCGTCAGAAAGGCGCGATCTCTCGTCGCAAGGTATTTCTTTTCACTGTTCAGTTGGGCATAGAGCGATCCCAATAGCCTCTTCGCGGATTCAGCAGCTGGATAATGGTAGGACGCCATCTGCGTGCTCATCGCCGTCAGCTGCCGAAGCTGAAAGAGCGCATAAATATTGACTCCTCCCATGACCGTAATAATGATGAGAGACGTTATGACCAACCGCCAAAAGATAGAAAGCTGCATGAATCCGTACCATGTCCTGAGCACATCGTGAAGGAACAGAACCTGAGTGTAGGGTAAACCATACGATATTTCACTTCAGAATCACAAGCCAAGAAGCATCAATGACCCAAGGACTCAAGAAGTGACTCAAGTTGGTACAGTGACCAATGCCATGAAACACCTCTCGATGACGCCCTATCGTGACTTCAGACCCTAGTGCCTCGTATCAAACTGGCGAGAAAAGAGACGTTGCCGCCTGGAAGATCCATGGAGCGAAGCAAAAAGATGGCCGCGGAACAATAGGATGACCATGGCCATTGGTGGGGTGAGAAGTAGGAGAACGATCCCTTGTCCTTCAGAATCAAATCCAACATAGGACAACCACCCCCCGATCGCGGTGAATGGGAGCAGAAGAATCTGGAAGAAGTCGAGACCGGCTCCTCGACCGACACGATCGGACAACGAAAAAAACTCCAGCAGGCCGCTGGGAGAAAGCACCACCGGCAAAATGAGAATCGCGAATGGGAGAAACCACTCGACCCAATGTTCCAGGATGAATTGATAGGACGTCTTCAGGACCTCAAGGGCTGAATCGTGTCGGACTTGATAGATGACCTCCGGGGCTGGGTTCAGCAGAATAAATACCAAAAGCAGAAATGCGGATGAAAGAAAGTGGCCGTACGGATTGGCTTGCATGCCCATATCGAGCAGCATCGTCGGAATCCACAACACGAACCCAACACCGATGACATCCCAAAAATAATGTCCAAAACTCTCAGTCACATCCGTGAACTGAATGGTCCTCGCGGCGCTAAGAGACTGCTCAATCAACCGAAGCGTCGCGCCAACCAGCAAGGCATTCACCATACCCAGAATAAACCCACCGGCGATCCCCAGCGGAGCGGCGATTCTCGATACCCCCACAAACAGGATGGCAAACACCATGAGCGCGACCATCGTCACCCAACTTCGGATGAGCGAACGTCCCGTCGAAGACAAGACTTGTCGATAGAGTTGCAGCGTAGCTGACACGAGACTGACCATGCCGGTGCGTACCCTAATCGGGATTGCCCAAGACGTCAAGAACTAGTCGCGTTACCTGCAGGAAATGTAATCGTAGTTGACTTACCCCGCCCGATGATTATCACATACTTCAGCAAGCGTGCCTGAGTATCTTTTTATAGGTGAATCGCCATGGACATGAATCGAATGACCATCAAGCTGCAAGAGGCCTTACAGTCCGCCTCTGGGCATGCGCAGCGTCGAAGTCATCAGGGTATCGACGTCGAACACGTGCTGTTGGCACTGCTCGATCAGGAAGGCGGCACGGCTCCGGCGCTTCTCGAAAGCGCCGGTCTCGCTCTGTCTGCAGTTCGGCAAGCGGTCGAACAAGCCTTGGCCAAGCTGCCCCAGGTACAAGGCGCCGGCGCTTCGCCTGGTCAAATCCATGTGGCCACCCGCCTCAACCAGGTCTTGGCCCATGCAGAGGACGAGCAGAAATCGCTCAAGGATGACTTTCTCAGCGTCGAGCATATGTTATTAGCCATGGTTCAGGAAGGAGGGGTGCTCAAAAAACTGGGACTCACCCGGGACCGTCTCCTGTCCGGATTGCAGCAGGTGCGCGGCAATCAACGTGTCACCAGTCAGGACCCGGAAAGCACTTACCAGTCGCTAGCGAAATACGGGCGCGATCTGACTCAATTAGCCGGGCAAGGCAAGCTTGATCCCGTCATCGGGCGAGACGACGAAATCCGGCGAGTGATTCAAATTCTCTCCCGCCGCACGAAGAACAACCCCGTGCTCATCGGTGAACCGGGAGTCGGAAAAACTGCGATCGTGGAAGGGCTGGCGATCCGTATCGTCAAAGGTGATGTTCCAGAAAGTCTTAAACATAAAAAGCTCTTTGCGTTGGATATGGGATCGCTCATCGCCGGTGCCAAATTTCGCGGCGAGTTCGAGGAACGGCTCAAGGCCGTGTTGAAGGAAATTCAATCCTCGCAAGGTCAGATTCTCCTGTTCATCGATGAGTTGCATACGGTCGTCGGAGCCGGAGCAGCCGAAGGGGCGATGGATGCGGCCAACCTCTTGAAGCCGATGTTGGCACGGGGCGAGTTGCACCTGATCGGTGCCACGACGCTCGACGAATACCGAAAACACATTGAAAAAGATGCCGCGTTGGAACGTCGTTTTCAGACCGTCCTGGTCGACCAGCCATCCGTAGAGAACACCATTTCCATTTTGCGCGGCCTCAAAGAGCGGTACGAAGTCCACCATGGTGTGCGGATCAAGGATAGCGCGCTCGTTGCTGCGGCAAAGTTATCGCATCGATACATCTCAGATCGGTTTCTTCCGGATAAAGCGATCGACCTGGTCGATGAAGCCGCCGCTCGTCTCAGGACCGAGATCGACAGCCTTCCGGCGGAATTGGACGAAGTGTCACGCAAGGTACTCCAGCTGGAAATTGAGCGGGAAGCGTTGAGGAAAGAGAAGGATCCGGCGAGCGCCGCCCGGTTGACCGCCCTCGAAACGGAGCTGAGTGAAAAGCAACACGACTTACAGACCCTGAAAACCAGGTGGGAATCAGAAAAGGCCTCTGTCTCCCGACTCCGTAAAACACGTGAGGCGATCGAGGACATCAAGCTCAAGATCGAGCAGGCCGAGCGGGCCTACGACCTCAATCGCGTGGCGGAACTTCGGTACGGAGAACTGCCTCGGTTAGAACGAGAACTGGAACAGGAACAGCAGCACTTGGGAAAGAAGCAGGATGAAACCAGGCTGCTGAAAGAAGAGGTCGATGAAGACGAGATTGCCGCCGTGGTCAGCCGTTGGACTGGTGTTCCAGTCTCTCGTCTACTCGAAGGGGAAACCGACAAACTGTTGAAACTCGAAGAATTGCTGCATCAACGCGTCGTGGGACAAGAGGAAGGAGTCCGAGCCGTTGCGGATGCCGTGCTGCGTGCGCGATCGGGTATCAAAGACCCAAATCGCCCGATCGGCTCTTTTCTGTTCCTCGGCCCCACCGGTGTCGGGAAGACAGAATTGGCCCGTGCGCTGGCGACCATTCTGTTCGACGACGAAGGAAATCTGGTCAGAATCGATATGTCCGAATATATGGAAAAGCACACGGTTGCCCGCCTCATCGGCGCGCCTCCCGGCTACATCGGATACGAGGAAGGTGGTCAACTCACCGAAGCTGTTCGGCGGCGTCCATTCTCAGTGATCCTGTTCGATGAAATCGAGAAAGCACACCACGACGTCTTCAATGTCTTGCTGCAAGTGCTGGATGATGGGCGACTGACCGATTCACAAGGCCGCACGGTCGATTTTAAGAACACCGTGTTGATCATGACCTCCAACATCGGCAGCCCTCAGATCCTCGAGGCGCAGCAACGTGGCGCGTCCCATGAGCAAGTGAGGACGGTGGTGATGGGCGAGCTGCGGCAACAGTTTCGCCCGGAATTTCTGAACCGGGTGGACGAACTCGTGGTCTTCCATCCACTCGGCACCGAACACTTGATCAAGATCGTGGAGATTCAGCTGGAACGTCTCCGCAACCGATTGGCCGAGCGGCGGATTCCTCTGGCAATTAGCCCATCCGCGCTCAAGCATTTAGGAGAACGTGGCTATGATCCGGTCTACGGAGCCCGACCGCTCAAACGCCTCATTCAACAGGAATTAGAAACACCGATCGCGAAGTTGCTGATCAAAGGAGAGTTGCGGGATGGGGATACCGCGTCGGTCGATGCACAAAATGGGGAGCTTGTCGTGGTTCCGACTATCACGAGCGAGCGGACATCTCAACCTAGCCGATAGACACAGCACCCCCTTTGGCATCATGTATGAGTCCGCTTTTCTGCTGCTTCTCAAGCTTCCACCCCGTCGGCGATACGTGGAAGAGATGGCCTTTCATCGTGTGAAACTCCCCGCGTGACAACGACACGATATCGGGAGCCTTCACGTCGAACTGGAGAAGAATCTTGCCGGACTCGGCTTCCTTCATTGACACACTCTTATCCGTCTTCGTCAATTCATAGGCGCGCCGTTCGTTGAACATCATGGTGCTGTCCACTACCTTGGCCAGCATCCGGCCATTCAAGTCAAACAGCGCAAAGTTCACCAACAGCATCCCCGTTGAGGGGTGGCGGGCGACTTGGATTTGCGGCACACCCTCGACTTCGATGGTTCCACTTGAATTCTTGTAGAGATTGGAGCCTATTTCAATATCCATATTGGTTTGCAGTACAGAGAGCTGGAGGTATGTGAATACTCAGCCTATGTTCGGATCTACAGAGAATTAGGACTTTTTGATCCGATCCAGGATCAACGCAATGCAGCCCCCCAGCAACCCGCCCCCCATGATCGTGGTCAGCAACTCAACCAGTTTGAGCTCCCACACAGACCCTTGAGCCTGCATCACTTCCCTGACGCCCCCTTGCACCATGATGACGGCGAGCGCCATCGTGGCTCCCACCACAAACCACCACAGAAAGACTTTCGTCGACGTCACCGAAACCTCACAGGTCGGGATTGCGGTCAAATGAACGGTATTGAATGGCTTCCGCGATGTGCACGGTCTCAATCCTCTCCGAGTCGGCCAAGTCAGCAATAGTGCGCGCGACCCGTAAGATGCGCCCATGCGCTCGCGCCGACAGTCGTAACCTCGCCATCGCCTGCTCCAGCAACTCCTGAGCGGGCTGATCGAGCCCACAATACCGCTTTATCATCCGCGGCTTCAACTGCGCATTCGTATAAATTCCGTCGGATTCGTACCGTCGTCGCTGACGTGCTCGAGCTGCGACGACACGCGATCGGATTGCAGCTGATCCCTCTGGTGCGGGCAGTTCGGTACGGAGCTCTCGCACCGGAACAGGAGGTACATCCAGATGGATATCCAGCCGATCCAGCAGCGGCCCGGACAGTTTCGCGCGATACCGGCGAATTTGAGTGACGGTACAAATACAGGGTCTGGTTCGATCTCCATAATATCCGCAGGGACAAGGATTCATTGCGGCAATCAGCATGAACCTGGCTGGGTATTTCAGGGTTCCGCTGGCTCTGGTCAGGACCATATGGCCGTCTTCCAACGGCTGCCGCAATCCCTCGAGCACACCCCGTTTGAACTCAGGAGACTCGTCCAGAAACAACACGCCGTTATGCGCAAGAGAGACTTCTCCGGGCTTCGGAACGGTGCCTCCTCCGACAAGACCGGCATCGGAGATGCTGTGATGAGGAGCGCGGAAGGGCCGCACCGTCAGCAAGGGCCGGTCCGGAGCCAGTTGCCCGGCGACGCTGTGAATACGGGTCGTTTCAATGGCCTCCTCTGATTCCAGCAGCGGAAGAATCGAAGGGAGTCGGCGCGCCAACATCGTCTTGCCTGAACCTGGGGGACCGACCATCAGCACATTGTGTCCACCCGACGCAGCCACTTCCAGTGCCCGCTTGGCGTGGTCCTGCCCACGGACGTCGGTATAGTCCTCGTCCTCCACCGTCCTGGCAGACTCCAGCAACGCATGGTTCGAACAGCTGGGCACAATGGTTTGATGTCCCTTTAGAAACTCCACCGCTTCAGGGAGGCTATGGAGTGGATAGGCGCTGATGCCGTCCACCAGCGCAGCTTCAGCCCCGTTGTCAGCCGGCAGCAACAGGTCATATCCAGCCCGGCACGCGAGCGCAAACGAGAGCGCGCCCATAATCGGTCTCACACGGCCGTCCAACGAAAGTTCTCCGACCAGAACCCGCTTGTCCACCATCGCCTGTGGGATCACCTCTTCGGCAACGAGAATCCCAACGGCGATGGCAAGATCAAGTCCCGATCCCTCTTTTTTGACTCCAGCGGGTGCGAGATTGACGGTAATCCGTTTGGCGGGAAAGTGAAATCCCGTGTTCTTCAGCGCGGAACGCACGCGGTCACGACTTTCCTTGACCGTGGCATCAGGCAGGCCAACGACCGAGAATTGTGGCAGGCCACCGGAGATATCGACCTCGACATCCACCAGATGCGCATCAAGCCCGACAAGTGCCGCGCTCCTCACTTTGGCGAGCATGACCACACTGCCTTTCTGTCTGGACCGCAGCCAAACCTGGCGATTATAGGAAGTCCCTACGGAGCTTTCAATAGAGGGCCGGCTGCCAAGTCTTCTCTATCACCGCTCGTACCGACTCTGTCATAATCCTCCCATGCGTTTCTGGTACTCCCCCGACGGAACGGTCCCTTCAATTCGATCACCATCCACCTGGCCGGTTCGCCTGATCATGGCCGTCAGCCTCTGCCTCGTGCTCTCCTCCGTCCCAATGGAACAGGCTTCAGCCTTTGCGGAACACCAATCCCCTGCAATTCCGACGCAGCAGTCAAAGCGCGCATCCCCATATGTCGGATCGGCCATGGCCGTCCTCGCGACACTGGAACAGGCGCAGGTGCTTCCACCTGAGGGCAGCCGAGAAGCGGATCGTGTCATTCAGTCTGTCATTCAGCTTCAATCCGCTTTCGCCACAGGCACAGATGAAGGGTTGCAGGATTTCGCGCACCGTGCCGTGACTGCCAAGCACGGCGAGAACACCTCACCAGTCCTGGAACGATTTCGCTCAAGCGGATGGACCGCGGAAATCCTGGAGGCGCTCGCGGACGCGGACCTACCAACGGCGGTCGAAGAACGACAGCGGCTGACAACAGGACTCAGACAGTTCAACCTGTCAGTCGATGATTTGACGCGACTCATGCAGCTCGTAAAAGATAGCCGGTCGGCGCTTGCCGCGCGTGGAAACACGTTTGAAGAGATCTACACCTCCCGACGGAACGCTATGCCGGGAGCGGGGGCTCGATAATCTCGTAAGTTTCGAGTTTCTGGTTTCTAGTTAAGGATGAGGCTAGGAACCGTGAAACTTGAAACCTGCAACTTGAAACTCAGTACTGCGGGCAGGCATATAGACACTCGGCATCACACACTTAGAGCAGGGAGGAACACATGGCAACGAGAGCCTACATTCTCATCAAGGTCAAAGCGGGCAAAACCAAAGATGTCGTCGCTACGCTGAAGCGCATGCCCGGAGTCGAACAGGCCCATTCCTGTTTCGGCCGTCCGGATATTTTCCTCTTTATCAGCGTCCAGGATGAACGCGCGCTGTCCGACGTCGTCATCACCAAGATCCATGCAGTCGACGGCGTCGAAGAAACCGATACTCACATCGTCGCGGAATGACAGCCCACGTCACGATGCACGAGTATCTCGTGAAGCGTCGTTCGTAGCTCGTCATCCAGGCAAGGGTTTCAGATTGCTGGTTTCACGTTCCTGTTCGAGCTTGAAACGAGAAACCTGAAAATTCGAAACTGATCGCGGGATACGCTTCACGAGCAACGATCAAGGACGACACAAAGGCCGCCGTTTCGCGCTGAGCGGTAACAGGCTTCGGCAATTTCCACCGCACGGAACCCATCTTCGCCTGTGATGGGCATCGGTGTGTCGTCGTTCACGGCCTGCAAGAACGCCGTAAGGGTAGCCAGGACCGTCTGGGCCGGAGGGAGATCGAAGTCACTCGTTCCCGTTTCGTCAGAACACTGGAGCCGGCGCTGGCCCCAATCGGCTTCCAGTCGTCCCTGAGCACCGCTCCATACTGCGTGCCCAACACGCCCCGCCGCGACCCGTGCGATTTCGATCCGGCAGACCGTTCCTCCTCCAGTGGTGAGCTCAACGGAGGCCGTGGTTTCCGGCGCAGCCGGCGGGAGGACGTCCATCGTACAACGCACTGTGGATACTTCTTCACCAGTCAGAAATCGAACCAGGTCCAGCAGATGCACTCCGATTTCCAGCACAGCTCCCCGCTTGCCATAGCCGTCGGCATGGTCAGGAGCCGTTGGTTTGAACTCAATCCTGCTGATCAAGTCCAATCGTTCCGATCGCCCGAGACGATGCCGCAGGGTCTTCATCTGCTGAATCGTGTGGTCGAACCGGAGGGTCTGCGCCGTCATCAACGGCACCGCTGCCTCACGAGCCAGGACGACCATCGCCTGAGCATCGGCAGCGGTGGTTGCCAGCGGTTTTTCAATCAAGAGGGGCTTGCGGGCCAGGACCGCCATCCGACAGATATCCAGGGAATAGATTGGCGGCGTGACGACAAGGACCACATCGACCAGGGGATCGGCAATCAGCGACTGAGGCTCTTTGTACATGGTGACCGAGGGGGCTCCGGGAAGATCAAGCCCCTGTTCGGGATGCTGCCGGCAGACGGCCCTGAGACAAGCGGTGGGCAGATCGTGCACGATGTGCCGGGCATAGCGCATCCCATGCCGACCCACGCCGATCAACCCCACACCGATGCGATCCTTATTCACGCAACCTCACAAGGCCGTCACTGTAAAACGGCGTGGCACATCCGTCAATGGCGCTCATTTGACATTCCCCGAAGGGGCTTCATATAGTACGATCATGCTGAGAACAACGCCGCTCCAATAACACATTCCAACCATGTCTACCACTCACGCGACACCGTTCACATTAGAACAGATCGGAACAGGAACAGCCCGCTTCCCAAGCGGCATACCCATCCCCACGCACACCGATCAAATGGTTGACCCCTACTTCAAGAGCAAAATGCCGAAGGAGCACCAAATCGATTCGTTGCTCTTCTGGCCGCAACAACCAGGGACCTATCCAGGGCTTGTCCTGTTGCATGATTGGTGGGGATTAACTGGACAGATGAAGGATGTGGGCGCCCGGCTGGCCTGTGAAGGGTATGCGGTGATCATTCCGAATCTCTACGGCCGTTTGGGAGGAATGGTGACCGCCAACGATGACATGGCGGCCGCGCTGCAAGAACGTCAGAACGACGCGCATGTCATCACGGATATCAATTCCTGCTGTGAATACCTGAATACCTGCCACTTCGTGAAGAAAAATATTCATGGAGTCGTCGGGTATGGAATGGGCGGATCCTATGCGCTCCGTTTCGCCTGCCATCGGAAACGGCTGCGGGCGGCCGTCTCCTATTACGGCAAGCCGGTCACGCCTAAAGAGCTGATGAAAGACCTCTTCTCATCGGTGCTCTATCACCAGGCAGGGAAGGACGCCTGGGTGAC
This sequence comes from Nitrospira sp., assembly GCA_005116895.1. GTDB lineage: Bacteria > Nitrospirota > Nitrospiria > Nitrospirales > Nitrospiraceae > Nitrospira_D. The sequence goes on along the minus strand of SWDO01000015.1, from coordinate 28,537 downwards.
GCAGGACGACGTCGCGCAACTACGCAGCGCCTCCGCCGACTATGCCAAGCGCGTCGAGATGCATCTCTACCCCGAGGCGGCCCACGCCTTTTGCAACGAGATGAAGCCAGCCTCCTATGATCCTCACGATTCGGCCCTCGCCTGGGAACGAACCGCGATTTTCTTAAAGTCTTGTTTCCAAGGAACATGACCCACGGCACACCGTCTCCGCGCAACCAGACTCACGCACACTCAATTCTCGCTGGCCCATCTCGTCGTCGCCGAGAGCTCGGCATACATCGGGATGCCACGGTCAGGCTCCTTGCAATCATCATGGGGATCTCCATCCTCCTATCGTCCCCTCCGGTCCGAGCGGACGACGCGTCGCCGATCCTTCTCTTTCAGATGATCTCGCAAAAAGGGAACCAATTCGCATCAATCGATTCAGATGCGAGTGCCCAAACTCTATTCACAGAGACAATCGGCCCTGCTCTCGGTCTCAATGATGCAGCAAGGGCAGTCGGGGCCAAACGACTGTCAAGCAAGTTGGTCAAGGAGTTGCGCCTGGCTGAATTGTCCCAATCCATCTCCGAACTGATGGCAGCGATGACGGTCTGGCAGTTTGCTGATTCGATCGGCCATGAGGAGACGCCTTCCACGACCAGCACCTCGCTGCACGCAACACAGCAGGATTGGGTAACGAGCCGCAGCAAGGTCACCTCACTCTCCGACCTCTTCCGTCTCATCCAGACAGACCAGAGAACAGGACCATCTCAGGAGATAGTCCCGCCGAAGACTACGGAGCTGTTACTCGCTGCCAATCGCGCTGCGCTTGAAGCCAGTCACAAGGCGACCGCCGCGTGGTGGGACATCTATGAGTGGAAGGAACGGATCCGGCAGGCCAAAGGCCGGGCTCGACTGTGCGGGACATGGCAATGGACCATTCACAACCACCAGAAGCACGGAGAACAGAAGTCCACCATCATGTTTCCCCCACTCGGACAGGTCTCGGCTCAGGCCGCAGCACCAACCGAGATCATCATCCTGGGAGATGCCATTTACTTGCGATGGGAGCATAACGGCCAGCTCCAAGAGGACAGCCTGCTGTTCATCAAGGACGATGCGAAGATCGAAGGGTCGTTCGTGAACAACATGGGAGGATGGGGACCGATCAGCGCCAAACGCACGGCCCCCTGTCAGCCTTAGCGGATGTTGAAAAAGGCCTCCAGCTTTGTTCTCGCATCGCTCAAGGCCTCAACGTACCAACCGCGTACGACTCGGCCTTTCGCTCGCTTCGGCCTAGCTGGAAGGCCTTTTTGAACATCCTATTAATCTCCTTCAACATCCTGCCCCACGGTAGGCGCGCCAAGCCAACACCGACCACCCCACGATAAACAGCGCGCCGCCAACCGGTTTCACCGCTCCAAGCCAACGTACTCCCAACAACGACACGCCATACAGACTCCCGGAAAATAACACCATCCCTGCCAAAAACAGCCAGCCCGCTTTGGCCGCTCCCGCGTCGCGACCGATCCGCACCGCAAACCCGCTCAAGACCATGCCAAAGGCATGATACATCTGGTAACGGGTCGCCGTGTCGTAGACGGCCAACATTGGTGGCTCCAGGATCTCCTTCAGCATATGAGCGCCGAATGCGCCGGCTGCCACGCCGAGTCCGGCACAGAGACACCCAATAACGACCAACCGCCGAGATGATGCATCGACATCCATCGGATACGGCCCTCCTGATATACCGGTTGCAGACCTGGGCGATCATACGCGATCCCACCCGAATACTCCATCCGACGCACCCTCTTCTCGTACTGGGAAGCGGGCCTGCATCGGCGGAATCCCCACAGACCGAACGCAGCAAGGGCCTGACCGTTGAAGACCTTGCGCGCGGGGCACGGAACGCCGCGTAGAACATCGAAATCCCCAAGATCGGATCGGCGGTCGGCAAGACCGTCACCTCCATCACCTGAAAATAGTTCGGAAAAGAAACCAACTAGGCAACACCTCTCCGCCAAGAATATAGCCCTCGATCCCGGCCAAGAGGGATACGTACAAATCTGCCTTTGATTCTTTCTCTCGACTCCTGTATGTTGTGCTTCGATTTTCATTGACACAAGGCACCGGCGACCCCCACTTCTCACGATGGAGCGCCCGTGTCGTTCAAAGACATTAGAGGGATCGAACAGGCTCATCTACAAGAGGATCGTTATCATGTGGGACAAAAAACGAGAACTCGAAGCGGACAATACAAACTTTACGGTTCTAGGGAAAGACGTCACGTTCAAAGGCATCGTCCATTTTCACAGCACCGTTCAAATCGATAGTTCCATCGAAGGAGAAATCCACGCCAAGGGCATGTTGGTGATCGGCGAAAATGCGCTTATCAGAGGCTCGATCGTTGCCGAATCCGTTGTCTGCAGAGGAAAAATCCAAGGGAACGTCACCGCGAGCAGCAAGATCCAGCTCCTGAAGCCGGCGGTCCTGCTCGGCGATATTACCTCCCCGTCGTTTTCACTGGAAGAAGGCGCGTTCTTTAAGGGATCCATCGACATGGGTTCCCATCCAGTGGTCGATGAACTCCAACAGTCGACCGTGGTGCTCTCTGATTTTTCGCCGCGACTCAACTCATCGAGGCCTGTGCTGATTGAAAGCGAATAAGGAAGCTGCCGCTCCCTCACGTCGTTTTTTCTGGCCGGTGATCGACCCTTCCGTAGATCGAACATAGGTACCGCCGCTCGTATTCAATCTCTTTCCGCGTGCCTCACCCTTCTGTAAGATACCGCCCTGACCGTTCGCCAACCGGGAGGCTTGCCGATGGCTCGAACCTCTGCATTCCGTTCGTTCTCACGATTAATGACAGCAGCCTTGCTGGCCGAGCGTCAAGGCTGCTCGACCGACGATGCCGTCGGAGCGCTGCAAGAACTGACTCAGGCTCAGACGTCTCCAACGATTTCCCGACGCCAGTTTCTGCTCGGCGCCGGGGCAACCGGTGCAACACTTGCCCTCGGAACGATCACGGGTTTTCCGTTCCTCGTGGCTGATGCCAAACCACTCCCCTCTTCACTTTCAGTCGGCATCGTCGGTGCAGGGCTCGCCGGATTGGCTTGCGCCGATACGCTCAAGACACGAGGCATTCCAGCCACCGTCTACGAAGCAGCTGTTCGAGCCGGTGGACGCTGTTGGTCGTTACGAGGCTTCTTCCCAGGTCAAGTCGCAGAACGTGGGGGTGAACTCATCGACACCCTTCATAAGACTATCTTGAGCTACGCCAAACGCTTTCGCCTTGTGCTGGAAGATGACCACAATCAGCCAGGCGAAATTTTCTACCATTTCTCAGGACAGCGATATTCAGAATCTGCGATCGTGGCCGAGTTTCGCGATTTCGTCTCAGTGATGCGGCATGATCTCAATCGCCTCTCGCCAGAAGTTACGGCTAGTTCCTATACACCGGACGATGTTACCCTCGACCGCACGAACCTGCTGGCTTACCTCGAAGGACGGAACAGAGTCGGCGTCCCGGCTGGGCCGCTTGCCAAGGCTGCCATCATTGCCGGTTACGAGGCTGAGTATGGACTCGCGGCACACGAACAAAGCTGCCTCACCTTTCTCCTCTTCATCCATGCCGACCGCCGCTCGCAATTTACCCCGTTCGGCCTGTTCAGTGACGAACGCTATCATGTGGTGGATGGAAATGACCGGATCGTCGAAGGGCTGACGCGCGAACTTCCTGGACAACTCACATATGACTCCAGACTCGTGCGAGTCCGCAAGCTGAGCGATGGGCGGATTGAACTCACGTTTCGATCCAGTAACCGCACGGTTGTACACGCGCACGATATTGCCGTACTGGCCATCCCCTTCACGACCCTCCGTGAAGTCGAACTCGATGCGAGTCTCGCGATCCCCGCCCATCAACGCAGAGCCATCCGAGAACTCGGTTACGGTAGCAATGCCAAAATGATGATCGGCTTTTCAAGTCGTCCATGGCGTACGCTTGGAGGGAATGGAACGGCCTATTCCGATCTGACGAACCTTCGAACGACATGGGAAACGAACCCGACTTTGGGATCAGAGACGAGGGGAATTCTGACCGACTATTCCAGCGGGGTACGAGGCGCAGGCTTAAACCCAAATGCGGTTCAGACAGAAGCTCAACGATTCTTGACCGATCTGAACCACATCTTTCCGGGTACACTTGGAGCAGCCACCGTGGTCCAGGGACAGTACCTGGCACATCTCGAACATTGGCTGTCGAATCCGTTCATGAAAGGCAGCTATACCTGCTATCGCCCCGGCCAATTCACGACAATGGCTGGCTTGGAGGGCATCCCCGCAGGCAACCTGTTTTTCGCCGGCGAACACACCAACTCGTTTTACGAGTGGCAGGGCTTCATGGAAGGCGCTGCGCTCTCCGGCATTGCGGCAGCCAAATCCATTCTGACTGCAGCCAAGATACGGTAAGATTCAGCTATATGAATGTCCACTGGATGGTTGCGAGTGGGAGTAGACGAGTTGGCCGAAATCCTTATCTTCCGTCAGAAGTACCCGATGCTCACGGAAGGCTATGTCCATGACTATACTATCGTCAGAACCAGACGCGATTTCTGCCACGGCAAGCACGTCATGGCCGACAGCCCGGAGCGCTCGAACCACAGAGAAGTCGCAACTCTCGTCGGCAAGGAACTGCACGGACTAGCGCTTGACTCGTTTGCGGGAAGGAGCACCAACCAGCACCGTTTCCTCGTGAGCCACAGTGTCGGCGGCATAGCCAATAGCAGCCTGGATATCGGCCTTGGTGAGGCGAGGATAGACATCAAGCAGATCAGCTTCGGTCGCACCTTCCCCAAGCTTTCGGAGAATCAATTCAATGGGAATGTGTGTGCCGAGAATGACCGGTTTGCCCATCATCACTTTGGGATTCACTTCAATTCGATGTGTCGTCATGTCGTGTCCCCCCTCGGTGAAACGAGTATACCAGACCGACCAGGAGAAACTCATGTGGACTTACCAATGGTATCAGCCTGTGGGTCCGCAATACGCTCGATCACGCTGACGCCTGCTCATGAGAATCTCCTGACAACTCTTAGCTACATTGTCCATCCAAACCAGATGAATGCCCAGGCCAAGTAGCTCTATATCTAATAGAGCTACTTGCATCTGCCTGACAGATCCGCACATCCCTAAACCAACGAGTTATTTCTTTGCTCATTTTCCGGCGCTACCATCCCGCCGCGTTGAGTGCGACCAGTTCCGCAAAATACGTCTGAAGAGCCTGAGAACTGAAGCGCCATCGCGGGAGGCAAGTGGTTCTGAGGAGAAACAGTGAATCCATTTAGATACGCCCTGAATCGAAAAAGATTCACCCGGCAGGTTTCTATTTTCAGGCAGCAGCTCAATGCTTGAGAATGTACGTAGTTCTTGCGAACTCATCGTGGTCCGTTCCTTGCTGAAAGGAACTCTCATGAGGTTACACAGCTTGCAACCGATCGGACTTGTTCCAGTGCACATCATGATTTTAGCGGCGCAGTTGACGGCATAGGACTTTTACCTTGAGGGAGATTCGATGCGCAGTTCGCTGTGGTTGAACATGGAGTTGAACATTGGACATACAGCGTCACCATCTGGAGGGCCTCATCGACGGGGACCGCCCGGGCCGATGCGCGGCCCAGCCGGCGATCCTCCAGTCCCTCCATGCCCTCCGCTTCATAGCGAGTGCTCCACCGCCGAAACGTGCGTTCCGTCACGCCCAGCATCTCCGCCGCCTCCGCCATCGTCAGCTCTCGCCGCTGCCGTCGCGCATGCAACTCCTCAAATCGCATCTGTCGTACCTCCTGTAGGACGGGACAGCCAAATCCATCGACATCTCGTTCGTTGTGACCGCAATCACCTCTGTCCAGATCAGTCTTTTCGTTGACAAGTTGCCTCCAGCCACATAGCCTGATACCTAGTACCTCATTAGCTACAAATAGCTACAGCGCCGATCGGCTCAACAGACAAAGAGCCACCGTCTCATGCTTGGGAGACAGGCAAAGAAATCTGCCACGTGACATAAGGACACTCGATGGTCACCCGTAAATTTCCTCGGTTTCCGGTAGCAATCCCCAGCACGTTGGTACAGAGAGACAAACTTCGATACAACGCGTCCGTGAAGGATCTCTCGCTCAAGGGCTGCCGGCTAGAAAGCGTCGTCCAGCCCTTTACCGGTATGCAGGTGGAATTACTCATCGAACTACCTGGCGAATCCACCCCCATCCACATTAGCAAGGGGACCGTCCGCTGGTCCGGATCACAAGGCATCGGCGTCGAATTCCTAGCCGTGGCACCCGCTGAGCACGAACGACTCAAGCGGGTAGTCGAACAGCTCTCCGTAACGGCAGGACAGGCTCTCATCGTTCCAAAAGGCGAGCTGCCAAAGGCGTGAAGCAGATCACTCAGCTGTCAGCACAGACTATTCCCCACGTTTGACGAGCTCGATCATCCTTTTCTAAAAGCAAACAGGATTTCCCTCACCGACGTATCCGGCAGGCTGGCCAGCGGGAATTGGCATTCACCGTGCTTCGCATCACCCATGTTCAGCGAATACAGCCTTCGATCGAGTCCAAGCACGCCGCCGTCTTGCTACCGGACCTGTTGCATTCCGTCCATCCTGACCCGTATTCTCGTTCCATGGAGCTTTCGTCGTTGTCGATGGAACAATTGAAAGAATTGGTCCGTGGCCTCGTGGACGATCGGATTCGCGAGTTGATCGGAGATCCCGACCTTGGCCTCCAACTCGGCGATTCACTCAGAGCCCGACTCAAGCAGTCATTAGCGAGCAGTGACCGGCTCTCTGGAGAAGACATCGCCGAACGGATCGGACTTAGGTGGTAAGACCCCATGCCTTGGTACCGCCTCACCTTTCGCCCCAGCACCGCACAAGACCTCGCCGCAATTGACAAAGCCATGGCTCAACGGCTCCTCGACAAATCCAAGTGGCTGGCTTCCAATGTCGACAACCTACGCCATGAATCGATCGCAGACGACCTTCCTGGACTCTGCAAGTATGCCGTAGGGGAATGGCGGATTTTCTATGCGATCGACCGCACGGAACAACTCGTCGATATCCACGCGATCGTGCCCCAGAATGCGCTTCGCTCCTGAAAAACCTCGGTCAGTTGATAGTCCCCAGGACGTCTTCGACATACAGCTGAAACGTTCCTCGTGCCGCATCCTCGACATAATGACGTAAGGCCGCTTCCACCACTGGGAAGGCGATTTCCTCCCATGGGATTGCGTGGCGGGGAAAGAGCCTCACGTCCAGACTTTCAAATCCTGCGCTGAACTGTTTGGTCTGAAGACGTCCGATGAAGGTCATGTAGACCTGTCCAATACGAGGGAGGCTCAATACGGAATGGAGCTGCGTAATCGTCACTTTCGCCTGCGCCTCCTCAAGCGTCTCCCGCATCGCCGCCTGTTCGGTGCCCTCACCGAGCTCCATGAAACCGGCTGGATAGGTCCAGAGTCCAAGTCGAGGTTCAATGGCCCGACGGCAGAGGAGGATGTGATCTTCCCATTCAGGAATACAGCCCGCGACAACCTTCGGATTATGGTAATGAATAGCCTGGCAGGTGTCGCATACAAACCGAGGCAGGTTATCGCCTGGCGGAACTTTTTGAATGACGGGCTTTCCGCAGGCGCTGCAATAATTCATCAGGTGGCCTCTGAATCAGCAATCCCCGGCAAACAAAATGGATAGCACAAACCATCGCTTCTTTGCACCTTGTCCTCGCGGGCTTGAAGGCGTGCTCGAGGGAGAGCTCCATGGCCTTGGCGTGCCCACAACGACCAAGACAGAGGGGGGCGTCGGCTTCAGCACGTCCTGGTCGACCATGTACTGGGTCAATCTCAACACACACATCGCCAGCCGTGTCCTGTGGGAAGTGGGCCAGAGTGCCTACAAAACAGAACGCGATGTCTACCACGCCGCCTATGCGCTCGCCTGGCCTGACTGGTTCACGCCGGCTCAGACGATCAAGGTGAAGGTGAGCGCCCGTCGATGTCCCCTCCCCAGCCTGGACTTCCTGACTCTCCGCATCAAAGATGCCGTCTGTGATAAGTTCGCCAAGGCCAAACAGGAGCGCCCCAACGTCGATACGGAACGGCCGGACATCAAGCTCGACGCCTTTCTGGACCAGAACACCGTCACGTTTTATGTGGATACATCCGGCGAACCCCTATTCAAGCGCGGACATCGGATAGGATCGGTCGAAGCACCACTCAGAGAAAACCTGGCGGCGGGAATTCTACGGCTCGCCGGCTGGACTGCGAGCGGTGTGCTGCTCGATCCCATGTGCGGAGGTGGAACAATCCCTCTCGAAGCTGCCCTCATGGCTCGCCAGATCGCGCCGGGCATCTCACGCAACTTTGGCTTTGAACAATTGCTCCTTCACAACGCACCATTGTGGAACCATCTTCGAGAATCGGCGCAAGTCAAACAAGTGGCTCAGGTGCCGACCGCCATCTATGCGTCCGACCGGGATCCGGCGATGGTGAAGGTTGCGCAGCGGATGTTTCAAGAAGCTAGAGTGGCGATAGATGTCAGACTGAAACAAAGCGATATTCTAGACCTGGAAGCGCCGGCAGACACAGGTGTGATAATCATCAATCCTCCTTATGGAGTCCGCCTCAGCCGGCCGGACGAACTGGAATCGTTTTACCCCAAGCTGGGCGATTGGCTAAAGCAACGCTTCGCCGGATGGCGTGCCTATGTGTTGACTGGCGATGCCCGACTGTCGAAGCTAATTGGGCTGACACCGTCCAAACGGATTCCCCTCTTCAACGGGGCATTAGAGTGCCGGCTGTATGAGTTCGTGATCGTCCAAGGCGGAGCGAGGCGACGCCTTACGAGGCCAAACCAGGCTTGATTCGTTGTGCCATTCTCCTTCACATTCATGGGTTGCCACTCACCCTCGATCCCTTCCCCTTGACTTCTGGGCGCGGGAACCTATCAGGCTGTTATACTGTCGTGAACCTTCTTCAAGGATGGTCACCTATGGAAAATATTATATTGTCCACGTTGCCGATACTTCCCGTTAAACGAACGGTGTTATTCCCAGGCGTGATGCTACCTCTGACGGTCGGGCGGGAGCGGTCTGTCGCGGCGGTCAACGCCGCCATGAAGACCGAAGAGAAAATGATCGTCGTGGTCGCGCAACGAGATCCTCAGACCGAAGAGCCTGGTCTGTCTGATCTGTATTCTATCGGCACGAAGGCGATCGTCAAACAAATCGGTCAGTCATCCGAGGGAGCGATCCACGCGCTGGTGCAGGGATTGGATCGCGTCGTCCTCATCAAAGAGGAACAGTCCACCCCCTACTCAACAGTGCGCGTCCGTTCTCTCGGACGTCCTACAGACGATGGAGCAGAAGTCAAAGCCCTTCACCGGGCCATTCAAGAACTGGTGTCCGACTTGCCTCGGTTGATCCACGCTCCAGGCATTCAAGAAGTCGGTGCGGTGCTGAGCAATGAAGACGATTCCGTCGCACTGGCCTATCGCATTGCCTCACTCGTCAATCTCAGTTCGGTGGAAGAACAGCGCTTGCTCGAAAGTTCTTCGACGTTGGACCTTCTGCGCAGCCTCTACAGCGCGCTCTCTAAGGAGATTCAAATACTCCAGTTGCGAGAAAAGATCACCCAGGATGCACAGACAAAAATCGGCAAGAGTCAACGCGAGTACATCTTGCGCGAACAACTGAAAGCCATCCAGCAAGAGCTGGGCGAAGGCGAGAACGAAGAGAACGAGGTCGCCCGGTTGAAGAAGCAAATTGCCGAAGCCGACTTACCCGAGGATATTCGCAAGGAAGTCGAGCGCGAGGCCACCAAATTGGGCAAGGTCCCGCCGACGTCCCCCGACTATCAGGTGCTTCGGACCTACCTTGAGTTGGTCCTCGAACTCCCCTGGAAGAAGGCCTCCGAAGAACATCTCGATCTGTCAACGGTTCGTCAGGTCTTGGAAGAAGATCACTACGGGATCAAGGAAGTGAAAGAACGGATCGTCGAGCACTTGGCGGTCTTGAAGCTCAATCCAACTGCCAAGGCCCCGATTCTCTGCCTCGTTGGCCCTCCCGGCGTTGGCAAAACCAGCTTGGGCCAGTCGATCGCAAGGGCGATGGGCCGGACCTT